>NZ_JBIATY010000002.1:0-1069741 GCF_042892235.1 Streptomyces sp. NPDC001816
GGCGTCGGGGCGCGGGGCCGGCGGGCGCGGGCGCGGGGCCCCCCCCCCCCGCGCCCGCCGCCCCCCCCCCCCCCCCCCCCCCCGCCCGCGCGCCCCCCCCCCCCCCCCCCCCCCTGCCGGGCGCGGAACTCGTCGATCGACTCGGCATTGTCGGCGAGAAACCGCTGGTACGCGGCGAGCGAGAAGGAGCCCTCCTCGATCCTCGGCACGAACCGGCCGGACGTGATGTCCGCGCGCAGTTCCAGGAGTTCGTCCGCGTCGACCGGGTACCACCTGATCCGGTCGAAGAAGCGCAGCAGCCACGGACTGCCCGGCTCGAAGGCGCCGCGCTGCTGCCAGCCCGACCACACCTGTGTCGTACGGCCGACGAACTGGTAGCCGCCAGGGCCCTCCATGCCGTAGACGCACAGGTACGCGCCGCCGATGCCGACCGAGTTCTCCGCGGTCCAGGTGCGGGCCGGGTTGTACTTGGTCGTGACCAGCCGGTGCCGCGGGTCCAGTGGCGTGGCGACCGGCGCGCCCAGGTATACGTCTCCCAGACCCATGACCAGGTATTCGGCGTCGAAGACGGTGCGGTACACGTCGTCGACGCTCTCCATGCCGTTGACGCGGCGGATGAACTCGATGTTCCAGGGGCACCAGGGGGCGTCGTCGCGTACGCCCGCCATGTAGCGGGCGATGGCCTCGCGGGTCGCCGGGTCGTCCCAGGACAGCGGCAGGTGGACGATCCGGCTGGGCACCACCAGCGCGTTGGGGGCGGGGAGTTCCTCCTCCGTGCGCCGGGCGATCTCGAGGAGCTTCTCCTGCGGCAGGACGTCGGGGTCCGTCCGCACCTGGAGGGAGCGGATGCCCGGGGTCAGGTCGAGGACGCCGTCGAGCCGCTGCCCGGCCAGCGCCTCCGCGAGCGCGTGGATCCGCATGCGCAGCGCCAGGTCCAGCTGCATCGGTCCGTACTCGATGAGGAGGTTGTCGTCGCCGCTGCGCCGGTACGTGACCGACGGGCGGTCCTCGGTCCGGTCCAGGCGGGCGAGGACGCCGCCGTCGACGACGGCCTCCCGGTCGGCGCACGGGGCCGCGACCGGGTCCCGCCGCAGCCGGGCGGCGGCCTCGGTGGTCACCGGGACGAAGCGGACCGTGTCGCCGGGGCGGAGCTGGCCGAGTTTCCAGCGCTGTCCGGTCACGATCGTCGCGGGGCAGACGAAGCCGCCCAGAGAGGGCCCGTCGGGGCCGAGCAGGACGGGCATGTCTCCGGTGTAGTCGACGGCGCCGACGGAGTAGGGCGTGTCGTGGATGTTGGACGGGTGCAGGCCCGCCTCGCCGCCGTCCGTACGCGCCCATCGCGGTCTGGGGCCGACGAGGCGCACACCGGTGCGCGCCGAGTTGAAGTGCACTTTCCAGTCCGCACTGTAGAAGTCGCGGATGTCGTCGTCGGTGAAGAACTCGGGGGCGGCGTGCGGGCCCTCGACCACGCCGATACGCCACTCGCCACCGAAGGACGGGCGCCGGCCGAAGGGCACGACCGAGGTCTCCCGGCGCTGCTCGCCGCCCTGCAGGACGTCGCCCGCGCGCAGGGCACGGCCGCCGTGCCCGCCGAACCGGCCGAGGGTGAAGGTGGCCGCGCTGCCCAGGAACTCCGGTACGTCCAGACCGCCCGCGAACAGCACGTAGGTGCGCAGGCCGGGTCCGTCGGGCGCGCCGACGGCCAGGGTCTGTCCGGCCTCGACGGTGACCGGCTCCCACTGGGGTACGGCGATGCCGTCGATCGTGACGTGTGCGGGGGCGCCGGTCACGCAGACCGTGGTCGGGTGGGTGAAGCGGACGGCGGGGCCCTGGAGGGTGCACTCCAGGCCGGGCGTGCCCTCGGCGTTGCCGAGCGCGGTGTTGCCGAGCCGGAAGGAGAGATCGTCCATCGGACCGCACGGGGGGACGCCGACCTGCCAGTGGCCGGTGCGTCCGGGCCAGTCCTGCACGGTGGTCAGGGTCCCCGGCGTAACGACCTCGATGCGCGGCGTCGGGTCGCTGATCGTGGCGAGCGAGGCGGTGGAGTGGGCCGCCCGACGTACGCCGGCGTCCTGGAGCGCGGCGCGTACCAGGCCGAGGTTGGTCTCGATGCCGTCGAGGCGGGTCGCGGCGAGCGCGGCGTCCAGCTTGTCGAGCGCCTCGGCACGGTCGCCGCCGTGCGCGACGACCTTGGCGAGCATCGGGTCGTAGGAGGTGGTGACCTCGGTGCCGGTCTCCACCCAGGTGTCGACGCGGACGCCCTCGGGGAAGGCGACGCGGGTCAGCAGGCCCGCGCTCGGCCGGTGGTCGCGGGAAGGGTCCTCGGCGTAGATACGGGCCTCGACGGCGTGGCCCTTCGGTGCCGGAGGCACGGTGACGACGGTCGTGTCGCCCTGCGCGAGGCGCAGCATCCACTCCACGAGGTCGACTCCGTAGATCTCCTCGGTGACCGGGTGTTCGACCTGGAGGCGGGTGTTGACCTCGAGGAAGTAGGCCTTCCCGCGGTCAGCGTCGTACACGAACTCGACCGTGCCGGCGGAACGGTAGTTCACGGACGCGCACAGGTCCCGGGCCGCGGTGGCCAGTTGCTCACGTACCGCGTCCGGGAGTCCCGGGGCCGGGGCCTCCTCCAGGACCTTCTGGTTGCGGCGCTGGAGCGAGCAGTCGCGGTCGCCGAGAGTGACGACGCGGCCCTCGCCGTCGCCGAAGACCTGCACCTCGACGTGGCGGGCGCGCTCGACGAGCCGTTCCAGGAAGACACCGGCGGAGGAGAAGGAGGCGGCGGCCACGCGCTGTACCCGCTCCCAGGCGCCTTCGAGGGTGTCGGCGCTGTGGCACGCCTGCATGCCGATACCGCCGCCCCCGCCGGTCGCCTTGAGCATCACCGGGTAGCCGATCTCCCCGGCCGCTGCGAGGGCCGCCTCCACGGAATGCAGCAGACCGGTGCCGGGCGCGAGTGGGACGCCGGCCGCCTGCGCGGCGGCGCGCGCCGTGTGCTTGGCGCCGAAGAGCTCCAGTTGCCCGGGGGTGGGGCCGACGAAGACCAGTCCCTCTTCGGCGCAGCGGCGGGCGAAGCCGGCGTCCTCGGACAGGAAGCCGTAGCCGGGGTGGACGGCACCGGCTCCGGTGTCCTTGGCGGCCTTCAGGACCAGGGAGGCGTCGAGGTAGGACTCCTTGGCAGGGGCCGGGCCGAGCCGTACGGCCTCGTCGGCCAGCCGGACGTGCTCGGCCCCGCGGTCCGGGTCGGAGTAGACCGCGACGGTGCGCAGGCCGAGCCTGCGGGCGGTGCGGATGATGCGCGACGCGATCTCACCACGGTTGGCGACCAGCAGGGTGTCGAACGCCATGGGCTTCAGCTCTCCTCCGGCTCGGTGATCGTCACCTGCAGGGCGCTCGGGTCGAATCCGTTGCAGGGGTTGTTGATCTGCGGGCAGTTGGACAGCAGCGCGATGACGTCCGTCTCGGCGCGCAGCACGACCTTCAGGCCCGGTGCCGAGATGCCGTCGACGATGCCGAGGGTGCCGTCGCTCTCGACGGGTACGTTCATGTACCAGTTGATGTTGGACACCAGGTCCCGCTTGCCGAGACCGTGCTTGCTGCCCTCGCTGAGGAAGTTGTCCACACAGGCGTGCTGCGACCAGGTGTGGTGCCCGTAGCGGAGCGTGTTGGATTCCTTGGAGCAGGCGCCGCCGACGGTGTCGTGCCGCCCGCAGGTGTCCTCGACGACTGTCATCAGCGGGGTGTGCTCGTTGGACAGCAGTACCGAGCCGGTGGTCAGGAAGATGTTGCCCTGGGCCTGGACGGTGTCGGGGGCGCTGTAGCGCACGGAGGTGTCGTGAGCGTCGTAGACGAGGAAGTCCGCGGCCTGGTTGCCGTGCAGGTCCGTGATGGTCAGCAGTCGGCCCTTGCGGACGACGGCGGACCATGCGGCGCGGGCGGGGACGGTCTGGTCCAGGACGACGTGGTGTGTGCGAGCGGATGCGGCGGTCATGCGATCCCCCTGGCGTCGAGGTGGTCGGCGGTGTTGAGGAAGGCGCGACGGCCTTCGGGGGTGGCGTCCCACAGGACGTCGCCGGGTGCCGTCGGCCTGGCCCGGTACGCGACGACCTCGAGGTGTCCGCAGACGTACGCGGGCCGCGGGTCCAGCGGGTGCGGGACGTTGGCGATCAGCACCGTCAGCGGTTGCTCGGCGCGCAGCGTGACGGACCTGCCGGCCCCGGCGGAGCCGGTGAACCCGGTGGTGCCGTCCTCGGCGATCCGTACGCCCTGGAAGAAGGAGACGGACGGCGGGATGTCCCGCGGGCTCAGGCCGTTCTTGAGGGCGGCGAGCTTGAACAGTTCACGCCCTGCCGGGGAGGCCGAATGCGGGGCCCCGTCCCCGTACCGCTCGGTGTTGCGGGCGAGGGCGGAGGTGCCGGTGAGGGCGTCGTGCCGGCCGGAGGTGTCCTTCGTGACGGAGGCGAGCACCCGGCCCTGGTCCGACAGGAGGAGATGTCCCTCGCCGAGGTACGCGTTCCAGAACACCTTGACCGTGTCGGCCGTGTTGAGCCGCTCCCAGGGACGGTCGGCGCTGTACAGCAGGACGTGTGCGCACGCGTCGCCCGTGAGGTCGGTCAGGCGCAGCTCGGTGCCGCGGGCGAGGACCTTGTGGGTGTAGTTGCCGCCCGCCACGGTCTCCGCCCACACGAGGTCGCCGGCGGCGACGCCCTCGGGGGGCGCCGGCCAGCCGCTCGCGGGGAGCACGGGCATGGTGTCGCATGTCGTGCCGTCCTGGGCGCGAGCATGGTCGCGGGCACCATAGGCCGACGCTGTCGCTGAAGCTGAAGCTGAAGCTGAAGCTGAAGCTGAAGCTGAAGCTGTCGCCACGGCTGAACCTCCGACTCGACGCTATTTCTGTCGTGCGACAGAAATTAGGCGCCGGGCGAGTCACAGCCATTGCCCGCGTGTTTCGGGGTGGTGGCCGGAACCTCACTCCGGCAGCTCGGCCCCAGGGGAGCCCGCTGTCCTGTGCGAGGATCACGGGGTGAGTCCGTCCGCCGGCAGAAAAGTCGGCCGCCCGCGCGCCCAGGAGCGGCCCGCCAGCGGGCTGGAGCCGCGCGAAGAGGTTCTGGCCGCCGCGGCCGAGCTGTTCACCACACACGGCTACACCGCGACGTCCACCCGGGCGGTCGCCGAACGGGCCGGACTGCGGCAGGCGTCCCTCTACCACTACTTCGACGGCAAACAGGCGATCCTCGCCGCACTGCTCGAAGGGACCGTCCGCCCCTCGCTGGACGTCGCACGGGAACTGGTGGCCTGTTCCGGGGCAGCCGCCGAGGCGCGGCTGTGGGCGCTGTGCCACTCCGACGTCATGCTGCTGTGCCGTGGCCCGCACAACCTCGGGGCCCTGTACCTCCTGCCCGAGGTGCAGACGGAACGCTTCGCCGTCTTCCATCGGGTCCGGGCCGAACTGAAGGCGTCCTACGGAGAGTTGCTGGTGGGTACGGAGCGGGGCGCGGCGCTCGGCCCCCAGGAACGCGCACTCCGTACGGACCTCCTGTTCGGCCTCACCGAAAGCGTGATCCTCATCCGGCGTGCCGACCCCGCCCGCGACCCGGCGGCCCTTGCGGTGGCGACGGCCGACGCGGCACTGCGGATCGCGGGCGTGCCGGAGCGTTCCCTCGCACCGCTGCGCCGCGAGGGGCAGCAACTCCTCGCGGCGCAGCGGTGACGACGCGCCCGGGACGCGTACCCGCTCAGATGCGCACGGCCTCGGCCGGTTCCCTGCGTCCCGGCTTTCGCGCCGCGGAGGCAGCCCCTCCGAGGCGGATGTAGACCGCACCGGCGGCGACCGTGGCGCCGACGAACAGGACCGTGAACCACTGGAAGTACCAGTGGCCTCCCGCGGGGTCGTACACCTCGGGGCGCGGCCAGGAGAGATTGACCGTCATGAACAGCCCGTAGACGACGGCGAGCGTGTTGACGGGGAGGCCCCAGCGGCCGAGCGAGAAGAGTGGTCTGCCCAGCTCGTCACGGTCGCCGCGGTCTGTCGCCGGCCACTGCCCGCTCAGCCGCCGGACCAGCATCGGCGCGGTCACCCCGGCGTACGCGAGATACAGCATGGCGATGCACGTGGTGCCGATGGCCAGGAACGCCTCCGGGGAGGCGAGGTTGAGGAGCGTGAGCGCCGCGGCCAGGACGCCCACCACCAGGGCCGGGACGAAGGGCATGCCCGTGCGCGGCGAGACCTTCGCCAGCCGTGCGGAGAAGGGCAGCATCCCGTCACGCGCCATCGAGAACAGCATCCGGCTTCCGGCGGTCTGGATGGCGAGTGTGGCCACGGCGACGGCCACCGCCACGTCCGCGAGGAGCACCTTGCCCACGCCGTCGCCCAGGCTGCTGGTGAGGACGTAGCTCAGTCCCTCGGTGGCGAGGCGGCCGTCGGAGAGGCTGGGTGCGGCGAGAAGGCCGGCGAGCAGCAGCAGGCCGCCCAGGATGCCCGCCGCGGCGAAGGCGCTGAGAATGGTGCGCGGAGCGGTGCGCCGCGGGTTGCGGGTCTCCTCGCTCATCTCGCCCGCGCTGTCGAAGCCGATGAGGACGTAGGCCGCGGTGAACGAGCCCACCAGCAGCGCCGTGACCGTACCGCCCTGGCCGCCGGTCCTCAGCGTCACGCCGGCACCGTGCTCCACGTGGGTGAACAGCAGCACGATGATGAGGACCGCGCCGATGATCTCGGCCGTGACACCGATCCGGTTGACGGCCGACATGACGCGGTTGTCGAGTACGTTCACGACCGTGGTCAGCACCAGCAGGACGAGAGCCAGAAGGGCGGCGTTGGCCGCCCCGGTCGCCGTGGTGGGCGCCGGGTCGCCGCCGGCGAGCTGGAAACCGGACCAGATCGGGGGCAGCACGACCTGCAGTGCGAGCGCAGCGGCGGCGACCACGACCACCTGGCCGATCACCATGATCCACCCCGTGAACCAGCCGAAAACCGGGCTGCTCAGCCGGGTCGACCACTGATAGATCGCCCCGGAGATGGGGTAGCGGGCGGCGAGTTCGGCGAAGCAGGCGGCGACGAGTAGCTGGCCGGCGAACACGGCGGGCCAGGTCCACAGGAACAGCGGCCCGCCGAAGGAGTAGCCGAAGGCGAAGAACTGGAAGACCGTGGTCAGGACGGAGATGAAGGAGAACCCGGCGGCGAAGGACGCGTAGCGCCCCATCTGCCGCCGCAGCTCCTGGCGGTACCCGAAGGTGGCGAGCGTGCCGTCGTCCGTGTCGTCGGCGGATGGAGGGGGCGGCGGTGCGGGATCGGTGGTCGCGGTCATGGCGGTCCCCTGTCGCGGAGGCTTGTTCCTGTGGAGTTCCTGTCGTGCGACAGAAATTAGGAACATGCCGTTTCTGCCTCATGTCCCGGCCGTGTCTGCCCCGTTAGTGACTCCTCTCCTCGGTGGCGTGCGGGGCTGTCGCGTGGCGCGTCTGCTGGATCAGGAGGGTGGTGGCGCGTTCCAGGAGTTCGCAGAGTGCGGCGTGTTCGGAGGACGTGAACGCGTCGGTGAGCGCGCGCTCGAGGATGACCACCTCCTGGTAGGCGCGGTCCAGCAGTGCGTGGCCCTCATCGGTGAGGGTGGCGATCTGCACCTTGGCATGCACCGGGGACGTTGCGCGGCGGCTGACCTGCAACAGCAACCTGCTCAGCCAGACCCACCCGAGCGGTTCGCCGACAGTGCCCGCCGCGCAATCGGCCTCGTGGCCGACGGCAAGGCCCGCACGGACATCAGCGCCGAGTACGCCCTCGGGGACCTGGCCATGGCGGTGCAGCACCTTGCCGAGGGCGCAACCCATGGCAAGAGCATCCTCCGCGTCGCCTGACAACACGCGGAAAGCGCCGGCCACGAGGCGGCTTCCACGATGAACCCCGCCACCGCACCACCGATTGAGGAGGATCCCTCAGATGGCAGCGATGCGTCACTCACGGCGAAGACTGGCCGCGATCTGCGCGACGGCCACCGCGGTACTCGCCGAGGGCCTTGTCTCCGCCTTCCCCGCCGACGCCGCTCCGGCCGCTCCCCAGGGGAGCATCCAGTACGAGGGGGCGGCGAACTCCGTCGCCGACAGCAGGGCCTCGTCCTCACGCCGAACGGCACCGGGTTCGCGTGCCCCAGCCTTCCGTGAGGACGAGACCGGTCTCACGGGTTCCCCGTCTCACCCGGTACGTGTCGGAACCCGGTTGAAGAGCCGTCCGGCCAGGTCGGCCCCGATGACGGCGTCGTCCGCGTCGCGGGTGAGGAAACCGCGCTGACCGATCAAGCCGCCGCCGATGACAACGTATTCGTCGCCGCTTCCGGGAAGCAGACCGAGCCCGGCCGGCGGCAGGTCCGGCGGCAGCTCCCTCTCGGACGCCGTGCGGATCTCCGGCTTGATCCGGCATTCGACCGTCATCGTGTCACCGTCGCTGTCGACGATCAGCGTCATGAATTCGTTCTCGTAGTGCCCGATCATCTCCTGAGCGCGTTGCGGGTTGTACGGCAGCAGCTCGACTCGGCGGCCGCGATCGGCTGTCGTGACTTCTCGGGGGACGGTGCGAACTCCGTAGTCTCGAGCTCTTAGGTGTAGAGGTCGATGGTCTGCTCAGCTTCCGCAGGACTGCGCAGTTGGCCGCGCTCCGAGGGGTACAGAACGGTCTCGCCCAGGGCGGCAAGGAAAGCGCCGAGGCCGAAGGTGTCCGGGTCCTGCGGTGGCGGGAGCAGTCCGGGCGCTCCTTCAGTGAGCCGTAGTGCCACCATCTGCGGGTTCAGGGGCTCCGTGCCGCTGGCGGCCCGAGCCGGATCCACGAAGTTCGCATCGAAGACAGGTATGGGGAGGTTGTTCAGGACCCCGCCGTCCACCCAGAATCCCTGGTATGCGGGGGGATCCCGATTGAACTCCGTGACCGGGACTTCTGCATCCACCCGCGCCGGCTTGAAGATCAGGGGGAGGCTCATGGACAGGGCCACGGCGTCGGCCGCGGGAAGGTCCGGCGTGAGTCGGCGCGAGAACATGGCGGGGCTGTGCTTGGCCACATTCACGCCGGTGATCACCAGATCCACACCGGTCAGTTCGAAGAATGTCGAGAAGCCGATCGTCTCCGAGCCGCGGACCTTGCCGAAGTCGCCGCCTGCGGCCGCCAGCACTCGCCGCGAGAGGTACCGACATCATCGCCTGAAAGGGCCATGGTGTCGTGTGCGCCGACGGGCCAGGAGTCTCGGACCGCGCGCTGGATGAGGCTGTGGACACGTACCGCCTGGTGGGGGAGCGCGGGGGTGTGGTCGATGAGGCTCAGACGGTGCAGGGCGCGCAAGGCGCCGTACGAGTCCTTCCTGGCGATGCGTCAGGAAAGTCAGCCACTGGGCAGCGTGAGTTCTGCAACACCAGGGGGCAGCTGACCGGACATGCGAATCGTTGTACGCTCCGAAGACCGCCCTTGACCTGCAAAAGCGCAGGCAGGGAGCAGACAAATCGGGAGTTTCTCCATGCTGCGCACCATGTTCAAGTCCAAGATCCACCGCGCCACCGTCACCCAGGCCGACCTGCACTACGTGGGATCGGTGACCATCGACGCCGACCTCCTCGACGCCGCCGACCTGCTGCCCGGCGAGCTGGTCCACATCGTCGACATCACCAACGGCGCCCGCCTGGAGACGTACGTCATCGAAGGGGAGCGCGGTTCGGGAGTCATCGGGATCAACGGTGCGGCCGCCCACCTCGTCCACCCCGGAGACCTGGTGATCATCATCAGCTACGCTCAGGTCACCGACGCCGAGGCGCGGGAGCTGAAGCCGCGGGTCGTGCACGTCGACGGCGGCAACCGGATCGTGTCCCTCGGCGCCGATCCGTCCGAGCCGGTGCCCGGCTCGGACCAGGAGCGCAGCCCGCAGGCCGTCTCGGCCTGACCGGCGGACGAGGACCAGGAGCGTGCGTACCCATGAGTGACATCGAGATTCGTGACGACCGGGCGGCGGGCCGCCTGGAGGCCGTCGGTGACGGCGAAGTCGTCGGCCACATCGAGTACTTCGTCCTCGAGTCACCCGCGCGCGCCCTGGTCCCGGTCCACACCATCGTGGAGCCCGCCCACGAGGGCAAGGGCATCGCGGGCTCACTGGCCAGTGAGCTGTACGCGGTGTCCGAGCGCGAGGGCATCCCGGTCGCCCCGCTGTGCCCGTACGTCATCAAGTGGGCCGAGCGCCACCCCGACGTGGCCCCGACCGCCGACCCGGAGCTGCTGGAGGCCGCGAAGGACTGGCTGCGGGCCCACCCCGGACGCTTCTGAGCACACCGACGCCATCCGGCCACCCGGGCCCGTCGCCCGCCGCTGTCGGGTGAGTGGCCGAGCGGGCCCCGGGTACGCGGGGAGTAGTCCAGGCGACGCCGGCGACTGCTCGGAGGCCCCCGATGACGAGCCCGTACCCCGACCCAGCATCCCCGGGACCACCACCGGCCCCGGGCCCCACTCCACCGGACCCTTACCCGACCCCGGTCCCACCCCCGGAACCGGGCCCGGCCCCGGCCCCGGAGCCCGTAGAACCGCCGGTGCCCACCCCACCACCGGCCCCCGGCCCTCCGGAACCCTCACCGTCCCCGATCCCCCCAGGCCCGGAACCCGAACCAAGCCCGGAACCGGGTCCACCCCTCACCTGAAAACCCCGGGCGGATCCAGCGCCCAAAGGGGCGCGACCAGCCACGAAACACCCGCACACGCGACCGGACCGCACCCCGCACCTCCCACTAGGCGCCCAAAGCACCCCTGGCAGGCCTAAGCGGAAACCTCACTCCGGTCCCCACCCCACAGCGTGTGGAACGACCCCTCCCGGTCCACCCGCCGATACGTGTGCGCCCCGAAGAAGTCCCGCTGCCCCTGCGTAAGCGCCGCAGGCAGTCGTTCCGCACGCAGCGCGTCGTAGTACGCCAGCGCCGCCGCGAATCCGGGCGTGGGCACCCCCTGCCGGGTGGCCGCGATCAGCACCTCGCGCCAGTCGTCCTGCGCCGCGGCGATCTCCTGCGCGAAGGCGTCGTCCGACAGCAGGCTCGGCAGATCGGCCCGGGCGTCGTACGCGGCACGGATGCGGTCCAGGAAGGCTGCCCGGATGATGCACCCGCCGCGCCAGATCGAGGAGACCGCGCCCAGGTCGATGTCCCAGTCGTACTCCTCGCTGCCCGCGGCGATCTCGTGGAAGCCCTGCGTGTACGACACGATCTTCGAGGCGTACAGCGCCTGCTCCACCTGGTCGGCGAAGGCGGCCGCCTCCGACTCGCTCAGCGGCGAGGGCTTCGGCCCGGCCAGGCCCTGGGAGGCGGCCCGCAGAGCCGCGTGACCCGACAACGACCGGGCGAACACGGCCTCGGCGATACCGGACACCGGCACCCCCAGGTCCAGCGCGATCTGCACCGTCCAGCGGCCGGTGCCCTTCTGCTCGGCCTGGTCGACCACCACGTCCACGAACGGCCGGCCGGTCGCCGCGTCCACGTGGGACAGCACCTCGGCGGTGATCTCGATCAGGTACGAGTCCAGCCGACCCGTGTTCCAGGTGCGGAAGATGTCCGCGATCTGCGCGGGGGAGTACCCGGCGACGTCCCGCAGCAGCTGGTAGGCCTCGCCGATCAGCTGCATGTCGGCGTACTCGATGCCGTTGTGGACCATCTTCACGAAGTGACCGGCGCCGTCGGGGCCCACGTGCGTGACGCACGGCGCGCCGTCGGCCGCCTTCGCGGAGATCTTCTCCAGCATCGGGCCGAGCGAGTCGTAGGACTCCTTCGGGCCGCCCGGCATGATGCTCGGACCGTGCAGCGCGCCCTCCTCGCCGCCGGAGACGCCCATGCCGACGAAGTGGATGCCCTGCTCGCGCAGCGCCTTCTCACGGCGGCGGGTGTCCGCGAAGTGCGCGTTGCCCCCATCGATGATCATGTCGCCGGGCTCCAGGAGCGGGGCGAACTCCTCGATCACCGCATCCGTCGGGCCACCGGCCTTGACCATGATGACGAGACGGCGCGGGCGCTCCAGGGCCGCCACGAAGTCCTTGGCGGTCTCGGCCGCGATGAAGTCGCCCTCGTGCCCGAACTCCTCCACCAGCTCCTGCGTCCGCGACACCGTGCGGTTGTGCACGGCGACCGTGTAGCCGTTGCGCGCGAAGTTCCGGGCGAGGTTGCGGCCCATGACCGCGAGGCCCGTAACACCGATCTGCGCTGAAGTGCTCATACCGCCTGCTCCCTAACTGCCTCGTGACTACGGCTCCGTCAGTACGGGCCCGCTAGCCCATCCTGACGTGCCGCTACGGCGAGCGCACATCCGACCCGCCACGCATGTGTACGCACGGAAGGCGCCCGTCTCCTCAGTGCCGCCGTCGCTCGCCGCCGATCTCGCCAAGGAAGGCCCGTTCCCGGCCACTTGGGAGCGGCATGCGGCTGATTTGCCGTCTTGTCATGGCCTGTTCGCGGCGCTTACTTTTGCGCTCCTGACGCATGCCGAGGGGATTTCGGACATGGCCGTACGCGGCCGGCATCGCCGGTACCAGCCGAACAGGATCAACCGCGCCTCACTCACGGTCACGGCGGGCGGCGCCGGTCTCGCCATCCCGCTGGTCGCCGCCGCCACCGCAGACGCGGCCGACGCGTCCACCTGGCACAAGGTCGCCGCCTGCGAGTCCAGCGGCAACTGGAGCATCAACACCGGCAACGGCTACTACGGCGGGCTGCAGTTCACCCTGTCCACCTGGGAGGCCTACGGCGGCACCCGCTACGCGCCGCGCGCCGACCTCGCCACCAGGGACCAGCAGATCGCCGTCGCCGAGAAGGTCCTGGACGGGCAGGGACCCGGCGCCTGGCCGGTGTGCTCGGTACGGGCCGGACTGACCCGGGGCGGCGAAGCGCCCGAGCTGCACACGGACAGTGCCGCGACCCGCCCGGCGAAGACCGGCAGGATCGGCAGGACCGGCTCCGTGCCGGACGTGCAGCCGCAGACGACCCCGCAGTCCCGTGCCGGCAAGGCCGAGATGTACACGGTGGTGCACGGCGACACGCTCTCCGGCATCGCCGGCGAGCACCACGTCCAGGGCGGCTGGCGCCGGCTGTACGCGGGCAACCGCGCCGCCATCGGGTCCGATCCCGACCTGATCCTGCCGGGCCAGCGGCTCAGCCTGCGCAGCGCCGCCTCCCCGGCGCCCGACACGCACACCGACGGGAAGTCCAAGTCGCCCAAGCGGAAAGCGCCTTCGGACAAGAAGACGCACCAGCGCCCGAGCCACGGCAGCGGTCACTCGCTCGTCGCCCCGGTGCACGGCGCCATCGGCACCGGCTACCGCGTGGCCGGGTCGCACTGGTCGAAGGGCTACCACACCGGCGTCGACTTCCTCGTGCCGACCGGTACCTCCGTCCACGCGGCGGCGGCCGGACACGTGGTCGCCGCGGGCTGGGGCGGCTCCTACGGCTACCAGGTGGTGATCCGGCACGCCGACGGGCGCTACACCCAGTACGCCCATCTGTCCGCCATCTCCGTGCGGGCCGGGCAGAGCGTGTCCACGGGCCAGCGCATCGGCCGCTCCGGGTCCACCGGAAACGTCACGGGCCCGCATCTGCACTTCGAGGTGCGGACGGGGCCCGGCTTCGGCTCGGACATCGACCCGGTCGCCTATCTCCGGGCCGGCGGCGTCAGGATGTGACCCGCGTACGGTGCCGCTCCACGACGGGCACCGGGATATGGAAGCTGGCGGACAGCGGGAGGTACGCGGCGGGGAGGGCGTAGACGGCCGGTATGACGCCGCCGCGCCCTCCGCGACCGCCGTCCGGAGCCGCCACGAGCACGTCCTCCAAGGCGGGCACGTCCGGGAGGGCACGTACGTCCTGGAGGGCACGTACGTCCTGGAGGGCGGGCACGTCCGGGACGAGGGAGCTGTCGGGCACGCCCAGGTCCTCCGTGGCAGGATCGCCCCCGGCCTCTCCGGCCTCTCCGGCCTTCCCGTCCTTCCCAGCGTCCGTCGGTTCCGCCGCCGACCGCTGCCGGGGCACGCTCCCGAGCACCTCCGCGGCGCCGGCCCCCGTCTCCGCAACCGGCTCCGCCGGGGCGGGCTCCAGCCGCTCCGTCGTCAGCAGGATGAGACCGCCCGCGGCCACCACGCCGCAGCCCAGGGCGAGCACGGTGCCCGTGGAGGCGTAGCGGAACGTCTCGCCGAACATCATGATGCCGACCGCGGCGGCCAGCACCGGGTTGACCACCGTCAGTGTGGCCAGCGGCGCGGCGAGGCCGCCGCCGCGGTAGGAGGCCTGGGAGAGCATGATGCCGGCGGTCGCGAACACACCGATCACCGCGAGGGAGGGCAGGTCGCCGAGGCTGATCCCGCTGTCCCAGTCGACTGCCACGGTCTTGGTGAACACGGACGACATGCCGAAGGCTATGCCGGAGCCGGTGGCCAGCAGCACGCTGCGCACGGCCGGGTGCCGGTGCACGGCCCGGCCCGCGATCATCAGCGCCACGACCGCTCCGCCGGTGACCAGCGCGACGGCCGTCCGCTGGGCGCCGTCGAGGGAGTGCGCGTCCGACGTGCCGACCAGGGACAGCAGGCCCGCGAGGCCCACGGTGGCCATGATGGCGCCGCGCCACGCGGCCGCCCCGGCCCTGCGGGAGACGAAGAGCGCCGCCATGGGCAGGGCGAAGACGATGGTCAGAGCGCCCAGCGGCTGCACCAGGCTGAGCGGGCCGTAGGCGAGCGCCACGACGTGCAGCACGCCGCCGAGCCCGTTGAGTGTCAGCGCCGCCCACCAGCCGGCCCGGCGCAGGGGCATGTACGAACCGTCGGGGGAGGACACCGCGACCTGCTCCTGCACGATCGCTCCGCCGGCGTAGGCGACGGCGGAGACGAACGACAGGAGCACGGACAACGCCAGGGCGCTCATCTGCAGCTCCTTTGCGTGAGCCGGGACCCCCGGGTCCGGCGCGGCGTACGGTCGGCTTCCATGGTCAACACTCTGCCCGCTCGGGTCTCTTCCCGTCGTCGTACCTGAGCACGCAATGCGTCCTACTACCGATGGAGTACGCCGACCGCGCGATCATCCCCAAGAGGGGTGACCGCGGGTGGACACCCCGGGGTCCGCGCCGCGAACAAGCCTGGTACTAGTGCTCCTCGTGGACCTCGACCCCGAACTCGCCGCCCTCCGCCCGCTCGGCGGCTTCTTCGTCCTCCGCACCGTCGGAGCGATGCCGGAGCCGGCTTCCGAGCCCCTGCCGGCGCTCGCGGAGACCTATGAAGCGGGGCCATCGGATGTTTCGGGGCCATCGGATGTCTATGGAAATCAGCTGACTTTCCGTGTCGAGACAGTGGGGCAGCGCCTGCGCACGACCGAGCCGCGGGTCGCCGCCTCCATCAGCCAGCAGGGACTCGCCGCCCGCCTGTGGTCCCCGGCCCTGGCCTGTGCGGCCCTGTACGGCCTCCTGCCCGACCTCGACCCGCGCCTGCTGCGCTGGGACGCCGCCGCCACCGCCCCGGACGACCTGTGGCTGACCGAGGTGCGCCCGCTGCCCGGGGACGCGGCGACGCTCGCGGACACCGTGCTGCACGGCCATCTCGAACCCCTAGGGGAGACCCTGAGGTCCCGCTACGGTGTCGCCGCCGGCCTGCTGTGGGGCAACGCCGCCTCGGCGCTCGCCGGAGCCGCCCGCGAACTGGACCGCTGGGCCCGCGCGAGGGGTCGTACCGAGGTGGCGGACCGGGCCCGCCGCCTCACCGGCGAACTCTTCGCCCACCCCCTCCTGCGCACCACCGGCACCCGCAGCGGCACGGCCTTCCGCCGCCGCAGCTGCTGCCTGTACTACCGAGTCCCCGGCGGCGGAGTCTGCGGCGACTGCTGCTTCACCCGCCCGCCGCGCTCTTCCCCGGACGCCGCTTCTGGGTGACCATGAAGGGAACGTGCCGCCGTGGCAAGGGGGTTGTCGGGTGCGTGTGGGACTGCTGACCCGGGAGTACCCTCCGGACGTGTACGGCGGCGCCGGCGTCCATGTGGAGTTCCTCGCCCGCGAGTTGACCTCCCTGGTGGACCTGGAGGTGCACTGCTGGGGCGAGGGGCGCGGCGTCGGTGTCGTACGCCACCGCCCCTGGACCGTCCTCGACGGCTCCAACGACGCGCTGCGCACCTTCTCCGTGGACCTCTCCATCGCCGCCGCCCTCGAAAGCCGCGAGCTCGTCCACTCCCACACCTGGTACGCCAATCTCGCCGGCCACCTCGCCAAGCTCCTGCACGGCATCCCGCACGTGATGACCGCCCACTCGCTGGAGCCCCTGCGCCCCTGGAAGGCCGAGCAACTGGGCGGCGGATACGCCCTGTCGAGCTGGGCCGAGTGCACCGCGGTCGAGGCCGCGGACGCGGTGATCGCCGTGTCGGGAGCCATGCGGGAGGACATCCTCGCCTGCTATCCGACGCTGGACCCGGCGAAGGTCCACGTCGTGCACAACGGCATCGACACGACGCTCTACCGGCCGAACCGGGGCACCGACGCCCTCACCCGCACCGGCCTCGACCCCGCCCGCCCCTACGTCCTGTTCGTCGGCCGGATCACCCGCCAGAAGGGCGTGCCCCATCTGCTGCGCGCGGTACGGGACATCGACCCGCGCGCACAGGTCGTGCTGTGCGCGGGAGCACCCGACACCCCGGAGATCGACCGCGAGTTCCGGGATCTGCACGAGGAGCTGAGCCGGGTCCGCGAGGGCGTGTTCTGGATCCCGCAGATGCTGCCGCGCACGGATGTGATCCAACTGCTCACGCACGCCGCCGTGTTCGTCTGCCCGTCGGTGTACGAACCCCTCGGCATCGTCAACCTGGAGGCCATGGCGTGCGGCACGCCCGTGGTGGCCTCCCGGGTCGGCGGCATCCCCGAGGTCGTCGCGGACGGTCGCACGGGCCTCCTCGTCGACGTGGACGACGATTTCGAGGCGGGCCTCGCCCATGCACTGGACGCCGTCCTCGGCGACCGGGAGACGGCCCGAAGGATGGGCGAGGCCGGACGGGAGCGTGTGGTGGGCGAGTTCGGCTGGGACGCGGTGGCCCGGCGCACCGCCGGGCTGTACGAGGAGATCCTCAAACAGGCCTAGTCCGGTCTGTTCGGGGCAGCCATGGTTCAACCAGGGTGAGGGGAGCGGCCATGCGTCGTGGTGGACCTTCGGTTCTCGGAATCGTTCTGGCGGGCGGAGCGGGCAAGCGCCTGATGCCGCTCACCGCGGACCGCGCCAAACCAGCCGTCACCTTCGGCGGCACCTACCGGCTCGTCGACTTCGTCCTGTCCAACCTCGTCAACGCCGACGTCCTGCGCATCTGCGTGCTGACCCAGTACAAGTCCCACTCCCTGGACCGGCACATCACCACCACCTGGCGGATGTCCAGCCTGCTCGGCAACTACGTCACCCCGGTCCCGGCCCAGCAGCGCCTCGGCCCGCGCTGGTACCTGGGCAGCGCCGACGCGATCCTGCAGTCGCTGAACCTCGTCCACGACGAACAGCCCGAGTGCGTGGCCGTGTTCGGCGCCGACCACGTCTACCGCATGGACCCGCGGCAGATGCTGCAGCAGCACATCGAGGGCGGCGCGGGCGTGACGGTGGCCGGCATCCGGGTGCCGCGCTCGGAGTCCTCCTCCTTCGGGGTGATCACGCCGGGCTCGGACGGCATCGGTGTCGAGCGCTTCCTGGAGAAGCCCGCCGACCCGCCCGGTCTGGCGGACGACCCCGAGTGCGTGTTCGCCTCGATGGGCAACTACGTCTTCTCCACCAAGGCCCTCATCGAGGCGCTGCAACGCGACGCCGAGGACAGCCAGTCGGTGCACGACATGGGCGGCTCGATCCTGCCCCAGCTCACCGGCCGCGGCGAGGCACAGCTCTACGACTTCAGCGCCAACCACGTGCCCGGGGAGACCAGCCGCGACCAGGGCTACTGGCGGGACGTAGGCACCCTGGACGCCTACTACGAGGCCCACATGGACCTGATCGCCGAGCGGCCCGCCTTCAACCTCTACAACCGGCAGTGGCCCGTCTACACCCACTCCAACCAGCTCTCCCCGGCCCGCTTCAACGCGGGCGGCATGGCGAGCGAGTCCATCATCAGCGCGGGCTGCCTGATCCGCGGTCAGGTCACCCGGTCCGTGCTGTCGCCGGGGGTCCGGGTCGACCCGGGCGCGGTCGTGCAGGGCTCGGTGCTGCACGACAACGTGCACATCGGCCGGGGTGCGGTCGTCCGCGGTGCCGTCCTGGACAAGAACGTCGAGGTGCCGCCCGGCGCGACGATCGGCGTCAACCCGGAGCGGGACGCCGAGCTGTACACCGTCTCCAAGGGCGGGGTGATCGCCCTGGGGAAGGGGCAGCGGGTCTCCTGAGATCCCCTGCCCCCTCGACCTCCTGATCTCCTGGCCGCTGATCTCCTGCCCTCCTGCCCTCCTGGCGGACGCACCGTCAGACCGCTTCCGACCGCGACGCGTTTGTCATCACCCTCCCGGAATGCCGGGGTTCGCCTCGTTCGGCCTTCACGATGCAGGCAACGATGTCGAACCATCGGAGGTCATCCGACATGAGAGGGACCCGGCGCACGCGGCTGTGCCTGGCCGGGGTGCTGGCAGCGTCCACGCTGATCGCCACCCCCGCCGCACGGGCCGCCGAGCGGACCGACGGCCACCTCACCGACCTGGTCAACCCCTTCATCGGGAGCCAGAACGAGGGCAACACCTTCCCCGGCGCGGCCGTGCCCTTCGGCATGGTGCAGCTCTCCCCGGACACCGGGCACAGCACCGGCTACGACTACACGCAGCGCACCGTCCGCGGCTTCTCGCTGGTCCACCTCTCGGGCGTCGGCTGCCGGATCGGCGGCGACCTGCCTGTGCTGCCCACCACGGGCGAGGTCACGCAGACGGACTACGCCAAGTACGCGGCGGGCTTCTCGCACGCCGACGAGGAGGCGAGCCCCGGCTACTACCGCGTCGGCCTCGGCTCCGGCATCCGCGCCGAGCTGACTGCGAGCAGGCGCACCGGAGTGCAGCGCTTCACCTTCCCGGCCACCGACAAGGCCAACGTCCTGCTGAACGCGCGTCAGTCGCTGCACAAGCCGGTCGGCAGCACGGTCGAGATCCTCGACGACCACACCGTGCGCACCGCGATCACCGGCCACGGCTTCTGCCGTGACACCGGCCCCTACACCGTCTACACGATCACCCGCTTCAGCCGGCCCTTCACGGCGTACGGCACCTGGGACGGCGCCACGGTCACCCCGGGCGCCCGCACCGGAGGCGGCGGCGCCTACGTCCGCTTCGACGCGACGAAGGACCGTACCGTCGAGGCGACCACCGCCCTGTCGTACGTCGACGCGCGCGGCGCCGCCGTCAACCTGCGCGCCGAGGGCGGCCGGTCCTTCGACGCCGTACGGGACCGGGCCCGCGAGGCGTGGGAGCGGCGGCTCGCCACGGTCCGTGTCGAGGGCGGCGACCCGATCCTGCGCCGCACCTTCTACTCGTCGCTGTACCGCTCGTTCCTCGCGCCCAACATCGGCAGCGACGCGGACGGCCGCTACACCGGCTGGGACCGCCGTGTCCACCGGGCGGAGCGGTTCACGTACTACCAGAACTGGTCGCTGTGGGACACCTACCGCACCCAGGCCCAGCTCCTCGCCCTGCTCGCGCCCCGCGAGGCGCGCGACATGGCCCGGTCGGTGGTGAAGGTCGACGAGGACGGCGGCTGGCTGCCCAAGTGGGGCTACGGCCCGGTCGAGACGAACACCATGAGCGGCGACCCCGTCACCCCGTTCCTCACCACCGCCTACCAGATGGGCCTGCTCAAGGGGTTCGAGGAACGCGCCTACCGGGCGCTGCGGAAGAACGCCGACGGGGTGCCGCCCACCGGCTACCCGGGCATCGGCCGGGAGGCCAACGCCGAGTACATCGCGCACGGCTTCGCGCCCTACGACAAGAGCCACCCACTCGCCAAGATGGGCGACTCCGACTACCACCACGGCGCCTCCGTCACCCTGGAGTACGCCCTCGCCGACGCCGTGCTCGCCCAGATGGCCCGCGGCCTCGGCCACACCCGCGACGCGGCCCGCTACGCCGCCCGGGCGCAGAACTACCGGACCGTCTTCGACCCCTCCATCGGCTTCTTCCGCGCCCGGGACGCCGTCGGCGCCTTCACGGGCTCGGCCGACCCGGCCCGCGGCATCGGCTTCCACGAGGGCACCGCCTGGCAGTACCAGTGGCTCGTCCCGCAGGACCTGCCCGGCATGATCGGACTCATCGGCGGCGAGCGTGCGGCCAACGACCGCCTGGACTCCTTCTTCGCCTACGACCGGCTGCTGGCCGACCCCGGGAGGACCGCCCGCGAGGTGTGGGTGCACGGGGACGCGTACAACTACTACAACGCCGACAAGTACAACCCGATGAACGAGCCCGACCTCATCGCGCCCTACACCTACCTGGCCACCGGGCAGCCCTGGAAGACCACGGACGTCGTCCACGCGGCGCTGACCCTCTTCACCGACGGACCCACCGGCATGACCGGAAACGACGACCTCGGCACCATGTCCGCCTGGAACGTGCTGTCCTCGATCGGGCTCTTCCCGATCCAGCCCGGCTACGACACCTGGGGCCTGTCCACCCCGGTCTTCGACCGCGTCGACCTCACCCTGGACCGCCGCTTCTGGCCCGGCGGCCGGCTGACGGTCACCGCGCCCGGCACCTCGGCGAGCGACCGCTACGTCCAGGCCGTCCGCGCGGACGGGACGCCCCACACGCGGACCTATCTGACGACCGACGCGCTGCGCTCCACGCGCTCCCTCGCGTTCACGGTCGGCCCGCGCCCGTCCGAGTGGGGTACGTCACCCCAGGCGGCACCACCGGTGCTGAAGTGACCTCAGGAGTCTCCTGAGTCCCGCCCCTCTCGCAGGGGCGGGACTTAATCTGCTGTTAACTGAGCGTAGCCTGATCGTACTTGACCGTAATCGAGGGTCGGGGATTGACTGCATATATCCAACCGTCGACGACGTGCGAGGCAAGCCCTTGACTTCCGACCTGCTTGCTCCCCTCGACCTGGCCTTCTGGAACATGGAGTCCGAACGGCACCCGATGCACCTCGGCGCACTCGGCGTGTTCACCGCACACTCGCCCACCGCCGGAGCCCACGCCGCCGACCTGCTCGCCGCGCGCGCCGCCGCCGTGCCCGGTCTGCGCATGCGCATCCGGGACATCTGGCAGCCCCTCGCCTTCGGCGGCGCCGCCCGGGAGACCGATCCGGACTTCGACCCGCTCAACCACGTACGGCTGCACGCCCCGACTGCCGACTTCCAGGAGGCCGCGGGACGGCTGATGGAACGGCCGCTGGAGCGCGGCCGGCCGCCGTGGGAGGCGCACGTCCTGCCCGGCGAGGACGGCGTCTCCTTCGCCGTGCTGTTCAAGTTCCACCACGCCCTCGCCGACGGACTGCGCGCGCTCAAGCTCGCGGCCGGCGTCCTGGACCCGGTCGACCTGCCCGAGCGCGGCCCCCGCGCCATCGAGCCGCCGCGCAACCTGCTCTCCGACGTGCGCCGGCTGCCCGGACTCGTCCCCGAACTGGTCAAGGGCACCCTCTCCGACGTGGGCCGAGCCCTCGACATCGGCGCCTCCCTGGCCCGCTCGACCCTGGGCATGCGCCCCTCGTCCGCGCTGACCTCCGCGCCCAGCGGTACCCGTCGCACGGCCGGGGTCGTCCTGGACATCGACGACGTCCACCGGGTCCGCAAGAGTGCCGGCGGAACCGTCAACGACGTCCTCATCGCCGTCGTCGCCGGCGCGCTGCGCCGCTGGCTGGACGAACGCGGCGACGGCAGCGAGGGCGTCGCGCCCCGCGCCCTCATCCCCGTCTCCCGGCGCCGCCCGCGCGCCGCCCACCCACAGGGCAACCGGCTCTCCGGGTACCTGATACGGCTTCCGGTGGACGACCCCGATCCGCTCCGCCGGCTCGACACCGTGCGTACGGCGATGGTCCGCAACAAGGACGCGGGTCCCAACCGGGGCGCCGGGGCCGTCGCCCTGCTCGCCGACCATGTGCCCGCACTCGGACACCGGCTCGGCGGGCCGCTGGTCGGCCAGGCCGCGCGGCTCTGGTTCGACATCCTCGTCACCAGCGTGCCGCTGCCCGGGCTCGGGCTGAAGCTCGGCGGGAACCAGCTCGCCGAGGTCTACCCCTTCGCCCCGCTCGCCCCCGGTCAGTCCCTGGCGGTCGCGATCTCCACGTATCGCGGCCGCGTGCACTACGGGCTCGTCGCCGACGCGCGGGCCGTGCCGGACCTCGATGTGTTCGCGCGGGCGGTTTCGGACGAGGTGGAGATGCTGCTGTCCGTCTGCGAGGCCTGAACACCGCCCGGTCTTCGGCCGGGCCCGGTTTCCCACCCGTACCACCCCTGCGGCTTTCGTCGCCGGGTGGTGCGGGTGGCCCCGGTGGGGCGGATGCGCCGTCGGCGGCTGACGGGTCCGCTGTGGTCTGTGTGATCGAATGGGGCCGATGGGGCCGTTGTGGTGTGGTCCTCGGGCTCGGTGAAGCCCGGTGTGCGGGAGCGGTTTGGCGGGTGGGCCCCGTGCTCCGTAAAATTCCCCGTTCGAAAGCGGGCGCGAGTCGGAGCGCTGCGCGGGTGATCAGGGAAGCGGCAGCGCGATGACGGTGACAGAGGACGGCCCGACGGCCATGGACGAGGTCGAGTACGGCCCCGGCATCGACCCCGAGCGGCTGGCCGTCTGCCTCAGCGTGCTCGAGGAGCTCGACAAGCTGGAGGTCGACCACCCCGACGCCATCACGGTGCGCCGGGCCACGGCCGGCATCTACCGCACGGTCAAGCAGCGCCGCCGCCAGGAGCGCCGCGCTGCCAAGACCGCCCACGACAAGGCGGTCACCGAGGCCACTGCGACCGGCTCGGCCCAGCGCATCGACGACGAGACCGAGGGCATCCTGCCGTCGTCGGTCACCGAGGCCGGGAAGATCGCCGGGATACTCCAGCGCCCGCGCTCCTGCTACACCTGCAAGACGCGGTACGTGGAAGTCGACTACTTCTACCACCAGCTCTGTCCGGACTGCGCGGGTCTGAACCGGACCAAGCGCGACGCCCGCGCCGACCTGGCCGGCAAGCGCGCCCTGCTCACCGGCGGCCGCGCCAAGATCGGCATGTACATCGCGCTGCGCCTGCTGCGCGACGGCGCGCACACGACCATCACCACGCGCTTCCCCAAGGACGCCATCCGCCGGTTCAAGGCGATGGAGGACTCGGCGGACTGGATGCACCGGCTGGAGGTCGTCGGCATCGACCTGCGCGACCCGGCGCAGGCCGTGGCCCTGGCCGAGCGGGTCGCCGAGGCGGGTCCGCTCGACATCCTGATCAACAACGCGACGCAGACCGTACGCCGCCTGCCCACCGCGTACGCCGCCCTGGTCGAGGGCGAGAGCGCCCCGCTGCCCGCCGGTGAGCTGCCCGCCCACCACGTCATCGGCGCCTTCAACTCCGGCGCCGTGGACGGCATCGCCGCACTGCCCCTCGGCACCAGCGGCTTGGACGCGCAGAAGGTCGCCGACCTCGCGCTGGTCGCGGGCAACGCCAGCGTCGCCCGGCACCTCGACGGCACCGCCATCGACGCGGGCGGTCTCGTCCCCGACGTCGTCGACACCAACACCTGGGTGCAGACCATCGACCAGATCTCGCCGGTCGAGCTGCTGGAGACCCAGCTGTGCAACTACACGTCGCCGTTCATCCTGATCAGCGCCCTGCGCCCGGCGATGGCGGACGCCGCGAAGAAGGCCACCAGTGGCCGTTCCTACGTCGTCAACGTCTCGGCGATGGAAGGCGTCTTCGGCCGCGGCTACAAGGGCGCCGGACACCCGAACACCAACGCCGCGAAGGCCGCCATGAACATGGTCACGCGGACCAGCGCCCAGGAGATGTTCGAGACCGACGGCATCCTCATGACCTCCGTCGACACCGGCTGGATCACCGACGAGCGTCCCCACTACGACAAGCTGCGCCTGGCGGAGGCCGGCTTCCACGCGCCGCTCGACCTGGTGGACGGCGCGGCCCGCGTCTACGACCCTGTCGTGCGCGGCGAGCAGGGCGAGGACGTGTACGGCGTCTTCCTGAAGGACTACCTGCCCGGCAAGTGGTGAACCGGGGGCGGGAAACCGGTGGCCCGTCGGGCCGCCGATGATCTAGCCTCCAAGAGTCGTGCCGGGGTGCCCGGTGCGCAGGCGACGCGTTCTTCGTGGTTGAACTCCCCTTGCAGGCCCCAGAGGGCCTGTGGCCCTTCGGGGGCCGGCTCGCGTCGCCGTCTAGACCTCGGGCACCCGGCGCAGGCGTTCGTGCACGGCGTACACCCCTGCCCCGGAAGCGGCCCGCACCCGCGTCCCGCCGTCCACCAGCAGATCGGCGCCCGTGATCCAGTCGGCCGCGTCCGAGACCAGCCACACCACGGCCCGTGCCACGTCCTCAGGCTCCCCGATCCGCCCGAGCGGCAGCCCCGCGGCCACCTCCGCCTCGCCCGGCTCCCACACGAACCGCGCCATCTCGGTGCGGACGAGCCCGGGGGAGACCGAGTTGACCCGTACCCGGGGCGCGAGTTCGCCCGCGAGCTGCCGGGTGAGATGCAGCAGGGCCGCCTTGGTGGTGCCGTAGGCGCCGACGTGCGGCCCCACATGCCCGGCACCCTCCGTGCACACGTTGACGACGGCTCCGCCGTGCTCCCGCATCCACCCGCGCCAGGCGCACTGCACCAGCCGCAGCGGCGCCTCGACGTTGACCGCGAACGCCTCCCGCCAGGCCGCCGCTCCGGCTTCCATCAGCGGCCCGTACGGCCGGTTGGTCGCCGCGTTGTTGACGAGGACGTCCAGCCGCCCGAACTCGCGCAGCGCGAGATCCGTCAGCTCCTCGGGATGCCCCGCATCGGCCACGCTCCCGGCCAGCCCGATCCCGCCCAGCTCGGCGGCCGTGCGCCGCACCTCGGCCGCGTCCCGCGCGGTCACGCAGACCAGCGCACCGGCCGCGGCGAGGGCCTCGGCGACGGCACGCCCGATCCCACGCGTCCCGCCGGTGACGACTGCCGCCCTGCCCCTGAGCCCGTACGACGAGGTCATCGCCGTACCGTCTCATGACGGACCGTCAGAAACCAGGGGTTGCGCGCCCGAAGGGGCGCGGGGCTGTGTCGATGTGCGGCTCCGCAGCGTGGGCGCGACCAGCCACGACGGTGCTGCAGACAACCGACGGCCCATCATGGCCCCCACAGCGGAGCGCTTACGCGTCGAGCCGTGAATGCCGGGCCGCGACCAGCTCCAGTACGGTGCGCCAGTCCTCAAGCACCCCGGCGTCGAAGCCCGCGGTGCGGCCCTCCTCGGCGGCCTGGCGCAGCCGCAGCAGATCGTCGTCGGCGGGTCCGGTGGGGTGGGAGTACCCGCGAACCAGGCGGAACACCCGCTCGCCGAGCAGCGGGCGCACCGCGGCGGCCGCGCCGCGGGCCCGCCCGGCCTCGTCGCCCGGGCTCGGCACCGGTCCGATGCCGTGCACCAGCCCCGCCACCTGGAGCTCCTTGTCGGCAGGGCGGCTGCGGCGCAGCAGCGCGGCGGTTCGCAGCGCGTGCTGGTGCCGGCCGGCGTACAGCAGATCCATCAGCTCCTCGACGCTGCGCAGCTCCATGCGTCAGTCCTTCCGGGAGACGGCCGTTGCCCTCCGCCAGCAGATCATGGCGACCTTGCGACCCGGCCAACGGCACCTGAACTGCGCCGCATGTCCGCCGAGTGGGTGAATCCCACGGTGGGCGGGTGATGCGAGATGTGACAAATAGCGGCATATTGAGGGGCATTGGAGGGCAATCGACTTCCGATAGTTACACCTTGTTTGCACTCCCTATCGAGCGGACCCCCGCTCATTTGGTTAACCTGGAGGGCATGGACAGCAATACGGGGTCCCACCCACACCCCTGGTCCGAACCGGCGCCACCGCGTCCGACTGGCCTTCCATTCAGACCCGAGCGGGCGACGAGCATCGGAGCGCAAGCTGTCCGGTATGCCCCGAGGGTGACCCGACACATAAGGAGTGCGCGGTGACACCGGAGAAGACGAATCGCGACGAACGCCCCAAGGAACGCACGGAGCGCGGCCGCCGGCGGCCCGGAGAACTGGGCAGCCTCGACGTGTGGGCCCGCTCCGCCCCGATCCGCCTCGCGGGTTACGAGGACGACCTCGCCGAACCCCACATCCTGCCCAGCGTCGACTGACCCTCCGGGCCGGTTCGCCGCGATCGCCGCACGCATGGGCGTGGCAGACTCACGCCCATGCTGATCAGAGAAGCCGCGGCCGAGGACTGGCCGCACATCTGGCCTTTCTGGCACCGGATCGTCGCCGCCGCCGAGACCTACGCCTGGGATCCCGACACCTCCGAGCAGGCGGCCCGCGCCCTGTGGATGAGCCCGGCCAAGCGCGTCTACGTGGCCGAGGACCCCACCGGCGCCGTGGTCGGCTCGGCCTACCTCACCCCGAACTACGGCGGCCCCGCCGCGGGCGTCGCCAACGCGGGCTTCATGGTCGACCCCGACCACACCGGCCAGGGCATCGGCCGAGCCCTTGCCGAACACGTCCTGACCGAGGCGAAGGCCCACGGCTACCACGCGATGGTCTTCAACGCCGTGGTGGAGACGAACCCCGCGGTCGGCCTGTGGCAGTCCCTCGGCTTCACCGTCCTCGCCACGATCCCGCAGGCGTTCGACCACCCCCGCCGGGGCAGGGTGGGGCTGCACATCATGTACAAGGCGCTCGACCAGAACTCCGAGCCGGGGTCCGGCACAAGTGCCGTGGTGCGGCCTCAGGTTCCCGGGATGATCCGGCGGGTCTCATAGGCCCACATCGCGATCTCGACCCGGTTGCGGGCGCCGAGCTTGGCCATCAGGCTCGCCAGGTGCGTCTTGACCGTGCTCAGGCTGATGCGCAGGGCGTCGGCGATCTCGGTGTTGGTCAGCCCTCGGGCGACGGCGATGAGCACCTCCTCCTCGCGGGCGGTCACCGGGGAGATCGGCTGGGCGGCGGGCCGTCCGGCCGGCAGGTCCGCGAACGCCCGCAGCAGCCGCACGGTGACGCTCGGCGCGATGAGAGCCTCGCCGTCGGCGGCCGAGCGTACGGCCTGGGCCAGCAGCTCCGGCCCGGTGTCCTTGAGCAGGAATCCGCGGGCCCCCGCGCGCAGGGCGCCGTAGACGTACTCGTCGAGATCGAACGTGGTGATCACGACCACGACCAGAGGGTCGGCGACGCCGGGACCTGCCACCCTCCTGGTGGCCTCCAGCCCGTCGAGCAGGGGCATCCGGATGTCGAACAGGCAGACGTCGGGTCGCAGGTCGCGGGCCAGGCCCACCGCCTCCTCCCCGTCGGCCGCCTCGCCGACCACCTCGATGCCGGGCTGGGCGTTCAGCATGATCCGCAGCCCGGTACGGATGATCGCCTGGTCGTCAGCGACGAGAACGCGGATGGACACCGCTGTCCGCCCTTCCCCGTGGCAGTTCGGCTTCGACCTGCCAGCCCTGGTCGGCGCCGGGGCCGGCCCGCAACCGCCCGCCGAGCAGGGCGGCGCGCTCACGCAGCCCGGCAAGGCCGTAGCCGTCGCGGCCCCGGCCGACCCGCCCGCCGTCGTCCCGCACACTCACCCGTACCTGGTGCGGCTCCGCGGTGACCCGGACGACGACCTCGGTCGCGCCCACCGCATGCCGCATGGCGTTGGTCACCGACTCCTGCACGACGCGGTAGACGGCCGCGTCCACGGCCGGGGGCAGCGCGTCCAAGTCGCCCTCGAGGCCCAGGTCGACCCGGAGCCGGGAACCCGGGGCGCGCACCAGACGCTCCAGGTCGGCGACACCGGCCGGCGGCTTCAGCTCGGCGCCTGCCCCGCCGTCGCGCAACGCGGCGACCATGGCTCGCATTTCCTCCAGCGTGCGCGCCCCCTCCTCCTCGACCCCCTCCAGTGCCTCCACGGCAGCGGCCGGGTCCGTGCCCGCGACCACTCGGCCGGCCTGGGCGCGGATCACCATGGCCGAGACGTGGTGGGCCACCGTGTCGTGCAGTTCCCGGGCGAGTCGCTCGCGCTCGCGGGAGCGTACCTGCTCCAGTTGCCGCTCGCGAGCGGTCGCCCGGAACCGTATGGACGCCCCGATCACCCCGGGCAGGAGCAGGAAGGCGAAGCCCACGACCTGGTCGACGGCCGGGGTTTCGTCCGTGACGGCGCACACCGCGAAGCCCGCGAGGATCACCGCGCCGCCCAGCACGATCTCCCGTCCCGATCCCCACCGGGGCAGCGCGTACACCAGCACGAGCACGATCAGACCGGTGTACAGGCCGACCGGCTCCCGCGGGGCGGCCACCAGCGAGGCCACCTGGAGCGCGACCATCGCGGCGAACGCGAGCGCGACCGTCGCCAGCGGGCGGGTCCGGCGCCACAGGGGCAGTACGCACAGCCAGACGGCGAACACGACGGCCACGGGACGCCACACGACGTCCTCCCGCAGCGTGGCCTCCAGCACCACACCGCCCAGGCCGGCGGCGAGCAGCGCCCAGTCCCGCCACACCCGGGCAGGCGGGTCGGGCGGCCGTGGTTCGCTCCACAGGGTTCGCACGTCGTCTCGCAGCACGGTTCTCAGCCTAGGGAGCGCGCCGCGGCGCGCATCGGCCGAAAGGATGGGGCGTAACTCCGTCCCGGGGCGGACGGATCCGCGGCTCGCGAGCCGATGTCCCGGAGCGCCGCGGCGGCGAACCTCGGCATCGGCGGCCGTACGGAGGCGGCCGGCAAGGTCGTTGGAGGACCCGATGCTCTCGAAAACCCTCTCCCGTCTGGGCGCAGGCTCCGCCCTTCATCCGTGGCGGGTGATCGCGGCATGGCTGCTCGCTGCGGCGCTCGCCGTCGTCGCCGCGATCGCCGTCGGCGGGCGGACCGCGGACTCGATGACCGCTCCGGGACTGGACTCCCAACGCGCCGCGGAGTTGATCGAGCGGGCCGGCACCGGCCAGGACGGGATGACCGCCCAGGTGGTCGTCACGCCCCTCGACCGCGGGGCGACGTTCTTCGACAACGGCAGCGCGCGCACCGCCCTCGCGCGGCTGCGGGCCGAGGTGAGCCGACTGCCGCACGTGCTCGACACGAGCGACCCGGCGGGGGCGCTCGACCTGGGCGGGGACACCGCCGTGCGCGGCGGCCTGGTCTCGGCCGACGGGCGGATCGCGGTCGTGCGGGTGCAGTACCCCGACCAGAGCCGACTGTCGGCCAAGGACCTCGACGCCCTCGTCGACCTCGGTGACCGGTTGCGTGGTGAGCTGCCCCTGCGCATCGAGATGGGCGGGAACCTCTTCTACGTCTTCTCCGACCCCGACGGCGGCGCCGGCGAGCTGATCGGCATCCTCACCGCGGCCGCGATCCTGTTCCTGGCGTTCGGCTCGCTCGTCGCCGCCGCGCTGCCGATCGGCATGGCGGTCTTCGGGCTGACCGTCGGGGTCGCCACGATGACGGTACTCGCGGGGATGACGGAGGTCCCCACCTTCGCACCGGTCCTGGGCAGCATGGTGGGGCTCGGGGTGGGCATCGACTACGCGCTGTTCGTGCTCGCCCGGCATCGGGAGTACCTCGCGAGCGGGCTCGATCCCCGCGAGGCGGCCGGGCGCGCGGTGGCCACGGCCGGGCGGCCCGTGGTCTTCGCCGGCAGCACCGTCGTCGTGTCGATCCTCGGCATGGCGGTCGCGAACGTGCCGTTCATGACGGTGGGCGGGTTCGCGGTCTCGATCGTCGTCCTGGTCATGGTGGTCGCGTCCGTGACGCTGCTGCCGGCCTTCCTCGGCGTAGCCGGCTCGCGTCTGGCCCGGGTAGGCCGGTTCGGCCGGGTCCTGCGGGCCCGGAGGCTGGGCCGGCTCATCCGGCCGGGGCAGTCCGGACGGTGGCGGGTCGCGGCGGCGGGCGGTGTGCCCGCGTCCGGCTGGCAGCGCTGGATCGGGCACGTCAACCGGCACCCGGTGCCGTACGCGGTCGCTGCGGCCGGGCTGCTGCTGACGGCGACGCTGCCCGTGCTCGGCCTGCGCGTCGGTCTGCCCGACGACGGCTCGCTGCCGCACAGCCGCACCGAACGCCGCGCGTACGACCTCGTCGCCGAGGGGTTCGGCCCGGGCACCAACGGTCCGCTCGTCATCGCCGCTGACCCGGCCGGTGATCCGGGGATGCTGGACCGGCTCGTCGCAGCGGTCGCGGCGGACCCGGGCATCGCGTCCGTCGCGCCGCCTCAGGTAGACCGGGCCACGGGGATCGCCACCCTCGTGGTGTTCCCGACCACCGGCCCGCAGGAGCGGGCCACGGCCGACACCGTCGCCCGGCTGCGCACCGGCGTTCTACCCACCGCGGTCGGGCGGGGCCCGGCCAGGGCCCACGTCGGCGGCGCCGCGGCGAGCCTGTCCGATGTGGGCCGACGGACCAGCGAACGCCTGCCGGTGTTCGTCGCCGCCGTGCTGGCGCTGTCGTTCCTCCTGCTGATGCTGGTCTTCCGCTCGATACTCGTACCGCTCAAGGCGGTGCTGCTGAACCTGCTGAGCATCGGCGCGGCCTACGGCGTCATGGTCGCGGTGTTCCAGTGGGGCTGGGGAGGCACACTGATCGGGCTGGAAGCGACGGTGCCCATCGTGTCGTTCATCCCGATGTTCCTGTTCGCCATTTTGTTCGGTCTGTCGATGGACTACGAAGTGTTCCTCCTGTCGCGTGTGCGCGAGGAGTACCTGCGCACCGGCGACAACGACACGGCGATCGTGCAGGGCGTCTCGGGCACCGCCCGGATCATCACGTCGGCCGCCCTCATCATGGTGGCGGTGTTCCTGTCCTTCGCCGTCGCCGAGGACCCCTCGACCAAGATGTTCGGGCTCGGCCTGGCCACCGCGATCTTCGTGGACGCCACACTCGTACGTATGGTGCTGGTGCCCGCCACCATGACGCTGCTCGGCCGGGCCAACTGGTGGCTGCCGCGGTGGCTGGACCGCGGCCGCGCTGCCGAGGCCGAGCTGCGCGACGGATGCCGGCGCCGCTACCCCTGATCCGCCAGGGGTGCCGTCCGCTGCCACGGGTGCAGGCTCTCCAGCTGCTCCGCCAGCATCAGCAGGTCCTCCTCCGTGCCCGGGCGGCCCACCAGTTGGACGGCGCAGGGGGCGCCGGAGGGGAGGGTGCCGAGGGGGATCGACATCGCGGGCCAGCCCGTCAGGTTCCAGGGCGGGGTGAAGGGGGAGTAGGCGGAGTTGGCCGCGATGTTGCGCAGCCAGCCGCGCTTGTGCCAGGGGGCGGCCTTGGGGGAGCGGCGGGCCAGAGTCGGCGTGAGCAGGACGTCGTGCTCGGTGAAGAAGGGGGTCAGCCGGGCGCGGAGGCGTTCGCGCTGGTCGCCGGTGCGGACCGAGGCGAGGAAGCGGCGGCCCACGGCCGCGTGCACCCGGGTGCGCCGGGCCAGCCGCGCCGGGTCGAGGCCCTCCGCGTCCACCGCCGTACCCGCCGTCCAGTGCTGGAGCGAAGTGATGCTGAGGGAGAGCGGGTAGGGCGGCTCGGCCCGCCGGACCCGGTGCCCGGCCTTGGCCAGCACCCCGGCCGCCTGCCGCACCGCGGTCGTATACGGCTTGCTCACGCTCACCCCGGCGAGCGGGCTGCGCAGGGCGACGGCGATCCTGAGCGGTGTCCGCCCCTCGCGTCGTACGAACTCGGCGTCCGCGAGGACCGACAGCATCAGCCGCACATCCTCGACCGTCGTGGCCAGCGGACCGTTCTCCGACATCCCGAACCAGTCGCCGTTGCCGATCCCGGCCGGCACCACGCCGTGCCCCGGCTTCAGTGTGACCAGCCCGCAGTTGGCCGCCGGGATGCGCAGTGAGCCCATCCCGTCATTGCCGAGCGCGATCGGCACCAGGCCCGCCGCCACCGCGGCCGCGCTGCCGCCGGACGAGCCGCCCGCGTTGCGGGAGGTGTCCCACGGATTGCGGGCGATGCCGAACACGCCCTCGGTGGTGCCGAAGACGCACAGCTCGGGCACGTTCGTCAGACCCACGACCACCGCACCGGCCGCCCGCAGCCGGGCCACCGTCACATGGTCCTCGCCGGCCGGGGTGTCCGGGGTCGCGGCCGAGCCGTCGCGGTGGGACTCGCCGCGCACCGCCAGGTTGTCCTTCACCGCCACCGGCACACCGGCGAGCGGCAGTTCGGCCAGATCGGCACGGGACGCCACCGCGTCCGCCTCCGCGAGCGCGGCCTCGGCCCGTACCTTCCGGAACGCCCCGATCCGGCCGTCCAGCCGCTCGATTCGCGCGAGGTGCTCCGCCACCACCTCCCGTGGCGTGACCTCCTTCGCGCGTACGGCGGCGGCGATCTCGGCGGCGGTCCGGCCGGCCCAGCTGCTCACGGGCACTCCTCGGATACTCGTCGGTATCAATCAGCGTGTAGGGAGAACTGTGCACGGTCGGGGGCTGCACGTCGAGGGGGCGAAGTCCGCCGGTGCAGTGGCGGCTCACGGGGTGACAGGGCGCTCGAAGAAGGTCTCGAGCACCACGGTGGCCTGCGTGCCGCTGACTCCCTCGATCGCGTAGATACGGCGCAGCACGTCCTGGAGTTGCTGCGTGGTGGAGGTCCTGACCTTGACCAGGACCGAGGCGCTTCCGGCGATCACATGTGCTTCCTCTATCTCCGGAATGGCGGCGAACCGGTCGCCGGAGTCGCCCACCCACCGGGTCGAGTCCACCATCACGAAGGCGAGCACGTTCCGCCCGATGGCAGCGGGATCGACCTCGGCGGCCGTCCGGCGGATGACCCCGCGATCCCGGAGCTTGCGCACGCGTTCGTGGGTGGCCCCCGCGGACAGTCCGACGGCCTCGCCCAGCGCCGTATACGGCCTGGTGGCGTCCTCCTGGAGGAGGGCGAGCAACTGCCGATCGACGTCGTCCACGGTATCTCCTTCGGTAAAGAGCTTGATCTGCCGAATCTCATTCTGCATAGTTCTGACTCGACAGATCAACATTCGGACAGATGGTGAAGGTGACGGCATGCCCGGCGAGCGACCGCAGTTGTACGAGATCCTCGATGACCGGTTCCGTACGGGCAGGTGCCAGGCGGGTGACTCGAAGCTGGAGACCCTCTTCGAGGGCAGTCGCTGGGCCGAGGGTCCCGTCTACGTCCCGGCCGGGCGGTACCTGGTGTGGAGCGACATCCCCAACGACCGCCTGCTGCGCTGGGACGAGACCACCGGCAAGGTCGGCGTCTTCCGCTCACCCGCCGGCCACCCCAACGGCAACACCCTGGACAACGAGGGCCGGCTCATCACCTGCGAGCAGGGCAACCGCCGCGTCACCCGCACCGAGCACGACGGCTCGATCACCGTGATCGCCGAGCACTTCCAGGGCAGGAAGCTCAACAGCCCGAACGACGCCGCCGTGCGGTCCGACGGGTCGATCTGGTTCTCCGACCCTGACTTCGGGATCACCAGCGACTACGAGGGGCACCGCGCCGAGAGCGAGATCGGCGCCTGCAACGTGTACCGCGTCGACCCGGGCACCGGCGAGGTACGGCTGGTCGCCGACGGCTTCCGCGGGCCCAACGGCCTCGTCTTCTCGCCGGACGAGCGCCGGCTGTACGTCTCGGACAGCAGGGCCAACCACGTTCGTGTCTTCGACGTCCAGGACGACAGCACCCTCGCCGGGGGCGAGGTCTTCGCCGAGTGCCGGATCGGCAACTTCGACAACATCCGCTTCGACGACGCGGGCCGGCTCTGGGCCGCCGCCATGGACGGCGGTGTGCACTGCTACGACCCGGACGGCACGCTTCTCGGCCGCCTGCTGGTCCCCGACTCCGTCGCCAACATCCGCTTCGGCGGCGCCAAGCGGAACCGCATGTTCATCGCCGCCGACACCGCCCTCTACTCCCTCGTCATGTCGGTCACCGGCACACCACCGCTGCCGACCGCGATCCGCGCGTCCTGACCCGTCCCCCTCGGAAGCCGGGAGTGACCGCCGACGAGCGGGATGCGTGGCCGGCGCCGGAGTTCATCCGGCCCGACCGGGTCCTGACCGTCGACGTGAAGCCCGCCGGCGATGCCGCGCTGGAGGTGGTGCCTGCCGGCGGCCTGGTCTTCCGCGATGCGCACCACCGGGACTTCGTGCACGGCGATGTCAAGGTCCGGCAGCGCACGATCGCCCATCGCTGCCTGAAGGAGCCGCAGCTCACCAGTACATGAGCGCGATCGAGCCGCTGCCCCAGGCGGAGTACAGGCGGGCCCGAGCCACGTAGTTGTGGTCCTTGAGGAGTTTGACCGTGAGGCGGCCGTTGCGGTCCTGTCCGCTGTCGTCGTCGGCGGTGACGAACTGAAGCTCGCCGTCGACGCGCTCGAACAGGGCCAGGACGACGTCGCTGTTGCCGAACGTGCCGATCTCGTAGCTCCGGGTCTCCGTCGGAGCGATCTCGAAGTCGGCCTGTTCCCCGGTGGCGAGCTGCAGCGGGGTCGACTGGAACGCCTCGAGCCGGGCCGGCTGGGCGGCGAGCGGCGGGTACCACTGCAGGACGCGCTCCTTGTCCACCGCGGACAGGCCCAGTGTCTCGGGGATGCCGTTGCGGTAGGCCTCGGGGCGCACGATCAGTCCGGGTCCGAAGCTGTACTCCATGATGGAATGGACATCCCAGTCGGAGCCCGTGACCTCGTCCTTCGACAGCTTGCGCAGGATGTTCTCGAACGTGACCTCGTGCGGCCAGTTGTTTGGCGGTTTGCCGAGATCCTCGTAGACCTTCGCCTCGTTCCACTCGATGCCCGCGAACGGGTTCTGGTGCTCGTGGGCGAAGCCGATCGCGTGTCCGGTCTCGTGCAGCGCGGTGGCCTTGCCGTAGGGGGTGGTCAGGTCCCAGCCGAAGGTCATGGTGGCTTCGTTGGTGCCGATGAGTAGATTGTCCCGGCCGACGTACGACGCGGAGCCGTCGCGCTCCCGGAACGCGATACGGATCTCGGACTCGGTGGGATCGGTCACTTCCACGAACTCCAGCCCGATCCCGAGGTGCTTCCAGGCCTGGAAGGCGCGCCGGACCTCTTCCAGCTGCTCCGGGCCTCCGATGTCACCGCCCTGGTCGAGGAAGGCGTAGTGCAGGACCGTGCCGTTGATCCACTTGGCGCGGACCAGCAGGATCGCCCTCGACCGGCCCGGGCTGAGGTCCGGGCGCAACACGGGCTGGGTCTGGGGTGGTTGGACGCAGTAGCGAGGCGTGATCGTCCCGCTCGCGGACGGCGCGTTCATGACGGCTCCCCTTCAAGTGCGTGTCTGTCACCACGAGGGCGAACGCGCACCCAGCCGTCGGCCGACGGCCGGGCGGAGAAGGAGGACGGCGGCAGGATTCCGATCGCCACCACGGTGCTACGGTTCCTGGGGAAATGCCCGGCCTGGATATCTCCAGCATCTTTCCGAACGCGGAGTTCCGCAAGTGTCGAATGGTTAGATACCGTAGGAAACCGGGCGGTTGAACGATGAAGCAGCGCCCTCTCATGCCGTCCGCGCACTCCCCGTACTGCCCCGCCCCGTGAGCCGCGGCACCGGCACCCCCACCGCCCGGGCCGCCTCCCCGTCCAGCAGCGCCATCAGCTCGCGTGCCGCCGTGCGCCCGAACTCGGCGCTGTCCCGGGACAGGGCGGACAGCCGGGGAGTGACCATGCGGCACAGTGCCGAGTCCTCCCAGGACACGAGCGACACATCCTGCGGGACGCGGAAACCGAGGTCGGCGGCCGCCGCGAGACCGGCCACGGCCATCACGTCGTTGTCGTAGATCAGCGCGGTCGGGGGAGGGGAACCGCCGAGCCCGCCGAGCACCCGGCGGGTCACGGCGGCGCCCTCCGCGTCGGAGTAGTCGGTGGTCACCGAGCGGACCTCGGTGAGGCCGCGGCGCCCCGCCTCCGCGCGCAGCGTGGCGATACGACGCCGGGTGTGCGCCAGGGTGGGGAGGCCCGCGATGTGGACGATCCGCCGGTGGCCCAGCGCCGTCAGCTCGTCGACCACGGACGCCATCGCGCCGGCGTCGTCCGCCCACACCGTGGACAGGCCGGGGTGGCGCACGTCGGGGGCGCCGCCGATCACCACGGCGGGCAGGCCCAGTTCGTCCAGCAGGTCGGGGCGTGGGTCCTCGGCGCGCGGGTCGACCACCAGGACGCCGTCCACCCGGTGCTCCGCCCACCAGCGCCGATAGACCGCGCACTCGTCGGCCACGTCCTGAGCCACCTGGAAGAGCAGGCCCAGATGGCGTTCGGCCAGCACTTCCTGGATGCCGGAGACGAGTTGCAGGAAGAAGGAGTCGACGCCCAGGGTGTCCGCCGGTCGGGCCAGGACGAAGCCGACCGTGGCCGCTCCCTCGCCGGAGAGGGCGCGGGCCGCCGTGCTGGGGCGCCAGCCGAGCTGCTCGGCGACCCGGCGGACCCGGGCGCGGGTGGTCTCGGAGACACCGGGGCGGCCGTTGAGGGCGAAGGAGACCGCGCTCTCGGAGACTCCGGCGCGGCGCGCGATGTCCTTCATCGTCGGTCGGCGCGCGGGTGATCGCTTCTCCGGCAACGCTGGGCCCTCCATTCCGTGCGGTCCGATCCCGGCCAACTGCTAATGCGCTTGAGCGCACTTACCCTAAAGCGCATTAGCGACCGGCGGCAATAGCTCCAACGCACCGCTGTGAGCAGGGATTTTGAGTCACTAATGACTTTAGCTGGGTCGAATCCATTGACTCCTCACGGAATCGCTGGGCACAGTCTGGCCCGGCACCTTCGGCCCCATCCCCCCTGCATCCCCCTGCAAAGGAGCCCAGCCGCCGTGCGCATCTCCCGCAGAACCTTCGCCGCCGCTGCCGTCGCCCTCGTCCTGCCGCTGAGTGCCTGCGGCTCGGGAGGGGACGACGGCGGCTCGACCGACGCCTCGGGCAAGGTCGAGGGCGACATCACCTTCCAGACCTGGAACCTGCGCGCCAACTTCAAGCCGTACTTCGAGGGCCTGATCGCGGACTTCGAGAAGAAGTACCCCGGCACCCATGTGAAGTGGATCGACCAGCCCGCCGAGGGCTACGCCGACAAGATCAGCGCCGACGCGGCCGGCGGCACCCTGCCGGACGTCGTCAACGTCTCCCCGGACCTGGTCGCCCCGCTCGCCAAGGCGGGCCTCGCCCTCGACCTCGACAAGGCCGCGGGCACGTACAAATCCGAATACCTGGACGGGGCCTGGGCCGGCCACCAGGTCCCGGGCCTGAACGGCACCTTCGCCTTCCCGTGGTACCTGAACACCGGCCCGCTCTTCTACAACAAGTCCCTGTTCGAGAAGGCCGGACTCGACCCCAGCACCCCGCCGAAGACCTACGACGAACTCTTCGCCGACGCCCTGCAGCTGGCGAAGAAGAGCGACGGCAAGGTCGCCACGCTCGCCAACGTGCCCACGGTCGAGGACTTCGGCCGGTACGGCGTCCAGCTGATGAACAAGGAGGGGACCGGGTTCGCCTTCAACGACACCAAGGGAGTCGAACTCCTCACCAAGTACAAGGAGTTGTACGACGCCAAGGCCCTCGACCCGCAGGCCCTGACCGCCACTCCGGAATCCTCCGGCAAGAAGTTCCTCACCGAGGCCGTCGCCATGAACCCCGGCAGCGCACTCGACCTCGGCAACTTCAAGAAGCAGGCCCCGAACCTGTACAAGAACATCGGCATCACCGACCAGATCACCAGCACCGGGCACGTCAACATGTACGTGATGGGCGTGATGGTCAACTCCCGCACCAAGCACACCCCGGCCGCGGTCGCCTTCGCGCACTTCGTCACCGACGCGCAGAACCAGATGTCCTTCGCCAAGAAGGTCGCCATCTTCCCGAGCACCGCGGGCTCCCTCGACGACCCGTACTTCACCAAGGAGGACGGCACCGACGAGACACGCGTCCGTATCGCCGCCGCCAAGTCCCTGAAGAACGCGGTCAATTACACGCCGGTGCTGTTCAGTGAGCAGATGAAGACCGCGCTGCGCAACGAGGTCGCCAAGGCCCTACAGGGCAAGGAGAGCCCCAAGACGGCTCTTGATAACGCTGTCAAGGCCTGCGACCAGCTCCTGAAGCAGCAGGGCTGAACCGGTATGGCCACTCCCACCGCGCCGTCCCGGGTGCGGCGGCAACTGCCCACCAGCCCCTGGCTGTTCGCCGCCCCGGGACTGCTCGTCACGGGCGCCTTCGTGCTGTACCCGTTCGTGTCCACCGTGGTGAACTCCTTCACCGACCGCCGCACCCTGATCCCGGGCCGTTTCGTCGGACTCGCCAACTTCCGCGAGCTGCTCCACGACGACATGTTCTGGACCGGCCTGCGCAACAGCACGCTGTACGTCGTCGGGGTCGTACCGGCCCTGGTGGTCCTGCCGCTGCTGCTCGCGCTGCTGGTGCAGAAGAACATCCCCGGCATCACCTTCTTCCGGTCCGCCTTCTACACCCCGGTCGTCGCCTCCATCGTGGTCGTCGGGCTGATCTGGGTGTGGCTGCTGGACGAACGCGGCCTGGTCAACTCCCTGCTGGAGACGGTGGGAATCGGGCGGGTCGGCTTCCTCAGCGACCAGTGGCTGCTCCTGCTGAGCGCCATGGCCGTGACGGTGTGGAAGGGTCTCGGCTACTACATGATCATTTATCTGGCCGCGCTGGCGAACGTACCGCGCGAGCTGCACGAGGCCGCCGCCGTGGACGGCGCCGGACCGGTCCGCCGCTTCCTTAACGTCACCGTGCCCGCCGTGCGCTCCACCATGGTGCTGGTCGCCGCGCTCTCCTCGGTCGCCGCGTTCAAGGTGTTCTCCGAGGTGTACCTGATGGCCGGCCCGAGCGGCGGCCCGGCCGGCGAGGACACCACCCTCGTCATGCTCGTCCAGCGCACCGGCACCGGCCTGACCGGCCGCGTCGGCTACGCCTCCGCCCTCTCCGTCGTCGTGTTCGTCGTCACCGTCGCCCTGATGCTGCTCGTCCTGCGCGCCGACCGGAGGGAGGAGACATGAGCGTCCTGGAGAAGGTACGGCCCCGCCAGGAGCCCGCCGTCCGCGAGCCGCGCGTCACCGACGAGCACGGCAGCCGCATCCGGGCGTGGGAACTGGTCCTGCGCTACGCGCTGCTGCTCGCCGTGCTGGCGCTCACCGTCGGCCCGTTCCTGTGGCAGCTGTCCACGTCCCTCAAGGGCCCCACCGAGGACATCTTCAGCTCGCCGCCGAAGTTCCTGCCCGGCCGTCCCACCCTGCACAACTACGAGCGGGTCTCCCGCACCATCCCCGTGTGGGACTACGCCCTGAACTCGCTGAAGGTCGCGAGCGCGAGCGTGGTGACCAACTGCGTGGGCTCGGCACTCGCCGGGTATGCGCTGGCCCGGCTGCGCTACCGCGGCCGGGGCGTGGCCACGCTGGTCTTCGTGCTGGCGATGCTCGTGCCCGTGGAGGGCATCATCATCGCCCAGTTCACGACCATGCGGGAACTCGGCCTGAACAACACGCTCATCGGCGTCGTCCTGCCCGGTTCCATCGGAGCCATGAACGTGCTGCTGATGCGCAACGCCTTCCGGAACCTGCCCTACGAGATCGAGGAGGCCGCCTACGTCGACGGCGCCGACGTCTGGCAGCGGTTCTGGCGCATCGCGCTGCCGTCGGTGAAGGGCACCCTCGCCGTCGTCGCGATCTTCGCCTTCATGGGCGCCTGGGACGACTTCCTGTGGCCGCTGATCGTGCTCAGCGACCCCGACAAGTTCACCCTGACCATCGGCCTCAACTATCTGCACGGCACATTCGCCAACGACGAACGCCTGGTCGCCGCCGGCACCGTCATCGCCGTGGCCCCGCTCATCGCCCTCTTCGCCTGCCTCCAGCGGTACTTCTTCCGCGGGGTCGGCGAGGGCGCCGTCAAGGGTTGAGCCACCTACCCGGCCGAGTTCAGCGCCTCGGCCGAGCCCCGTATCCCTGCCGAGTCCCGTACCCCCGCAAGGACACACCGCATGCCTCCTGCCGTGCGCTTCGGCGTCAACTACACGCCCAGCGAAGGGTGGTTCCATCACTGGCTCGACTTCGACCTCGACTCCGCACGCGCCGACCTCGACGCGATCGCCGCCCTCGGCCTGGACCACATCCGGGTCTTCCCGCTGTGGCCCTACTTCCAGCCGAACCGCACCCTGATCCGCCCGCGCGCCGTGGAGGACCTGGTACGACTGGTCGACGCGGCCGGCGAACGCGGCCTGGACGTCAACGTGGACGGGCTGCAAGGGCACTTGAGCAGCTTCGACTTCCTGCCCGCCTGGACCCGCACCTGGCACCGGCGCAACCTCTTCACCGACCCGGACGTCGTCGACGGCCAGGCCGCCTACCTGCGCACCCTCGCCGCCGCCCTCGCCGACCGACCCCACTTCATCGGCATGACCATCGGTAACGAGGTCAACCAGTTCGCCGCCGGGCCCCACCCCGACCCCGACCGGATCACGGCCGAGGACGCCGAGCGCTGGCTGACCCGGCTGCTCGCCGCCTGCGCCGAGGGCGCCCCGGACAGGCCGCATCTACACGCCTCGTACGACGCCGCCTGGTACCAGGACGACCAGCCCTTCACCCCCGGCCACTCGGCCCGCCTCGGCGCCGTCACCGCCGTGCACTCCTGGGTCTTCAACGGCACCGCCCAGCGCCACGGCCGTACCTCCGTACCGGCCGAGCACCACGCGGCCTACCTGGTCGAGCTGAGCAAGGCCTGGGCCGAGGAGCCGCACCGGCCCGTGTGGCTCCAGGAGGTCGGCGCACCGGCGCCCCTCGTCCCCGCCGAGCACGCGGCCGCCTTCACCGAGGCGACCGTGGAGAACGTGCTGGACTGCCCCGACCTGTGGGGCGTCACCTGGTGGTGCTCGTACGACGTCTCCCGCGAACTGGCCGACTTTCCCGAACTCGAGTACGGCCTCGGGCTGTTCACCAGCGACCGACGGCCCAAGGACACCGCGCGCGTGCTGGCCGACGCGGCACGTGCCCATCGTGCGCCCCCCGCCGTGCGCGGTACCGCCCTCGTCGTGCCCGACGACCCGGCCCACCGCTCCCGCTGCGCCCCCGGCGGGCCCGTCTTCGACGCCTTCTTCCGGCTCGTCGCCGACGGAGCCCGCCCCACCACCGTCCTGGACACCCGCGCGGACGACAAGGAACACCTCGCCGCCCGCGGCATCACCGAAGTCGTCACTCCCGACCAGGTACTCCCCACCCCACAAGGAGGAACTTGCTCGTGAACCCCACCAGACGCACCGTCCTGATCGCCGGGGCCGCCGCGGCCCTGTCGCCCACGCCCGCCCTTGCGGTGCCTCGTCCCAAGGCGGGCGCCACCCCGCCGTACGCCTCGTACTGGTACCCGGACTCCCTGCCCTCCGGCAGCCCCGGCGCCGGTATCACCTGGCGCAGCCTGAAGGCCTGGCGTGCGGCCGACGATCCCGATCTCGCCTTCAACGCGGCGTCCGTGCCGCTCGCCGCCCGCTTCACCCCGACCCCGGCGAACACCACCGCCCGCTCGGGCCAGGCCCGCATCCAGTCCCTGGTCTCCTTCGGGCCGACCTCCAGCAACCCCTCGCAGGGGTCGGCCACCGCCGACTACTACGCCCTCACCCACTGGGCCTACCTCGACGAGCTGGTGTTCTGGGGCGGCTCGGCGGGCGAGGGGCTGATCCTGGCGCCGAACGCGCCGATCGTGGACGCGGCCCACCGGCACGGCGTGCCCGTCCTCGGCACCATCTTCCTGCCGCCCACCGCCTACGGCGGCCGGCTGCAGTGGACCCGCGACCTCGTCCAGAAGGACTCCTCCGGGCACTACCCGCTCGTCGCTCAACTCGTCGCGGTGGCGGCGGCGTACGGCTTCGACGGCTGGTTCGTGAACGCCGAGACCGGCGGCGGGAACACCGCGCTCGGCACCGCCATGCTCGGGTTCGTGAAGGAGCTGAAGACGCTCGCGGCGGCCAAGGGGCAGCGGGTGACCTGGTACGACGCGATGACCGTGAACGGGACGGTCAGCTGGCAGGGCGCGCTGAACAGCCAGAACCAGGCCTTCTTCCAGGCCGCCGACGACATGTTCGTCGACTTCCGGTGGAGCGCGGCGACCCTGGCCTCCTCGGGGACCAAGGCGGTTCAACTGGGCCGTAGCCGCTACGAGTTGTGGGCGGGCGTCGACGTCGAGTCGAACGGGTCCGGCTCGTCGGTGAACTGGGACGCCATCGTGCCGACCGGGAAGGCGCACGTCACCTCGATCGGCTTCTACCGGCCCGAGTGGACCCGCAACCACCTGCCCGCCGGGCAGCGCGCCCCGGAGGACTTCCACGCGGCCGACGACCGGTTCTGGACCGGGCGGTCGCTCGATCCGGCGCGGCCGGACGGGACGGATCCGTGGCGGGCGCCCGCGGTGTCGGTGGCGGACCGGTCGACGGTGTCGTCGATGCCGTTCGCGAGCGTGTTCAACACCGGGCACGGGCTGCGGTGGTACGAGGAGGGGGCCGTCACCTCGGACGCGCCCTGGAACCACCTCGGGCTGCAGGACCGGCTGCCGTCGCGGCGGTGGGTCGTGCGGACGGCGGGACGGCGGCCGGCGGTGTCCTTCGACTTCGCGGACGCGTGGCGGGGCGGGAGCAGCCTGCTGGTCGCTGGTGAACCGGATCAACCAGTGGTGGTGGATCTGTATGCGACCCGGCTGGCGGTCGGTGTTGACACGGTTGTCGAGCTGACGCATCGGACCGACGCCGGAAGTGTGAACGTCGAGCTGGCCGTCGCCACCGCCGAACCGACCGGCGCCGGTGCGACACCGCCGTACACCTATCTGCCCGTGAACTCGGTCAACACCGAGGGAAGCCCGGCTGTGAACTCGGACAACACCTGGCAGACCTCGACCGTACGGCTCACCGGGCTGTCCGGCACGATCCACGCCCTCGGCGTCCGCCTCACCGCACCCGACGGCGGCGCCGTGCGCTGGCGGCTGGGCGGCCTGGCCGTACACGACACCGCCCCGGCCCCGGCCGCCCCCGCCGGCCTGCGGGTCACCGCGGCCTCCGGAGGCGACCTGCGCTTCGCCTGGAGCGCCGCGCCCGCCCCCGTCAACGAAGCAACGGCGTCAGCCACACGCCACTACGAACTCCACCGCGTCCTGCCCGACGGCACCCGCCGCTTCCTCGGCGGTACCTGCCAGCGCGCCCACTTCGTCGCCGGCCTGCAACCCGCACCGGGAGAGACGGCCGCACGATTCGAACTGCGCTCGGTGGGGGAGCTGTACAACGCCTCGACTCCCGTGACCGTCACCCACACCTGGTAATCACCCGGAACCCAGCAGGGAGCACCCCGCATGCATGACGACCGCAACCTGGTCGAAGCCCGCCTCCGGCGCGTCCTCGACGAACGCATCCGTCCCGCCGTGTACCCCGAGTCCGTGCCGCTGCAGGTCGCGGTCTGGCACGCGCCGGGCGAGCCCGTGCCGGTCGCGGAGGGACTGGCGGCCGAGCCCGCGCCGATCGAGGTGGGCGCCCGGTGGGGTGCTCCGTGGGGGACCAGCTGGTTCCGGGTGACCGGGACCGTGCCCGAGGCCTGGGCGGGCCGGACCGTCGAGGCCCTGCTCGACCTGGGCTTCGACGAGAACATGCCCGGCTTCCAGTGCGAGGGCCTGGTCTACCGGCCCGACGGCACCCCGGTGAAGGGCCTCAACCCGCGCAACCAGTGGGTGCGCATCGGGGCGCCCGTCGAGGGAGGAGAGGAGGTGCGCCTGCACATCGAGGCCGCCTCCAACCCGGTCATCCTCGACTACCACCCCTTCCGGCCCACCCGGCTCGGCGACAAGGACACCGCCGGGCACGAGCCGCAGTACACGCTCACCCGCATGGACCTCGCCGTCCTCGACGAGACCGTGTGGCAGCTGGTGCTGGACCTCGAGGTGCTGGGCGAGCTGATGGCCGAGCTGCCGGTGGACTCCGCGCGTCGCTGGGACATCCTGCGCGCCGTCGACCGGGCCCTCGACGCCGTCGACCTGCAGGACGTGGGCGGCACGGCGGCCGGGGCCCGTGCCCGGCTCACCGAGGTGCTGGCCGCCCCCGCCGTGCCGTCCGCGCACCGGATCAGCGCGGTCGGGCACGCACACATCGACTCGGCCTGGCTGTGGCCGCTGCGCGAGACCGTGCGCAAGGTGGCCCGAACGACGTCCAACATGACCGCGCTCATCGAGGACGAGCCGGACTTCGTCTTCGCCATGTCGCAGGCGCAGCAGTGGGCGTGGGTGAAGGAGCACCGGCCCGAGGTGTGGGCGCGGGTGAAGAAGGCCGTGGCGGAGGGGCGGTTCGTGCCGGCCGGCGGGATGTGGGTGGAGTCGGACACCAACATGCCCGGCTCGGAGGCGATGGCCCGTCAGTTCGTGCACGGCAAGCGGTTCTTCCTCGACGAGTTCGGCATCGAGAACGAGGAGGCCTGGCTGCCCGACACCTTCGGCTTCGCGGCCGGACTCCCGCAGATCATCAGGGCGGCCGGCTCCAAGTGGCTGCTCACCCAGAAGATCTCCTGGTCGCAGACGAACAAGTTCCCGCACCACACCTTCCAGTGGGAGGGCATCGACGGCACCCGGATCTTCACCCACTTCCCGCCCGTCGACACCTACAACTGCTCGATGAGAGGCAGCGAGATCGCCCACGCGGCACGGAACTTCAAGGACAAGGGCAGGGCCCGGCACTCGCTCGCGCCCAGCGGCTGGGGCGACGGAGGCGGCGGCACGACCCGCGAGATGGTCGCCAAGGCGGCCCGGCTCCGCGACCTCGAAGGCTCCGCGACCGTCGTCTGGGAGACACCCCGGGCGTTCTTCGAGAAGGCCGAGGCCGAATACCCCGAACCCCCCGTCTGGGTCGGCGAGCTGTACCTCGAACTGCACCGCGCCACCCTCACCAGCCAGGCCAGGACGAAGCAGGGCAACCGCCGCAGCGAACACCTCCTGCGTGAAGCCGAACTCTGGGCCGCCACGGCAGCCGTGCGCACCGGATTCCCCTACCCCTACGACGGGTTGGACCGGCTCTGGAAGACGGTCCTGCTGCACCAGTTCCACGACATCCTGCCCGGCTCGTCCATCGCCTGGGTGCACCGTGAGGCCCGGGCGACGTACGAGCGGATCGCCACGGAGCTGAACGGCATCATCGAGACGGCCCAGCGCGCGCTCGCGGGCGAGGGGGAGACGCCCCTGGTGTTCAACGCCGCCCCGCACCCGCGCGCCGGCGTCCCGGCCGGAGGCGCGGCGACACCACGCACGGACGGCGCGACCACGCTCGCACCGCGCCCGGAGGGCGGCCACGTCCTGGACAACGGCCTGCTGCGGATCGAGATCGACGCCCAGGGCCTTGTCGTCTCCGCGTACGACATCGACGCCGACCGCGAGACCATCGCCCCCGGCGCCGCCGCGAACCTCCTCCAGCTCCACCCCGACTTCCCGAACATGTGGGACGCCTGGGACGTGGACGAGTTCTACCGCAACACCGTCACCGACCTCACGGACGCCGATTCGGTCACGGCGGGCGAGGACGGCGCATCGGTGCGGATCGTCCGCTCCTTCGGCACCTCCCGCGTCACCCAGGTGCTCACGCTGCCGCCCCGGGAGCGACGCCTGGTGCTGGACACCGAGGTCGACTGGCACGAGACGGAGAAGTTCCTGAAGCTGGCCTTCCCGCTCGACCTGCACGCCGAACGGTACGCGTCGGAAACCCAGTTCGGGCACTTCCACCGCCCCACCCACACCAACACCTCATGGGAAGCGGCCAAGTTCGAGGCCTGCAACCACCGCTTCGTCCATCTGACGGAGCCGGACTGGGGCGTCGCCGTCGTCAACGACTCGACGTACGGCCACGACGTGACCCGCACGGTCCGCACCGACGCCGACCGCGGTACGACCACCACGGTGCGGGTCTCTCTGCTACGCGCCCCGCGCTTCCCCGACCCCGAGACCGACCAGGGCGTCCACCGCTTCCGGCACGCCCTGATCCCCGGCGCCCGCATCGCCGACGCGGTCCGCGAGGGCTGGCGGATCAACCTGCCCGAGCGGCGCACGACCGGTGCGGGTGAGGTTGCCCCGCTGGTCACCGTGGACAACGAGGCGGTCGTCATCACTGCCGTGAAGCTGGCCGACGACGGCACCGGCGACGTGGTGATCCGCTTCCACGAGGCCCACGGAGCCCGGGCCCGGGCAACCCTGATCGCCGCCTTCCCGTTCACCGACCTCACCGTGACGGACCTGCTGGAACGGCCGGGCGGGGAGGGCGAGCCACCGGTGCGGGACGGTGACCGGATCACCGTACGGCTGCGGCCGTTCGAGCTGATGACGCTGAGGTTGCGCAGGCTGCGTGACCGGTAGGCACGGCACCGAGGTGCATGACCCGCCTGGCTGCGGCGACGCCGACGGCTAACCGATCTGCGCCCGCAACCACTCCTCCACCTCGCCCACATGCGCGGCCGCCGCCGCTCGCGCCGCCTCCGGGTCGCGGGCGGCCAGGGCGCGGTGGATGGCGGCGTGTTCGCGGCGGGTCCGGGTGAAGGCGCCCTCCTCCTGGTAGCCGCGCCAGACGCGGGCGCGGAAGGTGCGGGAGGACAGGCCCTCAAGGATGGCGGCCATCGTCTCGTTGCCGGCGGCGGCCGCGATCTCGCGGTGGAAGGCCAGGTCGTGGGCGAGGATCTCCTCGGGGTCGTCGGTGGCGTTCATCGCCGCCAGGTGTTTTTCCACCTCGGCGAGGCGGTCGTTGGTGATGCGGGCCGCGGCGAGTGCGGTCGCCGTGGATTCCAGGATGCGGCGCACCTCGAGGAGTTCCACCAGCTGAGGACCCCGGGACAGGTCCGCGACCACGCCGAAGGTCTCCAGCAGGTCGCCGGCCTCCAGTGCGGTGACGTAGATGCCGGAGCCGTGCCGGGCCTCCAGGACGCCCATGACCGTCAGCGCGCGGATCGCCTCGCGCATCGAGCTGCGGGAGATGCCCAGCCGGGCCGCCAGGTCGCGCTCGGTGGGCAGGCGCTGGCCCGGCTCCAGGCGACCCTCGGCGATCATCGACTTGATCTGCTCGATGGCGCGCTGGGTCACCGTGCCCTTCGGTGAGGCTTCCTCGTCCACGCCGCTCCTCCCGTCGCTGGGTGCGTCGCAGTCTAACCAGGGGAGTGGTCCGACCACTATGCGTCGTTGAGTGGAAAACTTGGCGCCCTAGGGTGTTCCGGCGCCCGAGTGGTCTGATAAGTATCCAGGCATCTGCTCGAACACCCTCGACGAGGAGCCGCGAGATGCCCGTCAGCACAGCGAGGAAGCAGAACAGGTCACGGATCACCGGCGTGGCGGCCCTGGCCGCCTGCGCCTCGCTGCTGCTCACCGCGTGCGGCAGCACCAAGGACACGGGCGCGGCCGGCGCGGGAGGCGGAGGCAGCTCCGGCCGGGTCGGCGTGATCCTGCCCCTGCTGACCTCGCCGTTCTGGCAGTCGTACAACGACTACGTGCCCAAGATGGCCAAGTCCGAGGGTGTCGACGCGCTGAAGACGGTCAACTCCAACAGCGATCCCTCGCAGCAGATCACCGACATCAACAACGAACTGAACCAGGGCGTGAAGGGACTCGTCGTCGCGCCCCTGGACAGCGCCGCCATCCAGGCCGGACTCGACCAGGCCGAGCGCAAGGGCGTGCCGGTCGTGGCCGTGGACGTCGCGCCCGACAAGGGCAAGGTCGCCATGGTGGTGCGCGCCGACAACGTCGCCTACGGCGAGAAGGCCTGCGACTACCTCGGACAGCACGTCACCAGCGGCAAGGTCGTGCAGATCATGGGCGACCTCGCCTCGGTCAACGGCCGCGACCGCTCCGAGGCCTTCCGGGCCTGCGTGAAGAAGAAGTACCCGAAGCTCAAGGTGCTGGAGATCCCCGCCAAGTGGGAGTCCGACACCGCGGCCGCCAAGCTGGACACGCTGCTGGGCGCCAACCCCGACATCAAGGGCATCTACCTGCAAGCCGGCGGTGTGTACCTCGCGCCGACCCTGCAGACGCTGAAGTCGAAGAACATGCTGAAGACGGCGGGCCGGAAGGGCCACATCGTCATCGTCTCCAACGACGGCATCCCGCAGGAGTTCGACGCCATCCGCACGGGCCGGATCGACGCCACCGTCTCCCAGCCGGCCGACGCCTACGCCCAGTACGGCATGTACTACATCAAGGCGGCGATGGCGGGGAAGACGTTCGAGCCCGGTCCCACCGACCACGGCTCGACCATCGTGAAGCTGCCCAGCGGCATCCTGGAGGACCAGCTGCCCGCGCCGCTGGTCACCAAGGAGAACGTCGACGACCCCAAGCTCTGGGGCAACACGGTCAAATGAGCACACCTCTCGTTGAAGCCGAGGGCATCGTCAAGCGGTACGGCCCCACGGTCGCCCTCGCCGACGGCCGGCTCACCGTCCACCCCGGCGAGTCCCACGCACTGGTCGGCCGCAACGGCGCGGGCAAGTCCACGCTCGTCAACGTCCTCACCGGACTCCAGGCCCCGGACGAGGGCACCGTACGCTTCGACGGCGAGCCGACACCCGCGCTCGCCGACCGGGACGCCTGGCGCCGCAAGGTCGCCTGCGTGTACCAGAAGCCCACGGTCGTACCGGAGTTGACGGTCGCCGAGAACCTGTTCATCAACAGGCAGCCGCTGCAGCGGGGCTTCATCAGCTGGCGTCGGCTCAGGCGTGCGGCCGCCGACCTGCTCGCCACCTGGGACGTGCACGTCGACCCCGAAGCCCGCACCGCCGACCTCAGGGTCGAGGACCGTCAAATGGTGGAGATCGCCCGGGCGTTGAGCTTCGGCGCGCGGTTCATCGTGCTGGACGAGCCGACCGCCCAGCTCGACAACCGGGAGATCGAGCGGTTGTTCAGCCGGATGCGCTCGCTGCAGGACTCCGGGGTCACCTTCCTGTTCATCTCGCACCACCTCCAGGAGGTGTACGAGGTCTGCCAGACGGTGACCGTCCTGCGCGACGCCCGCTGGATCACCACCGCCCCGGTCGCCGAACTGCCGCGCGCGGCCCTGGTGGAGGCCATGGCCGGGGAGACCGTTGTCGAGCGGGCGGCGACCGTGCGGGACACGGCGGCCGACGACGCGCCGGTCGCCCTGGAAGCGCACGGACTGTCGGCGGAGTCGTACCGGGACATCGACCTCACCGTCCGCCACGGCGAGGTCGTCGGACTCGCCGGCTCCAGCGGCAGCGGGAAGATCGAGCTGGCCGAGTCCCTCGCCGGACTGCACACCCCGACCGGCGGCACGGCCCGGCTCGACGGCGGACGGCTCCCGTTCGGCGACGTCCAGGCCGCGCTCGCGGCTGGTGTCGGTTGCGTACCCCGGGACCGGCACGAACAGGGACTCGTGACCGGGATGAGCATCGGCGACAACGCCACCCTGAGCGTCCTCGGCCGCCTGGGCCGGTACGGCTTCGTCGGCACCCGGCGCAGACGCGGTGTCGCCACCGACCTCATCGAACGCCTCGACATCCACGCCGAGGGCCCCGACCAGCCCGTCTCCGACCTCTCCGGCGGCAACGCGCAGAAGGTCGTCATGGCCCGCGCCCTGGCGTCCGAACCGCGGCTGCTCGTCCTGATCAACCCCACCGCGGGTGTCGACGTGAAGTCCAAGGAGTCCCTGCTGGCCCGGATGGACAGCGCCCGCGAGGACGGCACCGCCGTGCTCGTCGTCTCCGACGAACTCGATGACCTGCGGCGCTGCGACCGGGTCCTCGTCCTCTTCCACGGCCGGATCGTCGCCGAGCACCCGGCGGGCTGGCACGACCACGAGCTGATCGCCTCCATCGAAGGAGTGGACCATGGCTGACACCAAGGCCCCGCCGCTCATGCCCGTCAAGGTCCAGGGCCCCCGCTCGGCCAAGGCCGTTTTGCTCCGCCGCGCCCGCGAACTCGCCCTGGTTCCCGCCCTGTTGCTGCTGATGGTGCTGGGCGCGTTCGTCAACGACTCCTTCCTCACCGAGCGCAACATCATCTCGATCCTCGGCGCCTCCGCGGCCCTCGCCATGGTGGTGCTCGCCGAGTCGCTCGTCCTGATCACCGGCAAGTTCGACCTGTCGCTCGAATCGGTGGTCGGCATCGCCCCCGCCGTGGGCGCCCTGCTCGCCCTGCCCTCGGCCCAGTCCGGCTGGGGCACCGAGTGGCCCACCGCGTTCGCCCTCGTCACGATCCTCGTCGTCGGCGCGGCGATCGGCGCCCTCAACGGCATCCTCGTGGTGAAGTTCCGGCTCAACGCCTTCATCGTCACCCTGGCGATGCTGATCATCCTGCGCGGGCTGCTGGTCGGCGCCACCAAGGGCAAGACGCTGTTCGGGATGCCCGACGCGTTCTTCACCCTCGCCACCACGACCTTCCTGCGCGTCCCGATGTCCGTGTGGCTGGCGGCGCTCTCTTTCGCGGTCACCGGGCTCCTCCTGCGCTACCACCGCGTCGGCCGCGCCCTGTACGCCATCGGCGGCAACGCGGACGCGGCCCGCGCGGCCGGTATCCGGGTCGAGCGCGTGATGCTCGGGGTGTTCGTCGTCGCCGGTGTGCTCGCCTCCGTCGGCGGCCTCCTGCAGACCGGGTACGTCGGCGCGATCAGCGCCAACCAGGGCAACAACATGATCTTCACCGTGTTCGCGGCGGCCGTGATCGGCGGCATCAGCCTGGACGGCGGCAAGGGCACCATGGTCGGCGCCCTCACCGGCGTCCTCCTGCTGGGCGTCGTACAGAACCTGCTGACCCTCGCGCAGGTGCCGTCGTTCTGGATCCAGGCCATCTACGGCGGGATCATCCTCGTCGCCCTCATGATCGCCCGCGTGACGACGGGCCGGTCCCAGGACTGACTCCGCCCCAACTGCCCCCTGACCGAAAGGACTTCAGTGTCCGAGGCCCCCGCCCGCATCACCGCGGTCGACACCCACGACATCCGGTTCCCCACCTCGCGCGAGCTGGACGGCTCCGACGCGATGAACCCGGACCCCGACTACTCGGCGGCCTATGTCGTCCTGCGCACGGACGCCGCCGACGGGCACGAGGGGCACGGGTTCACCTTCACCATCGGGCGGGGCAACGACGTCCAGGTCGCCGCGATCGACGCGCTGCGGGGCCATGTGCTCGGCCGCCCGGTCGAGGAGGTCTGTGCCGACCCCGGCTCGCTCTTCCGGGACCTGATCGCCGACAGCCAGCTGCGCTGGCTCGGCCCCGAGAAGGGCGTGATGCACATGGCGATCGGGGCTGTCGTCAACGCCGTCTGGGACCTCGCCGCCCGCCGGGCCGGCAAGCCGCTGTGGCAGCTGCTCGCCGACGCCGCACCGCAGTGGCTGGTCAGCCAGATCGACTTCCGCTACATCACCGACGCCCTCACCCCCGAGGAGGCCCTCGACCTGCTCGGGCGCGGCAGCCAGGGTGCCCAGGACCGCCGGGCCCGGCTGCTGGAGCGCGGCTTCCCCGCCTACACGACCTCGCCCGGCTGGCTCGGCTACGACGACGACAAACTCACCCGGCTCGCCGCCCAGGCCGTCGCCGACGGCTTCCGGCAGATCAAGCTCAAGGTGGGCGCCGACCTGGCGGACGACGTACGGCGCTGCCGGGTCGCCCGCGCCGTCGTCGGACCGGACGTCCGCCTCGCCGTCGACGCCAACCAGCGCTGGAACGTGGACGAGGCGATCGCCTGGACCAAGGCGCTCGCCGAGTTCGACCCGTACTGGATCGAGGAGCCCACCAGCCCCGACGACGTCCTCGGCCATGCGGCCATCCGCCGTGCGGTGACACCTGTCAGGGTCGCCACCGGCGAGCACGTCCACAACCGCATCGTGTTCAAGCAGATGCTGCAGGCCGGCGCCCTCGACATCGTGCAGATCGACGCGGCCCGCGTCGGCGGGGTCAACGAGAACCTCGCCATCCTGCTGCTCGCCGCCAAGTTCGGCGTCCCCGTCTGCCCGCACGCCGGCGGGGTCGGCCTGTGCGAACTCGTCCAGCACCTGTCGATGTTCGACTTCCTTGCGCTCTCCGGCACCACCGAGGACCGGGTCATCGAGTACGTCGACCACCTCCACGAGCACTTTCTCACCCCCGTGGTGATCCGCGACGGCCACTACACGGCCCCCACCACGCCCGGCTTCTCTGCGGCCATGCGCCCCGAGTCCATCGCGCGGTACACCTACCCCGGCGGCACCTTCTGGGCCGCCGACCCCGACACACAGAAGGGACAGGCGGCATGAGCGACTTCGCGGGCCTCAGGGCCCTGGTCACCGGGGGTGCCTCCGGGATCGGCCGGGCCACGGCCGACCTCCTCGCCGAACGCGGCGCCCGGGTCGCCGTGCTCGACCTGGACCCGTCCTCGGTGGACAAGCCTCTGCTCGCCTACCGGGCGGACGTCGGCGACGACACCTCGGTGCGTACCGCCGTCGAGCAGGCCGCCGAGGCCCTCGGTGGTCTCGACGTCCTGGTCAGCAACGCCGGCATCGGCGCGCAGGGTACCGTCGAGGACAACGACGACGAGGAGTGGCGACGCGTCTTCGACGTCAACGTCCTCGGTATGGTCCGCGCCGCCCGCGCCGCCCTCCCGCATCTGCGCCGCTCCCGGCACGCCGCGATCGTCAACACCTGCTCCATCGCCGCCACCGCGGGCCTGCCGCAGCGCGCCCTCTACAGCGCCACCAAGGGCGCGGTGTACTCCCTGACCCTGGCCATGGCCGCCGACCACGTCCGCGAGGGCATCCGCGTCAACTGCGTCAACCCCGGTACGGCGGACACCCCGTGGGTCGGCCGACTGCTGGACGCGGCCCCCGACCCCGCCGCCGAGCGCGCCGTCCTGGAGGCCCGCCAGCCCACCGGCCGGCTCGTCTCGGCGGCCGAGGTCGCGGGCGCCATCGCCTACTTGGCCAGCCCCCTCTCCGGCGCCACCACCGGCACCGCCCTCGCCGTCGACGGCGGTATGCAGGGCCTCAGGCTGCGCCCGGCGGGCCGGTGAACCGCCTGGGCCGCAGCGGGGTCCAGGTCAGTCCGCTGGGCTTCGGCGCCGCCGGGATCGGCAACCTGTACACCCCCATGGACGACGAGCAGGCGTACGAGGCCGTGCGCGCCGCCTGGGAGCGGGGCATCCGCTACTTCGACACCGCGCCCCACTACGGCCTCGGCCGGTCCGAACGGCGCCTGGGCGCGGCCCTGCGGGCGTACGACCGCGCCGCGTACACGGTCTCCACGAAGGTCGGCCGCCGCCTGGAACCCGCCGACGGCGCCGGAGACGACCTGGCGAACGGCTTCGCCGTCCCCGCCGACCACCGGCGCGTCTGGGACTTCGGCGCCGACGGCATCCGCCGCACCCTGGAGGCGAGCCTGGACCGGCTCGGCCTCGACCGGGTCGACGTCGTCTACCTCCACGACCCCGACGACCACGCCGAGCAGGCCTTCCGCGAGGGCTATCCCGCCCTGGAGAAGCTCCGCTCGGAGGGCGTCGTGGGCGCGATCGGCGCGGGCATGAACCAGGCGGAGATGCTTACCCGTTTTGTCCGCGACACGGACGTGGACGTGGTGCTCTGCGCGGGCCGGTACACCCTGCTCGACCAGAGCGCGGCGGCCGAGCTGCTGCCCGAGGCCGCGTCGCGGGGGGTGTCGGTCGTCATCGGCGGCGCCTTCAACTCGGGCCTGCTGGCGGACCCGACCCCTGAGTCGACGTACAACTACACCCGTGCCCCGCAGGAGTTGCTGGACCGCGCCCTGCGCCTGAAGGCGGCCGCCGCCCGGCACGGCATCACGCTGCGGGCCGCCGCCCTGGCCTTCTGCGCCGCGCACCCGACCGTCGCGAGCGTCCTGGCCGGAGCCCGCTCCGCAGCCGAACTGCACGACTGCGCCGAGCAGTTCGCCACTCCCGTGCCGCCCGCCTTCTGGCAGGAACTGCACGACACCGGTCTGCTGCCGTCCGAGGAGCCGTCATGAGAGTCGCCCTGCACACCAAGGTCCGCGCCCACCGCATCGCCGACTACGAGGCGGCTCACCGCGAGGTCCCGAAGGAACTCACCGACGCCATCCGCGCCGCCGGAGCCACGTCCTGGACCATCTGGCGGTGGGGGTCCCCCCGCGCGAGCGAAGCCGAGCGTGGGGGAGGCATGGACCTGTTCCACCTCCTGGAGTGCGAGGACTACGGCCGCCTCCTCGCCGCGCTCGAAGAGCTGCCGGTCAACGTCGCCTGGCAGGCCCGGACGGCCGAGCTGCTCGACGTCGTACACGACTACTCGCAGGGCGGCGCGGACGCCGGGCTGCCCGTCGTCTGGGAGCTGCCGTGACCGTCGACGCCCACCACCACGTCTGGGACCTGTCGGTCCGCGATCAGGACTGGATCCAGGGCCCCGAACTTGAGCCGCTGAGAAAGAACTTCACCCTCGCCGACCTGGAACCCGAGGCACGCGCGGCCGGAGTGGACCGCACCGTCCTCGTCCAGACGGTCACCGTCCCCGAAGAGACCCCCGAGTTCCTGGCCATGGCGGCCGGACACGACCTCGTCGCGGGCGTGGTCGGCTGGAGTGACCTCACCCGCCCCGACCTCGCCGACGAACTGGCCCGCCTGCGCGAACTCCCCGGCGGCCCGTATCTGAAGGGCATCCGCCACCAGGTCCAGGGCGAGCCCGACCCGCAGTGGCTGCTGCGGGCCGACGTACGGCGCGGCCTGGCCGCCGTGGCCGAAGCGGGCCTGGTCTACGACCTCGTGGTCCTGCCCCATCAGCTCCCGGCCTGCACCAAGGCGGCCGCAGACCTGCCCCAACTCACTTTCGTCCTCGACCACTTGGGCAAGCCGCCCATCGCCTCGGGCGAACACGAACCCTGGGCCACGGCCCTGCGCGCCCTGGCCGCCCTCCCCAACACCGTCGCCAAACTCTCCGGCCTGGTCACGGAGGCCGACCCCGCCTCCTGGACGACCGAGGACCTGCGCCCGTACACGGAGACGGCCCTGGAGGCCTTCGGCCCCGACCGCCTCATGTTCGGCTCCGACTGGCCGGTGTGCACCCTCGCGGCCACCTACGCGCAAGTCATCGACACGGCAGGTGAGTTGACGTCAGGTCTCAGTGCGGCCGAGCGCACCGCCCTGTGCGAGGGCACCGCCGGCCGGGTCTACGACCTCTGAGCCATCCGGGCCAGCCGCGTGGGCGGCAGCCAGTCCCGCACGTACACCCGCTCCCAGCACGCTCCCGTCTCCCGCAGCTCCTGCCAGGTGGTGTAGCGGTACCGGAAGAGGCGGGCGCGGATGAAGCGGGGCGGGGTGTCCGGCGGGAAGGGGGAGCGGCGCAGCAGCTTCAGGGTGTCGCGGTCGTTCTCCAGCAGCCGCTCCACCAGGCCGCCGAACCATTCGCCGGCGTACGCGGGGGACAGCGCGGCGAACCACATCAGCCAGTCCAGGCGCAGATGGTAGGGCGCGAACTGGCGTGGCCAGTGCCGGGGATCGCCGGGCTTCCCCTTGAACTCGTACTCCCGCCACTCCGAGTCCTCCCGCGGCATGTCGTCCAGCGTGCCCTCGACCACCACCTCGTGACGGATCCGGCTGACGCTGCCGAACGCGCCGTAGGTGTTCACCAGGTGAAGCGGGTCGAAGGAGCGGTTCATGACCTGGCGCCGGGAGATCATGTTCGTCACCGGGTGGTAGCTCAGGTAGACCAGCAGCGCGGCGACCGCGAGCACCACGATCTCGTACCAGAGCGGTGCCGCGGGCACGGACGGTGCCGTGGCGGGCAGCCGCAGCGCGGACAGGGCCACGACGATGGTGATCCAGTTCAGCCAGGAGAAGTTGCCCGACAGCACCAGCCACAGCTGGGTGACGATCATCAGCGCGGCGGCGGCCGTGGCGATCGGCTGGGGGGTGAACAGCAGCACGGGCACGACCAGCTGGGTGAAGTGGTTCGCGGCGACCTCCACCCGGTGCAGCGGCTTCGGCAGGTGGTGGAAGAACCAGCTCAGCGGGCCCGGCATCGGCTGCGTCTCGTGGTGGTAGTACAGGCACGTCAGCTTCCGCCAGCACGCGTCGCCCCGGAGCTTGATCAGCCCGGCGCCGAACTCGACCCGGAACAGGATCCAGCGCAGCAGGAACAGGACGACGATCGGCGGCGCGACCTCGTCGTTGCCCAGGAAGGCGGCCAGGAAGCCGACCTCCAGCAGCAGCGACTCCCAGCCGAACGCGTACCAGGTCTGGCCCACGTTGACGATCGACAGGTACAGCGCCCACGGCACCAGCCACAGCAGGATGCCGCTCCACAGCGGCAGCAGCGAGTCCGCGCCGGCCAGCAGGGCCGCCGACACCGCGCAGCCCGCCCAGGCGCAGGCCGCGAAGAAGCGGTCCGAGTAGTGCAGATGGAACACGCTCGGGGCGCGTCTGAAGCGGATCCGCGCCGTGTAGCGGGGGATCGGCAGCATGCCGCGCTCGCCCAGCAGGGCCCGGAACTGCAGGGCGGCCACCAGGAACGCGACGAGGTACAGACCGGCCAGGGCCCGCTGGAAGACCAGCCGGCTCAGCCAGTAGTCGGGGGTGGTGAACCAGTCCACGTCCGTGCGCTCCTGCCTCCATTGTGGCCGCCGCGTCGATGGTGTCCCAACGGTGCTCGTCACTCCACGTACCGCGCCTCTTCGTGTGCGTAACCGCCGCAGCTGGGACCCAGCGGTCGAAGAATCGGACAAACCCTGGCAAGGTGGCCCCATGGCTGATCGGGCAGCGAGTGCCCTGTCACTCCCGCAGGACGGGCCCGCCCACCCGGATCCGATCCTGGCGCTCAACCGGATGGGCAGCTTCGACTGGGATCTGGACACCGGTCTGTTCAGCATGGACGCCCAGGCGCACGAGATCTTCGACCTGCGCCCCGACGAGTACGACGGTCACCCGGAGACCCTGTCCGTACGGGTGCCCGCCGCGGAGAGCCACCGCCTCGACCTCCTGGTGGCCCAGGCCATCAAGGACGGCCGGGAGAACTACGGCGCGTACTTCCGAGTCCGGCGCCGCGACGGCACCCTGCGCTGGACCCACACCCAGGGCTACATACGGCGCGACGAGACGGGCCGCCCGCGCCGGATCATCGGGATCGTCCGGGACGCCACCGACGAGCTGAGCGAACGCGTGGTCCGCAAGGGCGTGTCCGCGCAGGCCGCCGCCGCCCGGCGCGACCAGACAAACGTTGTCCAGATCGCCACGGCCGCCCTCGCCCACGCCCGCACGGTCCAGGACGTCATCGACGTCGTCACGGACGCCCAGGGCCTGACCCTGCTCGGCTCCACCAGCCTGGTCCTCGGCCTGGTCGAGGCCGGCCGCATCCGGCTGGTCGCCGAGGGCCCCGCGGGCACCTACGTGCCCGGCACCCGGATCACCCGGATCGACGAGCCCTACCCGATGGGCGAGGCGGTGCGGACCCTCAGCCCGTGCTTCATCGAGTCGGCGGAGGAGTTCTCCGAGCGCTTTCCCATCCTGTGGCCGCACATCACGGACATGCACATCACCTCCGCCGCCTATCTGCCGCTGATCGCCCAGGCCCGCCCGATCGGCGCGATGGGCCTGCTCTACAACGACCGCAGCGGCTTCTCGCCCGAGGAGCGCAACGTCCTCGTCGCCCTCGGCAGCAGCATCGCGCAGAGCCTGCAGCGGGCCATGCTCTACGAGCAGGAGAAGGACCTCGCCCAGGGCCTCCAGCAGGCGATGCTGCCCCGCACCATCCCGAGCGTGCGCGGCGCCGACGTCGCCGTCCGCTACCGCGCCGCCACCGCCGGGGGCACCCTCGGCCGGGACATCGGCGGCGACTGGTACGACCTGATACCGCTGCCCGGCGGCCGGGTCGGCGCGGTCATCGGCGACGTACAGGGCCACGACACGCACGCGGCGGCCGTGATGGGCCAGCTGCGGATCGTGCTGCGCGCCTACGCGGCCGAGGGACACACCCCGGCCACCGTGATGGCCCGCGCCTCCGTGTTCCTGCACGAACTCGACACCGACCGCTTCGCCACCTGCCTGTACGCGGAAGCGGACCTGTCCACCGGGGTCGTCCAGGTGGTCCGCGCCGGGCACATCGACCCGCTGGTCCGGCACGCCGACGGCAGCTGCCACCGGATCCCGGTCGAGGGCGGGCTGCCGCTCGGGCTCTCCGCCGAGTTCGGCCGGCTCGAGTACCCCGTCTCCACCCTCGAACTCGACCCCGGCCACACCCTGCTGCTGTGCACCGACGGGCTGGTCGAGCAGCCCGGCTCCGACCTCGACGACGGGCTGGAGGCCCTCACACACCTCATCAGCAAGGGCCCGGACGAGGTGCGCGACCTCGCCACCCGGCTGATCGAGGTGGCCGAGGAGCGGGGTGGCGACGACGACGTGGCCCTGCTCCTGCTGCGCCGCCGCGTCCCGGAGGCCCGGCGGCCCGGCGGCCGGCTCCAGCAGCACGTGGCACCCGGCGACCCCGAGGCCCTCATCCAGGCCCGGCACATGATCTGCGCCGCCGTCCGCTCCTGGGGCGCCCGGGACCGGGCCGACGAGATCGAGCTGGTCGCCGACGAACTCATCACCAACGTCCTGATGCACACCGAGGGCTCGGCGATCGTCACCCTGCGGGCCCTCGAAGGCAGCGGGCGCCGGCTGCGCGTCGAGGTCGAGGACTCCTCCAGCGCCCTGCCGCGCCGCCGCGACGCCGGGGAGGACGGGGTCTCCGGGCGCGGACTGCTCCTCGTCGACCGGCTCGCCGACGTGTGGGGCGTGGAGGCGCGCGGCGGCGGCAAGTGCGTGTGGTGCGAGTTCCTGGTGCACGAGCACACCTGACCACAGGAACCCCGGATGGCACTCTGGACGTATGCCGGAACTCCCCGAGGTGGAAGCCCTCAAGGACTTCCTCACCGAGAACCTGGTCGGCCACGAGGTCGTACGGGTGCTGCCCGTCGCGATCAGCGTCCTGAAGACGTACGACCCTCCGGTCGGCGCGTTCGAGGGCAGCGAGGTCACCGCCGTGCACCGGCACGGGAAGTTCCTCGACATCGAGGGCGGCACCGGCCTGCACTTCGTCACCCATCTGGCCCGCGCGGGCTGGCTGCAGTGGAAGGACCGGCTTCCGGACGGCCCGCCGCGCCCCGGAAAGGGCCCGCTCGCCCTGCGCGCAGCCCTGGAGACCGGCGCAGGATTCGACCTCACCGAGGCCGGCACCCAGAAGAAGCTCGCCGTGTACATCGTCCGTGACCCGCGGGAGGTGCCCGGCGTGGCCCGCCTCGGCCCGGACCCGCTCGCCGCCGACTTCGACGAGGACCGCTTCGCCGCCCTGCTGAAGGACGAACGGCGCCAGATCAAGGGCGCCCTGCGCGACCAGAGCCTGATCGCCGGGGTGGGCAACGCCTACAGCGACGAGATCCTCCACGCGGCGAAGATGTCCCCGTTCAAACTCGCCGCGTCCCTGACCACGGAGGAGACCGAGCGGCTCTACGCGGCGCTGCGCACCACCCTCACCGAGGCGGTCGAACGCTCCCGGGGCCTTGCCGCGGGACGCCTGAAGGCGGAGAAGAAGACCGGCCTGCGCGTGCACGGCCGCACCGGCGAGCCCTGCCCGGTCTGCGGCGACACCATCCGAGAGGTCTCCTTCAGCGACTCCTCGCTCCAGTACTGCCCGACCTGCCAGACGGGGGGCAAGCCGCTGGCGGACCGGAGGATGTCGCGGCTGCTGAAGTAGCCGGCGCGTTCACAGGAATCGGGTCACGATGGTGTAGGCGATGCTCATGAGCACGGTCAGGACGAAGACCGGCATCGCGCAGCGCTTCGCCGCCAAGGTCATGGAACGCGTGGCACTCTTCGCCCCCGGGGTGTAGCGCTTGCGCCGCGCGCTGAGATCGCGCCGGGCGAACGCACCGAGGACGAGCGCCGCCGTCGCGGTGATCAGGGCGGTGATGAGGGCTGGGATCACTCCGTGGTGGCGGGCGGACGCCGCGAATGTCTCTTCCGGTCCCACCCTGAGGCCTTCCTCGGCGTACACCACCGCCACGATTGCCACGACCCAAGTGATCACCGAGGTGACGGCGAGGGCCAGGGCTGCCGCCGCCAACGCGGGGGCGAGCAGGAGTCTGGACTCGGGCCGGTGTGTGAGGCCCGGCTCCTTCCCCTCGCTGCCCGTGGGCTTCGTGTCGGGCGGTGGCGGCACCACCTCGACCTCGACATGGACCACGGCGTCGTCGGCGACCCCTTTCAGCGCGATGTCGCCGGTCAGACGCCCTTCGGTGGACGTGTCGACACCGACGGCCAGGCCTTCGGCGGACTCCTCGACCTGCAGCCACTTGCCCGTGGCGTGGGCCACGCAGTGGCGGGCCAGGGGTGTGCCGTGCAGGGACACGGACTGCCGCGGCACGGCGGTGCCCCGGTGCACCCGGCCGAAGTCCAGGCGGGCCGGGGAGGGTTTGAGGCAGGCATCGCTCAAGGCGCGCCGCGCCTTGTCCGCCACCTGCTGGGTGTCGTCGCGGGCCACGGCCTCCAGAGCCTGGCGTGCCCCTTCGGCCAGGGAGAGGTTCGGGCTCTCCATCCGCGATCTCACCTCGTCGACGGCACCGAGGCGAGTGAATTCGTTTCTGCTCCGAAGGGCCTCCTGCACACGACGTGGCAGGGGTTCGGCCTCGATCCGGATACGGCGGTGGCGGCTGTGGGCCAGCTGCATGCTGCCCTGCATCTGGGCGGTCTTGCTCGGGGTCTGATTGGGGTTCCGCTCCTTCACGTGGTCGAAGACATACTCGTACAGGTCGTCCAGCAGGACCTCGCCGCGTCCTTTGAGGTCGGCGTCACCGGTTTCCAGGCCCTCCACCACCGCGTGGGTGAACACGGACGGTTTCGCGGTGCTGCCCTCGGTGAGCTTGGCGTCCTCGAAGGCGTACTCCATGGAGTTCGACGCCGTGATGACGGCCCAGCCGCGCCCTCCGCTCGGCTTCTCGCCCGTGAAGGCGTCGAGGACGTGCATGTCCCGGGAGGCGCGCACGGACGCCCCGCGGGAGAAGGCTCCTCCGTAGCAGCAGTCGAGGAACAGTGCGGTGCAGCCCGCCCGGGTACCGGACATGCACCCGTAGACGAACTGAGCGGGTACCGCCGTGGCGTTGAGCAGCCTGGGCTGGGTGTCGCGGGCGGCGAAGTACAGGTCGCCGGACTCGTTCTTGATCCCGTGGCAGGAGAAGTGCAGCACCAGCTTGTCGTCACGGCGGCGGTCGGAGAAGAAGGCTTCGATGCTCGTCCGCATGTCCTGGGCGGACGCGTTCCTGACGACTTCCACATCGAAGTCGCCGATCTGCGGATCGCCGAGGACTTCGCAGAGGGCTTCGGCGTCGTGCCCAGGCGCTCTCAGCTGCTTGAGGCCCTGATCCTCGTAGGTGTCGTTGGCGATGATCAGCGCATGCCGGGACTCGCCCATGTCTAGGTCCCCACTGCGGAGTGCTTCGCAAGGAAGATCTTCACCGCTTCGGCCACCTGCTCGTCCGTCGCCGCCGAGAGCTCCAGGGTGTCCCCGTCCAGCGTCAGGGTCAGCGACGGGCGGGTACCCCCGAACCGGCCCAGCCAGTCACGGAGCACACCCACCACCTGGCTCAGCCCGGTGAGGGATGTGCCCAGGCCCAGCAGCAGGGAGCCGACCAGGGCGACGTCCACGCATCGTGCGCCGGGTGGCGTCTCCTCCACAGGGACCGCACGGACATCGTCCGCCACGCCGGCCGAGAGCAGTTCCTGACGCAGATAGCCGGTCAACTGCTCCACACGCTCGGGTTCCGCCCCCTCGTCGCAGAGGCGGATCAGCACTTGGTTCTCCACCGGCTCAGCCCCTTCGTCCGAACTCCTAGGGGCGGCGCAGAGCGGACCGTCGGTGGCTCCACGTCTTCGTTTTCAGTCTCCGCCCCTGCCCGTGAGGCGGCAAATCCGTTGCCGCGCAACGTGATTGACGCTTCAACGAGGCGCTCAGTCGGCGTCGAGCGACACCAGCGGCTGTCCGTCCGCGGTGCGCACCTCGTAGCGGGCGATCTCGGCGGGATGCATGGCGGAGCCCGCCGCGGTCGTGGTCGTCCCGGTGTCGTGGGCGTCCACCTTCCAGCCGCTGACGACCTGCTCCGAGCCGTCTTTTCCGATGACGACCAGCTGGCAGGAGTGCGGCCCGGAGCCGTCCTTCACCTCCAGCCGCATCCGGCTGCCGGAGTATCCGTCCTCGGTGGTGACCTGCGCCCACACACCCGTCTTCGGGTCGGTCGCAGCGGTGACCCGGGCCGCGGGCTCCTCGTGTCCGGCGTAGACCATGAGGCCCGGTCCGGCCACGGCCAGCACCACGGAGGCGGCCAGGCCGTACAGGAAGTGGCGGCGCCGTGCCCGGTGCCGGTGTGCCAGTTCGCCCATCAGCCGGTCGAGCAGTCGGGGACCGGGCTGGGCCATGGGGTGCACGAAGCGCGGCGTGGAGCGGCGGTACAGCATCAACTGCCGTGCCGTGGGACCGAATTCGGTCACCTGTGCCGCGCACTGAGGGCACTCCATGAGGTGGTCCTCGAAGCGGAAGGCCTCCGCCTCGTCCAGCACGCCGAGCGCGTACGCGCCGACGTCGCGATGCCTTTCCAGGGACCTCATGCCGAATCCTCGTGCCTATGGGTGTGGGTGGGGTTACTCCTTGCTCCCATCCGTACGCAGCGGACAACCGAATCACTCAAGGCACACACCGAATCGTGACCAAGAGATTCGGAGCCGCCCGGCCCGCGGATTGGTCTGAATTCGAGACGACTCAGAAGAGATGGATCGCCAGGTGTCCGAGGGGCAGTCCGAGCCGCCAGGCCGGGGTCCACACCTTCGGCCCGTCGTCCTCGCCGAACACCGCACCGCCGCCCGGCACCGCGTCCAGGTCGGGCGCCAGCAGCTCGGTCTCCTCCAGCCAGCGCCAGGCCTCGGCCGCCAGCGCCAGGTCCGGCGACGGCGCGGCGGCCGAGGCCTCCTCGCCGGCCAGCTGGGCCATCCGCTCGCGCACCCACTCCTGCCACGGCTGGTCGTACGCCGTCAGCGACAGCCAGTTCTCCAGCTGCGAGATCACCCGGATTCCGGACAGCTCGCCGTCGGTGTCGGAGAGGAAGACGGTCAGCGCCAGCGCGTCCCGCCCGGCCCGGAACTCGAAGGACGTCGGCGGCATCAGGTCGCCGGTGCGCAGCAGCTCGTCGGCGATGTACTCGGCGTACAACCAGGCCATGGGAACCGTCAGTTCGCCGCCGCCGGTGCCGTCCGTGCTCTCGTGCCCTCTGTGCAGCATCCCTTCCTGCCTTCCTCCGGTGCGTGCGTGTCGCCCGAGACCCTGGACCCGGTGCGGGCGGTCCCCGTCCGGAACCCGGATGAGGACAGCTGATGGCCCGAACGGGGGTCTCAGCAAGGCGCTTTACCGAGGTTTGACCCAGTCTTCGGTTTCACCGCAGGTCGACCGCATAACCCGGTAGGACCCGGCGCAGGGCGCGCAGCGCGTAGTACGCGCGAGACTTCACGGTACCGGGTGGAATCCCAAGGGTTTGCGCGGCTTCCGCCACACTGGCCCCGCGGAAGTACACGAGTATCAGGACGTCACGGTGCTCCGGCGTGAGTGTCTTCACAGCCTCCCGGACGTCGAGCATCGCGGCGGCCCGCTCGGCGTGGTCGGCGGTCACCCGCGCGTTCTCGGGCACCTCGTCGCCGACCTCGGGTGGCCGCGCCTGCCGGGCCCGTCGCGCGTCGATCGCGAGGCGCCGGGCGACGGTCAGCAGCCAGGGGCGTACCGAGTCGAAGTCCTCGGCGTGCAGGGCCTCGGGGTGCTGCCAGGCGCGCAGCAGGGTCTCCTGTACGAGGTCCTCGGCGCGCTGCCGGTCCCCGTCGCTCAGCCTGAGCAGCAGCGCGAACAGGGGGCCGCCGTGCTCGCGCTGGAGTGCGGCCAGCTCGTGCTCGGCGGTCGTCGTCCCGTGGGTGAGTGAGGTTACGGCCGTCATGGCCGTATGGCAGCGCAGGGCGCCGCCGGGGGGACAGGAGGCGTACACGGCTCTGCGACGGACGGTCGATCGTGTCGGCGAACGGTAGGGCGAGGGGTGCTCCGTGAGCGCGCGGGGCGGCTCCGGATGGGCTAATTCAGGCGCCCGGACTGTTTGCGTGAAGGGTTGGATTCATACCCATATGCCCGTAAAAGCCTTGTCTGTAAATACGACGTCTGCAGATACGACGATCCCGGGGTGAGCTGATGATCGGACGCAGAAAGCAGGTTGCGCTGGCCCTGACCGCCCTCCTCGCCGCCGCTGCCGCCTGTCAGAACCACGAGCGGCAGGAGCTCGCGGGCGCAGGCCGCCCGGCGCCGTCCGCCGACCGCGGCTTCACCCTCGTCGCCTCCGGCGACGTGCTGCCGCACACCTCCGTCATCGAGCGGGCGCGCTACGACGCCGGCGGCGACGGCTACGACTTCCGTCCGATGCTCTCCGGCGTCGAGTCCGTGGTCAACGGCGCCGATCTGGCGCTGTGTCACATGGGGACCGTGTACGGCGCCGACGGCGACTACAGCGGCTACCCCGTCTTCAAGTCCCCGCCGCAGATCGCCCAGGGCCTCGCCGCGACCGGCTACGACGGCTGCTCCACCGCCTCCGAGCACGCCCTGGACGACGGCGCCCCCGGCCTGCGGCGCACCCTGGACGCCATGGACCGGGCCGGCCTGCGGCACGCCGGGACCGCCCGCACCGAGGACGAGGCCGGCTCGGTCACGATGCTCCGGGCGGGCGGGGCCCGGGTCGCGCACCTGTCGTACACGTACGGCACCGACGACCGCCCGCTGCCGCCCGGACAGCCCTGGGCCGTCGGCCTGATCGACCGGAACCGGATGATCGCCGACGCCCGAGCCGCCCGGAAGGCGGGCGCCGACGTGGTCGTCGTCTCCGTGCACTGGGGCACCGAGTGGCAGGACGACCCGGACCGGCTGCAGCTCGCCCTCGCCGACCAGCTGACGGCCTCGAAGACGAACGGCCGCCCGGACATCGACCTGATCCTCGGCACCCACGCCCATGTCCCGCAGGCGTACGAGAAGGTCAACGGCACCTGGGTGGTCTACGGCCTGGGCGACCAGATCGCCGGCGAAATGTACAACGACAAGGGCGTGCAGGACTCGCGCGGCAACGACTCCACCCTCGGCCGCTTCACCTTCGCCCCGCCCGCCCGTCCCGGCGACCGCTGGCAGGTCACCAGGGCCGACTTCATCCCGCAGATGTACGACCTCGACTCCGGCCGGGTCCGCGACCTCAACCAGGCGATCTCCGACGGAGCCGAGCTGGAGGGGGTGCGCGACCGGATCAGGGAGGTCGTCCTCAGCCGCGGGGCCGCCGACGACGGGCTGGTCATGGGGGAGTGATCACTCGGCGGACTGCGGCCGGGCCAGCGCGGAACGGCGGTAGGAGTAGCCGAAGTAGACCACGCAGCCGATCACGAACCAGACCGCGAACCGCACCCAGGTCTGCCACCGCAGAAACGTGATCAGCCAGATCGAGAAGACGACACCCAGCGCGGGCACGAACGGCATCCACGGGGTCCGGAAGGTGCGCGGCAGATCCGGCTGCCGGTAGCGCAGCACGATCACCGCGGCGCACACCACCACGAACGCCAGCAGGATGCCGATGTTGGTCAGCTCGGCCGCCTCGCCGATCGGGAGGAACCCGGCGATGACGGCCGAGACCGCCCCGACGATCCACGTCACCCGGGTCGGCACATGCCGCGTCGGGTGCGTCTTGGCGAACCAGATCGGCAGCAGCCCGTCCCGGCTCATGCTGAACCACACCCGGGTCACGCCCAGCATGAACGTGAACATCACCGTGAGGATGCCGATGATCGCACCCACCGCGATCACGTCGGCGAGCTTGTTCAGCCCCACGGACTTGAACGCCGACGAGAAGCCGCTCTCCGGGTCGATCTCCGTGTAGTTCTGCATGCCCGTCAGCACCAGGCAGGCCGCCACGTACAGCACCATCGAGATCGCCAGCGAGTAGATGATCGCCTTCGGCATGTGCCGCTGCGCGTCTTTCGACTCCTCCGCCGCGGTCGACATGGCGTCGTAGCCGAACACCGCGAAGAACACGGTCGCCGCACCGGTGAACGCCCCGCTGATGCCGAACGGGAAGAACGGATGGTAGTTCGCGCTGTTGATGTGGAACACGCCCACCGCGATCACCACCAGCACCACCAGCACCTTCAGGGCGACCACGAACGTCTCGAAGCGGGCCGCGGTGCGGATGCCCAGGTTGAGCAGCCAGGCGATCAGCAGACACAGCGCGGCCGCGAACAGGTCGACCCGGTGCCCGTGCCCGGTGCCGGGCGCGCCCAGCATCCAGTCGGGCAGGTTCGCGCCCGTCTCCTCGACCAGGAAGCCGAAGTATCCGGAGATGCCGATGGCGACGACGGCCACGATCGCCGTGTACTCCAGCAGCAGGTCCCAGCCGATGAACCAGCCCGCGAACTCGCCGAGCACCGCGTAGCCGTACGTGTACGCCGACCCCGCCTTCGGGATCAGCCCGGCGAACTCGGCGTACGACAGCGCCGCGCAGGCGCTCGCCAGGCCGGCGATGAGGAACGACACCAGCACCGCGGGCCCGGCCGTCTCGTGGGCCACCGTGCCGGCCAGCGTGAAGATGCCCGCCCCGATGATGCCGCCGATACCGATCGCCGTGAGCTGCCACAGCCCGAGCGACCGGTCCAGCCGGGGCCCCTCGCTGATCTCGGTGTCCTCGATGTGCTCGATGGGTTTGCGGCGGAGAATTCCCTCACCCATACGGAGCTTGGCCATGCGCCTCACCTCTTCGCCGATGGCAAACGGCTGACGGCGGATCATGATGGCTCAGGGCGGTCCCGTACGGAAGACGCCACGCACGGGCCCGGCGGGCTCGGTCCAGTCCGGCGTCCAGGTGCGGCCCTCCGGCCGGGTGGGGCGTCGGTCGGCGAGGTGGGTGCGCAGGGCGGTGAGCGCCGGGTGCGGGTTGGTGGTGACCCACAGCAGGGAGTGCGGGTAGACGGGTGTCGGGTCGAGCAGCGGGATACGGCGCAGATCGTGGCCGGCCGGCCAGTCCAGCCGGGTCTGCTCGCTGACCAGGGTCGCCAGGGTGCTGTCGGCGGCGACCGCGTCCTGCACCGCCCCGGTGAAGTTGGCGCCCGAGGAGTCGATGGTGAGCCCGAACGCGGCGGCGAGCGAGGCGTAGTACGCGGCCCACTCGGTGCCGTCCACGATGCCCGGCATCCAGATCCGGTGCCCGGCCAGCTCCCCGGGCGAGACCGAGCGGCGGCCGGCCAGGGCGTGCCCCGGGCCGGTGAGCAGCTGGATCGGTTCGTCGAGGACGCGCGCGGCCTCGACGCCCCTGGGCAGCGGCCGCCCGGGCATGGCGACGGCACGGAAGGACGCGTCGACCGTCCCGGAGCGCAGGGCGGTGAGCGCCGAGTCCACGTCGAAGAGCGTGACCACGTCCAGGGCCACCTCCGGGTGCGCCTCGTGGAAGTCGCGCAGCAGCGCCGCGGGGGCGAGTCGCGGGCCGATCACATCGACCCGCAGAGCGCGCCGCCCGGGTCGCACGGCGGCGGTGGCCCGCTCCTCGGCCAGCAGCAGCTCGTGGGCGTGCGGCAGGAAGGCCCGGCCGTCGACGGTCAGGACGGCGCCCCGGGCGGTACGGGTGAACAGCCGCACGCCCAGCTCCTTCTCCAGCGCGGCGATCCGCTTGGAGACGGCCTGCTGGGTGACCGCCAGCACGGCGGCGGCCTCCTGGAACTGTCCCGAGCCGGCCACGGTGACGAAGGTGCGCACTGCCTTGAGGTCCACTTCGCCACCGTACAACCGATGGTTGTGACGCCTGATCCGGAAGTTGTTTGCTTCGGCGCCCGGCTGCCCGATTTCATGTCCCGGGTCAACGGGGAGGTTGTGCATGGGACGGCGGTTCGGGTGGCTGTGGGCCGCGTACTCGGCGAGTGCGATCGGCACGTATCTCGCCTTCGACGCGTTCTCGGTGATCGCGGTCCTCGTGCTGCACGCCGGACCGGCCGAGGTGGCACTGCTCGCCGCGACCGGGCCCGCCGTGGGCGCCGTGGCGGCCGTGCCGCTCGGGCCGTGGGTGGAGTTCCGGCGCAAGCGGCCGGTGATGATGGCGATGGACCTGGCCAGGTTCGCCGCGCTGCTCACCGTCCCCGCCGCCTACGCGCTCGGTGGCCTCGGCCTGGGTCAGCTGCTGCTGGTGTCGGTGATCGTCGCGGCGGCCGACATCACCTTCAACGCGGCCTCCGGCGCCTTCCTGAAGACGCTCGTCCCGGCCGACCGGCTGCTCACGGCGAACTCCCGGTTCGAGTCCACGAACTGGACCGCCCTCGTCCTCGGACCGCCCCTCGGCGGCGCCGCGATCGGCGTGTTCGGCCCGGTCGCGACGGTCGTGGCGAACGCGGTCAGCTTTCTGCTGTCGGCGCTGGGCATCCGGGCCGTGGGCGGCGGCGAGCCCCGCCCCGAGCGCACCGGCGTGCAGCGCCTGCGGGCCGCCGACCTGCTCGACGGCTGGCGGTACATCCTCACCAGTGCGGCCCTGCGGCCGCTGTTCTTCAACAACCTCGCGGTCAACGCCCTGATCATGGTCGCCGTACCGCCGCTGGCCGTCCTCATGCTCGGCCCGCTCGGCTTCGCCCCCTGGCAGTACGGCCTCGCCTTCGCCGTGCCCTGCCTCGGCGGACTCCTCGGCTCCCGGCTGGCCCGCCCGCTGGTCGCCCGCCACGGGCAGCGGCGGATACTGCGCACCGCGGGCACCCTGCGCGCCGTCTGGCCCCTCGGGCTGGCCTTCGTCGGGCCCGGCCTGCCCGGACTGCTGCTGGTGATGGCCGTGGAGTTCGGGGTGATCACCTGCTCGGGCGTCTACAACCCCGTGTACGCCACCCGCCGCCTGGAATGCACCCCGGACGACCGGGTCGCCCGCACCCTGTCCGCCTGGTCCGTCACCGGCAAGGCCACCACGGCCGCCCTGACCGCCCTGTGGGGCCTGCTGGCGAGCCTCACCGGCCCGCGCGCCGCCATCGCCCTGGCCGGCGTTCTGCTCCTTGCGACCCTGCCGCTGCTCCGGAAGGAGACGGCTACGGTACGACCGTCACCGGCCACCGTCCCGCCTTCACCAGCCGGACCGCCACCGAGCCGATGATCCGGTGCCCCGCCTGCTCGGAGGCGCCCACCACGACCGCGTCCGCCTTCAGCTCGTCCGCCGCCTTCACCAGGCCGTTGTAGGCGTCGCCACGGAAGGTGTGGAACTCCCAGCGCACGTCGAATATCCCCTTGACGCGCTCCGTCGCCTCCCGGATCTGGGCGATCAGGTCCTCGGCGATCTCGTCGGTCGTCTCCGCCACCGGAGCCCCGAGCGCCGCCCCCGCCGCGAGCACCGGCTGCACGTACACCACCGCCAGGAGCGCGTGCTGCCGCCTGGCCAGACCGCCCGCGTAGGCTGCGGCCCGCATCGAGGAATCGGAGCCGTCCACCCCGACCACGATGACCTTGGGCCCGTCCGTGCCCCGCTCGAACCGGTGCGCGTGCTGTTCGTGCTGCTCCGTCACATCCCGAGGTTATCGGAACCGGTGCTTCCCGCCGCGGCCCGGCCCCGCTCGACGGGCGTACCGCGCCGCCCCTTCCTACAGTCGGAACCATGACTGCCACTGCCGGGCCGGCCGCACGGAGGGATGCCACGGGCCCGGTACGCCCGCCCGCCGCCGGACGCCTCGGCTGGGTGCCCGAGGCCTTCGCCACCCTCTTCGCCGCGCTCGGCCTGCTGTGCGCCCTGCTCGCGATCTTCGCCCCGCTGCGCCGCCTGCTGCGCCCGCTCGTCCGCGCCCTCGACCTGCTCCTGGTCCCGATCAGCGCCAACCTCGCCTACGCCGTCTTCCTGTTCCTGCTGGCCGCCGCCACCGGCGCCCGCAAGAAGGTCGCCTGGTGGCTGGTCGTCGTCTATCTGGGCCTGGTCGTGGCCGGCGACATCCTCGGCGTGGCCCTTGGCCAGTACACCGAGTCGGTGCCGTCCCTCGTGCTGTGCGGCCTGCTGCTGCTCCTGCTGGTGACGGCCCGCAAGGAGTTCTACGCCGCCTCTCGCCGCGGTGCCGTGTGGCGGGCCCTCGGCGTACTGCTGGCCGGCCTCGCCGTGGCGATCCTGGCCGGCTGGGGCCTGGTCGCGCTGTTCCCGGGCACCCTCCCGCAGAGCCAGCACCTGGCCTGGGCCGCGGACCGGGTGTGCGGCGGGCTGGTGTCCAACAGCGCCTTCGACGGCCGCCCGCCCCGCAGGGTCACCTTCCTGCTCGGCCTGTTCGGCGCGCTCGCTCTGCTGAACGCGGCCGCCACGCTGTTCCGTTCGCAGCGCCTGGAGGCGGCCCTGCACGGCGACGAGGAGGCCCGCATCCGCGCCCTGCTCGGGGCCTACGGCGAACGGGACTCGCTCGGCTACTTCGCCACCCGCCGCGACAAGGCCGTCGTCTTCTCCTCCAGCGGCAAGGCCGCCGTCACCTACCGCGTCGAGGCCGGCGTCTGCCTCGCCAGCGGCGACCCCGTCGGCGACCCGGAGGCCTGGCCGCACGCCATCGAGGCCTGGCTGGACATGGCCCGCCGGCACGCCTGGGCACCCGCCGTGATGGGCGCCTCCGAGGACGGCGCCCGCGCCTACGCCCGGGCCGGACTCGGCGCCCTCCAGCTCGGCGACGAGGCCATCCTGCACGTGCCCGGGTTCGACCTGGCCGGCCGGGACATGCGCGTCACCCGCCAGGCCGTGCACCGCGTCCGCCGCACCGGCGCCACCTGCCGCATCCGCCGCCACGCCACCCTCACCGACCACGAGATGGAGGAGATCGTCGACAAGGCCGACGCCTGGCGGGACACCGAGACCGAACGCGGCTTCTCCATGGCCCTGGACCGGCTGGGCGACCCCGCCGACGGCGACTGCCTCCTCGTGGAGGCCCTCAGCGACGACGGCCGGCTCCTCGCGCTGCTCTCCTTCGTGCCCTGGGGCCGCGACGGAGTCTCCCTGGACCTGATGCGCCGTGACCGCGCCGCCCCCAACGGGGTCATGGAGTTCATGGTCGCCGAACTGTGCGCGGCCGCACAGAAAATCGGCGTGCACCGGATCTCGCTGAACTTCGCCGTCTTCCGGTCCGTCTTCGAGGAGGGCGCCCGCATCGGCGCCGGCCCCGTCCTCAGACTCTGGCGCCGGATGCTGCTGTTCTTCTCCCGCTGGTGGCAGCTGGAGGCCCTCTACCGCTCCAACGCCAAGTTCCAGCCCGAGTGGTACCCGCGCTTCATCTGCTACGGCGAGACCGCCTCCCTCGCCCGGATCGGCCTCGCCTCCGGCATCGCCGAGGGGTTCGTCTCCGTACCGTCCCTGCGCAAACTCTGGGGAAAGGGGCACCCGAAGCCGGGGCAGCGGCCCGCCACCACCGAGGGCCTGCCGTCCCTGACGGTGCTCGGCCTCGAAGGAGGGGGCGAGGCCGGGCCCGCCGCCCCGGACGCGGCCCTGCCCGAGCAGGTCCGCGTCCGGCACCGCACGCTCGACCGCCTGCGCGCCTCCGGCACCGACCCGTACCCGGTCGGCGTGCCCGCCCCCACCCACGCCCTCGCCGACGTCCCGCTGGGCCAGGACGTCACCGTGGCCGGCCGCGTCATGCTGGTCCGCGACTTCGGCGGCATCGTCTTCGTCGTCCTGCGCGACTGGTCGGGGGACCACCAACTCGCCCTCACCCGCGACCGCTCCGAAGCCGCCCTGGACCGCTTCCGGTCCGACACCGACATCGGCGACCACATCACCGCCACCGGCCGCGCGGGCCGCAGCGACAAGGGCGAGCCCACCGTCTTCGTCACCTCCTGGCAGCTGACCGGCAAGTGCCTGCACCCGCTGCCCGACAAGCGGCGCGGGCTCGCCGACCCCGAGGCCAAGGTCCGCCGGCGCTACCTCGACCTGGTCACCAGCCCCGACGCCCGGCGGGTGATCCGGGCCCGCTCCACCGCCGTACAGGCCCTGCGCCAGGGCCTGCTGGACCGCGGCTTCCTCGAGGTCGAGACCCCGATGCTGCAGCAGATCCACGGCGGCGCCAACGCCCGCCCCTTCACCACCCACATCAACGCCTACGACCTCGACCTCTACCTGCGCATCGCCCCCGAGCTGTACCTGAAGCGGCTGTGCGTCGGCGGCCTGGAGAAGGTCTTCGAGCTGGGCCGCACCTTCCGCAACGAGGGCGTCTCCTACAAGCACAACCCCGAGTTCACGATGCTGGAGGCCTACCAGGCGCACGCCGACTACGACGTGATGCTCGACCTGACCCGCGAGCTGATCCAGGGCGCCGCCACCGCCGCCTTCGGCTCCCCGGTCGCCCGCAAGGACGGCCGGGAGTACGACATCTCGGGACCGTGGCCCGTGAAGACCGTGTACGGGGCACTGTCCGAGGTGCTGGACGAGGAGATCGGCCCCGGCACCGAACTGCTCAGACTGCACCGGCAGTGCGACCGGACCGGCGTGCCGTACACCGCCGACGACGGGCCCGGTGACGTGGTCCTGGAGATGTACGAGCGGCTGATCGAGGAGCGCACCCAGCTGCCCACCTTCTACAAGGACTTCCCGACCGAGGTCTCCCCGCTCACGCGGCAGCACCGCACCGACCCGCGGCTCGCCGAGCGCTGGGACCTCGTCGCCTTCGGCACCGAACTCGGCACCGCCTACTCCGAGCTGACCGACCCCGTCGAACAGCGTCGCCGGCTCACCGCACAGTCCCTGCTGGCCGCGGGCGGCGACCCCGAGGCCATGGAACTGGACGAGGACTTCCTCGACGCCCTCGAATACGCGATGCCGCCGACCGGCGGGCTCGGCATCGGCGTCGACCGGCTCGTCATGTTCCTCACGGGCCTGACGATCCGGGAGACCCTGCCGTTCCCGCTGGTGCGCCGGCGCTAGCGCCCGGATCCGGGGCGGTGGTCCGCAGGCCCTGCCAGGGCAGGGTCAGCAGCGCGACCGCCGCGGCGGTGAGGGCCAGCGCGATGCCGAGTTCGAAGCACTCGGGAAAACGGGCCGCCAGGGCTGCATCGTATTCCTTGCGGTTGTGGAACCCGCTGGACGGCATCCCCATCACGACGACCGTGACGACCCCGCTGAACAGCGACGCCCCCAGTCCGGCTCCCAACTGCCGGGAGGAGTTCAGCGCCCGGGGCAGCGCACCGCTCCCGGACCGCGCGAAGCTCACCGGCAGGGCGAGCACACCGCAGCCGTAGGCGATCAGCAGCAGCGGCGGCAGGACGTCGGCGAGGTGGTAGCCGGTGCCCGACCGGCTCAGCAGGACGAACCCGGCCGCCGCCACACCACAGGCCATGGCCACCGTGGCGGCGAGGCCGACGCGTGCCGCGAGCAGGGGCAGGGTCAGCCAGCCCAGCACCAGCCCGGCGACGGCGGGCAACAGGGCCCAGCCCACCGACTCGGGGGACAGACCGCCCACCATCTGAAGTGCGAGCGTGAGGACGAACCCGGCACCGGTCAGACAGGCCGCCAGCAGTGCCACCACGGTGTACGCGCCGAGTGCGGCCCGCTCCCGGTACAGCCGGGTGAGCAGGGACGGCTCCTGCCCGCGTCGGCCGAGCCAGCTCAGCGAGGACGGCGTCAGTGCCCCGGCCGCCGCGACGGCGATGATCGTGGTCGGGGACACGCTGTGGTCCCCGAGCCAGTCGGCGAACCAGGCGAGAAAGCCCAGCGGGAGGACGGCCGCCGCGGCGCGGCCCAACCGGGACCGGGCCTCGGGGCCGGTCGCGGACTCGGTGAGCGTCACCGGGACCAGCAGCAGGAGCAGTACGCCGACGACGGCCTGGGCCCAGAAGACCGCCGCACCCGACTCCACCGTGGTCAGCAGCATGGTGGACGGCAGCACCACCGCCGGTCCGGCCGCCGCGACCACCACGAAGTGCACGCTCAACGCCCGGTCACGGCCCCGGCCCTCCGGATGCGTGGACTCGATCAGCGCCACCGCACCGGCCGTGATCGCCGCCGCGGCCACCCCCTGTACCGCCCGCGAGGGCAGCAGCACGTCGGCGTCCTGCGACACCGCGGATGCCGCGGCGGCGGCACTCGACAGCACGAGTCCGCCCATCAGCACCCGCCGCTGCCCGAAAGCCTCGCCGAGCGCCACCGCGAGCACCGGCAGCGCGGCGAAACACACGCTGTACATGGTGATCAGCCACGTCAGCCCGTCGATGGACATGTGCGACCGTGCCGAGATCCACGGCAGCGCCATCGCGAAGGCCGTCGTGTCGAAGACGACCAGCACCTGGGCGGCGCCCAGCAGCACCACCGCCAACCGCCTGCGCGACACTCCGTTTGTTCCCCCGTGCACGACCAAACCGGCTCGACCTCCATCTGCAACACCGGTGACTTCCATGCGGACTGAGCGATTATCAAAAACCCGGTCGGCGGTACACAAGTCCGCCCGGGCTGCGCCGACCGGATGAATTCCTGCCGCCACACCGGTGTCACTGTGGTGCGCCGGAGGCCTGCGGGGCGAGTGATGAGTCATGCAGAAGGATCAGTTGTTCACCCGGCGCAGGATGCTTCTCGCCTCGGCCGCCGCTCTGGGAGCCGCGGGCACCGCCGGAATCGTCATGGCGGAGGGCGACGACGAGGTGACCCGCATCGCCGCACCGGTCGCCGGCCCACCGGCCGTCCAGGCGCTCAAGCCCTCCGCGTACCGCCTCCAGCCGCTCACCGGATACGGCCCGCCGCGCGCCGCGCCACGCAAGCTCAAGGAACGGCACGAGCCCATTCTGCAGATCTCCGGACGCGGCCGGCACATGATGCTGACCTTCGACGACGGACCCGACCGTCGCTACACCCCGTACATTCTCGACACCCTCGCCAAGTACGACGTACGGGCCATGTTCTTCGTGTGCGGGGAGATGGCCGCCATCAACAAGGAACTGCTGGCCAGGATGGCCGACGAGGGGCATGTCGTCGGCAACCACACCTACACGCACCCGCTGCTGACCACCCTCGACCGCCGGGAGATCCGCTCGGAGATGGAGCGGACCAGCGACGTCATCGAGGACGCCTACGGGGAGCGCCCCCAGTGGTTCCGCGCACCCTACGGCGCCTGGAACCGCGCGGCCTTCCAACTGGGCGCCGACATGGGCATGGAGCCGATGGCGTGGACCGTCGACACCACCGACTGGGAGACGCCCGGCACGGGCACCATCGTCGACCGGGTGGAGAGCGGCGCCGCCCCCGGTGTCGTGGTGCTCTCCCACGACGCCGGGGGCGATCGGTCGCAGACCGTCCACGCGATTCGCGAATACCTGCCCTATCTGCTCGACTCGGGCTATCACCTCACCGTGCCGCCCCGCCGTCTCTCGTGACCGGGCGCTCGCCCGCCCGGTCACCACGGCTCACTCGACCGAGGCCAGGCGGGCGAACACGACGACGTTCCCGTCGTAGCCGTTCTGCTTCGAGAAGCCGCCGCCGCAGGTGATCACCCGCAGTTCCGCCGTGCCCTTGGAGCCGTACACCCGGTCGCTCGGGAAGCTGTTCTTCGCGAAGACCTCGACTCCGTAGACCTCGAACACCGCGGTCCTTCCGTCCTTGCGCACGACGTCGACGCGGCTGCCCTTCTGCAGTGCTCCGAGTCCGTAGAACACGGCGGGGCCCTTCGTGTTGTCGACGTGCCCGACGACGACCGAGGTGCCCTTCTCGCCGGGCGAGACCGAACCGGTGAACCATCCCGCCAGGTTGGAGTCCTCCGGCGGCGGAGCGCCGATCCAGCCCTGGGCGTCCAGACCGACCTGCGTGACGGGCGCGTCGACCCGGATCGAGGGGATCCGGATCCGGTCGGCCACGGCGAAGGGCAGGGCGGCGGGGCCGCTCGCGAACGGGCTCGGGGCAACGCCGCCGTCCGCTGTCGCCGCCGCTGCCGAGGCAGGCTGCGGTGGCCCGACGTCGAATTCTCCGGAACCATTCCGAATGAGCGCCAGGCCGGACAGCAGGACGAGCGCGATCACGCCCCATGGGGCGCGCTTTCGCCGCAGCTCCTCCTCTTCGGCCAGCTCGGCCAGCAGGGACGCAGACATTCGCATGGGAAAAAGCTAAGTCCCGTACGAGCGGCGGGGCGACGGGGCGACGGGCGAACGGGTGGTCCGTCACCCTGTTGGTGCGCCATACGAGTTGCAGCCGAAAGGATTTTTCTGACGGTCCGTGACCTGCGGCAATATCCGATTGTGTGCTTTTCTCGTGGCGTGTCCGCTCACCAGGACGGACCATTCTCGACATGCGGGCGTGTTCCGGGTGTCCGAGGGTTCTGTCGGGAGGTGCCTTCTCGCCGATAGTCCGGGTACGGGACCCGGAGTGCCTCCCGCGGAGGTTCACATGCGAAACCAACGTGCCCTGGCGGCCGCATGCGCGGCGGTCGCCGTGCTGGGGCCGGCCGCCCCCGTGGCCGTAGCGGACGGCATGGGCGGCGGAGGCGGCTCGAACACCGTCATCACCATCCCGGGCAACGGCAACATCGGGAACGGCTTCGGAAACGGGCTCGGGAACAACAACGGCAACTTCTGCCAGGGGAACAACAACGGCCGGGGCGACAACGGTCGGGGCGACAACGGCCGGTGCGACAACTTCGATCGGGGCAACAACGGGCGGGGCAACAACAACGGCCGGGGCGACGAGAACGACCAGGAAAAACACCACGGCGACGGCAACCCGCGCAACATCGTCGTCTCCCCGAACGTGCTCCGCGTGCTCCCCTCAGACGGCGGCCGTCTGGCCATCACCGTGGACAACTGCCGGGGCGGTACCGCTTCCTCGCCTGAGCATGTCTTCCCCACCGTCCAGCTGTCGCCGATCGGCAACGACACCGCGCGAGGCGTCGCCACGGTCCCCTCCGGTAGGTCCGGCACCTACGACATCACCGTCAACTGCAACGGCCGCACCCTGAGCCTCCCGGATGCCTTCACGGTCGGCAGCGGCGTCAAGGCCGGTCACGGTGGCGGCAACGTCGGCCTCAGCGGCAGCCAGACCGCTCTCGGCGCCGTCCAGGCCGGTTTCGGCGGCAGCGTCACCAGCGGCGCCACGCCGGCCGACATGGCCATCGGCGGAGGTCTGGTGGCCTCGGCGGTCATCGGAGGCGGCATGTCCTTGATGCGCCGCCGCCCGGAGAGGCGGTTCTGACCGGGGCCGGAACCCGTTGTGCCGAGCGCACCGGACGCAAGACGGGCCTTCGCCCCGGTTCCCGCAGGGGGACCGGGGCGAAGGCCCGTCCGCGGTCAACCCCTGACGTGCGGGAACAGGTTCAGGAACGGGTCGGCGCTCGCCGTGATGCCCCGGCTGTAGGGGGCGTCGAAGTCCCAGATGAGGAAGAGCATGAAGGCGATGGTCGCGGAGAAGAACCCGGCCAGGACCAACTCGCGCCGGGTGCGCCGGATCTGCAGCGCGAAGACCATGCAGACGGTGATGACCGCCCCGGCGAGCAGCCCGAACCACACCACGCCCGGCATCGTCGCCCCGGTCGAGTCGGCGCGCGCGTTGCGCGCCTGGTCGGCGGCGGCCATCTGGTCCAGCAGCGGCTGGTAGGCCTGCGCCTCGAAGTCGTTCTTGGGCTGATAGTCCGTCACGTCGTGGCGGAGCGCCGCCAGCAGCTGCGTACCGCGCTCGGTGACGCGCCCGCGGTCGGTCATCGCCTTCCACTCGGTGGTCACCACGTACTGGACATAGGTGTCGGCGTCGCTCCGGATGCGGTCACGGATGTCCGGCGGATAGACCCGCACCCGCTCCGAGATCTCGTGCAGCGCCTGGGCCTCGGCCTGCACATGGTCCTGGGCGCTGCTGCGCGCCTCCCACACGCCCGCGATGGCGAGGCCCAGGACGATGGCGTACACGACGCCGATCCACATCGTCATGTACTCGATGACGTCGGGGGTCTCGCTGGGGTCCTCGTCGTCGGGAGCCCTCTTGTGCCGTACGAGGGTGATGACGACCACCACGGCACAGGCCCCCAGCATCGCAAGGACGAGAACAAGCCAATCCGACAACAGATGCCTCCAGAAGTGAGCGGCCGGCGCGTCAGCGCGGGCGCAGCGCCGCGACGGCGACGATCGCGGGAACGGTGATGAGCAGGACGTAGGTGACCGGTGACGTGTGGTCGGGTGCCTGGCGGCTGCTGGGCCGGGGGTGGTACGCCGGGTAGCTCACCGGGGTCACGGAGGGCCGCGGGCGGGCCCTGGGCGACGGCTCGGGCCGCGGCTTCGGGTCGGGCCGGGGCGTCGGGGTCGGCGTCGGCCGGGGCACGGGTGGCGCCGGGGCGGGCGGCCGTGGCTTCGGTTTCGGCGGGGCTTTCGCAGTGGGCGTCGGACGCGGCGTCGGCCTCGGCTTCGGCTTCGGCGACGGGGTCGGCTTCGGCGTGGGGGTCGGCGTTGGCGTCGGTGTGGGGGTCGGCGTGGGCTTCGGGCACGGCGGGGGCGTCGGCCAGCGGTCGCCGCCTCCCGCCACGGCTACCGCCACCGTGCCGTCCGGGCCCGTCGAGGCGGACGCGCAGGCGTCGGCCGACGCGGTCCCGACCGGGCAGCCCACCAGGGTCCAGGTCAGTGCCAGAAGGGCCAACACCCGTGTGGCGGGCGCACATCGGGTCACTTCGGGTCCATGCACGACGGAGATCATGAGGCGCCGAGCGCCGTCGTACTCCGGAGTACGACCGGATTGATCCTAAGGGGTGACAAATCACGATCAATGGTTTGAATACCAGAAGCCGACCGACTGGCCGATATGCGCGCCCGTACGACTCCCCGCGCGCGGGACGCGTCACGGGACGCGTCACAGGATCCGGAAAGAATTTCGCGTCCCGGTTGAACACTCCGACCCCTCCGGTGCGTACCCATGGCCGTGCGGCGGCGCAGCAGGGCGCTGCAATATCCAGGCGAATTTGGGGAGTTGGCGATGAAGACCTCCTGGCGGACCGCCTCACTGGTGGCCACGGCCGCTTCGGTGCTGGTGCTGACGACGGCGTGCGGTCAGGACAACAGCACCACGCCGGCATCGGCGGCCCAGAATGTCGGGGCCACGGCCGCGGCGGGCGACTACGGCAACCCGGGCGGCGGAGCCGCCACGGGTACCGGTGCGGGCAACGGGTACGGCGCCGACGGCAACCAGAGTTCCAGCTCCCCGAGCCCGGCCGCCGCCGCGGGCAAGCTGAGCGTGGCCCGCAACCCCGACCTGGGCAATGTGCTGACCGACGGCTCCGGCCTGACCCTCTACCGGTTCGACAAGGACACCGCCAATCCGCCCAAGTCGAACTGCGACGGCGACTGCGCCACCACCTGGCCGCCGGTGCCCGCCGACGACGCCACCGCCGGCGAGGGCATCGACAAGGCGCTGCTCGGCGAGGTCACCCGCGCCGACGGCACCAAGCAGCTGACCATCGGCGGTTGGCCCGCCTACCGCTACGCCAAGGACGTCAACTCCGGTGACGTCAACGGCCAGGGCGTGGGCGGCAAGTGGTTCGCCCTCGCGCCCAACGGCAAGAAGGCCTCGCTGGCCTCCCTGCCCGGTCTGTCCGTCCGCAAGGACCCCAAGCTGGGCGACGTCATCGTGGACAAGAACGGCATGACGGTCTACCGCTTCCTGAAGGACAAGGCGTGGCCGAAGGTCGTCTCGAACTGCACCGGCGCCTGCCTGGAGAAGTGGCCCGCGGTCGCCCCGGTCAAGCCCGAGGACACCAAGGGCGTCCAGAAGAAGGGCCTGATGGGCTTCAACCGGCCCGACGGGGGCAAGCAGATGACCGTCAACTGCTGGCCCATCTACACCTTCTCCGGTGACAAGGCTCCCGGTGACACCAACGGTCAGGGCGTGGGCGGCACTTGGTACGCCGTCTCGCCCGACGGCAAGCCGGTCGGCGCGCCGGGCAAGTAGAGATCACCTCCCCAGGGTCGATCGCCCCGCCCACCGGCGCCCGATCGAAGGTCCGCCCCCTCCGCACCGCACGGAGGGGGCGGACCGTTGTTCGGTACGGCTGTCACACAGCGGGGTCACCTGCGCACTTGCCTCAGGCAGTGACCGGGAACGGACGGTCAATTTCCGGTTCGGGTCGCTCCTTTGGCGGGCGATCAGTAGCCTCAGCTCGAACACCGGATCGGCTCGACCTGTCGCCTACGCCTTGGAGAGATACATGGAGCGTCCCGCCTGGGCCCCACGGAGCATCGACATCTCGGTGCCGAGCGTTTCGCGTATCTACGACTTCTACCTGGGCGGTTCGCACAACTTCGAGGTCGACCGGGAGGCGGCCCGCAAGGCGATGGAGTTCATGCCGGGGCTGCCGAAGGTCATGCAGGCCAACCGGGCGTTCATGCGCCGAGCCGTGCGCTTCGCGGCCGACGAGGGCATCACCCAGTTCCTCGACATCGGCTCCGGCATCCCGACCTTCGGCAACGTCCACGAGGTGGCCCAGGCGGCCGCACCGGGCGCCCGCGTCGTCTACGTGGACCACGATCCGGTGGCGGTGGCGCACAGCCAGGCGGTGCTGGCGGGCAACACCGACGCCGACGTGATCGCCGCCGACCTGCGCAAGCCCCAGGAGATCCTCTCCAGCCCCCAACTGGACCGCCTGATCGACCTGAATCGGCCAGTGGCCCTCCTTCTCGTTGCCATACTGCACTTCGTGGAAGACGTGGACGACCCGTACGGTGCGGTGGCCGAGCTGCGCGAGGTGCTCGCGCCCGGCAGCCTGCTGATCCTCACCCATGCCTCGTACGAGGGAATCCCCTTGCCGGCGGAGCGGGCCGAGGGCGCGGTGGACGTATACAGGGACATTCGCAACCCGCTGATCATGCGCTCGCGCGAGGAGATCGCGCGGTTCTTCGAGGGGTACGAGATGGTGGAACCCGGACTGGTGCAGATGCCGCTCTGGCGCCCGGAGTCGGCGCCGGAGGACGAGGATCCGTACGCCTTCTCCGGATTCGCCGGCGTGGGGCGCACGGCGTGAGCGCGGAGCCGGACGGGCCGGAGGACAGATTGCGCCGGCTGACGACGATCTGGAGCCGGGCGGTCTTCCCGGTCACCTCCACGTCGCTGACCCGCGCGGAGTTTGCGGAACAACTCCTTCCGCTCGCACGCAGGTTGAGCGGCCTGCTGCGGGCCCGCAGCTTCGACTCGGAGGAGGCCAAGGCGGTCGGCGCCGCACTCGTCGAGGCGCACTGCACCGACCCCGAGGCGCTCACCCGCACCCTGGACTGTGTCGACGCCTACCTGGTCCTCTACTGCGGCGAGGACGGCCCCCAGGACGAACTGCGCATGCGTTCCTCGCGGTTGCAGCACGCGATGGCCGCCGGGTACGCGCAGGCCCTGCGCGAGCGCACCCTCGCCGAGCAGGAGGCCATCGCCCAGGCCGCGTTGCAGGCCCAGGGCGTCGTGGCCCAGGCCCTGCACGCCAGCGAGGCCCGCTTCCGGGCGGTCTTCGAGGGCGCGGCCATAGGTATCGGCATCGCCGACCTGGAGGGCAACGTGCTCCAGGTCAACGAGGCCCTGCTGCGCATGTTCGGCGGCTCCGAGACGACCGTGCGCGGCCGCAACGTCATGGAGTGGACGCACCCCGAGGACGCGCCTCAGACCTGGAAGCTGTACGACGAACTCGTCCGCGGCGAGCGCGAGCACTACCACGTCGAGAAGGCGTTCAACCGCCCCGACGGCACGGTCCTCTGGACCAACCTCACGGTCTCCCTGCTGCGCGACGCCGACGGCGAACCGCAGTACCAGCTGGCCCTCATGGAGGACACCACCGAGCGCCGCCTGCTCAACCTCCGGCTGCGCTACGAGGCCACACACGACGCGCTCACCGGCCTGCCCAACCGCACCCTGTTCTTCGAGCGCCTGGAGAAAGCCCTGGGCGCCGGCCAGGGCCAGCGCTTCGGCCTGTGCTACCTCGACCTGGACGGCTTCAAGACCGTCAACGACAGCCTCGGCCACGCGGCCGGCGACCGGCTGCTGGTGGAGGTCGCCGACCGGCTGCAGTCCTGCGCGACCGCGCCCGGCGAGATGGTCGCCCGGCTCGGCGGCGACGAGTTCGTGGCCCTGACCACCGGCCCCGGCACCGAACGGGGCGTCGACGAACTCGCCGAACGCATCATGAACGCGCTCATCACGCCGATCAGCATCGACGGCCGTGACCTGCTGGTACGCGGCAGCCTCGGCATCGTGGAGGGCCCGGCGGGCGAGCGCACCGCGGCGGAGGTCCTGCGCAGCGCGGACATCACCATGTACCGGGCGAAGTCGGCGGGCGGCAACCGCTCCGAGCTGGCCGACCCGGAGGCCGACGCCCGCGCGATCACCCGCCACGGCCTGACCACGGCGCTGCCCACGGCCCTGGAACGCGGCGAGTTCTTCATCGAGTACCAGCCCCTGGTCCACCTCGGCGACGGCAGCGTCCGCGGCGCCGAGGCGCTGGTCCGCTGGCTGCACCCGCAGCACGGCGTCCTCGGCCCCGACCGCTTCATCCCGCTCGCCGAGCACACGGGCCTGATCGTGCCGCTCGGCCGCTGGGTCCTGGAGGAGTCCATCCGTCAGGCCCGCGAATGGCGCGAACGATACGGCGAGGAGAAGGCCGCCGGCCCCCTGCGCATCAACGTCAACCTCTCCCCGTGCCAGCTGAGCCATCCCGGCCTGGTCCAGGACACGGTGGAGATTCTCGAACGCGCGGGCGTCGCCCCGGACGCCCTCTGTCTGGAGGTCACGGAGTCGGCACTGATCGGCGCCGACGACGATCTCCTCAAACCCCTGCGCCGACTCGCCGAGATGGGCGTCGACATCGCCCTCGACGACTTCGGCACCGGCTACTCCAACCTCGCCAACCTGCGCCGCCTCCCGGTGAGCATCCTCAAACTGGACCGCTCCTTCACCCAGGGCATGCAGCAGTTCCCGGCCGACCCCGTCGACCTCAAGATCGTCGAAGGCATTGTCTCCCTGGCCCACAGCCTCGACCTCGCGGTCACCGTAGAGGGCGTGGAGACCGGCGCCCAGGCCGAACAACTCCGCATACTGGGCTGCGACACGGCTCAGGGCTGGTACTACGCGAGGCCGGGCCCACCGGAGAGACTGCACGATTTGGCGCTGGTGGACGCGACGGGCTGAACGAGCGGCGCCCTCTCAGCTTTGAGGGGGCGCAGTATGCCTGGGGGTGCGGGGCTGTATCGATACAGTCACCGCTCAAGCAACATCCGCTGCAACTCCCGCGCGGCCCGAGGCGGAGCCACGTCACTCCGGTGAGCCAACGCAATGGTCCGATGCAACCCCGGCCGAGCCAACGGAGTGACCCGCAACCCACGCCCCGTGCGTGCAGCGACCATGCGGGGAACGACCGCGACACCAAGCCCGGCCCGCACGAACCCCAACACCGCGTCCATCTCACCCCCCTCCACCGCGAAGTCCGGCTCGAACCCGGCGGAGCGACACGCCGCAACGGTCAGCTCCCTCAGGTCGTAGCCGTGCCGGAACATCACCAGACGCTCGCCCTCCAGATCCGCGATGCGCACGGCCCGGCGGCCCCGCCCCGGCGCCGGTACGTCCGGTGAGGACACCACCACCAGGTCCTCGCGCAGCAGCTCCACCGTGGTCAGCGCGGGCGCGGGCGTCGGCAGCGGCAGGACGACCAGGGCTAGGTCGAGGGCGCCGCGGGCCAGCCCGCGCACCAGGTCGTGCGAGCCGCCCTCCTCGATCAGCAGCTGGATGCCGGGGTAGCGGTCGTGGAAGGCGCGCAGGACGTCCGGCAGCAGGCCGGTGCACAGGCTCGGCGTCGCGCCGAGCCGCACCCGGCCCCGCCGCAGTTGCACCAGCTCCTGCACCTCGTACCGGGCCGTGTCCGCGTCCGCGAGGATCCGCCGGGCCAGCGGGAGCAGTGCCTCGCCCGCGTCGGTGAGCGTGATGTTGCCCCGGGCGCGCAGGAACAGGTCCGCGCCCAGCTCCCGCTCCAGGGCCTTGATCTGCTGCGACAGAGACGGCTGGGCGACATGGACCAGTTCGGCGGCCCGGGTGAAGTGCCGGGTCTCGGCCACGGCCACGAAGTACTGAAGCTGCTGGAACTGCACGGTTACAGAATAGTCCCAGCCTATGGAAACAAGCTGGACCATGTCTTGGACCGATCGGTTCCCCCGCCTCTAGCGTGCTGTTCCATGGCTCTGGCAACGCGGACGGACCGACGGCCGTCCATGGCACGCACCGTGTGGGACAGCACCGTCGGGAAGAAGACGGTGATGGCCGTCAGTGGTGTGATCATGCTGCTGTACCTGGTCGCGCACATGATCGGGAATCTGAAGATCTACTTCGGGGCGGGCGAGTTCAACCACTACGGCCACTGGCTGCGCACCGTCGGCGAACCCTTCATGCACTACTCCTGGACGCTCTGGCTCATCCGGATCGTCCTCGTCGTCGCCGTGGTCGCCCACGCCACGTCCGCCTACCAGCTCAGCCGCCGTGACATACGGGCGCGCCCCAGCAAGTACGTGCACAAGAGGCCCCGGGCGAGCTACGCCACGCGCACCATGCGCTGGGGCGGGATCATCCTCGGCCTGTTCATCGTCTGGCACCTCCTGGACCTCACCACCGGCACCGTGCACTCCGGCGGCTTCCAGGAGGGCCACCCGTACCAGAACGTGGTGGACACCTTCTCCACCTGGTACGGCAACGTCATCTACATCGTCGCGATGCTCGCGCTCGGCCTGCACATCCGGCACGGCTTCTGGAGCGCCGCCCAGACCCTCGGCGTCGGCAGTCGCGCCCGCGACCGCGCCCTGAAGACCGTCGCCAACGTCCTCGCGCTGCTGCTCACGGCCGGCTTCGTCGCCGTACCCGTGGGCGTCATGACCGGAGTGGTGAGCTGACATGACCTACACCGAATACGCCGCCGGTGAGCCCCTGGCCGACGGCAAGGCCCCCTCCGGCCCGATCCACGAGCGCTGGGACAAGCGCCGCTTCGAGGCCAAGCTGGTCAACCCCGCCAACCGCCGCAAGCACACCGTCATCGTGGTCGGCACCGGCCTGGCCGGCGGCTCCGCGGGCGCCACGCTCGCCGAACAGGGCTACCACGTCGTCCAGTTCTGCTACCAGGACTCGCCGCGCCGCGCCCACTCGATCGCCGCGCAGGGCGGTATCAACGCGGCGAAGAACTACCGCAACGACGGCGACTCGATCCACCGGCTGTTCTACGACACCGTCAAGGGCGGCGACTTCCGGGCTCGCGAGTCCAACGTGCACCGGCTCGCCCAGATCTCCGTGGAGATCATCGACCAGTGCGTGGCGCAGGGCGTGCCCTTCGCCCGCGAGTACGGCGGCCTGCTCGACACCCGCTCCTTCGGCGGCGTCCAGGTGTCCCGTACCTTCTACGCCCGCGGCCAGACGGGTCAGCAGCTGCTGCTGGGCGCCTACCAGGCGCTGTCCCGGCAGATCGCCGCGGGGAACGTGGAGATGCACCCGCGCACCGAGATGCTGGACCTGATCGTCGTGGACGGGCGGGCACGCGGCATCGTGGCGCGGGACCTCGTCACCGGGAAGATCGACACGTACTTCGCCGACGCCGTCGTACTCGCGAGCGGCGGCTACGGCAACGTCTTCTACCTGTCCACGAACGCCATGAACTCCAACGCGACCGCCGTCTGGCGGGCGCACCGGCGCGGCGCCTACTTCGCCAACCCCTGCTTCACGCAGATCCACCCCACCTGCATCCCGCGCACCGGCGACCACCAGTCCAAGCTCACCCTGATGAGCGAGTCGCTGCGCAACGACGGCCGGATCTGGGTGCCCAAGGCCAAGGGCGACGACCGGCCGGCGAACCGGATCCCCGAGGACGAGCGCGACTACTACCTGGAGCGCATCTACCCCTCCTTCGGCAACCTGGTCCCGCGCGACATCGCCTCCCGCGCCGCGAAGAACGTCTGCGACGAGGGCAGGGGAGTCGGCCCCGGCGGCCAAGGCGTCTACCTCGACTTCGCGGACGCGATCAAGCGGATGGGCCGTAAGGCGGTCGAGGCGAAGTACGGCAACCTCTTCGACATGTACCAGCGGATCACCGACGAGGATCCGTACGAGGTGCCGATGCGGATCTACCCCGCCGTGCACTACACGATGGGCGGCCTGTGGGTCGACTACGACCTGCAGACGACCGTCCCGGGCCTGTTCGCGATCGGCGAGGCCAACTTCTCCGACCACGGCGCGAACCGCCTCGGCGCCTCCGCCCTGATGCAGGGCCTGGCCGACGGCTACTTCGTCCTCCCGTCGACGATCAACGACTACCTCGCCCGCAACCCGCACCAGGAGGCGGTGACGGCCGAACACCCCGTCGTCCAGGAGGTGTTGGCTGAGACGGAGCACCGGATCGGCCTGCTCCTGTCCGTCGACGGCGACCGCACCCCCGACTCCTTCCACCGCGAAGTCGGCGAGCTGATGTGGGAGTTCTGCGGCATGGCCCGCACGGACGCGGGCCTGCGCAAGGCCCTGGAGCGGATCCCGCAGATCCGCGAGGAGTTCTGGCGGCGCATCAAGGTGCCCGGCACCGGCGAGGAGTTCAACCAGTCGTTGGAGAAGGCCAACCGCATCGTCGACTACCTGGAACTCGCCGAGCTGATGTGCCTCGACGCGCTGCACCGCGGCGAGTCCTGCGGCGGCCACTTCCGCGAGGAGTCGCAGACACCCGACGGCGAGGCCGCGCGCAGGGACGAGGAGTTCTCCTACGCGGCCGCCTGGGAGTTCACCGGCACCGGCGAGGCGCCCACCCTGCACAAGGAAGACCTGGTCTTCGAGTACGTCCACCCCACCCAGCGGAGCTACGCATGAAGCTCACCCTGCGCGTCTGGCGGCAGAAGAACGCCGACGCCGACGGCACCATGTCCACGTACGAGGTGGACGGCATCTCCTCCGACATGTCCTTCCTGGAGATGCTCGACACCCTCAACGAGGAACTCATCCTCAAGGGCGAGGACCCGGTCGCCTTCGACCACGACTGCCGCGAGGGCATCTGCGGCGCCTGCTCGCTCGTCATCAACGGCGACGCGCACGGCCCCGAGCGCACCACCACCTGCCAGCTGCACATGCGGTCCTTCAAGGACGGCGACACGATCGACATCGAGCCGTGGCGCGCCTCGGCCTTCCCGGTGATCAAGGACCTGGTCGTGGACCGGTCGGCATTCGACCGGATCATCCAGGCCGGCGGGTACGTCACCGCCCCCACCGGCTCCGCGCCCGAGGCCCATGCCACCCCCGTACCCAAGGCGGACGCCGACTTCGCGTTCGAGCACGCCGAGTGCATCGGCTGCGGCGCGTGCGTGGCGGCCTGCCCGAACGGTGCGGCGATGCTGTTCACCTCCGCAAAGGTCAACCACCTCAACGTGCTGCCGCAGGGGGCGCCCGAGCGGGAGACGCGGGTGCTGGACATGGTGGCGCAGATGGACGCGGAGGGGTTCGGGGGCTGCACGCTGACGGGTGAGTGTGCGACCGCCTGCCCCAAGGGGATCCCGCTGGTGTCCATCACGAGCATGAACAAGGAGTGGCTGCGGGCCACCCGGAAGGTGGCGGGGCGCTAGCCGCGGGAGAAGACGTTCGCCGACCAGCAGGCGGACGGGCGGGGTCGGGAGAGGTGCTCCTTCCGGCCCCGTCTGGTTTTCCGCCGGCGCCCTCACCCACGCCGTTCAACAAGCCCACACCCACTCTCCGGCCACCCGTCACGCGTACGCCAACCGGCGTCGGAAGAACAGGACCGGCAGAGCGGACCGCCGCTCCGCCGCTCCTGCCGACCCGGCCCGTGACCATGGAGAGAGCCATGACCGGCGTCACCACGCTCGACCGTCCTCCGCAGCCCGCGGCACCCACCCGCTACACCGTCACCCTCGCCCGTGACGAGGCCGACGTCCGTGCCGCGCAGCGGCTGCGGCACGACGTCTTCGCCGGAGAGATGGGCGCCCTGCTGACCACCTCACAGCCGGGCCTCGACGTCGACCCGTTCGACGCGTACTGCGACCACCTGCTCGTGCGCGACACCGTGACCGGGCAGGTCGTCGGCACCTACCGGCTGCTGCCGCCGGAGCGCGCAGCGGTCGCCGGCCGGCTCTACTCGGAGGGCGAGTTCGACCTCGCCCCGCTCGACGGGATCCGGCCCGGCCTGGTCGAGGTCGGCCGCTCCTGCGTGCACCCCGACCACCGGGACGGCACGGTCATCGGCCTGATCTGGGCCGGGATAGCCCGGTACATGGTCGACCGGGGCCACGAGTGGCTGGCGGGCTGCTGCTCCGTGCCGCTCGCCGACGGCGGCGCGCTGGCCACGGCCACCTGGGAGCGGGTGCGCGCCAAGCACCTGGCGCCCGAGGAGTTCCGGGTACAGCCCCTGCTGCCGTGGGTCCCGAACGCCGAGGTTCCGGCCGACCGCGTGGAACTGCCCGCCCTGCTGCGCGGCTACGTCCGGCTCGGCGCCTGGGTGTGCGGGGAGCCCGCGCACGACCCGGACTTCGGGGTCGCCGACCTGTACGTGCTGCTGTCGATGCGCCGGGTCAACCCGCGCTATCTGAAGCACTTCCTCTCCCTCGTGCCGGCCTGATGAGCGTCTGGCTGCCCAGCGCGCCCTGCACCCCGGGCGCCTGCGTGGAGCCGGCCGCACCCGCAGCGGCCGTACCCCGGGCCGTGCTGCGGCTCACCGCGGTCACCGCCTTGGTGCTGGCCGGGATCGTGCTGTCCCCGCTCGGCGGGAGGATCCCCGCCGAGTGGGTCAGGCGGTGGTGCCGGTCGATCGTGCGGGCCATCGGGGTCCGGGTCCGCTTCACCGGCACCGCCGCACCGGACGGCGGTCTGCTGCTGGTCGCCAACCACGTTTCGTGGCTCGACATCCCGCTGCTGGCCGCCGTACGCCCCGCCCGGATGCTCGCCAAGACCGAGATCCGTGACTGGCCCGTGGCGGGGGCGGTGGTCGCGCGCGGCGGTGCGGTGTTCATCGAGCGCGACCGGCTGCGCGCGCTGCCCGACACGGTCGCCCGGATCGCGCGCGTCCTGCGGGAGGGCGCGGCCGTGGTCGCCTTTCCCGAGGGCAGCACCTGGTGCGGGCGGGCGCACGGCCGTTTCCACCGGGCCGTCTTCCAGGCCGCGCTGGACGCGGGCGTGCCCGTGCAGCCGGTCCGGCTGCGCTACCGCCAGGACGGGGGAGGGGCCGCGAGCACCGCGGCCGCGTTCGTCGGCGAGGACACCCTGCTCGCCTCCCTGTGGCGGGTCGCCCGCGCGCGGGGCCTGGTGGCCGAGGTGGACATCCGGCCGGTGATACCGCCCGGCGCCCAGCCCGACCGCCGCTCCCTCGCCCGCGCCGCCCAGCCGGTCCCCTCCGAGGCCGCCTGGACCCATGTGGTCCTGCTGGAGCCGAAGGCCGCCCCGAGTCAGGGCATGACCCGGGCCAGGTAGGGCGCCGTGGCGCTGCCCGCCGCCCGCGCCACCCGCTGCGGCGGTCCGGCCGCCACGATGCGCCCGCCCCGGTCGCCGCCGCCCGGCCCGAGGTCGATCACCCAGTCCGCCTCGGCGACCACGGTCATGTCGTGCTCGACCACGACCACCGTGTGCCCGGCGTCGACCAGCCCGTGCAGCCGGTCCATCAGCACCTCGACGTCGGCCGGGTGCAGACCGGTCGTCGGCTCGTCCAGCAGGTAGAGGGTGTGGGCACGGCGGCCGCGCTGCAGCTCGCTCGCCAGCTTGATCCGCTGGGCCTCCCCGCCGGACAGCTCGGTGGCGGGCTGGCCCAGACGCAGATAGCCGAGGCCCACGTCGAGCAGCGAGCCCAGGCTGCGGGCAGCCCCCGGGGTGTCCGCGAAGAACTCGGCCGCGTCCTCGACGGTCAGGTCCAGGACCTCGGCGATGCTCCGTCCCCGGTACGCCACCCGCAGGGTCTCGGGGTTGTAGCGGGCGCCCGCGCAGTCCGGGCAGGGCGCGTACGTGCTCGGCAGGAACAGCAGCTCGACGCTGACGAACCCCTCGCCCTGGCAGGTCTCGCAGCGCCCCCCAGCCACGTTGAAGGAGAACCGCCCGACGCCGTAGCCGCGCTCCCGCGCCCCGTCGGTGGCGGCGAACACCTTCCGTACGACGTCGAACAGGCCGGTGTAGGTGGCCAGGTTGGAGCGCGGAGTACGCCCGATCGGCCGCTGGTCCACCCGGACCAGACGGCCGACCCCGGCCAGGTCCTGAGTCAGCTCGCCGATGAGCGTGGACTTCCCGGAGCCGGACACACCGGTGACGGCGGTGAACGCGCTCAGCGGGAACTCGGCCGTCACCCCGCGCAGGTTGTGCCGGGTCACGGGACCCACCTTCAGCCAGCCGCGCGGCTCGCGGACCTCACGCGCCGGACCCGGGGCCTCGTCGAAGAGGTAGCGGGCCGTGGCGGACTCCTCGACCGAGGCCAGCTCGGCCACCGGGCCGCTGTACAGCACCTGTCCGCCGTGTTCGCCCGCGCCGGGACCCACGTCCACCAGCCAGTCCGCGCCGCGCACCACCTCCAGGTGGTGTTCGACCACGAACACCGAGTTCCCGGCCGTCTTGAGCCGGTCCAGCACCGCGAGCAGCGCCTCGGTGTCCGCCGGGTGCAGTCCGGCCGACGGCTCGTCCAGCACGTACACCACGCCGAACAGTCCGGAGCGCAACTGGGTGGCCAGCCGCAGCCGTTGCAGCTCGCCCGCGGACAGGGTGGGGGTGGCCCGGTCCAGGCTCAGATAGCCGAGGCCCAGCTCGACCACCGGCGCGATCCGGGACTTCAGGTCGTCGGTGAGGACCCGGGCCGTCTCGGTGCCGCCGTCGAGCAGTCCGGCCAGGTCGGTCAGGGGCAGTGCGGCCAGCTCGGCGATGGTCCGGCCGCCGAAGGTCACCGCCAGCGCCTCGGGCCGCAGCCTGCTGCCCCCGCACACCGGGCAGGGCGCACTGGTCAGGAAGCGCTCCGCCTTCGCCCGCAGGGTCGGGGACTTGGTGTCGGAGAACGTCTTCATGACGTACCGGCGGGCGCTCATGTACGTGCCCTGGTACGGCCGTTGGATCCGGTCGGCGTCCCGGACCGGGTGGACGGTGATGACCGGCTGCTCGTCCGTGAAGAGGATCCAGTCCCGCTGCTCGGCGGGGAGTTCGCGCCAGGGCCGGTCCACGTCGTACCCGAGCGTGTCGAGGATGTCGCGCAGGTTCTTGCCCTGCCAGGCCCCGGGCCACGCGGCGATCGCGCCCTCGCGGATCGACAGCGAGGAGTCGGGCACCAGCAACTCCTCGGTGGTGCGGTGCACTTGGCCCAGGCCGTGGCACTCCGGGCAGGCACCGGCCGCCGTGTTCGGGGAGAACGCGTCCGAGTCGAGCCGCTCGGCGCCGGGCGGATGGTCACCGGCGCGCGAGTACAGCATGCGCAGGGAGTTGGAGAGGTTGGTGACCGTGCCCACGGAGGAGCGGGAGGTGGGGGCCGAGCGGCGCTGCTGGAGGGAGACCGCCGGCGGCAGCCCGGTGATCTCGCCGACCTTGGGCGCCCCGACCTGGTGGATCAGCCGGCGCGCGTACGGCGCGACCGACTCGAAGTAGCGTCGCTGCGCCTCGGCGTACACGGTGCCGAACGCCAGGGACGACTTCCCCGAGCCGGACACGCCGGTGAACACGGCCAGTACGTCCCGCGGGATGTCCACGTCGACACCCTTGAGGTTGTGCTCGCGGGCACCGCGGACACGGACGTAGGGGTCGTACGGATCATGAGGGCTGTGCATCGGGGGACACTCCGTACGGGCCTGCCGGGGCGGGGACAAACCCCGCGATTCTAGCCCGCCGGGTCCCGGCTACGGATGCGGAGGGGTGTCCCGCTCCTGGCTTCCGAGCTCGTCCTTCAGCTTCTGCTGGGCCGTGTCGACCTGGGACTTGTACTTGTCCTGGGTCTTCTCGTCGACGTAGTCGCCGCCCTTGTCGATGCCCTTGTTCGCCACGTCCTCGTGGCCCTTGAGCATGCCCTTGATCTTGTCCAGCATGGACATGGCATCCCTCCTGGGGGATAGACGGTCCGTCTTCCAGGGTCACCGGCCGGGGCACGGCTCGCATCTCGGCGGGCGGGGGCGCGCGGAGCGAGAGCGCGGCGTATGAGCCCGCCGGAGAGGCGCAAGTGCACGGGTATCCCTTATGTGCGAGTTTGGGGGGTACGGACGCCTGCCGCCGCAGAAAGGCCTGCCCCTCATGAGCACTCCCGGTTTCGGATTCGGACGCAGCCCGTTCGAGGAGTTCGACGAGCTGATGTCCCGGTTCTTCGGCAGCGGCGGCCCGGCCGCCTCCGCCCGCCGGCCGCAGCGCGTCGACATCGGCAGCCTGCTGTCCGAACGGGCCCGGGACCTGGTGGCCGAGGCCAGGGACATCGCCGCGATCGAGGGCAGCGAGGAACTCGACGCCCGGCACCTGCTGGCCGCCGCCACCCACAACGAGTCCACCCGGCGCCTGCTCGCCGAGGCCGGCGCCGACCCCGACCGCATCCGGGAGCGGCTCAGCACCGGCGCGAACGGCGGCGAGAAGACCGAGCCGAACACCCTCACCCCGGCCGCCAAGCGCGCCCTGCTCGACGCCTACCAGATCTCCCGCGCCGAGGGCGACTCCTACATCGGCCCCGGTCACATCCTGCGCGCACTCGCCGCGAACCCGGAGTCCGTGGCCGGGCAGACGCTCGGCGAGGGCGGCTGGGAGCCGGCCAGGCTGCCCACCGAGGGCACCGCCGAGCGGAAGAAGCCCAGCACCACCCCGACCGTGGACGAGTACGGCCGCGACCTCACCGAGGACGCCCGCCAGGGCCGCCTCGACCCGGTGATCGGACGCGAGGAGGAGGTCGAGCAGACCATCGAGGTCCTCTCCCGGCGCAGCAAGAACAACCCCGTCCTGATCGGCGACCCCGGCGTCGGCAAGACGGCCGTGGTCGAGGGCATCGCCCAGCGCATCGTCGCCGGGGACGTGCCGAAGACCCTCGAAGGCAAGCGGCTGGTCTCGCTTGACCTCGCCGGGATGGTGGCCGGCACCAAGTACCGGGGCGAGTTCGAGGAGCGGCTGAAGAAGCTGCTGGAGGAGGTCCGCGAGCACGCCGACGAACTGGTGCTGTTCCTTGACGAGCTGCACACCGTCGTCGGTGCCGGAGGCGGCGGCGAGGGCGCCATGGACGCGGGCAACATGCTCAAACCCGCCCTGGCCCGCGGCGAGTTGCATCTGATCGGCGCGACGACCGTGGACGAGTACCGCAGGCACATCGAGAAGGACGCCGCCCTGGAGCGCCGCTTCGCGCCCATCCTGGTCGGCGAGCCCAGTGTGGACGACACCATCGAGATCCTGCGCGGCCTGCGCGACCGGTACGAGGCCCACCACCAGGTCCGCATCACCGACGAGGCGGTCGTGGCCGCTGCCGAGCTGTCCGACCGGTACATCACCTCCCGCTTCCTGCCCGACAAGGCCATCGACCTGATGGACCAGGCCGCAGCCCGCGTCCGGCTGCGCGCCAAGACCCCCCTGGCCGACACCCGGGAGGTCGAGGACCGCATCGCCGCCCTGAACCGGGAGAAGGACCAGGCCGTCGCCGACGAGGAGTACGAGCGCGCCAAGGACCTGCGCGACCGGATCAAGGAAGCCGAGGCCGAGCTGGCCGCCGGGGGCAAGGCGGAGGAGCACGTCCCCAAGGTCACCGCCGAGGACATCGCCCAGGTCGTCTCCCGCACCACCGGCATCCCCGTCTCCCAGCTCACCGAGGAGGAGCGGGAACGGCTGCTGAAGCTGGAGGAGCACCTGCACGAGCGGGTCGTCGGCCAGGACGAGGCGATCACCGCCGTGGCCCGCGCGGTACGCCGCGCCCGCGCCGGCATGAGCGATCCCAACCGGCCCATCGGCAGCTTCCTGTTCCTCGGCCCGACCGGCGTCGGCAAGACCGAGCTGGCCCGCGCCCTCGCCGCCGCCCTCTTCGGCGACGAGAGCCGCATGATCCGCCTCGACATGAGCGAGTTCCAGGAGCGGCACACCGTCTCCCGCCTGGTCGGGGCGCCTCCCGGATACGTCGGCCACGAGGAGGCCGGCCAGCTCACCGAGGCGGTGCGCAGACAGCCGTACACCGTGCTGCTGCTGGACGAGGTGGAGAAGGCCCACCCGGACGTCTTCAACACCCTGCTGCAGCTCCTGGACGACGGCCGGCTCACCGACTCCCAGGGCCGCACGGTCGACTTCAAGAACACCGTCGTCATCATGACGTCGAACATCGGCGCCGACCGCATCCTGGCCGCCGGCACCGAGGACTACACCAAGGTCCGCGACGCCGTCATGCCCGCCCTCCAGCAGCACTTCCGGCCCGAGTTCCTCAACCGCATCGACGAGATCATCGTCTTCCGCGGCCTGGACCGCACCCAGCTGCGCCAGATCGTCGACCTGCTGCTGGAGCACACCCGGCGCCGGCTGCACGCCCAGGACGTCACGATGGAGGTCACTGACGCGGCGGCCGAACTCCTCTCGAACATCGGCTACCAGCCCGACTTCGGCGCCCGCCCGCTGCGCCGCACCATCCAGCGCGAGGTGGACGACCGCCTCGCCGACATGCTGCTGTCCGGGCAACTCCAACCGGGCGACCGCGCCGTGGTGGACGCGGCGGACGGCTCCATCCTGATGCGCGCGGACAGGCCGGCCGACATGCAGGGCTGAGCCGCTCAGCCGAGGGGTGCGAAGAGGGCGGCGAGGCGCCGGTAGGAGTCCAGCAGCGCCGTACGGTCGTACGAGCTGGTCGTGACCAGGACCTCGTCCGCGCCCGTCTCCTTCAGCACCGTCTCCAGCTCGTGCGCGACCTGGTCCCCGGTGCCGGCGAGGTGACCGGCGAGACCGGACTCGTAGAAGTCCCGCTCCTTCGCGGTCATCGCGCGGGCCTCGATCTCCTCGGCCGGGGCCAGGGGCGGGAAGCTGCCGTGGGTCCGCGCGTGCGCCATGGCCCAGGCCTCCGGTACCAGCAGCCGCCGCGCGGCCTCCGCGGTGCCGGCGACCGCGACCGTACCGGAGATCACCACATACGGATCGGACGCCCACGGGGAGGGGCGGAACCGGGCGCGGTACTCGTCGATGCCGCGCAGCATCTTCTCGCGGCCCCGCAGGTCACCGGTGACCATCGGCAGGCCGGCGCGGGCCGCGATGCGCGCGCCCTCGCCCATGGCCAGCACGAACGGCGGCACCCGCAGGCCCTCCGCCGGGCGGGCGTGCACCCCGGTCGGCGAGGTGCCCTCGAACCAGCCGAGCAGTTCGCCGAGTTGCGCCCCGAAGTCCTCGGCGTCGTCCTTGTCCCGCCCGAGGGCCTTGCGCACTCCGCCGGTGAAGCCCACGGAACGGCCGAGCCCCATGTCGATCCGGCCCGGGAAGAGCGACTCCAGCACGCCGAACTGCTCGGCCACCACAAGAGGTTGGTGGTTGGGCAGCATGACCCCGCCGGTGCCCACCCGGATCGTGCGGGTCGCTGCGGCCACGGCGGCGGCGAGCACGGTCGGCGCCGACCCGGCGACCCCGGGCACGCCGTGGTGCTCGGACACCCAGAACCGGTGATAGCCGAGCACCTCCGCCTCCCGCGCCAGCGCGACCGTGTCCCGCAGCGCCTCGCCGGGCGGCCGGCCCGCACGGGTGCGGGAACGGTCGAGGACGGAGAAGCGGGTCGCGGCGGTCACGGAACTCATACGAGGTTCAACACCCTGGAGCCCGCAGGATTCCTCACGGCGCGATGTTGTGGTTCAGCCGGAACAGGTTGCCCGGGTCGTAGCGCCGCTTCAGCTCCACCAGACGGGCGTGGCTGTAGCCGCCCCCGGCCGAGTACGGCTCCAACGCCCGGTGGAAGGCGCGCGCCCACCCCTTCTGGGCCTCGCAGTCCGCCCGGGTGGTCAGGGTCGGGCTGAGCGCGGTCGAGAAGCAGGCGTCCCGGTAGGCGAACGCGGTGTCCTGCGGCCCGATCCGGTGGCAGGCGCCGTCGACCGGGAAGATCACTGTCGCGCTAGGCCGTGCGTGCAGGCGTAAGCCGTCGCCGCGGCCCGCGAGGACACGTCGAGCTTGGCGAAGATGTTGCTGAGGTGCCGGTCGACGGTGTGCTCGCTGATCACCAGTTCCGCGGCGATGGCCCGGTTCGTGCGGCCCGCCGCTACCAGCCGCAGCACCTGGATCTCGCGCTCGGTGAGCCCGCTCGGCGGCTCCTCGCGCAGGCCGGCGAGGAGGGCTGCCGCCCGGCGGGCATCCGGTGCGGCGCCCAGCTCCTCGAAGGCCTGCCGGGCCGCCCGCAGCTCCATCCGGGCGCCCTCGCCGTCCCCGGCACTCCGGTCGGCGGCGGCCAGGAGCATCCGCACCTGGGCCGCCTCGTACGGCACCCCCAGCCCCAGCCAGACGGCCAGTGCCCGGTGCAGCAGGGGCAGCGCGCGGTCGAGGTCACGCTCCGCGAAGGCCACCGCTGCGCCGGCCGCCGCGGCACTCGCGTGCAGCAGGGTCGCCGCCGAGCCGCACCGCAGCTGCCACTCCAGGGCCAGGGCGTCCAGCTCCTCGGCCGCCGCGCGGGCCTCGTCGAGCCGGCCGAGCGCGAGGCAGACCTCCACCTGGGCGGTGAGCAGCCGGCACCGCTCGACCCGGCCCGTCCCGTCCCCGGCGACGGCCAGCCGCAGTCCCGCGGCCGAGGCCTCGCCCCTGCCCTGCGCCAGCCGCAGCAGAGCGAGGCCCGGCTGCGGGTCGCGGCCCAGCTCGTGCGCGCGCTCGTAAGCCTCCTCGGCCGCGGCCGTCTCGCCGCGCCGACGCCGGATCTCTCCGGTCAGGTAGCAGGCCTCGGCCGCCAACCGCCGCTCGTGGGGCAGCAGTTCCTCGCAGGTCCGGACGGCCTCGGTCAGCGCCAGGGGCCAGCGGCCGCGCAGCTCCAGCACCTGCACCCGGTGCACCCGGCACAGCCCCCGGAAGTTGTTCTCCGCCGGCATCGAAGCGCACCACCGGATGGCCGCCTCGGTCCACTCCGCGGCGCGTTCGAGGTCGGCGCAGGCCATGCACTGCTGCAGGCCCAGACAGTAGATCCAGCCGGTGAAGAAGGCGCTCAGCTCGCCCGCCACGGCCGAGCACATCGCCTCGTCGAGAAGGTCGAGCCCGGCGGCGACCCGGCCCCGGGCCACCAGGACGCCGGCCTGCGCCTGGACGCTCATGGCGTACAGGTCGGCGCTGCCGCAGCGGCGCGCGATCGCCGCCATGCGCCGGGCCGAGGCCATCGCCTCGTCGAACGCGCCGCGCTCCTGCGCCTGCTCCGTGTCCGTCCAGACGAGGAAGCACTGCTCGGCGCACTCGGGCTCGGCGCGCAGATGCCGCCGGGCCCGGCGCAGCCAGCGGGTGGCCATGGCCGTGCGGCCCGCCAGGTGGTGCTCGTAGAAGAGCAGCCACGCCATGAATCCGGCCTGCCGGTCGGCGCCGGCCGCCACGTACCCGGCGTAGGCCCGCATCCGCTGGGCGACGGACTCCTCGACCCGGCTCGTCCACCAGGCGGCGTCGCCGAGCGCGGCCCAGTCGTCTGGGGTGAGATCAGCAGGGTCCAAGCCGTGCAGCAGCCGGTACGCGTCGGCCCACGCCTCCCGGGCCACGGCGTCCCGTGCCCGTCGCAGCGCGTCCGGCGTCGTCGTCGCGCCGGCCGTCCGACCACTCACACGCGGCTCCCTTCTCGCTCCTGGCGAGCAGGACCGCCCCCTCATACGGTAGTCCGGCCCGGCCCTCGGGGCGCAGCAGGCCGGCTCGCCTGCGGCCGGCCGCGCCGGTCACCGGCCCGACCGCGTCCGTGCGCCTCGTGGGGCCTCGATCATCTGCAGCTCCAGGGCGAGCGGCGGCTCGGCCAGCCCGGGCCCGCCCGTCCGCGCCCACTCGGCGATCTCGGCCGTGCAGTCGTCGTCCAGGGCGAACCCGATCCACACCGGCTTGCCGCCCGCCCCCCGCCCCTCGGCCGAGGGGCGTACGACCACGACGTTCGCCTGGTCGCACGGCCCCAGGCAGTCGGTCGTGCGCACCGCGAAGCCGCCCTCGGCCGCGGCGGCCCGCAAACGGTCCAGCTGGCCGTCGTGATCGGTACCGGGGTGCTTGGCCGGGTTGCCGCAGCAGCAGCCCCGGCAGACGACGAGGGTGGGAACAGAAGGCATGGGAGAAGCATGCGGCCCGCGCTCCCGGGGAGTTGACGCAGGGGTGGCTGGTCGAAAAAAAGTTACGCGCCGCTGTCGATCCGCCCCTGTCCCGTTCGACGTGATGGTGTGGGGCACCTCGCCACACGATGACGCGACCGGACTTGATGAGGAAACACACGGATCAACTGCTGAGAGTCATGAACTTCAACGTCTCGGCCTCGACGTCTACTTCACGCGAGACTTCGCACGCAACATCGGAGCCGAGATCATGGGCCGCAACAAGTTCGGGCCCCAGCGCGGGCCCTGGCACGACCACGAGTGGCGCGGCTGGTGGGGCGACGAGCCACCGTTCCGCACGCCGGTGTTCGTCATGACCCACCACAAGCGGCCTTCGTTCACGCTCTCCGACACCACCTTCCACTTCGTCGACGGCGACCCGGCCACGGTCCTCGAACGGGCGCGGGAGGCGGCGCAGGGCAGGGACGTTCGCCTCGGTGGCGGGGTCACCACCATCAGGGAGTTCCTTGAAGCCGACCTCGTCGACACCATGCATGTGGCGGTCTCGCCGGTGACGCTCGGGTCCGGACTACGGCTCTGGGAGTCACCCCATGAGCTGCTCGACCGGTTCCACCTGGAGGTCGTGCCCAGCCCGAGCGGCGTGACGCACCACCTGTTCTGGCGAAGGTGACGCGAGGGCCCACCCTGTGCGATCACCGCACTAGGGTGGCCCCGTGACAGACAGCAGTGCGCGCCCGGTTGCCGTGTTCGACCTGGACAACACCCTTGCCGACACCGCCCATCGGCAGCACTTCCTTCAGGCCCGGCCGCGGAACTGGGCCGGGTTCTTCGCGGCCGCGCCCCAGGATCCGCCGCTCGCCGAGGGCGTGACGCTCGTCCTGGAGCAGGCTCGCGAGTGCGAGATCGTATACCTCACGGGGCGGCCCGAGCGATGCCGGCGCGACACGCTCGACTGGCTCGCCGACCAGGCGCTGCCCGAGGGGCGCCTCCACATGCGGAGCAACGCCGACCGCAGGCCCGCCCGGTTCACCAAGCTGGAGATCCTGCGCCGGCTCGCCCGCGACCGCGAGATACGGTTCCTCGTCGATGACGACGAGCTGGTGTGCGACGACGCCGAGCGCGCCGGGTTCGCCGTCGTACGGGCCCGCTGGGCCGCGAAGTCCGCCGCGCTGGAGGACGCCCAGGAGCGTGAGGGCCGGACCTGAGGGCCGGAGACCTGAGGGCCGGACCTGTGCTGGTCCTGGGGGACTACTCCCCGTCCTCGATGCGGAAGCCCACCTTCAGACCGACCTGCCAGTGCGCGATCTGTCCGTCCTCGATCTGCCCCCTGACCTGCGTCACCTCGAACCAGTCCAGGTTGCGCACGGTCTGGGCCGCCCGGGCGATGCCGTTGCGGATGGCCTTGTCGACGCCCTCGGGGGAGGTGCCGACGATCTCCGAGACCCGGTAGGTGTGGTTGGTCATGCGGTGCTCCTCGTTGTGCCGCCGTGACGGGTGTGTCACGCGTCACTCCACGGTGCCGTATGCGGGCGCGGAGCGCGAGGCGTCGCGGCCGTACCCCCGGTAGCCCTTGACCGCAGCATTGGTCCATACCAAAATCCAGACACCCGTGCGAGCCCCGGCTCGTCCCCCCACGTCGGGCCCCTTCCCCTGTCCGTCAGACAGAACAGGACCCCTCGTGAGACGTCGTCGTCTGCTCGCCCTCCTCTGTGTCACCGGCTCCCTCGCCAGCGGCTGCGGCGTCCTCCCGGGCGGCCAGGACCGGCACACCGTCACCGTGTGGCTGATGAAGGACAGTGCCTCGAAGGAGTTCCTGCGGCGCTTCACCGAGGACTTCGAGCGCACCCACAAGGACCTGCGCCTCGACATCCGCATCCAGGAGTGGACCGGCATCGTCGAGAAGGTCCAGAAGGCCCTCAGGAGCGACGGGAAGGACGGTCCCGACGTCATCGAGGTGGGCAACACCCAGGTCCCGCTGTACGTCGACGACGGCCGGCTCGCCGACCTGACGCTGGAGTCGATGCGCGACTGGGGCAAGGAGCGCTGGCTGCCCGGTCTCGCCGAGCCCGGCAAGGACGGCAACAAGCAGTACGGCGTGCCCTGGTACGCGGCCAACCGGGTCGTCATCTACCGCAAGGACCTCTTCGAACAGGCCGGCATCACCGCCCCGCCGAAGACCCGCGACGAGTGGCTCACCGACACCCGGAAGCTCAACTCGGGTGGCAACCAGGGGATCTACCTGGCCGGACAGGACTGGTACACCCTCTCCGGCTTCATCTGGGACGAGGGCGGCGAGCTGGCCGAGCAGAAGGACTACGAGTGGCGCGGCACCCTGGACACCCCGGCAGCCCTGCGCGGCATGGACTTCTACCGGCGGCTCCAGGCGCTCGGCGAGGGACCCGTGGACGCGGACGAGGAACACCCGCCCCAGGCAGGGGTGTTCGCGGGTGGCAAGGTCGCGCAGATCATCGCCGTACCGGGGCTCGCCCAGTCGATCGTGCAGCAGAACCCCGGGCTCAAGGACAAGCTCGGCTTCTTCCCGGTGCCCGGCAGGACCGCCGCCCGGCCCGGCACGGTCTTCACCGGCGGCTCCGACCTCGTCGTCCCGCGCAACACCGACGACCAGTTCGCCGCGACCGCCGTCGTCGGGGCGCTCACCGGCGCCAAGTGGGACACCGAACTCGCCCGCACCATGAACTACGTGCCCAACAAGACCACCCTGGCGGGCGCGGTCGCGGGGGAGGAGGGGGTCGCCGCCATGGCGGCGGGCGCCGCACACGGCCGGGCGACCCCCAACAGCCCGCAGTGGGCCGCGGTCGAGGCCGACAACCCGATCAAGGCCTACATGACCAAGGTGCTCGGCGGGGCCGACCCGGCGAGCGAGGCACGCCGGGCCGGCCGGAAGATCACCGAAGCCCTCGCTCCGAACCTGGGCTGACCTACCGCGCCACGCTGAGCGACAGCGCGAAGCGGCCCTCGGTGTCCGTCCACCAGTGGGTCAACTCCAGGCCCGCCGCATCGAGTTCGGCACTCACGCCCTCCTTGCGGAACTTCGCCGACACCTCGGTGCGCAGTTCCTCGCCCGCCGCGAAGTCCACGGCGAGATCCAGCGCGGGCACCTTCACGGTCTGCGCGGTGCGCGAGCGCAGCCGCATCTCGATCCACTCCTGCTCGGTGTCCCACAGCGCCACATGGTCGAAGGCGTCCGGGTCGAAGTCGGCGCCCAGCTCCCGGTTCATGACGGCCATGACGTTCTTGTTGAACGCGGCCGTCACCCCGGCCGCGTCGTCGTACGCCCGGACCAGCACCTGCTCGTCCTTGACCAGGTCCGTGCCGAGCAGCAGCCCGTCGCCCGGCGCGAGCAGGGCGTGCACCGAGGCCAGGAACTTCGCCCGTTCGGCGGGCAGCAGGTTGCCGATCGTGCCGCCGAGGAACGCCACCAGCCGGGGCCCGGGCGTCTCGGGCAACGCCAGCGGGGCGGTGAAGTCGGCGATCAGCGCGTGCACGTCGAGTCCGGGACGCTCCTCGATGAGCGCCTGCCCGGCCTGGGTGAGGGCGCTCTCGCTGACGTCGACGGGGACGTACGCCGCCAGCGAGGTGAGCGCGTCGATCAGATAGCGGGTCTTCTCCGAGGAGCCGGAGCCCAGCTCGACCAGGGTGCGCGCGCCGCTCGCGGCGGCTATCTCGCCGGACCGGGCGACGAGGATCTCGCGCTCGGCCCGCGTCGGGTAGTACTCGGGCAGCTCCGTGATCTGCTCGAACAGCTCGCTGCCGCGGGCGTCGTAGAACCACTTGGGCGGCAGCGTCTTGGGGTCGACCGTGAGGCCGGCGAGGACGTCCGCGCGCAGCGCGGCGTCCGTCGCGTCCTCGGGGAGAGTGCGGGTGACGTGCAGGGGACTCACGTACAGGGCTCCTTCGGTGGTACGGATGCCGGGTCCTCGATCGGGGCGAGCAGCACGCCGGTGCGGCTCGCCGTGAGCACGGTGCGGTCGGGGACCTCCTGCCAGAGCGGGTCGTCGTCGTACGGTTCGGAGGCGACGACCGTGCCGGTGCCGGGCTCCGTGCGGTACCAGAGGCTGTCGCCCCAGGCGGTGGCGGTGATGGTGGTGCCGTCGGTGAGCAGCAGGTTCAGCCGGGAGGCGGGGGCCGCCTCGGCCAGCTCGCGAACCGCCCCGCCGAGGGCGTCGGCGGGGTCGTCACCGAGCCGCAGCCGGTGCAGCACCAGCGCCCAGACGAATGCCGAGTCGGTGCGTGCCTCCAGCGACAGCAGTTCGACCGGGGGCAGGGCGGACACCAGCGGTGCCGCCGAGTCCGGCCAGCCGGCGATCGCGCCGTTGTGGCTGAACAGCCACCGGTCGGCGGCGAAGGGCGCGGCCGCGGCCTCGCCGTCCGCGCCCGCGCGGGTCGCGTCGCGTACGGCGGCCAGCACGGCACCGGCGCGCACGACCCGGGCCAGGTCGGTGAAGGACAGGTCCGCCCAGATCGGCCCGGACCGCCGGTAGCGGGCCGGGACCGGATCGCCGGGGGCGTACCAACCCACCCCGAAACCATCGGCGTTGACCGTCCCGAACCGCTGCCGCCGGGGCGCCCACGACTGCCGGAACAGGCTGTGCGGGGGCTCCACGAGGAGTCGGCCGAGCCGCTCCTCGGGCCCCAGGTAGGCCAGATGACGGCACATCAGACAGCCTCCGAGCGGGCGGTGCGGAACCCGGAGAAGATCTGCCGCCGGATCGGGTAGTCCCAGTTGCGGAACGTGCCCCGGCAGGCCACCGGGTCCACGGCGAACGAACCGCCGCGCAGCACCTTGTACTCGGGCCCGAAGAACACCTCCGAGTACTCCTTGTACGGGAACGCCTGGAAGCCCGGGTACGGCAGGAAGTCGCTCGCCGTCCACTCCCACACGTCCCCGATCAACTGCCGTACGCCGAGCGGGGACTCACCGGCCGGGTAGCTGCCGGCGGGGGCGGGCCTGAGGTACCGCTGGCCCAGGTTGGCGTGCTCGGGCGCCGGGTCGGCGTCGCCCCACGGGTAGCGGGTGGAGCGGCCGGTGGCCGGGTCGTACCGGGCGGCCTTCTCCCACTCGGCCTCGGTGGGCAGCCGGCGCCCGGCCCAGCGGGCGTAGGCGTCCGCCTCGTACCAGCACACGTGCAGCACCGGCTCGTCGGCCGGCACGACCTCGGTGATCCCGAAGCGGCGCCTGAGCCACTGGCCGCCGTCGCGGCGCCAGAACAGCGGCGCGGTGAGGGAGTGCTGCCGGATGTGCGCCCAGCCCTCGGGCGTCCACCAGCGCTCGGTTTCGTACCCGCCGTCCTCGATGAACGCCTGGTACGCCGCGTTCGTCACCGGGGTCGTGTCGATCCAGTACGGCGCCAGGTCCACCGGATGCGCCGGGCGTTCGTTGTCCAGCGCCCACGGTTCGGTGGAGGTGCCCATGGTGAACGGGCCGCCGGGGATGAGGACTTCGGCCGGGCCCGGGAACAGCGGCGCCGGTTCGGGGTCGGGGGCGGTCAGGGCCTGCGGGCCCTTGCGGAGCTGATGGGTGATCAGCATGGTTTCGTCGTGCTGCTGTTCGTGCTGCGCGATCATCCCGAAGGCGAACCCGGCCTCGGTCAGCCGGCTGCCGTGGAAGTCCGCCGCTCCCAGCAGGTCCAGGGCCCGGCCGCGCACCTCGGACGCATAGCTGCGGGCCTCGGCGGGCGGCAGCAGTGGCAGCGAAGGCCGCTCGGCGCGCGGGTGCTCGAAGGCGTCGTACAGGCCGTCGATCTCGGGCCGCATCGCGTCCCGGCCGCCGACCGCCCGCAGCAGCCACAGCTCCTCCTGGTTGCCGATGTGGGCGAGGTCCCACACCAGCGGCGACATCAGCGGGGAGTGCTGCGCGGTGAGGTCGGGGTCCTCGACGCAGCTGGTCAGCAGCGTGGTGCGGGCGCGGGCGGTGATGAGGGAGGCGAGCGCACGCTCGCGCAGCGCCTCGGTGTCCGGCTCGGTGGCCGTGACCTCGGTCTCCGGGGCGGTCATGTGCGGATGTCCTTCCTCCCGTGGGCACGACGGTCCGTGTCGCGCAGGCGGTCCAGCAGGTCGTCGGCCGGACAGCGGCCCCGGGCGACGTAGCGGTGGAGATGGGCCGCCACGGCGTCCATCACCGCGGGTGTGGCACCGAGCCGGGGCAGGGCTTCGAGCGCCGCCGTGAAACAGGCGACGGCGGCCTCGCGCAGCTCGGGGTCGGCGAGCCCGTGCCGGGCCGCGTCGGTCCACAGCGGATTGTGCGGGGCGGGCAGGTTCAGCGTCCGCTCCGCCAGGGGTTTCACCGCCCGGTGCGCGGCCTCGGTGGCCTCCGGGTCGTCGAACAGGGCCGCCGTCACCGCGAGCGGCACGATCCAGCCGTCCTCGCCGGGCTGCGCGTCGATCATGCGCAGCTCCAGGTGGCCGCGGGGCCGGACCGGCGGGAACAGCGTGGTGAGGTGATAGTCGAGATCCGCCCGGGTGGGCGGCCGGGGTGTCCGCGAGCGGGTCCACTTGCGGAAGGTCAGGCCCTCGGGTAGCTCCCACGGACCGCCGTCGCGGCGGACGCACATCACCGGGGCGTCCAGCACATGCCGGGTCCAGGCGTCCCGCGGGGCGCCGTCCGGCGGGGGCCCGCCCGCCCGGCCGGCCACGCCGATCTCCATCCACAGCAGCTGCCGGGTGGACCGCCAGCCCGTGGGCTGCCGGCCGATCAGCGGGGAGTTCGCGAACGCGGCCACCAGGACCGCGCCCAGCAGGTGCGCCAGCCGCCAGCGCCGCTCGTGCCCGAGCAGCCCGGGCTCCTCGTAGCCGGCGTCCACACACACCTGGACGGAGGCCGAGGTGCACATCATGTGCCGGCCGGCCGTGCCGGTGCGGTCGAGGCAGGCCTCCATGGCGTCGTAGCGCGGTTCGTGCAGGAACCGGCGGGGTGGGTGCCAGGGGTCGTGGCCGACGCCGACGAGTCCCAGATCGTCCTCGGCGAGGACCGCGCGGACCGTGTCCAGGTCGGCCGAGACGGTGTCTACGCACTCCATCAGGGAGGTGGCGGGCGGTGAACTCAGCTCCAGCTGGCCGCCGGGTTCGATCGTCAGCGGCGACTTCAGGGGCACGGTCCGCAGGGTGGCGTAGGCCGCTTCGAGTCGTTCGGGTGTCACCGGGAGCTGCGGCTGCCGCAGCTCGTGTACGAGCCATTCCACTTCGACCCCGAGCGTGCGGGGCGGGCCCGTCTTGAAACAGATGCCTCGGACGAGAGCTTCGACCTCGGCCTCGGTGACGGCTGTGCGGTGCTCCGTACAGTCGCCACCATCGGATATTGAGTCGGACATGTCGGGATCCTCCTGCGATTCCACCATGTCACCGGCCCGGCGTTCGGTGAGCCGGGCAGGCACTCGTCCCACCCAAGACCCTCGCAACGATTCGCACAAGGGTGCCCATCGGGACGTTCGGGATCGGTAATCTCCGTTTTCTTGGGCGATTCCAGGCCATTCCTGGACCCGGAAACTCCGTTGCACCGCATCACCAGCATCACCCAGGATGCCTGCATGAGCACGACGGGGGAGGCCGCGCGGGCCGCGGTCATGGCGCCCACGGGGGTGGCGCCGTGAGCGCGCGCCTGCGGGGCATCGCCACGGAGACCGAGCAGATCGTGGCGTCAGGGAGGTACCGCCTGCCAGGCGGCCGGGAGGTCTGCGTCGCGGCGGCGATCGAGGCCGCCAGGGCGGGCACGCGGATGTACGGCCCCGGGCCGGTGTCGGTGTCCGTGACGGCGGATGCGGAGACGTTGTTCCAGGTCACGGGCGAGAGCAGCCTCGAAGCCGCCCGTCGGCTCGCCGACGCCCCGGTGGCGGTGCTGAACTTCGCCTCGGCCCGCAATCCCGGCGGCGGCTATCTGAACGGCGCCCAGGCCCAGGAGGAGGCCGTGTGCCGCGCCTCCGCCCTGTACACCTGCCTGCTGGAGGCCCGGGAGTACTACGACCACCACCGCGCCCACCGCGACCCGCTCTACACGGACCGGGTGATCCACACCCCCGCCGTCCCGGTGTTCCGCGACGACCGGGGCCGCCTGCTGCCGGAGCCGTACCTGGCGGGCTTCCTGACCGCCGCCGCCCCCAACGCGGGCGTCGTACGGCGTACGGCACCGGAGCGCGTCGGCGAACTCCCGGCCGCCCTGACCCGGCGGGCCGAGCGAGTCCTGGAGACCGCCGCCGCCCACGGATACCGGCGGCTGGTGCTGGGCGCCTGGGGGTGCGGTGTCTTCCAGAACGACCCGGCGCAGGTCGCGGGCGCCTTCCGTACGCTGCTCGGGCCTGGCGGTCGGTTCGCTCGGGCGTTCGAGCATGTGGTGTTCGGCGTCCTGGACCGTACGCCGGGAGCGACGGTCCGGGAGGCCTTCGTACAGGCGTTTCCGCAGCCCTAGAGGGCGTCAGGTCCAGCCGTACCGCTCGTGGAGCCGCCGGCGGACCAGGTCGAACCTCATCCGGTCTATCGCGCACGCCTCCCGGCGCATGCCCTCCTCGTGCAGCCGCAGCACCCGGTCCACGTCCACCCACGAGTCGCGGCCCGACCGGTCCCACGGCCCGCTGCCGATGGCCACCCACTCCCGGTCGCCGTCGTGCCGCTTGCTGGACAGCTGGACCGCGAGGAAGGTGCCCGCCGCCTCCCGGGCCACGACCAGCACCGGGCGGTCCTTGCCCCGGCCGTCGTTCTCCTCGAACGGCACCCAGGTCCACACGATCTCGCCCGGATCGGGGTCGCCGTCATGGGCGGGGGAGTACTCGGTGCGCACCTTGCCGACCTCGCGCGGGTCGGCCTCGGTGGTGGCGGAGGGGCCGTGGCGGCCGGGGGTGTCTTCGTCGGTAAAGGCAGTCACGGGGGCACCTTAGGGCGTGCGTCGAGGAGTTGGGCAACCGCCCTCCGGTTGTGGTCCGTGACCGTCACCGGCCGGAGCTGTCAGGCCGACGCGGCCGGCCCGGGCCCCGGATCGCCGGTCTCCTTCGGGATGGTCCGCCAGGTCCGGGCCGTCGGCACGCCACGCCGGTGCAGATCCAGCAGGGCCGGGCGGGTGCGCGCCCACAGTTCGCGGATGATCTGCCCCTGGATGTCGGCCAGTTCGAGCGGCATCCGCACCCGGTCGGCATCGGCCATCTGCGGCAGGACCGCGCGGAGGCGCTGCTTGCGCAGGTCGGACGGCGGGTGGGAGCCCAGTTGACGGGTGCGCTCGTCGCCCGTCTGCAGCAGAGCGACGGCGCGGTCCATCACGTCCAGGGCGTCGAAGAACAGACTGATGCCCAGGAACCCCACCCACAGGTCGCGGTTGTCGTACTCGATCCCCGCGTTGAGGGAGAGGACCATGCCGATCAGGTCGGCGTCGAACTCCTGCCCCCACGAGTGCACCAGCACCTCGGCCTCCTCGACCGGCAGCACCCCCTTGCGCCGGACCGCGGAGTTCAGGTGGCCGCTGATGATGTGGGCGTACTCGTGGCCCAGGACGAAGTACTCGAGGCCGTCACGCAGCATCCCGGCGAGGTTGAACGGGCCCGGCGGCAGCAGGTGGTGGCCGGCGTCGCCGATCCGGCCCGAGACGGCGTAGGCCACGACGATGTCCGTGAAGCGCTCGGCGACCTCGGGCACGGTCTCGATCCGCTCGACCGCGGCGGCCAGGTTCCACTGGACGTCGATCAGGCCCTCGGTGGCGGCCGGTCCGTAGGGGAGGGCCCAGGCGACCGCCTTGCTGAGTTTGGAGGCGAAGAGCGGCATCTGGTCCTCGACGAGCACCAGATGGGCGCCGTGGCGGCCCGGCACGCGCAGGCTCACCGCGTTGAGCTGTCCGGTTCGCAGGTGGCTGATGAGCGGGCGCATCGCCGCGAAGTCCAGGCCTTCGCCCTGTATCCGGTCCCTGGCCGTTCGCTCGATGTGGTCCTGCATCCCGGCGAACATCTCGGCGAAGACGTCGTCCTGGTTCCGCAGGTTGCGGGCGGCCTCCTGCTCCACCCGCGCTCGTACCCGAGGGTCCTTGCCCTGCTCGGCGTTGAAGCTGTCGCGCAGGAGCCGTTCGGTCAGGTCCCGAACGGCGGCTCCGGTTCCCGGCGGCCGCTCGGAAATGCCCTGTTCGGCCTGGGCCTGCGCCCTGAGCAGGTCGAGGAAGTCCCGCGCCTCCTGCTGCCGCCCCCGCTCCATGTCCCCGCTCATGCGTCACCGCCCGGCGTCGGCCGCCCGGCCGCGGGCCGGACCTCCACGTCGGCGCCGAACCTCGCCGTGACGGCCGCCGTGACCTGCGCGGTGCCGCTCCCGTCGGCGGAGAGGAGGTTCGGCAGCGCGGAGATCACCTTGCCGAACATGCCGTCCGGCTCCCTGACCTCCACGGTCACCGTGCCGTCGGCCGCGAGGACGACCACCGTTCCGTAGACCACGTCCGGGGTGCGGTAGATCGCCCGCGGCGCGCCCGGTCTGAGGTCGATCACCTGGCCGCCCTTGCGCTGTTCCAGCGTGTGCTGCAGGGCGCCGACGGCGGTCGCCGCGCCCATCAGGACCAGGGTGACGGTGGTGACGGGTTCGATGCCGCGCCGCGGGACCTCCTGCAGTTCTACGCCGTGGGCGGCCGCCAGCTCATGCACGGCGGGCAGCTCCGCCGGGTCGAGAACGACGAGGGCCTGCGCCCGAGCTGACTCCGACACCTGAACTCCCTTTTGTCCGACGGTCTTTCACGCCAGAAGCATGCCATCCCGGAGCGCCGTCCGGTCAGCGCCGTCCGGACAGCGCTGTCCGATCAGCGCTGTCCGATCAGTGCAGTCCGTCCGAGAGACGGACGAAGTCGTGGCCGGTCGCCAGGAGATGGGGGACCGCCGCGGTGATGCCTCGGGCGGTGCCGCCTTCGGGGTGGTTCATGTGGCAGATGACGATCGAACCGGCCTGGGCGGCGGAGACGGTGGCGCGGACCTGTTCGGGCGTGAAGGTCGCGCCGCCGTCACCGTTCACGGAGAAGCTGACGAAGCGCTCCCCGAGGTCGCCGACGATCCGTGCCGCGACGTCGTCGCAGTACGCCGTGCCGGAGCGGAAGAAGCGCGGAGGGGTGCCCAGCAGACGGGTGAGCCTGGCGCGGTTGCCGGCGATCTCGTCGTACACCTCGCCGGCGTTGCGGGTGCCCGGGATGCCGTAGGCGGAGCGCCCGGTGACGGACAGCGGGCGGTGCCGGGTGCCGTGGTTGGCGATCTCGAACAGCGGCTCGGCGGCCAGCCGGCGGAAGACGGCCGGGTTGGCGTCGATCCAGCGGGAGTTGATGAAGAGGGTCGCCGGTATCTCCCGCCTGCGGAGGAAGTCGATCAATGCCCGGTCGTAGCCACTGCCGCCCGGGCCGCCGCAGGCGTCGAAGGTCAGCGCGATCGCGCGTTTCGTGGCCGGCAGCGCATGCGTCACTCCGGGCGCGTCGAACCCCCAGGTGTGCGGCATGGTGCGCCCGTAGCGGGCGACGATCTCGGCACGAGTGACCTTGGGCGGCGCGGTGGCGGGTGCCGGGGCCGAAGGGGTGCCGGTGGCGGGGGTGCGGGTGGCGGTCGCCGAGGGTGCGGGCGACGCGGGCACACGGATGTTCGTCGAGCTTCTCGGGCCCGCGCAGCCGGCGAGCACGCCGCCCGTCAAGCCGGCCAGCACAGCACGGCGACTGGCAGTCATCCATGCCCCCACCTGGTCGAAGTTCCTCGATCGGGGCGTTCGACGCCCGTCACGAAACCCTACGTGGTGGCGATGCCGCAACCGGAAAGGGGGCGGTAAGGGTTCGGTTGGGGTTGGCCAGGCGTTGCCTTCCGCGGCACAGGTGCCCCGGGACAGCCCGCCGGGGCCCTCGAAAGCCGAGGACCCCGGAACGGACCGACAGGTGGGTGTTCAGTCCTCGTCCTGCTCCACCGGCACCTTCTGCGCCGGCGGTGCCGCGTGCCCGCCCGGCGACGGCACGGTGCCGTTCTGCGCCTGCCCGTTCTGGTTCATCGAGGAGAGCAGCTGACGGGCGAGCCCGAGGCCCGTGCCGCCCATCGTGAGCGCCTTGGCGAACAACTCGGCCATGCCGTCGGCGCCGTTGAGCAGCACCATGTTGTCCACATTGCCGAAGGCGGACGCGCCGGCCTGGACGATCTCCGGCCAGTTCTCGGCGAGTTGCTGGGCGACGACCGCCTCCTGGTTCTCGGCGAGGGCGGCGGCCCGGGCCTTGATGGCCTCCGCCTCCGCGAGACCCTTGGCCCGGGCCGCCTCGGCCGCGGCCAGACCCTTGGCCTGCGCGGCCGCGGCCTCCGCCTCACCGGTGGCCCGGGTCGCCGCGGCCGTGGCCGCACCCCGGGTCTGGGTGGCCTCCGCCTCGGCGCCCGCGGCCGTCTTGACCCGGGTCGCCTCGGCCGCGGCCGCCAGTTCCGTCTCCTTCGCCCTGGCCTCGGCCGCCGAGATCCGCGCGTCACGCTCGGCCTCGGCCAGCGTGCGCTTCTCGTACGCCTTGGCGTCGGCCGGCTTGCGGACGTCCGCCTGGAGCTGCTGCTCCCGCCGGTGCGCCTCCAGCTCGGCGACCCGTGTCTCCTGGACCACGACCTCCTGCCGGGCGCCCGCGTCGGCGAGCGGACCGGCCTGGCGGGCGCGTGCCGCCGCCTTGTCCCGCTCGGCCTGGTAGCCGGCCTGCAGGATCTCGCTGTCCCGGGTGGCCTCCGCCATCCGCGCGAACGACTGCTGCTCGGCCTCGGTGGCGAGACGGTTCGACTCCGCCTGCGCGATGCGCGCGTCCCGCTGGACGGCGGCGGCGTGCGGGGCGGCCAGGTTCTGGATGTACCCCGTCGGGTCCTCGATCTCGTGGATCTGCAGCGAGTCGACGATCAGACCGAGCTTCTCCATCTCCGTACCGCAGGCCGCCCGGGTCTGCCCGGTCAGCTTCTCCCGGTCGCGGATCATGTCCTCGACCGTCAACCCGCCCACGATGGAACGGAGATGACCGGCGAAGACGTTGTGCACCCGCTCCGACATCATGCGCTGCTGGTCCAGGAAACGGCGGGCCGCGTTGGCGATCGACACGAAGTCGTCGCCCACCTTGAAGATGACCACGCCCCGCACCTTCAGCGGAATACCCTGGTGCGTCACGCAGTCCACGTGCAGCTCGGTCTCGTTCAGGTCCAGGGAGAGCTTGCGCACCGCCTGCACCCCGGGCAGCACCAGCGTGCCGCGACCGGTGACGATGCGGAAGCCCATGCCCTCCTCCAGGCCCTCGGTGCGGTGCTTGGACCCGGAGATGATGAGCGCCTCGTTCGGTTCGGCGACCCGCCACATCATCTTGAACAGACCGATCAGAACGAGGACGGCAACGACGACCGCCCCCGCAACGACGCCGACAACCATCGGCATTCGCCCCCTTTGCATGGTGCCCTTTCGGCACCGAACGAAGGGAGTGTGCGCCTACGGGAACGCGCCGAGAAGACGCTGACGAATCCTTGTTGCAATCTTGACGCACCCGCCCCTCACCTGGGGCTGAGCCCGCTCAACTGTCGTACGCGGCAGTGACGTAGACCGTCCTCGGCGGCAGGTACTCCACCACCATCACCACCGTGCCGCGCTCGATCCGGCCGGTGCCGTCGGCCGCGTAGGCGAGGAAGTGTTCCGCGCCACCGCGCACCCGGACGATCACCTCGCCGACCAGCCCCGGCCCGATCGTCCCCGTCACCCGTCCCACGAGCCCGACCATCGACGCATCGTCCATGGTCACAGGGTACGGGCGGAGCGCGTTCATGCCGCCGTGCCGTCCGCGTCCGCCTTCTGCGGCGGCCACCGTTCGTGCCAGCACAGCTCGGCCTCCAACTGGGCGGCCAGGGAGACCAGCAGGAGTTCGCTGTTGGCCGGGCCGAGCAGTTGGGCGCCCACCGGCAGCGCACCGACGAACCCGGCGGGTACGTTCACGCCGGGCCAGCCGAGGACGTTCCAGGGCCAGGCATAGGGGCAGGCGGCGATCATCGCGCGGTCCGTGGCGAGCCCGCCGAGCCGGTACAGGGCGCCGATCGCGGGTGGGGGAGCGGCCGTCGTCGGGGCCAGGACGACGTCGTACGACCCGAAGAACGCGCCGATCCGCCGGTGCAGGACCGCCTCGGCGCGCCGGGCAGCGCGCAGCGGGGCCCCGCCGAGCAGCCGGCCCAGCCGGGCCGCGTCCCGGGTGCGCGGGTCGAGCAGGGCGGGCTCGGGGGTCTCGCGGACGTGGTCGGCGATGCCGGCGGTGGCGCGGGGCACGAAGGTCAGCCCGATCTGGCCGTAGGGCGGGTCAGCCTCCTCGACGATGTGCCCCAACGCGCTGAGTTTCTCGGCGAGTTCGAGGATCCGGGCCCGGACCTCCGGGCGCAGCCGCGCGGGTACCGCCGTGAACGGCGGCTTCAGCGACAGGGCGATGCGCAGCCGGCCGGGGTCGCGGCCGACCGCGTCCGACACCGTGAGCGCGGGCGGCCGGTGCGGGTCCCGGTCGTGGTTGCCGCTCGCCGCGTCCAGCAGCAGGGCCGCGTCGGCGACCGTACGGGCCAGAGTGCCGTTGACGGTGATGCCGTGGAAGGCCTCGCCGCGCGGCCAGGTCGAGATGCGCCCGCGCTGCGGCTTGATGCCGATCAGATGGGTCCAGGAGGCCGGGATCCGCACCGAACCGGCGCCGTCCGAGCCGAGCGCGGCCGGGACCAGGCCGGCGGCGACCGCGGCCGCCGAACCGCCCGACGAACCGCCCGGGGTGTGGCCGGTGTGCCAGGGATTGCGGGTCTCCCCGAACGCCGGGCCCTCCGTGAACGGCCACTGCCCCAGCTCGCAGGTGTTCGTCTTGCCGACGATCACCGCCCCGGCCGCCCGCAGCCGGCGTACCGCCTCCCCGTCCCGGACGACCGGCGGGAAGTCGCCGGGGCAGCCGAAGGCGGTCGGCTCGCCCGCGACATCCATGTCGTCCTTCACCGCGACCGGTACCCCGAGCAGCGGGCGCCGCGCTCCGGCGGCCAACTCCTTGTCCGCGGCGTCCGCTTCGGCGAGCGCGGCCTCGGTGCGTACGATCCGGAAGGCGTTCAGGGTCGGCTGGGTGGCCTCGATCCGGGCCAGGGCCCGCTCCACCAGCGTGCGGGAGCTGACCTCCCCTTCGGCGAGCGCGCGGGCGGACTCTGCAAGGCCTGCGGCACGGTCGGGCGTCATTGCGGGAGCACCTCCGAGAGCCTCCTGACACGATATCTACTGAACGGTAACCGCAGAGCGGCCGGTGTCGTACAGGTTTCGCGCAGGCGGCATCGAGTCAAGTGCAAAGCATTGACGTGAACCTGCCCGCGTCTTAGTTTCCTGGGCGATTTATCGAACTGCGTTCGAAATGTGGAACGCTTGAGTGGGCCGAAGACGATGACCCGCGCGGCGGCCCCGGCCTCGGCGGCGAGGAGACGGTGGACCGGATCGGGATCCGTCAGGCAACCGGTGCGCGGCCAGGGCCCTCCTACCTCTTGAGTGAGCTGACCCCAGGACAGGTGTCGCCCTGCGTGCCGAGTCCCGACCGCCCCACGTGCCGACAGGAGCCCTCGTTTGGACCGCACCGAGCCCCTGCCCTCCGCAGGCCCGTCCCGCCGCGGATTCATGGTGTACACGGTGGCCGCTGCCACCCTGACGGTCGCCGCGCCGCTCGCCTGCACCCCTTCGCGCGCGGAAGGCGCCGAGCCCGACCGGGCCGGCAACGGCACCCGCGTCCTGGTGACCGGCACCGACGAGGAGATGCTGGTCCTGGAGGTCACGGAGAACAACCACGTCGTCGTACGGCTGCCCCGGGCCGAGGTCGGACAGGGCATCACCACCGCGGTCGCCATGATGATCGCCGAGGAGCTGGACGCCCGCCTCACCGATGTGCGCATCCCGCTCGCCGACGCCCGCACCAAGGGCAACCAGTACACCGGCGGCTCCAGTTCGGTGAGTTCGCTGTACGGCCCGGCCCGGCAGCTCGCCGCCACCGCCCGGGCCAAGCTGGTGACCGCCGCCGCCCGCCGCTGGCACCTGCCCGCCCGGACCCTGCGCACCCGCGACACCATGGTCGTCGCCCCGGACGGGCGCACGGCCACCTTCGGCTCGCTGACCGCGAGCGCGGCCCGTGTCCACCGCCCCGACGTCCCGAGCAAGCCCAAGCCCGCGTCCCGGCACCGGGTGATCGGCCGGCCGACGACCAGGATCGACGCGCGGGACATCGTCACCGGCCGGGCGAAGTACGCCGGGGACGTGGCGGTGGCCGGGGCGAAGCCCACGGTGGTGGCCCGGCCGCCGACGATCCGGGGCAAGCTCGTCTCGGTCGACGACCGGGCCGCCCGCGCCCTGCCCGGCGTCCACGCGGTCGTCCGGCTGCCCGGCGGTGTCGCCGTCGTCGCGGACACCTTCCACCACGCCTTCCGCGCCCGGGACGCCCTCCGCCTCACCTGGGCGCCCGGCCCGCTGCACGCCCTGTCGGACGCGCAGATACGCTCCCGGCTCAAGGCCGCCGTGCCCCGGCTCGGCACCCCGCCGCACGGATCGACTCCCGTCGAGGCCGAGTTCGCGTTCGCCTTCGTCGGCCACGCCCCGATGGAGGTGCTCACGGCGGTGGCGGATGTCCGCACCGACCGCGCGGAGCTGTGGTTCTCCTCCCAGACCCCGATGGACGCGCGGGACGCGATCGCCCAGGCGGTCGGTCTGCGCCCGTCGAAGGTCAAGGTCCATGTGGTGCGCGCCGGTGGCTCGTTCGGCCGCAGGCTGAACTACGACGCGGCGATCGAGGCGGCGCTGGTCTCCAAGGCGGCCCGCCGCCCGGTGAAGCTGATGTGGAGCCGCGGCGACGACATCCGGCACGGCCGAATGCGCCCCGCGAGCCACCACCGGATCCGGGCCAGTGTGGCCGGGGGCCGGGTGGTGGCCTTCGAGCAGGTGATGGCCTCGGTGGCGGAGTCGTACGACGCCGCCGGGCTGTCCGCGCAGGGAGGCGTGCGGGCCGCGTCCGGCCCCCTGCCCAGCCAGACGGGCCTGTACAACTTCGGCCGCGTGTCCGGTAATTCGGGCGGCATCGAGCTGGCCGTGCCGCTCGGCGCCTGGCGGTCGGTGGACTCCGGGACCGTGCGGACCGCCGAGGAGATCGTCGTGGACGAGATCGCCCGCAAGCTCGGCAAGGATCCGGTGGCCTTCCGCCGGACCACCTTGCGGAACAAGAAGGTCAGGGCCGTCCTCGACAAGGCGGCGGCCGCCGGGCACTGGGGCCGCACCATGCCCACCGGATGCGCCCAGGGCATCGCCGTGCACGAGGAGTACGGCTCCTGCGTGGCCTGCCTCGCCGAGATCGACGCGACCGACCCGAAGAACCCCCGGGTGACCAAGGTGGTGATGGCGGCCGACGTGGGCATCGCGGTCAACCCCCGTGGTCTGGAAGCCCAGTTGATGGGCACCGTGATCGACGGCATCTCCGTGGTGCTGCAGGCGGGCCTGCACATCGACCGGGGCGCCGTACGCGAGGGCAGCTTCGCCGACTTCCGCTACGCCCGCCAGCGCCACGCCCCGCTCGTTTTCGAGGCCCACGTCCTGCCCTCGACCGGGGAGCCGGGCGGCGCCGGCGAACTCGGCGTCCCCGCGGCGTCCGGCGCGGTCGCCAACGCCTACGCCCGCGCGACCGGCACCGCACCGCGCAGCTTCCCGCTCACCTTCTGACCGCAGACTCATCTTCCGAGGCATCCATGAGTACGTACTCCTTCACCCTCAACGGCAGACGGGTGACCGTTCAGGCCCCCGCCGACATGCCCCTGCTGTGGGTCCTGCGCGACCTGCTCGGCGTCACCGGCCCCAAGTACGGCTGCGGAGTGGGCGTCTGCCGCGCCTGCACCAGCCACCTCGACGGCGCCGAGATCCAGCCCTGCGTGGTCCCGGTCGCCGACTGCGCGGACCGCACCGTGACCACCATCGAGGGCCTGGCCGACGGCGACACCCTGCACCCGGTCCAAAAGGCCTGGCTGGACTGCGACGTGGCCCAGTGCGGCTTCTGCCAGCCGGGCCAGATCATGGCCGCCACCGCCCTGCTGAAGCGGACGCCCCACCCCACGGACGCCGACATCGACGCCATCGAGAACATCTGCCGCTGCGGCACGTACGCCCGCATCCGGGAGGCGATCAAGAAGGCCGCGGAGAGCGGTGGCTGACCCTCAGCCGGCCAACAGCCGCCGCAGCCAGTCCAGTTGGGCTGCCCGGGCCGCCTGGGACAGGGCCGCCTGCGGGGCGAAGCCGTCGAAGCCGTGGAAGCCGCCCGGCCAGACGTGGAGTTCGGCGGTGCCGCCGGCCTGCCAGATGCGGGAAGCGTAGTCGACGACCTCGTCCCGGAAGGTCTCCGCGGAGCCGACGTCGAGGAAGGCCGGCGGCAGGCCGGACAGGTCGCTCGCGCGGGCGGGGGCGGCGTGGGACGGGACGTCGGGGCCGCCCCGGCGCTCGCCCAGCAGCGCCGTCCAGCCGGTCTCGTTGGCGGTGCGGTCCCAGACGCCGAGGCCCGCCATCTGGCGGCTGGAGACGGTCTCGTTGCGGTCGTCGAGCATCGGGCACATCAGCAACTGGCCGATGACCGACGGGCCTTGGCGGTCGCGCAGCAGCAGGGCGAGCGCGGCGGTCAGGCCGCCACCGGCGCTCGCGCCCGCGATGACGATCCGGTCCGGGTCGCCGCCGATCTCCTTGGCGTGCGCGGCCGTCCACAGCAGGCCCGCGTGGACGTCGTCGATCGGCGCCGGGTGCGGGTGCTCGGGCGCGAGGCGGTACTCGACGGACACGACCACCGCGCCCAGCTCGCGTGCCCAGGCCAGCGGGCCGTCCACACCGGCCCGGTTGTCGCCGAGGACCATGCCGCCGCCGTGCATGTGGTAGATCACCGGCAGCGGGGTGGCCGGGTCGGCGGACGTGGGGCGGCAGACGAGGAGGGAAATCTCCGGTGCCCCTTCCGGGCCGGGCACCGTGCGGTCCTCCACCTCGAAGGCCCCGCCCATCGTGAGGTCGAGCAGTCCCAGCAGCTCGACGCCCGCGCCCTGCCGGATGGCGGGGATCTCCTCCATGGTGAATCCGGGCGAGATCTGGTCCTTGATCAGCTCCAGCGCGGCGGCGAGTTCCGGGTCGAACGGGGGCGGGGGCGGGACCTGGGGCATGGCTTCTCCTCACCTGACTCATGCGGCTCGGGCCATTCGTCGCACGACTCGAACGACCCGCGGTGGCTCCTGTGGCCATGATCCGCGTACCCCGAGCAGCCCGGAGGCCGCCGGACGGCGGGTGCCCGGAACAGGCCCGAGTGCCGTAGCGGCCCCAGCGCGGTGAGCAGCGCGACCAAGATGCACACCCCGGCCCGGCCGAACCGCCCGTAGGCCCGCGTGCCCAGCCACGACCCCAGGCTGCCACCGAGGTCGGCGCACGTCATGTACGCGGTGTCGAGGCGGCTGCGGACCTCCCGATCAGCGCCGAGGAGCCCCCGTTGCCGGACCGTCCGGGCAGGGGCACCGCCCCCTGTGGGAGCCGGGGCCCGCCCCCGACGCCTCGCTGCTCGGCGCGCAGCCCGCTGGGGGAGCGGCTGGCGTCGGCATGACCGCGGTGGCACGCGAAAGGAGCCGGAGCATGGCTCCGGCCCCTCGCTGGTGCCGATGGCTCAGGCAGCCGCGCCCACGTTGCCGTGCAGGCGGGCGACGACCTCGGTCAGCTGGGCGGCGACCTCGGTGTCGTCGACCGGGTGGGTCTCGGCGAAGCGGGTCACGGAGCCCGGGATGGACAGCTTGATGTCCTCGATGACCTTGCCGCCGGCGATGCCCACGGCCTTGCGGGCCTCGTCCTGCGCCCACACGCCGCCGTACTGGCCGAAGGCGGTGCCGATGACGGCGACGGGCTTGCCGCCGAAGGCGCCGGCGCCGTAGGGGCGGGACAGCCAGTCGATGGCGTTCTTCAGGACGGCCGGGATGGTGCCGTTGTACTCGGGGGAGAAGAGCAGGAAGGCGTCGGCGGCCTGGGCGGCCTCACGCAGCTTGGCGGCGGCGGCCGGGACGCTGCCCTCGACGTCGATGTCCTCGTTGTAGAAGGGGATCTCGGCCAGGCCCTCGAACAGGTTGACCTCGGCACCCTCCGGAGCGAGCTTGACGGCCGCCTCGGCGAGCTGGCGGTTGTGCGAACCGGCGCGAAGGCTGCCGACGAGCGCGAGGATACGAACAGACATGGCTGTACTCCAAGGGGGTGAAACATCGCTGGCACGATCCGGACCGGGGTCCGTTTATCTTTCTACCAGGCTAACCGGACCGCGGTCCAGTTTCATTCCCGATGCTTTACGCTGTCTTCATGTCCAGCGCCCTGCCGCCCTTCCCGAAGCCTCAGGAGCCCCTCGAAACCCCTCAGTTGCTGGAGGTCGAGTCGGCCCCCGAGGAGCCGTGCCTGCGCGCCGACGCGGCACGCAACCGCGCCCGGCTGCTGGAGGCCGCCGCCCGGCTGATCGCGGAGCACGGAGTGGCCGGAGTGACGATGGAGGCGGTGGCCGCCGCGGCCCAGGTGGGCAAGGGGACGGTCTTCCGTCGCTTCGGCGACCGCAACGGGCTCCTGATGGCGCTGCTCGACCACTCGGCGCGGCAGCTGCAGGCCGACTTCCTGGGCGGGCCGGCACCGCTGGGTCCCGGGGCGCCGCCCCTGGAGCGGCTGCGGGCCTTCGGCGTGGCCGTGCTCTACCGGTCGGCCGAGCAGCTGGAGCTGCAGCTGGCCGCCCAGCCGGAGCCGGCCCGCCGCTTCTCGCACCCCTCGTTCCAGGCCCTGCGCACGCACGTCGCGATGCTGCTGCGGCAGATCGCGCCCACCGCCGACTGCGAACTCCTCTCCCAGACGCTGATGGCGTATCTCGACCCCGCGCTGATCCACCATCTGACCCGGCAGTGCGGGATGCCGATGCAACGGCTGGAGTCCGGCTGGCACGACCTCGTGGCGCGGGTGACGTGCACGGAGCGCTCAGCCTGAGCCGTGGTCAGCCGTGGTCGGCGGTGAACATGTCGAGCAGCCCCTGCGGCGCGTCGGCGCGGAACAGTATCGCGGCGTTGCGTGCGGACTCCGACGCGGAGAACTCGGCGCGCGGGAACAGCCTCTCCTCGTAGGCGGCCAGCGCTGCCTCGGTGTCCCCGGGGTGCGCGGCGAGCGCGAGGCCCAGTTCGGCGCCGTCGAGCAGCGCGAGGTTGGCGCCCTCGCCCGCGAACGGCGACATCAGGTGCGCGGCGTCGCCGAGCAGCGTGACCCCGGGGACCCGGTCCCAGCGGTGACCGACCGGCAGGGCGTGGATCCGGCGCGGCACCAGCTCGCCGTCCGCGTCCGTGACCAGCGCCGTCAGGCTGTCGTCCCAGCCGCCGAATTCCTTGAGTACGGCCGCCTTGGCCGCCTCCGTGTCGGTGAAGTCGATGCCGTCCAGCCAGTCCTCCGGCGCCTCGACGGCGGCGTAGACGTGCAGGCTGCCGTCGGACTCGCGGTGCGCGAGGAAGCCCCGGCCCGCGCCGAGCGCGAACAGCATGCCGCCGCCGACCACCCGCGCGCTCCCGGGGTGGCGCACCTCGGCCCCCAGCAGGTCCGCCTCGACGAACGACATGCCGGTGTAGGCGGGCTGTGCGGACGAGAGCAGCGGGCGGATGCGGGACCAGGCGCCGTCCGCGCCGACCAGCAGGTCCGTGGTGAAGGCGCTGCCGTCCGCCAGTGTCACCTCGTGCCGGCCGGCGCCGAGCGGGCGCGCGCCGGTCACCTTCACGCCCCAGCGGACCGTGCCCTTGGGCAGGGAGTCCAGGAGCAGGTCGCGCAGGTCGCCGCGGTCGATCTCGGGACGCCCGCGGGTGCCGTCGTCGGGCTGCTCCAGGCGGACGGTGCCGTCCTGGTCGAGTACCCGCGTGGCCTCGCCGCCGACGTGGACGCGGGCCAGGAATTCCTCGTGCAGCCGGGCCGCACGCAGCGCCTCCTGGCCGGAGTCGTCGTGGATGTCGAGCATGCCGCCCTGCGTCCGCGCGGCGGGCGAGGGGTCCAGGTCGAATACGGCGGACTCGATGCCGTGCACGTGCAGCACTCGGGCAAGCGCGAGTCCGCCGAGTCCGGCGCCGACTATGGCGATGGGGTGGTGGGGGAGGGTGTGGGCAGGGGTGGTCATGGTGGCCTCCTGGGAGGTGAGGGGATCAGTCGGGTACGGCGGTGCGCTCGATGCCGTTGATCAGCGCCTGGAAGGCCCAGGACAGCCGGGCCTCGGGGGCACCTGACAGCAGGGCGTCGGCGGTCGCGGCGATGTGCGGGTGGGTGTCCTCGGACGCCCCGCGCAGGGCGCTGTCCAGCGCCTGCCAGTCGCCCGGGGACTCCTCCCCGGCGTGCTCGGCGGCGGTCGCGGTGGCGTGCTGCAACAGCAGGTCGACGCCCCAGGCCGCCCGCTCGCGCGGCACCCCGCCCTCGTCGAGCAGGGCGAGCAGCGTCTCGATCAGATTCAGGTAGTGCGGGCCGCTCGGCCGGGCGGTCAGCGCCGAGCGGGCCAGGCTCGGATGTTCCAGCAGCATCCGCGTGCAGTCGGTGAGCACGCGCTCCAGACGCTCGCGCCAGGTGCCCTCGGCCGGAGCGGGTCCGACCGTGCCGAGCAGCTCGTCCAGGACGGCCGCGTGCAGCTCGTCGGTGTTGCGGACGTAGACGTACAGCGAGGCGGGACCCGTGTCCAGCTCCTGCGCCAGCCGCCGCATGGTCACCTTCCGCAGGCCTTCGGCGCGCAGGATCGCCACCGCGGCGGCGACGATGCCCTCGCGGGTGAGGGCGGGCTTGGCGGGACGCTCGCGACGGGAGCGGGGGGAAGCTGTCATGCGTCCACAGTAACGAACATGTTCGCCTCGAACAAGTTCGTAGCGAACGTGTTCGCAATGAGTCGACCTGCGGTTGCTCGACGGAACCTTCGTTCAGCGGTGAAGCACCTTCCCCCGCCCGCCCCCGCCCGCCACCCCTCTGCAAGGATGCGCTCTGTCATGGTGCAGATACCGAACACGTCCCCGTCCGCTGCGCCCGCACCGCACTCCGTCCCCACGAGTGCCGATGTGGCCCGGCTGGCCGGCGTCTCGCGCGCGACCGTCTCCTACGTCCTCAACAACACCAGCGCCGTACGGATCAGCGAGCCGACGCGCCGCCGCGTCCGCGAGGCCGCGCGGGAGCTGGGCTACGTGCCTCACGCCGCCGCCCGCAGCCTGCGCGCCGGACACAGCCGTATGGTCCTGATGCCCGCCCCGACGATCCCGGTGGGCCCCCTCTACAGCCGCTTCCTCAGTGATCTCCAGTCGGCGCTCGGCCGCCTCGACTACACGGTCGTGCAGTACGGCACGGTCGGCCTCCAGGGCGACGAAGCCGCCCGCGCCTGGGCCGAGTTGCGTCCCGTCGCCGTCCTGGTGCCGGGCGCGGGGCTCGGCCCGCAGGGCGTCGCGGTGCTCAAGCGGTCCGGCGCCCGCGCCGTGGTGACCCTCGGCCCCGAACGCGTCGACGGCGCACACGCCCTGCTCATGGACCACGAGGCTGTCGGCCACTGCGCCGGCATGCATCTGTACGCCTGCGGCCGGCGCCGTATCGGTGTGATCGTCCCCGAAGAGCCGGGCCTGGAGTCCTTCTCCCGGCCCAGGCTCGCCGGTGTGCATCAGGCCCTGCACGGCACGGACGCGACCGTGACCGCGCTGCCGCTCGCGTACACGGAGCGGGCCGCCGCCGAACTCGCCGCCCGCTGGCCCGAGTTGGGCCTGGATGCGGTGTTCACCTACAACGACGAGTACGCCATGCTCCTGATGCGCGCTCTGCAGGACCAGGGCGTGCGCATCCCCGAGGACATCGCTGTCGTCGGCGCCGACGACCTGATGCTCGGCCGGCTGCTGCGGCCCCGGCTCAGCACCGTCCACATCGAGCTGCCCTCCGGCCGCGAACTCGCGGAACTCGTCGACCGCGCGGTACGCGACCCCGGCGGCGAGCCCGAGGTGCGCAGGGTGCTGGGGGCCTCGCTCGTCCAGCGCGCCTCCAGCTGAGCCGGTTTCCGGCGGCGGTCAGGGATCCGGAGAGGCGTGACCGCGATGCAGTCTCGCTCAACAAAATAGATCGCGCTCAGGCGGGCCCAAGTGCCATGCAGAGCAGGGGACTTACGTGGCGCCGTACCCCTTCCAGGGCCGCCTGGGGCTGCCGCCCGGTTGTCACTCGCCCTGCGTCTGCTGGGCGGCGATGCTCTTGCGGACCTCCTCCATGTCCACCTTCCGGGCCTGCCCGATGACGTCCGCGAGGGCGGCCTCGGGCAGGGCACCCGGCTGGGCGAAGATCGCGACCTGGTCCCGGACGATCATCAGCGTCGGGATCGACTGGATGCCGAAGGCCTGGGCCAGTTCCGGCTGGGCCTCGGTGTCCACCTTGGCGAACACCAGATCGGGGTTGTCCTCGGCGGCCTTCTCGTAGACGGGCGCGAACTGACGGCACGGCCCGCACCAGGAGGCCCAGAAGTCGATGAGGACGAACTCGTTCTCGGTGACGGTCTGGTCGAAGTTCTCCTTGGTCAGCTCCACAGTGCTGCTCATGGCGTGATTCCCTCTTCCTGATGTGGGGGCTTGTGCCGACGGCGGAAACACGGCGATGCGGTCGCCTATTCCATGCCTGTTCCGTGCGTGTTCCATGCCTGTCCCGTGGGTGCACGGCCGTGTCCCGCGCGCGTACTCGTGTGGCCTGCGCGCCGACCACCCACCAGACTGACCCCATGACGGAAACGGAATCCATCGCGTACGACGTCGTGGTGCTCGGGGCCGGGCCCGTGGGGGAGAACGTCGCCGACCGCACCCGTGCGGCCGGCCTCACCACCGCGGTCGTGGAGAGCGAGCTGGTCGGCGGCGAATGCTCGTACTGGGCCTGCATGCCCAGCAAGGCGCTGCTCAGGCCGGTCATCGCCCAGGCGGACGCCCGCCGCCTGCCCGGCCTGGCCGAGGCGGTCCAGGGTCCCCTCGGCACACCCGCCGTCCTGGCGCGCCGGGACGAGTACACCTCGCACTGGAAGGACGACGGCCAGGTCCGCTGGCTGGACGGCATCGGCGCCGACCTGTACCGCGGTCAGGGCCGCCTCGCCGGCCCCCGCAGGGTCACCGTGACCGGCCCCGACGGCACCGTGACGACCCTGACGGCCCGGCACGCCGTGGCCGTCAGCACCGGCACCCGCGCCCAGCTGCCCGACCTGCCGGGGCTGGCCGAGGTCAAGCCCTGGACCAGCCGCGAGGCCACCAGCGCCAAGGCCGCCCCCGGCCGGCTGATCGTGGTCGGCGGTGGTGTCGTCGCCACCGAGATGGCCACCGCCTGGCAGGCCTTCGGCTCGCAGGTCACCCTGCTGGTCCGCGGCAAGGGCCTGCTGGGCCGCATGGAGCCGTTCGCCGGGGAACTGGTCGCCGAGGCCCTCACCGAGGCGGGCGTCGACGTCCGCACCGGCACCACGGTCGAGTCCGTCGCCCGCGAGAACGGCAGCGTCGTGGCCGTCACCCACACCGGCGACCGCCTCGAGGCCGACGAGATCCTCTTCGCCACCGGTCGCGTCCCGCACACCGACGACATCGGCCTCGACACCGTCGGTCTGGAACCGGGCTCCTGGCTGGACGTCGACGACAGCCTCCGCGTCGACGGCACCGACTGGCTGTACGCGGTCGGCGACGTCAACCACCGCGCCCTCCTCACCCACCAGGGCAAGTACCAGGCCCGCATCGCAGGCGCCGCCATCGCCGCCCGGGCCGCGGGCACCGCCCTGCTGGACGAGCCCTGGGGTGCGCACGCCGCGACCGCCGACCACTGCGCCGTGCCCCAGGTCGTCTTCACCGACCCGGAGGCCGCCGCCGTCGGCCTCTCCCTCGCCGAGGCGGAACGGGCCGGTCACCGCGTCCGCGCCGTCGACGTCGAGTTCTCCTCCGTCGCCGGGGCCGGCCTGTACGCCGACGGCTACAGGGGCCGCGCCCGCATGGTGGTCGACCTGGAGGAGGAGATCCTGCGCGGTGTCACCTTCGTCGGCCCCGGCGTCGGCGAACTGATCCACTCCGCGACCGTCGCGGTGGCGGGCCGGGTCCCGGTGGGCCGCCTGTGGCACGCGGTGGCGTCGTATCCGACGCTCAGCGAGGTGTGGCTGCGGCTGCTGGAGGCCTACCGGGACAACTGACCGCCGGCTCAGGGCAGTTCAAAGCCCAGCGCCTCGGCCGCCGCGTGCGCGGTCGGCTGTCCCCAGCGGGCGGCCACCGCCTCGTTCGTGGACAGGGAACGCAGTTCGGCGCGGTCGATATACAGCAGGCCGTCGAGATGGTCCGTCTCGTGCTGGACGATGCGCGCGGGCCAGCCCGTGAACACCTCGTCCAGCTCGCGGCCGTGCTCGTCCTGCCCGCGCAGCCGCACCTCGGCGTGCCGGGCCACCACGGCCTGCCAGCCCGGCACGCTCAAGCAGCCTTCGAAGAACGCGGCGCGGGCGGTGCCGACAGGCTCGTACGACGGGTTGACCAGGACCCGGAACGGCTGCGGCACCCGGCCCCGGGCCAGCGCCACCTCCTCCGGCACCGGCGCCGGGTCCTCGATGACCGCGATCCGCAGCGGCACGCCGACCTGCGGTGCGGCCAGGCCCACGCCCGGGGCCGCGTGCATGGTGACGCGCAGGGCCTCCACGAAGCGGTCCAGCAGAGCGGGGCCGAGCTGACCGTCGTAGGGTTCGGTGCCCTGGCGCAGGACCGGCAGACCGGCTGCGACGATGGGCAAGGGGCCGCCGGCCGCGAGGAGTTCCTCGACCCGCTCGGCGAGCAGTTCGCGATCACTGGGAGGTGCCATCGCGTCAGGATGCCATGCCCGCCTGCCACATCCTGTGGCACAGGCCACCAACACTCCGGGGAAGCCGGTGAGTTCCCCTCAGCACGGCTCCGCACGGCAGGGGTCTGTCCTTCCATCGGCACGTTTCCGGTGCAGACCGTCTTGATCGTCATGAGCAGCGCCCTCGTCTGACCAGAGGCGACGGCCGACGTGAAGTAGCGTGGTCCGACACGCTCTCGGCACTGGCTCCGGTGCCCCGGAGGCGAACCGAGCGACAGGCAAGGGGACAGCAGGACATGGTGCGGGACGGCGGTCGGGCCCGGCGGCGCGGGCAGGGGGAACTGGAGGGCCAGGTCCTCGGCGCGCTGCGCGAGGCGGACGGGCCGGTCAGCGCCGCCTGGGTGCAGGAGCGCCTCGGCGGCGACCTCGCCTACACCACCGTCGTCACCATCCTCACCCGGCTGCTCGCCAAGGACGTCGTCGCCCGCGAACGACAGGGCCGCTCCTTCCTGTGGACGCCCACCGCCGACGTGGCCCGGCTCGCCGCCCTGCGCATGCGCCGTCTGCTGGACGGCGAACGGGACCGCGAGGCCGTCCTGGCGAGCTTCGTCACCGCCCTGCCGCCCGGCGACGAACAGGTGCTTCGGGCGCTGCTGGAGGCCGCCGAGCCGGGCTCGGTGAACAAGGGGAACACCCCGCACACCGGCGACGGTGGTGCGCAAGACTGACCGCCCATGGGGGTCTTCGTCTTCCTGCCGCTGGTGCTGCCGCTGTCCGCCTGGCCGGTCGCCCGGCTCGCCGAGGTGCACCTGCACCCGCGCACCGCCACCCGGCTGCTCACCGCGGTCGCCGTCGTGATGGCCGTGTGCAGCACGCTCTGCCTGGCCCTGCTGATGGTCGTGGGCACCGCCCAGCTGCCCGGCAACCCCCTCCCGGACGGCTGGTCCGACACCGAGGTGCGGGCGGCCGTCCCGCACGACGAGGTCGCGGGCCGCGCCGCCATCTCCGCGCTCGCCGTGGTCGCCACCGCCTGCGCCCGCACGCTGTGGCGCCACCACCGGGTCACCCGCCGGGCCCACCGCGCCCTGGCCGCCCTGCCCGGACCGACGGTGGCCGTCCTGCCCGACAGTGCGCCGTACGCCTACGCCCTGCCCGGCGGCCGGGGACGGATCGTCGTCACCACCGCCCTGCTGGACGGGCTCACCCCCGCCGAACGGCGCGCCCTGTTCGCCCACGAACGCGCCCACCTCGCCGCCCGCCACCACCGCCACCTGCTCGCCGCCCAGCTGGCCGCCCGGGCCAACCCCTTCCTGCGCCCGCTGCGAACCGCCGTCGTCTACACGGCCGAGCGCTGGGCGGACGAGGAGGCGGCCCGCGCGGTCGGCGACCGGCGCACGGTCGCCCGCGCGATCGGCAAGGCGGCGCTGCTGCCCCACGGCACCCCGGCGCCCACCCTCGCCGCGCTTGCCACGACCGGCTCCGTCCCGCGCCGGGTGGCGGCCCTGCTGGCCCCCGCCCCCGTGGCCCGCTCCTGGCCCTCGGCGTTCACCTCGGTCGGTCTCGCCGCCTGGGGCGCCGCCGCCGGCACCCTGGTGTCGGCGATGTCCTCGGCGAACTCGGCCGTCACCCTGTTCCTGACGCTGCATGCGGCGGCCCCGCTGTGACCTCGGCAGGTCGCCGATGACGGGCACGGTGCGGCGGCCGGTCCAGGACGCACGAAGAGCCCGGTTCCTTGAGGGAACCGGGCCCCGCTCACGTCGTGTCAGTCCTGCGGGAAGTCTCCCGCGAGCGCCGAGGCGATCCGCAGGTGCTGGTCCGCCTCGTCGTGCCGCGCCTGCCGCTGGAGCGTGCGGCCCAGCATCAGCCGGGCGTAGTGCTCCACCGGGTCGCGCTCCACGATGAGCCGCAACTCGGCCTCCGCACGGCGCAGTTGGGCCGAGTGGTAGTAGGCGCGGGCCAGCAGCAGCCGGGGTCCGGTCTGCTCCGGCACCTCCTCGACCAGGCCGGCCAGCACCCGTGCGGCGCCCGCGTAGTCCTGAGCGGCGAAGAACTGCTGTGCGCGCTCCCAGCGCTCGGCGGGGGTGCCGTGGTCGTAGTACGTGGTCTCCACTTGCGTCTCCACTCGTGACCTCCTTCGACGGCCACAACGGAACGCGGTAGTTCAATATTCCACTACTGCATTCCTCTCCTGCGGGGCGGCGGCGGCCGGGTCCAGAGGCGCGTCGAGCAGGGTCGTCAGCTCGCGGGTCAGCTCCCGGGTCCGGGCGCTGTCCAGTCCGCCGAGCGGCTCCAGCAGCTGGGTCAGCAGGCCGTGGACGACGTCGATCGCCCGCCGGGTGGTCTCGAGACCCTCCTCGGTGAGCGCGAGCTGCACCGCGCGCGGGTCGCGCGGGTCCTTCGCGCGCTCCAGCAACCCGGCGGACTCCAGGCTGCGGGCGAGCTTGGAGACGTACAGCGGTTCCAGCCCGGTGTGGTCGGCGAGGCGACGCTGGCTGGGCCGCTCACCGGAGCGCTGCATGCCGTACAGCGACGCCACCAGCGAGTACTGGGCGTGGGTGAGGCCCAGCGGGGCCACCGCCCGGTCGACGGCGACCCGCCACTTCATCGACAGCCGCCACACCAGGAAACCCGGGGTGGCCCCTTCGGATGTCTTGCTCATGGCAGATACGGTACATGGCTACTATGGCGGTCACGATCGCAGCGACTCCTGGAGCGCCGCGTCCCAACAAGGGCCACGACGTCGCCTACTGTGAGCTCGATGAGCCGGTGCAGGTCGGCGCCGTTGAACACGACGTTCTGCGGGTGCAGTTCCAGGGCGACCTTGACGTCGTGGTCACGGGCGAGCCGGTCGGTCTCGCGCCAGAAGTCCGCGACGATCCGCCACTGGTGGTCGAGCACGTCCAGGGCCGCGGAGTTCCACGCGTTGACGATCCAGTTCGGGCGGGACGCGCCCGGCTCGCCGCCGGGCAGGCCCGACATGGTCACCACGCGGTGCTGTCCGAGCCGCTCGGCCAGGCGGATGGAGCGGCGGATGTCCTCGGTGTGCCATGCCCTGCTCGTTGCGCGCCAGGTAATTAATAGGGAAGGTCGGCCTCCTGGGTGACGGCGGCCTGGAGGAGTGCTTGTCCGACGCCGGCGACGTTGCCGTGCCCGAAGATGCCCCACACACCGGGGATCAGGCGCTGCTCCTGGCCGTCGCGTTCGCTGTACTGGTTGGCCAGGAAGCGGACGAGAGCCTGGGCTGTGGTCAGTCGTACGGTGCTCATCGGTTCTCTCCGAAGGGCAGCCGGTCGTCGATGTCCTGGGAGTCCCAGGTCGATCGCACCCAGCCGTGGGCGGGGTCGTCGCAGATCAGCCAGGCGCGGTCCGGGCCGGGGCCGGCCATGACGTTGAGGTGGTAGAGGTCGTAGCCGGGCGAGGCGATGGACGGGCCGTGCCAGCCATGCGGGATCAGCACGGTGTCGCCGGAACGCACTTCGGCGAGCACGTCGATCGGGCGTTCCGGGGTGCCGTGGACGCGCTGGTAGCCGAAGCCGTTCTCCCCGGCGATCTGGAAGTAGTAGATCTCCTCCAGCTCCGATTCCCGCCGTCCGGGCCTGTCTCGGTCGCACCCATCACCGGCTGCGCGCCGGGCCCTGCTTCTCGCAGTGCCCGGCGCGCAACCGGCAGTCGGCACGCCTCGGTGAGGCGTGTCAGAAGCGGGGTGCCTGCGGTGTGTTCTGCGGCATCGGGACGATGTGCTGGTTCACGCCGGGGCTCTGTCGGCCGGACGGCTTGCAGGTGACGTCCTGTGCCGGCAGCTTTCCGTCACCCAGGTAGGCGTTGATGGTGCGTTCGGCGCAGGAGCCCGGGTCGGTGGCGTAGACGCCGTGGCCCTCGCCGCCCTTGACGTACACCATGCGCGAGCCCTTAAGGGCGCGGTGCATGCCGAGGCCGCTGACCAGGGGCGTCTGGGAGTCCCACTGGTTCTGCACGGTGAGGATGCCGACCTTGTTGTCCACCGTGGTGACGGGCTCGACCGGCTTGTCCCAGAACGCGCAGGGCGTGATGTTGGAGCCGAAGTCGCCGTAGAGCGGGTACTTGGCCTTGTCCTGGATCGCGTCACGCCGGTACTGCTCGGGGTCGCGCGGCCAGGCCGTGGTGTCGCCGCAGACCACGGTCCAGAAGGCGGCGCTGCCGTTGTCGGCCGGCGGCTGCGCGGCGGCAGCCCCGGACCGGCGCGGTCCCCGCTGATCGTCCGGCGCCGGGGAACGGTGGGAGACCGCGTGGCCGCCGGCGGCCTTCTTGAGCTCGACGACCGCCTCGGCCGCGCCCTTGGGGCTGAAGAACGCGGGGCGCAGAGAGGCGCGGATGTCGTCCCCGGTGACCTTCTCGCCGCCGTTGTCGATGGGCGTGCGGTCGGCCTGGGCGATCAGGTCCCAGAAGGACTTCTTCACCTTGGCCGGGGTGTCGCCCAGTCGGTAGGTGCGGTTGCGCTGCGCGGTCCACTTCGTCCAGCGGGCGAACGCCGGCTCCGTGCCCTCGGCCCAGACCTGGATCATGCCCCGCCAGACCCGTGCGGGGTCGACCGCGCTGTCCAGCACGAAGCGATCGGTCCGCTCGGGGAACATCTGCGCGTAGACGGCGCCCAGATACGTGCCGTAGGAGTAACCCAGGTAGGAGATCTTCTTCTCGCCCAGAACGCCGCGGATGACGTCCATGTCGCGGGCGGTGTTGCGGGTGGTGATGTACGGGAGCTTGTCGCCGTTCTTGGCACGGCACTTGTCGGCGACGGTCCGGGCCCACTTGACGTCATGGCTGAACGTCCGCGGGTGGTAGGGGTGTTCGATGTTCTGCTCCTTGTCCGTGAGGCCGCAGGTGACCGGGCTGCTGCGACCCACGCCGCGCGGGTCGAACCCGATGAGGTCGTACTGCTCACGGACCTTCTTGGGCATCACATCCTTCATCATGACCGGCATGTCCAGGCCCTCGCCGCCCGGGCCACCGGGGTTGAAGAGGAGTGCGCCGTGCCGCTTGCCCGGGACACTGGTCTTCATACGGGAGATGGCCAGCTTGATCGTCTTGCCGTCGGGGCGGCTGTAGTCGAGCGGGACCTTGAGTGTCGCGCACTGGTACGCGGCGGGCAGCGACGTGTCGCATCTGTGCCACGCGGGCCTCTGGCTCTCGAATCTCTTCAGCGGTTCCGCCGCGGATGCCTGAGCCGGGGCGAGGGCGGGGACCAGCGTTGCCGTGACCCCCACGGCGAGCAAGGGCGCAATGCGTCCTATCCGCACGATGGTCGTTCCTTTCCGTCAACTTCCGGGAAGGTATGACCATTTCGTGTCTGCGGGGGTCGGCGAATCCATCTGCAGGGCGGTCTTGCTACAACTCGCGGCGTACACAGAACAAGACGTGCGGAGGAGAACCCGAACGGGCTGATCACCATCCGCGCTTGTCCGTCGAGACACCGTTGCGGAGGGCGGCGCGGCGCAGTTCGGGCAGCAACTGGTCGACGAGCGCGATGTCCTGACGGCGCTTCGAGTGAGCGCGTGGAGGGTCAGCCGTGCTGTCGCCGCGTCCGGTCGCGGAGCAGGGCGGTGCCCGCCCCGAGCGAGACGACGCCCATGCCGACGCTGGTCATCACCCCCTGGGTGCCGTCGACGGCGAAGGGTGCGACCGCGGCGACGACGAGGTTGAACAGGAACAGGAACCACAGGACCGGACGGGAGGAGAGCAGCTGCTTCACGGACGTTTCCCATCGAGGTGATCGGCGAGGCCGGCACGGTGGACCAGGCGCTGGCGCGCGTCCCCGCACTGCGCCCGCAGGGAGCCGGACGGCCTGCCCGGTCTGACCGGCCGGGAGCGGGAGATCCTGGCGCTCATCGGGGAGGGCCTCACCAACCGGCAGATCGGGCAGCGCCTCTACCTGGCCGAGAAGACCGTGAAGAACCACATCTCCCGCCTGCTGGCCAAGCTCGGCGTGGAGCGCCGTATCCAGGCCGCCGTCATCGCGACGTCTGCTCCGGCCGCCGTGTGACGAGGGACCGTTGGACCCTGTCGAGCGGCCGATCAGGGACTGTTCGGCCCTATGCGGTCCGGGTACCCCTCCGACGATCATGATGCGGCGGCCGGGAGGGGAGCCAGGTCCACACCCGCACAGCACTTCCCGGCTCGCTGTCTTCATGACACAAGGGAAGGGCACCGTCCGGTGGACGAGACGCAGGAACAGCAGGTGACGGCCGTGCGGCCGGGGGACACATGGGTGGTCTCCAGATCCGCAGGGACCGTCGGGCGAACGGAGCAGGTCACGGCCGGACGGCCGTCGTGGGCGGAGTGGTTGACGACCACCGACCACAAGAGGATCGGGACGATGTACCTGGTCAGCGCGTTCGCCTTCTTCATCGTGGGTGGCGTGATGGCGCTGATGATGCGCGCGGAGCTGGCCAGGCCCGGCCTGCAGATCATGTCGAGCGAGCAGTTCAACCAGGCATTCACCATGCACGGCTCGATCATGCTGCTGATGTTCGCGATGCCGCTGTTCACCGGGTTCGCCAACTGGATCATGCCGCTCCAGATCGGCGCCCCGGACGTCGCCTTCCCGCGGCTGAACATGCTTGCCTTCTGGCTGTTCCTGTTCGGCTCGTCGATCGCGGCCTTCGGCTTCCTGACTCCTGGAGGTGCCGCCGACTTCGGCTGGTTCCTCTACGCTCCGCTCTCGGACGCCGTCCATTCGCCGGGGCTCGGTGCAGATCTGTGGATCATGGGTGTGGCGCTGTCGGGCTTCGGCTCGATCCTCGGTGCGGTCAACTTCATCACCACGATCATCTGCATGCGCGCGCCGGGCATGACCATGTTCCGGATGCCGATCTTCACCTGGAACGTGCTGCTGACCGCACTGCTGGTCCTGATCGTGTTCCCGGTCCTGGCGGCCGCGCTGTTCGCGTTGGAGATGGACCGCAAGTTCGGTTCCCACGTCTTCGACGCGGCCAACGGCGGGGCGCTGTTGTGGCAGCACCTGTTCTGGTTCTTCGGCCATCCCGAGGTCTACATCCTGGCACTGCCGTTCTTCGGCATCGTCTCCGAGGTCGTCCCGGTCTTCGCCCGCAAGCCGATGTTCGGCTACATGGGACTGATCGCGGCGACGATCTCCATCGCCGGTCTGTCGGTGACGGTCTGGGCGCACCACATGTACGTCACGGGCGGTGTGCTGCTGCCCTTCTTCTCCTTCATGACGTTCTTGATCGCGGTGCCGACCGGGGTGAAGTTCTTCAACTGGATCGGCACGATGTGGAAGGGCTCGCTGTCCTTCGAGACTCCGATGCTGTGGACCACCGGCTTCCTGATCACGTTCCTCTTCGGCGGCCTGACCGGGGTGATCCTGGCTTCCCCGCCGCTGGACTTCCATCTCTCCGACTCTTACTTCGTCGTGGCGCACTTCCACTACACGGTCTTCGGCACCGTCGTGTACGCGATGTTCGCCGGATTCCACTTCTGGTGGCCCAAGTTCACCGGCAAGATGCTCGACGAACGCCTCGGGAAGATCACGTTCTGGACGCTCACGGTCGGCTTCCACTCCACGTTCCTGGTGCAGCACTGGCTGGGCGCCGAGGGCATGCCCCGCCGGTACGCCGACTACCTGGCCGCCGACGGCTTCACGGCTCTCAACACCGTCTCGACGATCGGATCGTTCCTGCTCGGCCTGTCGATCCTGCCGTTCTTCTACAACGTCTGGAAGACGGCGAAGTACGGTGAGCGGGTGGAGGTCGACGACCCGTGGGGTTACGGCCGTTCGCTGGAGTGGGCGACCTCCTGCCCGCCGCCCCGCCACAACTTCGTTTCCCTCCCTCGTATCCGCAGCGAGTCTCCGGCGTTCGACCTGCACCACCCGGAGATTGCCGCGCTCGAGGCGGCGAAGTAGACCATGTCCCAAGCGGTACTCGCGCTTGGGGCCGCCATGGTGGCAGCGGCAGGCTGCGTCTGGTACCTGCCGGCGCTCGCCGACCTGCGGGCGGGAGCCGACCGGCCGGTGTCCCGTCGCAGGGCGGCTGCCGCCTGCCTCAGCGGCTGGACCACGGTCGGGGTTGTCGCCGTACTGCTGCTCGTCGCGGAAGCATGGTGGGTACCTTCGGGTGCGGCCGTGGCCGGCGCTGTTGTCACGCTGGGCCTTCGGGTCCGGGCGTCCCTGCAGTGCCGTCGCGAGTCGCGCGAGGCCGCAAGCCAGTGGGCGGAGTTGCGCAAGGATCAGCAACCGCCCGACACCGGCCGTGTCCGAACGGCCGTCGTCGCCGTGCTCGTCGGCTTCGGGCCGGCTGCCGCCGTGGTCGCGGCGGCAGCCATGGTGGTCGTAAAACCCGGGCACGGCATGTCCGGATGGATGCTCGCCGCCGTGCCGACCACGATCGTCGCGCTGTTTCTCGGCGTCGCGGCCGCGTCCGGGTGGATGTTCCGCCGTCGTCGCGTCAACGCGAGCGGCCGCCGTCGGTGACACCGCGCCGACGGTCCGGATCCGGCCGTCGGGCGCACCGGTCCGCATGCCTGTGACAGGCGTCACGCCCTGCACGGTGACCGGACCGACGGGCCCTGCCGTCAGGGCGGTTCGGGCGCGGTTGGCCGACCCGGCTGGCCGGCGCCGCCGGGACAGCACGAGACGGTGGTGAACCTCATCAGCCAGGTGCGCGACGCCCACCGCGACGGCAAGATCGCGTACATGGCGGAGCTGGCCCGGGAGATCACCGCCGTGCTGGGCCCCCACACCCAGGTGGAGGAGCACGGACTGTTCCCGGCGATGGCCGCCGACTTCCCCGAGAAGATCGCCGCGCTGGAGGACGAGCACCGGCGCATCGAGGCAGTGCTGGGCGAAGCGGATGGACCGTTCCTGACCGACCCGGACTGGCCCGGACGGCTGATCGAGGCACTCGATCTCCTGCGGGACCACATCCTCAAGGAGTAGGACGGCGTCTTCCCCGCCGCACTGGCGCTCCTGGACACCGAACAGTGGGAGGCCATCGACACGGTACGCGCCCGAGTCGCCACCCGCATGCCGCAGCGTTCCGCCTGACCTGACATCACCGTCCCCGTCCCACCGTCCGCCCGGCGCAACCTCTGCCGCCGGGCGGACCGCTACGATCCGAGGCTCCGGTCAGCCTGTTGGAGAGAACGGGACGACCCACTCGACGACCGTGCCACCGCTATCCTTCGCGCGCTTGCGGAGGTTGGCCAGACCGCTGCGTCCAGTGACCGCCGGATCGACTCCACAGCCGTTGTCCGTCCCTCAGGATGCCCGACGGCCTGTCAGGGGCAAGGGCAGCCCGGTGAGTCATGCCGATATCGGCGGGCCGGAACCGTTATGCCGGTGCAGCGTCCTAGCGTTCGCACGAATGTTTTACCAACCCATGGTTGCCGCCCTCGCGGGTCCGTCAGACTCTTGGTCACCATGCCGTCGGGCAGTTGGTTCTGCTGGTCACGGGGGTGCAGGGGTTCCCCCGCGCTGAGCGGGGAAGTTCATGCACCTCGAGTTCCGGCACCTCCGTATCCTGCTCACCGTCGCCGAGGCCGGCAGCATCCGCAGGGCCGCCGCACGGCTGCAGCTGTCCCAGCCGGCCACGAGCGCTCAGCTGAAACGGATCGAACACGAGCTGGGCGGCCCGCTCTTCATCCGCAGCGCCGACGGGGTGAAACCGACCGAGAACGGACAGTACGTCCTGCGCTGCGCCCGTGACCTCGTCGTCGGCTTCGACCGGCTGCGCGAGTACGCGCGATCGGCGGCCGAGGCGGACAGAAAGGCCGCCGCGCCGCTGAGGGCGGGCGGAACCGCCGGCCCCCTGGTGTCCCTGCTGGTCTCCGCCCTCTTCGAACTCGTCCCGGAGCGCCGGCTCACCATAGATGCCCGCCGTTCCGTGCATACCCTGGTGAAGTCCCTGAGCCAGTCCAAATGCGACATCGCGGTGTTCGGCGAGTTCCCCGGCTTCCCGCTTCCGGTCGGCGAGTCGGTGGCTACCCGCACACTGCTCCGTGAGCCGGTCTTCGTCCTGCTCGCCGAGGACCACCCGCTGGCACGCCAGGAGAGGGTGAGTCTTCATGAGCTGGCCGGCGAGGAGTGGGTCATGCCGGAGGCCGACGAGAGCGGTGTGCACGCGTACCTTCATCTCACCTGTAGGGCAGCGGGATTCACTCCGCGCATCGCCCATGTGACGCCGGATCTGTCCGTGGCGCAGATCCTGGTCGCCGGCCGCCGCGCCGTCTGCGGGGTGTGGCCGACCGCCGACGTCCCCGCCCAGGGCACCGTGCAACGGCCGCTGGTGGACGTCCCGTTCCACCGGCGGCTGCTGCTGGCCTGGAACACGGAATCGGTGCCTGCCGAACTCGCCGACGCGGCCGGCGAGCGTGTGCTGGCCGCCTATCTGTCGCTGGTGCGACAGCGGCCGCAGTACCTGGCCTGGTGGCAGGACGGGGGAGAGGAATTCGCCCTCGGCGAGGGTACGTGACCGGCCGGGCCACGGTTCCCGCTGCCCTATAGCTCCGGGGTTGTATCCCAGATGGAGTCACGTCAGGAACATGTCACCTGGTGAACACTTCGCGTCAACGTCCAAGGACGTCGTCACCCCACGACGAGCGAACGTCCGAAGGCGTCGTCACCCCACGACGAGCGAAGGAATCACCCCGTCATGCCCCGTCCCCTCATTGCCCTTTCCGCGATGGTCGCAGCCGGCGTCATCACCACGGGTGCGATGGCCGTACCCGCGCACTCGCAGACCAACGCGGTGCGAGGCGGAATTTCCGTCCGCGACACAGCGATATCCCAGGCCAAGGCGAACGTGACCCGGCACGCCGACACCTTCGGTCTCGGCGCGGGCCAAAGACTCCACGTCAAGGACGTCGTGATCGACGCCGACGGCACCCAGCACGTCCGCTTCGAACGGACCTACCACGGCCTGACCGTCGTCGGCGGCGACTTCGTCGTCCACCAGAAGGCCGACGGCTCGCTCAAGGGATCCACCCGCGCCAAGGCCCACAAGGTGGCACTCAAGTCCGTCACTCCCGCCGTCGACGCGAGGGGCGCCGCGGCCGGCGCCCTGAAGCGCTCGCACGGGCTGGTGCGCAACGCCAAGTCCGCCCCCGAGCTGATCGTGTGGGCCGCCGACGGCACCCCCCGGCTGGCCTGGCGCACCACCGTGCAGGGCCTGGGCGACAAGGGCCAGCCGCACGGCGAGGTCTTCGTCACCGACGCCACCACCGGCGCCGCGATCGAGAACTACGACGTCGAGCGCGAGGCGACCGGCACCGGCCACTCCGAGTACACCGGTGACGTCGGCATCGACACCACCCAGCAGGCCGACGGCACCTTCGCCCTGATCGACCCGGTGCGCGGCCACATCACCAAGGACGCGCACAACATCTCGTCCTCGTCCCTGAAGAGCACCTCCGGCACCCTGTTCACCGACGCCGACAACATCTGGGGCGACGGCAGGAAGTTCTCCACCGACCGTGCCACCGCCGCCGTCGACGCGCACGCCAACACCGCGGAGACCTTCGACTACTACAAGGCGACCTTCGGCCGCAACGGCATCAAGAACGACGGCCGCGGTGCCACCGTCTTCGTCCACGTCGGCACCAACTGGGACAACGCCCAGTGGTCGGACGCCTGCTTCTGCATGATGACCGGCGACGGCAACGGCACCACCGACCCCGAGCAGGTCGACCTCGACACCATGGGTCACGAGATGACCCACGGCGTCACCTCGGCCACCGCCAACCTGCGCTACAGCGGTGAGTCCGGCGGCCTGAACGAGGCCACCAGCGACATCCTCGGCACCATGGTCGAGTGGTACGCCAACAACCCGCTCGACACCCCCGACTACCTCTTCAGCGACCAGTCCACCCCGCCGTGGCTGCGCCGCTTCGACAAGCCGTCCCTGGACGGCCGCTCCGCCGACTACTGGTCGAAGTCCGTCGGCCGGCTCGACGTGCACAACTCCTCGGGCGTCGGCAACCACTGGTTCTACCTCGCCAGCGAGGGCAGCGGCACCAAGACGATCAACGGCATCACCTACAACAGCCCGACGTACAACGGTTCCACCGTCACCGGCATCGGCAACAAGAAGGCCTCCGCCATCTGGTACCGGGCGCTGACCGTCTACATGACCTCCACCACGGACTACAAGGGCGCCCGCGCCGCGACCCTGAACGCGGCGAAGGACCTCTACGGCGCCACCAGCCCCGAGTACGCCACCGTGGCCGCCGCCTGGAGCGCGGTCAACGTCAACTGACGCACCGCCGCCCCACCTGATCCGCGGGTGCCGGCCCGGACGACGCGTATGTGGTGCATGCTGCCCGGCATGCACGGTCGTCCGGGCCGGCCCCGCTTTCAAAATCGCCGGATCAGCCCTGGACGACGAACGTCTTGGCCTTACCGGAGCGGCTGGAGCAGGACTGCTTCTCCTTCGCGGTCATCTTCCGGGACTTGACGACCACCGCGTTGCTCTGGCCGTCCGTTCCGTTCGGGGCAGGCCCGGTGACGACATCGGGGACGAACCAGAAGTAATGGCCCCATTTCCGGTCGTCGTAATGGGTCTGCCACGTACCGGAGACGGTCTGCATGACCTGCGCACGCGAGATCCAGCCGACTTCACCCGGCTTCACCGTCATGTTGATGGAGCTGGATTCCGAGTGCGAGCTCGACCAGGTGTGGCTGTAGGTCGCCGTCACGCTGAGATCGATGATGTCCGCGATCTTGCCGCCGACGGTCACGGACACGCCCGCCGAGTCCGTGGAACCGACCGTGTCGGACCAGGTCATCGACTGGGTGGCAGCCGAGGTGCTGCAGTTGTAGAGCGAGTCGGAGACCCGGTGGAAGTCTCCGAGGTACGCCTCGCCCAACTGCGGCTCGTTGAAGGTGCACTTCCCCAGCCCCGAGTCGCAGTCGGCTATGAGCTGTGCCCGGGTGGGCTGGTCGTCGGCCGAGGCCGGGGCGGCCATCGCCGCGACCATGCCCAGGGCAGCCGCCGAGAGCGCCAGCGCGCGTCCGCTATAGCGCATCCTGCGGTTGTTCGCCATACATGTGCCTTTCGCTGTGCATGAGGGGGGTCGGCGATCGCAGGAAGAGCATCCAAGCCACCACGATCACCGCCTGTTGCGATCCAGGAGACGCAACAACTGACTTATCTACACCACCAGTTGATGAAATCCCAGCCGTGGGCGGCCTTCTGCCTGTAAATGATCGGTGGGACCCGCTTCGCAGCAGGTGGGTGCGGCGAGTCCGAGAGAGGCCAGATTCAGGCCGGGGCGGCGCAGCCACCGGCGCAGCTCCGATGGCATGATCGGCTCTCGACACTGCATGACCAACATCTAACAATCGGCCGAACAATTGATACCTAGAGTCTCGCGGGCACTCTCGCGAATAGACGGCAGAACCATGTTCGCCGCATGGCGTCAACCGCGGTCGATGCTGTGGGCCGCGGCGGGTGTGGCGGCCCTCGGACTCCTCGTCGCGCTGGAGATCGCCGCACGTCGCTATGGCCTGCCGGGGCCGATCACCAACCAGGTGAAAGGGGTGATATTCGCCCCCAAGGCGGGGCCGCTGTATGCCGGTTTGGCGTTGATGATGGTGGTGCTCACCTGGCGGCAACGGTTCATCGCGGCCGGTGTCGCGATCAGCATCGACGTCGTCTTCTTCCTGGCGCGGTGGGCGGTCGGCGCCAGGACGCCCGACGGCCATTTCTTCGGCAGCGGCGCGTTGTGGGTGATGTTGGGCTGTGCGGTCATCGCTGTCACGCGCCGCACCGGCCGGGACCGTGTCCTGCTGCTGAAGGGTGTCGGGCTGGGCCTGCTGCTGGTGGCCGCCCGCAAGACCGGCGACACCTGGCTGCTCATCACGGCGAAGACCCGCCCCCTGGTGCTCGACCCGTATGTGGCAGCCGCCGATCACGCGCTGGGCAACCCGTCGTGGCTGGTGGGCCGGATGGTCAGGGCCACCGACCCGATCGGCACCCATCTACTCGACTTGGTCTACGCCCAGCTTGCGGTGGCCGCGGTCGTCGTCGCGCTGTACCAGCTGCGCAACGTGGCGGCCGAGCGCCGCTTCCCGCGCCATCATCTGCTGCGCACCTTTCTGGTGATCGGCCTCCTCGGTCCGGGCATCTACATGCTCTTTCCGGTGGTCGGACCGGTCTTCGCCTACGGCCCAGGCGCCTCCGGCACCGGCGGCGTGCAGTGGGCGGTGGCCAACCTGTGGCCGGACACGCCACCGCCGATCAGTACCCCGCACCCGGTGCCGTACGACTCGATCACCCCTCGCAACTGCATGCCCAGCCTGCACACGGCGTGGGCCACCGCGATCTTCATCCATTCCCGCAAGGGCCCGCGCATTCTGCGGTTCGCAGGTGCGTTCTGGCTGATCGCCACGCTCACCGCAACGCTGGGCTTCGGCTACCACTACGGCGTGGACCTCATCGCCGGCGTGGTGTTCACGCTCACGATCGAGGCAGCTCTGCGCGCGCTCGACCATGGCTGGGACCGGTCGGCAACCCAGCTGGTCGCGTACGGCACAACGGTCTTCGCTGCGCTCCTGCTGTCCTATCGCTACCTGCCGACGGACATGGCCGAGCATCCGTACCTGTTCGGACCACTTCTCGTTCTGGCGATGGGCTCAGTGATCTACGGCTACGTGCGAACCACCAGACTGTGGGAACCGAAGGCCGCGCCGGCGGCGCAACGGGACCCACAACCCGAACTGGTCTGAATCAGGTGGCAGAGGTGCGGCGGCCGCCTCGGCGGTCGGAGCTGCGGCCTCCGGTCCCGGCCGCGCCACCCGTGGCTGCGCCGGCCGCCGCACGTCGGCCGGATCCGCGGACGACCTTGCCGGAGGCGGCACCGGTCGCCGCACCGGCCGCGGACCGGCGCTCTGAGCTGCGGTCGCCCGCGCCGGCGGCACCGCCCGATCCCGCCCGGCGGTCGGAGCCCCGGCCCCCGGTCCCGGTGGCAGCACCTGTCGGCGCCTTGGCCCCGCCGCCGCTGCGGCGTCGGCGGCCCGATCGCGCGCCGGGCTTGGCATCGGTCCTGCGGTCCGGGCGGGACGCCGCCGGTGCCGCCGGCTGGGGGACCTCGATGGTGACGGCCACGCCGGACGGCTCACGGGCGCCGGTGATGGTGGCCAGCGCCGCGTCGCTCGACGTGATGCGGGCCGTCCGGGGCCGGATGCCCGCATCCGACATGAGCCGGGTGACGTCCCGCTTCTGGTCGGGCAGGACCAGCGTGACCACGCTTCCGGAACCGCCGGCACGGGCCGTGCGGCCGCCCCGGTGGAGGTAGTCCTTGTGGTCGGTGGGGGGATCGACGTTCACCACGAGGTCGAGGTCGTCGACGTGTATGCCCCGGGCCGCGACGTTCGTCGCCACCAGGGCGGTGACCTGGCCGTTCTTGAACTGTTCCAGGGTGCGATTGCGCTGGGGCTGGGAGCGGCCGCCGTGCAGTGCCGCCGCGCGGACACCGACGGCCAGCAGCCGCTTGGCGAGCCGGTCGGCGGACCTCTTGGTGTCGAGGAAGAGGATGACCCGTCCGTCACGGGCCGCGATACGCGTGGTGACGGCCTTCTTGTCGGTCTCGTCCAGGACGTGGAGCACGTGGTGCTCCATGGTGGTCACCGCACCCGCGGACGGGTCCACGGAATGCACCACGGGGTCGGTCAGGAACCGTTGCACCAGGCGGTCGATGTTCTGGTCCAGGGTGGCCGAGAACAGCATGCGCTGTCCGTCGGGCCGCACCTGCTGGATCAGCTTGGTGATCTGCGGCAGGAAGCCCATGTCGGTCATCTGGTCGGCTTCGTCCAGCACCGTGATGCGTACCTGGCCGAGCACGCAGTCCCCGCGTTCCACGAGGTCGTTGAGCCTGCCGGGCGTCGCCACGAGCACCTCGGCACCGCGCCGGAGCGCACCGGCCTGCTTGGTGATGGACAGCCCGCCGACCACGGTGGCCAGCCGGAGGTTGACCGCCGTCGCGTAGGGGGTCAGCGCGTCCGCCACCTGCTGGGCGAGTTCACGCGTGGGTACCAGCACGAGGGCGAGGGGTGCCTTGGGCTCCGCACGCAGTCCGGCGGTGCGGGCCAGCAGCGCGAGCCCGAACGCGAGGGTCTTGCCGGAGCCGGTGCGTCCGCGTCCCAGCAGGTCACGGCCTGCGAGCGAGTTCGGCAGCGTGGCGGCCTGGATGGGGAAAGGGGCGGTCACGCCCTGCACGGTGAGGGTCTTCAGCAGCGCCGCGGGCATGTCCAGGCCGGCGAAGTCCTCGACGGCGGGAAGCGCGGGTGTCGTGCTTTCCGGAAGCCGGAATTCCCTCGGCGACGACGCGGACGGTCGGGGCGACGAGGTGCGCCGGTTCGGCTTCTGGGACCTGCGGGACATGCGGTTATCTGCCTTCCTGGAAACAGCACAAACCGAGGTCCGCACCATGACGGTGCGGACCCCGGTGAGCGGATACGCGTCCGGTGATCAGGCGGGGACGATGTTCTCCGCCTGCGGGCCCTTCTGGCCCTGCGTGACGTCGAACGAGACCCGCTGGCCCTCCTGGAGCTCACGGAAGCCCTGGGTCGCGATGTTCGAGTAGTGGGCGAAGACGTCCGGACCGCCGCCGTCCTGCGCGATGAAGCCGAAACCCTTTTCAGAGTTGAACCACTTCACGGTTCCCTGTGCCATGACCTTCTCCTTCAGTAGGCAGAGGCCCCATCCGGAGAAGCCGGAAAAACAAATAAGCGCCCGAGGAAAAACATTATCCGTCAGGCGCACATAGGTTCATGGGTACCACAACTGCAACTCCGAAACCCTAGCACAGCTCGGCGGCCCGTCGTGCATCACCGAGACGCGCACCCGCTCAGAGGCCCGCCGCGTGGTCGGGGACGTAGGTCTGCAGATCGCGCGGGGGTCGCTCGTAGCCGGTGGACGGCGGCCGGTCCGGGAGTTCCAGCACCGGGGGCGGCACCTCGTGGTACGGCAGGGAGCCCAGCAGATGGGCGATCATGTTCAGCCGCGCCCGCCGCTTGTCGTCGCTCTCCACGACGTACCACGGCGCCTCGCGGATGTCGGTGTGCACCAGCATCTCGTCCTTGGCCCGCGAGTACGCCTCCCAGCGGGTGATCGAATCCAGGTCCATAGGCGACAGCTTCCAGCGCCGCAGAGGATCGTCCAGCCGGCGCCGGAAACGCTCCTGCTGCTCGGTGTCGCTCACCGAGAACCAGTACTTGCGCAGCAGGATCCCGTCCTCCACCAGCATCCGCTCGAAGATCGGGCACTGGCGCAGGAAGAGCTGGTGCTCCTCCTTGGTGCAGAAACCCATCACGTGCTCGACCCCGGCCCGGTTGTACCAGCTGCGGTCGAACAGCACGATCTCCCCGGCAGCGGGAAGGTGCTCGACGTACCGCTGGAAGTACCACTGGGTGCGCTCGCGCTCAGTGGGCTTGGGCAGCGCCGCGATCCGTGCCACCCGCGGGTTGAGGTATTCGGTGACCCGCTTGATGGTGCTGCCCTTGCCCGCCGCGTCCCGCCCCTCGAAGACCACGACCAGGCGGGCGCCCTCCGCCCGCACCCACTCCTGGACCTTGACCAGCTCCGTCTGCAGACGCAGCAGTTCCTTCTCGTACACCTCGCGCGGCAGCTTCGCCGCCTTCTTACCGGCCATGCCGTCTGCGTACCCCTGAGCGCGGAGGAGTTCAACACCATGACCGTACGTGTCGGCGTCAGCGGTTTCGGGCCCCCTTCCACTGCGGCCACTGCTCCAGCGCGGTGGTGACGCGGTCCGTCAGGGGTGAGAGGACCTTGCCTGCCTCTTTGTAGGCGTCGAACAGCTGCTCCAGCATCCTCGTGTTGCGCTGCACGTCGTCCGTCTGCGAGTCGAGCACGGACGTGCACTCGCGGGCCGCGTCCCGGCTCTTGATCAGCAGAGTGGACCATGCGCGGCCCAGCTGGGGGTCGGGTACGCCCAGATGATGCTGGGCGGTGGCCGTGTCGCGGGTGAGGCCGGTGCAGACGGGACGCAGGGTTGTGCCGTCGACGGCACCGGTCTCGGCGTCGGTCGACTCCTTGAGCCACTTGGCGAGGTCCGTGTAGCGAGAGGCCAGGGCAACCATGTCGGCCTGGCCGCTCATCTTGAACCAGGCCAGTAACTGGAAGCTGCCCACCCTTTCGTTGCTGTCGGCGGCCGAGGGACGGTTGGGAACGGCCAGGGCCGTGCCGTCGCCCGTCACCGAACGTACGGCGACGACGGACGACATGACGGCCAGGACCGTGACGGCCGCCACGGCGATCCGGATCGGCCAGGACCGCCGTACGGCTTCGGCGGGCGCCGAAGGTCTTTCGGCGCGGGGGAGCCGGGCCAGGGGGGAGGCGATCAGGGCGGCGCCGAACATCGCCGGCGCGGCCGTCTGTACCAGGAGTTCGGTCAACGACCACGAGGCGTCGGGCAGCCAGTGGCAGGTGTTGCCCATGACCCGCAGCGGGCCCAGACAGCCGTCGGCGGACTGGAGCAGGAACTGCCCTGCCAGCGCCGTGATCTGGGCGATTCCCGCGGCGGCGAGGGCGCGGGGCAGCCGGTGGGTTCGGGTGGTCGCGGCGACGACGGCCGCCGTCACGGCCGCGCCGGTCCACAGGGCGACGGTCCGCCACCACATGTAGACGACTCCGAAGGCGACGCCTCGCCCGTCGAGCGGAGGGCGCCAGGAGTGGACGTACGCCATCACCACCGCCACGGCGGCGACGCCGAACACACCGCCGGCCAGTCCGGCGAGGACCGTGGACGGCAGCCCCGTCGCCCGTGGCCGCCTGAGCAGCAGCGCGGCCGGATAGACCCACAGCACCACCGCGGCCGCTGCGATCAAGGGGGCCGAGCCCGCGACGCTCGCGCTCACGAGAGCCGAGGAGATCCAGGGCAGGACCGTCGCGTACTGCTCGACCTGGTTCCAGGGGCCGGGGAAGAGCTGACGGATGTGCTGCTCCATACCGCCCGCGTGGTACAGGTCCCCGGCCAGCCACAACTGGCCCTCGCCCAGCCACCAGCCGAGACCCGCCGCCGCCACGACACACCCCGCGACGGCCGCGACGAGCACCGCCCCGCGCAGCGCGGGCAGGGTGCCCGGCATGTCCCGCAGGCGCAGCCGGGCGCACTGGGCCAGCCAGCAGACGTAGACCACGGCGCCGAGGAAAGGGAAGAGCAGTGGCTCCAGGTGCGCGGGCCACCAGCCGGGGCCGATGCCCGCCCCGGACAGCAGCTCCCCGCAGACCAGGCCGAGTCCGAGAGCCAGGCCGGCCCGCACACCCGAGGGGCCGGGGGCGTCCCGGTGCGCGGCGTACAGGGCCGCACGCCAGACCGAGACCGTCAGGAGGGCCGCCGCCAGACCCCCGATGACCCAGGCGGCCGGACGGGTTCCCCACAGGTTGCTCAGCGCGTTCCCGGTGACCAGGGTCACCGCGCCGAGCAGGAACAACGGCACGCCCGTCAGCGCGAACAGGCCCGCCGGATCCCCGAGTACGCGGCACCGCTCCTCCCAGGAGGGGTGACTGCGCCACAACGCCGAGACGCCCCGGGCCGGGCGGCCCTGTGTCACGGCGGCCTCGGCCCGCGACCGCCAGACGTCGGGGTCGGCACCCAGGGCCACGGCCCCCCGGTCGGCGTACAACTCGCGGTGGCGCAGGGTGTCGGCGCGGGCCAGGACGACCAGCAGGAACAGGAACGCGGCGGTCGCGATCTCCCTGACCAGGTACGGTCGGGCGGCGGGCCAGAAGACGGCGTCGGCGCCCATGAACCAGCCGAAGTGCGCCGCGACGAGGGTCCCGCCGACCACGAGGGTGAACGGGACGGCGGCCAGGGTGAGGAAGGCCCGCCAGAGTGCCGTCACGGCGTAGGCGATGTCCACGTCCCGGTGGCGCAGGTGGGCCAGTTCGTGCAGGACCACGGCATGGAAACGGGCCGGCTGGGAGCGGCGGACGTGCAGCAGGTCGTTGTTGAGGCAGAGGGTGCGCCTGCCCGCACGGCCGAACACCACCGCGCCGGCATCGAGGGCGGTCAGGTCGACCACGAGGGCGGGCAGGGTGCGCACCCCGGCGACCCCGGCCAGCCGGGCGATCTCGGCTCGGACCTCACCCTGCGGGTCCCGGCCGTGCAGCGGCACCAGACCGCGCCGCCGCCGCTTCCAGCGCGGCAGCAGCAGGTACACCGCGGTGGCCGCCAGCAGGACGACGACGCTGCCGGCCAGGCCGTACCAGTCCGGCGTCACGGGGGCGCCCTTGGCGCACTCCTTGATCGCCGCTGCCTGGGCGTTGCTCCGTGTCACGTTGTCGATGAGATTGCCGCCCGGGTCGTAGCCCGCCGCGAACTCGCAGAGGAACTCGACGTTCTGGGCGGGGTACGGCCGCAGGATGTCCCTCAGCATCTCGAGCGTGGCCGCCGCCATCGCGACGACCAGGACGAGGAAGCGCAGGGTGGTCCCGGCGGGCAGCGCGCCGGGGTCGGGGGCCGACGGCACGGGGGCCCGGCGGGGCTCAGCCGCCTCCGTGCCCCCGCTCACCGGACCTCTCCGTTCTCCTGGCGACCACCACCATCCCCCGACTCACCGGGCTCACCGGGCTCACCCGAACCGCCGGGCTCACCGGGCTCACCCGAACCGCCGGGCTCACCGGACTCGGCGTCGTGGGGATCTTCCGTGCCCGCCAAGGCCAGCCGTGCGACCACGCTGTCCGCGAGGCCGTCGGCCTCGGTGTCGGGGAGGCCGCGGCGGATCGCCTCCTCACGCACTCGCCGCCGTACCGACGCCAACTGCTCCCGGTCGAGGTCGGGCACCTCGGGAGGAGCGGCTGTGCGGCGGGCGGACGGTCGCAGCCGTCCGAGGGCGGTCGTGGCCCGGTTCACCAGCCGCCCGGTCCCGTCCGCGACGGCGGCGCGGCACGCCTCGTCGACCACCATCAGTACCCACGGCGTGAGCATGCTCGCGATGTCGTCGAGGCCGAAGCCCAGCGGGTCGCCCCGTCCGGCGGAGGACGCCTGCCGCATCCGCCGTATCACGAGGCCGTACTCCAGATCCGCCAGGTCCTCGACCAACTGCCTTTCCTGTGGCGCGTGTTGGCCAACGACGTCCCGCACCACATCCAGCACGGTCGCACGCATGCGTCCGCTCCCTCCCTCTGTGCGCCCCCTCAGCGAGCGCGCCTGATGCGGTATTCCCGCGGGGGCACGCCATACGCCTGACGGAACGCACAGCTCAAGGGAACCGGATCAGCGGCCGAGCAGTTGCTTCACCTTCCGGCCCGCGGCGGACTCGTCCAGCGTGTCCCACAACTTGGCCGAACCGGTGTACGTATAAACGCCCGGAGCGCCCTGTGCCGCGCAGCCGTCGCCGTACGACACGATGCCCACCTGGTAGACCCCGCGGCGGCCCGGGAGCTTCCGGAACATCGGTCCGCCGCTGTCACCCTGGCAGGAGTCCTTGCCCTCGACGCCCGCACAGACGTTGACCTTCTTGTCGTAGCTCGAGTAGGACGCCTTGCACTCGATGTGGGACACGATCGGGACGTCCACCGCTCGCAGGCGGTCCGGATAGTTCGGCACTTCCGTGTCCGTGTTGCCCCAGCCGATGACCGTGGCCTTGGCGCCCGGGCGGATGAGCGCGTCCGTGCCCACGGTCGGCAGGTTGACCGGCGCGGTACCGGTGACGGGCTTGTCCAGCATCAGGAACGCGATGTCGTACGCCTCCTGGCCCCTGGCGTAGCGGGGGTGGACGACGATGTCGGTGACGTTGCGCAGGTGGCCCTGGTTCTTCTTGGACAGTACGGTGCGGCCGACGACCGTTTCGAGCTGCTTGGGCTGCTCGTCGACGACGCAGTGCGCGGCCGTCATGACGACGTACGGGTCCAGCAGGCTGCCGCCGCAGAACTGCCGGTCGAGCGGGTTGCCCCGGCCCTTGGACAGTAGCGCCGCCATGAACGGATAGGAGCCGACGGGCTTCTCGGTGCCGCCGATGATGGGACTGTCCGGCCGGCCGGGGTGCGTCGGTGTCGCCGCGCCGGCCGTACCGGTGGACGTACCGACGAGGCCGAGCACCGCGCCGGCGGCGATCGAGACGGCGGCGATCCGTCGGGTCGCGGTTCTGGGGGCGGTGGAAAGACGCATGGGGGGTGTCTCCAATCTCCGAGGGGCCACCACGACGGACACTCCCGAGGCGCCCGACCGGGCCGGACATCGCGGGATGACCCGTCGACGGTGGCATGCCGCCCTGTCAGAGGGGATCTTGCAGAGCGCGGTTCCCGAAGGTCCTCGACGGTGCACAAGGGTGTCCCGCTCGCGGAGTGTTCAGCGCCGGTGCCGCCCGAAGCCGATGTAGGCGTAGGCAAACGCCTCGCCCGTGCGTGGCGCCCGGGTCCAGGACCGGGTGGTGAAGGTGCCGAGCCTGCCTTGGGTCAGTGCGAAGCGGGGGAGCGAGAGCCCGAGTTCGGTGTGCAGGGCCTCCAACACGCGCAGTTCGCAGTCCAGTTCGGTGTCTTCGGGGCGGAACAGCCGTGTGGGGTCCAGAGCCTCGGGTATCGCGCCGGAGCGCTCGGTCTCCGTGCCCCGCACGGTGAACGCGTACAGCTCCTCGCCCTGTTCGGCCACCGACAGGTGGAACGCAGTCGGGTGGTCACCCGGGGTCGAGCGCCTCGGGTCGCGCCACACCACCACCGCGCGGCCGGACGAGGAGGCGGCCGGAGCGGGGGACAGGAACAGGTTGTTCAGGCGGCGGTGGGAATGGCCGTCGAAGGCGAAGGCCCACCCTTCGGCGGTGCGGCCGACGGCGACCACGGCCCGGTCCTCCCAGAGTTCCACACCCTCCCGCTCGTGGGGCTCGGGTGCCTGCCAGGACGCCTTGCGCGGATCCGTGGGCGCGCTCAGTTCGGCGCCTTCCTCGCCGATCAGGGCGGGCAGGCCGGCGGGGTCGATCCCCTCGACCCAGACACAGCGGTAGCCGTCGAACGGCTGCCGGTTCGCGGCGGGCTCCGTCAGCCAGGTGAGGCCCGGCGGGTCGAGATCGGGCACCGGCTCGGGAGCGGGTCCCGTCTCCCCGGCCCGCGGTGTCGCGAGGATCTCCCGCCCACGCTCCGGGGTGATCAGCGGACCCAGGACCGGATCGGCGAGCAGGCCGATCGGGGCGATCAGCAAGGGCCCGGGAGCCTCCCAGGACGGGAGCGCGTCCCGCAGCACCCGCCACGCGGCGTCGGTCGCCCCCCAGCGGGCCGACTCCCGGGCCTCGGCGACGGCCCGGCCCCATGGACCCGGAGGCGCGTAGCGGTGGGTGCCGTCCCGCATCGCGCTCAGTACGGCCTCGGCGGTCTTCCGGGCGGCCCCGCGGGCGGTCATCATCCCGAGCCAGTGGTCGTCCCCGCCCAGCCGCCATTCGCCGCGGGCCGGCGTCATGGCCGCCACGGGCAGAATCTCGGGCAGGTAGCGCGGGTCGGCCACCAGGTTTCCGTAGTCCCGGGAGTCGCGCGGAGCCGGCAGATGCCGGAGCTGGTTCAGCAGGACGCCGCTCCGTGGCCGTCCGAAGGACAGCGCCTCCTCCAGCAGGGGCAGGGCCTGCTCGTACCGTCCGCGCAGGGCCAGCAGGCGGGCCTCCTCCACCTGGGCGTCCTGGGCGCGCGTGGTCGCGTTCACGAAGTCGCGTCTCTGCGCCCGGTCGCCGTGGAAGCCGCGGTACATGGCTTCCATGTACGCGCGGAACGACGGGTAACGGTCCGGCAGTTCACCGCTCCAGCCCTTGTAGACGTACAGCGCCCACTCGCCGTCCTGGTCGCTGTCGCCCGGGTCGAGCAGGGCGTACGACATGTCGGAGTCCGTCTCCAGCCGTAGCGCCCGTTGCCACATCCCGGCCAGCAGGACGTCCTCCTCGCGAGGGTCGTCGTCCAGGTGCTCCTCGTACAGCGGGGTCATGTCGTACGGATCCCGGAACCAGTCGATGTCCGCGGCGCCACCGAGCTGATAGACCCCGGCCATCTGGTCCACGTGCCACCCGTCGCTCACGGCCAGGAACTCCCGGTACGAGGGCGGCAGCCGCCGCCCCAGCCGCTCCTCGGCCGCGGCGATGGCCGCCTCGTCCGCCCCGGGCCTGCCCAGCGGGACGACGGTCTGCCCGCCGTTCCCGTCCCGGTCCGCGCGCGGAACCCACTCCGCCTGCCAACGTCCGAGGAACTCATGCCAGTTGAAAAACTCGCCACTCATGGCCGGATCGTGTCACCCAGCACTGACATCGGCGCCCGACTGCCTCCACGGTCACCGTCCTAAAACCGCGCCACTGACCAGCCTGAACACGTCAACGATCAAGAAATGCAGCTGCCGTGACACATATTCACACCCTCTGCATTTTTGCCTGGCGTTGACAGACCACAGTTTCGGACGGTTATATAGCTGCCATCACGGGGACGGGATGGCAAACGGGGGCGAGTGCGACCACACCCGCCAGTAAACGGATCACGGTATTCCTCGGTAAAACGGATCCCAGTATTCCGCAGAGAGCGGATCGCGATATTCCGTAAAGAACGGATCGCGGGTATTCCGTCGAGGAGTGGGCCCGAGAGTCCAATGCCGCAGACGCGTTGTGTCCACCTGCTTGCCATCTCCAGTTTGGGGGAGATGTCATGAGTAGAATCAAGCGTGCCCTGCCGATCGCTACCACCGCCATTGTGTTGACGGCTGCGAGCATCGTCGGCCCCACCTTCTTCCTGGCCGAGACGTCGAATGCGGCGCCGGCCGTGAGTAAATCGACTGCCACCACGACCCCGGCGGACCGCAGCGGTAAGCCGGCCGCCGCCAAGACCCCCGCCGAGTTGCTGCAGCTCTTGGGCGAGAGGATCAAGGCCAAGGACGTGGACGGAATCATCGCTCTCCAGGAGCCCGAAGCGGCGATCGTCAACTACGACGGGTCGATCATCAGAGGCCGCGAGGACATCAGGGCGTTCTACGTCGAGTGGTTCAAGTCGGATCCGGTGCTCACGGTCAACCCTCTCCAAACTGTCCTGGCGGGAGGGAAGCGCGCAAAGGACGGCACGGTACGCGGCCGCTCGGCGTCCATCATGGGCAAATACACCCTGGAGCAGACTCGCGCGGATGGTACCCGCGAGAGCTTCAGTGGGAATTTCTGCGACACCGTGCATGAGCAGCCGAACGGTACGTGGCTGTACGTCCAGGACAACCCGTACCCGCCCCACGGCGGAACAGCGCTTTCGCACCACCACTGACAGGGCTGCCTCGGCGGTCTCGTCTTCCTTTTGCTCGTTAGAACGGGAGTCTGTTCCGCCGTACCCAAAATCAAGCGTTTCGGGGCAACCCCTGCCACCTTATTGGGCTTTTTCATTGGCCATTGGAGAAAGCTTGAACGTCACCTCGGTCGAAGTTTCACAGGCCCCGGTTGTGCGGCAGCAGCCTCAATGGAGAGACCCGGCACAGGTCGAGCAGGTCCGGGATGTACTGGCGGCCCTTCCCCCGCTCGTGGAGGCCGAATCGCTGGGCAGGCTCCGGGAGTTGCTCGCCGGAGTTGCCGCCGGGCAGGCACAGGTGGTGCAGGCGGGTGACTGCGCGGAGGATCCCGCGGAATGCACCGCAGTCGACGTGGAGCGGAAGGTGGGACTCCTCAACGTGCTCGCCGGCGTCATGAACGCGATCACTCATCAGCCGGTGGTGCGGGTGGGCCGGATCGCAGGCCAGTACGCCAAGCCCCGGTCGGCGCACACCGAGCGGGTCGGTGGCGTCGAGCTTCCGGTGTACCGCGGGCACATGGTGAACGGTCCGGAGCCGAACCCGGAAGCACGGCGGCACGATCCCCGGCGCCTGTTAGCGGGCTACCGGGCGGCGAGCCAGCTCATGGCCAACCTCAGCCCGACGCCACGGGCGCGCATCGATCCGGCGGTGTGGACCAGCCACGAGGCTCTGCTGCTCGACTACGAGATTCCGATGCTGCGCCGGGATCGGGAGGGCCGAGTCGCGCTCACTTCCACCCACTGGCCGTGGGTCGGCGAGCGAACCCGCCAGCTCGACGGAGCCCACGTCGCGCTGTTGGCAGATGTGGTCAACCCGGTCGCGTGCAAGGTCGGACCGCGTATGACGGTCGCCGAGCTGCTCGGGCTGTGCGCGCGGCTCGACCCTGAACGGGAGCCGGGCCGGCTTACCTTGATCGCTCGGATGGGTGCTGACGCGACCATGGATCTGCTGCCGCCGTTGGTCCAGGCCGTGCGCGCCGCCGGACACCCGGTGATCTGGCTGGTCGACCCCATGCACGCCAACACGGTGACCACCGCTGAGGGACGCAAGACCCGCATGGTGGAGACGATCGTCCGGGAAGTCACGGCCTTCCAGGTCGCCGTTCGCACAGCCGGCGGAATTCCGGGCGGGATACACCTGGAGACCACTCCCGACGACGTGACCGAATGCGTCGACGCCCGATGCGGCACCGACCGGATCGGCGAGAACTACACGACGTTGTGCGACCCGCGCCTCAACCCTCGCCAGGCAGTATCGGTGGTCTCGGCCTGGCAGACGCAGATGATGATGAACCGGGCCGAGGGAGAACCGTGCCGGGCATAGCGCCGATTCCAGCCTACCCATTGCCCACGACGGAAGAACTGCCCGTCAGCACCGCGCAGTGGACCCTCGACCCGCGCCGGGCGGTGCTGCTCGTGCACGACATGCAGCGCTATTTCCTCGCGCCGTTTCCCTCGTCGGTGCGTGACCCGCTGGTGCGCCACTGTGTGCTGCTGCGGGAGCGCTGTACTGCGCTCGGGGTCCCGGTGTTCTACACCGCGCAACCCGGTGGCATGACGGATGAGGAACGCGGCCTGCTGAAGGACTTCTGGGGTCCGGGGATGAAGGTGGACCCCATCGACCGTCAGATCGTCTCGGAGCTCGCACCCCGGCCGGCGGACCAGGTGCTCACCAAGTGGCGCTACAGCGCGTTCTTCCGCTCGGACCTGCTGGCGCAGATGCGCGACCAGGGCCGAGACCAGCTGATCGTCTGCGGGGTGTACGCGCATGTCGGTGTACTGGTGACGGCCCTCGAGGCATTCACCAACGACATCCAGCCGTTTCTGGTGGCCGACGCCGCCGGCGACTTCTCCGCCGAGTACCACCGGCTGGCTCTCGACTACGCGGCCACTCGCTGCGCGGTGGTCACCACCACCGAGGAGGTCTTCCAATGAACTCGCCGCAGTTACTCCAGCAGGTGCTGGGGCCCGATCCGGGCGCCTTCGCCCTGCTGCACCGCCCCGAGACGCTGGGCCCGGACCGAGTGGAGATCCTGCTGGGCCAGGTCAGCACCCCGGCCCGGCTCGCCGACATCCCGCTGGCCGATGTGGCCGATCTGGCCGGACGGCCCGGCGAGGCCCGGCATGAAGCGCTGGTCCTGGTGCCCCACCAGCAGATCACCGAGCGCGGCTTCGCCGCCGCCGCGGACGGCTCACCGCTGCTCGCGATGTCAGTGACCCGCCAAGGGCAGATCACCACGTCCGAGGCGCTGAAATCCCTGCCGGACGAGCCGATCACCCTGACCGGGGGGCGTTTCGACACCGAGGACGACGCCTACGCCGACACGGTGCGCGCGGTGCTCGACAACGAGATAGGCACCGGAGAGGGCTCGAACTTCGTCATCAAGCGCTCGTTCGTCACCACGATCACCGGGTACTCCACGCGCAGCGCACTGAGCCTGTTCCGCCGGTTGGTCACCCGGGAGAGCGGCGCCTACTGGACCTTCCTCGTGCACACCGGCACTCGGACCTTCGTCGGCGCCACACCGGAGCGCCACGTCAGCCTGCGGGACGGGATCGCGGCGATGACCCCGATCAGCGGCACCTACCGCTACCCGCCGACAGGACCGGTCCTGTCGGAGGTCATGGATTTCCTCACCGACGGCAAAGAGACCGACGAGTTGTACATGGTCCTGGACGAGGAACTGAAAATGATGGCCCGGGTCTGCCAGGGCGGTGGGCGGGTGGTGGGCCCGTTCCTGCGGGAAATGGCGTGGCTCGCGCACACCGAGTACATCATCGAGGGGCGCAGCGACCTCGATCCCCGGGACATCCTGCGGGAAACAATGTTCGCCCCCACGGTGACCGGCAGCCCGCTCGAGAACGCCTGCCGGGTGATCGCCCGCTACGAGCCGCGCGGCCGCGGGTATTACGGGGGCGTCGCGGCCCTCATCGGCCGCGACGCCGGGGGCGCGCGCACCCTGGACTCGGCCATCCTCATCCGCACCGCCGACATCAGTACCTCGGACGTCGACGACAGCGGTCATGTCGAGGTCGGGGTGGGCGCAACCCTGGTCCGGCACTCCGACCCCGACACCGAGGTCGCCGAGACCCGCACCAAGGCCGCAGGCCTGCTCTCGGCGCTGGGCGCCGACGAGCGGCTCGACGAGCACCCGCTGATCCAGGAAGCTCTGGGCAGGCGCAACGCGACGATCGCGAACTTCTGGCTCACCGACGCAGACGCGCGAGCGCAGCCGCATCCGGTGCTGGCCGGCCGCCGGGCGCTGATCATCGATGCCGAGGACACCTTCAGCTCGATGCTGGCCCACCAGCTGCGCGCCATCGGGCTGACCGTGCAACTCAGCCGCTTCGACGCACCCCACCGCTTCGACGACCACGATCTCGTCGTACTGGGCCCCGGACCCGGCGACCCGCGGGAGGCCGACCACCCCAGGATGGCTCACCTCACCTCGGCGATCGAGCACTTGCTGGCCCGGCGCATCCCCTTCCTGGCTGTGTGCCTGAGCCATCAGTTGCTCTGCCGGCACCTCGGGCTCGGGCTGAGGCGCCGGGAGGTCCCGAACCAGGGCACCCAGCGCGAGATCGACCTGTTCGGCTCGCGGGAACGGGTGGGCTTCTACAACTCCTACGTGGCCTGCGGACGGGCTGAGCAGTTGGAGTGTCCTGGCGTTGGCGAGGTGAAGGTCAGCCTCGACGCCGGCACGGGCGAGGTGCATGCCCTGCGCGGGCCGCACTTCAGCTCGGTGCAGTTCCACCTCGAATCGGTGCTCACCCAGGACGGGGAGCGCGTCCTGGGTGAACTGCTGGCGCCGCTGATGGAGACCAAGGAGGCACTGAAGGGATGAAAGCCACCATCTCCTGGTGGGACCTCTCCGGGTCCGACCAGACCATCGACTCGTTACGCGTCTACCTGCGAGACGAGGGCGTGGAACCGTGGGCGCAGATTCACGGGCTGCGGCTGAAGTTCTGGATCTCCGACCCGCAGACCAACCGCTGGGGCGCGGTGATGCTGTGGGAGTCCACAGCCGACCTGACGGCACCGATGCCGCCGAACCGTGCCACCGAGCTCATCGGATACCCGCCGACCGACCGCATGATGACCGACATCGAGGCCATCGTCGAAGGTGTCCACTCCGGCCGGCTGGTCGATCGCGGCCTGGCCTTCGAACCGACAGGGAAGTCGTCGTGAGCGCATCGCCCCAACCCCGGCCGGCCGAAGAGTTCGTCACCCCGCCCGCCGACCCGATGGGCCTGCTCCGGGCCTGGTTCGACAGCGCCGTCGCGAACGCCGTCCGAGAGCCGGGGGCGCTGGCGCTGGCCTCCGCCGATGCCCGCGGTCACGCCTCCAACCGGATCGTGCAGGTGCTCGCCGTCCGCGATACGGGTCTGGTGTTCACCAGCCACGCCGACAGCCGCAAGGGCCGGGACCTGGCCGAGACGGGCTGGGCATCAGGCGTGCTCTACTGGCGCGAGGCCGGCCGCCAGGTGAGCGTGACCGGCCCGACCCATCCGCTGCCCGACGAGGAGTCCGACGCCCTGTGGGCGGCCCGGCCGGTCGGCGCGCACCCGATGTCGGTGGCTTCGCATCAGAGCGCGCCGCTGCTGGACGAGGACGCGCTGCGGAAGCAGGCCGAGGAACTGGGTCGCGACGGCTTGGCGCTGCCTCGCCCGGCCCGCTGGCTGGGCTATCTGCTGGAGCCCGCGGCGGTCGAGTTCTGGCAGGCCGACCCGGACCGGTTGCACCAGAGGCTGCTTTATGAGCGTGACGGTTCCGGCTGGCGTACTGGCCGGCTCCAGCCCTGACCGTGCCCTGGGCAGTGCATTCGAGAGGAAGAAAGGCAAGTCGATGTGTGGAATCACGGGCTGGGTCTCGTTCGATCGGGATCTGACTCAGCAGCGCGCGGAGCTGGACGCGATGACAGCGACCATGGCCTGCCGGGGACCGGACGCCGAAGGCACCTGGGTCGACCGGCATGCGGCGCTCGGCCATCGAAGGCTGGCGGTCATCGACATCGAAGGCGGCACCCAGCCCATGGAGGTGCGCACCGACGACGGCGCGGTGGCGATCACCTACAGCGGTGAGGTCTACAACTTCACCGAACTCAGGAGCGAGTTACTCCGTCGTGGCCACCGGTTCCGGACCCGCAGTGATACCGAGGTGGTGCTCCACGGCTACCTGGAGTGGGGCGAGGCAGTCGCCGAACGCCTCAACGGCATGTACGCCTTCGCCGTCTGGGATGCCAGGACCGACAAGCTCGTGATGATCCGCGACCGGATGGGCGTCAAGCCGCTCTATTTCTCCAGCACCGACGACGGGGTGCTGTTCGGCGCCGAGCCGAAGGCGATCCTCGCCAACCCGCTGGCGGACCGCGCGGTCGACCTCGACGGACTGCGTGAGCTGGTCAGCTTCACCCAGACGCCGGGGAGTGCGGTGTGGTGCGGGATGCGCGAGGTGGTACCGGGCGGCGTGGTCACCGTCGACCGCGCCGGCCTGCGCGAGCGGCGCTACTGGACCCTGCCGACCCGTACGCACACCGATGACCGGAAGACCACGGTCGCCCACGTGCGCGACCTGCTCGAGGACATCGTGAGCCGGCAACTGGTCTCCGACGTGCCGCGCTGCACCCTGCTTTCCGGCGGGCTGGACTCCAGTGTGATCACCGCGCTGGCCGCCGCCAAGCTCGGCAGGCCCGGGGAGCACGGCGAGCCCGGGGAGAAGGTGCGCAGCTTCGCGGTGGACTTCGTCGGGCGGGAGGACGATTTCGTCGCTGACGAGCTGCGCGCCACGTCGGACGCCCCCTACGCGCTGGAGGTGGCCGCACACGTCGGCGCGCAGCACGAGACCATCGTGCTCGACCATGCCGCGATCGCCGACCCGGCGGTGCGCCGTGCGGTCATCACCGCGCGCGACAGTCCGCTCAGCCTCGGCGACATGGATGCCTCGCTCTACTTGCTGTTCCAGGCCATCCGCGAGCAGTCCACGGTCGCCCTGTCCGGGGAGTCCGCCGACGAGGTCTTCGGCGGGTACAGGTGGTTCCACCAGCCGGAAGTCCAGGCCGCGGACACCTTCCCCTGGATGGCCGTCTTCGTCAGCGGCGCGCGGGCCCAGGTGTCCGACCGGTTCAATGCCGACATCACCGCGGCCCTCGACCTGCCCACCTACATTCGCGACCGCTACGCCGACGCGGTTGCCGAGGTCGAGCGGGCCGACGGTGAGAGCGACCACGAGATGCGGATGCGGGTGATGTGCTACCTCCACCTGACCCGCTTCGTCCGCATGCTCCTGGAGCGCAAGGACCGGATCAGCATGGCCGTCGGACTGGAGGTCCGGGTCCCCTTCTGCGACCATCGGCTCACCGAGTACGTCTACAACACCCCGTGGTCGTTGAAGACCTTCGACGGCAGGGAGAAGAGTCTGCTCCGCGCCGCAACTGCCGACCTGCTGCCCCAGTCGGTGCTGAGCCGGGTGAAGGCTCCCTACCCGGCGACTCTGGATCCGCACTACACCGGCGCGCTGCTGCAGCAGTGCAAGGAACTGCTCACGACCGACGACCCGGTGTTCGATCTGGTCGACCGCAGCTGGCTGCAGGACATCACGCGGCAGGACTCGGGTGCGATGCCCATCGACGTCCGCAACGGGATGGAGCGCGTACTCGATCTGAGTACCTGGTTGGACATCTACCGCCCCGAGCTCCGGCTCTGACCGATATCGCCGCCGCTGCCTGCGAGCGGAGACGGTCGCAGGCAGCGGTCGGCAGCCCAGCCGCACGCACCGATCACGAGCGACAACATCCACGCCCACATCACGGATTGAGGGGTTCGAGATGGGAACAGACAACACTCGGCCTGGCGGCTTCGAGACCGACCTCGACCTGCGTGCCCGGCACCGTGCCGTCGTCGCGGATTACATGAGCCGGAAGGGCGAGAACCGATTGACGCGGTATCAGCTCTTCACCGAGGACGGCAGCGCCGGCCTCTGGACGAGCGATACCGGTGAGCCGATCGCCTCCCAGGGGCACGAGAAGCTCAAGGCGCACGGCGAGTGGTCATTGCGCATGTTCCCCGACTGGGAATGGAAGAACGTGGAGATCTTCGAGACACAGGACCCCAACAGGTTCTGGGTCGAGTGTGACGGAGAGGGTCAGATTCTCTACCCGGACTACCCGCCCGGCTACTACAGGAACCACTTCATACACTCGTTCCTGCTCGAGAACGGAAAGATCAAGCAGAACCGCGAGTTCATGAACCCGTTCCAGCAACTGCGTGCGTTGGGGATCGAGGTACCGAAGGTCAACCGCGGCGGGATCCCTACATAGGGCCTGCCCGCTGCCGGGTTCAAGTTTTTCGCACCCACAGCAAGGAACATCGGATGGAATCTCGGCTCAACCCGTACATCGCCTTCAACGGGAACGCACGGCAGGCGATCGAGTTCTACCAGGAAGTCCTCGGCGGCAAGCTGGAGATCGGCACGTTCGGGGACTTCGGCTCGTCGGAGATGCCCGACGCCGACAAGGTCATGCACGCCGTGCTCGACACCGCGGACGGGTACCGGGTGATGGCGTGGGACGTCCCGGAGCGGGTGCCCTTCAACCCGGGCAACAACGTTGCGCTGTACCTCGGCGGAGACGACACCAAGCTCCGCGACTACTTCGAGAAGCTGGCCGTCGATGGCACCGTGACGATGCCGCTGGAGAAGCAGTCATGGGGTGACGAGGCCGGCACGCTCGTCGATCGGTTCGGGATCACCTGGATGGTCAACATCACCCAGCGGCAGTCCTGATCGACCACGACGGCCGTCAGACGCCCTACTGCGGACATCCCGTCTTCGAATGGAGAGGTCTCAATGACAGTCGACGTGCAGGCCACTCGAGACGTGGTCGACATCATCACCGGTGGATGGAGGGCGCAGGCACTCTACACCGCCGTCAAACTGGGGCTGCCGGACCATATCGAGGCCGGCCGGGCCACCTCCGTCGAACTCGCCAAGTCGACCGGGGCGAATGAAGAGGGCATTCACCGCCTGATGCGCCTTCTGGTGGCCATGGGCGTATTCGAGGGCAACGAGTCGGCCGGCTACCGGAGTACCGATGTGAGCGCGGCACTGCTCGACGGCCCTCAGTCCCTACGCGACATGTGCCTGCTCTACGGCGAGGAGTTCTACTCCGCCTGGGGCCACGCCCACCACGCCATCAGTACGGCAAGCTCGGGTTTCGAGGTCGCCTACGGCCAGTCGTTCTACGACTATCTCGGTCAGGATGCGGCCACCGCCAGGCGATTCCAGCACACCATGAACGCCGGAAGCATGTTCTTCCACCAAGTACCCGAGATCTTCGACTTCTCCGGCGGCAAGATGGTCGTGGACGTGGGTGGAGGGGGCGGACACCTGCTCGCCACGATCCTCGGCGCCGCACCGGATGCCAGAGGCACGCTCTTCGACCGCGAACACATGATGCCCAAGGCGCGTGAGCACCTGGCCGCCACCATCGGACTGGACCGCGTCGACCTGGTCGGTGGCGACATGTTCGAAGGCGTCCCGACCGGCGGGGACGTCTACATCCTCTGCCGAGTGCTGGCCGGCTGGGACGACGACGCGGTCGTCAAAGTCTTCGACAACTGCCGCCGCGCCATGGCGGACTCCTCGTCGCGACTGCTCATCCTCGACCGTTTCGTCGAGGACGAGAACTCCACCATGCTGCCCGCTCTGTGGGATCTGCACCTCCTGATGACAACCGGCGGCCGGCACCGCACCGTTGAGGGGATCACGGCGCTGCTGAACCGGGCCGGCCTGGACGTCGGGGCGGTCACCGAGTTGCCCATGGAGACGACCGCCCTGATCGCTCGATCTCGATGAGGAGATCTCCAGTGCTCACGATGGCAACCATCGGCGTCTATGGCTTCGACGGCGATTCCTTCCTGCAACAACTACAGCGGGCGAACGTTCGTCTACTGCTCGACGTACGTCAGCGCCGCGGCGTCCGCGGACCCGACTACGCCTGGGCGAACTCACGCCGGCTGCAGGCGGCCCTCGCCGACGCCGGGATCGCCTACGAACACCACCGGGAACTCGCCCCGACCACCGAGCTGCGTCAGCTCCAGTACGCCGAGGACGACCGCCTCGGGGTCGGCAAACGCTCCCGCCGCGAACTCGCTGCCGAGTACACCCGCCGCTACACGAGCGAGATCCTCGACCACGCCGACCTCGCGCCGATCGTGTCGGCGCTGCCGAGCGACGGAACCGCGGCGCTCTTCTGTGTCGAGCGCGACCCCGAGGCCTGCCACCGATCGTTGGTCGCCCAGCGGCTGACCGAACGGCACCACGTCACGATCGAGCACCTGCGGCCATGGTGACAAGCGACATTCTTCCGGCCGGCGCGCCGCGACCGCGGATCGCGGTGTTCGCCGGGCCGACGGCGACGATTCTGAACACACCAGACCTGATCACATCGAACAAGGCACGCACACGCCACGGTCTCCCGCTACGCCCCTCTCACTTCGACGTCCTGCGCCCTCAGCGGCTCGCAGCACCTGTGACGGTCTACATCGAGGCGTTCAGCGCGCATCCACTCGAACGAGATGCGGCCGGCTTGTACGCCCCTCCGGACGGCTGGCTCGACAAAGACGGCAACTTCCACCAGGAGCAGCCTTTCGACGACGCCACACCGGTGTATGTCGTCGAACTCGATCCCGCCGACGGTCTCTATCCCCTCCCTTACATGGCCAGACGGGCGAATGGATCCCCTTGGGAGGAAACCTCGACGACACCGTTCGCACCACCGGGAGCCGCTCGGCAGACGTTCTACCCCGACGCTCGCCGCTTCTACGAGGAGATCGAGCGGTTCGGCCTTGCCGACCACGGCACGCCCGTCGAGCTCTGGTCGAGCGCCGACTTCGACTTCTTCCGCGCTGCTCCGTCGGGCGGATACACCGCAGACCCCGATGCCGAGCGCCATGGGCAGGACTTCTTCGTCTACTACCCCTACCACCTGCAGAGCGAACCCGGCCTGACGAACCTCGCCGAGGCGACCAACCAGGTCCAGGCCGTCCTCGCCACGGGAAAGTACGCCGGCGTCCAATGGCTCGAGGGGAGTCCGACTGTCGAGGAGACCCTGTACTGGCTCGGACTGGTGGTCGACACGACGGTGCCACTCGTCGGACACGCGGCTCAACGCCGTCACCAGTCGTTGAGCGCCGACGGCGACCGCAACGTGGTGGACGGCGTGAAGTACATCGCGTCGGGTGTCGCCCTGAACGAGCGGGGCGAAGACCGCGTCGGTGCCTGCGTGATCGTCGATGAACTCGTCTACTCGGCCCGGGACGTGACCAAGGTCGACGCCCGACCGGGCGGTTACGAAGTCACCGGCGGTCATGGAGGAGTCGTTGCCGACCTGGGTGGCTATGGCCCCCCTCAACTCACGTACCTCCCGGTCCGTCGCCACACACATTGCTCGGAGCTACGCCTCACCGTGCTCCCCGAGCGGGTGCCCGGCGTCACCGGGACCTTGGACACGGGCGTGTCCTTGGCCGACGTCTCGACCAAGGACGCCGACGGACTCGTACCCACCGCCATGCCGCACGTCACGATCACCAAGTACACCCGGTATGCGGCAACACGGACCGGCACCGACGGTGCGCCCACCGCCGACGACGAGGTCGAGATCTTCGCACGGATCAACGCCAATCTCGCCGGTGCGCCACTGGCCGGTTTCGTATGTGAAGGCATGTCGCCGTTCGGGATGGCCGACCCGACCAGGAACGCGGCATTGAGCGTCGCCCTCTTCGCCGGCATGCCGGTGGTCCGCACCGGCCGCGGCAACACCGGAGGCATGGCGTACCGGACCGACCCGACGTTCATCTCGGGCAACAACCTCACAGCCACCAAAGCGCGCATGCTTCTCATGGCCGCGCTGCTCAAACTCGGTGCCCTGCCCCCTGCCGCAGATCCGTTCAACCCGACTTCTGACGAGCGTGCCGCCACAGAAAAGGCAGTCGCTCGATACCAGACCCTGTTCGACACCCACTGACCCGACACGTGTCCACCGACTCCCCACTTCGAGAACGGGAACCCATGGGTACATATGAGTACGTGGTGGCCGACGTCTTCACCGACGTCGCGCTGGAAGGAAACCCGACCGCGGTCTTCGTGGATTCCTCCCGCATTTCCCCCGAGCGCATGCAGCAGATCGCGCAGGAGATGCACCTGTCGGAGACCGTTTTCGTCCTTCCCGCGGAAGGCGACGGTGATGTGCGGGTCCGCATCTTCACCCCGGTGAACGAGTTGCCGTTCGCCGGGCATCCGACCCTGGGTACTGCCATCGTGCTCGGCGAGTTGAAGGCGGCGGAGACGCTCCGCATGGAGACCGCCATGGGCACCGTGGCGTTCGATCTCGAGCGGGCCGGCGACGGCGCGGTCGGCGCGGCTCGCATGTGGCAACCCGTCCCGACGTGGGAACTCTACGACCGTGCCGACGAATTGCTCGCCGGTCTCGGTCTGGCGGCCTCCGCCTGCACCCTGCCGGTCGAGGTCTACTGCAACGGACCGCGGCACGTGTTCGTCGGCCTCGACAGCGTGGCTGCGCTCTCAGGTCTGGAGCCGGACCAGAGGATTCTCGCCAGGCTGCCCGACATGGCCGCCAACTGCTTCGCCGGTTCGGGCTCACGATGGCGGCTGCGGATGTTCTCGCCCGCCTATGGCGTAGTGGAGGACGCGGCCACCGGCTCGGCCGCTGGTGCGCTCGCGGTACACCTGGCCCGGCACGGACTGATTCCCTTCGGGGAGTGGATCGAGATCCAGCAGGGTGTCGAGATCGGCCGTCCTTCGACGATGCGGGCCCGGGCCATGGGGACGCCGCAACGGATCGAGTCGGTCCAGGTGGCGGGATCCGCCGTCGTCGTCGCCCGGGGAACGCTGTACGCGTAAGTGCCGAGAACCACAGGACGTAGGGTCCTTTTCATGAGTTACCGACCCATCATTCGGACCGGGTTAGGACGAGGCGACCGAGCACATCGGACGCGCAGCCGACTCCGACACCAAGGTGTGCTCTGTGTCGAGGGACGGGGGGAGTGATGACCGCCGAGGGGGAGGGGCTGTTCGAGTTGCCGGCGTCCGACACCCCGCCCGCTGAACCCGTGCGGGCCACCGCGCCGTTGGCGGTGCGGATGCGGCCGCGCGCGCTCGACGAGGTCGTCGGGCAGTCACACCTGCTGGGCCCCGGCGCGCCGCTGCGGCGGCTGGTGGAGGGCGGGGAGGCGGCGTCGGTGCTGCTCTACGGCCCGCCCGGCACCGGCAAGACCACGATCGCGCGTCTGCTCGCCACCGGCGCCACCCGGTACTTCGTCGCCCTCTCGGCGCTGTCCAGCGGAGTCAAGGAACTGCGCGAGGTGATCAACGACGCACGCCACCGCCACCACCGTCACAACCGGCAGACCGTGCTGTTCATCGACGAGGTCCACCGCTTCTCCAAGACCCAGCAGGATGCGTTGCTCGGAGCCGTCGAGGACAGGCTCGTGCTGCTCGTTGCTGCCACCACGGAGAACCCGTCCTTCTCGGTGGTCTCGCCGCTGCTCTCGCGGTTGCTGGTGTTGCAGCTCCGGTCCCTGAGCGAGGACGAGGTCCGCGAACTGCTGCGGCGGGCGGTGACGGATCAGCGCGGCCTCGACGGTTCGGTCTCGCTGTCGGCCGAGGCCGAGGACGCCCTGGTGCGCCTTGCCGCCGGCGATGCCCGTAGCGCGCTGACCGCGCTGGAGGCGAGTGCCGACGGGGTGGCTGACACGGGTGGCAAGGTGATCGACGTGCCGGCCGTGGAGCGGGCCGTCGCCCAGGCCACCGTGCGCTACGACCGGCAGGGTGACCAGCACTACGACGTCATCAGCGCGTTCATCAAGTCGATCCGCGGCTCGGACCCCGACGCCGCGCTGCACTACCTGGCACGCATGCTCGTGGCTGGGGAGGACCCACGGTTCGTCGCGCGGCGGCTGTTGGTGCACGCCAGTGAGGACGTCGGGCTGGCCGACCCCACAGCGCTGCAGGCCGCCGTCGCCGCGGCGCAGACGGTCCAGCTGATCGGGATGCCCGAGGCCCGACTCGCCCTGGCGCAGGCCACCGTGCATCTGGCCCTGGCGCCGAAGTCGAACTCGGTGATCGTCGGGATGGACGAGGCCATGGCCGACGTCCGGGCGGGCGCCGTCGGTGAGGTACCCGCTCACCTGCGACAGGGACGCTACGCAGGCGCCGCGGAGCTGGGCAACGCGGTCGGCTACCGCTACCCCCACCGCACGTCCGACGGAGTCCTGGAGCAGCAGTACCCGCCGGACGAACTGGTGGGGAAGGATTACTACCGCCCCACGCAGCACGGCGGGGAACGCATCCTGCACGAGCGTCTCACCAAGCTCCGCCGCGCAGTGCGCGGCGGGTAGAGGTAGTGCCGCTGTCGTCAGGGTGCGGAAATCACTCACCTGCCCGGCTGGTCGTGCCGGTTGAACCGGCACGACCAGCCGAGGTCGCATCACGCGACGGCGGTTCCCTCGAGCTCGACCATCTGGCCGGGGATCGCCAGTCGCTTCACCTCGAGCATCGTGGTGGTCGGCGCCACCCCCGCGGCGCCCAACCGCCCCGCCAGCACGCCGTAGTGCTGGAAGAGCAGATCGACGTCGGTCGTGTAGACGTTGAGCCGGACGAGGTTCGCGAAGGACATGCCGGCCTCGCCGAGCACGGCCTCCACGTTGTCGATGCTCAGCTTCAACTGAGCCGCCATGTCATCGTCATGCAGGGGCTTGCCGTCGCCGCTCATCGCGGTCTGCCCCGAGATGTACAGGGTCCGTGTGTGTCCGGAGACGACCTCCCCCTGGTTGAATCCCATCTCCACCGACCACGGCACCGGGTTGACCGCCGCTCGTTCCATTGCCACCCCAACTCGATTCGATTCATTGGCAGTACGTCCGTCCGTGGGCTCGCTCGTCGCCGGTTCGGACGTCGCGATCATGAGCCTCCCAAGAAATCACGACATCCTCAGTCATGTATTCCGTTACAGTTTTCGTATGCGCGCCGACCGGTTGTTCTCGCTGGTGCTGCTGCTGCGCCACCGGGGTCGGCTCACTGCGGACGAGCTGGCTCGCGAGCTGGAGGTATCCACCCGCACCGTGCTGCGCGACATCGAGGCGCTGTCCGCGGCCGGTGTCCCGGTCTACGCCGAACGCGGGCGGCACGGCGGTTTCGCCTTGTTGCCCGGTTTCCGGACCGAGCTCGCCGGACTGAACCACGACGAGGCCCTTGCCTTGCTGACCGCCGGATCGGGGCGCGGCGAGCAGGTGTTCGGCCTCGGCTCGGCGCTCGCCTCGGCCATGCGCAAAGTGGTCGACGCGCTGCCCGAAAGCCACCGGGCCTCCGCGAGCGACGCGACCCAGCGATTTCTCGTCGACCCGGAGACCGACCTGCTCTCACGCCGGCCGGCCACCGCGGAGTTACCCGACACCACAATGATCGAGATCCGGCGCGCGGTGCTCGCCGGACACAAGCTGCGCATCCACTACGCGGCCACGGGCCAGGCACCGCAGTGGCGCACGGTGGACCCGATCGGCCTGGTCACCGTACGCGACCGGGGATACCTGCTGGCCACAAGATCCGGCGCAGACCGCACCTACCGGCTGTCGCGGGTGTTGGCCGCCGAGGAACTCCCCGAAGCGGCGCAGCGACCGAACCGGGTTGACCTGGACCGGATCTGGCGGGAACGCTCCGCGCAGTTCCTCTCCGGCGGCGACCACATCACCGTGCTGGTGCGGGTCAACCCGGCGCGGCGGGAGGACCTGCTGGACACCGCGCTGGCCGTCCGCGCAGAAGACCCCGACGCAGACGGCTGGTTGCGGCTGGAGGTCACCTTCCAAGATGCACGACACGCCGAATGGGCGCTGTGGCAGCTCAGTACGGACGCGGAAGCGCTGGCCCCGCAATCGCTGCGCACCTCCCTGCACAACCGCGCGACCGCGGTCGCCACCCGCTACAGACACTCACCCTGAGAGTGAGAAGCCGCTCACAGCCGTCATTCGACGCGGGTCATCCAGTCTTGTGGCCCCACTGCGGGCCGACAAGTTCCCATTCCCTGTCCCACTGCTCGATGCGTTGCCGTTCGAGCTTCCACCGGGCGAGGCCTCCAACGCCGAGGGCGAGGCCGGCGAATGCCAGTACGGCCCCGGTGGCCAGGAGACCGGCTTCTACGGCCGAATCGGAGGGACTCGGGGGCTCCGTGACGACCTGATCCCTGTCGTCCGTCCAGACCAGGACCCTGGATCCGGCCTTGAGACCGGTATTCACCAGGGCCTTGTCGGTGTGGACGGATCCTTCGGGCGCCGTCCACCGTACCCGCGTGGAGATCTTGTCGATCGTGGTCCAGCTCCCCGTCGGCTTTCGAGGTACGTCGGTGAGGAGCACGGCGTGCACGGGATGTCGCTCCAGTCGCTGCCGGGTGAACACCTCACTGGCCGAGTGGGTTGTCAGCAGGCCGACGACGGTGCCTCCCACGGCGACAACCACCCATATGGCCAGTACCACCCAGGCCTCGACGATGTCGCCATGCCGCCGTAGGGGATTGTTCCGCCATCGCCAAAGCATCTTCTTGGTACGCCGGTTGCCGTTCATGACCCTCCCTCGCGCCGTCATCGCACTGCCCATGAAGGTGACAGCCGGAAGCGAGCCGCGGCATGGGCCGACCAGGCCGTCATGGAGGGGCTATCCGGACCTGCTCGCAGCCGCGCCTGGTCCGTTCGTCCCGGTCCCCGCAGGTAGTGAGCCGGCGGCGCTTCCGGTTGCCTCAGGGTCGCTCTCCGGCACCGTCGGGACCCATGGGCCCTGATCCCCGGGCGTCATCCGGCGCAAGGTGAGAGAACGAAGTACCGCCGCACCCCATGGCTGAGGACAGACTGACCGATGTTCCCCGATGACGGCTTCCGCGAACTTGCGCGGCACGAGTGCCTGCGGCTGATGGCCAAGGCACCCGTCGGTCGCATCGTCTACACGCGCCAGGCCCTCCCTGCCGTGTCGCCGGTCAGCTTCAGCCTCGAAGCCGATGGTGCTGTGGTGGTGCGCACTTGCGAAGCTTCGGACCTGGTCCGCGCTGTCGACGGGGCAGTGGTCGCCTTCGAGGCCGATGACGTCGACACGGCCCGGCGGTCAGGGTGGAGCGTGGTCATCACAGGCGCGGCCACGGTGGTGACCGACCCCGCCGAGCACGAAGACCTGGCCCGCACGGGCCCTGTCTCCTGGGCGACGGCGTCGAAGGAGGTCTTCATCCGCATCGAGCCGGAACTGGTCACCGGCCGGGAGATGGTGTCGTCTGCCGCTGAGTCCTGCGCCTAGCAGGGCGGGCTGTCTGCCGGTAGGGCCGTTCGGGCATGCTGTCTCCCATGGTCAGGGAAGACGACGAGGGCACCGGCACGGACGAGCGGTCCGGAGCCGAGCGTTCCGGCGCGGTATCGCCGTTGCGGATGGACGCGCTCCTGAGCGAGCTGCAGGAGCACGTGGAGCGGGTCCGCGGTGGGCGGGACCGCATGCACACATTGCTGGACGCCGTGATGGCGATCGGCAGCGACCTCGATCTGGAGGATCTGCTGCGACGGATCGTGCAGTCGGCCGTCGATCTGGTGGACGCCACCTATGGCGCGCTGGGCGTGCTGGGCGAAGAGGGTACGATCCGGCAGTTCATCACGGTCGGCATGGACGAGGCGGCGATCGCGAAGGTCGGCCACTACCCCGAGGGGCGCGGCATTCTGGGCCTGCTGATCCGGGAACCCCAGCCGCTGCGACTGGACCATCTCGGGGAGCACCCGGCGTCGGTGGGTTTCCCGCCGGGACATCCGCCCATGCGTACGTTCCTGGGCGCCCCCGTGCAGGTGCGCGGGAAGGTCTTCGGCAACCTCTATCTGACGGACAAGCGTGGCGGTCTGGCCTTCGACGCCGACGACGAGGTGGTGCTGCAGAGCCTCGCCGCCGCCGCGGGCGTGGCGATCGACAACGCCCGCCTGTACGACGGCAGCCGCCACCGCGAGCGTCGCCTGTCCGCCAGCGCGGACATGACCCGTGCCCTGTTGTCGGGGACGCCCCCCGAGGAGATCCTGCGGTCCCTGGCCGACACGGTCCGGCAGATGACCGAGAGCGACCTGGTCACCCTGGCCCGGCCCGTGCGGGACGGCTCGGATCTGATCGTGGAGGCCGCGGCCGGTGAGCGGGCCGACGAGGTGCTCGGCCTGGCGCTGCCGGCGACCACCCTGGCGGCGAAGGTGTTCACCACCGGAGAGCCGATCACGAGTGAGACCCTCAGCGACGACCCCCGAGGAGCGGGTGGCAGCGCCTCCGCGGTGCGCCTGGGCCCTGCCTTTTTCGTGCCCGTAGGGGACAGCGAGGGGGTACGTGGTGTGCTGCTGGTGGCCAATGTGCCCGGCAGACCCTCTTTCAGTGACGCGGCCTTCGACATGGTCCTCACCTTTGCCGATCAGGCGGCCCTGGTGCTGAAGATCGCCGAGCACCGTCGGGAATCCGAACAGCTCACGCTGCTCGGTGACCGCGACCGCATCGCCCGCGACATGCACGACCAGGTCATCCAGCGTCTCTTCGCGGACGGACTGACGCTCCAAGCCGTGCTCGGCCACGTGCGCGACCAGCCCACCGCTGTCGAGCGCATCCAGCGGGTCGTGGACGACCTGGACGACACGATCAAGATCATCCGCTCGACCATCTTCGGCCTGCAGCACCGCGGCCGGCAGGAGCGATCCGGTGGACTGCGCGCCGAGCTGCTCGGCCTCACGGACGAAGCCACTCGGGTCCTCGGCTTCGCCCCGGCTCTGCGCATGACCGGTCTGCTGGACACCGACGTGCCCGCCACGCACGCGGGCCACCTCCTCGCGGTCCTGCGCGAAGCCCTGACCAACGCGGCCCGGCATGCCGAGGCCACGACGGTGGAGGTCACCGCCGAAGCCTTTGACCGGACGCTGCGGCTGACCGTCGCCGACAACGGACGCGGCGTCGACCCGGCCGTCACTCGCCGCAGCGGGCTGGCGAACCTGCGTAGCCGTGCCGAGGAACTCGGCGGTACCTTCGACGTCGCTCGCCGTGACCCTTCCGGCACGCTTCTGGAGTGGACCGTACCCCTGCCGGTCGGCGGCGAGACTGCTCGGGCGGGCGGGTGATCTGCCCAGGAAGACACTTCTTCACGCCCTGACGAGGGTTTCGGCCATGGTCAGAGGAAAGCCGGATCCAGGGCACGGCCGGAAGGGCCGTTCGACCCCCGGTGAACGGCATGCGCGCGTGGGCCACTCTCCGGTCAGCGCGGGACGGGTGGCACTCACCCACGGCGGCGGCCGGGCTCAGCATGGACGGAACCCATGCACCGGTCGAGGGAGGGCTGGCTCATGCACCCCAACGACGGATTCCGCGAACTCGGTCGCGCCGAGTGCCTGCGCATGCTGGCGACAGCACCCGTGGGCCGGCTCGTCTACACGCGGCAGGCCCTGCCCGCGGTGGTGCCGGTCAACTTCGGCCTTGACACGGACGGAGCGGTGCTGCTGCGCACATCGGCGGCGTCCGAGCCGGCCCGCGCGGTCGACGGTGCGGTCGTCGCGTTCGAGGCGGACGCGGTCGACGTGGCACGGCAGGCCGGCTGGAGTCTCGTCGTCACCGGCCGGGCCGAGATCGTGACCGACGGGCCGGAACTGGAACGCCTTGAGCGGATGTCCCCACGCTCCTGGGCCCCGTCGCCCGACGAGGTCATCGTCCGTATCGACCCCGAACTGGTCACCGGGCGTGAACTCGTCGGCGGCCGGACCATGTACGGCGTACCCCTGTCGGCCTGACGCCCGCGCATCGCCTCTCACCACCGGGACCGAACGTCCCTACGACGGTGGGGTCGGACGGCAGGGCAACGGGCTCCCGCAGGCCCTGCCTCCCGCGGTGACGGGCGAGGAGCATCGTCGGTGGAGCCGCCCACGGGACCTTCCCTGAGCGGTGTCGCGAACGATGGAGGCAGAGATGACCGTGGCACCCCACCCGGACGTGGCCGCACCCACCGAGGCCTGGCGGGGTTTCGCCGGACCGCGGTGGCGCGAGAGTGTCGACGTGCGTGACTTCATCCAGGCCAACTACACGCCGTACGAGGGCGGTCCCGAGTTCCTGGCCGGCCCGACCGAGCGCACGCTCTGCGTATGGCACAAGGTCAGCGCCCTGTTCCCCGAGGAGCGCCGCAAGGGCATCCTCGACGTGGACGCCGCCACCCCTGCCACGATCACCGCGCACGCGCCCGGCTACATCGACCGGGAACGTGAGCTGATCGTCGGGCTGCAGACCGACGCCCCGCTGAAGCGGGCAATCATGCCGAACGGCGGCCTGCGGATGGTCGAGAACGGGCTGAAGGCGTACGGCTACGCACCCGACCCGTTCGTGACCAAGGTTTTCGGCACCTACCGCAAGACCCACAACGACGGCGTCTTCGATGCCTACACCCCGCAGATGCGCGCCGCCCGCAAGGCCGGCATCATCACCGGGCTGCCCGACGCCTACGGCCGGGGCCGGATCATCGGCGACTACCGGCGCGTCGCGCTCTACGGCACCGACCGGCTGATCGAGGCCAAGCGGGCCGAACGCGCCCTGCTGGACGCCCAGCCCTCCACCCCGGACGTCATCCGCGACCGCGAGGAACTGGCCGAGCAGATCCGCGCGTTGGGTGAGCTGACGCGGATGGCGGCGTCGTACAACTGTGACGTGTCCCGGCCGGCCGCCACCGCGCAGGAGGCCGTGCAGTGGCTCTACCTCGGCTTCCTGGCCGCCGTGAAGGAGCAGAACGGCGCCGCGATGTCGCTGGGCCGCACCTCGACCTTCCTGGACGTCTACCTCCAGCGGGACCTGGACGAGGGCCGCATCGACGAGGTCCGGGCCCAGGAGCTGATCGACGACTTCGTGATCAAGCTGCGGATCGTCAGGTTCCTGCGCACCCCCGAGTACGACGCCCTCTTCTCCGGCGACCCCACCTGGGTGACGGAGTCCATCGGCGGCATCGGCGCCGACGGCCGACCGCTGGTGACCCGCACCTCCTTCCGCTTCCTGCAGACCCTCTACAACCTCGGGCCCGCACCGGAGCCGAACCTGACCGTGCTGTGGTCGCCGCGACTGCCCGAAGGGTTCAAGCGGTTCTGCGCCCAGGTCTCCACCGACACCAGCTCCATCCAGTACGAGTCCGACGACCTGATGCGCCCCCGCACCGGCGACGACACCGCCATCGCCTGCTGCGTGTCCGCCATGGCGGTGGGCAGGCAGATGCAGTTCTTCGGCGCCCGGGTCAACCTCGCCAAGGCCCTGCTGTACGCCGTCAACGGCGGCCGGGACGAGCTGACCGGCGAGCAGATCGCATCCGAGATGTCCCCGCTCACCGGCGAGTACCTCGACTACGACGAGCTGTCGGCGGCGTACGACCGGATGCTGGACTGGCTGGCCGAGACGTATGTCGACGCGCTCAACGTCATCCACTACATGCACGACAAGTACGCCTACGAGCGCATCGAGATGGCGCTGCACGACCACCCGGTCCACCGCTTCATGGCCTGCGGCATCGCCGGCCTGTCGGTCGCCGTGGACAGCCTGTCCGCCGTCAAGTACGGCCGGGTGAAGGTGATCCGGGACGAGACCGGGCTCGCCGTGGACTACGAGACCGAGGGCGAGTTCCCCGCGTACGGCAACAACGACGACCGCGTCGACGCGCTCGCCGTCGACCTGGTCGAGTCGTTCATGGCGAAGGTGCGCAAGCACCCCACCTACCGGGGCGCCGAACACACCCAGTCCGTGCTGACCATCACCTCCAACGTGGTCTACGGCAAGCACACCGGCAACACCCCCGACGGCCGGCGCGCCGGTCAGCCCTTCGCGCCCGGCGCCAACCCGATGAACGGCCGGGACCGTCACGGCGTCGTCGCCTCGGCGCTGTCGGTGGCGAAACTGCCGTACGAGCAGGCCCGGGACGGGATCTCCCTGACCACGACGATCACGCCCGAGGGGCTCGGCCACGACCCCGCGGAACGCGCGGGCAATCTGGCCGGCATCCTCGACGGCTACATGGCCGCGGGCGGCTTCCACATGAACGTCAACGTGCTGGACCGGGCCACCCTGGAAGACGCCATGGAACACCCGGAGAAGTACCGGGATCTGACCATCCGGGTCTCCGGATACGCCGTCAACTTCGTCCGCCTGACCCGTGAGCAGCAGCTCGACGTGATCAGCCGCACCTTCCACGGGTCGCTGTGAAGGGTACGATGGCGCCGGCGGTGACCGGTCGGATCCACTCCTGGGACCTGTCCACCGGCGTGGACGGTCCCGGGACCCGGTTCGTGCTGTTCGTCAGCGGCTGCCCGTTGCGCTGCCTGTACTGCGCCAACCCCGACACCTGGCACATGCGGGACGGCCGGGAGACGTCAGTCGACCAGGTCATGGCCGAGATCGAGAAGTACCGGAGCTTCGTGACCACCGCCGGGGGAGGGGTGACGATCACCGGCGGGGAGCCGCTGCTCCAGCCCGCGTTCACCGGCTCCGTCCTGCACCGCTGCAAGAAGGCCGGACTGCACACCGCGCTGGACACCTCCGGCTTCCTGGGCGAGCGGGCCTCCGACCGACTCCTCGCCGACACGGACCTGGTGCTGCTGGACATCAAGTCGTTCGACGTCCCCACCTACCGCAAGCTCACCGGTGGCCGGCTGGCCCCGACGCTCACCTTCGCCACCCGCCTGGACCGGCTCGGCGTCCCCGTGCACATCCGCTACGTCCTCGTCCCCGGCTGGACCGACGACCCGTCCGCGGTGGACGGCCTCGGTGCCTTCCTGGCCGGGCTCGGCAACGTGGACCGGGTGGACGTCCTGCCGTTCCACAAACTCGGTGCCCACAAGTACGACGCCCTCGGCATCGACTTCCCGTTGCGCGACGCGCCTGTGCCCGACCTGAATCTGGTGGAACGGGTGCGGGAGCAGTTCAGGGATCACGGCCTGCGGGCGCTGTGAGCCGAGCGGTGGGTGACACCGATGCCGTTCACCCAGTGAGTTCACATTCGAGAAGGAGATCAGCATGCCCCGCACCATCATCGTCGGCGTGGACGGTTCGCCCGGCTCCCTCGCCGCCGCCGACTGGGCCGCCCGGGAGGCCCGGCGCCGCGACGTTCCGCTGCGTCTGGTCCATGCCGTACGGCAGTCTCCCGACGCGGACCGGTCGCTGAGGGAAGCCGAGGCGAAGATCGCGCGCCGCCACCCGGACCTGCGGATCGAAGGTGACCGCGTTGCCGCCGAGCCGGCCTCCGCGCTGCTCACGGCGGCTGAGGGTGCCGACCTGGTGGTACTCGGCTCACCCGGTCCGGCGGGCGGGGTCGCAGGTCTTCTGGCCGGGTCCGTCGCCCTCGCCGTCGTCGCGCGCAGCCAGCGGCCCGTCGTCCTGGTACCGGGCGGACCCCGCCAGGACGAGCACCGGACCGGCGCCCACGACACCGTGCCGCAGGCCACCGCCGTCCCCGACGTGGTCCTCGGCCTCGATCTGTCGGCTCCGCACGACGCGGTGCTCGAGTTCTCGTTCGACGCGGCCTCGCGGCGCGCGGCGAGGCTGCGCGTCGTCCACGGCTGGAGCGCGGAGCCGTACGCCCACGACGAGGTCGGTGCCGCCGAGGCCGGACAGCCCGGGGCGGCAAGCGGGCGCACCCTGTCCGACGTGCTGGAAGCCTGGCGGGAGAAGTTCCCGGGCGTCGAGGTGACCGAGCAGGCCGTGATCGGCACGGCCGGGACGCACCTGGCCGAGGCCTCCGGCGACGCATCCCTGGTCGTGGTCGGCCGCGCCGAGCGCCGGATGCCTGTCGGTCCCGCGATCGGGCCGGTCACCCAGGCTGTGCTGCAGCACGCTTCGGCACCGGTGGCGGTGGTCCCGCACGCCTGATCCCGTCAGCGAACCGCCCGTCGGCCGGTGGGCCGGCGGGCGGTTGCACGCATGGCCGACGCTGCCGGTGGCAGGTGAACTGCGGTCAGGAGTCGCCAGTGGGGCTGTCTGCTTCGGCCACGCGCTCGGCGGCCGTCAGGCGGATACCGGTGATCAGTTCGGGGCGGATGCGTACCGCGTAGTCCATGGTCTGCTGCATCCAGGGCACCAGCAGACCCTGGTAGCGAACCAGTTCATCCGGGTCGGTCACCAGATGCGCGTAACCGGTGACCACCACACTCCAGCCGAGGTGGGTGTCCGGGTCGATGACGTCGGCCTCATAGGCGACGACGACGCCGGATCCGTCGGCCTCCTGTGCATGTGAGGTGAGGGCCGCGGTTTCGTGGGTGCGGATGACGATGCAGCCGTCGTCCAGGACGTGGTTCACCGGGCGCACGGTCGGCAGTGCGTGCCGGGTGAAGACGATCCGGCCCAAGGAGACGCTGCCCAGCAGCCGCAGCGCCTCGTCGCGGGCCAGCTCGATGCTCTGGCGCGGCTCGGCGGGAAGGGCCTGGGTGCGGTCGACGGTCATGGCGGACTTCCGTGCGGTCTCGTTGCTCACTGCCGTGTGTCTCTGCTCGACGTGCCGGGAGGTGAACGCACGCGCGTCCGCGGCGCAACGCCGAAGCGCACGCCGCGGACAGACGCATCAGATCATTGAAACCGCGCCGGGACTCGCCACACCAGGGCCGTTCGGCCCTGGTGTGCGTCCGCTCGGCCCTTTACACCGCCCAGTAGTAGGCGGTGCGCATGATCTTCTGCATGTCGTCGAGCATGGGCATCCGCGGGTTGGCGGGCGCGCACTGGTCCTCGTAGGCGTTCAGCGCCTGCTGGGGCAGTGCGTCGAGGAAGGACCGCTCGTCGACGCCCAGTTCCCGGAACGACCGCTCGATGCCGACGGTGTCGCGCAGCTGCTCGACCGCACGGGCGAGGGACTCCACGCCCTCGTCCGCGGTGGCGGCCGGCAGGCCGAGGGCGCGGGCTATCTCCTGGAAGCGTTCCGGCGCCCGGTAGTTCTCGTACTTCGGCCAGCCGGTCAGCTTCGTCGGCACGGTGCCGTTGTAGCGGATGACGTGCGGCAGCAGGACCGCGTTGGTACGGCCGTGTGCGATGTGGAAGGTGGCACCGAGCGTGTGGGACATGGCGTGCACGATGCCGAGGAAGGCGTTGCCGAAAGCCATGCCGGCGATGGTGGCCGCGTTGTGCATCTTCTCCCGCGCGTCAGGGCGGCCGGTGCGGTCGTTGACCGCCGCTTCGATGTTGTCGAAGATCAGCCGGATCGCGTGCAGGGCGAGGCCGTCGGTGAAGTCGTTGGCGTACACGGACACATACGCCTCGATGGCGTGGGTGAGCGCGTCGAAGCCGCTGTCTGCGGCCAGCGCCGGGGGCAGGTCGGCGGTGAGCAACGGGTCGACGATGGCCACGCTGGGGGTGAGCGCGTAGTCGGCGAGCGGGTACTTCTTGCCGGCCTCCGGGTCGGAGATGACCGCGAAGGGGGTGACCTCGGCTCCGGTGCCGGAGGTGGTGGGAATGCAGACCAGGCGTGCGCGGACGCCGAGCGGCGGGAAGCGGAAGGCGCGCTTGCGGATGTCGGAGAACTTCTGCCGCATGTCGGCGAAGTCGATGTCCGGGTGCTCGTAGAGCAGCCACATCACCTTGGCCGCGTCCATCGGGGAGCCGCCGCCGAGCGCGATAATGGTGTCCGGGCGGAAGTCCCGCATGAGCTGGGCGCCGCGCTGAACGGAGTCGATGCTCGGCTCCGGTTCCACGTTGTCGATGATCTGCACGGTCACGGGCTCGTGGCGCCGCTGCAGGACGCGGCTGACCCGGTCGACGAAGCCGAGGCGGGTCATGGTCGCGTCGGTGACGACCGTGACGCGGTGGACGTCCGGCATGGAGGTCAGGTAGCGGATGGACTGCGGCTCGAAGTAGATCTTCGGCGGTACCTTGAACCACTGCAGGTTGTTGCGGCGGTTGGAGACCCGCTTGATGTTCAGCAGCTGGGCGGCGGAGACGTTGTTGGACACCGAGGTGCTGCCCCAGGAGCCGCAGCCGAGGGTCAGGGACGGGAGCAGGCTGTTGTAGATGCCGCCGATCGCCCCCTGCGAGGACGGGGAGTTGACGATGACCCGGACGGTCTTCATGCGCCTGCCGTACTCCTCCGCCAGCGCCGGGTCCTCGGTGTGGACGACGGCGGTGTGTCCCTGGCCGTGGAAGGCGACCATGTCGGCGGCCAGGTCGAAGCCCTGCTGCTCGGACCCGGCCCGCAGCACGGCGAGCACGGGGCAGAGCTTTTCCCGGGTCAAGGGCTCGTCCGGACCGACCCGTTCGACCTCGACGAGGATCAGCGAGGTGTCGTCGGGCACGGTGAAACCGGCCCGCTCGGCGATCCACGCAGGGCTCTGGCCGACGGCCGCGGCGTTCACCTTGGGCTCGCAGCCCGAGTTCGCGCGGCCGTCCGGGAACAGGAACGCCTCCAGCCTCGCCTTCTCCTCGGCGGTCGCCAGATGGGCGTGCAGCGTGTGGAACTCGGCGAGAGCCGCGTCGTAGATCTCGGCGTCCAGGATGACGGCCTGTTCGGAGGCGCAGATCATGCCGTTGTCGAAGGACTTGGACAGCACGAGGTCGTTGACGGCGCGGCGCAGCTTGGCGCTCTTGTGCACATACGCCGGCACATTGCCCGCGCCGACCCCGAGGGCGGGCTTGCCCGCCGAGTAGGCGGCCCTGACCATGGCGTTGCCTCCGGTGGCGAGGATCAGCGAGACGCCGGGGTGGCGCATCAGGAGGCCGGTCGCCTCGACGGAGGGTGTCTCGATCCACTGCACGCAGTGCTCCGGCGCGCCGGCGGCGACGGCCGCGTCCCGGACGATCCGGGCCACCTCCGCGCTGCACCGCTGGGCGGAGGGATGGAAGGCGAACACGACGGGGTTGCGCGTCTTCAGCGCCATCAGGGCCTTGAAGACGGTGGTGGAGGTCGGGTTGGTGACGGGCGTGACGGCGCAGACGACACCGACCGGTTCGGCGACCTCGACCATGTCCTCGATGTCGTCCCGGGCGATGACGCCGACGGTCTTCATCCGGCCCATGCTGTGCGTGACGTGCTCACACGCGAACATGTTCTTGGCCGCCTTGTCCTCGAAGACCCCGCGCCCTGTTTCCTCGACGGCCAGCCGGGCCAGCGCGGTGTGGTGGTCCAGGGCGGCGACCGAGGCCTTCTTGACGATGTGGTCGACCTGCTCCTGGGTGAGGGCGTCGTAGTCGGCGAGCGCCTTGAGTCCGTTGGTGACCAGCCGGTCCACCGCGACGGCGATGTCGGAGGGTGCGCCGGCGCTGGTGGCTGCCTCGGTTCCGGCGTCGTGACGGGACATGGGGATGGGCCTCCCTTTGACGGAGCCGCCGGGTGTGGCCGACGGCGGGCGGGTGTGACCGGCACCTCGGGGAACGCCGCCGCTCACACCTCGACTCTCCTGCGGTGCGCCCTTCGCTCCCAGGTACCGATGGTCCCTGCCGGCGGGCCTGACCGGCACGGCTGCGGGTGGGACGTGCGGCGGTACGGGGTCCGGCGGCGGCCGGCCGAGGCCGTCGGCGGCGGAGTGGCCGCCGCCGACCGGCCCTAACCGCGTCGGTCGACGGCCGGGCCGCCGCGCCACGGAGGCGGAGTGGCCGACTTCCGGGGCGCCTCGCGGCGGTGCAGCACCTTGGTCAGCTGACCGCGCAGCCGGTCCTGCAGCCGGTCCGCCAGCTCGTGTGCCGTCGACTCCTGGGCGTGCACGACCACGTGTACGTCCCCCACGACCAACTCCGCCCCGGCCGACCAGGGTTGCTCCGTGTGACGCGCAGCTGCCCTGGCGATCCGCACCTCGCCGCTGACGGCAGGCATCCCCGGCCGACCGAGGACCGCGTCGATCTTCGTCCTGACGTACGCCAGTGCCTCCTCGTCCACATCCCCTTCGCTCCGCACGGGTACGGCGACGGCGGTGCCGGCGTGCGTCACGGTGTCCTTGGCAGTCATGCGATCCGCTCCTTCTTGATCGTCGGTGACGGCTCCAGACTTCTGCGCGGTGCGTCCCGTGCCCAGGGCTGCCAGGTCCCCGCGAGCGGACCGAAGGTCCCTCCGCCCGGCTCCTCCCCTCGCGCCACGTGACCGTCGTGACCGCTCCAGGCAGGGAAGACTGGCTGGGAACACTGGGCCGTCCGGCCCTGGTCCTTCCGCCGGGAGGGGAGCAAGATCTCGACGTGGACCGATACCGTCCACGAACGGACCTCGGTGAAGTACGCCCGGAACAGGGAGCGATTGATGGCAGACGGCGAGCAGCACGGCCCCGACAACCCGATCCGGGTCTTCCTGATGGACGACCACGAGGTGGTACGGCGTGGCGTGCGCGACCTGCTGAACGACGAGCCGGACATCGAGGTGATCGGCGAGGCCGGTTCGGCGGAGCAGGCCCTGGTACGCGTCCCCGCGCTGCGCCCGCAGGTTGCGGTGCTGGACGTCCGTCTGCCCGACGGCGACGGAGTGAGCGTCTGCCGGGAGCTGCGCTCGCGCATGCCGGAGCTGTCCTGTCTGATGCTGACCTCCTTCGACGACGAGGAAGCACTGCTGGACGCGATCATGGCGGGTGCCTCCGGGTACGTCCTGAAGCAGATCCAGGGCTCCGATCTGGTCTCGGCCGTGCGCACCGTGGCCGCCGGGCAGTCGCTCCTCGACGCGAGCGCCACCACCAAGCTGATGGCCCGGCTGCGCGGCGGCCGGCAGCAGGAGGAGGAGCCGGACGTGCTGCCCGGCCTGACCGACCGGGAGCGGGAGATCCTGGCCCTGATCGGCGAGGGCCTCACCAACCGGCAGATCGGTCAGCGCCTGTATCTGGCCGAGAAGACCGTGAAGAACCACATCTCCCGTCTGCTCGCCAAGCTCGGGGTGGAACGCCGCGTCCAGGCGGCCGTGATCGCTGCGCAGGTCCAGGACCGGCAGAAGCAGGACGGCCACTGACCGTAGAGCCGTACTCGGCGTCGTGTCCCCGCTGCGCCCTACGCCCTTCGCCGTGATGCGTGAAAAGCGTGCCCGGCCGGTCGCACCGGCCGGGCACGCTCGCGTCGCGTGGGCGTGCTGGGCTGGGCGGGCCTCGGGGGCGGGACCATCGGGCCGGGAGCGGGGGCCTTGCGGCCACTGACCTTGTGCGGCGGGGCGCAGAAAGATCGTCAGCAGATCGACTCACCCTGACGAACTGCGCAAGGAGTACGCCATGTCCGGACCCAGACGAGACGGAAAGGGGACGGCGCCGACGGCGGCACTCGGCCTTCCCGCCGCATCCGCGCTCGTGATCGGCAGCATCATCGGCACCGGAGTCTTCGCGCTCCCCTCCGCCCTCGCCCCCTACGGACCGATCTCCCTCGTCGCGTTCGCCGTCGTCACCCTCGGCGCGCTCGCGCTGGCGCTGACCTTCGGTGCGCTGTCCAAGCGGGTTCCGGCCAGCGGCGGCCCGTACGTCTACGCCCGTGAGGCGTTCGGCGAGTTCGCCGGGTTCCTCAACGCCTGGTCGTACTGGATCACCGCTTGGGCCGGCAACGCGGCCATCGTCGTGGCCTGGGTCGGCTACGTCGAGGTCTTCGTCAACACCGGTCACAGCAAGTGGATTTCGGTGCTCCTCGCGCTCGTCGGACTGTGGATCCCCGCCGCGATCAACCTCACCGGTGTGCGCAACACGGGCGCCTTCCAGGTCATCACGACCGTGCTGAAGTTCGTCCCGCTCGTCTTCATGGCCACCGTCGGGCTGCTCTTCGTCGACTCCCACAACTTCGGCCCGTTCAACGCCAGCGGGCAGTCGGCCCTCGGCGCCGTCTCGGCAGCCGGCGCCATCGCCCTGTTCAGCTACCTCGGTCTGGAGGCGGCCGCGGTGGTCGCCGGGCGGGTCCGGGAGCCGGGACGCAACGTTCCGCGCGCTACGGTCTACGGCACCCTCCTGTGCGCAGTCATCTACATCCTGGGCACGCTCGCCGTCTTCGGCACCGTCTCCCACGGCAAGCTCGGTGGCTCGACCGCGCCGTTCACGGACGCCGCGAACAACATCTTCGGCGGCACCTGGGCCGGTGACATCGTCGCCGTCGCCGCGATCATCTCCGGCATCGGAGCCCTCAACGGCTGGACCATGCTGTGCGCCGAGATGCCGTACGCCGCAGCCCGCGACGGCCTGTTCCCGCGCGCCTTCGCCCGGCTGCGCGGCGAGAACGACGTGCCGGCCTTCGGCATCGTCGCCTCCACCGTGCTGGCCTCGCTCATCACGGTGTTCAGCTACACGCGCTTCGACGACGTCTTCACCAAGATCGTCCTGCTGAGCGTGCTGACCGCGGTGATCCCCTATCTGTTCTCCGCCGCCGCCCAGCTGTACTGGCTCCTCGTGCGCGACGGGGAGAAGCCTAACCCCCGGCGATTCGCCCGTGACGTCACGGTGGCCGCACTCGCCCTCGCCTTCTCGTACTGGTCGATCCAGGGCAGCGGCTACCAGACCGTCTACTACGGCCTGTTCGTGCTGCTGCTGGGTGTGCCGGTGTACGTCTGGCTCAAGCGCGGTCAGGCCGTCGGCGACCGGACGGCCGACGCCCGGGACGCGGCGATCCCGTCCCAGCGGGAGCGGGCGCCCGAGACGCCAGCGCCGGCCCGGCGGCTCTCCCGGGGTCTGCGCACCGGCCGCATCGGCGGGTTCCGCAGGCTGGGCGACCTCCGCCACCACGACTGACCACCCACCCGCTCGAAGGAACTGCCGCGATGAACACCTTTCACGTCGACTCCGAGGTCGGCCGCCTGCGCCAGGTGATCCTGCACCGCCCCGGCCTCGAACTCTCCCGCCTCACCCCGCGCAACGTCGACGCCCTGCTCTTCGACGACATCCTGTGGGCCAAGCGCGCCCGCGAGGAGCACGACGCCTTCGCCCAGGTTCTGCGCGACCACGGCGCCCGCGTCCACCACTTCGCCGACCTGCTCGCCCAGACCCTCGACGTCCCCGAGGCCCGCGACTGGCTCCTCGACCGGGTCATCACCCCGGCCGTCGTCGGGCCGGCCCTCATCGACCCGGTGCGCGCTCTGTGCGCCGAGCTGGACGGCGAGACGCTCGCCGGCTACCTCATCGGCGGGCTGCTCAAGAGCGACCTGCCGCTGGCCGCCCCGCACAGCCTGGTGTGGAGCGCGCTCGACGCCGACGACTTCGCCCTCACCCCGCTGCCCAACCACCTCTTCCCGCGCGACAACTCGTGCTGGATGTACGACAAGCTCTCCGTGAACCCGATGGCCAAGCCGGCCCGGCGCCGCGAGAGCCTGCACGCGGAGGCGATCTACCGCTTCCACCCGAGGTTCGTGGGCGTCGCGCCCCAGCCACTGCTCGACGGTGCCGTGGGCACGCTGGAGGGCGGCGACGTACACGTCCTCGGCAACGGCGCCGTCATGGTCGGCATGGGCGAGCGCACCACCGCCCAGGCCGTGGAGAACCTGGCCGCCCGCCTGTTCGCGAGCGGCACGGCGAGTCGGCTGATCGCGGTCCAACTGCCCGCCACCCGCGCCTACATGCACCTCGACACCGTACTGACCATGCTCGACCGCGACGCCTTCGCCGTCTACCCGGGCCTGGCCGACTCCCTGCGCTCCTGGACCCTGCGCCCCAGCGACGCCCGCGAGACGGGCTTCGACGTGACCGCGAACTCCGATCTGGCCACCGCGCTCGCCGAGGCTCTGGACCTGGACAAGGTCCGCATGCTCTCCGCGCCGCAGGACATCCGGGGCGCCGAGCGCGAACAGTGGGACGACGGAAGCAACTTCCTCGCCCTCGCCCCCGGCGTCGTCGTCGGCTACGAGCGCAACGTCACCACCAACACCTACCTGCGCAAGCAGGGCATCGAGGTCGTCACCATCGCCGGCGCCGAACTCGGCCGCGGCCGGGGCGGCCCGCGCTGCATGAGCTGCCCCATCGAACGCGACCCGGCCGCCTGACCCCGTAAGGACACCACCATGACCATCGACCTGCGAGGCCGCTCCTACCTGAGCGAACTCGACTTCACCGCCAGGGAGATCCAGCACCTCCTCGGCCTCGCCGCCGACCTGAAGGCGGCCCGTCGCGCCGGCACCGAACAACCCCGGCTCACCGGCAAGCACGTCGCCCTGATCTTCGAGAAGACCTCCACCCGCACCCGCTGCGCCTTCGAGGTCGCCGCCGCCGACCAGGGCGCCGCCACCACCTACCTCGGCCCCGGCGACACCCACGTCGGCCACAAGGAGTCCGTCGCCGACACCGCACGCGTCCTCGGCCGCATGTTCGACGGCATCGAGTACCGGGGCTCCGCCCAGTCGATCGTCACCGAACTCGCCGCCCACGCCGGCGTCCCCGTCTACAACGGGCTGACCGACACGGCCCACCCCACGCAGAGCCTGTGCGACATGCTCACCATGCGCGAGCACAGCACCAAGCCACTCACCGACATCAGCTACTGCTACCTCGGCGACGCCCGCAACAACATGGGCAACTCCCTGCTCTCCATGGGGGCGCTGCTGGGCATGGACGTGCGCATCGCCGCTCCTCGCGCGCTGTGGCCGGACAGCGGTCTGGTCGCCACCTGCCAGGTGCTCGCCGGGCGAAGCGGAGCCCGCATCACCCTCACCGAGGACGTCGAGACCGCCGTACGCGGCGCCGACTTCCTGCACACCGACGTCTGGGTCTCCATGGGGGAGCCCGCCGACACCTGGCGTGAACGGATCGACCTGCTCCTGCCGTACCAGGTCAACGGCAAGACGCTCGCGGCGACCGAGAACCCCGACGTCAAGTTCATGCACTGCCTGCCGTCCCTGCACGACGAGGGCACCAGGCTCGGCCGGGAACTGCTCGCCACCTACGGCCTGACCGGGCTGGAAGTCACCGACGAGGTCTTCTCCTCGCCCGCCTCCCTCGTCTTCGACCAGGCCGAGAACCGCCTGCACACCATCAAGGCCGTCCTCGTCGCCACCCTGGAGGACTGAACCATGCGCATCGTCGTCGCCCTCGGCGGCAACGCCCTGCTGCACCGTGGCGAACGCCCCGACGCGGCCGTCCAGCAGGCCAACATCGATGCCGTCGCCGGCGCCCTGGCCGCCCTCGCCCAGGAGCACGAGCTGGTCATCACGCACGGCAACGGCCCGCAGATCGGCCTGCTCGCCCTGGAGAGCGAGGCCGACCCCGTGCTCAGCGCCCCGTACCCGCTCGACCTGCTCGGCGCGCAGACCCAGGGCATGATCGGCTCCCTGCTGGCCCGCGCCCTGCACGACACCCTGCCCGGGCACCGGATCGCCGCCCTCGTCACGCACACCCTCGTACGGGCCGACGATCCCGCGTTCGCCCGGCCCACGAAGTTCGTCGGCCAGGTCTACTCCCGCGCCACGGCCGAGAAGCTGGCCCGGGGGCGCGGCTGGCACATCGCCCGGGACACCACCGGCTGGCGCCGTGTCGTCCCCTCCCCGTCGCCCGAACGGATCCTGGAGACCGACACCATCCACGAACTGCTCGGTTCCGGCGCCCTGGTGATCTGCGCCGGCGGGGGAGGCGTCCCCGTCACCGCCGACGACGACTCGGGCGCCCTGACCGGCGTGGAGGCCGTCATCGACAAGGACCTCACCGCCGCCCTGCTCGCCGAGGACCTGAAGGCCGACTTCCTCCTCATCCTCACCGACGTGCCGTGCGTCTACGAGCAGTACGGCACACCGGATCAGCGGCCCGTCCCCGACGCCACACCCACCGACCTGCGCCACGGCGGCTTCCCGGACGGCTCCATGGGACCCAAGACCGAGGCCGCCGCCCGCTTCGTGGAACGCACCGGAGGACTGGCCGCGATCGGCGCGCTGGACGCCGCGTACGACATCGTCCACGGCCGTTCCGGCACCCTGGTCCGCCCCGATCTCACGGTCGGCTGAACGGCCCGGTCCCGGCGTCCCACGCCGCCCTCCGCTCACCGCGAACCGGCCCTGAGCGCAGGGACGTTGGGCCCCACCGCCGGAGCCCTTCGGCATCCGGCGCCGGGCGGGGCACGCCACGAGAGTAAGGGGCGTCAAGGAAACCAGGACCTGAACTGCCCGACCAGAAGGGACCACCATCATGGCCGCGCACGAGCACTCCCACCGCAGCCCCGGCTTCCGTCTGACGTTCCGCAGCAACCGGACCGGCTCCGCGCTCGCCGTGTCGGCGGGCATCGAAGCGCACACCGCCCAGGCCCGCGCCCTCGCGTCCCTGCGCATCCTGACCGGGTTCGTCTTCCTGTGGGCGTTCCTGGACAAGACCTTCGGCCTCGGCTACGCCACGGCGTCCGGCAAGGGCTGGATCGACGGCGGGTCCCCGACGAAAGGCTTCCTCAGCTCCGTCGCCGCCGGACCCATGCGGTCCACGTTCCACGCGTGGGCCGGTGACACCTGGGCCGACTGGCTGTTCATGCTCGGCCTGCTGGGCATCGGAGTGGCCGTCATGGCCGGTGTGGCGCTGCGGCCGGCCGCGGTCGCGGGCACCGCGATGATGGCGCTGATGTGGATGGCCGAGTGGCCGCCGGCCAGACACCTGGCCAACGGCTCGCCGAGCATGTCGACGAACCCGTTCGCCGACTACCACCTGATCTACGCGGTGGCGCTGATCGCCGTCGCGGCCGTCGGCGCCGGCACCACATGGGGTCTGGGCCGGTGGTGGGCGGGACTGCCTGTCGTCCGCGACCACGCCTGGCTGCGCTGACCCCGCCACGCGGCACCTGCCGCGAAGAACCCCCAACACGACGCTGGAATCGGGAGTCCCCGATTCAGGAGGTGGAGATCATGCCCCGCACCATCACCGTCGGCCTCGACGGTTCCGCCGAGAGCCGGGCCGCCGCCGAGTGGGCGGCCCGCGAGGCGGAGACACGCGGACTGCCCGTCCGGCTCGTCCACGTCTGGGAGCCGGTACCGGAACCCATGGCACAGGCCCCGCTCCTCGGCGCCGAGACGCACCAGCACTGGACCGAGCGTATTCCGCGGAAGTCCGCAGAGGACCTGCGGCTGCGCCACCCCGGCATCGAGGTGACCGGCGAACAGCTCACCGGCCGGCCCGCCGAAGTCCTCGTCCGCGCCGCCCAGGACGCCGAACTGCTCGTCCTCGGCTCCCGCGGCCTCAGCGGGATCGGCGGCTTCCTGGTCGGCTCGGTCGGCCTCGCGGTCGTCGCGTCCACGGAACGGCCCGTCGTGCTGGTCCGCGCCGGCGAACAGGCCGCCGACGAGCAGGAGAAGGACCGCACGGGCAGTCCTGCCACGGCCGCACCGTCCGGCCCCGTCGTGCTCGGACTGGACACCCGCAACCCGGACGCGGCACCGATCGAGTTCGCGTTCGAGGCCGCCGCGCGCCAGGGCGTGCCACTACGGGTGCTGCACGGCTGGAACGAGCCCTACTACTACCCCTACGGCATGGCCCCCGACCCCCAGGTCACCCAGATGGTGGCGCAGAGCGACGCCGCCGCCCTGACCGAGGCGGTCAAGCCCTGGCGACAGAAGTACCCCGACGTGGAGGTCGTCACGGAGTCCGGTTCCGGCAGCCCCTCGGTCCTGCTGATCGACGCCTCCCACCAGGCCTCCCTGGTCGTCGTCGGCCGGCGCGTCCGCCGCTCCGCCCTCGGGGCCCACATCGGCCCGGTCGCCCACGCCGTCCTCCACCACGCCACCGCACCCGTCGCCGTCGTCGCCCACGACTGAACGCACCGACACCCGAGGAGAGAACACATCATGAAGGCAGCGGTCGTACGAGCCCTCGGCGATCCCCTGGTCATCGAGGAGCGCCCGGACCCCGAGCCCGGCCCCGGCCAGATCCGCATCCGCCTGGAAGCCTCCGGGCTCTGCCACACCGACATCCACGCCGCCCACGGCGACTGGCCGGTCCAGCCCAACCCGCCGTTCGTCCCCGGCCACGAGGGCGTCGGCCTGGTCGAGAAGCTGGGCGAGGGCGTCACCCATCCGGCCGTCGGACAGCGGGTCGCCGTGCCGTGGCTGGGCAGGGCGTGCGGGCGGTGCGAGCACTGCCTGTCCGGCTGGGAGACGCTGTGCGAGCAGCAGATCAACACCGGCTACGGCTGCGACGGCGGGTACGCCGAGAAGATGCTGGCCTGGGCCGACTTCGCCCAGCCGGTGCCCGAGGGGATCTCCGCCTTCGAGGCCGCCCCGCTGACCTGCGCGGGCGTCACCACGTACAAGGCCCTCAAGGTGGCAGACGTCCGGCCGGCCCAACTGGTGGCGGTCTCCGGGGTCGGCGGCCTCGGCCACCTCGCCGTGCAGTACGCGAAGATCGCCGGTGCGACGGTGGCCGCGATCGACGTCACCGACGACAAGCTCGAACTCGCCGCCGAACTCGGCGCCGACATCGTCATCGACGCCCGCAAGCAGGACGTCGGGGCGGAGCTGAAGAAGCACGGCGGCGCCCATGCGGCGATCGCCCTGGCGGTGAACCCGGCCGCGTTCGAGGCCGTCAACTCGGGCCTGCGGCGCGGCGGAAAGCTCGTCATGGTGGCGCTGCCCGCCCACGGCGCGATCCAGGTCCCGATCTTCGACACCGTCCTCAACGGCACTTCGGTGATCGGCTCCATCGTCGGCACGCGGCAGGACCTGGCCGAAGTGTTCCAGTTGCACGCCGCCGGCCGCACGAAGGTCATCTACGAGACGCGTCCGCTCAGCGCGGTCAACGAGTGCATCGACGAGGTGCTGCGCGGTGACGTGAAGGCCCGGATCGTCTTCGACCTGGGCTCGGGACGGTGAGGACGATGGAACTGCCCCTGGTCGTGGGCGTCGACGGTTCGGAGCCGAGCCTCGGCGCCGTCGACTGGGCGGCCGACGAGGCCGCCCTGCGCGGGGTGCCGCTGCGCGTCGTGTACGCATCCCTGTGGGAGCGCTACGAAGGCATCGCGCCCGCGCAGGCCCCGAACAAGCCGTCCGACCAGGTGATGGCGGAGGACATCGTCGCCGGCGCGGCCCGGCGCGCACAGGGCCGGCACGCCGACCTGAAGGTCGTCACGGACGTGCTGCCGGAAGAGCCGGAGTACGCCCTCGTCCGGGAGAGCCGCACCGCCTGCGCCCTGGTCGTGGGCACCCGGGGCCGCGGCGGCATCGTCGACATGCTGCTCGGCTCGGTCAGCCTGACCCTGGCGGCCCACGCCGACTGCCCGGTGATCGTGCTGCGCGGCAGCCACGACAACCAGGCCGCCCCGGACACCCACGGTCGCATCATCGTCGGGGTCGGCGAGCACCCGGAGCACTCCGCAGCCGTGCGCTTCGCCCTGGAGGAGGCACAACGGCGCCGCGTTCCGCTGGAGGCCGTACGTGCCTGGCGGCGCACCGCTCCGGCTACCACCGATCAGGCCTTGCCGACCGCCGAGTCGGCCCGGCAGCCCGAGCGGCAGGCGGCCGAGGAACTGGACGAGGCGCTCGGCGACGCCCCCGTCGACGTCGAGATTCACCCGCGCACAGCCGAGGGCCACGCCCGCAAGGTGCTCCTCGACGCCTCCCACGGCGCGGACCTGCTGGTCATCGGCGCCCATCGCCGCGGGGACCGCTTCGGCCTCCAGCTCGGCCGGGTCGCCCACACGGTCCTGCACCACTCCGCCTGCCCGGTGGCGGTCGTCCCCCAGCGGTGGTGAGTGACGCGACCGGACGGCTGCCGACAGGCCCGACCACTGCAGCGCTTCAACGAGAAGGAGTTCACCACCATGACCGTACGTGTCGGCATCAACGGCTTCGGCCGCATCGGCCGCACCTTTCTCCGCGCGGCCCTCGACCGCGCGGAGGCGGGCACCCAGGACGTCCACGTCGTCGCGATCAACGACATCGCGCCGCCCGCCACCCTCGCCCATCTCCTGGAGTACGACTCGACGTTCGGGCACATCGGACGCGAGGTCACGCACGACGACAGCTCCCTCACCGTCGACGGCCGGCGCATCGCCGTCACCGCCGAACGCGACCCGTCGGCCCTGCACTGGTCCGACTGCGGAGCCGACATCGTCATCGAGTCCACCGGCCGCTTCCGCGACCGCGACTCGGCCGCGCTGCACCTGAAGGCAGGCGCGCACACCGTGCTGCTGTCGGCACCGGGCAAGGGCGTCGACGCCACCATCGTGATGGGCGTCAACGACGACACCTACGACAGACACCGCGACCGCATCATCTCGGCCGCCTCCTGCACCACCAACTGCCTCGCGCCGATGGTCAAGGTGCTCGACGAAGCCTTCGGCATCGACCGCGGACTGCTGACCACGGTCCACGGGTACACCAACGACCAGTCGCTGCTCGACGGCCCGCACAAGGACCTGCGGCGCGCCCGCTCCGCGGCACTGAGCATCATCCCGACCAGCACCGGTGCCGCCCGGGCCGTAGGCCTGGTGGTACCCGAACTGGCCGGCGCTCTCGACGGCATCGCCGTCCGGGTCCCCGTGGAGGACGGCTCGCTCACCGATCTGACGGTGCTGCTGGAGAACGAGGCCACCGCCGACGAGATCAACGCCGCTTTCGTGGCAGCCGCCGACGGCCCGCTGAACGGCATCCTGCGCGTCTCGACGGCACCCATCGTCTCCCGCGACGTCATCGGCGACCCCGCGTCCTGCGTCTTCGACGCCGCCCTGACCCAGACCAACGGCCCCTTGGCCAAGGTCTTCGGCTGGTACGACAACGAGTGGGGCTACACCAACCGGCTGCTGGACCTCACCGCACTGGTCGCCGACGACTGACGACCACCCACCGAGAGTCCTGAAGGAGCTCTGTGATGTCGGACGACGTGCTCAACCGCCCTCCGGTCCGCCCTCCCGTCCACGCCCTGCTGGCGGACGGCACCACCGTGTGCATCCGTCCCGTGGCCCCGGCCGACCACGACCAACTGCAAGGACTCTACGAGGAGATGTCCCCGGAGAACCTGCGGCTCCGTTTCTTCTCCGCGAGCCCGTTCTCCGCCGGACGGGCCGCCGACCGGGCCTGTGCCCCGGCCCACCCGGGCCACCGGGCCCTGCTGGCGGAGCGCCACGGGCAGGTGATCGGTCTCGCCGAGTACCACACCGGGGACACCGGCGACGGGGCCGACATGTCCATCGCCGTCTGCGACGGCCTGCACCACCGCGGGGTCGGCACCCTGCTCGTCGAGCACCTGGTCTCCGCGGCCCGGGCCGAGGGCATCACCGCCTTCACCGCCGACGCACTCTGCGAGAACCACGAGGTTCTGCGGCTCTTCGTCGATCTAGGCCTGCGCATCACCCGTCGGTTCGACGGCCCGGAGGTGCGCTGCACGATTCGGCTGGACCAGGACGACACCTACCTGTCGGCCGTGGAAGCCCGGGGCCGCGCCGCCGATGTGGCCAGCCTGGAGCCGCTGCTCCGTCCGCAGACCGTCGCCGTCGTCGGCGCCGGACGCAAGCCCGGATCCGTGGGCCGGGCGATCCTGCACCACCTCAAGACGGGCGGCTACAGCCACCGCCTGTTCGCCGTGAACCCGGGCGCCGACCACATCCTCGGCGTACCCGCCCACCCGTCCGTCAGTGCCCTGCCCAGGACGCCCGACCTGGTGGTCGTGGCGGTGCCCGCCGCCGCGGTCCCGGCGACCGCCGAGGAATGCGGCAAAGCGGGAGCCCGGGCGCTGCTCGTCGTCACCGCCGGCCTCGACCCCGACCAGGCACATGCCCTGCTGGCCACGTGCCGCACCCACGGCATGCGCCTCGTCGGACCCAACTGCCTCGGCATCTCCAACACCGAACCCGGCGTGAGCCTGGACGCCACGTTCGCCGCCGATCACCCGCGACCCGGCACCGCGGGCGTCGCCGTACAGTCCGGTGGGGTCGGCATAGCCCTGCTCGACGGCCTGTCCCGGCTCGGCATCGGTGTCTCGTCCTTCGCGTCCCTCGGCGACAAGTACGACGTCAGCGGCAACGACATGCTCCAGTGGTGGGAAGGCGACGGCCGCACCGAACTGGCGCTGCTGCACCTGGAGTCCTTCGGCAGCCCCCGGGCGTTCTCCCGCACGGCCCGCCGCGTCACCCGCCGGATGCCGATCCTGACCGTGGACGCGGGCCGCACCGACGCCGGCCGGCGCGCCGCCGCCTCCCACACCGCGGCCGCCGCCACCCGCACCATGACCCGGCAGGCCCTGTTCACCCAGGCGGGCATCACCGCGACCCGCTCGATCGGCGAACTCCTGGAAACCGCCGCTCTGCTGCACTCCCAGCCGCTCCCCGCCGACGACCGCGTCGCGATCGTCACCAACGCGGGCGGCGCCGGGGTCCTGGCGGCCGACGCCTGCGCGGAGGCCGGACTCACCCTGCCGCCGCTCACCCCGCAGCTGATCGACGACCTGCTCGCCGTGCTGCCCGAAGGCGCCGCGGCCGGCAACCCCGTCGACGCCACCGCCGCCGTCACCGAGGCACAGCTCGCGGACGTCGTGGACCGACTGCTGCGCCACCCTGGCGTCGATGCCGTCCTGGTGGCCCTGGTCCCCACCGCGGTCGCCGCCGCGACCGGGGACGACCTCGTCCGGGCGGTGACCCAGGCCCCGACGCACCGGGGCAAACCCGTCGCCGTCGTACGGCTCCAACAGGAACTGCCGGTCAAGCTGCTGCCGGCGGCCGAGGGCGGCACGATCCCGTCGTACGCCGAACCGCAGGCGGCGGCCCGTGCGCTGGCCCACGCCGCCCGCCGCGCGGCCTGGCTCGCCCGGCCCGCCGGCACGGTCCCGGACCTCGAAGGCGCCGACACGACCCGCGCCCGTGAACTCACCGAGACCTTCCTGGCCGGGCACGAGGACGGCGGCTGGCTCGACCCGCACACCTGCGCCGACCTGCTGGCCTGCTACGACATCCCGCAGCTGCCGTGGGCCTGGGCCCAGACCGAGGAGGACGCGGTCATCGCCGCCCGGCGGTTGCGCGGTCCGGACGGCCGGGTGGTGATGAAGGCGCACTGGCCGGGACTGCTGCACAAGAGCCGGCAGCGCGCTGTCCACCTGGACCTGGAGGGCGACTCCCAAGTACGGGCTGCCTTCCGGGACTTCGAGACCCGCTTCGCCGGACTGCTGACGGGCGTGGTGATCCAGCCGCTCGCCGCACGCGGCACCGAACTGTTCGCCGGGGTCGTCCAGGACGAGGTCTTCGGCCCGCTCGTGCTGTTCGGGCTCGGCGGGACCGCGACCGAAGTGCTCGGCGACCACGCCGCCCGGCTGGCCCCGCTCACGGACCACGACGTCCACGACCTGATCACGGCCCCGCGCTGCGCGCCGCTGCTGTTCGGCGCCGGCGGCGCCGGGCCGGTCGACCTCGCCGACCTCGAACAGCTGCTGTTGCGGCTGTCCCGGATGGCAGCCGACCTGCCGCAGCTGGCGGAGGTCGACTTCAACCCCGTACTGGCGGCGCCGGGCGGCATCACCGTGCTCGACGCGCGCGTGCGCCTGCTGCCCCGCAGGCCCCAGGACCCGTATCTGCGCCGACTGCGCTGAGGGAGGCACACACCATGAGACACGACAAGGTCGGTTCCGTGATGACCACGGAGGTCGTCCGAGCCGGATACGGCACCCCGTTCAAGGAAGTGGCACGGCTGCTCGCCGAGCACCGGATCAGCGGACTGCCGGTCGTCGACGAGGACGAGAGGGTCATCGGCGTCCTGTCCGAGACAGACCTGATCTCCCGTCAGGCGCAAGCCCCCGACCCCTACCGGACGCCGCGCCGCATCCCCGACGTGGCCCTGACGAAGGCCGCAAGGCGCCGCGCCGCCAAGATCCGGGCCCGCACCGCCGGCCAGCTCATGACCGAGCCGCCCGTCACCGTGCACGCCGAGGAGACCGTCGCTGCGGCCGCCCGGACCATGGCCGAACGGGGCGTGGAACGGCTGCCCGTCGTGGACGAGGAGGACCGGCTCGTCGGCATCGTCACCCGCCGCGACCTGCTCCAGGTCTTCCTGCGGCCCGACCCGGAGATCCGCGACGAGGTGCTCGAAGAGGTGCTGGAACGCACCCTGTGGCTGGCCCCCCGGAGCATCGACGTCTGCGTGGTGCAGGGCGTCGTGACCCTCACCGGTCAGCTGGAACGCAAGAGCGACACGGAGATCGCCGTCTCGATGGCCAGTCGGATCGACGGCGTGGTGGCCGTCGTGGACCAACTCACCTACCGGCTGGACGACTCCCACCTGCAGCCCGCGCGACAAGGGCCGCACGGCGTCACCGAGGAGTGGCTGCGCAGTCTGTGAAAGGAGGTGGACGGCGATGTCCACCAGGGTGTTGGTCGCCTACGGCACGACGAACGGCTCGACCGCACAGATCGCCGAGACCGTGGCCGAGGCTCTGCTCAAGGAAGGGCTGACGGCGCAGGCGCGGCCCGCCCGGTCCGTCACGAGCGTCGCCCCGTACGACGCGGTGGTCGTCGGAGGCGCCCTGTACGCCGGGCGCTGGCACCGCGACGCACGCCGCTTCCTGCGCCGTCACCGCCGGGAACTGGCAGAGCGCCCACTCTGGCTCTTCAGCAGCGGGCCGCTCGACGCCTCCGCCTCCGAGCGGGACATCCCGCCCGTGCTTGGCGTACGGCGCGCCATGGACCGTCTGACGGCCATCGAACACGCCACCTTCGGCGGCTGCCTGCAAGAGGGGGCGAAGGGCAGGATCGCAGGCATGCTCCTGCGCGACGGCAAGGGCGGTGACTTCCGCGACGTCCCCGCGATCGAGGAGTGGGCGAGACACATCGCAGCCGGACTGCCTCCCGGTTGAGCGGACGGCCTGGTGCGGCGGTCCGGCGCGGCCCCCCCGCCGCACCGCCGCAGCGCCGTGCGCACCGGCCTCGGCACGCAGGGCCGAACGGGCCCGGAGGAGACCGTGCGGCCCCTGCCCCCAGGGTTGCGGCCGCACGATCCTGGCACCAACCAGCTGACCCCACACAGGAGGTGGGCACCATGCCCGCACCCGTCATCGCCGGAGTCGACGGATCATCCGAAAGCCTCGCCGCCGCCGAATGGGCGGCTCGCGAGGCGGAGCGCCGCGACCGGCCACTGCGACTGATCCACGTCTGGGACTGGCACCCGCGCCCGCACGACGGCGAGCCGGCGAACGCCGCACAGCGCTACCTGGCGTTGCGGGCCCTGCGCCAGGCGGAGGACCGGATCCGCGGCGCGGTTCCCGGCGCGCGCCTCACCGACGAGCAGATCGAGGGCCCGGCGACCGCCGCTTTGCTGAAGGCCGCCGAACAAGCGGACCTGCTCGTCCTCGGCTCGCGCGGCCTGACCGGCCTCGCCGGGTTCCTGGTGGGCTCCGTCGCCCAGGGCGTGGTCGCACAGGCCACCGGCCCCGTCGTCCTGGTCAGGGCGGAGGAGACGGCCGAGGACGAGCACCTCCCGGCCGCCGACGGCAGCGCCTCCGCGCGAACCGGCTACCGGGACGTCGTGCTCGGTCTCGACGTCAACGACCCGTGCGACGAGGTGATCGAGTTCGCCTTCGAGGCGGCCATGCTGCGGCGGGCCCGGCTGCGCGTGGTGCACGCCTGGCAGCCGCCGTCCGCCTTCGGTTTGGGCCCCGGCGACATCGCCCTGGTCGACGACCCCTACCGGGCTGAGGAGTGGCGGGGCTTCGTGTCCGCCGTGCTCCGGGTCTGGCAGGACAAGTACCCCGGCGTCGAGGTCCTGGAGACGGTCGTACGCGAGAAGGCCACAACCGCACTGGTGCGGGCCGCCTCCGGTGCGAGCCTGCTCGTTGTGGGCCGGCACGTCACCGACCGGCCGACGCTCGCGCGCACCGGCCCCGTCACCCACTCCGTGCTCCGCCACGTCGGCTGCCCCGTGGCTGTCGTCCCCCACCACTGAGAGGAGCCGGCGAAGATGAGCACGCCGACGAAGTACGTGTACGCGTTCGCCGAGGGCGGCCGGGAGATGGCCGACGTGCTCGGCGGCAAGGGAGCCGGGCTGGCCGAGATGACCCGGCTCGGTCTGCCCGTACCGCCGGGCTTCACGGTCACGACCGAGGCATGCAGGAGCTACCTGACCACAGGTCAGGAACCGCCCGGACTCGGCGCCGAGGAGGCCCGTGCCCTGGCCGCCCTGGAGCAGACCGTGGGCCGCACGCTCGGCGCGCCGGACGACCCGCTGCTGGTGTCCGTACGGTCGGGGGCCCGGTTCTCGATGCCCGGCATGATGGAGACCATCCTCGACATCGGCCTGAACGACCAGTCGGTCAGCGGCCTGGCCAAGGCGTCCGGGCAGGAGCGGTTCGCGTGGGACTCCTACCGGCGGCTCGTGCAGATGTTCGGCCGCACGGTGCTGGGCGTGGACGGCGACCTGTTCGAACAGGCCATCGCCACGCACAAGGCGCAGCGCGGCACGCGCGACGACCACGACCTCGATGTCGGCGAACTCGCCGTCCTCACCGAGGAGTTCAAGGCGATCATCCGCCGGGAGACGGGTGCGGACTTCCCCCAGGACCCAGCCGAGCAGCTGCGTCGTGCCGTCCGCGCGGTCTTCGACTCCTGGAACGGCGAACGCGCCCGCGTCTACCGGCGCCGCGAGCACATCCCCGACGACCTCGGCACCGCCGTCAACGTGCAGGCGATGGTCTTCGGCAACCTCGGTTCCGACTCCGGGACCGGAGTCGCCTTCACCCGCGACCCGGCCACCGGCGCCCGTGGCGTGTACGGCGACTACCTGCCCGACGCCCAGGGCGAGGACGTCGTCTCCGGGGTCCGCGACGCCGTACCCCTGGACGAGCTGAAGAACCTCGACCCGCGCGCCTACGTCGAACTCGGCGACCACCTGCGCACCCTGGAGAGCCATTACCGGGACCTGTGCGACGTCGAGTTCACCATCGAGCGCGGCCGGCTGTGGATCCTGCAGACCCGGGTCGGCAAGCGCACCGCCGAGGCCGCCTTCCGCATCGCCCACGACCTGCGCGAGGAGGGGACGATCACGCCGGACGAGGCACTGGCCCGCGTGGACGGCGCCGAGCTGACCCGGCTGATGTTCCCCCGCTTCGACACCACCCCCGCCGACGTGCCCCTGGCCCGCGGCGTGCCCGCCTCGCCCGGCGCGGCGGTCGGCGTGGTCGTCTTCGACTCCGCCGGGGCGCGCCGCCGGGCCGCCGACGGTCGGCACACCATCCTCGTCCGCCGCGAAACGACCCCCGACGACCTGCCCGGGATGATCGCCGCGCAGGCCGTCCTCACCAGCCGGGGCGGCAAGACCAGCCATGCCGCCGTCGTCGCGCGCGGCATGGGCAAGGTGTGCGTGTGCGGTGCCGAGTCGCTCACCGTCGACCCGGCCGCCCGCCGGTTCACCACGGACACGGGCGTCGTCGTACGCGAGGGCGACACCGTCTCCGTGGATGGAACGGCGGGCACCGTGCACCTCGGTGCGCTCCCGCTCACCGCGTCCGACGTCGGCCGCGCGTTGGAAACCGGCGAGAGCGCCGGCTCGCTGACCGAGGCTGTTCTCACCGCTCTCGCCCACGCGGACTCCGAGCGCCGCCTGGAGGTGCGGGCCAACGCCGACACTCCCGAGGACGCGGCACGCGCCCGTGCGCTCGGCGCCCAGGGCATCGGCCTGTGCCGCACCGAGCACATGTTCCTCGGCGAGCGCAGGCAACTGGTCGAGGCGATGATCCTGGCCCGTGACGACACCGCACGGGAGCAGTCCCTGGCGGCGTTGCTGCCGCTCCAGCGAGCGGACTTCACCGGCATCCTCAAGGCGATGGACGGGCTGCCGGTGACCATCCGGCTCATCGACCCGCCGCTGCACGAGTTCCTGCCCGACCGCACCGGGCTGGCCGTCCGGCTCGCGGGCATTGCCGACCCGGATGTCCACGACCGCGAGCTGCTGGACGCAGTCGAGCGCCTGCACGAGCAGAACCCGATGCTGGGCCTGCGCGGCGTCCGGCTCGGCCTCGCGGTCCCCGGTCTCATGGCCATGCAGGTCCGGGCGATCGCCGAGGCCGTCACCGACCGCCTGGACGCGGGCGGCCGGCCCAGGGCCGAGATCATGATCCCGCTCGTCGCCACCGTCGAGGAACTGCGGCAGGCCAGGGCGGAGGCGGAGCGCGTGCTCACCCAGGTCGCGGCCGAGACCGGCCGGCCCCTGGACCTCCCCATCGGCACGATGATCGAACTGCCCCGCGCGGCCCTGACCGCCGGACGTATCGCCGAGGCCGCCGACTTCTTCTCCTTCGGCACCAACGACCTGACCCAGACCACCTGGGGCCTGTCCCGCGACGACGCCGAGGCGTCCTTCTTCCCGCTCTACCTGGAGAAGGGGATCTTCGGCGTCTCGCCCTTCGAGACGATCGACCCGGAGGGCGTCGGCCGGCTCGTGGAGCTGGCCGTCGAGGCGGGCCGCGCGGTCAGGCCCGCCCTGCAGACAGGGGTGTGCGGCGAGCACGGCGGCGATCCGGAATCCATTCACTTCTTCCACCGGGCCGGTCTCGACTACGTTTCCTGCTCGCCCTTCCGCGTCCCGGCCGCCCGCCTGGAAGCCGGGCGAGCGGCTCTCTGCGGCACCGAGACCAGCGACAGCAGGTGAAGGACGGGGCGAAGGGCGGGGGCGAAGGGTGGCGCCGGAATCGGGCCGATGGGGCACCTCCCGGTCCGGCCGCGCTCCAAGGGCAGCTCGGCACAGGGCCCGTCCGGCGCCCGCCCAGGGACATCCGGCCCTGCCCACACCGCCTCCCCAACGAGTTGACTGACGACTACAGGCACCTGGTCCGGACAGAGACCACCGGCGCCCTGCCGTGCGCACGCCCCGGCCGCAGAGTGGCCGATGCCCCGCCGCACGGAACCTGATCACTGTCGGCAGCCCTGAGGGGCGGCCGGAACGGAGGGACGTCATGACCGATGCTGTGCAGCAGTCCCGTGCCTACCTCGTCGGCGGCGGAATCGCCTCGTTGGCAGCCGCCGTCTTCCTGATCCGTGACGGGGGATTCGCCGGAGCGGACATTCACGTCCTTGAGGAGCTACCCCTCGCCGGTGGCTCCATGGACGGCCGCGGCGAGCCCGCCGGATATGTCTCGCGCGGCGGACGCATGCTGGAGGACGAGGCCTACACCTGCCTGTGGAACCTCCTGGAGACCATCCCCACCCTCACCGACGAGACGGTGTCGGTACGTGAGGAGATCCGCGCCTTCAGCGCCCAGTGGCCCACCGACGCCAAGGCCAGGCTGATCGGCAAGGGCACCGAGATCCTGGACGCGTCCGACTACGGCCTCGACGCCCGGGACCGCCTGGAGCTGACCCGGCTGCTCGTGCTCCCGGAGCCGGTCATCGGGGCCCGCCGGATCGAGGACTTCTTCTCCCCGCACTTCTTCACGACCAACTTCTGGGCGATGTGGCGCACCACATTCGCCTTCCAGAACTGGCACAGCGCCATCGAACTCAGGCGCTACTTCCTGCGCTTCATGCAGGAGTTTCCGCGCATGCACACCCTGGCGGGCGTGCGCCGCACCCGGCTCAACCAGTACGACTCGATCATCCGCCCCGTGCGGGCCTGGCTGGAGGAGCGCGGCGTACGTTTCGAGCACGGAGTGCGGGTCACCGACGTCGACTTCACCACCGAGGACGACGGCACCCGCCGGGTACGGCGCCTGCACCTCGACCGCGCCGGACAGCCGGACACCTGCGAACTCACCGACATCGACTACGCCTTCCTCACCCTCGGCTCGATGACCGCCGACGCCGCCTACGGCAGTGACGACCGCGCACCCGAGCTGATCCGCGACAAGCGGGACGGCGCCTGGAGGCTGTGGGAGACCATCGCGGCCAAGGCCGACGACTTCGGTCGGCCGGCCGCCTTCTACGGGAACGTCGACGAGGCCAAGTGGGAGTCCTTCACCCTCACCATGCGCAGCCCGCTGCTGCTGCACCGCATCGAGGAACTGTCCGGCAACCTCCCCGGCACCGGCGCCCTCATGACCTTCAAGGACTCCAACTGGCTGATGTCCGTTGTGGTTCCCCACGCCCCGCACTTCGAGGGCCAGCCCGAGGACGTCTACACCCTGTGGGGCTACGGCCTCTTCGTCGACAACGAGGGCGACTTCGTCGGCAAGCCGATGGCCGGCGCCACCGGCCGCGAGATCCTCACCGAACTCCTCGGCCACCTCGGCCTGTCCGACATCGAGGAACAGATCGCGGCCACCACGACCGTCATCCCGGTGATGATGCCGTACATCACCAGCCAGTTCGCCCCTCGTACCACCCATGACCGGCCTCTCGTCATCCCGCGCGGCTCGGTGAACTTCGCGTTCCTCGGTCAGTTCACGGAGATCCCTGAGGACGTGGTGTTCACCGTCGAGTACTCCGTCCGCGGCGCCATGCGCGCCGTCTACGGCCTCCTCGGCCTCGACCGTGAGATCCCCGGCATCTATCACGCCCTGGCCGACCCGAAGACGGCGTTCGGCGCACTCAAGGCCGCTCTGGGCTGATCGTTCCGACTGGCATGAGCGTGAGGCCGTGAGCAGCTCGATCGGGAAGTCGCGTTCCTCTCGAAAAGCGGGAAGGTCAATACCCTTGAGGGGGCGCAAAGCTTGGATATACCCCTTAGGCTTAGATATAACCAAATAAGAGTGATGTAGCGAATATAAGGGATATATGCTATTGTTGAGGATTGTGCAGTGAAATCCTTGCGGGGTTTGACGTCCAAAATTCACGCAACACACTTTGGGCCAGCCCCTGAGGGGAGCGGGCAGTGGTGCAGGAAAGTCCGGACAAGACGGCCCACGTGCTGGGGGTCGACATCGGCGGGACCGGTATCAAGGGAGCGCCGGTCGACCTCGAGCTCGGCAGCCTCATCGGTGAGCGGGTCCGGATCCCGACCCCGCATCCGGCGACCCCGGAGGCAGTCGCGGACGTGGTCGTGCAGGTGCTCTCCCAGCTCGGCGTCCCAGGACCGGTCGGGCTGACGCTACCGGCCGTCATCCAGGGCGGCAAAGTCCGGACGACGGCCAATATCGATCCGGCCTGGATGGAGACGGACGCCGCCCAGCTCTTCGCACGAGCGACCGGCCGCGACGTGCGGGTGGTGAACGACGCCGACGCGGCCGGGATCGCCGAGATGCGCTTCGGCGCCGGCAAGGGACGCAAGGGCGTCGTCGTGATGGTGACGCTCGGCACCGGTATCGGGAGCGCCGTCTTCTCCGACGGGTTCCTGGTGCCCAACAGCGAGCTGGGGCACCTGCCGCTGCACCACGGGGATGCCGAGGACTGGGCCGCGGAGTCGGTGCGCGAGCACGACGACCTGTCCTGGAAGAAATGGGCGCACCGTCTGGAGACGTATCTCCAGCTCGTCCAGCGGCTGCTGTGGCCCGACCTGATTGTCATCGGCGGCGGTGTCAGCAAGAAGGCCGACAAGTTCCTGCCGCACATCGAGCTGAGGACCGAGATCGTGCCGGCGCAGCTGTTGAACGATGCGGGCATTGTGGGCGCGGCACTCTTCGCCCCGGCCGGAAAAGCTCAACCCTAGTCTGCCGCACTCGACATGAGCGCAGGGGAGCACCTTCAGGGAGGCTCGCGTTGAGCAACAACGACCTGGAAACCCTTTCCGTCAACACGATCCGCACTCTGTGCATGGACGCCATCCAGGCGGCCGACTCCGGCCATCCGGGGACACCGATGGGAATGGCCCCGGTCGCGTACACGCTCTGGCAACGCTTCCTGCGCTTCGACCCGGCCGACCCGATCTGGCCCAACCGCGACCGCTTCGTGCTGTCGGAAGGACACGCCTCCGCGCTGCTCTGGTCGCTGTTCCACCTCACCGGCATGCAGGCTGTCGACCCCGACTACGAGGTCCTCGGCCGACCCGCCGTGACCCTCGACGACCTCAGGACGTTCCGACAGCTCGGCTCGCACTGCCCCGGGCACCCGGAGTACCGGTGGACCAGCGGCGTGGAGACCACGACCGGCCCGCTCGGCCAGGGCGTTGCGACCTCGGTCGGGATGGCGATCGCCGGACAGTGGCTCGCCGCCCGGTACAACCGCGACGACTTCACCGTCTTCGACTTCGACGTGTACGCGATGGCCGGCGACGGCTGCATGATGGAGGGGATCTCCTCGGAGGCCGCCTCGCTCGCGGCCCACCAGCGGCTGTCGAACCTGTGCTGGATCTACGACTCCAACCGGGTGACGATCGAGGGCCACACCGACATCGCGTTCACCGAGGATGTGGCGGCCCGCTTCATCGGCTACGGCTGGAACGTCACCACCGTGGCCGACGCCAACGACCTCGACGCCGTGGCCCGCGCGCTGCACACCTTCAAGTCCGAGAACGAGCGCCCGACGCTCATCGTGGTGCACAGTCACATCGGCTACGGGTCACCGGTCGAGGACACCCCGAAGGCGCACGGCGCGCCGTTCGGCGTGGAGGGTGTCAAGTCGACCAAGCGATTCCTGGGGATGCCGGAAGACAAGGACTTCTTCGTTCCCGACGGCGTCTACGAGCACTTCGCCGCAGGAATCGGCGCGCGCGGCCGCGAAGCCCGGACGAGCTGGGAGGCTCGAATAGAGGCCTACCGAACCACCCATCCCGCGCTCGCCGACGAGTTGGAGCGCATCCAGCGGCGTGAGCTGCCGGAGGGCTGGGAGTCGGCGCTTCCGACCTTCCCGCCCGACCCCAAAGGCATGGCCGGCCGTGACTCCAGCGGCCAGGTGCTCAACGCCCTTGCCCAAGCCGTGCCGTGGCTGCTCGGCGGATCGGCGGACCTTGCGCCGTCGACCAAGACCAACCTCATGTTCTCCGGCGCCGGCGACTTCCAGGCCGATGACCGCTCGGGACGCAACCTCCACTTCGGGATCCGCGAGCACGCCGCCACCGCGATCACGAACGGGATGGCGCTGACCAAGCTGCGCCCGTACTGGTCGGGGTTCCTGATCTTCTCTGACTACGCACGCGGCGCGATCCGGCTTTCGGCGCTGATGGAGATCCCGGTCGTGCACATCTTCACCCACGACTCGATCGGGGTCGGCGAGGACGGTCCCACCCACCAGCCGGTCGAGCAACTCGCGTCGCTGCGCGCGATGCCGGGGCTGCTGGTGTTCCGTCCGGCCGACGCGAACGAGGTCGTCGAGACCTGGCGGGTCGTCGCCGCGCTCAGGCACGAGCCGGCGGTGCTGGTCCTGTCCCGTCAGGCACTGCCGACCCTCGACCGCGCCGAGACGGGGGCCGCATCCGGGGTGGCCAGGGGAGCCTACGTTCTGGTCGACGCGGCGGACGGCAAGCCCGACGTCATCCTGCTCGCCACCGGGTCGGAGGTACAACTCGCGCTCGCGGCCCGTGACGAGCTCGCCGCCGAGGGCCTCGCGGCTCGCGTGGTCAGCATGCCCTGCTGGGAACTGTTCGACCGCCAGCCCAAGGAGTACCGCGACTCGGTCATCCCGCCCGGGATCAGGGCCCGGGTCGCCATCGAGCAGGCGGCGACTCTCGGCTGGGACCGCTACGTAGGCGACGGCGGCGCGGTCGTCGGCATGCACACCTTCGGGGCATCGGCACCGCTCAAGATGCTCCTGACCAAATTCGGCTTCACTCCCGAGAAGGTCACCCAGGTTGCCCGCGAGTGCGTGGCCGCCGGCAGGGAGCAGGCGTGAACTAGGAGGCACCACATGGCGACAGACAAGCCCATGCAGCTCGGGATGATCGGGCTCGGCCGGATGGGGGCGAACCTGGTGCGTCGGCTGATGCGAGACGGCCACCCTTGCGTCGTGTCCGACGTCAACGCGGACGCCGTCGCCGAACTGGTCGGCGAGGGTGCGACGGGAGCAGAGTCACTCCAGGATCTCGTTGCGAAACTGGACAAGCCACGGGCTGTATGGCTCATGGTTCCGGCTGCGATCGTCGATGCCATCCTCGACCAGCTCGAGCCGTTGCTGGAGCCCGGCGACATCCTCATCGACGGCGGCAATTCCTACTACCGCGACGACATCACGCGCGCCAAGCGTCTTGCCGACAAATCGCTGCACTACGTCGACTGCGGGACCAGTGGTGGGGTCTGGGGGCTGGAGCGCGGCTACTGCCTGATGATCGGCGGCGAGGACGACGTCGTGGCCCATCTCGACCCGATCTTCAAGACGATCGCTCCCGGCGAGGGCAGCGCCGAGCCCACGCCGAGCCGGACCCGGACCAACGGCACCGCCCCGCTCGGGTACCTGCACTGCGGGCCGAACGGCGCCGGGCACTTCGTGAAGATGGTCCACAACGGGGTCGAGTACGGGATGATGGCCGCGATCGCCGAGGGCCTCGCCATCATCAAGCGCGCGGACGCCGGCAAGAGCCGGCAGGAGGTCGACGCGGAGACGACGCCGCTGCGCGATCCGTGGGCCTACCGGTACGACATCGACGTCGGTGAGGTGGCCGAGGTCTGGCGGCGCGGCTCGGTCGTCGGCTCATGGCTGGTCGACCTGATCGCCGACGCCTTCGCCAGGTCGCCCTCCCTCGACGACTTCGCCGGGAGGGTCTCCGACTCCGGGGAAGGCCGCTGGACCGTCCTCGCTGCGGTGGACGAAGGCGTCCCGGTACCGGTCATCACCACCTCGCTCTACGAGCGCTTCGAGTCCAGGCAGGCCGGGGAGTTCACCGACAAGATCCTCTCGGCGATGCGCTCCGAGTTCGGCGGGCACGCCGAAAAGAAGGGCTGACCGCCGGGGCCGCCACCAGGACCATGATGCCCGACCCCATTGCCGTGTCGGCTCCGTAAGGAGGATGAGGTGGCTTCGAACTCGTCGAACGTTCCCGCAGACGTGCTGGTCATTTTCGGGATCAGTGGCGACCTCGCTCGCAAGATGACGTTCCGCTCGCTCTATCGGCTTGAGCGGCGCGAGCTGCTGACCTGCCCGATCGTCGGAGTGGCGCGCGACGGCTGGTCCGACGACGCGCTGCGTGACCATGCCCGCGAGGCGATCAAGGCAGCGGGCGAGCCGCTGGACGAAAGCGTCCTGGCCCGGTTCACCGCCCGACTCAGCTATGTGCAGGGCGATTACGCCGACCCGGAGACGTTCCATCGCCTCGCCCGGGCGGTCAACGGCAAGCGGAACCCGGTCTTCTATCTGGAGATCCCGCCGTCGCTGTTCGCCCGGGTGGTCGAGGGCCTGGCAGGCGTCGGGCTGACCAAGGGCGCCCGGGTTGTCGTGGAGAAACCATTCGGGCACGACCTCGCGTCGGCGCGCGCCCTCAATGCCGAGCTGCGTCAGCTCCTCGATGAGGATCAGCTGCTGAGGATCGACCACTTCCTCGGCAAGGAGCCGGCGATGGACATCCAGTTCCTGCGGTTCGCCAACTCCGTGTTCGAGCCGGTGTGGAACCGCGACCACATCTCCTGTGTGCAGATCACCATGGCCGAGGACTTCGGGGTCGAGGACCGCGGCCATTTCTACGACCCGGTCGGCGCGCTCCGCGACGTCGTGCAGAACCATCTGCTGCAGCTGCTCGCCCTGGTGGCGTCCGAGCCGCCATCAGCCGCCGATGCAGACGCGCTCCGGGACCGCCGGGTCGATGTGTTCCGGGCGATCCCCGACGCCGACCCGGCCCACTACGTCCGCGGGCAGTATGAGGGGTACCTACAGGTCCCTGGCGTGCAGCCGCACTCGCGCACCGAGACCTTCGTCGGGCTGCGGCTGGAGGTCGAGAACTGGCGCTGGTCCGGCGTGCCGTTCTTCATCCGCGCCGGCAAGGCGCTGCCCGAGCGAGTGACCGAGATCCGGATCGTGTTCAAGCGCCCGCCGCGGCTGGCGTTCGCGGAGCGGTTCGCGCCCGAGCCCGGCCAGTGGATCCTGCGGATCGATCCGAGCCCTGGCGTGAACTTCCGCATCCAGGCCAAGCAGCCGGGCAAGCAGGACACGCAGCTGGTGGACCTTGACCTCCTCTTCGAGGCCGCGCTCGGTGAGGCACCCGAGCCGTACGAACGCCTGCTCAGTGATGCAATGCAAGGCAACGCGAGCCTGTTCACCCGGGAGGACTCGGTGGAGGAGACCTGGCGAATCGTCCAGCCACTGCTGGAGGCGCCCGGCGACCCCGAGCGCTACCGCCAGGGAACTTGGGGACCGGCGGGAGCCGCCAAGCTCGTCTCCGGATGTTCGCAATGGCACGAACCATGGATGCCGGCGAGGTCTCCCGACTGACACAGCCGCGCCCCGGACCCGCTGAACCGCCGGTTGCGGCAGCTCAGCGCACGGCCCAGGCCGACGAAGACCTCAATGATCACGAGGGAGTCCAGGTCGAGGCTGTACGGGCCGGAGCTTCCCTGTTCCGGGGGCGGCCGGGTCGGCGCACCCGACTGCTCCCGGAGCGAGGATGGAGGGGAGGTGCTGAACGATGGCGCACATAGTCACCAAGGATGATCAAGTGGTCGTACGCCTGGCGTGGTGGGAAAAGGCAGCCGCCCGCCGAGGCGACGTACGCGTGCCGCTGGCGGCCGTACGCCGGGTGACCGTCGAGCCCGACTGGTGGCGCGGCCTGCGCGGAACGCACCACAGCGGCATCTGCATCCCCGGCGCCTTGTGCATCGGAACCCGCCGTCACCAGGCCGGGATGGACTTCGCGACCGTACGACCTCGCAGACCCGTGGTCTGCATCGAACTCTGGCCCTCTGTTCCTTTCCGTCTTCTCACCGTCTCCGTACGGGACAACGGGGAAGCCGAGGCCGCAGCGGGGCTGCTCCGCCGGGCCGCACCAAATATCGACACCTCCACGCCGTGGCGACAGCCCTTGCCCGTGCCCGAGGAACCGGAATGAGCACAGCCCGGAGAGGGAGAATGTGCTGCCCGCCAGTCCCTTTCTTGTGCAGGTACCGCGCGGGGCTGCGCAGCGGCGGACGGGAAAGCGGTGAGGCCGAGCATGTGCAGTGGACGGCACCGCTTCAGCTGGGCGACGGTCCCTCGGCGGGCGTCCGCGACCCTGGTCGTCGCGGAGGTGCCACCACGCCACCACGCCGCCGCCCGGAGTGACACCCGAGCGCCAAGCGGCTGCCGTCCAGCCGTCCAGTCGACCGGTCGATGTCGAAGACACAGCCCGGCTCCGAGTTGCGAACAGACACTGAGCATGGCCACCTTCGGGCGACGGCAGCCCGGTCAGATCAAGGGCCGGGGAGGAGCACGCCAGGACGCCGGAGCCGCCGCGGGCCGGACTGGCGGGCTGGGCCCTTCGTCGTCTCGTTCCGCGTCGTCGTGGGGTTCTTCGGCATGTCCCGCGAGCAGGTTCCTCGCGGACGGGGGCGGCCCGGTGACCTCCACGTGGGCCGGACGCAGCAGTTGGTCACCGAGCCGGTAGCCGGGTCGCAGTATCTCCGTGCAGATCAGTTCGTCGGCGTCCGGGGAGAGGTGATGGACCACGGCCTCGTGGCAGGCGGGGTCGAAGGGGTCGCCCTCCTTGCCGAACGCCTCGAGATCAAGGGACCCCAGCTGGGTCCGGAGGGTGTCCGTGATGTCCTTCAGCCCTGGGGTCATGGGCTCGTGGGCAGATGTGCGGTCGACGGCGTCCAGGACCGGCAGGAGGACGCGCAGGACGTTGGCCACAGCGATCTGACGTACGGCCATGCGGTCCCGGCGCACCCGCTTGCGGTAGTTGTCGTACTCGGCCTTCACCCGCTGCAGGTCCTCCGTACGCTCACGGAGCAGACGCTGCAGCTCGGTGGGGTCCGTGTTCTGCAGCCGGCCGTTGTCCATCGTCAGCCCGCCTCCCCTTTCTCGTCGTCGACGATCTCGGCGTCCACCACGTCGTCGTCCGATCCCGAGGCGCCCGGAGCCTGCCCGCCCGTGGGCTGCTCGGTGCGCGACTGCTCGTACAGTGCCGTGCCGATCTTCTGCGCCGCCTGTGCCGCCCGGTCCATGGCCTGGCGGATCGCCGCTGTGTCGTCACCTTCGGCGGACTCGCCCTTGAGCTTCTCCTTCAGGTCGGCCAGCGCCGCCTCGGTCTCGGTCTTGGCGTCGGCCGGGATCTTGTCGGGGTTGTCCCTGATGAGCTTTTCCGTCGAGTAGACGAGCTGCTCGGCCTGGTTGCGGGTCTCCGTCGCCTCCCGGCGCCTGCGGTCCTCCTCCGCGTGCTGCTCCGCCTCCCGCACCATGCGGTCGATGTCGTCCTTCGGGAGCGCCGAGCCGCCGGTGACGGTCATCTTCTGCTCCTTGCCGGTGCCCAGGTCCTTCGCCGAGACGTGCATGATGCCGTTCGCGTCGATGTCGAAGGCCACCTCGATCTGCGGCACACCGCGCGGCGCGGGCGGCAGACCGGTCAGCTCGAACATGCCGAGCTTCTTGTTGTAGGCGGCGATGTCGCGCTCGCCTTGGTAGACCTGCACGGTGACCGACGGCTGGTTGTCCTCGGCCGTGGTGAAGATCTCCGAACGCTTGGTCGGGATCGTCGTGTTGCGCTCGATCAGCTTGGTCATGATGCCGCCCTTGGTCTCGATGCCCAGGGACAGCGGGGTGACGTCGAGCAGCAGGACGTCCTTGACCTCGCCCTTGAGCACACCGGCCTGCAGGCTGGCGCCCACGGCGACGACCTCGTCCGGGTTGACGCCCTTGTGCGGGTCCTTGCCGGTCAGCTCCCTGACCAGCTCGGTCACGGCCGGCATCCGCGTCGAACCGCCCACGAGGATCACGTGGTTGATGTCGGACACCTTGATCCCGGCATCCTTGATCGCGTTGTGGAACGGCCCCTTGCAACGCTCCAGCAGGTCGGACGTGAGCTGCTGGAACTGGGCGCGCGTGAGCTTCTCGTCCAGGTGCAGCGGGCCTTCGGCGGAGGCGGTGATGTAGGGCAGGTTGATGTTGGTCTCCGAGGAGCTGGACAGCTCGATCTTGGCCTTCTCCGCCGCCTCGCGCAGCCGCTGCACGGCCATCTTGTCCTTGGACAGGTCGACGCCGTAGTTGTTCTTGAACTGCTTGGCCAGGTGGTCGACGATCCGCTGGTCCCAGTCGTCACCGCCGAGGTGGGTGTCCCCGTTGGTGGCCTTCACCTCGATCACGCCCTCGCCCATCTCCAGCAACGAAACGTCGAAGGTGCCGCCGCCCAGGTCGAAGACGAGGACGGTCTGGTCGTTCTCCTTGTCCAGCCCGTAGGCCAGTGCCGCCGCCGTCGGCTCGTTGATGATCCGCAGGACGTTCAGGCCGGCGATCTCACCGGCCTCCTTCGTCGCCTGCCGCTGGGCGTCGTCGAAGTAGGCGGGGACGGTGACCACGGCATCGGTGACGTCCTCACCGAGGTAGGCCTCTGCGTCTCGCTTCAGTTTCTGCAGCACCCGCGCGGAGACCTCCTGCGCGGTGTACCGCTTGCCGTCGATGTCACCGTGATCCGGGAACCGCCAGGAGTGGTCCCCCATGTGCCGCTTGACCGAGCGGGCGGTGCGTTCCACGTTGGTCACCGCCTGCCGCTTGGCGACCTCGCCGACCAGCACCTCACCGTTCTTGGCGAACGCCACGACCGACGGCGTGGTCCGTGCTCCCTCCGTGTTGGTGATGACGGTGGGCTCGCCGCCCTCCAGGACCGAGACCACCGAGTTCGTCGTACCGAGGTCAATACCGACCGGACGCGCCATCTGGAATCTCCCTCCTCGTCCATGTCCATGCCCTGCCTGCCAGGGCCCTCGTTCACCTGTAGGGCTCCCATCGGACCGGCCCCGCACGCAGCGGCGGTTCGGGGGCTGCGGTGCCGAGTACGACGACGAACCTGCGGGGCGGCCGCGGTGGTACTGGTACCGGAGCCCGAGGAGACTCGGCCGGGCTGCGGTACGTCCGCTCGTACGTCTGGTCATAGGCCGCGCGCCGAATGGGATCGCGCAGCGTCTCGTACGCCGAGCGCAGCTGCCCGAACCGTTCCGCCGTGCGGGCATCCACCCGGGTGTCGGGGCGCAGCTCCCGCACCTGACGCCGGAAGGCGGAGACGATCACCTCGACCGTGGCCGAGGGCTCCACCCCCAGCAACGCATACAGGTCCGGCACCTCCATCCAGGCCACCTCCTCGACCGCTGTGAGCTGCGGGTTCGGACTAACCTGCCTATAAGCTTGGATAAAACTTGAGTGGCCTCTTGTCAAGTCTGGCTGGGCGAGGTATACGGATTGGTGAAGGCACTCCGGGCTCCCGGAGCCCGGACCGGCGAACCGCCAACGAAACGGTTCCTACCAGGCGAAAGGAGCTGAACGATGGTGCTCATCCGAACGGACCCCTTCCGGGACCTCGACCGGCTCACCCAGCAGATGTTCGGCACCCTCGCCCGGCCGGCCGCCATGCCGATGGACGCCTACCAGAGCGGGGACGCCTTCGTCGTCCACTTCGACCTGCCCGGCGTCGACCCGGACACCGTCGATCTCAACGTGGAACGCAACGTCCTGACCGTACAGGCGGAGCGGCCCGGCCCGGACGCCAAGGAAGCCGACCTGCTCGTGGCCGAGCGACCGCACGGCGTCTTCAGCCGCCAGCTCTTCCTGGGCGAATCGCTCGACCTGGAGAAGATCAGCGCGAGCTACGACGCCGGCGTGCTCACGCTGCACATCCCGGTGACGGAGAAGGCCAAGCCGCGCCGCATCGAGATCAGCCGGGGAGACGGAGAGGCCAAGCAGATCACGAGCTGACCGCCGCTGAGTGATGAGCGGCAGAGAGGAGGGACAGACCGAACAGCACGAGGATACGCGGGGAGGCCGCCGCACCTGCGGCAGCGCCGTCCGTGCGGCGGCCCACGACGGGCAACCAGCGGCGGGAAACGGAGAGGACCATGGCTCTCTTCCTGGCGTCGCACTGGGAGGACGGCTGGACCGTGATGGAGATCAACGGGGAACTCGACACCACGACCGCCCACCAGCTGCGTGACTTCGTGGCAGAGGTGACCGGGCAGCACAAGCACCTCAACCTGATCGCGGACCTGTCCGAGCTGACCTACGCCGATGTCGAGGGACTGAGCACCCTCATGTCCATCCGCACCCTGCTGCACGAGGACCAAGGGGAGCTGCGACTGGTCTGTCCCGAAGGGCGGGTCGCGCGGATCCTCCGGACCAGCAAAATCACCCGGGCCATGCCCTTCTACCCCACACTCGCCGCAGCCCTCGCCGCGCCACGATCCGTCCCCGCCGACCGGACAGGAGGTGCTGTGCCGTGATCACCGAACTTGCCGTCGAACGTATCGAATTCACCTGCGGCGCGTGCTGGCACCGATGGAGCGTCGACTACGACGTTCAACGCTACCGGGACGCTCTCGACGACGAATGGGAGTACTTCTACCGGGACAACACGGCGGTCCCCTCCCCCTATACCCCGGCCGGTGCCCCGCCCTGTGAACACTGCGGCCGGCGCTGGGTCGGCCGCCTGGTGGCCCGCCGCCCCATTCCCCTGCCCGGCAACGCGGAAACCCTCCGCAGCCGCGTCCCCGCCGAGGGAGCCCACCGCCCCGAACGCCACACAGCGCCGCTGCTGCAGGCGACCGGTCATCCCCAGCCAGAGCCCGACGCACGAGCGGCTCGTCCGTCGGAGGCGTGACTGTGATCCACGGGGCCGCGAATCTCGCCATGTGGGCGACTCTGTCCCATTCAGCAGCTCGCTCCATAGCATTCCGTCGATCAGAGGAGTTGCTATGGGTGAGCACGTTCATGTCCGCATGTGGGACGGCCTGAGTGTGAGCGATGGCGGTGAATTGATCGAGCTGTCTCGTTGCCGCTGCGGTGCCACGTGGACCAGGACGTACCAGGCGGACGGAGGAGTCCCGGAGGAGTGAGCAGGGACACCGGGGGTGACTGGCCTGTCACGAACTGCGGTCCACGGGTCGTGGCGACGGCGGTAGCCGAGATGTCGTGCCACTCCAGGTGGCATCAGCGAGCCGCTGGTGGCGTGGTCTGCCCTGTCAGCCATGCCCGCGGTGCCAGCCGTGGCATGGATGATCAGGATGCGGCCTTGGCCAGAGCAGAGTCGGCGCCTCCGCCCGTCGCGCGCGACAATGGAGACCTACGGAAGAAAGTGTTCGCCATGCAGACACACCTTTCCTGGCACATTGATCTGAGCATCGACGAAACCGGCTCCGAGGCCGGAGCGGTCGCTCGGTTGAGGCTGCCCGACGCCACCGAAATGTCGGCCCGCGGGCATTCCAATCGCCACCCGGACGACCCCGTGCAGACGCTGGTGGGCGAGGAGCTCGCCACGGCCCGGGCCCTCAATGATCTTGCCCATCAGCTGCTGCGCAAGGCCGCCCACGAGATCGAGGAGAAGACGCACGCCCCGGCGCACCCGCACCTGTGACTCTGTCTCCACTCCATGGTCGTGCGTGGCACTTCCGTGTCGAACGAGCACCACTCGCCGGTTGCGCCAGGCGCCCGAGCGGCCTTGTCGGCGCCGATGCGCTCACCGGCTGCGCCCCACCTGTCGATGGTGAGTACGGCAAGGTACTCCACGCAGCACGGGACGCCGACCGGCACGACACCAGTCTTTGACGGCACGCGGGGAGGCCGCGATGGAACTGGTCGAGGACCACCCCTATCGCTACCGGATCGAGCGGCACGGCTCCATGCGGGTACCCGGCGTCGTCTTCGCCTCCCGGGATCTGCTCGCCGACGCCGAGCAGTCCCTGGCGCAGGTGGTCAACGTGGCCACCCTGCCCGGCATCGTCACCGCCTCGTACGCCATGCCGGACATCCACTGGGGCTACGGCTTTCCCATCGGCGGCGTCGCGGCGACCGATGTCGACGCCGGCGGGGTCGTCTCGCCGGGTGGAGTCGGCTTCGACATCTCCTGCGGTGTGCGGCTGCTGGCGGCGGACTGCGACCGGGGGGAGCTTGAACCCGCTCTGCCGGCCGTGATGGACGGTCTGGACCGGGCCATCCCGCGTGGCGCCGGACCCGGCGGGGTGTGGCGGCCGACCGGCCCCGGAGAGCTGGAGCACATCCTTGAGGGCGGCTCCCGCTACGCCGTCGAGCAGGGCTACGGCGAGGAACGCGACCTGGTGCGCTGTGAGGACCGCGGCGCGGTCGCCGACGCCGACGTCGCCCAGGTCGGAGTGCGGGCCCGGCAGCGGGGGCTCGGGCAGGTCGGCAGCCTGGGCTCCGCCAATCACTTCCTGGAGGTGCAACAGGTCGCCGAGGTGTACGACGAACAGGCCGCAGCTGCCTTCGGATTCGCCGTCGGCCAGGTGTGCGTGATGATCCACTGCGGTTCGCGCGGGCTCGGACATCAGATCTGCACCGATCACGTCAAGGCGATGGACCAGGCCATGGCCCGCTACGGCATCACGGTGCCCGACCGCCAGCTGGCCTGCACGCCCGTGGACTCGCCCGAGGGTCGGGACTATCTGGGCGCGATGGCCGCAGCAGCCAACTACGGCCGCGCCAACCGCCAGTTGCTCACCGACGCGGCCCGACGGGTCTTCCAACGCGCCGCCGGCATCCGGCTGTCCCTGGTCTACGACGTGTCCCACAACCTCGCCAAAATCGAGACCCACACAGTGGATGGGACACGGCGTCGGCTGTGCGTGCACCGCAAGGGTGCCACCCGTGCCTTCCCGCCCGGGCACCCGGATCTGCCGAAGGACCTGCAGGAGGCCGGGCAGCCGGTGCTGATCCCCGGCACCATGGGCACGGCGTCGTACGTGCTGGCCGGGGTGCCCGGCGGGGATGCGTTCAGCTCCACCTGCCACGGTGCGGGCCGCACGATGAGCCGCCACCAGGCCGCCCGCACGATCACCGGCAGGGAACTGGGTGCACGTCTGGAGCGGGACGGCATCAGGGTGCGCCCGCGGTCGTGGCGCGGGCTGTCCGAGGAGACACCGGAGGCCTACAAGGACGTGGGCGCGGTGGTCGCGGCGAGCGAGGGCGCGGGGCTGTGCCGCACGGTGGCCCGCCTGGTCCCGCTCGGGGTGGTCAAGGGCTGAGGCCAGCGCGGCGGCCCATGCTGTCCACGCCTTACGACGTCACGCGTCGATCGTCACCGCACACGACCAGCCGTACGGATCCGGCCCGATCCGCAGCTCGTGCCACGTGACGCCCTTCGGTGCGGCCCCGGTGATCTCCACGTCCGCCAGTTCGGCGAGCGCCAGCCGTACCTCCAGGCAGGCGTGGGAGGAGTAGGTCTCCACGTCCACGGGCACGCGGCTCTGCACCTCCAGCCGGAAGATGACCTCTTCGAGGAGCGCCGCCAGCAGATACTCGTCGGGGCGCTCGGTCAGCCGGAGCCGCTCCATGGTGGTCGCCCGAACGCCGGACACGTCGGCGAAGCACTCCACCATCCCCAGCGCTGCCTCCGCCAAGCAGTCCTCCCGGGTCGCGCCCCACGCCTCGATGCGCATGTCGGCGGTGTGCGGCACGCCACGATGCCCGCTCGCACCCTGCCGCCGCGCCCGTAGGTCGTCGCCGGTGTCACCGACCATGCCCAACCGTGTGCCCGCACGCGCCACATCTACACGTGCCGCCGGGGAAGCAGCCGGAAGCAGCCGGGAAGTCGCCGCGCGCCTGCTGTCCACCCGCTCCGCGCTCCCGGACCGGCTACGTCGCCGGTCCGGCCAGAACTTCAGGGGCATGCCACCGCTCCCCGGCGGGCACGCCTCGCCGACGTCAATCAGCCGATCGAGGCTGACGGCCGGCCAGTGACCTTCTGGCAGGAACTTCCTCCGCACGAGCACGGTAGCCACACCGACGTTGCGCACCTGCTTCGGCGCCTCCACGCTCTGCCCACTCCCACCTTCGAACTCGGGCACCTGGACCCCTTCGTTCGCGTCAGCGAGCGCCTGCACGGCGACGCATGGCCCGGCAATTTGATCCGCACTGCCGAGGGTCCACTGATGATCGACCTAGCACGCTTTTCATTGGGCCCGCCGGAATTGGGCCCTGGTTTCAACCGCTGTACGTGCGCCTACCACGGGCGCCGTCAGCGCGGCGTGCGGACAGTCTCGGAGTAGTCCGTGTGGCAGCATCCAAGGGCCTGCGCCACCAGGGGGCCTCGTGGCCGGGCAGGCGGAGAAACAGTCCCGAACTCCCTGGACGAGAGAATCGGGTTTTCCCAGGTCAGCGCACCCTTCCGCGTGGCTTCAACGGCACCGGCGGCAGCTCAGGCGCCGGCAGCGGGGCCCCGTCGTAGCCCTTCACCTCAGCGAAACGTGCCCCCTTCATCCAGTCCTCGCGAGCCTGCTCGATCTCCTCCTGGGAGCGGGCGACGAAGTTCCATCACATATCGCATAACGCCGCTGTTTCCGCAGGTCAACGGCCTGCGCGACTGCTCCTGGTCAGCGGCAGTGCGAGCATCCCCGGTCTCGGTGGTCGAAGTGCCCCCACCCCTGCAAGATCCGGTACCGGTCGACGGCCGGCAAGCAAGTGGAGGAGTCGGGGTTCCTCCGGACGTCCAACTCCAACTCCGGCACCGTGGACGTCAAGCGGGTCCTCAACTGGATCGCCTACACCAAGGGCTGGATGCCCGGCAGCGAAGTCATCGGCGACGTGCAGTTCGGCTATGAGATCACCTCGTCGTCCGGCGGACTCAACTTCAACACCAACAACCTGACCGTCAGCGTTGGCTGACCTGGCATCGGGGCCGAGGCCGGTCCGCCTCCTTCCTCAGGAGCGGTCGACCTCGGCCCACATGGTCAGCAGGTCGAACTGGTCTGGGTGAGGAGGCCGAGCCGCCACGGGAGGAGGTTGTAGTCGCCGCCCGCGTTGGGGTTCATGCCCTGGTAGAGGTACTGGAGCCGGCAGGAGGGGATGGTGAGGGTCTGGTCGTAGCCGGCCCGGATCATCTCACCGTGGCTGATGTCCCTGGTCCACGCCCCCGAAGGGAAGCTGACGTTGTTGGCGCGGGCGAACGGACTGCTCTCGGACGCGGCCAGGGGCGTCCAGGAGCCGGCGAGGCTGCCGGCCGTCCAGGAGCGGAAGTAGCGTCGGCCGTCCGATCCGATCGCCTCGACGAGCAGCAGATACTGGTTGCTGCCCTGCACCTTGTACACGTTGCTCGCTTCGAACAGGGCGTACTTGTTGGAGTCCTGGGCCGCGATGACGGTGTTGGTGAAGCCGCTCGGGAACTGGCCGACGGTCGTCTGCGAGCGGTACAGGTGTCCGTTGTCGTCGGAGGAGAAGAGGTAGCAGTTGGCGCTGTCGCAGATCACCCACATGTCGACCCAGTAGCCGTTGCCGATGTTCTGCCGGATGATTTCCGGCATCGACGCGTAGAAGTTGCGGGGCGCGCTCCACCCGTTCGGGTTGCTGATGTCGGGGTTGGTGGAGTACGAGGCGTTGCCGGTCTGGTAGACGAGGTACCACAGGCGCTGCGGCGCGTAGTAGAAGACCTGCGGCGCGGCCCGGTAGCCGGCGCCGATGGCGGTGCGGTCCAGATAGTGGTGTGTGGCCGAGCCGGCCTGGGACCAGTCACTGAAGTTCAGGTACACCAGGTTGTAGCCGGAGGAACTGGCGACGCTGGCGAACACGTGGTACTTGCCGTTGTAGTAGACGACCGTCGGATCCTTGATTCCGGCGATGTTGTGAGTGGCGTCCGGTTTCGGTGCGATCAGCGGGCCGCTGGAACTCCAGGAGAAGCGGGAGGGCAGCGCGGCGGCGGACCGGGTCGACAGGGCTGTTGCCGTCTGTGTCGCGGCCGAGCCGCCCAGCGCCGACAGCGTCGCGTTGTACGCCGGCTTCTTGTTGCCGCCCCGGTCGAACAGCAGCGGGTTCTCCCCACTGCGCCAGGAGTCGCTGTCGCGGATGCCCCAGACGGTGATGCCCTTGCAGCGCGGCACGTTCATGCAGGCCCTCACCGTGTTCGCGTACGCGGTCGGCGGCGCCTGGGCGATGTCCAGCTCGGTGATCTGGACGTCCACGCCGAGGGCGGCGAAGTTCGACAGCGTGGTCTGGAAACTGGCAGGTGGGCCGCCGGTGCCGAAGTGGGACTGGAAGCCGACGCAGTCGATGGGCACGCCGCGCGCCTTGAAGTCGCGCACCATGCGGTAGACACCCTGGGTCTTCGCGTCGCTCCAGTTCTCGATGTTGTAGTCGTTGTAGCAGAGCTTGGCGGCAGGGTCGGCGGCCCGCGCGGTGCGGAAGGCCTGCTCGATGAAGCCGTCGCCCAGCAGGTTCTGGAACACCGAGGAGCGGTGCTGGCCGCTGCCGCCGTCGGCGAAGGCCTCGTTGACGACGTCCCAGGCGAAGACCTTGCCCTTGTAGTGGTTCATGACGCTGGTGATGTGGTTGTTCATCACGCTGCGCAGGGTGTTCGCGTCCCTGATGGAGCTGACCCAGCCGGGCAGCTGGGAGTGCCAGACCAGGGTGTGGCCGCGCATGCGCTGCCCGTGTGCCGTGGCGTGGTTCACGATCTGGTCCGCGGGGCCGAAGTTGAACGAGCCGCGGGAGGGCTCGGTCGTGTCCCACTTCATCTCGTTCTCGGGAGTGATCGCGTTGAACTCGCGGTCCAGGATCGAGCTGTACGTGCCGTCGCCGAGCCGTCCGGCGGCCACGGCGGTTCCGAAGTACCGTCCGGACTGGGCTGCCTGGGCGCCCAGAGTGGTGGCCTTGACGGCATCGGGTGCGCCGGTCGCGGTCCCGGGCGTGACCAGGATGGCCGCGGCCAGGAGGGCCAACAGCGACGCTCGGCGACGGCCGAGGTGTTTCAGCGGGTTCATGGTTCTCCTCGTACGGCTGGGTGGGGGGTTGGGTGTGCGATCCTCCGATCGTTCAGGGCGTGGACAGCTCGAACCGCGTGACGCGGACCGCGGGCCGGGGCGGGTGAAGGTGGTGCCGTTGGTGCTGGAGGAGAAGGCGCCGGGGGTGTCAATTCCGGCCGCCGGGGACGCGTCGCTGACGCGGATGACGGTGGCATGTATTGATGAGGGCATGACATATCCAAGCGTCGTACTCCTTGGGCGGCCCGGCCTTTGCGGCTTGGCTTTAGGTGGGAGTGCCCTGCTTCGTTCGTGCGGTGCGGAGCGGCCGGATCGATCCGCAGGTTCGTGATGTCGAACATGGATCGGGTTGTCGGGCCTTTTGGATGATAGGAGGTGGAGGGACGCCGTCAATACCTCTCGCATGATTCGCAAGATAGATCGAAACATTCGGAGCACCAGGGTAGCCGGATTACAGTAGGTCAATTGTCCGGATCTTGCAGATCGGCGGAGCCTTGTTCGGCCATATGAGGTCGCGCGTCGATTCCGTATATCGGATGGTGTTGACATGTTCAGAGGCCTCTCTAGGATGCGTCACGCTTCGAACTTTCCGAATTGCATTCGAAATTTCGACCCAAAGAGGAGCCTCGGTGCCCAGACGATCAGGCAGGCGACTGCTCCACCTCCTCGCGGCCGTCGCGATGACGGTCACCGCCACGGTCACGGCCTCTGCCCACTCCACCGCTTCCGCCGCGCCCGGCAGCCCGGCGCTCACTCCACCGTTGGGATGGAACAGTTGGAACAGCTTCGGGTGCGGGGTCACCGAGGCTCAGGTGCGCCAGGCCGCCGACGCGATGGTGTCTTCGGGCATGCGCGACGCCGGCTACCGGTACGTGGTGGTCGACGACTGCTGGTTCGACCCGCAGCGCGACGCGGCAGGCAACCTGCGGGCCAACCCCACCAAGTTTCCCAACGGGATGAAGGCGCTCGGGGACTACATCCACGGCAGGGGCCTGAAGTTCGGCATCTACCAGGTGCCGGGTGAACGCACCTGCGCGCAGACCAGCGGCGCCTATCCCGGGTCGACGGGCAGCAGGGGACACGAAGCCCAGGACGCTGCCGCGTTCGCCTCGTGGGGCGTCGACTACCTCAAGTACGACTGGTGCTCCTCCAGCGGCACCCGCGACGAGCAGGTCGCGCGATTCACGCTGATGCGCGACGCCCTGCGTGCCACCGGGCGGCCGATCGTCTACAGCATCAACCCCAACAGCTTCCACGCCATCACCGGCGCCACGTACAACTGGGGCGAGGTCGCCGACCTGTGGCGGACGACCGAGGACCTCCTCGACATCTGGCAGAACGGCAACACCAACAGCTATCCGATGGGCGTCGGCAACGTCCTGGACGTCACCGCGCCGCTGGCCGCACAGTCGGGTCCCGGACACTGGAACGACCCGGACATGCTGGTCGTCGGCCGTCCCGGCCTGTCACTGACCGAGTCCCGCTCCCACTTCGCCCTGTGGGCGCTGCTGGGTGCCCCGCTCATGGCCGGCAACGACATCCGAACCATGTCCGCCGACGTGAGCGCCGTCCTGCGCAACCCGCGTCTGCTGGCGGTGAACCAGGACTCGCTGGGCGCGGGCGGGCGCAGGGTGCGCGACGACGGCGGCACCGAGGTGTTCGCCAAGCCCCTGTCGGACGGCTCGGTCGCGGTGGGCCTGTTCAACCGCGGAGAGGGCACGGCGACGATCACCACGACGGCCGCGCAAGTCGGCCTGTCCGGCGGCTCGTTCACTCTCACCGATCTGTGGACCGGCGGCACGTCCAGCACGTCCGGGCAGATCTCGGCGAGCGTCCCCGCGCACGGCGTCGCCGTGTTCCGGGTGACCGGGGGAAGCCCGGTGGCCGCCACCACCTCGCGGCTACGGGGCAGCGCCTCCGGCCGCTGCGTGGACGTGGACAACGCCTCCACCGCCGCCGGGGCCACCGTACTGATCTGGGACTGCCACACGGCCGCCAACCAGCTGTGGACCACGTGGGCCGGCGGCGAGATCCGAGTCTTCGGCGACAAGTGCCTGGACGCCTACAAAAAGGGGACTGCCGACGGTACCCGGGTCATCACCTGGCCCTGCAACGGCCAGGACAACCAGAAGTGGACCGTCGGCGCCGACGGGTCCATCCGCAACGTCCACGCCGGGCTGTGCCTCGACGTCAACGGGTCCGGAACCGCGGGCGGCACCCCGCTGGTCCTGTGGACCTGCAACGGCCAGGCCGGCCAGAAGTGGACCCGCGCGTGACACCTCACCCTGCACACGGATGTACCCACAGGAAAGGGAGTCACAGCGCCGGTGGCTGCCGCAGCCGTCGCCACCGCTACCGTGAGCCCCGGCTGCGGCAACGCCCCCACCCTGACGAGTGGTACGTACACGGCCCCCAGCGGCGGCAAGAACCGCAGCCTCATCCTGCGACTCCCGGACGGCTACGACCGCAACCGCGCCTACCGGCTGGTCGTCGATGCACGCCTCAGAACCCGCCGGAGCCGGCACCGGGCCGCCTGACGCACCGGGTCACCACCGACTCGGGCTGCACGGCCGGGCATCCGATCGCCTGGGCCGCGCTCGACGAAGGACACATCGCCGCTCCACTGTGACGCGACCGCGCGCCAAAAGGGCGGTGCCCTGGTTGCCGGGAGGGGCAACCAGGGCGAGGAGACCGGTCGGTCAGGATGTCGTGCCGGTGACCGAGCCTTGGGACTTGGTGACGTGGTAGGTGACGGTGGCGCCGCTGTGGAAGTGGAAGGTCAGCGTCACATGGTCGCCAGTACGTCACTCCGGTACTGGGTGGGAATGGTGAACGAGCCGGTCGTACCCGTGGCGTTCGACAGCACCGGAGTGTCGGATGTGATCACGTCGATCGTCCGGGGCAGCCCGCGGGAGAACCGGGCCTGGAGCGTCGTGTTGACCCCCGTACCGGCGATCGCCGGTCAGCCGGGTCAGTGCGCGCGCCGTGAGGGTGAGTTGGTTGTCGGTGACGGTGTAGTCCAGTTTCGGAGTGAGTGGGGTGCTGCCCTGCCACAGGCCGCGGAACTTGGTGCCGTTGGGGTTCAGCGTGAGCGTCTTGGCCGTGATCGGGCTGGACTTGGGCACGAAGACCTTGTCGACGGACGCGGTTCCCGAGCGGGTGGTCCAGCTCGACTTGATCCAGGCGTACAGGGCGGGGTCGGTCCACTTCAGCGTCTCGCGGTTCAGGTAGGCGAAGGTTCCGGGGTCCCACAGGGCGGGGGTGACACCGGCGCCGCGCGCCGCGTAGTTGAGGTGCTCGAAGTACTTCAGCGCCTCACCGCGCTCCACGCGGTCGGGGTGGTTGTGGTCCGGCCAGGCGAGCAGACCGTACTCGCCGAGGTAGACCGGGATGTTCTTGGCGACGAACGTTTCGTGCATTCGGCGTAGTAGGCCACAAGCCCTGCTGGTTCACCTACTCCTGAACCAGCAGGGCTTCGGTATGGCCGGACGAGGGCGTGTGCCCCGGTGCCCGGTTGGCGCGGGTCGGCCGCGCGATCAGTGCCGGGCGAACTGGACCCGGGTCGGTTGTACGACGTTCGGCCGCAGGGCGATCCCGCTGACGGTCAGTTGTTCCCCGTAGATGTCAGTGATTCTGATCGTGCTGCCGCACCCACTGCCGTCGGCGGATATGAAGTAGTTGTAAGAGGTGCGGGCCAACTGCCGCCAGCCGCTCGCGGTGTGGACCTCCAGCCTCGCCACCGGATTGCGATGGCTGATCGCCTGGATGCCGCACCAGTAGGGGCTGGACCCGGTCTTGTACCTGATGGACACCGTCTGGGACGTGCTCGGGCTGACCAGGCTCCAGGTGATCGGTATCCGGCCGACCTTGAGGTCGGCGAGTTTAGCGAAGGCCTGTTGGCTGAGGTCGAGTTGCCCGGGTGCGCAGGGCAGGGGGCACTCGTTGGTGATCCGTACCGTGATGGAGGCGCCGTTCGCCGCGCGGACGCGGACGTACGCGCCGCACGCCCTGGACGTCTCGTAGTCGGTGGTGTTCATCGCCGCGATCATCATGTCGTCGCTCGGCCCGAACCCACAGGCGCCGTCTCCGTCGCCGGCTTCGTAGGCGGTGGCGACCCCTGTGTAGGTGGTCCCGGGCCGTATCCGCCCTGCCGACGATGCCGCGGTCGACTTCGTTCGCGCGGCTCGCGGGGTGGACGCGGCCGACGGTCGTTTCGACCGGGTGTTCGCGGAAACCTTCGGTGTCGGCGAGCCCGTCGCGGTCGGCGTGCCTGTCGCGGTCGGGGTGCTGGTGGGACTCGGGGTGCCTGTCGGGGGCGTGGCCCTCGCCGGGGTGCCGGCGGCGGGTGCGACCGCGGCCGAAGCCCCATCGGTCTCGCGGTCGGGGAGCAACGCCATGACCAGGGCAGCGACGACCCCCGCGGCGGCCAGCGCCACCGTGGTGCCCACCATCAGCCTGTGTCTGCGCCTGCGCTGCCGCGCGGCCTGCCTTGCTGTCTTCATGCCTGTCCGTTCGGATGGTCGAGTCGACGGTGCACTGTTCAGTGGCCACAGGAAGCGCAAAGGTTGCCGACGTTTTTTTCGGCTTGTCGACGAGGAGCGGTCAGAGGGCGACCAGCCGCCACTGCTGGTTGGTTCCGTCACCGACAGGCCACTGGATCACCTTGGCGCCGTTGTCCGCCGATCCGCCCTCCACGTCCGCGCACAGGCCGTTGCGGACGTTGACGAGCCGGACATGTCCACCGCCTGCGTCGACCACCTTCCAGTGCTGGTTGTCGTTGTTGCCGTCCGGCCACTGGATGAGCTGGGCACCCTGTCCGGAGCCCCCGGGGCTGTCGACGACCTTGCCGCTGTGGCGGGAGACGAGTCGGAAGGAGCCGTCGGCGTCGGGCTGGAGCCGCCACTGCTGGTTCTGACTGCCGGACCAGCCCCACTGGATCAGGCCGGCGCCGTCGGCGGTACTGCCGCCGGTGACGTCGAGCACCTTGCCGCTGCGCCGGTTTTCGAGCCGGAAGAAGCCGCTGAGCAGGGAGACGGTGATGTCGGTGCGGCTGCGGTGACGAACCGTCTGCGGTCGATGGAGCTGGCCGTCAAGGGGACTCCTTTGTCCGGTCGGCGGTGCGTGGTGCTGGGGGAGTGGAGCGGTGCCCCACCGTCGTGGTGACCCACCGCCGCCCGGTCGACTTGGAGCGGAATCCGGGCGGCGGCGGGGGTCCGGGGAAAAGGGATCAGACGGCCGTGAAGGACCACAGCAGGTTGGTGCTGCTGCCGTACGTCCACTGCTTGGTGACGGAGCCGGAGGCGACGTTGCCGCCGCCGTCGAGGACCAGGCCGGTGGTGCGGTTGGCGATCGAATACTGGTCGGCGCCCCGGAGGGTGATCTTCCACTGCTGGTTGGTGCCCCCGTTCCAGGGAGCCTGCCGGGCGGGGGAGCCGTCGGCGGTGGCACCCCAGCCGTCCGCGACCATGCCGTTGGTGCGGTTGACCAGCTTGTAGTAGCCGCCGCCGACCGCCACCGCCTGCCACTGCAGGTTGGTGCTGCCGCCCGAGGTCCATTGCTTGAGGTTGGAGCCGGAGGCGACGTTGCCGCCGCTGTCAAGGGCGAGTCCGTTGGTGACGTTGGTCATCCGGAAGTACGTGGCCGGGTTGAACTGGACCCTCAGCGAGGTGATCTGGTCGTTGTTGCCGGTGACCCGCAGGTCGGGGTTCTCGTCGGTGAAGGTCCAGGAGGTGCCGGTGAAGTTGTCTCCGGAGTAGCCGATCACCTGGTAGCCGGGAGCCGGTCGGAGGGAGGAGAGGGTGCGCGCGCCGAGTCCGGCCGCGGTCAGGTCGGCCGCGGTGTAGTCGCCGACGGTGAACACGCCTGCGTTGCCGGTGTAGTTGACGTCCGTGAAGGCGACGGCGCCGGCGAGCGGCCGCAGGCCCGGAATCGTGCCGGAGAAAGCGAGCTTCAGGACGTAGGCGTTGGCGTTGTACGGGGCCGAGGACGGCAGGTTTACCGTGAGGCCGGACGAGTTCTGGGCCGGCGTGGGCAGGTCGATGTAGGTGCCGGCGGTGGTGCCGAGGAGCTTCACCGAGGTCAGCGACGAGAGGTTGATCCGGTCCGAGCCGAGGGTCTTGATCGTCAGCGAACTGCCGGGCCAGCCCAGGACGGTGGCGTACAGGACGTTGTCGGCCTTGTTGCGGGTGAAGCGGATGTCCTGCGGCGTGCCGGCGTGCGGGGTGGTGAACGCACCGCCGCCCATCTTCGTCGGGCCCTCGCCGTACGCCGTCCAGGCGCGGGTCGAGTACAGCGACTCGCCGAAGCGCTTCAGGTGGTCCCCGATACCGAGCAGGAGGTCCTTCTGTGCCTGGGGGATGGTGCCGTCGGCCATCGGCGCGATGTTCAGCAGCATGTTGCCGTTCTTGCTGACCCGGTCGATGAACGAGTGCAGCATCTGCTGGATGGTGTAGTAGCCGATGCCCTGGGTGTAGCACCAGCTGCTGCTGGAGATGCTGTCGTCGGTCAGCCAGTACGGAGAGGTCAGATCCCCCGGACCGCCGCGCTCGTAGTCGAAGACCTCGCCCTTGCCGTTCATGCCGTCCTTGTAGGTGGCGACGACCTCACGGCCCCAGCTGTTGGCCTGGTTGTAGTAGTACGAAAGGAAGTTCAGGCGCTGTGTCTCGTCGACGGCGTCCATCCTGAAGTCCTGCCACAGGATGTCGGGTTGGGCACGGTCGATGACCTCCTTGAGCTTGTCGTACCAGAGCCGGTTCTCCGCGGCCGAGCCCAGCTGCCCGTAGAGTTTCTTGAGACTGGGGTCCGTCTGGGCGGGGACGAACTCGTAGAAGCCGTTGAAGTGGTACGCGTGATGCATGGCCACCAGCAGCTTGAGACCCTTGGCACGGATGGCCGTGGAGAAGAGCCGCAGGAGATCCAGCCCCGGGCCCTTGTTCACCGAGTTCCACTCGTTGACCTGGCTGTCCCACATCGAGAAGCCGTCATGGTGCTCGGCGACCGGGCCGGCGAACCTGGCGCCGGCGTCGACGAACAGCTGCACCCACTCGTCGGGGTCGAACTTCCCGCCCGCCGACTTCAGCTTCGGCGCGAACTTCACGAAGTTGCCCGCCAGGTCCTGTGCCCCGTTGATGAAGTTGTGGTACGGCCATGCCGACGGCTGGCCGTAGGTCGCGATGTGGTGCTGGTTGGCGTTGCTGCCCGCCTGGTACATGTTGCGCGGGTACCACTCGTTGTCGTAGGCGGGGACGCTGAAGACACCCCAGTGGAAGTAGATCCCGAACTTCGCGTCCTGGAACCACTCCGGGGCCGGCGGATGCTGGTCGACCGAGTTCCAGTCGGGCGTGTACGTGCTGGGCGCCGCCGCCTGGGCGATGCCGGCACCGAACACACCTCCGGCAACGGCCGCCGCTGCGACGCACGTGGCACCGGCCAGGAAGTGGCGTCTGTTGATCGAACTCGACATGGAGACATCCCTGATGCAGAAGGAGACAGGGGAGGACAGGGCGCCGCTTGTTACGCATGAAGGTCCGCCATGTCTCCCTGGGATGTCAACCGGTGTGCAGGGATGAAAAGCGCCGAATGGCCGGGTAGTTAGCCGTACTTGATGTGCTTTCGTGGCGATTTGAGACCGCCCAAACATGGCATGTCTGTCAGCGCTCCATGGCCGATTTGGATCATCCAGGTGCAAGGATTGATGGGATGGATCTCGCCTTCTTGGTGTCAGCTGCTAGACAGGAAGCCAGCGGCACGCCTATAAACATCCCATCTCTACCGCACGGCGATACGCAGATGTCGTCGAGGCGAAACATCTCCCGCTACGGGACCGGCGCGAGGAAGCACCGATGAGAGTCAGAACCGCCCTCTGTTCAGCCGTCTCCGCCCTGTCCGCACTGGTGTTGCTCAGCGCCTGCAGCAGCGGCTCCACCAGCGGTACGTCGTCGAGCGACACGCCGCTGGTCGGCGTCGACTACCCGCGCTCCGACACCGACTTCTGGAACTCCTACATCAAGTACACGCCCCAGTACGGCAAGCAGCTGGGCCTGGACCTGAAGACGACCAACTCGCAGAACGACGTCGCCAAACTCACCGCCAACGCACAGACGTTCATCAGTCAGGGCGTCAAGGGCATCGCCATGGCCCCGCAGGACACCGCCGCCATCGCGCCGACGCTGGCGCAGCTGGAGGCGAAGAAGATCCCGGTCGTCACCGTCGACACCCGCCCCGACAGCGGCAAGGTGTTCATGGTCGTGCGCGCCGACAACCGCGCCTACGGCGAGAAGGCCTGTCAGTACCTGGGCACCAAGCTCGGCGGCAAGGGCAAGGTCGTGATGCTCGAGGGTGGCCTGGACTCCATCAACGGCCGTGACCGCACCGAGGCGTTCAACGACTGCATGAAGAAGAACTACCCGGACATCAAGGTGTTCGGCGAGGCCACCAACTGGGACGGTGCCGTCGCCGCCCAGAAGCTGCAGACCGATCTGACGGCCCACCCGGACATCAAGGGTGTCTACATGGAGGCCAGCTTCGCGCTGTCCGGCACGCTCCAAGTCCTCAAGCAGAAGGGCCTGTTGGTCGGACCGAAGGACAAGAAGCACGTGTTCGTCGTGTCCAACGACGGAATCCCCGAGGAGCTCAAGTCCATCGCCGCGGGCAAGATCGACGCCACGGTCTCGCAGCCGGCCGACCTCTACGCCAAGTACGCCCTGTACTACGTCAAGGCCGCGATCGACGGGAAGACGTTCAAGCCCGGCAAGACCGACCACGACAGCACCATCATCCAGGTCCGCGACGGCGTGCTCGAGGACCAGCTCTCCGCCCCGCTCGTCACCGCCGACGGCGGCACCTACGGCGGCGTGCCCAGCGTCAAGAGCGACGACAAGTCGCTGTGGGGCAACAACCTCGGCTGATTCGTCTTCCGGAACAACGGCCCACGAGAACAAGGCGGTTGAGATGAGCGACGGGGAGCGAGCAGTCACCCCCGCGCCCGCCCCGGCGGACGGCGGGCGGGCACCCTCGGACCCGCCCGTCGTCGAGGCGACGGGCATAGTCAAACGATTCGGCCCCACGGTGGCCCTGAACGGCGCCCGGATCACCATCCGGCCCGGCGAGACCCACGCACTCGTCGGCCGCAACGGAGCCGGCAAGTCGACCCTGGTGTCGGTCCTCACCGGCCTTCAGGCCCCCGACGAGGGAACGGTGACCTTCGGCGGCGAGCCGGCCCCGCGGCTCAGCGACCGTGACGCCTGGCGGCAACGCGTGGCCTGCGTCTACCAGAAGTCGACGATCATCCCCACACTGACCGTCGCCGAGAACCTCTTCCTGAACCGGCACGACCACGGACAGAGCCGGCTCATCAGCTGGCAGGCCACCCGTCGCCGCGCACAGGACCTGCTGTCCACCTGGTCGGTGGACGTCGACCCGCAGACCCCGGCCGGTGATCTGAGCGTCGAGCAGCGGCAGTTCGTCGAGATCGCCCGCGCGCTGTCCTTCGGGGCCCGGTTCATCATTCTCGACGAACCGACCGCCCAACTCGACGGAGCGGCCATCAACCGCCTCTTCGACCGCATCCGCGACCTGCAACGCCAGGGCGTGACCTTCCTGTTCATCAGCCACCACCTCCAGGAGATCTACGAGATCTGCGACATGGTGACGGTGTTCCGCGACGCCCGGCACATCGTGACCGCACCGGTCGCGGAACTGCCTCGCGCCGACCTCGTCGCCGCCATGACCGGCGAGGCGGCGGCCGACCGGCGCGAGCAACGCACGAGCGTCCACGACCCCGGTGCCACGGCGGCACTGAGCGTTCGCGCTCTGCGGGGCGACGCGTACGACGACGTCAGCTTCCAGATCGGGGCCGGCGAGATCGTCGGCCTCGCGGGGGCGGCCGGCAGCGGTCGTACCGAGGTCGCCGAGACCGTCGTAGGACTTCGGGCGGCAGCGGAGGGCGAGGTGGAGATCGCCGGGAGGCGGCCCCGGCCGGGCAGCGTGCCCGCGGCGCTCGCCGCAGGCGCCGGGTTCGTCCCTCAGGACCGGCACCACCAGGGCTTCGTTCCCGGCATGTCGATCGCGGACAACGCCACCCTGTCCGTTCCCCGCAGGCTCGGCCAGGGCGGGTTCCTCAGCCGCAGCCGCCGGGACCGGCTCGCCGAGGGCATGATCGAGCACCTCGCGATCAAGACTCCCGGTCCCGAACTGCCCGTCTCCGCCCTGTCCGGAGGCAACCAGCAGAAGGTCGTCATGGCCCGCGCCCTCGCCGACGACCCCCGGCTGCTGGTCCTGATCAACCCGACCGCGGGCGTGGACGTGCGCTCCAAGGAGTTCCTCCTCGGCAAGGTCGAGGAGACCGCGGCCACCGGCACCGGAGTGCTCATCGCCTCCGACGAACTCGACGACCTGCGCATGTGCGACCGGGTCCTGGTGATGTTCCAGGGCCGTGTGACCTCAGAGATCGCCCGCGGCTGGCACGACCACGACCTCGTGGCCGCGATGGAAGGAGTGGACCTGCATGCCTGAACTGATGCCTGAAGCCGTCCTCGCGGACACCGCCGCTGCCAAGGGCACGGAGCCGGCGCCCAAGCGGACCGTGCTGCTCGGCGGCCGGATACCCCTGGCCCGGCTGCGCGACCTCGCGCTCGTCCCGGCCATCGTGGTCATCGCCATCGTCGGACAGATCGTCAACCCGGTCTTCCTCCAGGCCGACAACCTCATCAACGTCCTGCAGACCATGTCCGAGATGGCCCTGCTGGTCCTCGCCCAGACGATGATCCTGATCGTCAAGAAGATGGACCTGTCGCTCGAGTCCACCATGGGCCTCGCGCCCGGCGTCGCGGCCTGGCTGGTCGTGCCGGTCGGCGCGGGCCACGGACTCGGACTGCTCCCCGGCGCGTGGTCCGTTCCCGTCACCCTGGCCGTGGGCGCGCTCGTCGGCGTGATCAACGCCCTGCTGATCATCCGCTTCGGCCTCAACGGCTTCATCGTCACCCTCGGCATGCTGATCGTCCTGCGCGGCGTCCTCACCGGCATCTCCGGCGGCCAGACCTTCTTCCAGCTGCCGGAGTCGATGCTCTACCTCGGCACCGCCGAATGGTTCGGGATGCCCGCGTCCATCTGGATCTGCCTGGTGCTGTTCGCCGTCGCGATCGTGGTGCTCGGCTGGACCAGCTTCGGCCGCTCGCTGTACGCCATCGGCGGCAACGTGGACGCGGCGAAGGCGGCCGGCATCCGCACCGACCGGGTGCTGTGGATCGTCATCGTCACCGGCAGCGTGCTCGCCGCCCTCGCCGGACTGATGCTCTCCGGACGCCTGGCCTCCGTCGCCTCGGCGCAGGGCAACGGCTACATCTTCACCGTCTTCGCCGCCGCTGTCATCGGCGGGATCAGCCTCAACGGCGGCAAGGGCACCATGTTCGGCGCGTTCAGCGGGATCCTGCTGCTCTTCATGATCCAGAACGTGCTCACGCTCGCGGGTGTCCCCGCGCAGTGGATCGGCGCCCTCAACGGCCTGATCATCCTGGTCGCACTGACCATCTCGCGCATCACGGGCGGCAAGGTCCAGGAGTGAACCCGGCGGCCGTCCCGGCCGCCCGACACCCTTCGCCGCCCCGTCTCTCGTCGCAGGGGGCCGTATCACCCCTGCACCTCACAGGAGTTGCCGCCATGTCATCCGCCCTGTCCGCTTCACCGGCCTCTGCCCGTATCACCGCCCTGGACGTGCTGGACGTGCGTTTCCCGACGTCCGAGCACCTGGACGGGTCGGACGCGATGAACCCCGAACCCGACTACTCCGCCGCCTACGTCGTCCTGCGCACCGACGCCGGAGACGGCCTGGAGGGCCACGCCCTGGCCTTCACCACCGGCCGCGGCAACGACGTGCAGGCCGCAGCCATCGCCGCCCTCGCCCCGCACGTGGTGGGGCTCTCGGTCGAAGAAGTCTGCGCCGACCTCGGCAGGTTCTCCCGCTCCCTCGTGCACGACCCCCAACTACGCTGGCTCGGCCCGGAGAAGGGCGCCATCCACATGGCCACCGGCGCGGTCGTCAACGCCGCCTGGGACCTGGCCGCCAAGCGGGCCGGCAAGCCCGTATGGCGCTTTCTCGGCGAGATGTCATCCGAGGACCTGGTCGCGCAGGTCGACTTCCGCTGGCTGTCCGACGCCCTCACCCCAGAGGAGGCCCTGGAGATCCTGCGCCGCGCCGAGCCCGGCCGCGAACAGCGCATCGGCCGCCTGCTCGACCAGGGCTACCCCGCCTACACCACCACCCCCGGCTGGCTCGGCTACTCCGACGAGAAGCTGGCCCGCCTCGCCCGCGAGGCCGTCGCCGACGGCTTCACCCAGATCAAGCTGAAGGTCGGCGCGGACCTGGCGGACGACATACGGCGCATGCGCACCGCGCGCGAGACGGTCGGCGACTCCATCCGCATCGCCGTCGACGCCAACCAGAGATGGGACGTACAGGCCGCGATCGACTGGATGCGCGCATTGGCACCGTACGACCCGTACTGGATCGAGGAGCCCACCTCCCCCGACGACATCCTCGGCCACGCCGCCGTGCGCCAGGCCGTCAGCCCCATCAAGGTCGCCACCGGCGAGCACATCGCCAACCGGGTCGTCTTCAAGCAGCTCCTCCAGGCCGGCGCGGTGGACATCGTGCAGATCGACTCCGCGCGGGTAGGCGGCGTCAACGAGAACATCGCGATCCTGCTGCTAGCCGCCAAGTTCGGCGTCCCGGTCTGCCCGCACGCCGGCGGCGTGGGCCTGTGCGAGATGGTGCAGCACCTGTCGATGTTCGACTACGTGGCCGTCTCCGGCACGGTCGAGGACCGCGTCATCGAGTATGTCGACCACCTGCACGAGCACTTCGTCGACCCCGTCCGCATCGTCGACGGCCACTACCTCGCGCCGACCCTGCCCGGACTGAGCGCGCAGATGCACCCCGAGGCCCTCAAGGAGTACGCCTACCCCGACGGCCCCGTCTGGACCGCCCGTGCCTGACGCCCAGGCCCTCGTCGACGCCCACCACCACGTCTGGGACCTGGACGTCCGGCCGCAGCCCTGGCTGGACGAGCCCGGGCATGAGCCGATCCGCCGCACCTTCCGTTCGCACGACCTGCGATCGGCCGCGACCCGGCCGATCGCCGGACGGCGACTGACGAGCACGGTGGTGGTTCAGTGCATCACGTCCGTGCCCGAGACGCGCGACCTCCTCGCCCTGGCCGACAGCGACCCGCTGATCGGTGCCGTAGTCGGCTGGGCGGACCTGGCGTCCCCGGCGATCGGCGACGTACTCGACGACCTGCGGACCGGGCCCGCGGGCCGGTACCTGCGGGCCGTACGGCACGTCGTGCAGGGCGAGTCCGACCCGCACTGGCTCCAACGGCCGGACGTGGAAAGGGGGTTGCGAGCGGTCGGGGAGCGTGGGCTCGGATACGACGTGCTGGTCCGCAGCCACCAGCTCCCGCAGGCGATCCGTCTCGCGGAACGGCTCCCCGAACTGCCGCTCGTCCTGGACCACGCCGGCAAGCCGCCGATCGCGCGGCGGGAACTCACCGACTGGGCACAGCAGTTGCGGATGCTGGCCAGGCATCCCCAGGTCCGCTGCAAGGTGTCGGGGCTGATCACAGAGGCCGACCACGAGAAGTGGACCGGCGACGACATCCGCCCCGTGTGGGACGTCCTGCTCGCCGCCTTCGGTCCCGACCGGCTGATGTTCGGCTCCGACTGGCCGGTCTGCCTTCTCGCCGGCGGATGGAACCGCTGGGCCTCCACCGTCGAGGAACTCCTGGACGGCTGCTCCGGGACCGAGATCCACGCGGTGCTCGCCGGCACCGCGACCGCCTTCTACCGCCTGACCCCCGCCCCCAAGAAGGAGGGGACACCGTGCTCCTGACGGAACTGCTGCACCCCGGGATCCTCGAAGCCCTGGCCGGAGCCGGCCACGGCGCCCGCGTCCTGCTCGCCGACGGCCACTACCCCGCGAGCACCGCCACCGGCGAGCGCGCCAGGACCGTCCACCTCAACCTGGCCCCCGGTCTGCTCGACGTCACCACCGTGCTCGACGTCCTGCTGCGCGCCCTGCCCGTGGAGTCGGCCCACGTCATGGTGCCGCCCGAGGGCGAACCGGAACCGCCCGCCATCGCCGAGTACCGCTCGATGCTGGCGCCCCTCCCGGTCGACACGCTCGGCCGCTTCGAGTTCTACGACGCCGCCCGCTCGCCCGACCTGGCGCTGGCGATCGTCACCGCCGACACCCGTACCTACGCCAACCTGCTGCTGACCATCGGTGTCCGCGCTGAAGGGACCCTGACGACACGATGACTCTCGCCGTCCGCTACACCTCCGCCCGCACCCTGGACACGGCTCCCGCGCTCAGCGCGCCGCCCGGTCCGGGTGAGGTGGAGCTGGCCCCCGCCTACGTCGGCATCTGCGGCACCGATCTGCACATCTTCCACGGCGACATGGACGCCCGGGTCCACATGCCCGCCGTCCTGGGGCACGAGATGTCCGGCCGCGTCGTGAGCGTCGGTCCGGGCGTCGAGGGCTGGCAGACCGGTGACGCGGTCACGGTGATGCCGCTGCGCTGGGACGACACCTGCCCGGCCTGCCGCGCGGGCCATCAGCACATCTGCCAGCGCCTGGACTTCATCGGCATCGACTCCCCGGGCGCGATGCAGCAGCGCTGGACGGTGCCCGCCTCCACGCTGATCAGGCTGCCCGACTCCCTCCCCCTGGACCGGGCCGCGCTTGTCGAGCCGACGGCGGTGGCCGTGCACGACGTGGGCCGGGCCGCCGTGCGTGGGGGCGAGAAGGTCGTCGTGGTCGGCGGCGGCCCGGTCGGCATCCTCATCGCGCTGGTCGCGCGGGCCGCGGGCGCCGAGGTCCGGGTGGTGGAGCTGAGCGCGCACCGTCGGCTGCTGGCCGAGGAGTTGGGGCTGACGGCGTGGAACCCGGCCGACGACGACGTGCCGGCACTGGTGCGGGAGTGGACGGGGGAGGCGGGCGCGGACGTCGCCTTCGAGGTGTCCGGCGCGGCGGCCGGCGTGGACACGGCGGTGGACGTCCTCGGGGTGCGCGGCCGGTTGTGCCTTGTCGCCATCCACCCCCGCCCCCGCGAGGTCAATCTGCACCGCTTCTTCTGGCGCGAACTGACCCTGGTGGGCGCCCGGTTGTACGACCGCGGCGACTTCGAGCGCGCGGTGGCCCTGGTGGCCGACGGCACGATCCCGGCCGAGCGGCTCATCAGCAAGGTCGTCCCGCTCACGCAGGCGCCCGCAGCCTTCGAGGCCCTGGAGGGCGGCGGCGACGTGATGAAGATCCTCGTGGACTGCACCAGCGACACCGAGGGAGTGGCCGTATGACAGCCTTCGACCTCACCGGAAAGCTCGCCGTCGTCACCGGAGCCCGGCGCGGCATCGGCCGGGCCATGGCTCGCGCGCTCGCCGAGGCCGGCGCGGACGTCATCGGCGTCAGCGCCTCGCTGGAGGAGTCCGGCAGCGCGGTCGAGAAGGACGTCCTCGCCGCGGGCCGCTCCTTCGAGGCGATCCGCACCGACTTCGCCGACCCCGAGGCCGTACGGGCCCTGGGCGCGGACCTCGCTGCGCGCGAGCGGCCGGTGGACATCCTGGTCAACAACGCGGGGACGATCCGACGCGCTCCGGCCGTCGAACACAGCGACGCGGACTGGGAGTTGGTGCTCCAGGTCAACCTCAACGCGCAGTTCGGGCTGACCCGGGCCGTCGGCGCGGCGATGGTGGCCCGCGGCCAGGGGAAGATCATCTTCACGGCGTCGCTGCTCAGTTTCCAGGGCGGCATCACGGTCCCCGGCTACACCGCCGCCAAACACGGCATCGCCGGACTGACCAAGGCGCTGGCCAACGAGTGGGCCCCACGCGGGGTGAACGTCAACGCCCTCGCGCCCGGCTACATCGCCACCGACAACACCCAGGCACTGCAGGACGACCCGGTGCGCAGCAACGCGATCCTGGATCGCATCCCGGCCGGCCGCTGGGGCGACGCCGACGACCTGGCGGGCGCCACGGTGTTCCTCGCCTCCGACGCCGCCGCCTATATCCACGGCGTCGTCCTGCCCGTCGACGGCGGATGGCTCGGCCGATGACCGGCACCGACCTGGCCTCCGTACTGGCAGGAGCCCGTCTCCTGCCGGTGCTGACCGTGCCGTCCACCGCGACCGCCGGCCCGCTGGCCGACGCGCTCGCGGCGGGCGGCGCCCGGTGTGCCGAGGTCACCTTCCGCACCTCCGGCGCCGAGCAGGTGCTCAATTCGATGGCCGCCCATGGGGGGCTCACCGTCGGCGCCGGCACGGTCCTCACGCCCGAGCAGGCGGAGCGGGCCGTGGCGGCCGGGGCCCGCTTCGTGGTCTCGCCCGGCTTCGACGAGGAGGTCGTCGACAAGTGCCGGGAACTGGGGGTGCCCGTGGTGCCCGGCATCGCCACCGCCACCGAGCTGATGCGCGCCCTGCGGGCCGGCGTCGACACCGTCAAGCTGTTCCCCGCCGAACCGCTCGGCGGCCTGCGGACGCTGCGGGCGCTCGCGGCGCCCTTCCCCGGGACGCGCTTCGTACCGACCGGCGGGATCGACACCTCCCGCATGGCCGCCTACCTCGCCGACCCGGCGGTCCTCGCGGTCGGCGGCAGCTGGATGGCCACCGCCGCCCACCTGGAGCGGGGCGACTACGAGGAGATCCGCCGACTGACCGCCGAGGCGGTGGAGAGGAGCACGACGTGATCGACGTGGTGGCCCTCGGTGAGGTGATGCTGCGCTTCGACCCGGGTGAGGGACGGATCCGCACCGCCCGCTCCTTCCAGGTCTGGGAGGGCGGCGGCGAGTACAACGTGGTACGCGGACTGCGCCGCTGCTTCGGCCTGCGCACGGCCGTCGTGACCGCTCTCGCCGACAACGCGGTGGGCCGGCTGGTCGAGGACCTGATTCTCCAGGGCGGCGTCGACACCTCGCTGATCCGCTGGGTGCCCGACGACGGCATCGGCCGCACCGCCCGCAACGGCCTCAACTTCGTCGAGCGCGGCTACGGCATCCGCGGCGCGCTGGGCGTCAGCGACCGCGCTCACACCGCCGTCTCCCAGCTGCGGAAGGGAGACGTGGACTGGGACGCGGTGTTCTCGACCGGTGTGCGCTGGTTCCACACCGGCGGCATCTTCGCCGGCCTGTCCGACACCACGGTGGACGTCGCCGACGAGGCCATGGCCGCGGCCCGCCGCCACGACGTCACCGTCTCCTACGACCCCAACCACCGCCCCAGCCTCTGGGCCGGCCGGGGCGGCGCCGATCGGGCCCGCGAGGTCGACCTGCGGCTCGCCCGGCACGCCGACGTCGTGGTGGGCGCCCTGGGCCTGGCCGGGACGTACCCGGGTCAGGCGCGCATCGGGGCCGGCGAGGTGGCGGACGTGCTGGCCGAGGTGTCCGGCCTGCTGCCCGAGGCGAAAGTGCTGGCAACGACCCTGCGCGAGGTGCCCTCGGCCGGTGTCAACGACTGGTCCTCGGCCGCGTGGTCCGCCGAAACCGGCTTCGTCACCGGCCCGCGGATGCCCGGCCTGCAGGTTCTGGACCGCATCGGCTCCGGCGACGGCTTCGCCGCCGGCCTGATCCACGGACTGCTCAGCGGCACCGGCCTGGAGCGCGCCCTGGCCTACGGCACCGCCCACGGCGCGCTCACCATGACCACGCCCGGAGACGTCTCCATGGCCACGCTCGCCGAGGTCGAAGCGCTCATCGCGGGCGGATCGGCCCACGTCAGACGCTGATCGGCGCCTGTCACCCGTTACTCCAGGAGCACGTCTTGCACCAGCGGAAGATCCAGAACACGTCCGTCTCCCTCACCGAGCTCGGCTTCGGGGCCTCCGTGATCGGCAACCTCTACCGCGTCACCCCGGCCGACGACGCGACCGCCGCCGTCGATGCGGCCTGGGAAGCCGGCCTGCGGTATTTCGACACCGCACCGCACTACGGCCTCGGCCTCTCCGAGCGCCGTCTGGGCGCCGCCCTGCAAGGTCGCCCGCGGGACGAGTACGTCATCTCCTCCAAGGTGGGCAGGCTGCTGGTGCCCAACGAGGAACCGCGCGGCGTCGACACCGAGGGCTTCGTCGTACGGGACGACCTGCGCCGGCAGTGGGACTTCAGCCGCGACGGCGTACTCCGCTCCATCGAGGACACGCTGCAGCGCACCGGCCTGGACCGGCTGGACATCGTCTACCTGCACGATCCGGACGACCACTGGCGGCAGGCGGCCGAGGAGGCCATGCCCACGCTCGCGGAGTTGCGCGACCAGGGCGTGATCGGCGCGATCGGCGCCGGCATGAACCAGTCGGCGATGCTCGCCCGCTTCCTGCGCGAGACCGCCGCCGACGTGGTGATGCTCGCCGGGCGCTACACACTCCTGGACCAGTCGGCGCTGGACGACGTCCTGCCCGCCGCGCGGGAACTCGGCAAGAGCGTGGTGGCGGTAGGTGTGTTCAACTCGGGACTGCTCTCCCGCGACCGGCCCGTCGAGGGCATGAAGTACGACTACCAGGACGCCCCTCCGGCTCTGGTCGTCCGCGCTCGGGCGATCGCCGAGGTCTGCGCGGCACACGGGACCACCCTGCCCGCCGCCGCGATCGCCTTCCCGCACACGCACCCCAGTATCATCAACATCACCCTCGGCATGCGGAATCCGGAACAGGTCGTACGAAACGTGGAACTCCATGATCAGCGCGTCGCCGACGGTCTCTGGGACGACCTCCGAGCTCAGGGGCTGATCAGGTCGGACGTGCTCACGGAGCACGGTCGGGGGAGGGGTGTGCGGTGTCTCTGACGGACAAGGCCATCGAGCAGATCCGTGAGCTGATCCGGACCGGTGCGCTGCCTCCGGGCTCGAAGCTCCCACCGGAGCCGGACCTGGCCGCGCAGCTGGGCCTGTCCCGCAACCTCGCCCGTGAAGCGGTCAAGGCGCTGGCCGTCGCGCGGGTCCTGGAGGTCCGGCGGGGCGACGGCACGTATGTGACCAGCCTGCAGCCGAGCCTGCTGCTGGAGGGGCTCGGCGGCGCGGTGGAGCTGCTGCAGGGCGACTCGGTCGCCCTGCAGGACCTCATGGAGGTACGGCGGCTCCTCGAACCCATGGCCACGGCCCTTGCCGCCACGCGGATCTCCGATGAGCAACTGGCCGAGGTGAAGCGGCACCTGGACGCCATGCGCGAGGCCCGCGACGACGTCGAGCGGCTCAACGCCCACGACGCCGCCTTCCACCGCGCCGTGGTCTCGGCCACGGGCAACGAGACCCTCCTCACCCTCCTGGAAGGGATCTCCGGCCGCACCCTGCGCGCCCGCATCTGGCGCGGTCTGGTCGACGACAAGGCCGCGGGCCGCACCCTCGCCGAGCACGAGGCGATCTTCAACGCCCTGTCCACCCGTGACGCCACCCTCAGCCAGGCCGCCGCACTGCTGCACGTGAGCAACACCGAGCAGTGGCTGAGGGAGCACCTGCGCTCGGGCGAGGCGCTCCCCTTCGGGACGACAGAGGGGAAGTGAAGGGCGGGCGCCGCCTGCCCATGCCCTCGTTCTCCTGCGCTCACCCTGTCCGTACGGTGCCGTCCTTCGGCGTCGGATGCACGGACGAGAGAATGTGATTGACCGTCGCACGCTCGTAGTAGTCGAGCACCTCGGCGTCCGGGCGTTCGAGGAACAGCGCGCGGCTCAACTTGAGCATGCGGCTGGCGCCGCACTCGGCGATGCCCGCCACCGATGTTCTCCCGGGACCGGAACTCGGAAAGGGATCAGGTCCCTGGAGCGGGGTCATCCGGCGGTCGGAGTGGTCCACTTCTGGTTGGAGCCGCCGTTGCAGTCCCACAGCTGGAGCTGCGTGCCGTCGGCCGTGGAGTAGCCCGGAACGTCGAGGCAGCGACCGGAGGCGGGGTTGCGGTAGCCGGGAAGTCCAGCGGAGGAACGGCGACGGCCCACTTGTCGCCCCACTCACGCAACGCCAGCATCACCGGGACCCAAGTGGGGCGTGGATGGCGGTGCCGGACACGGTAGGCGATCGGAGCAAGGTGATCGGCGCCCTGGACTCAGCATTCGTCCGGCCAGAGCTGCCCTCGGATGCCCAGACCTTGGAAACGCGGATAGCCTCGGAGGGGTCCGTGCGACAGCATCCGGGGGCCCGCGCCACGAGGGGTCCTCGTGGCCGGACAGGCGGAGACACGGTCTCGAACTCCCTGGACGGGTGAATCGGGTTTTCCCGGATCAGCGCACCCTTCCGCGTGGCTTCAACGGCACCGGCGGCAGCTCGGGTGCGGGCAGCGGATCCCCGTCGTAGCCGTGCACCTCACCGAAACGGGTCCCCTTCATCCAGTCCTCGCGGGCCTGCTGGATCTCCTCCTGCGTACGCCCGACGAAGTTCCACCACATGATCAGCTCCTCGGCGAACGGCTCGCCGCCCAGCAGCATGATCCCGGCGTCCGACTCGGCGCGCAGCGGGAGTTCGGTGCGGCCGCAGCCGAGGTAGAGCAGCGAGCCGGGCAGCACCGGCACCCCGTCGACGTGCACCTCGCCGGACATGGCCAGCACGCCGTACTCGAAGTCCGGTACGAGGGGGAGGCGGAGGTCGGCGCCCCGGCTCAGGGCGAGGTCGGCGCCGACGATCGGGGTGAACGTCGTACCGGGGGAGGACGATCCGTCGAGGTCGCCGAGGATCACGGTCGCGGTCAGGCCGGGCGCGGTGACCGTGGGCAGTTCGGAGTGGTACTCGAACCTGGGGTCGGTGTGGCGGTGCTCGTCCGGGAGCGCGACCCACAGCTGGGCGCCGTGCAGGAAGCGGGCGTGCGACTTGGGGCTCTCCTCGGAGTGGCTGATGGCCCGGCCCGAGGTCATCAGGCCCAGCTGCTTGGGCCGGATCGTCTGGAGACTGCCGGTGGAGTCCCGGTGCAGCACCTCGCCCTCGTGCAGCCAGCTGACCGTCTGCAACCCGATGTGCGGATGCGGCGGGACCTGCATGCCGGGCTCGTCGGCGATGTCGTCGGGGCCGTAGTGGTCGACGAAGGCCCACGCGCCGATCATGCGCCGGCCGAGGTTCGGCAGCAGTCGGCGGACCTCGGTCGACTCCCCGAGTTTCACCAGGCGGGGGCTCAGCAGCTCGCGGACGGGTTCGGCGACGACGAATCCGCGGCCGCCGCACACGCTCGGTACGGGAGCGCGGTCAAGGTTGCTCATGCCGCCCAACTTAGCGTCAGGTCGTCTTCGTTGCCGAGCGTGTGGACGGGTGAGGCGCGGACTACGGCGTCGGGAAGGTAGGTGTCGGCTCGGCCCTGGACGGGTGGACGGGGCTGGGGTCCGGTGAGGGGGTGCCGATCGACGGCCGGGGGGAGCGGGCCGGCTCGGCCGGGTGGGGCGGGCCGCTGCGGACCGTGAAGAACACCAGAGCCGCCACCGCGGCCAGGGCCAGCAGTCCCACCGCGACCCGGCGTACGAGCACCCGGCGGGGGCGGACCGCTCCGGTCGGCGGGCGCTGCGGCCGCAGGTCGGCCGGGCCGACGGACTGTGCCCGGGCGGCGAGGGCGGCCCGCAGCCGCTCCTCGACCGGCTTCGGCGCGGTCCCGGTGCCGGACTCGTTCATCGCAGACCCTCCAGACGTCGGCCGAGGGCGTCCAGGGCCCTGCTGGCCGTGGACTTGACGGTGCCGCGCGACAGACCGAGCGTCGCCGCGATCTCGGCCTCGGACAGGTGCGACCAGTAGCGCAGGACCAGCACCTCACGCTGACGCGGGGTCAGCGTCCGCAGGGCCGCCAGCACCTCACGGTGGTCCTCGTGGAGCAGGACGTCCTCCTCCGGCGCGGGGGCGTGCTGCTCCGGTTCGGGGGTGTGCGCCCGTACGGTCCTGCGCCGCCGCAGCACCGAGCGGGCCGCGTTGACGACACTGGTCCGCAGGTACGCCTCCGGGTCGTCCAGCGAGCCGAGCCGGTGACCGTGGCGGCGGAACAGCGCCGTGAAGGCGTCCTGTACGACGTCCTCGGCCGTCGGCAGGTCGTCCACCAGCAGCACCGCCAGGCGCACCAGGGACAGCCGGCGGTGGTGGTACAACTCCTCGATGCCGGGAGGGTGTTCGGGGGCGACCACGCCCCGCGCCTCGGCGCCGTCACCGCTGTCGCGGGGTGCCGGGTCCGCCGTCGTACCGGCGCGTAGGCGCGTGAGGACGCGGGCCCGCAGCGCATGCGTGAACCTGCGCCAGGCCGGTGCGGCCTCGGACTGCGGAGTGCCGGCCCGGTCCCAGGGCAGGGCCGCCGCCGGTGGTGTCGCTGTCGTCATGGATCTCCCGACCGGGTGCGCGGGGAGCCGCACCGGGCGCCTCCCCGCGCACCGGCATGCCTCAGTGGTGCTGCGGAACCGGCGAAGGCGTCGCGTACCCGGTCGCGGGGACCGGACTCGGCGACGTCGGCCGGAGCCCGTGGCCGTGGCCGTGGGCAGGGCGCGGCACCGGGGCCGGGGCGGCCGTGGACGGGACTGGTGACGGGGTGGCCGTGGACGGGACCGGTGACGGGGAGGTCGGCACGGGTTGTGGCGTCCCCGGGTGCGTGGGGGACGGCATCGGGGTGGGCGTGCCTGTGTGGGGGGTGGTCGGCACCGGCGTCGGAGTGCCTGTGTGGGGGGTCGACGGCACCGGTGTCGGTGTCGCCGTACGGACCGGGGACGGCACGGGCGACGGCGTGGCAGGGCTCGTCGTGGTGTGGGATCCGGATCCGGCAGGGGCGCTGCTCTGGACCGCCTGGGCGGTCATGGTGCCGCCTACGGCCAGGGCCGCGCCCACGGCGGAGACCCCCAGGGCGGTACGCAGCCTGCGGATGCGGCGAGGGCGGGGGACACGGTGTGCGGACATGTGTTCCTTCGGTTGCTCGGGTCGCTCGGACATCGGTCGAAGTGGAGGCCTCCACCCCGACAGACGTCCGACCCCGGGCGAGGTTGCAGGCGACGGCCGACCAATTTTCCGCACATGTGGCCGGCCGCCGCTCAGCAGTACCTCGGCATCAGCCCAGCTGCATCAGCCGAGCTGCTTCAGCCGAGCTTCTTCAGCAGCTCCTCGGCGACCGGTGCCGAGGAGGCCGGGTTCTGACCGGTGACCAGGTTGCGGTCGACGACCAGGTGCGGTGCCCACGGCTCGGCCACCTGGACCTCGACGCCCGCCTCGGTCAGCCGGTCCTGGAGCAGCCACTTGGCCCGCTCGGCGAGTCCGCCCTGCCTCTCCTCATCATTGGTGAAGGCCGCCACCCGGTAGCCGGCGAAGGCGTTCGAGCCGTCGGCCCGCACCGCCGCGAGCAGCGCGGCCGGACCGTGGCAGACCACCGCCAGCGGCTTGCCCGAGTCCAGGGTCGCGGTCAGCAGGCGGCCCGAGTCGGCGTCCACCGCCAAGTCCTCCATGGGCCCGTGCCCGCCGGGGTAGAACACGGCGGCGAAGTCGTCGAGGTCGACCTCCGCCAGCTTCACCGGTTCCCGCAGCTCGGTCATCTCCTCCAGGGCGCGCGCCGTCTTGTCGGCCCCTTCCTGACCGCCGTTGAACTCGGGCGCGAGGCTCGCCCGGTCGACCGCGGGCACCACACCGCCCGGCGTGGCGACGACGACCTCGTGGCCTGCGGCCTTGAGGGCGCGGTACGGGACCACGGCCTCCTCGGCCCAGAAGCCGGTCGGGTGCGGGGTGCCGTCGGCGAGCGTCCAGTGGGTGGCGCCGGTCAGTACGAAAAGGATCTTCGACATGGGTCTTCTGCTCCCTGAACATTGCGCTTGTGGAACGTGCGCTTGTGCGGCAAACGTAGGCGACACCACCCATAGGCAACCAATGAAGCGGCGAATGGCAGACATAGGATCCCCTATGGGTCGCGCGGAGTGCGGTCCGGTGAATACTCGGCCTCGTGGACATCCCTGCTCTCGACCTGAACCTGCTGCGTACCTTCCTCGCGGTCTACCGATCCGGCTCCTTCACCGGCGCCGCCCGTCTGCTGGGCCTGTCGCAGCCGACGGTGACGACGCAGATGCGCACGCTGGAACGGCAGACCGGCCGGGAGCTGTTCGAACGGCTGCCGCGCGGGGTGGCGCCGACGCAGGTGGCCGAGGAACTGGCCGCCCGGATCGCCGCGCCCCTGGACGAGTTGGCCTCCGTCGCCGGTCCCGAGCCGGGAGAGGGGGCGCGCCCGGAGCCCGTCCACCTCGCTGGGCCCGCCGAGGTCCTCTGCACGACCGTCCTGCCCGCTCTGGCCCCGCTCGTCGCCGAGGGCGTACGGCTGCGGGTGGCCACCGGCCTGACCGATCCACTGCTGGACGAGCTGCGCGCGGGCCGCCACGACCTGGTCATCGCCACCACCCGCCCGCGTGGCCGCACGCTGCACGCCGTGCCGCTGACCGACGAGGAGTTCGTCCTGGTCGCCGCGCCCGTCTGGGCCGAGCGGCTGACGGACCGGCTGCCCGTCGAAGGGCCGGCCGCCCTGCACTCCGTACCCCTGATCACCTACGCCGAGGACCTGCCGATCGCCCGCCGCTACTGGCGGCACGTCTTCGGCCGACGCCTCTCCTGCACCGCCGCCGTGACCGTGCCCGACCTGCGCGGGGTGCTGGCGGTGGTGGTCGCGGGCGCGGGGTTCAGCGTGCTGCCCCGCTATCTGTGCGCGGACGAGCTGGCGTCGGGTGCGCTCGTGGAGCTGCTGGAACCGGAGGACCCACCGATCAACACGGGCTTCCTCGTCCAGCGTCCCGGCGCCTCGGACAACCCCGACGTGGTCCGCGTCCGTGAGCTGCTGCTGCGGTCGGGGCGGACCTGGTAGCTCACCCGCCGGGCCCGGACAGCCAGTCCGGTGCCAGCACCGACCAGATCTCCTCGTCGTGCCGCTTTCCCCGGTAGAGGTAACTCTCCCTGAGGACACCGTCCTTGCGCATGCCGAGCCGCCGGGCCACCGCGATGCTGGGCGCGTTCTCCGGCGACACCCACCACTCGACGCGGTGGATGCCCCGCTCCCGGACCGCCCAGTCGATGAGCACCCGGGCCGCCCGCGTCACCAGACCCCGGCCCACCGCCGCCGGCTCCAGCCAGCACCCCGCCTCGGCGATGCCCTGCGGCACGTCCATCCGGCGCAGGATCACCGCCCCGACCAGCGTGCCGCCGTACCGGATCCCCCGGATACGGCCGGCGTCGGCCGCCTCCTTCTCGGCGTACGCCTGAAGGAACGCCCGGCTGGACGCCACATCCGTGACCACCTCCGGCAGCCCGTTGTGCCGCCCGATGAACTCCCGCCCCCGGTCCACATGTTCGAGGAACTCCCCGGCCTGCCAAGGCCCGAGGGGACACAACTCGGCACCGTCGTCACCGAGGGGGATCGCGTACATGGTCACCTTCGAGCGAGGGGCTGGGACATCTGCCAAGCCAGCCTACGACCGGCCCCTTCGCCGATCCCCACGAGGACCTCGTCCAGCTCCAGAAACCACTCCCAGCACTCCCGCCCGTCGACTCCGGCCAGCCGACCCACGATCAAGTCCTCCAGTTCCGGCACGCGTTTGTCCTTCCACACCTTGTCGGCGAGACTCACGAGCAGGTCCTCCACGCCGGTCCCGGCCGCGGTCCAGGAGGCGTGCGTCCCGGCGAACCGGGCCAGCCCGGGCTCCACACCGTGGTTCAGCAGCAGTTCCCGCCCGGCCTCCTCGTGCCGTGCGCCCGGGCCGGACAGCTCGGCCACGTGCACGGCCTTGCCGATGTCGTGCGTCGCGGCACCGAAGAGCACGGCATCCGCGTCGAACTCCAGCCCCGGACAGTGCCGTTGCACCCGGTCCACGAGCTGTGCCGCCACGTCGTGCACCGCCCGGAGGTGGGCCACAAGACGTGGTGGGGCGTCAACTCGCGCCAACAGTGCGACGGCCTGCTCGGGAAGCGGCCGCAGCGGTGGGCCGACGGTGTCATCCATCGCGATCGACGCTGTGCTCATGACTGTCACCGTGCCAGAGTAAGCGTCGTCGGGCGTGACGGTCTGCGTACGGAGGGTGGTCGTGAACGCGGTGCACACGGGGTTTCTGCTCGGAACCGGGCTCTTCTGGAGTGTCACGTACGTGCTGTTGATCCGCACGGGGCTGCGGGAGCGCACGTTCGGGATGCCTGTCGTCGCGTTCGCGACGAACGTCAGCTGGGAGTTCATGTTCGCGTTCGTGCGGCCGCCGTCCGGGGTCATGCATGTGATCAACATCGTCTGGTTCTGCTTCGACCTCGCCATCGGCTACACCGTCGTACGCTTCGGGCGGTCCGAATTCCCCTACCTGCCCGACCGGTTGTTCCTGCCCGCGCTGGCCGTCCTGCTCGCCCTCGCCTACCCGGGCATGAACTACGCGTCCGAGCAGTTCGACGAGGGTGTCGGTGCGATCACCGCGTTCGGCAGCAACCTGGCCATGTCCGGGATGTTCCTGGCGATGCTGGCCGCCCGCCGCGGCACGCGCGGCCAGTCGGTGGGAACCGCCGTGACCAAGCTGCTGGGCACCGCCTGCGCCTCGGTCTCGATGCTCACCGACCCCGACGGGGATCCGCGCTACGACAACGCCCTCATGTACTACCTCTACCTCGGCTGCCTCGTCCTCGATCTCGCCTATGTCTACGCGGTGTTCACCGTAGGGCGCGCCGAGCGGACCGCCGATGCGGTCGGGGTGCCGGCGCAGAGTGCCGTCCGGCGCTGACGTGTAGCGGGAGACGATGAGGAGCGGGAGTGTCGGCCCACGGTGACAACGTTGTCTTCGGCGTGCTGCGTCGTCCGCCCGAATGGCGACTCCCAGTTGACGGGCAGACGATGGTGTCGTGGGGTGCGGCCGCCGTCGGAACGCCGGTGCCGCCGGGAGACGGCGACCCGCCCGGGCCGTGGTGAGCGGCCGGAAGGGAGGACATCGTCATGTTGGAAGTGAAGACGGTAGACAAGCCGGACGAGCGGCGTGACTTTCCCCGGGGTCATCTCGAAGCCGTCCACCTGACCGGGCTCGACTTCGCCGTGGGCACGTTCGAACCGGGCTGGCGCTGGTCCGAGTCCGTGGCGCCGATCGCGGGCACCGAAAGCTGCCAGTTCCCGCACAGCGCCTATGTCGTTCAGGGTCGGCTGCACATCCGCATGGACGACGGCGGTGAGGGTGAGGTAGGTCCCGGCGATGTCTTCATGTGCCCGCCCGGGCACGACGCGTGGGTCGTGGGAGACGAGCAGGTCGTGGTGTACGACTTCGCGGGACCCACGGCGAAGGACTACGCGAAGGCTTCGGGGACCTGACACGTCCCGCAGGTGCCCCGCGGTGCGCCCGTCACCGCGGGGCACCAGTGCGTCGGGGCCGCCCCGGCCAGGCCGTGACGACGACCTTCCCGCGCGCGTGCTCCTCCCCCAGGTACCGGACGGCCTCGGGCGCCTCGCCCAGCGGGTACGTCCGGTCGATCACCGGGGCGAGCTTCCCGGAGCCGGCCGGCTCGCGCAGCTCCGCCGGCACCGCCTTGCCCGGTGCCGGGCCGATGAGCGGACGCAGGCGGCCGGCCGCAAGGTCGAGGACGACGTCGTACCGCCGCCCGCCGCGCGGCCGGGGATCGGGGAAGCGCCGTAGCCCCGGGGGGAGTACGAGCGCGGTTGCGTGTAGGGGGCCGGCTGGTGTCTCAGCGGCCGTGGGTGAGGACCCCCTCCTCTGCGTAGGCGACTGCGTCCGCGTGCCCGAACAGGCCGGGCAGCCCGCCGGTGTGCACGAACACCGTCTTCTCGCCGGGCCGTACGTCACCGTCCCGTACGGCGGCGGCCAGCCCGGCGAGGGCCCGGCCGGTGTAGGTCGGGTCGAGGATGATCCCCTCGGTGCGGGCGGCGAGCCGGAGCGCCTGTGCCACCGGACCGGTCAGCGCCGCGTACCCGCTGCCCACCTGGTCCCGGCGCACCCGCAGCCGGTCCGCCACGACCTGCTCCGCGGTGAGCGGGGCCGCGAACTCCTCGACCGCGGCGGCCGGGTCGGCCAGCGCGCCCACGTCGACACCGAGCACCGACTCCGTGCCGAGGGCGGCGACCAGCCCCGCCATCGTGCCGCCCGAGCCGAGCGCGACCACCGCCGTCCGCAGGCCGGGCACCTGCCCGCGCAGCTCCTCGCCGCAGCGCACATAGCCCCGTGCGCCCAGCGTGCTGGACCCGCCGAACGGGATCAGCGCGGGACGGGCACCGCCGGCCCGCAGCCCTGCGCACACCTCGGCCGCCGCGGCGTCGAGTCCGGTCTGGTCCACGTCGCCCGCCCAGGCGAGCCGGGCCCCCAACAGGCCGTCCAGGGCGAGGTTCCCGGACCGGGACCGCCCCGGCGCGCCGCGCAGTACGAGGACGGCGTCCAGGCCCAGCCGGGCGGCCGCGGCGGCCGTCAGCCGGGCGTGGTTGCTCTGCGCGGCGCCCGTGGTCACGAGGGTGTCCGCGCCCTCGGCCAGCGCCGCGCCGGCGAGCCACTCCAGCTTGCGGATCTTGTTCCCGCCACCGCCCAGGCCGGTCAGGTCGTCCCGCTTGACCCACAGGTCGTCCGGACCGAGCCCGAGAGCGGCGGCGAGCCGGGGCGCCGGTTCGACGGGGGTCGGGAAGGTGCCGAGCTGCACGGGCTGGTGGCTCATGTCGTACGTCCTCGTCTGCCGGGCGGATGGCGGATGGCGGATGGCGCCTGGGGCTGGGGTGGGTGGTTGGAGGGCCGATGGCAAGCTGCTGGCTGCCTGGCTCATGGCGGGCGGCGAGGTCCAGTCGATCATGCCCGGCCGCCCCGCGTCACACCGGCAGCAGCCGTCCGATCAGCGCGCCGAGCTGCCGGGCCGTGCGGCACTCGTGCATCTCCACCAGCTCGGCGTAGGCGGGCGCCGCCGAGTCACCGGTGCCCCACTGGGCGCGCGGCTCGGGGTTCAGCCAGTAGACGCGCCGGGCGCTCCGGGCGAGTTCGCGGACGGCGGGCAGGTTCGGGTCGCTCATGTTGGTGCGGGCGTCGCCGAGGACGAAGACGGTGGTGCGCGGGCCGACCGCGGCGCCGTACCGCTCGGTGAACTCACCCAGGGCGACGCCGTAGTCGCTGCTGCCGTGCCAGCCAGTGAGCGTGGCCTCCGCGCGGATCCGGGCGCCGAGCCCTTCCGGGTCGGCGCGGCCGTGGTCGAGCAGGCCGGTCACCTCGTCGAGGCGGTTGACGAAGGCGAACACCCGCACCTTGCTGAACTGGTCGTGCAGCGCCTGCACCAGCAGCATCGTGAAGTCCGAGAACCCGGACACCGAGCCCGACACATCGCACAGCAGCACCAGTTCGGGCCGGGCCGGACGGCGCCGGCGCAGCACCGGCCGCATCGGCACCCCGCCCGTGGACAGCGAGGAGCGCAGGGTGCGGCGCAGGTCGATCGTGCCGCGCGCGGCCCGGCGGCGGCGCGCGGCCAGCCGGGTCGCGAGCTTGCGGGCCAGCGGCTGAACCGTCCTGCGCAGCTCGGCCAGTTGGTCCCGGCCGGCGTACAGGAAGTCCACGCGGTCGGCGGTCGGCGCGACGGCCAGCCGGGCGATCTCGTCCCGGTCGCGCCGCTCGGCGACCCGGCGCCGCGCCTCCACCGCGACCAGCTGCCGGAACGCCTCGATACGGCGCCGGATCTCGTCGTCCAGCAGCCGGTCCGCGAACCCCGTGCCCCCGTCCCGGCCCCTGATGTCGGCCCGCACCCGGGCCAGCAGGGTCTGCGGGCGGAGCCGGTCCAGGGTCTGGTACGACGACCAGCCGTCCGACCCCGGCGAACTCCCGTACCCGCCCATGCCGTCCACGGCCTCGGCCGCCAGCCGAGCCATCAGCGACCGGTCGTCGGTGGCCAGCGCCTCGGCGAGCCGGTCGCGCAGCTCGTCCCGGCCCGCCTGTTCCGTGCCCGGACCGCCTACGCCGCGCGGGAAGTACAGGTCGAAGACCGGATCGAACACCACCCGCTGTCCCGGCCCGTGCAGCAGGGTCGCGGCCAGCCCCTCCCGCAGCAGGTCCCGGTCGGCGAACCCGAGGGCCGCCACGGCGAGGGCCGCGTCGACGGTCTCCCCGGTGCCGATCCGGACGCCGTGCGCGCGCAGCGCCCCGACCAGCCCGGTGATCCGCTCCTCGACACCGCTCACAGCGCGTCCAGGTCCAGCTTGGCCGCGGCCTTCTGCACGTCGTCCTGGTGCTTGAGGATCACGCCCAGGGTGTCGCGTACGACGGTCTCGTCCAGGGTGTCGGCGCCCAGGGCCAGCAGGGTGCGCGCCCAGTCGATGGTCTCGGCGATCGACGGCACCTTGCGCAGGTCCATCGCGCGCAGCGCCCCGACCACCCGCACCACCGACTCGGCCAGCGCCGCATCGAGCCCGGGCACCTTCAGCCGTACGATCCGCCGCTCCAGCTCCTCCTCGGGGAACCCGATGTGCAGGAACAGACAGCGGCGGCGCAGCGCCTCGGACAGCTCGCGGCCCGCGTTGGAGGTGAGCACGACGAACGGGCGGCGGGTCGCGGCGATGGTGCCCAGCTCGGGGACCGTGACCTGGAAGTCGCTGAGCACCTCCAGCAGCAGGCCCTCCATCTCCACGTCGGCCTTGTCGGTCTCGTCGATCAGCAGCACGGTCGGCTCGTCGCCGCGGATCGCGGTCAGCAGCGGGCGGGGGAGCAGGAACTCCTCGCTGAAGATGTCGGTGCGGGTCTCGTCCCAGCTCTCGTCGCGGCCCGCGCTGATGCGCAGCAGCTGCTTGGCGTGGTTCCACTCGTACAGCGCCCGGGACTCGTCCACGCCCTCGTAGCACTGCAGCCGTACCAGCCGTGCCTCCGTGACCTGGGCGACGGCCTTGGCCAGCTCGGTCTTGCCGACGCCTGCGGGGCCCTCCACCAGCAGCGGCTTGCCCAGCCGGGCAGCGAGGAAGACGGTCGTGGCGACGGCGGGCGAGGCGAGGTACCCGGTCTCGGCGAGGCGGGCGGAGACGTCGTCGACGGATGAGAACAACGGGGCCTCCGGCTGGTTCGGGATCTGTGTCCGGTCTACGTCAGGGCACTATCTAAGCGCTTGTTCACCGTCCTTGTCACGGAATTCCTCGGGCGTCCGGCGATGCGTATACCGATCGGTTTCCGTTCGCCCCGGACACGGTAACCTCGCCGTATGGCCACCACGGACAAGGCGTCCCCCCGAGACAGGCTGCTCGATGCCGCCGACCAGCTCTTCTACCGCGACGGCGTGTCCATCGGCGTCGAGGCGCTGTGCCGCACGGCGGGCGTCTCGAAGCGGTCGATGTACCAGCTCTTCGAGAGCAAGGACGAGATGCTGGCCGCGAGCCTGGAGCGACGTCTGCCCCGGTACCAGGCCCAGCTGGCGCCCGCCGACCCGGTGGCCGGGACACCGCGCGAGCGCATCCTGTACGTCTTCGAACAAGTGGAGAATGCCTCCACCGCCCCCGACTACTGCGGCTGCCCCTACCTCGCCGTACTGGTCGAGCTGAAGGACCCGGAGCACCCGGCGAGCCAGGTCGCCCGCGCGGCCAAGGAGCGCCTCACGGAGACCTTCCGCACGCAGGCGGAGGAAGGCGGCGCCCGTGACCCCGAGCTGCTCGCCCGCCAGCTGATGCTGATCTTCGACGGCGCCAGCGCCCGCGCCGGAGCCCGCGTGGAACGCCTGGACGACGGACTCGCCACGGCGACGGTGACCGCGCTCATGGATGCGTCCGGAATGCGGTAGCCCACGCCGGATGGCCCGCACCCCATACGGGCCGCCACAATGGATGGCCCGCACCCCATGCGGGCCACCGCACCCGTACGGGCCACCACAACGCGCCGCCCCGTTCCCCCGCCCGGTGCAATGGATGCGTGACCGCGCCTCCGGACGACTGCCTCGCGCGCAACGAGTGGATCTGCGGCGCCTATCTGACCACCCGCCGCCAGATCCTCCTCGACGCGGTCGTCCAGCACCTCCAGCTGACGTCGGTGTCGGTCCTCATCGGGCTCGCCCTCGCCCTGCCGCTCGCGGTGTTCGCCCGCCGCTGGGCCTTGGCGGCCGGCCCGGTCCTCGGCGTGACGACGATCCTCTACACCATCCCGTCCCTGGCGATGTTCTCCCTGCTCCTGCCTCTCTACGGCCTCTCGGCCGCCCTGGTCGTCGCGGGACTGGTGCTCTACTCGCTCACCCTGCTGGTGCGGAACATCCTGGCCGGGCTGCGCGCGGTCCCCGAGGAGACCCGACAGGCGGCGCGCGGCCTCGGCTACGGACCCATCCGGCTGCTGCTCACCGTCGAACTTCCCCTGGCCCTGCCCGCAGCGATGGCCGGGCTGCGCATCGCGACCGTCTCGGCGGTCTCGCTGGTCACGGTCGGTGCGATCGTCGGCTTCGGCGGCCTCGGCAACCTGATCTACTCGGGCATGAACACCTACTTCAAGGCCCAGGTGCTCACCGCGTCCGTGCTGTGCGTACTGATCGCCGTCGCCGCCGACGTCCTCCTGCTCGGCGTGCAGTGGCTGATCACCCCCTGGGCGAGGGCGGCCCGCGGATGAACACCCTGGGCGCCGCCTGGGACTGGCTGGCCGACCCCGCCCACTGGTCCGGCGACAACGGCGTCCGGCACCGGCTGCTCCAGCACCTGGTGCTCACCGTCGTCTGCCTGGTCATCAGCTGCCTGATCGCGCTGCCGGTCGCGCTGGTCCTCGGCCACCTGGGCAAGGGCGGCGCGCTCGCCGTCAACATCTCCAACGTCGGCCGGGCCGTCCCCACCTTCGCGGTACTGGTCCTGCTCCTGCTGACCCCGGTCGGGAAGTGGGGCGAGGGGCCGACCGTGGTCGCCCTGGTGCTGTTCGCCGTCCCGCCCCTGCTCACCAACGCCTACGTCGGCATGCGCGAGGTCGACCGGAGCGTCGTACAGGCGGCGCGGGGCATGGGGATGACCGGACGGCAGATGCTGTTTCAGGTGGAACTGCCCCTTTCGCTCCCGATGGTCCTCAACGGGGTGCGGATCGCCGCCGTCCAGCTCGTCGCCACCGCCACCATCGCCGCGCTCGCGGGCGGCGGCGGACTCGGCCGGATCATCACGGCGGGCTTCAACCTGGCCAGCACACCCATGGTGGTCGCCGGGGCCCTCCTCGTCGCCGTGTTCGCACTGATCGTCGAGGCCGTCTTCGAGGTCGCCGAACGCCTGGCACCGGCCTGGGCCAGGGGCGGCCGATGAGAGGCCGCACCGCGGTCACGGCAGCCGGGCTCCTCGCCCTGACCGCCTGCTCCACCGGCCCCTCCCTGGAGAACCGCGGCGCGGTCACCGCATCGCCCGGCGACAGCCACCACCTGACCATCGGCTCGGCCGGCTTCACCGAGAGCGACCTGCTCGCCCAGCTGTACGCACAGCTGCTGAACCAGGCCGGCTACAAGACCTCGATCATCACGGTCGCCAACCGGGAGCTGTACGAACCTGCCCTGGAGTCCGGCCAGATCGACGTCGTGCCCGAGTACGCGGCCACCCTCGCCGACTGGCTGAACGCCAAGACCCACGGCGCCGACGCGAAGCCGGTCGGCTCACCCGACCTCGACGCCACGATGAAGGCCCTGCGGAACCTCGCCGCACCCCGCGGACTCACCGCCCTGCCGCCCGGTCGCGCGGTGGACCAGAACGCCTTCGCGGTGAGCGCCGACTACGCCCGGCTGCACCACCTCAAGACCCTCAGCGACCTCGGCGCCTCGAAGCTGAAGGTACGGCTCGCCGCCGGCGACGAGTGCGTGCAACGGCCCTACTGCGAACCGGGGTTGAAGAAGGTCTACGGCATCGACATCACCGGGATCGACCCCAAGGGCGTCGGCACCACCCAGGCCAAGCGGGCCGTGCAGGACGGCCGTGACCAGATGGTGCTGACCACCACCACCGACGCCACCCTCGACCAGTTCGGTCTGCTCCTGCTCGCCGACGACAGGCACCTGCAGAACGCCGACTACGTCGTCCCGGTCGCCAACCGCGCCCGCGCGGGCAGTGCGGGCGCGGCGAAGGCGCTGGGCAGGCTCAACGACATCCTCACGACCGCGGACCTGGCGGACATGGACCGGCAGGTCGACAGCTGGCGCCGGCTGCCGGCCGACGTGGCCCGGACCTACCTCAAGGACAAGGGCCTGCTGAAGTGACGGCCCGCCTCAGGCGTCCGCGACCGAGTCGAACGGCACCTGCCCCCGCGCGACACCCCGGGCGTCCGCGTCCACCGAGCGGCGCAGCGCCTCGTGCAGCTTCGCCGGGGTCAGCACGCCCAGGAAGCGCGCCCCGTCCAGCACGGCGACCCACCCGGCGTCGTACTGGAGCATCACCCCGAACGCCTGCTTCAACGGGGCACCCACCGGCACCCATGCCGTCATCCGGTGCGCGAGGTCCCCGACCGTGCCACCCGCGGCCAGCTCGTCGATGCCGACCCAGCCGTGCAGCTCGCCGTGCGCGTCGAGCACCACCGCCCACCGGGCGCCCTCGGCCCGCAGCCGCTCCGCGGCACGCTCGGCGGGCTCGGCCGGCCGGGCCACCGGCGGCTGTTCGAGATCGTCCGGCTCGATCTCGGTGACCGACAGCCGCTTCAGCCCCCGGTCGGCGCCCACGAAACCGGCGACGTACGGCGTGGCGGGCGAGCCGAGCACCGCACCCGGCGTGTCGAACTGCTCGATGCGCCCCTGCCCGTACACGGCGATACGGTCACCGAGCCGGACGGCCTCCTCGATGTCGTGCGTGACCAGCAGTACCGTCTTGCGCACCGCGGCCTGCATCCGCAGGAACTCGTCCTGCAACTGCTCCCGCACCACCGGGTCGACCGCGCCGAACGGCTCGTCCATCAGCAGCACCGGCGGATCGGCCGCGAGCGCCCGCGCCACGCCCACCCGCTGCCGCTGGCCGCCGGAGAGCTGCTCCGGATAGCGCGGCCCGTATGTCTTCGGGTCGAGGCCCACCAGATCGAGCAGCTCGGCCGCCCGGGCCCGCGCCTTCGCCCGCTTCCAGCCGAGCAGCGCCGGCACGGTCGCCGTGTTGTCCAGCACCGTGCGGTGCGGGAAGAGGCCCACCTGCTGGATGACGTAACCGATACGCCGGCGCAGCCGCACCGGATCCACCTGCGCGATGTCCTCTCCGTTCACGAAGATCCGGCCGGAGGTCGGCTCGATCAGCCGGTTCACCATCATCATGGTGGTCGTTTTGCCGCAGCCCGAGGGCCCCACGAGGGTGACCAGTTCACCTTCGGACACCTCGAAGGAGAGGCCGTCCACGGCCGTCGTACCGTCCGGATACCGCTTGGTGACCTGCTCGAACCGGATCATTCCCTCACGCTAGCGGGACAGCTCGCGCTGTCGCGCCAAGGGGAGGGTGGCGGAGTGTCAGCCCAGGAGGACGACCTCCAGGGTGCGGGGGCCGTGCACGCCCTCGACCCGGTCCAGCTCGATGTCGCTCGTGGCCGACGGGCCGGAGATCCAGGTCAACGGGCGGGCCGGATCGAGGCGGTCGAGGGCCTGGGGGACAGACGAGACGACCTGCTCAGGGACGCGGACGACGCAGATGTGGTGGTCGGGGATCAGGCTGATCCGGCGGCGGCCCTGGTCGGGACCGCCGTCCAGGACGATCGTGCCGGTCTCGGCGATCGCGACCGCGCAGCCCGTGACCACGCTCTCCACCTTGTCCAGTTCGCGAGGCGTGCTCGCTGCACGGTCGTGGACCCGAGTCGGATCGGCGGCCGACATCCACTCCGGCGGGAGGCCAGGGGGCACGAGCACCTCCCGGGACCCCCGCTGGGCCAGCAACCGCATGATGAGGAGGGGGAGTTCGGCGTCAGTGGCGCGGTGCACGATCGCCCGGTAGTCCGCCAGGTTCTCCGCGAGCAGGTTCACCATCTCCTCGACGGTGCGCTCGCCGTGCTCCCGCAGATACTCCCGGGAGACGGCCCGCTCGTACGGCGTGTCGTCCTGTGGTACGTCCGCCAGCGCGCGCCGCACCCGGCCCAGGATCCGCTCTCTGCTGCTCACTTCGCACCCTTCCTTCCGCCGTCCGTGCGCTGCCACCAGTCCCGGAACGGCTCCGAGGGCACCGGCGGCAGGTCCCGGGAGCCGCTCCAGGCCCTGCCGGGACCGGGGAGCGTCCGTGGGTGGAAGCGGCGGGTCCGCGAAGCGATCCGCTGGCCCGCCCGCAACGCCCCCGGATGCGCGAAAGCCCAGCGGGCCGCCCGCATGGCCGCCCGTTCGGCCGCATGCCCCTTCGCGGGTTTCAGCAGCACCCTGTTGCCCTCCCGGACCGCCGGACCGCCCTCCACGACCCGCTCCCGCAGATGCACCAGCACCTCGGGGATGTCGATGGCGACGGGGCAGACCTCGTAGCAGGCGCCGCACAGCGACGACGCGTACGGCAGCGAGGCGTCGATCTCGCTGGCCGTGCCCCGGAGTTGAGGGCTCAGGATCGCCCCGATCGGGCCCGGGTAGACCGAGCCGTACGCGTGCCCGCCCGCCCGCTCGTACACCGGGCACACGTTCAGGCAGGCCGAGCAGCGGATGCAGCGCAGCGCCTGGCGGCCGACCTGGTCGGCGAGGGTGTCGGTGCGGCCGTTGTCGAGCAGGACCAGGTGGAAGGCCTGCGGTCCGTCAGCCGTCTCGGAGTCCGTCGTGCCCGTCCACATGCTCGTGTAAGGGTTCATGCGCTCGGCCGTGGAGGAGCGGGGGAGGGTCTGCAGGAAGACTTCGAGGTCGCGCCAGGTGGGGACGATCTTCTCGATGCCGACGACCGAGATCAGGGTCTCCGGGAGGGTGAGGCACATCCGGCCGTTGCCCTCGGACTCCACGACCACCAGCGTCCCGGTCTCGGCGACCATGAAGTTGGCGCCGGAGATGCCGACCTTGGCGCGCAGGAACTTCTCCCGCAGGTGCAGCCGCGCGGCCTCGGCGAGTTCGGCGGGAGTGTCGGTGAGGCCTTCGGGGGCGGGACGGCCCCACTCGCTCATCTCCTTGCGGAAGATGTCCCGGATCTCGCCCCGGTTGCGGTGGATGGCCGGGACCAGGATGTGCGAGGGACGGTCCCTGCCCAACTGCACGATCAGCTCCGCGAGATCGGTCTCGTAGGCGCGGATGCCCTCCGCCTCCAGGGCCTCGTTGAGACCGATCTCCTGCGTGGCCATGGACTTGACCTTGACGACCTCCGACTCCCCGGTGGCCCGGACGAGTTCGGCGACGATCCGGTTGGCCTCGTCGGCGTCCGCCGCCCAGTGGACCGTCCCCCCGGCGGCCGTGACCGCCTCCTCCAACTGCACCAGATAGCGGTCCAGATGGCGCAGGGTGTGGTCCTTGACGGCCCGGCCCGCCTCCCTCAGCTCCGCCCAGTCGGACAACTCGGCGACTGCCTTGGCCCGTTTGGCACGGATGGTGTGCGTGGCGTGGCGCAGATTGCCGCGCAGGGTCCGGTTATTGACGGCATCGTGCGCCGCCTTAGGAAAAGCCGGCATGCCGACGAACATCCCGCTCATACCGCCGGTTCCTCCTCCGTGCTCGCCAGGATCTCCGCGATGTGCACCGGCCGCATGCCCACCTGGAGCCGGGTCAGGGTCCCGCCGATGTGCATCAGACAGGAGTTGTCGGCGGCGCACAGCACCTCGGCGCCGGTCGACTCCGCGTTGCGGACCTTGTCGGTGCCCATCGCCGCCGAGACCTCGGAGTTCTTCAGCGCGAAGGTCCCGCCGAACCCGCAGCACTCCTCGGCGCCCGGCAGCTCCACCAGCTCAAGACCCTTGACGGCCTGAAGAAGCCTTCGAGGCCGGTCGCCGAGACCGAGACCGTGCAGGCCGTGGCAGGTGGGGTGATAGGTCACCTTGTGCGGGTAATAGGCGCCCACGTCCGTCACGCCCAGCACGTCCACCAGGAACTCCGTCAGTTCGTAGGTCCTGGTGACCACGGGCGCCAGCGTCCGGGCGAGGCCGTCCCCGCGCCCCTCGGCCCGCGCCCGCTCACCCATCCTCGGATACAGCTCCCGCACCATCGCCCCGCACGACCCCGAGGGGGTCACGATGGCCTCGTACTCCCCGAAGACATCGGAGAAATGCCGGGCCAGAGGCTCCGCCTCATGCCGATAGCCGGTGTTGTAGTGCGCCTGCCCGCAACACGTCTGCCCCATCGGAAAGTCGACCTCGACACCCAGCCTGGTCAGCAGCTTCACCACCGCTCGGCCGGTGTCCGGATAGAGCGTGTCGTTGACACAGGTCAGGAACAGAGCGACACGCATCGCGGCTCCTCGGGGTCGGTCATCGGACGAGTGCAGGGTAATGGGCGGACACCGCCGGGGGCAGAGGGCGACTCACCGCGTGGCGAGCCGGGCCTGGGCCTCCCGCCAGCGCGCCGTATCGCCCCGCGGCGCGTACCGGGTCAGCGGCTGGGTACGGGTGAGCAGCCGGCGCATGTCGTCGAGGTCACCGACCAGCCCGTGGGTGCGGGCCTGTACGAGGATGTTGCCGAGGGCGGCCGCCTCCGTGGCGCCCGCCACCACCGGCAACCCGCACGCGTCGGCCGTCAGCTGACACAGCAGCGCGTTGCGCGTTCCGCCGCCGACGACGTACACGACGTCCACCGGATGGTCGGCCAGCCGCTGCGCGTCCTCGACGGCCCGACGGTGCGCGAGGGCCAGCGAGTCGAGGATGCACCGCGTGATCTCGGCCCGCGTACCGGGCGCCGGCTGCCCCGAGGCCCGGCACGCCTCGGCGATCCGCTCCGGCATCCGCCCCGGAGCCAGAAACGCCTCGTCCCCCGCGTCGACGACCGACCGCAGCGTCGGCACCCCGGCGGCCTCGCGCAGCAACAGCCCCAGATCGGGCTCGCCCCAGGCCCGTACGCACTCCTGGAGCAGCCACAGACCCATGATGTTGCGCAGATAGCGGACCGTGCCGTCGAGCCCCAGCTCATTGGTGAAGTTCGCGGCCCGGCTCTCCTCGGTGAGCACCGGCGCCTCCAGCTCCAGGCCGGCCAGGGACCAGGTGCCGGTGCAGATGTAGGCGAAGCGCCCACCGGCGGCCGGTACCGCGGCCACCGCCGAGGCGGTGTCGTGCGACCCGACGGCCGTCACCGGCACCGGGCCCGTGAGCCCCGTCTCCTCCAGCACCTCCGCCCGCAGCACACCCGCCGGATCACCCGGCTGCCGCAGCGGCGCGAACAGCCCGAGGTCGATCCCCAGCCGCTCGGCGACGTCGTACGACCACGCGCGCGTCCGGGGATCGATCAGCTGGGTCGTGGAGGCGTTGGTCAGCTCGGTGCCCTGCTCGCCGGTCAGCCAGTACGTCAGCAGGTCCGGGATGAGCAACAGCCGCCTGGCGTGGGCGAACTGGGCCGTCGAGCGAGCCGCCATGAGCTGGTACAGGGTGTTGAAGGGGGCGTACTGCAACCCGGTCGCCGCGTACAGCTCGGCGGCCGGCACACTCGCCCACACCTTCTCCGCGACGCCCTCGGTGCGGGCGTCGCGGTAGTGCACCGGGTTGCCCAGCAGGGCCCCGTCGGCGTCCAGCAGGCCGTGGTCCACGGCCCAGCTGTCGATGCCGACGGAGTCGAGCCGTCCACCGCAGTGGGCACCGGCCGCCCGCAGCCCGCCCAGCGCACCGGCGTACAGCGCGAGGACGTCCCAGCGCAGCCCCTCCGGCACCCGCACGGGCCGGTTCGGGAACCGGTGCGCCTCGCTCAGCTCCAGCGCGTCGGACCCGACCCGCCCGACCATCACGCGCCCGCTGGACGCGCCGAGATCGACGGCGGCGTACGACTTCATGCCCGCGCTCATCGAAGGAACGCGGCCGCCACACCCGCGTCGACCGGGATGTGCAGCCCTGTGGTGTGCGTGAGGTCCCCGCCGGTGAGCGCGAACACCGCGTTCGCCACATGCTCCGGCAGCACCTCCCGCTTCAGGAGGGTCCGCTGCGCGTAGAACTCGCCCAGCTTCTCCTCCGGCACCCCGTACACGGCGGCCCGCTGAGCACCCCAGCCGCCCGCGAAGATCCCGGAGCCCCGCACGACACCGTCCGGGTTGACCCCGTTCACCCGGATCCCGTGCTCACCCAACTCGGCCGCCAGCAGCCGCACTTGATGCGCCTGGTCGGCCTTGGTTGCGGAGTAGGCGATGTTGTTCGGGCCCGCGAAGACGGCGTTCTTCGAGGCGATGTAGACGATGTCCCCGCCCAGCCCCTGCGCGATCATCACGCGAGCCGCTTCCCGCGAGACGAGGAAGGAGCCACGGGCCATGATGTCGTGCTGGAGGTCCCAGTCCCTGGCCGAAGTCTCCAGCAACGGCTTGGAGATGGAGATGCCGGCGTTGTTCACCACGAGGTCGACGCCACCGAAGGCGAGCACGGCGGCCCGGAAGGCGCCGGCGATCTGCTCCTCGTCCGTCACGTCCACGGTGACGGCGACGGCCTTGTCGGGCCCGCCCAGCTCCTCCGCCACGGCGGACGCGTTCTCGCCGTTGAGATCGGCAACGACGACACACGCCCCCTCGGCCACGAGCCGATGCGCGATCGCCCTCCCGATCCCGCTGCCCGCCCCGGTCACGAGGGCCACCCGGGTGGCCAGCGCCCTCGGCTTCGGCATCCGCTGGAGCTTGGCTTCCTCAAGCGCCCAGTACTCGATGCGGAACTTCTCCGACTCCTCGATCGGCGCGTACGTGGACACGGCCTCGGCCCCGCGCATCACGTTGATCGCGTTGGCGTAGAACTCACCGGCCACCCGGGCGGTCTGCTTGTCCTTGCCGAAGGAGAACATCCCCACGCCGGGAATCAGCACGATCGCCGGGTCGGCGCCGCGCAGGGCGGGGGAGTCGGGCAGCGCGTGCCGCTGGTAGTAGGAGGCGTACTCCTCGCGGTAGGAGGCGTGCAGCTCCCGCAGCCGGGCGACGGCCTCCTCGACGGGCACGGACGGGGGCAGATCGAGCACGAGCGGCCGTACCTTGGTCCGCAGGAAGTGATCCGGGCAGGAGGTGCCGAGCGCGGCGAGTCGGGGATGCCCGTCCCGCGTCACGAAGTCGAGCACGACGTCGGAGTCGTTGAAATGCCCGACCTGGGGCTTGTCCTGGGAGGCGATGGCCCGCACGTACGGCGCGAGGGCGGCGGCCCGCTCCCGCCGCTCGCTCTCGGGCAACGCCTCGTACCCCTCGATCACCGCCCCGAACGGCTCCGCCTTCCCCTTCTCCGCCAGGAAGGCCTCGGCGGTGCGGATGATGTGCAGCGAGTTCCGCTCGCACTCCTCGGACGTCGATCCCCAGGCGGTGATCCCGTGCCCGCCGAGGACGCACCCGATGGCCCGCGGGTTGGCCTCCTTGATCGCGGCGATGTCCAGCCCCAGCTGGAACCCTGGCCGCCGCCACGGCACCCACACCACGCTGTCCCCGAAGCACTCGGAGGTCAGCTTCTGCCCGTCGGCGGCGCACGCGAGCGCGATGCCGGAGTCCGGGTGCAGATGGTCGACGTGCGGGGCGTCCACGAGTCCGTGCATGGCGGTGTCGATGGAGGGAGCCGCCCCGCCCTTGCCATGCAGGCAGTAGTCGAAGGCGGCGACCATCTCGTCCTCGCGCTCGACACCCGGGTAGACGTCCACGAGCGCCCGCAGCCGGTCCAGCCGCAACACGGCGAGCCCCGCCTCGGTGAGCGTACCGAGGTCACCACCGGACCCCTTCACCCACATCAGCTCGACGTCACCGCCGGTGACGGGGTCGGTGTCGGTGCCTTTGGCGGAGGCGTTTCCGCCGGCGTAGTTGGTATTGCGCGGATCGGCGCCGAGCCGATGGGAGCGGCCGAGCAGGGCGGCGGCCTCGTGGTGCGGTGCCATGAACTTCAGTCCTTATGTGAAAGAGGGCGAGTGCATTTCCCTAGGGGCGCGGGGCTGTATTGATCAGCGGCTCCGCCGCGGGGCGCGACCAGCCACAACCGGCCCGCACCCCGCACACGAACAGAACCCCGCAGACGCTTACGCCCCCCACCCGGCCTGCTGACCACCAACCCGCTCAGCGACGATCTTCTGCGCCCACCCCGACCGGGCATACGCGGCAATCGGATCCGGATTGATCCCCATCTCTTCCCGCACCTCACGAAGCAACGGCCGTACATCCGTGTTGTATGCATCCATCAACACCGCATTGGCACCGAGCACATCACCGGAGACCTGCGCCGCAGCCAACGCCGACCGATCCACCGACAAAGCCTTGGCCGTCGCTTCCTGCACGTTCATGACGGACCGGATGATCGCCGGAATCTTCGCCTCGATGTTGTGACACTGATCGAGCATGAACGCGACCTCGGAGGTGAACCCACCCCCACGCACGACCTCGTACATGATCCGGAACAGCTGGAACGGATCCGCGGCCCCCACCATCAGGTCGTCATCCGCATAGAACCGCGAGTTGAAGTCGAACCCCCCGAGCTTCCCCTCCCTGAGCAGCGTGGCGACGATGAACTCGATGTTGGTGCCCGGCGCGTGGTGCCCGGTGTCCACCACGACCTGCGCCTTGGGCCCGAGCTTCAGACAGTGGGCGTACGCCGTACCCCAGTCCGGGACGTCGGTCGTGTAGAACGCCGGCTCGAAGAACTTGTACTCCAGCAGCATCCGCTGACCGTCCCCCAGCCGCGCGTACACCTCGGAGAGGCCCTCGGCCAGCCGGTCCTGCCGCGCCCGTACATCGTCCTGCCCGGGATAGTTCGTACCGTCCGCGAACCACAGCTTCAGATCGGTGGAGCCCGTCGCGTCCATGATGTCGACGCACTCCAGCAGATGATCGACGGCCTTACGGCGCACCGCCGCATCCGGATGGCAGATGCTGCCGAGCTTGTAGTCGTCGTCCTGGAACGTGTTGGAGTTGATCGCCCCCAACTTCACGCCGCGCTCCTCCGCGAACTTGGCCAGGGCCGCGTAGTCGTCCACCTTGTCCCAAGGGATGTGCAGGGCAACCCTCGGCGCAACACCGGTGAACGCATGCACCTGCGCCGCGTCCTCCACCTTCTCCTGCGGAGTGCGTGGAACGCCCTGCTGGGCGAACACCTTGAACCGTGTCCCCGAGTTCCCGTACGCCCACGACGGTGTCTCGACGGCCTGGGTCTTGAGCGCGGCCTTCACCGCGGCGAGGTCGGTCACTTGAGGGCTCCTGTGGGGTCCGGCTGAACGACGGAATGTATGAAACGATTCAGAACGGCAAGCTATGAGCCCTCCCGAGGGGTGTCAAGCGCTCCGACCAACCCTGATCTCCGTGACCCGGCCGCGAACTTCGGCTGTCGAAATCTTTTCGACACGGACCCATTGACGGGACATGGCCGGGATGCCTAACGTCCCGGCAATCCAGTTGAAACCTTTCACGCCGTGGGATCGCCGCGGGCGTCGTCGAGGAGCCATCCATGACCCACCCGCCTGACCCGGGACCGGCCCCGGTGCTGGCCCTGAGGGACGTGTCCAAGTCCTTCGGCGCCGTACGCGCCCTGCGCGGCGTCTCCCTGGAGCTGTTCCCCGGCGAGGTGCACGCCCTCGCCGGCGAGAACGGCGCGGGCAAGTCGACCCTGATCAAGACGCTCGCCGGCGTGTACCGACCGGACGCCGGTCAGGTGCTGCTCGACGGCGAGCCCGTCGTCTTCCACGGCCCCGGCGACGCCCGCGGCGCCGGTATCGCCGTGATCTACCAGGAACCGACCCTCTTTCCCGACCTGTCGATCGCCGAGAACATCTTCATGGGCCGCCAGCCCCGTCGCGCCCTCGGCCGGATCGACCACAAGGCCACGCACGCGGCCACCGCGGCCCTGATGCGGCGGCTCGGCGTGGACCTCGACCCCGACCGCCCGGCCCGCGGCCTGTCGATCGCCGACCAGCAGATCGTGGAGATCGCCAAGGCCCTCTCCTTCGACGCCCGCGTCCTGATCATGGACGAGCCCACGGCCGCCCTGACCGGCAGCGAGGTCGCCCGCCTCTTCGGCGTCGTGAGCACCCTGCGCGAACAGGGCGCCGCCGTCCTGTTCATCTCCCACCGGCTGGAGGAGATCTTCCAGATCTGCCGGCGGGTGACCACGCTGCGGGACGGGACCTGGATCGCCAGCGATGCCCTGGACGGTATGACCGAGGACGACCTGGTCCGCCGCATGGTCGGCCGCGACCTGGACGAGCTGTACCCCAAGCAGGACGTCACGCCCGGCCAAGTCGCCCTGAGCGTGCGCCGGCTGACCCGCGAGGGCGTCTTCACCGACGTCTCCTTCGAGGTCCGCCGCGGCGAGATCGTCGGCCTCGCCGGGCTCGTCGGCGCGGGTCGCACCGAGGTCGCCCGCGCGGTCTTCGGCGTCGACCGCTGGGACGCGGGGGAGGTCGAGGTCGACGGCCGCAGGCTCACCAACGGCGCGCCCTCCACCGCGATGGCCGCCGGACTCGCCCTGGTCCCCGAGGACCGGCGCGCGCAGGGCCTGGTGATGGACATGTCCATCGAACGCAACATCGGCCTGACCGGGCTGCGTACGGCCGTGAAGGCCGGGCTGGTGGACCGTGGCGCCGAACGCAGCCGCTCCCTCGACTGGGCGGTGAAGCTCCAGGTGAAGTACGCCAGGATCGCCGACGCCGTCTCCACCCTCTCCGGCGGCAACCAGCAGAAGGTCGTCCTCGCCAAGTGGCTGGCCACCGGCCCGAAGGTACTGATCGTGGACGAGCCCACCCGCGGCATCGACGTCGGCACCAAGGCCGAGGTCCACCGGCTGCTGTCTCAGCTCGCCGCCGACGGGGTCGCCGTCCTGATGATCTCCTCCGATCTGCCCGAGGTCCTCGGCATGGCCGACCGTGTGCTGGTGATGCACGAGGGACGGATCACCGCCGAGATCCCCCGCTCCGAAGCCACCGAGGAAACCGTGATGGCCGCAGCCACCGGGAGGGCCGCCGCATGACGGTGACCGCGCCCGACCACGCACCGCCCGCCGAGGTGCCGCGGTCCAGCGGCACCCGCCTGGTCGACCGCGTCTTCAAGATGCGTGAACTCGCCATCCTGGTCGTCTTCCTGGTGATGATCGCCGTCACCCAGGCGGGCAACAGCGAGTTCCTGTCCGAGCAGGGCATCAAGGACCTGCTGCTCAACGCCACGATCCTGGTGCTGGTCGCCACCGGCCAGTCCCTGGTGGTGATCACGAGGAACGTCGACCTGTCCGTCGGCTCCACCCTCGGCATCAGCGCCTTCGCGGCCGGCACCTACCTCCACGGAGGCGGGAACCCCGTCGTCGCGATCGCCCTCGCCGTCCTGCTCGGCGTCGCCTTCGGGCTCCTGAACGGCCTGCTCGTCAGCCTCGGCCAGGTGCCCGCGCTCGTCGTCACCCTCGGCACCCTCTACATCATCCGCGGCATCGACTCGATCTGGGTGGGCTCCCGGCAGATCACCGCGGCCGATCTCCCCGGCGGATTCGTGGACTTCGGCTCCGGCGGACTCCCCGCGATCCCCTGGCCGGCCCTGATCGCCCTCGCCGTACTCGTCGCCACCGCCTACTACCTCAGACACTTCGGCAGCGGGCGTGAGCTGTACGCCCTCGGCTCCAACCCGGAGGCCGCCCGCCTCGCCGGCATCCCCGTCCGCAAGCGGATCCTGGCCGCCTACACCCTCTGCGGCGCCCTCGCCGGACTTGCCGGCGCCCTGTACCTGGCCCGGTTCGGCAACGTCGACTCCGGCACCGGCAACGGCTACGAACTCACCGTCGTCAGCGCGGTCGTGGTCGGCGGCGTCGCCTTCACCGGCGGCTCCGGCAGCGTCTACGGCGCCGCCCTCGGCGCACTGCTGCTCACCTCGATCAACAGTGTGCTGCCCGCCCTCGGCGTCAGCTCCGTCTGGGTGCTCGCCATCAACGGCGTCCTGCTGCTGCTCGCCATCGCCGTCGACCGGATCGTCGCACTGCGGGTGGCCGCCGCCCTGAAGAAGAGGAAGGCCCGCCATGCCTGAGTCCCTGACACGCGCGATCCGCTGGGACACCGTGGTCGGCGCACTCCTGGTCGTCCTGTTGCTGCTGTCGTTCGGCACGGTCGACGGCTTCGGGAACGCCCTGAACCTGTCGTTCCTGATCGGCAACACGCTGCCGATCGCCCTGATCGCCCTGCCCATGACGCTGCTCGTCGTCTCCGGTGAGATCGATCTGTCGGTGGCTTCCACCGCCGGCCTGTCGGGCGCGGTGATGGGCAGGCTGTGGAACGAGGGCATGGCCATCGAGACGATCATCCCGATCTGTCTCCTGCTCGGCGTGGTGTGCGGGCTGGTCAACGGCCTCCTCGTCACCCGGCTCGGCCTGCCCTCCCTCGCCGTCACCATCGGCACGCTCGCCGCCTACCGGGGCATCGCGCAGATCGTGCTCGGCTCCGACGCGGTGACCGACTTCCCCACGCAGTACCTGGACTTCGCGGCGGGGCGGATCGGGAACACGTTCATCCCGCAGGCCTTCCTGCCCTTCCTCGTGCTGCTCGCCGTCGCCGTGGTCGTCCTGCACGCCACCCCGTTCGGCCGGTCGCTGTTCGCGATCGGTGCCAACGAGGAGGCGGCGCGGTTCGCCGGGATCAGGGTCAGGCGGCACAAGCTGATTCTGTTCACGGTGACCGGGTCGATGGCCTCGCTCACCGGGATCTTCTGGGCTCTGCACTACGCCAGTGCGCGTTACGACAACGCCACCGGGCTCGAACTCGCCGTCGTCGCCGCCGTGTTGCTCGGTGGGATCGACTTCGACGGCGGCAAGGGCACGTTGGGCGGTGCGATCGCGGGTGTCTTCCTGCTCGGTGCGCTGCAGAACGTGATGAGCCTGCTGAACGTCTCCGCGCAGTCGCAGATTGTTGTGACCGGCGTGCTGCTGGTCGTCTCCGTGCTCGGCCCCCGGGTCGCACGCCAGATCGCTCCGCTGAGAAGGCCGTCCTGAAACTGCGGGCCGTCCGTGGCTGGTCGCTCCCCCAAGTTCTCGGCTTCGCTCGAACAGGGGGGACCCCCATCGCGGCGGAGCCGCACATGAACACAGCCCCGCGCCCCTTTGGGGCGCGTCCACTCACCCTCGCACGAAGGATCACGGTATGCACGCGTCATCCATCCGCCGCACCGGCGCCGCCCTCGCCGCGGCCACCTCCCTCGCCCTCGCCCTCACCGCCTGCGGCGGCACCACCAAGAACGACGTCAAGTCGGAGAACACCTCGGCCGCCTCCGCCGGCAAGGCCGATCCGAACGCGGCCACCAAGAAGGGGCTGACCGTCGGCTTCCTGCCCAAGCAGGTCAACAACCCGTACTTCACCACCTCCGACAAGGGCGGCGAGAAGGCCCTCACCGAACTGGGCTCCAGGTACAAGGAGGTGGGCCCGAGCAGCGCCACCGACACCGCCGGGCAGGTGAGTTATGTCAACACCCTCACCCAGCAGCAGGTGAACGCGATCGCCGTGTCCGCGCAGGACCCGGGGGCGCTGTGCACCGCGCTCAAGCAGGCCATGAGCAACGACATCAAGGTCGTCACCTACGACTCCGACACCAACCCCGGCTGCCGCAACGCCTTCGTCTCGCAGGCGTCCGCCGAGGACCTGGGCCGTACCGAGGTGCAGTTGCTGGCCGAGCAGATCGGGTACAAGGGCGAGATCGCCGTCCTGTCCGCCGCGCAGACCGCGACGAACCAGAACACCTGGATCGGCTACATGAAGGACGAGCTGAAGGACCCCAAGTACAAGAACATCAAGCTGGTCAAGATCGCTTACGGCAACGACGACGCCCAGCAGTCCTTCCAGCAGACCCAGGGCCTGCTCCAGGAGTACCCGAACCTGAAGGGGATCATCTCCCCGACCACCGTCGGCATCAAGACGGCCGCGCAGTACCTGTCCGGCTCCAAGTACAAGGGCAAGGTCAAGCTGACCGGCCTCGGCACCCCCAACGACATGCGCAAGTACGTCAAGAACGGCACCGTCGACGCCTTCGAGCTGTGGGACCCGGCCCAGCTCGGCGACCTCGCCGCCCGCACCGCCGTCGCCCTGGTGTCCGGGCAGATCACCGGCAAGGAGGGCGAGACCTTCAAGGCCGGCGACGCGACGTACACCATCGGCAAGGACGGCGTGATCAACCTCGGCAAGCCGACCGTGTTCGACGCAAAGAACATCGACCGGTTCAACTTCTAGTGGCCGAGGGGCTGTTGATGCAGCGCGTGTGCTTCCTGCTGAAGGTCCGGGCGGATCGGCTCGACGAGTACTGCGAGCGGCACGCCGCCGTGTGGCCGGAGATGCTCGACGCCCTGCGGGCGACCGGCTGGCACAACTACTCGCTCTTCCTGCGCGAGGACGGCCTGCTCGTCGGCTACCTGGAGACCGAGGACTTCGCCGCAGCCCAGGCCGGCATGGAGGCCGCCGACGTCAACGCCCGCTGGCAGGCGGAGATGGCGCCGTTCTTCGAGTCGCTGGACGGCGCCCGGCCCGACGAGGCCATGAAACCGCTCACCGAAGTGTTCCACCTGGCCTGACCCCTGGAGTCTCGCTGATGAGAAGACGCACCGTGCCGGCGACCGCCCTTCTGGCCGCCGCGGCGGCCCCCGGCACCGCGAACGCGGCCGACCCCGGCCCGTCCGTCACCAAGAAGGGCACCACCCGACTCGACGGCCAGGCCCTCTACTTCGTGTCCTACGACGGCCTGGTCAACAACAACTCCTTCCAGAAGAACGGCCTGCTGACCTACAAGGGCCACCAGTACGCCGCCTGGTACACCTCGACCCGCAACGCCGTCGTCGCCCGCCGGGTCCTCGGCGCCTCCACCTGGTCGACCGTCACCCTGTCCCACACCCTCAAGAGCGACGACTCCCACAACGTCATCTCCATGGGCGTCTCGAAGACCGACGGCCGCCTCCACCTCACCATGGACTCCCACAGCGACCGCTTCTTCTACGTCAAGTCCGTCGCCGGACTCCTGGACAACCCCGCGTCCACGTCCTGGACCTCGTCCGTCTTCGGTGCCGTACAGACGACCGTCGACGGGCTCGCGCTCACCTCGCAGTTCACCTACCCCCAGTTCGTCTCCACGCCCGAGGGCAGGCTCCAGCTCAGCTACCGGGTCGGCATCTCCGGCAACGGCCGTAACGCCCTTGCCGAGTACGACGGTTCGTCCTGGACCGCGCTGGGGGAGTGGACCAGCTCCACCGGCACCTACGCCGGCTCGCACGGCTCCAGCACCGCCCGCAACATGTACCTGCACGGCATCGACTACGACACGAGCGGCCGGCTGCACGCCTTCTTCACCTGGCGCGAGCAGAACGCCGCCGTGATGTGCAACAGCGACGGCATCACCAACCACGACACCGGCTACGTCCACTCCACCGACCGCGGCCGCACCTGGCGCAACGACGCGGGCACGGTCGTGGGCACCACCGGCACCTCGGACACGGTCGCCGTGGGCGACGCCGGGCTCGTCGTCGACTCCCTGAACCCGGACCACTCCCTGATGAACCAGGAGAGCCAGGCCACCGACTCGGCCGGCCTGCCGCACGCGATCATCAGCTACGTCCCCGGCCGCCTCGGCCAGTGCACCACGAACTACGTCGCCGACCGCACCGCGCACGGCCGCGCCTTCCACCTGCGCAAGAACTCCTCCGGCAGCTGGCAGAAGACCGAGATCCCCGTCGCGCTGAACTCCAGCCAGCGCACCAAGCTGGTCCTGGACAGGTACGACAACGCCTACGCGATCTTCCCGTACGGCCGGATCGTCGGCGCCTCCAAGTCCTCCGGGTACACGGACTGGGCGCTGCTGTACGACGGCGGCGACCTGAACGCGTTCGGGGAGGTCGTGATCGACGAAATGCGCGTGCGGGCCGACAACGTGCTGTCCTTCATGTACCAGGAGAAGTCCAGCGGCACCACCCCCTCGCCCCTGCATGTCGTGGACTTCGCACTCCCCGCGTGACCGGTCTGTTCTGGGCGGCGATGACGGTAATGTGAAGGCCTTCCCGCCGCCCCTCGTTTCCCTGGAGGTCCCCGCCCGATGGCCCAGTCGGTGGGTATCAAGGACGTCGCCCGCGCCGCCGGAGTGTCGGTGGGCACGGTGTCGAACGTCATCAACCGCCCGGACACCGTCGCCAGCGAGACCCGGGCCCGGGTGCTGTCCGCGATCGACCGGCTCGGCTACGTCCGCAGCGAGTCCGCGCGCCAGCTGCGCGCGGGCCGCAGCCGGATCATGGGCCTGCTCGTCCTCGACATGGGCAACCCCTTCTTCGTGGACGTCGCACGCGGGGCCGAGCGGGCCGCGCGCGAGGCCGGGGTCGGCGTGATGGTCTGCAACAGCGCGCAGGACGCGGCCGAGGAGGCCGAGTACCTCTCCCTCTTCGCCGAGCAGCGGGTGCGCGGGGTGCTGCTCACCCCGGCCGACGCCACCGGCCGCAACATCGCGGCCTTCCGCCGGCACGGCATTCCGTTCGTGCTGGTCGACCGGGTCGCCGAGGGCACCACCGAGTGCTCGGTCTCCGTGGACGACGTGGCGGGCGGCGCCCTCGCCGTCCGCCACCTGGTCGACGCCGGACACCGCTCCGTCGCCTACGTCAGCGGCCCGCCCGGACTCAACCAGGTCCGCGACCGCCGCACCGGCGCGCTGAACGCCCTCGCCGAGGCCGGCCTCGGCCCGGACGCGCTGCGCGAGCTGCCCACCGAACGGCTCGACGTGGCCGCCGGCCGGGACGCGGGCGCCCGCCTGCTCGGCCTCGCCGACCGCCCCACCGCCGTCTTCTGCGCCAACGACCTGCTCGCGCTCGGTGTCCTGCAGGCCATGTACGCGGCGGGCGTCACCGTTCCGGACGACCTCGCGATCGTCGGCTACGACGACATCGAGTTCGCCGCCGCGGCCGCCGTACCGCTGACCTCCGTACGGCAGCCGGCCGTCACCATGGGCGCCCTCGCCGCCGAGCTGCTGCTGGAGGAGGCCGAGACCGAGGGCGGAGCCGGCGCCCATGAGCACCGGCGCGTGGTGCTCCAGCCGGAGCTGGTGGTGCGCCGCTCCAGCCTGGCCGCCCGCTGACCGGAAGTTCAGTAACGAACCATGATCCCGGGGCTCGGCTCACCGCCGTCCATGTGCTGAACTGGGACGCGTCCGACCCATCCGTCCCGGGAGACCCGTTGAGCATCAGTTACCGCCAGCCCGGCGTCGTCCTCACCGACCGTCACTTCACCGTGCCCCTCGACCACGGCGACCCCGACGGCGAGACCATCGAGCTGTACGCCCGGGAGGCAGTCGCCAGTGACAAGGCGGGCCAGGACCTGCCCTGGCTGCTGTATCTGCAGGGCGGGCCCGGCTTCGGGGCGAACCGTTTCGCCGGACGGCAGGCCTGGCTCGACCGCGCCCTCGAGGACTTTCGCGTCCTCCTGCTCGACCAGCGCGGCACCGGCCGCTCCACACCCGCCACCCGGCAGACGCTCCCGCTGCGCGGCGGCCCCGCCGAGCAGGCCGGCTACCTCACCCGCTTCCGCGCCGACTCGATCGTCCGCGACTGCGAGGCCATCCGCGCCGAGGTGACGGGTGGCGCCCCCTGGACCGTGCTCGGCCAGAGCTTCGGCGGCTTCTGCACGGTGTCGTACCTCTCCCTGGCCCCCGAGGGGCTCAGCACCGCCGTCATCACCGGCGGACTGCCCTCCCTCGACGCCCACGCCGACGACGTCTACCGGGCCGCCTACCCGCGCATCGAACGCAAGGTCGCCGCGCACTACGCCCGTTACCCCCAGGACGTGGAGCGGGCCCGCCGCATCGCCGACCACCTCCTCACCCACGACGTCGTGCTGCCGGGCGGCTACCGCCTCACCGTGGAGGCGTTCCAGTCCCTGGGCCTGATGCTCGGCGCGAGCGACGGCAGCCACCGGCTGCACTACCTCCTGGAGGACGCCTTCGTCCGCACTCCCGGCGGCTTCGACCTGTCCGACGCCTTCCAGGAAGCGGTCCAGGGCCTGCTGTCGTATGCGGGGCACCCGCTGTACGCGCTCGTCCACGAGGCGATCTACGGCCAGGACACCCGGCCCACCGCCTGGGCCGCCGAGCGGGTCCGCACGGAGTTCCCGCAGTTCGACGCGGCCAAGGCGATCGCCGGCGACGCCCCGGTGCTGTTCACGGGCGAGACGGTCCACCCCTGGATGTTCGACACCGACCCGGCCCTGCGCCCGCTGCGCGAGACCGCCGAGCTGCTCGCTGCCCGCACCGACTGGCAGCCGCTGTACGACCCCGCCCGCCTCGCCGCCAACGAGGTCCCGGTCGCCGCGGCGATCTACCACGACGACATGTACGTGGACACCGCCCACTCCCTGCAGACCGCCCGCGCCGTCCGCGGCCTGCGCACCTGGGTGACCGACGAGTTCGAGCACGACGGCCTGCGCGCCGGAGCGCCCCGGGTCCTGGACCGACTGCTCGCGCTGACCCGCGACGAGGTGTGAGGCAGGGGTGCGGCACAGCGCGTGTCCCCCCGGGGGCTCTGCCGTGGTCCGCGAGGTCGGCCGCCCGGTCCTGGACCTGCCCGCCGGCCCCCTCCGGGGTGCGCGACTTCCATGCCGCACTGCCCGCCTACGCCACCACGCCGCTGACCGAACTCCCCGCCCCTGGCCGCCGTGTTGGAGGTCGGGCGGGTCTTCGTCACGGACGAGACGTGCCGCCTGGGCCTGCCCGCCTTCAATGCGCTGGGCGCGTCCTGGGCGGTGCACCGTCCTCGGGCCCCGGCGGGCCGCCGCCCTGGCCGGTGTCCGGGCGGCGCTCACCGGGGAGGGCGTCGAAGAACGCCGTACCGCACTGGGCCTCGGCCCGGCCTCCGTGGCCGTCATGCTGAGCGCCGGGGGCGCGTCCGCCGACCCGCACACCGCCGCCGTACCGCCCGCGAGAGACCCACGCCGAAAAAGGAGTTGCGACACGGGCCCGGCCGCATAGTCTGCGGCCATGAGCGAGCCGAAGATCACCCAGCTCCGGCCCCTGCCCGACGACTGGCAGCGCGCCCTCGCCGTCGTCGCGCACCCCGACGACCTGGAGTACGGGTGTTCGGCCGCGGTCGCCGCCTGGAACGATGCGGGTCGTGATGTCGCCTACGTCCTGGCCAGCCGCGGCGAGGCGGGCATCGACACGCTCGACCCCGCCGCCTGCGGTCCGGTGCGCGAGCGCGAGCAGCGGGCGAGCGCGGCCGTCGTCGGCGTCACCGCCGTGGAGTTCCTCGGCCACCGGGACGGCGTCATCGAGTACGGCCCCGCGCTGCGTCGTGACATCGCCGCCGCGATCCGCCGCCACCGCCCCGAACTCGTCATCACCCTCAACCACCGCGACACGTGGGGCGGTGTCGCCTGGAACACCCCGGATCACGTCGCCGTGGGCCGCGCCACGCTGGACGCGGCCGCGGACGCCGGGAACCGCTGGATCTTTCCGGAACTCGCCGAGCAGGGACTGGAGCCCTGGAACGGGGTCCGCTGGGTGGCCGTCGCCGGTTCCAGCAGCCCCACGCACGCCGTGGACGCGACAGCCGGCCTGGAGCGCGCGGTGCGCTCCCTGCTGGAACACCGCACCTACATAGAGGCGTTGACCGAACAGGACCCGGAGACGTACGTCCGCGACTTCCTGACCGAGACGACCACCGCCACCGGGGAACGCTTCGGCGGGAAGCCGGCGGTGGCCTTCGAGCTGTTCCACCGATAGCCGAGATGACGAACCACCACCGAACGGGGACCCCATGAGCGGCACCGACCTCCTCGCCGACCGCTTCGAGGAGCACCGCGGGCAACTGCGCGCGGTGGCCTACCGGATGCTCGGCTCGCTCGCCGAGGCGGAGGACGCGGTCCAGGAGGCGTGGCTGCGGCTCGGCCGCAGCGACACGGACGAGATCAGGAACCTCGGCGGCTGGCTGACCACGGTCGTCGGCCGGGTCTGCCTGGACATGCTGCGCTCGCGCACCGCCCGCCGCGAGGAGCCGATCGAGGACACGTTCGTCCCCGACCCGATGGTCCGCCCGCTGTCCCAGGTGGATCCGGAGGCGGAAGTGCTGGAGGCGGACTCGGTCGGGCTCGCCCTGCTCGTCGTCCTGGAGACCCTGGACCCGGCCGAGCGGCTGGCGTTCGTCCTGCACGACATGTTCGCCGTGCCCTTCGACGACATCGCCGCGATCGTGGAGCGCACCCCGGCCGCCACCCGGCAGCTGGCCAGCCGGGCCCGCCGCCGGGTGCGGGGGGCGACCCCCGCGGTCGACCCGGATCTCGGCCGGCAGCGGCAGGTGGTCGACGCCTGGCTGGCCGCCTCGCGCGGCGGCGACTTCGAGGCGCTGCTCGCCCTGCTCCACCCGGACGCGACGCTGCGCGCCGACGCAGGCGCCCTGGTGCGCGGGACGGCCGCGTCCAAGGCCGTGCACGGCGCGCGGACGGTCGCCGAACAGGCCTCGATGTTCTCCCAGTTGGCGGTGTACGCCCGCCCGGTGCTGGTCAACGGTGCGGTGGGCCTGGTCACCGCGCCCGAGGGACGACCCGAGTCGGTCACGGCGTTCACCATCGTCGACGGACGGATCACCGGCCTGTACATCCTCGCCGACCCCGACCGCATCGCCCGGCTGGACCTGCCCGTGCTGGAGGGGTGACCCGGCCGCCGTGGTCAGGAGAGTCCCGCAGGTCAGTAGGCTGGACGGTATGCCGGATCAGACCACCGACCCTTCCGCCCTGCACGGCGACTGCGCCCAGTGCTTCGGGCTGTGCTGCGTTGCCCTGCCCTTCGCCGCGTCCGCGGACTTCGCCCTGGACAAGCCCGCGGGCAAACCCTGCCCCAACCTCCGGGGCGACCACCGCTGCGGCGTCCACGCGGACCTGCGGAACAAGGGCTTCACCGGCTGCACGGTCTACGACTGCTTCGGCGCGGGGCAGAAGGTCTCGCAGATCACCTTCGGCGGGCAGGACTGGCGTACGGGCTCGAAGGAGCACGCCCGCCGGATGTTCGACGTGTTCCCGGTCGTGCGCCAGCTGCACGAACTGCTCTGGTACCTGACCGAGGCCCTGGGCCTCGACGCCGCCCGGCCCGTCCACGCCGATCTGCGCCGGGCGCTGGAGCAGACCGAGCGGCTCACCCGGCAGACCCCCGAGGAGCTGGCCGCGCTGGACGTGGCCGCACACCGGCAGGAGGTCAACGTGCTCCTGCTCCGCACCAGCGAACTGGTCCGAGCGAGCGTCACCGACGACAAGGGCGGCAAGGGGACCAACGGCAAGAAGGGGAAGGGAAAGGGGAAGGACCGGCGGGGCGCCGATCTCATCGGGGCCCGGCTCAGGGGCGCCGACCTGCGCGGTGCCAGCCTGCGCGGTGCCTACCTCATCGCCGCCGACCTCACCGGAGCCGACCTGCGCGGAGCCGACATGATCGGCGCCGACCTGCGCGACGCAGACCTGACCGACGCGGACCTCACCGGCGCCTTCTTCCTCACCCAGCCGCAGCTGAACGCGGCCCGGGGCAGCGCCGGCACCAGGCTGCCGGGGTCACTCACCCGCCCCGTGCACTGGGCAGCGGCCGGCTGACCCCGAGCCGTCGTCCGGGACCGTGACCGGGGTGGCCGCCGCGGGCACGGGGGCGGTGCGGCGTTCCAGGTGCATCCGCAGGCCCTCCGGCATCAGCGTCAGACGCTCGGTGACCCGGAGCCGGTAGTCCGGGTCCGGCCGCAGCTCGTAGCGGCGCAGCAGCAGCCCGAGGACGAGGGTTGCCTCGTGCAGGGCGAACTGGCGGCCGATGCAGGCCCGCGCGCCGGTCCCGAACGGCTTGAAGGTGTGCGGGGGACGGGCGCGTACGGCGGCGGCGTCGAACCGGTCCGGGTCGAACCGCTCGGGGTCCTCGCCCCACACCTCCGGGTCGCGGTGCAGCATCGGCAGCAGCACCAGCGCCCAGGCGCCGCGCCGCATCGGATGCTCCTCGGCCAGCACCGTGTCCTGCCGGGCCTCCCGGGCGTAGCCGGGCGCGGTCGGCCACAGCCGCAGCGACTCGTCCAGCACCCGGCGGACGTAGCGCAGCTTGGCGACCTGGTCGTAGCCGGGCTCCGGGGTGGCGCCCCAGACGCGGTCCACCTCGGCGCGGGCCCGGGCGGCGACCTCCGGGTGCCGGGCCAGGTAGTACAGGGCGAAGGAGAGCGCGCCCGAGGTGGTCTCGTGGCCCGCCACCAGGAACGTGATCACCTGCTTGCGGACGTTCTGCGCCGACAATCGCTCCCCGGTCTCGGGGTGGGCCGTCGCCAGCATGCGGTCCAGCAGGTCCCCGTCCCCGCCGCCCGAACGGCGCCGGGCCGCCACCAGCTCGTCGACCGTGCGGTCGAGATGGGCGATGTCGGCCGCGTTGCGCCGGGAGGCACCGCGCAGCAGCAGCGGCGCCAGCGGCACGGGCACGCTGTTCAGCCGCTGGGCATAGGTGAGCGTGCCCACCATCGCCGACACGAAGGGGTGCGGCCGGTCCCGCTCGAAGGAGCCGAAGTCGTGCCCGAACCCGGTGCGCGAGATCGTCTCCAGGGTCAGCTTGGTCATGTCGCCCGGCACGTCCACCGCCCGCCCGGCCGCCAGCTCCCGGTCCCAGTGACCGGTCAACCGCTCGGCGACCGCCAGCATCATGCCGTGGTAGCCCTCCATGGCCTCCCGGGTGAAGCCGGGCGCGAGGACGTCGTGGGCCAGCTGCCAGTTCGGCTCGTGGTTGTACGCCGTGAACAGGCCGTCGCCGGCGACCGGGCGCAGATTGGCGATCCCGAGGCCCACATGCTTGGCGAAGCGGGACTCGTCGGCGAGATCGGCGACCAGGCGTGAGCCCCACAGGAACACGAACTCGTTCCCGAAGGCCCGGCGCCGGAAGATCGGGCCCAGTTCCCGCCCGAAGCGCATCGAGTCCTGCACGGGCCGGAGCCGGTCGACGCCCAGCACATCGCCGGCCAGCGGCAGCCGGCGCGGCGGATGCGGGATGCGGTGCAGCTCCGGCCAGCCCTGCTCGGCGCCCCGGAACCCCTTGGGCAGCCCGGTCTCCCTCGTCCCCGCCATGACGCGATCTCCCTTGATCCAGCGGATGGTCGAACCTGTGACGCGCGCGTGTTGTACGTGAGTTCAATAACGTCATTCAGTGTGGTCCGCTTGTTGAACTCGCGTCAAGTAAAGTGACGCCATGCCCGCGAACCAGGGGGAGCGAGCCCGGCGCAGACTCAGCACCGAGGAACGCCGTGAGCAGCTGTTGTCGGTTGGCGCGAGGCTGTTCTCGGAGAGCCCCTACGACGACGTGTGGATCGAGCAGGTCGCCGAGATCGCCGGAGTCTCCCGCGGGCTGCTGTACCACTACTTCCCGACCAAGCGGGACTTCTTCGCCGCGGTCGTGGAGCGCGAGAGCGAGCGGATGCTGCGCATGACGGCGGCGGTCCCCGGGGTGCCGGTGCGCGAGCAGCTGGCCGCCGGCCTCGACACCTATCTCGGCTACGTCGAGGCCCACGCCCACGGCTTCCGTGCCTTCCACCGCGCCGACGCGGCCGGTGACCAGGCCGTGCGCCGCGTCTACCAGCGGGCCCTCGCCGCCCAGGAGCAGCAGATACTTGCCGCGCTGGCCGCGGACCCCGAGTTCGGTCCCGTCCTCGACAGCGCCCCGCACGTGCGCCTGGCCGTGCGCGGCTGGCTCGCCTTCACCACGGCCGTCTGTCTGGAGTGGCTGCGCGACGGCGGGCTGACCCGGGACCAGGTGCGCGACCTGTGTGCGCGTGCCCTGCTGGGTGTCCTCGCGTAACTCCCCGTCTTTGCCGGGCGTGGTTGGCGCGCGCCCGGATCTTCGATAGGTTAGGCAAGGCTTACCTAAGGAGGTCTCGGGATGGGTGACACGCAGGACTGGGCGGCCGGACCCGGTGCGGCGGAGCGGGCGCGGTCGGTGCTCGCCGCCGCGTGGTCGTGCGGGGTGACCGCGGACGGTGCCCGCGAGGAGTACGTCGGCGCGCACTCCGTGACCGAGGACGGCGGGGTGCTGCTCGACGTGCCCGAGGACAGCGCTTTGCTCGCGGCCGCGTTCTGCTCCCCGCGCGGGGAGCCGTCGGCCGTGCTGGAGTTCGCCGACGTGGCCCCCGTCCCGGTACGGCAGCGCATCCGGGCCAGGCTGTGGCTGGCCGGGTGGTTCGCCCCCGCAGGCGACGGCTCGCTGCTCTTCCGGCCCACGCGGGTGGTGCTGCGGCAGCCGTCCGGTGCCGTGCTCGTCGACCTCGACGAGTTCGCCGCCGCCCGGCCCGACCCGCTGGGACCGGCCGAGGCCGGGCTGCTGACCCACCTCGCCGACGCCCACCCGGACGCCGTCGAACGGCTCACCCGGCTCGTGCGGCCCGAGAGCCTGCACGCCGCGACCCGGGTGACGCCCCTCGCCGTCGACCGGCACGGCCTCACCCTGCGCATCGAACGCACCCGCGCCCACGGCGACGTACGCCTGACGTTCCACGCGCCTGCCGACGACGTCACTCAGCTCACCGAACGCATGCACGCACTACTGGCACAGGCGAGCGCCGCGGCCTGCCCGCGTGCGCTGCTGCGGCAGCGTGCGGAGGGCGACTGGTGAGGCGAACGGCGGGCGGATGAGGGAAAGTTCGCGCCCTTCGGTGGCCGCGTGGGGGACGCGGGCCGGTTGCGGTGCGTTCCTTCCGTAGCGCCACAACGGCAGCGCTACAACGGCAACGCGCAGACGGCGACCGGTGACGCGAACGGCTCGCCCGTCAGGCGCAGTTCGCCGCTCTTGGCGTCCACGTGGAAGACACTGACCGTGCCGGAGCGCTGGTTCGCCGCGAACAGCAGCCGGCCGTCCGGCGAGAAGGCGATCTGGCGGGGGAAGTCTCCGGCCACCGGCACCGTGCCGAGCAGTCGCAGCCGGGCGCCGTCCGCCTCGACGGCGTAGCGCGCGATGCTGTTGTGGCCGCGGTTGGCGAGGAAGGCGTACGAGCCGTTCGCGGTCACCAGGATCTGCGCCGGGTAGTTGGTGCCGGAGTCCGAGCCCGTGGGCTGTGGGTCACCAATGGTCAGGCGCCCGGTGGCCGGGTCGTAGGCGCAGACGGCGACGGTGTCATCCACCTCGTTGGCCAGGTAGGCGTACCGGCCGCCGGGATGGAAGGTCAGATGGCGCGGGCCCGCGCCCGGCCGGGTGTGCGCCTGGGACGCCTCGGTGAGCGTGCCCTTGGCCTGGTCGAGGCGGTAGGTGTAGACGGTGTCCGTGCCGAGGTCGACGGCGAGGACGTGAGCGCCGTCCGGACCGGTGATGAACTGGTGTGCGTGCGGGCCCTGTTGGTCCGGGCCCGGTGGCGGCGTTGAGTGCGTGACCAGCTCTGTGCGCTCGCCGAGGGCGCCCGAGGAGTCGATGGGGTGCACGGCGACGCTGCCCGACCCGTAGTTGGCGCTCAGCAGCCAGCGGCCGTCCGGGTGGACCGACAGATGGCAGGGGCTCGCCCCGCCGGTGCTCCGGCTGCCGAGGACCCGCCGGTCGGCGACGCGTACGGCGGTGACCGCGCCGTCCTGGCGCTCGTCGACCGCGTACAGCGTGCGGCCGTCCGGATGCAGCGCCAGATAGGACGGGTTGGGCACCGAGGTGATCGTCCCCGCGCCGGTGATCCGGCCGGACGTCGGGTCGTAGGTGGCCAGTCCGATCCCGGTGCCGCCGCCCTCGACGGAGGTGTAGGTGCCGAGGTAGAGCGGGTGGGGGCGGGGGTCCTTCCGGGGCGGCCGATCCGCCGGGCGGGTCGCCGGTCCCTTGACTGCGGCCGGTGCGCCGGCCGCCGGCGGGGCCGCCGGCGCGGGCACCGTCACCACGGCGGCCGTGCCCGCCACCACTCCGACGAACCGGCGCCTGGTCCAGGTGCCCCCCTGCTCCCGGCTTCGCCCGAGCAGGGGGGATCCCCGTCGCGTCGCCCGCGCGTCCCTGTCCATCCCGCACCTCAGGTCATCGGTTGCCCCGCTCGTGACAGTCACCTTGGCGTGGATCCACCGGCAAAGGCAAGAACAGCAACAGGTGTTGCGGAGGATGCAATGGCTGTCGGGCTACCACTCCCCGTCCTCGACCGGCTTGCCCGGCGCGTCCTTCAGCGGTGTCACCTGGCCCGGGTGCGGCTTCTGCCAGGGGTCCAGATCGTCCCCGAGCCAGTCGCCGACCGGCTTGACGTCCTCCAGGGCCTCCGTGGGAGCGAGATCCTCGGCGTCCTCGTCGTAGTAGTCGAACCAGGGCAGCCCCGCGCTCGTGTAGGCCGCCCGGTCCACCGGTGACGGCGGCGGCGCCTCGCCCGTGATGCGGCGCCACTCCGGGGGCGTGACCAGGTGGACGAACACGCGCCCGGAGGGTGTCCCGGCCCAGTCCGTGAGTGGCCGGTCGTCCGCGTAGACCTCCTGGCGCATCGAGCCGCCGACCCCGAGGCCCATGGCCGCCGCGCGCCGCGGGGGCGCGGCGGCCGGCCCGCCGGGCGCGGCCGGGGCGGAGGGAGGCGGCAGGGGCCCGCCGGGTGCGGCGGCGGCCATGGGGAGCGGCGCGCCGTAGCCGCGGACCTTCGCGGACGCCCGCGCCTTCCGCTCCCGCTCCCGCTCAAGGCGCCGCCACTCACCCAGGGCCTCGTCCGTCAGCGGGAACGACTGCAGCTGTACGCCGCCCCACACCTCCTCGCCCGTGACCTGACCCTCCACGGTCGCACCGAGACCGAGCGGTACGGCGACGAACTGGCGGACCGTCCCCTTGCCCGAGTTGATGCCGTCCAGCCAGGGCTGGCGGGGCAGCACCACGTAGTTCTGCGGGTCACGGGAGAGCCGGTCGCGCCACGGCTTGCCGGAGACGGCGCACACCTTGCCCACGCCGACCTGGAGGGCGGCCGGCTCCTTCGTACCGCCGAAACTCAGCCACATCGCCTCGCGCAGATACACCGGCAGCATCACGCCACCGCGCGCCCGCCACTCCTCGGGGACCCGGTCGGCGTAGTCGGACACCCGCCTGACCGGGAACTCGCCGAGCCCCGGCGGAAGCGGATGCGTGCCCGTCTCCGGCAGTCGCAGCGTGCGGATGAACCGCACCGCCACTCCGCCGGGCAGTCGCAGCGTGTTCCCGTCGATCCGTACCCCGGTGTCGGCCATAGGCCCGCTCCCTCGATTTCGGTGCCGGCCCCGCCCCGGCGCTCCCTCACCGAGAACGCCCGCTGACCCCCGTACGGTTCCGCCACAGCTCCTCCTGGACGCCGAGGCGCTCGCGCAGCCGGTTCATCCTCGGCAGCTTGGCCCGGTGCTCCCGGGACACCTGGTCCAGCTCCTCCAGCAGGCGCCGGGCGCGGTGCTCGGTGTCGAGTTCGTCGATGATCCGGTTCACCTCGGTCAGTACGGCGCCCATCAGGTGCCAGTTCGTCGGGTCCTCGCCGATCTCCTCCCGGAGCAGCTCGGCGAGGCGGTCGCGGGTGGCGGCCGCGGTGGTCAGCTCGGCCGTCAGGCGGGCCTCCGCCGACTCGGCGTTCTCGCTCAGATGGGTGGTCACCAGCACCGCGAAGCTGACCACGGCGTCGGCGATCTCGGACAGCAGTTGTTCCACCGTCGCCCCGACCCGGGGCGGGAACAGTTCCTCGGAGCCGCGGGTCTTCGCCAGGTCCGTGAAGGTGCGGGCCAGCACCCGCAGCACGACCGTGCAGATCTCCAGCGTGTCCAGTCCGGTGCGCAGCACCACCCGGTGCAGCAGGCCCTCCTTGACGCGCGGATTGAGCCGCAGGCTGTCCTCGGCCTGCCGCAGCGCCGCGTCCACCTGGACGATGTCGTGGTCCAGCCGGCGCGCTTCGTGCAGCCGTTCGGCCGCCTGCTCCCAGGGGGTGCGGCCCGCGGCCTCCTCGCCCATCCGCAGCATCAACTGCCGTACCCGGCGTGCCAGACCCTCGATCGACCGGCCCGCCTCGTCCACCCAGACCGGGGGCGGGAGCAGCAGGTTGCAGGCCATGCCGACGACCGCGCCGATCAGCGTCTCCACGATCCGCGCCCAGGCGGTGAAGCCGACCGTGGTGACCCCGAGCACCAGCATGGCGCTGATCGCCACCTCGGCCACGTACTCGTCGACGCGCACCAGGTGCCCCACGGCCAGCGAGGCCACGATCAGCAGCGCGAGGCTCCACCAGGTCAGCCCCACCAGCAGGCTGAAGGCGATGGCGACCAGCACCCCGGCCACCACCGAGTTCACCCGGCGGATGCCGTTGGTGAGCGTGGCGTAGAAGGTGACCTGGACGACCAGCAGGGCGGTCAGGGGTGCGGTCAGCGGGGCCGGCTCGGGGCTCAGGCGCAGCGCGATGACGTAGGCGATCGTGGCCGCTGCGGCCGACCGCAGCGTCTGGACGACCACCGGTTCTCCGCGGCGTCCCACCAGGCGCAGGAGTGGCTCGCTCCACTTGCGTTCGTCGTGCATCCCTTGGCCTGTTCCCATTCCGGAGGCGGGTCGAACGTGATCGGTCGAGGACCGGATCTGTCCGCAACGACTTCTACATTGATCTCGCCGGTCAAGGGAAGATGTGCGGGGGGCGTCGGACGTAGAGCTTTCAGACGTAGAGCTTGTCGACGAAGGCGGACAGGTTGCCGGTCGTACGGGCGATCTGCTCCTCCAGGGTCAGGCTCTCCTCGAACCGGCTCCCGGACTCCGGCGCCTTCTTCCCGCGCACGTACAGCGAGCACGCCAGGTCCGTGCACATGTACACCCCGACCGAGTTGCCCTCACGTCCCGCCGCGCCCGCCTTCCGGGCGGTCATCAGCGACACCCCGCCGCCGGGATGCGTGGTCAGGCACACCGAACACATGCTGCGGTGCAGGAACCCGCGCCGCGAGGCCGGGAAGCGCATCGCGACACCCACGAGCCTGCCCTCCCGCTCGGTGACCAGATAACTGCGGTCGGGCGCCCCGGGATCCCGCCACCCGAGGAAGTCCAGGTCTCCCCACGGCTGTTCACCGAGGTCACGCGGGACCGCCAGGCGCTTGGCGTCGCCCTTGGAGCAGTTGATGAACGAGTTGCGGATGTCCTGCTCGGTGAGGGACTTCATGGGAGGCCTTCCGGGTTCGATGCCATGAACCTAGAGGGTCTAGGTTCATGGCTAGCCTAGGCAGCCAAAGGGAGGGTGGGCGAATGGTTTTCCGGGCCGCCCGTGTGGTAGGTGACGCCGTCCTTGCTCAGGCCCAGCTCACGCGCCGCCCGGGTCGTGGTGGCGCCCCCGACAGGAGCGCCAGCACCTGGCCTTCCACCGGGGTGACCGGCGGCTCCGGCTCGCTATGGGCCTCGCGCTCGCCCTGGACCCGCAGCCGCACCTGGGCCGCCACCTACCAGTGTGTCCCCATCCGCGTCGACGCCCGCCTCGCCGAACTCGGCGCCACCCGGCTGACCGACCGCGCCGCCGCCGACGCCTCCGGCGACCTGAGCGGCACCGTCCGCGACTTCACCGCCCGGCTGCGCACCGCCCTGCTCCGGGAGTACGGCGACCCGGACGCCGTCACCGGCACCGAGGAGGAGCCCGCAACGGCGTACGAGGTCCGCACCGTCACCGGCGGCCCGCTGGACGCCGTGGCCGAGCGGCACGGGCTGGTCCCCATGACCGTCATCGAGGCGTACGACCTCACCGCGCCGGGACACCCGCGCACCAAGCGGTTCCTGCGCGTCGCCCTGCCCGACGGCGTCACCTACCGCACCGCCGACCACCTGACTGTGCTCCCCGCCAACGCCCCCGGCCTCGTGGAGCGCGCCGCCGCCGCGCTCGGCGTCGACCTCGACGCCGTCCTGGACATCCGGGCCACCCGCCAGCGCCGCGACGGCCTCGCCGTGGACCGCCCGCTCACCGCACGCCAACTGCTCACGCACCACGTCGAGTTGCAGGAGCGGCCGACCGCACGCCGGCTGGCCCTGCTCGCCGTGGCCAACCCCTGCCCGCCCGAGTGCGCCGCCCTCGCGGCCCTGACCGGCGAGGACTCGCGCACCCTGGTGGAGATCGCCGAGGACCACCCCGCCCTGCGCGGCGCCCTGGACTGGCCGCACCTCCTCGACCTGCTGACCCCGCTGCGCCCGCGCCACTACTCCATCTCCTCCTACCCGGCGGCCGACCCGCACCACGCCGACCTGATGGTCTCCGTGCTGGACGCCCCCGCACTCCCCCACTCTCGGCTGCGCTCGAGCGGGGGGACCCCCATGGGCAAGCCGGGCCGCAGGGCGGCGAGATGCCCGGCGACACCGTGTACGCCCGCGTCCAGCCCTGCCGGGAGGTGTTCCGGACCGACGGCAGCGCACCCGTCGTGATGATCGCCGCGGGCACCGGACTCGCCCCGTGCCGCGCAGCCGTCGCCGACCGCACCGCGGCCCGTGCCGCAGGCACCGAACTGCCCCCGGCGCTGCTCTACTTCGGCTGCGACGCCCCTGACGCCGACTTCCTGCACGCCGGTGAACTCCGCGCCGCCGGGGCCGCCGGAGCCGTCCGCCTCCGCCCGGCCTTCAGCGCCACCCCGGAGAACGGCGCCCTGTTCGTGCAGCACCGCATCGCCGCCGAGGCCGACGAGGTCTGGGAACTGCTCACCGCAGGAGCCCGGGTCCATGTCTGCGGCGACGGCTCCCGTATGGCACCAGGAGTTCGCGAGGCGTTCCGTACCCTGTACCGGGAACGGACTCCCGGCGCCGACGAGGCGGCCGCCGGGTGGTGGCTCGACTCGCTGATGGCGGACGGGCGTTACGTCGAGGACGTGTACGCGGCGGGCTGACGCCGTGGGAAGGGGGCGCGCGATGGGGGAGCCGGAGGAGCGGGCCCGGCGGGTCCTGACCGCGGCGGGCATCGACCCCGGCCGGCTGGCCGGAGTGCGCCCGCTGAGCGGCGGCACCTACAACACCGTCGAGGAACTGCGGCTCACCGACGGCACCCGCTGCGTCCTGAAGGCCGCGCCGACGGTACCGGGCCTGCGCTACGAGGTCCGGCTGCTGCACTCCGAGGCGGTGTTCAGCCGCGCGGCCGAAGAGGCCGGCGTCCCCGCGCCCCGCACACTCCACGCCGACGACGGCCCCGAGGTACGGCACCTGCTGCAGACCGCCTGCCCCGGCACCCCCTGGGACGACAGCCTCACCGACGCCGAACGGGCCGACCTCCGTGGGGAGTTGGGCCGGCAGGTCGCCCGCCTGCACCGGGTGACCGGGCCCGGCTTCGGCTACCCGTCCGGTGCCCTCGGCCCGCTCGCCCCCGACTGGCGGACGGCGTTCACCGCGATGTTCGAAGCCGTCCTGGACGACGCCCGCCGCTACCGGGCCCGGCTGCCCCGCCCCGTCGACGAGGTGGCCCGTACAGCCCGGGCCGCGTACGACGCCCTGGACGAGGTCACCGTCCCGCGTCCGGTCCACTTCGACCTGTGGCCGGGCAACATCCTCGTCGAGCGCACACCCGACGGCCCCCGCATCGGCGGCCTGATCGACGGCGAGCGCATGTTCTGGGGCGATCCCCTCGCCGACTTCGTCTCCCTCGCCCTGCTGGACGACATCGCGAAGGACGAGGCCTTCCTCGCGGGCTACGGGCAGGCCGGCGGCCGCGCCGCGCTCGGGTGCGCGGAAAGCCTGCGGCTCGCCCTCTACCGCGCCTACCTCTACCTGATCATGCTGGTCGAGACGGTCCCACGGGCGGTCGACGAGGGCCACGCCCGCTGGGCCCAGGAGACCGTCGCCCCGGAACTCGTCGCCGCGCTGGATGAGATCAAGACGGCCGACGCTTAGCTCAGCACATGAAATAAGGGTTGTCCGAAAGTCGCGTGCAGCCTGTTCCGAGGGGTATGTTGCAGGTCGGGACCTGGTTCGAAGGGAGCCACATGGCGGGGCGGAACGGGCGAACGGTACGCGACCTCAGACGGGGCAATCGCACGGCCGTGCTGCAACGGTTGTACTTCGACGGCCCGCTCAGCCGCTTCGAACTGGGCCCGGTCACCGGACTGAGTTCCGGCTCGGTCAGCAACGTGGTCGCGGACCTGGTCGCCGACGGACTGGTCGAGGAGGCGGGCAGCGTCGATTCCGACGGCGGCCGCCCGCGCACCCTGCTGCGCGTCTCCCCGCACAGCGGCCAGATGATCGGCGTCGACGTCGGCGAGACCCGCGTCCGCGTCGAGCTGTTCGATCTGGCCCTCACCGAACTCGCCCGCACCGAACGCCCGCTCACCCAACAGGGCTACGACGTCGACGTGATCGTCGGCCACATCCGCGACGGCATCGCCGAGGTCCTCGAGGCCGAGGGGGCCTCGCCCGAGCGGCTGCTCGGCGTCGGCGTCGGCGTCCCGGGCATCGTCGAGCACACGGCGGACCGGGGCGCTGTCGTGCACGGACAGACCATCGGCTGGGACGCGGTCCCGCTGGAGCGGCTGCTCCGCTCGACCTCCCGACTGCCGGACACCGTGCGGTACTTCATAGACAACGGCGCCAAGACCCTGGGCCAGGCCGAGATGTGGTTCGGCGGCGGGCGGGGCGCCCGTAACGCGGTGGTCGTGCTCTTCGGCTCGGGCGTCGGCGCCTGTCTGGTCACCCCCGAGGTGGAGTACGGGCGGGCCGTCGAGTGGGGTCATCTGACCGTACGGGTCCGGGGGCGCCGCTGCCGGTGCGGTGCGCCGGGCTGCCTGGAGGCCTACGCCGGTGCCGAGTCGCTGCTCGCCCGCTGGCGCGAGGAGGGCGGACGGCCACCCGAGAGCGTCGACGAGGAGACCGCGCTCACCGCGATGCTCGCCGCCGCGTACCCGACCGAAGGCAGGGACCCCGACCCGGTCGCGCTCGCCGTTCTGGAGGAGACCGCCGAGTACCTGGGTGCCGGCCTGTCCGACCTGATCAACCTCTTCCAGCCCGAGCGGATCCTCATCGGCGGCTGGGCCGGACTCCAGCTCGGCAACCGGTTCCTGCCCGCCGTACGCCGCCACGCGTCGACGTACGCCCTGCGGTACCCGGCCGACAAGGTCAGCATCGACCTCGGCCGGCTCGGACCCGACGCGGTCACCGTCGGTGCGGCGATCCTGCCCCTGGCCGACTTCTTCGCGCGCGGCGGCCGCCGCGCCGAACAGGCCACCGAGGACCGGCACCCCGCCTGGCGGGCCGCACTGGAGGAACGGACGCCGCGCTGACCGGCGTGACCCACCTCACGGACCCCTGCTGGAACACCACAAGATGGTTGCCCGTTGAACCAGCCGTGGGTGCGGACGGGACAGTGTCCCCGGGCCTCACCATCCGCCCACAGGGACGATCGTTCGGCTGAAGCCCTGTGGTGCCCTTCGCCGAGAGGCGACCGCCGTCCGTGCCCACCACCTGGCCGCCCCGGCCGTGATTCCCCCGTCACGGTCGGGGCTTTCTCATGACACCCGGGCGGGCGTACGGCCCTCCCGCGTCCAGGCCAGCAGCTCCTCGGCCGGCCAGGTCGTCACCACCCGTTCGGCGGGCACCCCGCACTCCTCGGCCCGGGCGCAGCCGAGGATCTGCCAGTCCAGCTGGCCGGGCGCGTGCGCGTCGGTGTCGACCGAGAACAGCACCCCGGCCGCCACGGCCCGGCGCAGCAGCCGCCGCGGCGGGTCCAGTCGCTCGGGACGGCTGTTGATCTCCACGGCCGTACCCGACTCGGCGCACGCGGCGAACACCTCGTCCGCGTCGAACTCCGACTCCGGCCGGCCACGGCCCGTGACCAGGCGTCCCGTGCAGTGGCCGAGGATGTCCGCGTGCGGATCGCGTACGGCCTGCACCATGCGGCGGGTCATCGAGCGGGCGTCCATCCGCAGCTTGGAGTGCACGGACACCACGACGACGTCCAGCCGCTCCAGCAGCTCCGGCTCCTGGTCCAGCGAGCCGTCCTCCAGGATGTCGCACTCGATGCCGGTGAGCAGCCGGAACGGCGCCCACCGCGCGTTCAGCTCCGCCACCACCTCCAGCTGCTCGCGCAGCCGCCCCGCACTGAGGCCCCGTGCCACGGTCAGCCGGGGGGAGTGGTCGGTCAGGGCCGTCCACTCGTGGCCGAGCCGGGCCGCCGCACGCCCCATCTCCTCGATCGGGCTGCCGCCGTCGGACCAGTCCGAGTGGGTGTGGCAGTCCCCGCGCAGCAGCGCCCGCAGCTCGGTGCCGCCCTCGGCGGTGAGCGGCCCGCCCGCCTCCTCCTCCACCGTGCGCAGATAGCCGGGCACCTCCCCGGCCAGGGCCTCCCGCACCACCTGCGCGGTCTTCGGCCCGACCCCTTTCAGCGACTCCAGCGTCCCGGCCGCCGCACGCGCGGCGATCTCGTCCTCGGGCAGCGCGGACAGCATCCGGGCGGCGGTCCGGAAGGCCCGCACCCGGTAGGTGGGCGCCAGCGACCGCTCCAGCAGGAAGGCGATCCGGTCGAGGGCCGCGACGGGTTCCATGGGCACCTCCAGCGCGCGATGCCCCTCCAGGGTTCCCCAGCCGGACCCGCCCCGCACGCCCGCCGGCCCGCGCCCCGAAGGGCCGCGGCGCCTGGACGGCTCCGCGGACGAGTCGTCGGCCCCGGTTGCGTTCTACGCTCTATTGCATGACCGAACAAGCAGTGCCCTACATCTCCCATCCGCGGGTCCTGGTGCATGGCGTGTGTCCGGGCAAGCCGGGGGAGCCGCCCTTCCGGGTGGTGGAGATCGACGGTGAGGTGGTCGGCCGGGCGAGGACCGCGACCGACGTGCTGGAGGTCGCCGCCACCCACGGCGTCACGATCCACGACCTGAACGACCCGGACGCGGTCCGCTGGGTGGGCGGCGGCCAGTACCACTGGACCCCCATCTGATCCGCAGGAGGCTCAGCCGACCGTCCACTTCTGGTTGCCGCCGCCGGTGCACGTCCAGATCTGCAGCCGGGTGCCGTTGGCCGGGTTGTTCCCGGTCACGTCGAGGCACTTGTTCGCCTGCGGATTGACGATGTCGTGCGCCGCCGAGACGGCCCACTTCTGGTTGGGGCCGCCCGTGCAGTCCCACAGCTGGACGGTCGAGCCGTCCGCCGTACCGTTGCCGGTGACGTCCAGGCACCTGCCGAGCGCCCGGATCGTGCCGTCCGAGCCGACCGTCCACTGCTGGGCGCCCGTGCCGTTGCAGTCGTAGAGCTGGACCGGGGTGCCGTTGGCGGAGTTCGCGCCGGCCACGTCCACGCACTTGCCCGCCAGTCCCCGGATCGGGACACCGGCCGCGCTGTTGCTCGTCGTCACCGACACCGAGTCGACCACCAGCTGCTGCGGGAACTGCGTGGAGCCGTCCGGGTCGCCCGGCCAGTAGCCGCCGACCGCCAGGTTCAGGATCAGGAAGAACGGTTTGTTGAACACCCAGGTCTTCCCGCCGAGGTCGGCGGGTGTGCGCCGCTGGTAGACGTTCCCGTCCACGGACCAGGTGATCGAGTCGGGCGCCCAGTCGACGGCGAAGGTGTGGAACGCGTCCGCGAAGGCCTGCCCGTTCGGCAGGGTGTAGCCGGCGCCGATGCCGCCCGAGCCGGAGTAGCCCGGGCCGTGGATGGTGCCGTGCACGGTCGAGGGCTCGAACCCGACGTTCTCCATCACGTCGATCTCACCCGAGTCCGGCCAGTTCACCGGAGTGCCGAGCATCCAGAACGCGGGCCACATGCCCTGCCCGCGAGGGATCTTCATCCGGGCCTCGACATGGCCGTACTGCGCGTTGAACTTCCCGGCGGTGTTCATCCGCGCCGAGGTGTACTGGCAGCTGCCGTACCAGCACTGGTAGCCCGCCGGGTTCTCCTTGCGGGCCGTGATCACCAGATGCCCCTGGCCGTCCAGGGCCGCGTTCTTGGTCCCGGACGTGTAGTACTGCCGCTCGTGGTTGTTGACGTTGTCGCCGGTCTCCAGCGACCACTTCGAGGAGTCGACCGCAGCGCCCGCGGGCCCGTCGAAGCTGTCGGAGAAGGTGGTCACGGCCGCGGCCGCCGGGGCCGCGGTCTGTGCCCGGGCCGGACCGACGGCGGCCGAGCCGACCAGCGCGGCGGACAGAGCGGCGAACAGGCAGCTGCGGAGCAGGCGTGGGGAGGCCATGACTCTCCGTTCACGTGGGGGGTGAGATGACTCTTGATTTAAGGAGTGAAGTAACGGGGCGTCAATACCTTGGTACGGACCTCTCGCTGACGATCTCTCAGTCGACTGCCCGTCCGCGCGCCGCCGTCCGGTACAGGGCCCGCGATGCTTGGATGCCCGGAGCGGCGAATCGGGCAGAACACCGCGTACCCATGCAGAGCGGACCGAGGAGGAGGCGGATGACCCGGCGTACGGCCTTCCTCGTCCTGGGGGAAATCCTGGCCTGGTGGGCCGGACTGGCCTTGCTGTGGCTGGTGTTCATCAGCTCGGTCGACACCCTGGAGCGGATCGTCGGCGCGAGCGCCGCTGCCGCGGGGGCGCTGCTGGCCCGGGCCGGACGGCGGGCGGTGACCTGGCGGTGAACGGCTGGCTCCTCGCGGCGACCGTCGAACTCGGCGGGGCAGGGGCGGCCGCCCTGTGGGGGACGGCCACCGGCCCGCTGCCTCGCCGGGTCATGGCCCAGAACCTGGCCACCTCCGCGGTCTGCCCGGCCCTGCTGCTGCTCGCCCAGGGGTACGGCCGCCCCTCCTACGTCGACCTCGCCCTGCTGATGGCCCTGCTGGGCCCGGTCGGCACCCTCGTCTTCACCCGTCTGCTCGCCGACGACCTCGCGGCCGAGCCGCCGCGCGCCTGGGCGCTGACCTGGTCCGCCGTCGCCCTGGCCACGGCGGTCGTGGTGGCGGTGTGCGTGGCCACCGGCCCGAGCCGGGCGATGGTGAAACTGCTGGTGATCGGCGCCCTGCTGATCGGCGGCAACGTCATCGCGTCCCGGGCCCTGGCGGGTGGCTTCCGGGCGGTGCGGGGTGCCTGAGGCGGGCGCGGTGCTGGGTGCGAGCGAGGAGGTGCGGCATGGCTGATGCCGTGATCGTCGTGGCCCTGCTGCTCGTGGCCGCCTCCGCCACCGCCGCCGTGGCCCAGCGCGAACCGGCCCGGCAGGCCCTGGTGCTGTCCGTGCTCGGCGTCGTCCTGGCTGTCCTGTTCACCGTGCTCCAGGCCCCGGACGTCGGCCTGTCGCAGCTGGCCGTGGGCTCCGCGCTCACACCACTGCTGATCATGCTGTCGGTGCGCAAGGTCCGGCGGCGCGGCCGGCCCAAGGACGGTGCCCGATGAGCCGGTGGCTGCGGCTGTGGCTGCTCGCCGTGGGCGGCGCGGGGGTGGCCGCCCTGCTGGTCGCTGCCTGCTTCGACCTGCCCGCCTTCGGTGGCCGATGGCACCCGTACGGCGAGCGGGCCGTCCGCGCCTCCCTCGCCCGGCACACCGCGAACACGATCGCCTCCGTCAACTTCGACCAGCGCGCCTACGACACCCTCGGCGAGACGAGCATCCTGTTCGCCGCCGTCCTGGGCTGCCTGGTGCTCCTGCGCGAGGCCCGCGACGAGCACCGGGCGCAGCCGCGGCCCGCCGAAGTGGCCCGGCCCGTCCGCCGCTACGCCCTGATCGTGCTGCCCGTCGCCCTCCTCGCCGGCCTCTACGTCATCGCCCACGGCCAGCTGAGCCCCGGCGGCGGCTTCCAAGGCGGGGTCGTCGCCGCGACCGCACTGCACCTGCTGTACCTCGGCGCCGACTACCGCGCCCTGGAACGCGTCCGCCCTCTCGGCGTGTTCGACGTCTGCGACGCGCTCGCCGTCTCCGCCTACGTCGTCCTGGGCCTCGCCGGCCTGCTCGCGGGCACCGCGTTCCTGGCCAACACGCTGCTGCCGTACGGCACCTTCAACACGCTGTCCTCCGGCGGCACCGTCCCCCTGCTGAACGCGGCCGTCGGCATGGAGGTGGCGAGCGCGGTCGTCCTGCTGCTCGCGGGGTTCCTGGACCAGGCCGTCGAGATCGAGGAGGAACACGGGAGTTGAGAACGCCGTGATGCACGTCCTTCCCTACCTGATCGCCGCCTACGTCTTCCTGGCCGGCTGCTACGGCCTCGCCACCAGCCGCAACCTGATCCACACCGTGGGCTGCCTGGCCGTGTGCCAGTCGTCCACATACGTCCTGCTGCTGGCCGTCGGCTACCGCGACGGGGCGACCGCGCCGGTCTTCTCCGACATCGAGCCGGGCTCCCGGCCGGTTGTCGACCCGGTCGTGCAGGCCCTCACCCTGACCGACATCGTCGTCGGCGCCACCGTCACCGCGCTGCTGCTCGCCCTCGTCCTGCAGGTCGCCAAGCGGCACGGGACCCTCGACCCGGACGAGCTGAGAGAGCTGCGCGGCTGATGCACCACCTGCTCCCGCTGCTCTTCGCGGTGCCGCTGCTCGGGGCCGCCCTACTGGTGGCCACAGGCCGCCGGCTGCCCCGGGCCGTCGCCGAGACCACAGGGTGCGTCGTCTCCGGCGCCACGGCCGCCCTCGCGCTCGTGCTGCTCCTCAACTCCTCGCCCCCGCTGGTGGAATGGGTCGGCGGCTGGCGGCCCGTCGAGGGGGAGAGCGTCGGCATTGTGCTCGTCGGGGACGGTCCGGCCCTGGGCATGGCCGCGCTGGCCGCGCTGCTCACCCTGTCGGCGCTGGTTTACTCCTGGCGCTACTTCGACGAGCCGCCGCGTGGCCACGCCGGTGCGTTCCCGGCGCTGATGCTGGTCTTCCAGGGCGCGATGTGCGGCTTCGCGCTCGCGGGCGACCTGTTCAACGCGTTCGTGTTCTTCGAGCTGATGAGCGTCGTCGCCTACGCGCTGACCGGCTACCGGATCGACGAGGCGAAGGCCGTGCAGGGCGCGCTGACCTTCGGCGTCGTCAACTCCCTCGGCGCGTACGCGATGCTGGCGGGCATCGGCCTGCTGTACGCCCGCACCGGCGAACTGGCCATGGCGAAGATCGGACGCGGCGTGGACGGCGCGGCCGCGCAGGGCGGGCCGGACGCCCTCGTCCTCGCCGCGTTCGTGCTGGTCATGACCGGGTTGCTGGTGAAGGCGGCCGCCGTGCCGTTCCACTTCTGGCTCCCCGACGCGCACGCGGTCGCCCCCACCCCGGTGTGCATGCTGTTGTCCGGCGTCATGGTGGAACTCGGCGCCTACGGCGTCTGGCGCGTGTACGGCACCGTATTCGCCGGACCCGGAGGCATCCCCGCCGCCGACCTGACCCGGGCACTGGTGACCCTGGGTGTCCTCACCGCCGCGATCGGCGCCGTCATGTGCTGGTACCAGCGGCACATCAAACGGCTGCTCGCCTACTCCACGGTCGCGCACACCGGCCTCTTCCTCGTCGGCCTCGGCGTGCTCACCCCCGAAGGGGACGATGGGATCGCCCTGTACATCCTCGGGCATGGCGGCGTGAAGGCCGCGCTGTTCGCCTGCACAGGCGCCCTCCTGGACCGGTTCGGCAGCGTCGACGAGCACGCCCTGCACGGCAGGGCGCGCGGGATGCGCACGTTCGCGGTGATGTTCGCGATCGGTGGGCTCGCCCTCGCGGGCCTGCCGCCGTTCGGTACGGCCCTCGGCAAGGCGATCACCGAGGAGGCGATCGGCGGCCCGCTCACCGTGGTGTTCGTGCTCGCCTCCGCGGTGACCGCGGGCGCGGTGCTGCGGGTGACCGCACGGGTGTTCCTGGGGCTGGGGCCGCGCCCGAGGGACGCCGAGTACGAGACCAGCGGGTCCGGCGAGCGGCCCGAGACCGGCAGGAGACTCGGCCGCATCCCGGACTCCATGACCGCGGTGCCCGCCGTGCTGCTCGCCGCCGCCTTCGCCGTCGGCGTGGCCCCCGGCCTCGCCGCTCTGGTGGCCGACTCGGTCAACGAGGCGGGGTCGGGCGGCGCCCATGCCTCCGTCCGCTGGACAGCGCACGGCATCCTGCTGGGCCTGGCCTCCTCCCTGCTCGCCGTGGGTTTCGCCGCCCTCGCCGTGACCCGCCCGCGCTGGGTGGCCGCCCCGGACTGGGCGCTGCCGCTGCGCCGCCTGCAGTCGGGCCACATCGGCGACTACGTGGCCTGGCTCCTGGTCGGCGCCACCGTGCTGGGCGCGCTGACCCTGCCCGGGGTGCTGGGCGGCTGACCGTCCGGTGCCTCGCATCTCCGGCCGCCAGTAGCATGATCGACGCAGCCCGTGATGATCATGCGAGGAGCGGATCGTGCGAGACATCGCCGTCTTCAGTGGCAGTGCCCATCCTGAACTGGCTCAGGAGGTCTGCGCCCACCTGGGCGTGCCACTCAGCCCGACCCGGGTCAGCCGGTTCGCCAACGACTGTCTGGAGGTGCAGCTTCAGGCCAACTGCCGGGAACGGGACGTCTTCCTGATCCAGCCGCTCGTCAGGCCCGTGCAGGAGCACCTGGTGGAGCTGCTGCTGATGTGCGACGCGGCCCGGGGCGCCTCGGCCGGCCGGATCACCGTCGTCATGCCCCACTACTCCTACGCCCGCTCCGACAAGAAGGACGCGCCCCGCATCTCCCTCGGCGGACGGCTGGTCGCCGACCTGCTGGTGGCCGCGGGGGCGAGCCGGGTCCTCGCCATGACCCTGCATGCACCGCAGGTGCACGGCTTCTTCTCGGTGCCGGTGGACCACCTGCACGCGCTGCGCGAACTGGCCGCGCACTTCCGGCAGTACGACCTCTCGCGCACCACGGTCGTCTCCCCGGATCTCGGCAACGCCAAGGAGGCCGCCGCCTTCGCCCGGCTGATCGGCGCGCAGGTGGCGGCCGGTGCCAAGCAGCGGTTCGCGGACGACCGGGTGAGTATCAGCTCCGTGATCGGGGACGTGGCCGACCGGGACGTCATCGTCCTGGACGACGAGATCGCCAAGGGCAGCACCGTCCTCGAACTGCTGGAGAAGCTAAGGGAGTTGGGGCCGCGCTCGATCCGCGTGGCCTGCACGCACGGGCTGTTCGCGGCCGGTGCGCTCAAGCGGCTGAGCGAGCAGCCCGACGTGCTGGAGATCGTGTGCACCAACACCGTCCCGGTACCTCTGGACGAGCACACCGACAAGCTGCGCATCCTGTCCATCGGTCCCGCCCTCGCCGAGGCCGTTCGCCGCATTCACAACGGTGAGTCCGTGAGCGCCCTCTTCGAGGAGCCGAGAGGCGCCTAGGCCCTGTCGTCACAGCGATCCGGACGTGGCCTCGGGCTGTTCCAGGGCAGCCTCCAGCGTCGCCTGCGGCGGCAGCAGCCGGGAGAGTCCGGTGACGCGGAAGACGCGCAGGGTCAGCGGGTGGGTGCACACCAGGTGCAGCCGCCCGCCCCGCTCCAGCACCCGGCTGCGGGCTCGGTAGAGCAGGCGCAGCCCCGAGCAGTCGAAGAACTCCACGGACCGCAGGTCGATCACGATCCGGACCCCGGGCCGGTCGGTGATCCGGTCCAGGGTGGATGCGATCTCCGTCGCCGCCGCGATGTCGATCTCGCCGCGGAACTCCACCACCGTGTGCCCGCGGTCCTCGCGTATGCGCAGATGCCGAGTGAGTGGCGTGGGCCCCTCCTGCACGACGGCATCACCTCCCACGCGCGCCTGGAAAGCCGTGTCTCGACCGTCAAGTTACCCTCGATAGAAGGAATTTGAGCATGTTCGATTGACATATGTCTTCGAGTTTGGCGCCGCGTGTCGCTTCGTGATGTGGACGGCAGGGTTCCAGGACGGCTACGACAGCGCCTGCCACGCCTTCGAGAGTGCCCGCCGGAATTGCTCGCGCTGGTGCGCCGTGAGGTCCTCGACCATCCGCTCCTCCAGCTCCCGCACCGGCTCGGCGAACCGCGCCAGCAGCTCGCGCCCGGCGTCGGTGAGCAGGATCAGCAGCTCGCGCCGGCTCTGCGGATTGCGCTCCCGGCGGATCAGCCCCCGCGTCTCCAGGGAGCGCACGAGGTCGGCCATGGACTGGGCGGTGACGAACGAGTCACGGGCGAGCCGGGCCGCGGAAAGACCGTCGTGCCTCTCCAGCACGGTCAAGGCCGTGTACTGCAGGGCCGTGATCCCGGCGGGCCTGACCAGCTCGTCCAGGCGGGAGCGCGCGGCGAGTTCGACCTGCTTGACCATGTAGAGCAGCGACGGGCCTGTCCTGGTACCGACCATGCGCCCACCCTAGACCATTGACAGGAATCCTGACCGAAACGAGACTGCAGACCAACAGGATTCCTGTTTATTGAAAACTTGGCGATCTACGCTGGGGAGCGGGCAATGACGACCACCACCGACACCGGTCCGGGTCAGCTGTTCATCGGCGGCGGCTGGCGCGAGGCCACCGACGGCGCCCGCAGAGAGGTGCTCGACCCCTCCACCGGGCAGCCGGTCACCGCCGTCGCCGAGGCGAGTGCCGACGACGTCGACGCCGCCGTACGCGCCGCCCGCGAGGCCTTCGACGCGGGGGAGTGGTCCGGGCTGAGCGGCCGGGAGCGCGGCCGCGTCCTGCACCGCGCCGCCGAGCTGATCCGGGAGAACGCCGACGAGCTGGCGGCACTGGAGAGCCTCGACGTGGGCAAGCCCCTCACCCTGTGCAAGGCCGTCGACATCGCCAACGCGGCGGGCGACTACGAGTACTACGCCTCCCTCGCCTTCACCCTCGACGGCGCCACCCGCGACACCCCCCTCAACGCCCTCGCCTACACCCGGCGCGAGCCGCTCGGCGTGGTCGCCGCCATCACCCCCTTCAACTTCCCGCTGATCCTGGCCGGTTCGAAGCTCGGCCCCGCCCTCGCCGCCGGCAACACCGTCGTCCACAAGCCCGCCGACGAGACCCCGCTCAGCGCCCTGTACATGGCCCGGCTGCTCACCGAGGCGGGTGTCCCGGCCGGTGTCGTCAACGTCGTGACAGGCAGCGGCCCGGTGGCCGGCGAGGCGCTGCTCGCCCACCCCGGCGTCGACAAGATCGCCTTCACCGGGTCCACCGCCGTCGGCCGGCACGTGGCCGGCACCGCCGGTCAGGCCCTCAAACCGGTCACCATGGAACTCGGCGGCAACGCGGCCCACATCGTCTTCGAGGACGCCGACCTGGAGAAAGCGGTCGGCGCGGTCATCAAGGGATTCGTCTTCAACACCGGCCAGTTCTGCATGGGCGGCCCCCGTCTGCTGGTCGCCCGCCCGGTCTACGGCACCCTGCTCGGCATCCTCGCCCAGGCCGTCCCCGGCGTCCCGGTCGGCGACCCGCGCGACCCGGACACCGTCGTCGGCCCGATGGCGGGGGAGCGGCACCTGCGCAAGGTCGAGGAGTACGTCGACCTCGCCCGCAAGGAGGGCGGCCGCATCGTCTGCGGCGGCGAGCGCCTGGACCTGGACGGCGGCTTCTACTACCGGCCCACCGTCATCGCCGACCTGCCCGACGACTCCCGGGTGATCCAGGAGGAGATCTTCGGTCCCGTCCTCACGGTGCAGCCCTTCGACTCCGAGGACGAGGCCGTCGCCCTCGCCAACTCCACGCCCTACGGCCTGGCTTCGGGTGTCCAGACCGGTAACCTGGCCCGCGCCCACCGCATCGCCGCCCGCCTGCAGGCCGGAATCGTCTGGATCAACGACTGGGCGCTGCTCGACCCCGCGGTGCCCTTCGGCGGTGTCAAGAACTCCGGTTTCGGCCGCGAGTACGGCCCCGAGGCGCTGGCCGCCTACACCAAGGTCAAGTCCGTCGTCGTCTCGCTCGACTGAGCGGCATCACCAAGGAGTTCAGGATGACCCTCACCACCCGTGCCGCCGTCGTCGAGTCCGGCGGAGCGCCCTTTACCCTCGCCGACGTCGAACTCGACGCCCCCGGACCGCACGAGGCGCTCGTCCGCATGGTGGCGGCCGGCCTGTGCCACACCGACCTCGGCGTGGCGAGCGGCGCACTGCCCTTCCCTCTCCCGGGAGTGCTGGGCCACGAGGGCGCGGGCGTCGTCGAGGCCGTCGGCTCCCAGGTCACCGGGGTGGCCCCCGGCGACCACGTCGTACTGTCCTTCACCTCCTGCGGGCGGTGCCGCAACTGCAACGCCGGCCACCCCGCCTACTGTGCGACCTGGCTGCCGCTCAACCTGACCGGCGGGCGCCGCGCGGACGGCACCCACACCGTCAGCCGGGGCGGGGAGCCGCTCGGCGGCCACTTCTTCGGCCAGTCCTCGTTCGCGGAGCGCGCCCTGGTGGACGAGCGCAGCCTCGTCAAGGTCGACCCGGACGTGCCGCTGGAGTCGATCGCCCCTCTGGGCTGCGGGGTGCAGACCGGAGTCGGCGCCGTCTGGAACGTACTGAAGCCCGAGGCCGGCAGCACACTCGTCGTCCTCGGCGCCGGAGCGGTCGGCCTGTCGGCGGTGATGGCGGCCGCGCTCACCCCCGCCACTACGATCATCGCCGTCGACCGGGTCCCCGAACGGCTGGCACTCGCCGAGGAACTGGGCGCGACCCTCACGATCGACTCGACCGAGGAGAGCGTGCCCGAACTGATCCATCACCTGACCGGCTACCGGGGCGCCGACGGCGTCGTCGAGACGACGGGCAACGTGGGCGTCCTGAGCGAGGGCGTCGACGCGCTCGCCGCCCGCGGCACCCTGGTCGTCGTCGGCGCCCCGCCCTTCGGCACCGAGGTCTCCCTGGACGTCAACGGGCTGCTCGCAGGCAAGCGGATCGTCGGCCTGACCCTGGGCGACGGCGAGACCCGGACCTTCATCCCCGCCCTGGTCCGCCTGGTGCGGGAGGGGCGGCTCCCGCTGCACCGCCTGATCAGCACCTACCCGTTCGCGGACATCGACCGGGCGGTACGGGACATGACCGCGGGCAAGGCGATCAAGCCCGTACTCACCTTCTGAGGCCTCGGTCCCGGCCGCCGGATCGTCCGGCAGACCTGTCGAGCCCCGAACGTTTCGGTCCGTCGCCGCGTCGGAGGAGCGCAAAGACAGTCCAGGGACAGGGGCGGGCATGCGCAGGGGACTTGTGGCCGTGGCGGTACTGGCAGCCGTGACGGCGGTGGGGTGCGACGACGGCACCGGAGTACGGGTGGTGGTCGACGGTACGCCACCGGCAACCCCGTACAGCGGTTCGCTCGACGTCCCCACCAAGGCCGTGGACGACGACAGCCCCCGGTCCCTGCGGCTGGCCTCCGGAGCCGCGGGCCGGGCGCTGGAGTGCGACGGGGAGATCTTCGAGGGCGGCGGCCCCGACGGGTGGGAAAGGCCGGACGGCGGCGGCACACCGGAAGAGGGGCTCAAGCTCTACTTCGACATGTTCCAGCCGGTGCAGCCCGACCACGGCTACCGCGTGGAGCGCGAGGAGCCCGGCCGGGTGCTGTACTGCTTCGACGTGAACGGCCGTACCAAGGTGGCCGTCGTGGTGGCCAAGGACCAGAAGGACCGGCCCGGTTGGGGCCCGGAGACGAACGCCTCCTGCGACCCCGCCGAACTCCCCGCGACGTTCTCGGCCGCCCAGGGCTGGGAGGTCTGGACGGACCGGAACGGCCGGCGGGTACCGGTGAGCCGGCTCAGCAGTTCCGCCGGCCCGGAACACTGCGACTGGCAGTCGGCCCACTTCCTCGACCTGGACGGCCGCCACTACGCCCGCGACCCCGAGGGCGTCCTGCGCCGCGACGGCCTGCTCACGACGCCGTACCGCGCGCACGTGCGCATGCCTGCGGGCGCTCATGACACCGGGTACCACTACCGCGACCGGCGCCTGTGGCTCACCGACGACAAGGACACGGCCTACGTCCGCACCTCCGGCGCAGTGGAGGCCTGGCCGCAGACGAAGAACGGTCCCGCCTGCAAGTGACCCGTCACCGGCTGCGGTGCAGCGCGACCAGCAACTGCCAGACCTGGTCCGCGACTTCCTCCGGCCCGGCCTCCAACAGCCCGTGCAGCCAGTCCGCGAGGACCCCCGCGAAGGTCGCCGCGACCGCCGAGGCGACCAGCGGGGCGTCCGCCGCACCCGCCAGCTCGCGCTCGGCGAGGCTGCGGGCCCGCAGATCCCGGTGCAGCACCCGGCCGAGCGGCCCGCCGCCGCCCGGCGCGAGCAGCGACCGGTACAGGGCCGCGTGCGGGGCGAGGCTCGCGAAGAACTCCCGCAGCGCGGGCGGTGAGTTGACCGGGTCGGGCCGTCCCCGCCAGGCGTGCAGCGCGTCCACCGCCTGCCGTACGACGTCCGCGCACGTGTCGACCGCCAGCGCCTCCAGCCCGTCGTAGTGGACGTAGAACGTGGCCCGGCCCACCCCGGCCCGGCGTACCAGCGCGGCCACGCCGACCTCCTCCAGCGGGCGTTCGGCGCACTCGGCGAGCAGGGCCGCGCGCAGCCGGGCGCGGGTGCGCGCGGCCCGCGGGTCCTCCTGGGGCGCCGGGGTCATCGCGCGACGAGCACGGCCGCCAGGGCCAGCGCGCCGGGCAGCGCCTGGGCGAACAGGATGCGGCGGTTGGCCGTGACGGCACCGAACACGCCCGCCACCACGACACACGACAGGAAGAAGACCTGCACCCGGATCCCGGTCGGGTCGGCCGCGATCAGCCCCCACACCAGGCCCGCGGCCAGAAAACCGTTGTAGAGGCCCTGGTTGGCAGCCAGCGGCGCGGTCGCCCGGGCCATCTCCGGATCGAACCCGTGCAGGCCCCGACCCGGCTTCTTCTGCCACAGGAACATCTCCAGCACCAGGATGTACGCGTGCAGCGCGGCCACCAGGCCGACCAGCACGTTCGCCACGATCTCCACGACCAGCGGCCCCCTCATCTACTTGGACAGGTGTCCAGGATAGCCGGACACCTGTCCAGGAAGTCATCTGGGGGTCCACACCCCGGCCGCGGCGTCCCTGCGCAGCTCCCGGGCCCGTAACGCCAGCTGGATCTCGAAGCGGGCCGCCGGGTCGTGCAGCAGCTCACCGAACAGCTCGTCCAGCTGCCGCATCCGGTAGCGGACCGTCTGCGGGTGCACGGCCAGACGTGCGGCCACCTCCGCGACTCCGCGGCCGGACTGCAGCCAGCCCAGCAGGGTCTCCGCGAGCCGCTCCCGCTGCGGCGGACGCACCTGTTCCAGCGGGCGCAGCCGGCGCTCGGCCATCGCGTCCAGCAGTGCGTCGTCCCGCAGGAGCAGCAGCGTGGACAGGTGGTCCTGGCAGCGCACCACACCACCGGCCGGGTCCGTGCCGGACAGCACACCGCGCCGTACGAGATCCAGCGCCTCGGTGGCCCAGCGCAGCGAGCGCGCACCCTCGTTCAGCGCCACCGTGGGCCCCATCGCGGCGCGCAGCCCCTGCAGCGCCCCGGCCACCGCACGCGCCCGGCCCGGTCCCTCCGGATCGGGCACCACCAGCAGCGCGGGCTGGACGTCGAACCGGGTGAGGAACTCCGGCGGCACGATCGGCCCCGCGCCGGGCCCGGGGTCCACGGCCACCACCGCCACCGCCCGCGGCATCGTCCAGCGCGCGGCATGCGCGAGATCGGCGATCGCCCCCGCCGAGGCCGGGGGATCGGCGGTCAGCAGGTCCACCAACCGGGCCCGCCGCTGCTGGAGTTCACCGGCGGCGTGCAGCCGGGCCTCGGTGTAGGCCGCGGTCGCCGCGGCCGCCATCTCGTCCAGATGCAGGAACAGTGCCTCACCGAAGGCGCCCAGCACATGGCGGGGCAGCAGCCCGCCGTCCACCAGGGCGTTGACCCGGCGCCAGGTCACCCGGGCGCCGAGCCGCAGCGCCGACTGGAACGAGTCGAGGCTGCGGCCCTCCTCGGCCTCCCCGCGGCCGATGCGCTCGTACGTCTCCCGCACCGGCTCCCAGTCGGTGTCCGGCTGGGCCATCCGCTCCAGCAGCCCGCGCAGCGCATGGTCCACGCCCCGGTTCACGGCCTGCATGTACGTGTCGTCCATGGGGCGCGCGTACTCGGGGATCCCGGTCCCGATCGCGCGGACGACCTCCTCGGTGATCTCGGGGACATACGGTCTGAGGCGGTCCGGCAGACCCGGGGGCAACGCCTTGAACGGGCCGCCCGTGTCCACGCCCACCGCTGCGGCTCTCTTCGGCACTCTGGTGACGATACCCGCGGGTAACTCCCGCGGGCTCATCACTCGAGGACAGTTGTCCGTGCGGTACTTGTGCACCGGTGACAAACGGAGCGCCTCACGCCCCGGCGGCCGCGTACACCCGCTCGCCTTCCACATAGGTGAGCGCCACGCTCGTCTCCGCGATCGCCTCCGGCGGCCCGGCGAGCGGATCCCGGTCCAGCACCACCAGGTCGGCGAGGGCCCCGACGGCCACCCGGCCGGTGTCGTCCAGGTGGTTCACGTACGCCGACCCGGCCGTGTACGCCGTGAGCGCGTCCGTCAGGCTCAGCCGCTCGTCCGGCAGGAACACCGGCCCCGTGCTGCCCGGTTCCACGCGGTTGACCGCGACATGGATGCCCTGCAGCGGATCGGGACTGCTCACCGGCCAGTCGCTGCCCGCCGCCAGCCGTGCCCCGGAGCGCAGCAGCGCCCCGAACGGGTACTGCCACGCGGCTCGTTCGGGCCCGAGGAACGGGATGGTCAGCTCGTCCATCTGCGGCTCGTGCGCGGCCCACAGCGGCTGGATGTTCGCGGTGGCGCCGAGCCGCGCGAAGCGCGGCACGTCGTCCGGGTGCACCACCTGAAGGTGCGCCAGGTGCGGCCGGTTGTCGTTCGGCCCGTTGACGGCGCGCGCCGCCTCTACGGCGTCCAGCGCGTCCCGTACGGCCCGGTCGCCCAGCGCGTGGAAGTGGCACTGGAAGCCGAGCGCGTCCAGCTCGGTCACGTACTTGGGCAGTTGGGCCGGATCGATGAAGCTCTTGCCGCGGTTGGCGGTCGCGCAGCCGCACCGGTCGAGATAGGGGTCGAGCAGCGCGGCCGTGTGGTTCTCGGCGACCCCGTCCAGCATCAGCTTCACGGTGCCCGCGCGGAACCGGCCATGGCTCGACGCGGCCCGCTTCTCGACGAGTTCGGGGATCTGCTCGGCCCCGCGCTCCCGGTCCCACCACAGGGCGCCGGTCACCCGCGCCGTCAGCGAGCCGTCCCGGGCCGCCGTCAGATACGCCCCGGCCGGGTCGTCCATGCCGAGGAAGTCCCCGATCAGCGCGTCCTGCCAGGCGGTGATGCCCAGCGCGTGCAGATGCCGCTGGGCGTGCAGCAGCGCGGCCAGCCGGTCCGCCGCCCCGGCGGGCGGGGTCAGCCGGCCGACCAGCTGCATCGCACCCTCCTGCAGCGTGCCGCTCGGCTCGCCCGAGGCGTCCCGCTCGATCCGTCCGTCGGCCGGGTCGGGCGTGTTCCCGTCGATGCCGGCCAGCTCCAGCGCGCGGCTGTTCACCCAGGCGCCGTGGTGGTCCCGGTTGGGCAGGTACACCGGCCGGTCCGGGACGACCGCGTCCAGCAGTTCCTTCGTCGGCGTACCGCCCTCGAACGCCTCCATCGACCAGCCGCCGCCGAGGATCCACTCCCGCTCGGGGTGGGCTTCGGCGTACGCGCGCACCGCGGCCACGGTGTCCTCGGCGGTCGTCCTGCCGCTCAGGTCGCACTGGGTCATTTCGAGGCCGGCCGGCACCGGATGGACGTGCGCGTCCTGGAAGCCCGGCAGCAGCAGCCGCCCGGCCAGGTCGACCACCTCCGTGCGCGGCCCGGCCAGCTCGCGCACCTCGTCGTGCCCGACGGCGGTGATGCGGCCCCCGGTGACGGCCACGGCGGTCGCGCTGCGGCCGTCCGGAGTGAGGACGGGGCCGCCGGTGAAGAGCAGATCAGCGTGCATGATGCCTTTCCTGGTAGGTCAGTTGGCGGTGGTCAGAAGCTGCTGGGAGTCGGCGTCGGTGCCGACGCCGGTGCGGAAGTACGGTGATCGGCGCACCCACTTCGCCCACGCGGCCACGACGAACCCGGACACGATCATCGCCAGCGGCATGAGCAGCAGGAACCAGCCGTTGTCCGCGCTGACCTCGAAGTGGTCTGCGGAGCTGTAGAAGGACCAGCCGAGGTAGCCGCCGAGACCCAGCAGGGCGACGGCGCTCAGCGTGGGCAGCACCACGGCTCGTACCCCCTGCCGCCAGTCCTCGCGCAGCAGGGACCGGAAGCGCACGGCGGCGGCGAGCGCGGTGAGCGCGTAGGACAGGGCGACGACGATCCCGACGGCGTTCACCGTCGCATTGATCATGTCGGAGAGGCGCGGGATCACCAGCGCGAGCACCGCCACCGTCGTGGCCAGGGCCCCGATCAGCACAGTTCCGACCGCCGGCGTCCCGTACCGGGGGCTGACCTTGGCCCACACCGGTCCGAGGGTGCGGTCCCGGCTCATCGCGAACATGCCGCGGGCCGTCGGGATGACCCCGGCCTGCAGCGAGGCCACCGCCGAGAACATCAGCGCCACCAGGGGCAGTGCGGCCAGCGGCTGAGCGGCCAGCCGGTCACCGAAGTACGCCAGCCCCTGCGCCCCGTGCCCGGCCAGCTCGCCCTCGGACAGCACCCGTTGGAAGGCGATCGAGCCGAGCAGGAAGAGCCCGAGCATGGTCACCAGGGTGATCGTCCCGGCCCTGGAGGCGTCCCGGGGATCGCGCACCTCCTCGTTGACGGTGAACGCGGCGTCGAAGCCCCAGTAGCAGAACACCGACAGCAGCAGCCCCTGCGCCAGCCCGGTCGCCGAGGGGATCTCGAACGGGTTGAACCAGGACAGCTCGAAGGGGTGCGGGCCGGCCACGATGCCGTATCCGCAGAAGCCCAGCAGCACGACGTACTCGAAGACCAGCAGCCAGGTCTGCAGCCGGGCCGCGGTGCGCACGCCGGTCACGGCGGTGAGGGTCACCGCGACGAGGACCAGGATGCCCACCGCCGTGGTCTGCGCGGTCGAGTCCGGATCCAGGGCGAGCGAGCCGATCCGGTGCAGGCCCGCGTCCCCGGCCAGTTGCAGCATCGCGGAACCGGTGACCGCCGTGGTGTACGCGAGGAACGCAATGCTCGCCACGAAGTTCACCCAGCCCACCATGAAGCCGAGCCAGGGGTTGAGCGAACGGCCCACCCACACATAGCCGTTGCCCGCATTGGGCTCCACCTTGTTCAGCCGGGAGTAGGCACCGGCGATGCCGAGGATCGGCACGAAGGCCAGCAGCATGATGGCCGGCAGATGCAGGCCGACCACACCGGCCGTCACACCGAGGCCGATGCCGATGCTGGTGGTCGCGGCCGTACTGGACGCGGCGACAGCGACGCCGTCCAGCACGCTCAGGGACTTGCGCAGCTCGGGCCGCGCGGGTGGATCCACACCGAAGGGGGTCTCGCTCATCGCCGGTTCTCCGCTCGCACCGGGGGGCCTGGTCGGCCCCGGTGACCGCAGATGAAACCGCCGGTGCACTTCACAGGTCAACGGTGTTGTCATAAGGTGCCGGGCACACACCAGGGAGGGCTCTCATGACCGACCGTGTCGTCCCGGCCGCCGACCGGCAGCGCAGGCGCCCCACCAAACAGGGCGTCGTGCTCTCCGCGGAGCTGATCGTCGAGACCGCGCTCCGGCTGATCGAGGAGCACGGCGCCGAAGCCCTCTCCGTCCGGCGCCTCGGCCGCGCCCTGGGCGCCGACCCCAGCTCCCTGTACCGGTACTTCCGGCACACCGACGACCTGATGCTCGCCATCGCCGACGAGCTGATCGGCCGTACCCTGCGGGTCTGGCGGCCCACCGGCGACTGGCGCGCCGACCTGCGTGACCTGGGCCTGCGCATGCACGCGGGCGCCCTCGCCCACCCCCGGGCGGCGATGCTCAGCGCCCACCGGGTGACCGGCCGGGTGCACGAGATCCAGGCGGTCGAGAGCATGATCGGCGTGCTCCGCCGGGCCGGGTTCCCGGATCCGGAAGCGGTACGGATCTACCACGCCTTCGTCGACCAGGCCCTCGCCTTCGGTGCCCTGGACTCCGCCGTCACCGCCCTGCCCCGGGCCGCCCAGCAGGCCGAGGCCGGGGTGTGGCGGGACACCTACGCCCGGCTGCCGGCCGACACCCACCCGAACATCGCGGCCACCGCCCGCCACCTCGTGGCCTCCATGCGGACCAGCTCCTACCCGGCCGCACTCGATCTGCTGCTGACGGCGGCCCAGACACGCCTTGATCACATCCGTGCGCAGACGGAAGGCTGACGGTCACACTGGACGCCGTCCGCACGTCATACGAGTACAAGCCCGTCCCGAGGAGGCCGTACGACATGACCCCGCCGCCCGCCCGCACTGCCGAACAGCGCAAGAAGGACACCCTCCACCGGCTGGAGCACGACGAGGACGCCTGGGTCGCCACCGCGGGCGAGGACGGCGGCGCGCCGTATCTCGTCCCCCTGTCATTCGTCTGGGACGGCGCCACCCTGCTGATCGCAACCCCGGCCGCGAGCCCCACCGGCCGCAACCTCCTGGCCACCGGCAAGGCCCGCATCGGCATCGGACCGACCCGGGACGTCGTCATGATCGAGGGCGTCGTCCGGGCCGTGACGCCCGAGGACCTGCCCGAGGAGGACGCCGAGATCTTCGCCGGCAAGACCGGTTTCGACCCGCGTCAACTCACCACCCGCTACCTGTACTTCAACGTCCTCCCGCAGCGCGTCCAGGCCTGGCGCGAGGAGAACGAGCTGCAGGGGCGGGAGCTGATGCGCGACGGGGTGTGGCTGGTCGCCGACTGACACCCGAGAGCGACCCGCGGGCCCGGCCCGCGGGTCAGTCGTGGTCCCGGCCCGCAGATCAGTCGTGGTCCCGGTCGGCCTTCTCGGCGACCGGCCACGCACCCGTCGACCGGGCGATGGCCTTGGCGCCGGTGCGGTCGACGGCGCTGCGCACCACCGCGAAGATGGCACCCTCGACCGCCGCGGCGAGCAGGACCTCGCCCCAGCCGCGGTCCGGGTCCAGCGCGTCGGGCGGGACCTCCTCGTGCCGGAGCGCCCGCCACGCCCTGCGGAAGGCCAGCCCCGCGAGCGCCCCGCCCATCCAGCTGAGCGCGAAGCCGAGCGGTGCGTAGACGAGGGGGAGTTTCTTCTTCTTGTACTTCGCCATGGGTGACTTCTTCCTCGCCCCGCGCCCCTCAAGCGGGAGGCCCGCACGGCGCCACCCGTTCGCCCGGGCGCACGGACCGGCCGCCCGGGCAGGACACAGAAGGGCCCCGCCGCGACGGGGGAACGCGGCGGGGCCCTGATGCACTGACTGCCCGCCGGGAAGCCGGTTCATGCCTCCCGGAAACAGATTTTTCTAGAACGAGCCGTTTCCCGGCCTGAATCAGCTCCCGTCGAGCTGCTCCAGGACGAACACGGGGATCTCCCGTGAGGTCTTCTTCTGGTAGTCGGCGTACGGCGGGTATGCGGCCACGGCCCGCTCCCACCACTCGGCCTTCTCCGCGCCGGTGACCTCACGGGCCCTCATGTCCCGCTTGGCCGCACCGTCCTGCAGTTCCACATGGGGTTCGGCCTTCACGTTGAAGTACCAGACGGGGTGCTTGGGCGCGCCGCCGAGGGAGGCGACCACGGCGTACCGTCCCTCGTGCTCCACCCGCATCAGCGGCGTCTTGCGGATCTTCCCGCTCCTGCCGCCCCGGGTGGTCAGGATGATGACCGGCATCCCGGTGTCCAGCAGTGTCGTGCCCTTCGTCCCGCCCGAACTCTCGTACAGCTCGACCTGCTCGCGCACCCACTGCGTCGGGCTGGGTTCGTACTCGCCCTCAAGCGGCATGGCAACCGTCTCCTCGGTCGGTCCAACGACTGACGTGCGGCCACGTACAACACCCGCGGCCGCGCGAATCATCCGTACCGCGGGCCACTTCGCCCGGGCGGGTGATTACCCCGCGGGCCATCGCGCCGCCCCGGACGCCTCGGGCACAGTGATCCCGGGTGATCACCACACACCCGCCGCGGCCGGCCCGGAGACGAGAACACGAGAAGACGAGAAGACGAGAAAGGGGGCGCGGCGCTCATGCTTCCCGACTGCACCACCCCGACCCGCTCCGTCGTGGAGGAACTGCTCCGCCGGATCGGCCAGGGCGACCCCGAACGGATCGGCGAGCTGTACGCGGAGCACGGCGACTGGAAGCTGAGCTGGCCGCAGGACGAGCACGGCCGCGCCGACACCCCGTGGATCCGGCACCGCTCCACCCGCACCGACGCCGTCGCCCACTACCGCGAGCTGGCCGCCCACCACGTCCCGGAAAAGGCGGACACCCGGATCGAACGCATCCTGGTCGACGCCGACGACGCGGTCGTGCTCGGCACCATCCGGCAGACGGCCGAACCGACCGGCCGCTCCTACACCGCCCGGTTCGCCCTGCACCTCACCGTCCGGGACGGCCTGGTCGTGCGCCACCACGTCTACGAGGACAGCCTCGCCGTCGCCCGCGCGTTCGCACCCGGCCCCGCGCGCGTGCCCTGACCCCTGACCGCCGGCGGTCACCCGGGTGCCACCGTCATCCGCGCCGCCAGCACCAGGATCACCCCACTGGAGACCAGCGCCGTCAGCAACCGTCCCCGGCGGCCCGTGAGGACGCGGCCGAGCAGGGCGCCGCCGCCCGCCAGCAGCAACTGCCAGCTCGCGGAGGCGGCGAAGGCCGCCAGGACGAACACGGCCCGCTCCAGTGGTCGTACGGCGTCCGCGGTACTGCTGCCGAGCACCAGCGCGACGAAGTAGATCACCGTGACCGGGTTGAGGAGGGTGATCCCGAGAAGGCCGAGATAGGCGCGTCCTGCGCCGGGAACCGGCCGCTCGGGGCGGGTGGCCAGGCGATGGGCGCGGTACTGGCGCAGCGCCAGTACCGCGCCCCACACCGCGAGGGCGACGAGGACCAGGGCCGAGGTCCAGCGCAGCGGGGTCAGCGCCGGCCGTAGCGCCGCGGCCATGGCCGAGCCGCCCGCCGCGGCCACCAGTGCGTACAGGCCGTCGGCCGTGGCGATGCCGAGGGCGGCGCAGGCGCCGGTGCGCAGCGAGGTGCGGGCGGTGAGGGAGACCAGGTAGGTCCCGACCGCGCCGACGGGAATCGCGATGCCGTAGCCGGCCAGCAGGCCGGCGAGGAGCGCGGCCGTCACGGGCGCGCGGGCTCGGGCCTCCGGTGACGGCCGGGCTGCTGCTGGTCCCGCACCGGCAGGACGGCGGCGGGGGTCGGCGGCAGAATGGTGTCCATAAGCAACATGGGCAGATCCTCGGGTCGCCGGCTCCGCGGCGGCAAGCGAATTTCGGCGCGTTCCCGCCCCCGGTGACCACACTCTTCGGCCAGATCGCACCGATCACCGATCTGGCCGAACTTGTCGTCGTCCCATAGGTGCCTGGGGCATCTAATGAAGATCGGCACGACGCACTTCTTTCGTCTGCGAGGTCTTTCCATGACGGAACTGACGGACATCACCGGCCCGGCGAACCCGGCCGAACCCGTCGCCTTCCCCCAGGACCGCACCTGCCCCTACCACCCGCCCACCGGCTACCAGCCGCTGCGCGACGGGCGACCCCTGTCCCGCGCCACCCTCTTCGACGGCCGCGAGGTCTGGCTGGTCACCGGGCATGCCGCCGCCCGCGCGCTGCTCGCCGACGGTCGCCTCTCCACCGACCGCAGCCGCCCCGACTTCCCGATGCCCACGGCCCGCTTCACGGCCGTCCGCGACCGCCGGGTCGCGCTGCTCGGCGTCGACGACCCCGTGCACCAGCGGCAGCGGCGGATGATGATCCCGTCGTTCACCCTCAAACGCGCGACCGAGCTGCGGCCCACCATCCAGCGGATCGTCGACGGGTGCCTGGACGCGATGATCGAGAAGGGCCCGCCGGCCGAACTGGTCTCCGCCTTCGCCCTGCCCGTGCCGTCCATGGTGATCTGCGGTCTGCTCGGGGTGCCGTACGCCGACCACGAGTTCTTCGAGGAGCAGTCCCGCCGGCTGCTGCGCGGCCCGTCGGCCGCCGACACCCAGGCGGCGCGCGAGCGGCTCGAGGCGTATCTCGGCGACCTGATCGACCGCAAGGCACAGCAGGCCGAACCCGGTGACGGGGTCCTGGACGACCTCATCCACCAGCAGCTGAGCGAGGGCGCGCTGGACCGGACCGAACTGCTCTCGCTGGCCGTCATCCTGCTGGTCGCCGGCCATGAGACGACCGCCAACATGATCTCCCTCGGCACCTACACCCTGCTCCAGCACCCCGACCGGCTGGCCGAGCTGCGCGCCGACCCGGCGCTGCTGCCCGCCGCCGTCGAGGAGCTGATGCGGATGCTGTCCATCGCGGAGGGCATGCTGCGGGTGGCCCTGGAGGACATCGAGGTCGCCGGCACCACGATCCGGGCCGGCGAGGGCGTGCTCTTCGCGACCTCGGTCATCAACCGCGACGCTTCCCTGTACGACGACCCCGACGCCCTGGACTTCCATCGCCCCGCCCGCCACCACGTGGCCTTCGGCTTCGGCATCCACCAGTGTCTGGGCCAGAACCTGGCCCGTGCGGAGCTGGAGATCGCCCTCGGCACCCTGCTGCGGCGGCTGCCCGGCCTGCAGCTGGCCGCGCCCGCCGAGAAGATCCCCTTCAAACCCGGCGACACGATCCAGGGGATGCTGGAACTCCCCGTGACCTGGTAAGAGGCTGAGTCCATGCACATTGAGATCGACAAGGACGTCTGCATCGGCGCGGGCCAGTGCGCGCTTGCCGCACCGTCCGTGTTCACCCAGGACGACGACGGCTTCAGCATGCTGATCCCCGGCAGCGAGGACGGCGTGGGCGACCCGATGGTCCGCGAGGCGGCCCGCGCCTGCCCGGTGGGCGCGATCAAGGTGACGGAACCGGCCTGATCCGCTGCCCGGCGTCTGCCCGATCCGTCCGGGCAGGTCCTAGCCGGCCGCCGCCACCAGCACCCGGGCCGCCTCGCGGGCCTCGGCCGCCGGCCGGGTGCTGCCGGTGACGCCCGCCGTGACCATGGCGCCCTCGGCCAGCAGGAACAGGGGGCCGGTCAGCGCGGCGGGCAGTCCCGCTTCGGTCACGAGCGAGGCGAGGTAGCCCCGGAACGCCTCCTTGTGCGCGCGCACCTGCTGCGCCACCCGGGCCGATGTGGCGCCCAGTTCGCCGTACGCGTTGATCCAGGCGCAGCCGCGGAAGCCGTCCTCGCCGAACCACCCTTCCAGCCAGTCGAAGACGGCCGGGATGCGCTCCCGCGGGTCCGGCTGCCGTGCCACGTGCTCGGCGAGCCGGCCGCGCCAGCGCTCGTCCCGGCGGGCCAGGTAGGCCTCGACGAGCTGGTCCTTGGTGGGGAACAGCTGGTAGAGGCGCTTGAGCGAGACGCCCGAGGCGCCGCGCAGCTCGTCCATGCCCACGGACTGGATTCCCCGGGCGTAGAACAGCCCCTCCGCGGCGTCGAGCGCCTGCTCCCGGGCGACCGCGCTGTCCATCTGCGACCTCACTCCTTGACGAGAGAACGTACGTTCTCCTACGGTAGCAGCCACTGCGGAGAACGCTCGTTCTCCGATGCCGCGCATGCCGTGCATGCCGTGCAACCCGTATGAGCCGAGGAGTCACCATGGCCGACCGCCCGCCTCTGCCTCCCTTCACCCGCGAGACCGCCGAGGAGAAGGTCCAGGCCGCCGAGGACGCCTGGAACACCCGCGACCCGCACAAGGTGGCGCTCGCCTACTCGGAGGACTCCGTCTGGCGCAACCGCGACACCTTCGTCACCGGCCGCGCCGAGATCGTCGAGTTCCTCGCCGCCAAATGGCGCCGCGAGCGGGACTACGCGCTGCGCAAGGACCTGTGGGCCTTCGACGGCAACCGCATCGCCGTCCGCTTCCAGTACGAGTGCCGGGACGCCGACGGGCAGTGGTGGCGCTCCTACGGCAACGAACTCTGGGAGTTCGACGAGCACGGTCTGATGACCCGTCGGGAGGCGAGCATCAACGACCTGCGCATCGCGGAGGACCAGCGGCGCATCCACGGACCGCGGCCCGAGGCCGAGCGGGGGCAGACCTTCCCGCTTCAGTAGGGTGCCCGGATGACCGCACAGGACCGGAAGCCCTTCCTCTACGTCGTCGTCTGCGCGGCCGGGATCGCCGACGGCGTCAGCAAGCTGATCACCGTTGCCCAGGAGCGGAGCTGGGAGGTCGGGGTCATCGCCACACCCGTCGCCATGGGCGGCTTCTTCGACATTGCCGCCGTCGAGGCCCAGACGGGCCGGCCGATACGGTCCGCCTGGCGCTCCCCGGCCGACCCGCGCCCGTTCCCGCCGCCGGACGCCGTGGTGGTGGCCCCCGCCACCTTCAACACCGTCAACAAGTGGGCGGCCGGACTGGCCGACACCCTCGCCGTCGGCACCCTGTGCGAGGCCGCCGGGCTGGGTGTGCCGATCGCCGTCCTGCCCTGTGTGGCGGACGCGTTGGCCGCCCACCCTGCCTACCAGGACAGCCTGATCCGGCTGCGCGGGATGGGCGTCCGCTTCGGTGAGCCGTACTCCGGCATGCCCGAGGAGGGCGGTGGGCGGCCCGAGTTCCCCTGGGAGAGCGCGCTGGACCTGCTGGAGCGGCCCTGAGGGACGGCAGGACCGCTCCGGCGCGTCACCGCACCTTTCGGACGTATTCCGGTTCGCCCGGTGTGGAGACGTCCACGTCCCGGCGGACGATGCTCAGCCGCTTGCCCCAGTGGGCGAGAGCCTTGCGCAGGCCGCTGTCGGTGTACTCGATGTCCACCACACGGTCGTCGAACGCCTTGGCGTACACCTCGCACTCGTCGTACTGCCCGCACTCCTCCGTGACCGCGAAGTCCAGCCCGGCCTGCCCTCGCTGCCCGGCCAGTTCGGCGGTGTTCTTCTGCCCGACGGCCAGGTGCCGGTCGTGCGCGTGCCGGGAGATCAGGCGCATGAACGCGGTCGCGTCGGCGGCCGTGAGCAGGTGGTGGGAGCGGGTGTAGCTGTCGTAGTTGTCGGGCTCGACGGCGTCGTAGCCCTTCTTCGCGCAGCCGTCGATCCACTGGTCGACCCGCTCCGCCACGCGCCTGCGCCTGGCCGGGGTGCGCAGGTCGAGCAGCGGCTCGTTCCAGTCCTCGTCGATGACGACCTTGCCGCGGGCGTCCCGCAGCAGCAGGTCGGCGGGCCAGGCGGAGCGCTCCTCCGGCTGGGCCTGGAAGGCGTTGACGTAGCAGATGTTGTACAGGCCGGGCGCCGGGGAGTCGGACCGGTCACGGCTGACGATCCGGACACCGGCGGGCGGAGGATAGGCCCCGCCGATCTGGTAGTCGAAACCGGCGTGGCGCGGCGGCAGGCGTACGGCGGCGGGCTTCTGGGACTGCCGCTCGGGCGTGCTGCTCGCGTCGCAACCCGTCAGTGCCGACACCGCGACGGCGAGGGCGAGGGCGAGCAGTGCGGTACTGACGGTCGTCCCGGGGCCGGAGACACGGGAGAGGCCTTTGGCGGGCACGTCCGCTCGTTCGATCACGTGTCAGGATCCAATCGTCCGCGCGACGTCGCGGTCAAGTCGGCGCCGGAGCACGCCGTACGCTCCTGAGTGACCATCGCCCCGGAAGGCAGGAGCAGTGACGATGCAGTACGTGAAGCTCGGTTCGACGGGCCTGGACGTGTCGCGGATCTGTCTGGGCTGCATGACCTACGGGCTGCCCGACCGCGGTGTCCACGAGTGGACCCTCGACGAGGAGGCGTCCCGGCCGCTGATCCGGCAGGCGCTGGAGGCGGGCGTCAACTTCTTCGACACCGCCAACGTCTACTCGGACGGCACCAGCGAGGAGATCGTCGGCAAGGTCCTGCGCGAGTTCGCCGACCGCGACGAGATCGTGCTGGCCACCAAGGTGCACGGCCGGATGCGGCCGGGCCCCAACGGGGGCGGGCTGTCCCGCAAGGCCATCATGTCCGAGCTGGACCACAGCCTGCGCCGCCTCGGCACCGACTACGTCGACCTCTACCAGATCCACCGCTACGACCACGCCACTCCCGTCGAGGAGACGATGGAGGCGCTGCACGACGTGGTCAAGGCGGGCAAGGTGCGCTACATCGGGGCGAGTTCGATGTACGCGTGGGAGTTCTCCAAGGCCCAGTACACGGCCGAGCGGAACGGCTGGACCAAGTTCGTGTCCATGCAGAACCACTACAACCTGCTCTACCGCGAGGAGGAGCGGGAGATGCTGCCGCTCTGCGCGGACCAGGGTGTGGGCGTGCTGCCCTGGAGCCCGCTCGCCCGTGGCCGGCTCACCCGAGACTGGGGCACCGTCACCGAGCGCAGCGCCCAGGACAACTTCGGCAGCCGCCTCTACCTGGAGAGCGACCGCTCGATCGTCGAGACCGTCACCCGTATCGCCGCCGACCGCGGTGTCCCACGCGCGCAGATCGCCCTTGCCTGGCTGCTGCACCAGGACACGGTGGCGGCACCGATCGTCGGCGCGGCCAAGCCGCAGCACATCGAGGACGCGGTGGCCGCGGTCGAACTGGTGCTGAGCGACAAGGAGATCGAGCAGTTGGAGGAGGCCTACACCCCGCACGCCATCAGCGGCCACTGATCCTCGACGGGGTCCGGGGCCGGCTCGGTGAGGTCCGTTGCTCCTCAGTGGGGTCCGTGCGGTGTGAACTCCGTGCCGCACGGACCCGAACCCTCGCTCTCCGGCAGCGGGACCGGCGCGCCGAACATGGTCAGCGTCCGGTAGTAGCCGCCGATGCGCTCGGCCGAACGGCCGACATAGTGCCCGATGAAGGAGCGCCGGAAGCGGTCGGCGCTGCGGTTGGGTCCCGAGCCGTGCACCAGGCTGCCGTTGAAGAACAGCACGTCGCCCGGTGCCAGGTCCACGGGAACCGGAGTCAGACCGGGCGGCGGCGGGACGTACTCGCGGGCGAACGACAGCTCCTCGTCCGCCACTTCGGGGCAGTACAGGTCCATCCGGTGCGTGCCCGGGACGACTTCGAGGCCGCCGTTGTCCCGGTCGATGACGTCGCAGGCGACCCACGCGGCCACACAGGTGCCCGGCTCGACCCGCAGATAGAAGTTGTCCTGGTGCAGCGCCTGGCCCCGGGCGCCCGGCGGCTTGAAGTAGAACATGCTCTGCGCGGCCAGCACCTCCTCGCCGAACAGCACCTCCAGCACCGCCCGCAGCCGGGCGTCCAGCAGGAACTCCCGCGCCTGCGCGCTGAACTCGTGCGGCTGCATCACCCGCGGATGCCTGCGCAGCGGGTCGGGGTCCGCGGGCCGCGGCTCGAAGTGCCCGGGGACCGGCCCGGCCGCCCGCAGCGCCGCGAAGCCGTCGCGCAGCCGCACGATCTCGTCGTACCCGAACAGCCCGCGTACGACGGTGAATCCCGCCTCCTCGAACTGCTGCCGGAGTGCGTCGGGCAGGATGCCGCCGATGCCCGTGGCTGTCATGTGTCTGCTCCTCGTCCGGTGCCCATTTGCCTGTCACGCTAGGCCGACGCGCGCCCGCGGAGGATGCCCATGCATGCTGACGGACTGCCCGGGACTGCTGCCGGCGACCCGTCCCCGCCGCCGGGCCTGGTGGTGACCGGGCGCTACGACCAGGGGCCGGGGTACGGCGTCAACCGGCCGCGGGGGGCGGACAGCTGGCTGTTCACCTTCACCACGGGCGGGGGCGGCACGATCCGGCAGGGCGGCGCCCGTGCCGAGGCGGTCGCCGGGCATCTGGTGGTGCTCGCCCCGGGGGTGGCCCACCGCTATGCCGTGGCGCCCGGAGCTGCGCACTGGCGGTTCTGGTGGGCGCACTGCCAGACGCGCCCGTCCTGGGCGACCTGGATCCGCCCGTACGCCGTCGCCGACGGCCTGTACGTCGTCGCACCTGTCCCCGCAACCCTGCACGGCCGCATCGAGGCCGCGTTCGGCCGGATGCTCGCCGACGCCCGTCGGCCCGCGCCGGGCGCACCGCCCGAGGCGGAGGACCCGGTGGCCGTGGCCCACGGCAGTCTGGCGCGGGAGCTGGCCCTGTGTGCGCTGGAGGAGGTCGTGCTGCTCGCCGCCTCGGGCGCCCGCGAGCCGGCACCCGAGCCGGGCGACGACACCCGCGTACGACAGGCCGAGGAGCTGATCGCCGCCGACCCGGGCGCCCCGCACACCGTCGCCTCGCTCGCCGAGAGCGTGGCGCTCTCCCCGTCCCGGTTCGCCCACCTGTTCACCCTGCGGACCGGCAGGTCGCCCATGCGCGCCCTGCGTGAGGCCCGGTTGCGGCACGCGGCCCGGCTGCTGGAGGCCACCGACCTGACGGTGGAGCGGGTGGCGGCGGCGTCCGGATTCCCGAGCCCCTTCCATTTCAGCCGCGTCTTCCGTGAGCGTTACGGAGTGCCGCCCGGCGCCTATCGCGCGGGTGAGCGGCCGTAATGCACGGCAAAGGCTTTCATTGACGAATGGTCAAAGGGCCGCTTGTCGACGCAATGTTTAAAAGTGAGGGATCTCTTGTTCAATGACGTCGGGCTGTGCAAAAGTGTGCGCTGTCGGCGTGCAGACAATTACATTTCCTGCTGCATGCGCCAGGCCGCTCCCGTACGCCCCCACGCTTCAAAAGAGCTGCCCAGGCGGACGTTCGGGATGCCGAATCCCATTCCGTACCCTTTGGTATGGACCAATTACCGTGTCGCGCCCGGAGGAACGCAGCCGTGAATGACGCAGGCCGGTCGGATTCCGCCCCAACCGCCCGCCGGTTCGACGCTTCGGACGAACAACTGAGCGCCGAACTGAAGAAGTGGACGGGAACAACACCCGCGCTCCACCCGGTGGGTGAACTCCTGGACCGGCACTGGGAAGCCGCCTTCGCCTACGCCCGGTTGTGCACCGACGGGCCGCGCGCCGCCGGAATGCTCACCACGGCCGCCTTCACCCGGCTGTTCGGCGAGTCGCTCCGCCAGGCGGGCCCGTCCGCCGCCTGGCGCCCGCACCTGCTGGTCACCGTTCGCCGCATCGCGGCCGAATGGGACGGCGACGGCCGCCAGGAACTCCTCCACCCCGCCCTGCGGCCCGGTACCGGCAGCGGAGAGCGCGCGGCCGCGCGGCTGCTCCCGCCCTCCGGCCGGCGACTGCTGTCCCGGGCGTTCCAGCGGTTGCCCCAGTCCGCACGCGCGGTGCTGTGGCACATAGAGGTCGAGGCCGAACCCCTCGCCGTCCCCGCAGCGCTGCTCGGCCTGGACGAGGAGGAGACCCGGGTCGAACTGCGCCGCGCCCGGGAACGGCTGCGCGAGGAATGCCTCCAGGCCCACCGCGAACTCGCCCCCGAGGCCGAGTGTCAGCGCTACCTGCGCATGCTCGACGTGACGTTCCGCCGGGGCGGCGTCGACGTCGACCCGGATCTGCAGCAGCACCTGGCCGGCTGCCGGCACTGCAGCCAGACCGCCGACCAGCTGGCCCAGTTCAACACGGGACTCGGCCTCGCACTCGCCGAGGCGGTCCTCGGCTGGGGCGCCCACGCCTACATGGAATCCCGGGCGGCCCGCACCGAGGAGACCACCGCCCCGGCCCCGGACCCGGTACCGGCCCCCACGGTTCCCCTGGGCGGCGAGGCCTTCACGGCCGTGGCACCCGCGCCCGCCAGCCCCGCCCCAGCCGCCACGCCCGGCCCCTCCCGCCGTTCGGCGCACCGGGCGGCCCGCCGTGCCCGGCGCCGCAATCTCGCCCTGGCCGTCGTCACGGTCAGCGGCCTGGTCGTCCTCCCGCTGGTTCTGTGGTCGGTGCTCGGCTCGGGCGACGACCCGGCCCCGGCTCCCAGCGGCACGCCCTCCGGGGCGCCCGGCAAGGACTCCGCCGCACCGGGGCCGTCCTGGGCCGGCGCGAGCGGCACCACCAAGGGCGCGCTGCGCGGCCGGCTGCACAACCTTGCCTCGGGGCTGTGCGTGGGCGTCGTCGGCAAGAAGGCGGTCAAGGACGCGGAGACCGAACTCACCACCTGCTCCTCGGAGGCGAGCCAGCAGTGGTCGTACGAGACCGACGGACTGCTGCGCAACGCCTCCGCCCCGGACCTGTGCCTGGACTCCCACCTCGGCTACTCGGTGCGGCTCGCCCCCTGCTCGGTCACCGGTAAGGCCGCCAAGGACATCCGCTACGACTTCACGCTCCAGGGCGCCCTGGTGCCCCGCTCGGACCAGGACCTGGCGCTGACCCCCGCCGCGACCGACGGCTCCGGCGCCCTCGTCCTCAAGAACCGTGCCGCGAACCCGGCCCAGCGCTGGACCGTCGACACCGCCAAGCCGGACCTGCAGATGGAAGTCGTCAACTGGGACACCGACAACACCCCCGCGCCGTCCCCGCCGGCCAAGGCCACCCCCAAGCCCTCGAAGACCCCGTCCCCGACCGCATCCAAGTCCAGCCCCGCGCCGTCGAGTTCCCCCACGCGCGACTACTGCTCGGTCTACCCGGACTACTGCGACTGGGGCGGTGGCGGCGGCTACAACGGCGGTGGCTACGGCGGTGGTATGGGGGGCTACCGCCACTGAACGTCGCCCGGCCGGCCGGGCCAGGCCCGCGGTGTGGCTCAGTGGTGGTGTGGCGGCGGGGGAGGGATCGTCGCGAGGTCCGGGGCCGGTTCGGGCCACACCAGCAGCACCGGGCAGGGGGCGTGGTCGACGGCGAACCGGGCGGCCGGGCCCAGGCTGTGCGGCCCGAGCCGGGAACGGTCGCCGTCCCGGGCCAGCACCAGCAGATCGGCTCCGTCGGCCGCGGCCACCACCTCCCGCTCGACCCGCCCGGTCCGCTCCTCGCGGGTGCACGGCCGCCCCAGCCGCTCGGCCGCCGCGGCAAGAAGTTCGGCCGCCGAGCTGTCGCCGAGCGCCTCCAGGCGGCTGCCCGGGTCGTGTTCGGGATGGCCCCGGCCGAGGAGCCCCGCGTAGGCGGCGTGCGCCACCCCGGGCACGTCCGGACCGGTCACATGCAGCAACACCACCTCGGAGGCGTGCGGGGCGTGGGCGCGCACGGCGTCCACGCAGGCGGGCCAGGTGCCCTCGACGAGCCAGGCGATCACACGCATCGGCCGGCCTCCTTCGGCTCTCGGAGTTCTCGGAGAAGGGAACTCTCAGAGAATCTGCAGCGACCCCCACAGTGCCACCACCGACACGGCCAGCGTGGAGGGCACGGCGATCAGGCCGAGCCGGGTGAACTCCCGGAGGTCCACGCCGTGCTCGTGCTGGTGCACGATCCGCCGCCACAGCAGGGTGGCGAGCGACCCGGCGTAGGTCAGGTTAGGGCCGATGTTCACCCCGAGCAGGACGGCGAGCACCGCGCCGGAACCGGCGGGAGCGGCGAGCGGCAGCAACACCAGTACGGCGGGCAGGTTGTTGATGAGGTTTGCGAGGACGGCGGCCAGCGCGGCCGTCCCGAGCAGTGCGAGCAGCCCCGTGCCGCCGGGCAGGACATGCCCGAGCGCGTCCGCGAGCCCGTTGTCCACGACCGCGCGCACCACGATGCCCAGCGCGAGCACGAACGCCAGGAAGGCGGGCGCCGCCGCCCGTGCGACGGTGACAGGAGTCGCCTTCCGCCGCACCAGCGCCCGCCCGGCCAGCACCAGCGCCCCCGCGGCGGCCACCCACGCAGGGTCCACCCCGAACACCGACGCCACCACGAACCCCGCCAGCGTGCAGCCCACGGTCACCAGCGCGAACAGCGGCAGCCGCGGCGCCTCACCGGTGTCCCGGCCCGTCGGGGCCGCCGCGGTGAGGTCACGGGCGAAGAACCGCCGGAACACCATGTACTCGGTGCCGATCGCCACCAGCCACGGCAGCGCCATCAGCGCTGCGAACCGGGTGAAGGTCAGCCCGCTCGCCGCGAAGGCGAGCAGGTTCGTCAGGTTGGAGACGGGCAGCAGCAGCGACGCCGTGTTCGAAAGATGCGTGCAGGCGTACACGTGCGGCTTCGGCCGTACGCCCGTCCGCGCGGCCGTCGCGAAGACGACCGGGGTGAGCAGCACGATCGTGGCGTCCAGGCTGAGCACCGCCGTGATCGCCGACGCCAGCGCGAACACGGCCGTCAGCAGCCGTACCGGACGGCCCGCCGCCCACCGCGCCATCCACGCCCCGCACGCCTGGAACAGCCCCTCCACAGCGCAGAAGTGGGCGAGCACCAGCACGGCCGCCAGGAATCCCACGACGGGCCCGAGCCGTTCTGCCTCGGCCCGGGCGTGGCCCAGCGAGATCGCCCCTGTGGCGATCGCGATCCCGGCGGCCGGGACGGCCAGCACCGCCTCCGGCCACCCGAAGGGCCGTACCACCGCCCAGGCGAGCACGGCGGCGAGCAGCGCGGCGGACAGGGCTTCGAGGAGCGGGGTGTTCAGGGCGGGTCCTCCGGATCGATCAGATGGTGCCCGCCCATGAAAACAAACGGCAGAGATGGACTATGAGGAGCGGGTGCCCGCCGCGCCCAGGAACTCCTCCCAGCCGCCCACCGGGGCCTGACCCGGTGACAGCGTGCGCAGCTTGCGCAGTACCGCCGGGTCCTGCGCCTCCAGCCAGGCCACGAGCTGCTTGAAGGACACGAACCGGACCTCGTCGTGCTCGGCCATCCGGCCGATCGCCTCCTCGACGGCGTCCATGTAGATGCCGCCGTTCCAGCGCTCGAAGTGGTTGCCGATGAAGAAGGGGGCGCGGTTGGTCTCGTACGCGCGCCGGAACCCGGCCAGGTAGGTGTCTCTGGTCTGAGCGCGCCAGGCGTCGAACTGGGTGCGATCGCCCAGGGGGTTCCCGCCGGACTGGTTGAACATCATGTTGTAGTCCATCGACAGCACCTGGAAGGAGTGGCCGGCGAAGGGTATGGACTGCAGCGGGAAGTCCCAGATCCGGCCGCCCTGCACCTTGCCCGGCCAGATCTGCAGCCCGCCCGGGGAGCTGGCGTCGTACTTCCAGCCGAGCGCGGCCGCGGTGGGCAGCAGGTTGGTCTGGCCCTCCAGGCAGGGGGTGCGGCCGCCGATCAGTTCCTTGCGGTAGTCGAAGGGCAGCGGTTCGAGGTCGGTGAAGCCGGTGTTCGTCTTCCACTTGGTGACGAAGCCGATCGCCTGCTCTATCTCGCTGCGCCACTCGGCGGAAGACCAGTTGCGCACCCCGGTCGCGCCGCAGAAGTGCCCGTTGAAGTGGGTGCCGATCTCGTGGCCCTCCAGCCAGGCGGCCCGCACCTGCTGGATGGTGGCGTGGATGTGCCGGTCGGCGAGGTAGCCGATGTCGGAGGCACCGACCGCGTGCTGCGGCGGACGGTACAGGTCCTTCTTGGCCTCCGGCAGCGTGTAGATCCCGCTGAGGAAGAAGGTCATCTTGGCGCCGTGGTCGGACGCGACCTTGCGGAAGCGGGAGAACAGCTGGTTGCTCAGCTCGCCGGCGCCGTCCCAGGAGAACACCACGAACTGCGGCGGCTTCTGGCCCGGCTTCAGCCGGACCGGCTTCGGCTGGTGCGGCTGCGCGCCGGTGTCGGCGGTGGACCCGTCGCCTATGGGCTTGGCCGGCCGGGCCTGCTTGGTGCCCTTGCCGTACGCCGGGTCCTTCCCGCCGACGGACAGCCCGCCGGCGGTGGAGCAGGCGGACAGGGCCCCGAGGGCGCCCGCGGCCGCCCCCGCCGTCAGCACACGCCTGCGTGAAATGCCGCTCATGTTCTTCCCCGGTTTCCTCGTCGCGGCTCCCTGCGGAGCCTTCTCGCTGTGCGGTCGACGGGTTCGATGAGGGGTCCCTGCGGAAAGATCGCGGCGGCCGGGACGTGTTGCCGTCCTGTGACACTTGTGGCGCGCTCATGACGAACCCCGCTGCCCGGGAGCGGACAACGGGGTTCGCGGGATTCTCGGAGGGGCTTCGGTCAGGCGCCGGTACCGGAGTTGAAGACGGTCAGGAAGACGGAGGAGGAGTTCCCGGACACCGGGACCGCCCCGGCCGTCCACGCCACCCGCAGCGGGTCCCGCTCGTCCGGCGGGGTGACCACCAGCGTGGCCGGCGTGGCCGTCTTCGCGCCGCTGATCTCCGGGTTGGAGAAGGTCAGGCCCGCCCAGGCGCTCTGTCCGGGCCGCAGCGTCACCGTCACCGGCGAGCCCCCGGACCGCTTGGGGTCCGGGCCGAGCTGGGTGCCGGAGGCGTTCACGAAGGCCGCGCCCGGATAGCCGCGCAGGGTGCAGATCCGGGCGGACTTGTTCGTGAGCACGATGGGGAAGTTCTCCTGGCCGGCCCCCGGGTTGTTGCGGCCGACGGCGGCGCGCAGCTCGGAGGTGTGGCACCGGTTACTGCCGCTCTGGGTCGTGGTTCCGGTGCCGGAGGCGGTGGCCTTGCCCGGGGCGGAGGACGACGTGCCGCCGTCCGGTGTCGAGGCGGCGGCGGACGTGCCGGAGGAGGGCGAGCCGCCCGTGGCCTCGGTCGCCGGACCGGCCGTACCCGGCACCGTCTGGGGTGTCGACCGGGTGCCGGGGCTGCCGCAGGCGGTCAGGAGGCCCACTACGGCCGCCGTGCCCGCGAGCAGGGCCGCGCGCTGCAATGACCGGGATGAGTACGCCATGTCGCTCAACACTCCTGGATGTTCGCGGCGCGCGGCTCACGCGTGCCTTCGGCGCCGGGTGCGCCGTCATCACACTGCGATGCCGGGGCCACCGGAAAGGTTCGGGACTCGCAGGGTTCTTTTCCCCGATTTGACCCTGCCCGACCTCGTGCGGCGTGTCAGGTGACCCGAAGGGAGCGGAGTATGGCCTCGGTCGCGTCGTCTTCACCCTGTTGGCGCACCTGCACGTACACCTCTGGCCGAGTGGAGCCGTCCGCCGGGCGGAGTGCGGACTCGGTGACGGAGCCGCCGTCCGGGCAGGCGTTCCAGCTCCGGATCACGCCGCGCCAGCGGGCGCCGGTGAAGGTGCGGCTGCCGGTTTCGTGGCAGCCGGAGTGGGCGAGCGCCTTCACCCGGGCGGTGACGTCGCCGTGCTCGCCGACGCCGAGGAAGACGCCGTCGACCGCGGTCTTCAGGTCGGACCAGTGCGCCACGTCGTCGGCGACCACCAGGCCCGGCTCGTGCCCGGCCGGCAGCCCGAGCGCGTGCGGATCCCAGCCGGAGCCGCGCACCTGCCGGGCCCAGCCGGCCGGCACCTGCACGGCGATCCGGCCGGTGGAGTCCTTCACCGTGGACTGTTCGGCGGCGTCCGGCCGGTGGAGCACCACCGTGACGGTGACGGCGGCGGCCCCGGCGGCGAGCACCGCGGCCAGCACCAGCGTCCCGGTGCCGAGCCGGCCCCGGACGCCGTCGAGCCGCCTGCCCGGCCCGACGCCGGAGGCCGCCGCCAGCCGCTCCAGTTCGTCCGCGAACGCGTGCGCTCCCGGCCAGCGCCGCTCCCGGTCCGGCTCCAGGGCGCGCAGCAGCGCCCGCTCGACGTCCTCGCCGAGGTCCGGCCGCAGCCGCCGGGGCGGTACGACCCTCCCCGGCGGCCCTGGCACGGTCCCGGTGACCAGTTCGTAGCCCACCGCGCCCAGGCTGTAGACGTCGGCGCGGGCGTCGATGCCCTCCCCGGGCTCGGCCTGTTCCGGCGGCTGATAGCCCGCCGAGCCCGCCGCGAGCGTGAGCACCGAGGCCTGCGCGAGGCTCTTGGCCAGCCCCAGGTCGGCCAGCAGCAGTCGCCTCTCGCCGTCCGGGGCGGTGTGCAGCAGCACGTTGGTCGGCTTGATGTCGCGGTGCACGATGCCCGCCTCGTGCAGCGCGGCGGCGCTGCGCGCGGCCTGCGCGGTCAGCACGAGCGCCTGGGGCACCGGCAGCGGGCCGGCCGCCAGCAGATCGGCGAGGGTGCCGCCGTCGGCGTACTGCATCACGAAGTACGGCCTGCCGTCCGGAAGTTCACCGATGTCGTAGACCTGGACGACCCGGCTGGAGCCGGCCCGGCGCAGCAGCCGGGCCTCGGACAGGAAGCGCTCCCGGATGTCGAGCCGGTGGGCCCAGTTCTCGGCGAGGACCTTCACCGCGACCAGGGCGTCCAGCTCGTCGTCGTGCGCGAGCCACACCGTGGCGAAGGCGCCGGTGCCCAGGGTTCGTTCGAGGCGGTAGCGGCCGATCCGCTCCAGGGAGTGCATACGACTATCATGCCTGCCCTGAGATCGACTTCGAGGGGGACCCTGACGTGCAGGATGGGGTGACGGCCGAAGACCTCGCCCGGCGTGCCGCGGCGGGCGACCGAGCGGCCCTGGACCGGCTGCTGGCCGAGCTGCGGCCCGAGGTGGTGCGCCGCTGCGGGCGCTTCCTGCCCTGCCGGGAGGATGCCGAGGAGGCCGCCCAGGACGTGCTGCTCCAGGTGGCCCGGCACATCTCCGCCTTCGAGGGCCGCAGCCGCTTCAGCACCTGGCTCTACACGGTCGTCGCCAACTGCTGCCGGCAGAAGTACCGCGAGCTGAAGCGGCGGGCGGCCGAGCAGCCCGTGGTCATCGAGCCCGCCGAGCACATCGACCCGCGCACCACCAGCGTCATCGCGGGCTCCCGGATCGATCTGCTGGAGGCCCTGGACCGGCTGGAGCGCGAGCATCCGCACCTGGTCGCGCCGCTGGTCTACCGGGACATCTGCCAGCTGGAGTACGCCGAGGTCGCCGAGCGCGTCGGCATCCCCCTCGGCACGCTCAAGTCCCGGCTGCACGAGGCCCGCAAACTGGTAAGGCCCTGGCTGCGGGGCTACTGAACCCCTGTCACTGGTCCTCCCGTCACTGGTCCTCCTCCAGCAGCGACAGCTCCGCCCAGATCGTCTTGCCCTCCGCGGTGTGCCTGCTGCCCCAGCGCTGGGTGAGCTGGGCGACCAGCAGCAGCCCGCGGCCACCCTCGTCGAAGGTCTTGGCGCGCCTCAGGTGCGGGGCGGTGTGGCTGGTGTCGGACACCTCGACGATCAGCGTGACGGGGTCGTGGATCAGCCGTAGCCGTATCGGGTGGGCGCCGTACCGGATGGCGTTGGTGACCAGCTCGCTCACCACCAGCTCCGTCGTGAACCCGATCTCGTTCAGCGACCAGCGCTCCAGCTGGTCCAGGACCTGCTTGCGGATCGGTGCGACCAGCGCCGGATCGGCGGGGATGTCCCAGGTCGCCACCTGGGAGGAGGGCAGTCCCCGGGTGCGGGCCAGCAGCAGCGCCACGTCGTCGGCGGTGCCGCCCGCCGGCAGCAGCGCGTGCAGGATCTGGTCGCAGGTCTCGTCCAGGGAGTCCGCGTAGGCCCGCAGCGCCTGGAACAGCTGCTGCCGGCCGGTGTCCCCGGCGCGCTCCCGGGACACCACCAGACCGTCCGTGTACAGGGCGAGGACGGTGCCCTCGGGCAGCCCCACCTCGGCCGACTCGAACGGCAGCCCGCCCAGGCCCAGCGGGGGGCCGGCGGGCAGGTCCAGCTGGTGGGGCTCGCCGCCCGGCATCAGCACCACCGGCGGCGGATGCCCGGCCCGGGCCAGCGTGCAGCGCCGCGACACCGGGTCGTACACGGCGTACAGACAGGTGGCGCCGACCTCGCCGGGGCTGCCCTCGCCGCCGGACTCCTCGGACAGCCGGACCACCAGGTCGTCGAGGTGGGTGAGCAGCTCGTCCGGGGCCAGGTCGATGTCGGCGAGGGTGCGCACGGCGGTGCGCAGCCGGCCCATGGTGGCCGAGGCCTGGATGCCGTGCCCGACGACGTCCCCGACGACCATCGCGACCCGCATCCCGGACAGCGGGATCACGTCGAACCAGTCGCCGCCCACCCCGGCCCGGGCCGCCGGCAGATAGCGGGAGGAGGCCTCCAGAGCGGCCGTGTGCGGCAGCGAGCGGGGGAGCAGACTGCGCTGCAGCGCGAGTGCGGTCTCGCGCTCACGGGAGTAGCGGCGCGCGTTGTCGATGCAGACGGCGGCCCGGGCGGTGATCTCCTCGGCCAGCAGCATGTCGTCGTCGGTGAACGGCTCCGGGCGCCGGTGCCGGGTGAGGACCGCCACCCCGAGGGTCAGTCCCCGGGCCTGGATCGGCACGGACATCGAGGAGTGGATGCCGAACTCCCGCACCCGCTCGCCGCGCACGCTGCTCCAGGTCAGCCACTGGGCCATGTCGCCCCCGGCCACCGTGGCCCGGATGGTGCGGCCGGCCGTGAGCGCGTCCGCCTGTGGGGAGAAGTCCGGGTACACCTGGATCTGCCCGGGCTTGGCGACCGCCTCCGGAATGCCCCGCAGCATCGACTGGTGCGCAACCCGGCGCATGTTCACCGGGGCCGTGACGCGGGCCGGGGGCTCGCCGCCGTACTCCTGCGGGTCCAGCAGGTCGATGGTGACGAAGTCGGCGAGCGCGGGCACGCACACGTCCGCCAGCTCCTGCGCCGTACGGGTGACGTCGAGGGTGGAGCCGATGCGCACGCTGGCTTCGTTCAGCAGTTGCAGCCGCTGCCGGGCCCGCTGGTTGTCGGTGACGTCGTGTGCCGCCAGGCACACTCCCCGCACCCGGCCCTCGGCGTCGGTGACCGGCGCCAGCCGGGCCAGCCAGGCGCGCGCCCGGTCGTCGCCGCCGGCGCGCATGAAGGTCTGGATGTCCAGCGGCCGGCCGGTGGTGAGGACCTGGAGCATGTTCTGCTCCAGCTCCTCGCTCTGCTGCTTGCCGCCGATCTCCGCGATCCTGAGGCCCCGCACGCGCTCCTCGGGCAGGCCGATCACCTCGGCCATGGCCTCGTTCATCCGGCGCAGCCGCAGCGCGTCGTCGTACACGGCGACGGCGCACGGCGACTGGATCAGCCCGGCCCGGCCGAGCGGATCGTCGTCGGCGCCGGGGTCGCGGCCGGTCAGCGGGGTGACCACGAGCCAGTCGCCGCGGTGCCCGTCGCCGGGTGGCCGGCGGTGGGCGAGCAGCCACACGGAGACCGTGCGGCCGTCCCGGTGGCGCAAACCGACCGTCCCCTCCCAGCGCCCGCCGGTGGGTACGACCGGGAGGTCCTCCCCGGCCAGCAGTACGGTCGCGGGGCGGCCCACGACCTCGTCGGCCGGGTGGCCGAGCAGACGCCGCGCGCCCTCGTTCCACTCCACCAGCGTTCCGTCGTCGTCGATGACAGCCCGGGCCGTCGCCGCATCGTCGAACGGATAGACCCGGCTCATCGTCGCCGCTCCCAAGCGCACACTCACAGTGAACAGGTGGCACCACTTGCGTTCCAGCGTAGTGCGTCGCGCACTCCCGTGAACCCCGACCCCCTCGGACCGGGCCGATCCGCCGAACACGGTCAAGGGGGAATTCAGGCCGAAGTGTCGGCCGGGGCAGGTGCAGGGTGCCGCACCCTTGACGATCGCGTGTGGCAGTCCGTCAGAATCTGTTTGTTCACGATCAGTTGTGAGTACTTCTGGGCCCTGATGAGGGAGAGCCGCCATGACGGTCACTCGCAGGTCGGTTCTGGTCGCAGCCACGGCAGCGCCCGCGGCCGGAGCACTCCTGGGCGGCCCGGACGCCGCGGCCGCACCGGCCGCCGGGGCGTCCGGTGCCGCGCCGGGACGCCACACCGTCCCGCTGCGCGACGGCTGGCGCTTCGCACTGGTCAACCCGGGCGGCATCACCGACCCGACCGGCGCCTACGCACAGGCCGCCGAGCCGGGATACGACGACTCGGCCTGGCGCGAGGTGGCCGCACCGCACGACTGGAGCATCGAGCAGACCCCCACGACGGAGCACGGCACCACCAGCGGCACCGGCTTCTTCCCGGGCGGCCTCGGCTGGTACCGGCTGGCCTTCACCCTGCCGCCCGCCCACGCCGGCAAGCGGATCTCGGTGGAGTTCGACGGCGTCTACATGGACTCGTACGTCTACTGCAACGGCACCGAGGCCGGCCGCCACCCCTACGGCTACACCGGCTTCGCCCTCGACCTCACCGACCTGGTGCACACCGACGGCAGCACCCCGAACGTCCTCGCGGTCAAGGTCCAGAATCAGCTGCCGAGCAGCCGCTGGTACTCGGGCAGCGGCATCTACCGCGAGGCCCGCCTGGTGATCACCGAGCCCGTGCACGTGGCCCGCTGGGGCACGTACGTCACCACACCCGAGGTCGGTGCCGAACGGGCCGTGGTGCGGGTCGCCACCACCGTGCTCAATGAGTCCGGCACCGGCACCGACGTCGAGGTCCGGTCCCGGATCACCGGCCCCGACGGCCGCACGGTCGCCCGTACGTCCACCACCGTCGCCGTCTCCGAGCAGGCCACCGAGACCCACGAACTGACCGTCCCCGAGCCGCTGCTATGGGACTTCGCGAGTCCGTACCACCGATACACCCTGCACACCGAACTCCGCGCCGGCGGCCGCACCACCGACACGTACCGCACCCCCTTCGGCATCCGCACCTACCGCTTCGACCCGGACGAGGGCTTCTCCCTCAACGGCACCCACGCCAAGATCAAGGGCGTCGACCTGCACCACGACCAGGGCGCCCTCGGCGCGGCGATCAGCCTCGACGCGGTGCGACGGCAGATGACGATCATGAAGTCGATGGGCGTCAACGCCTTCCGCACCTCGCACAACCCGCCCTCGCCGCAGATGATCCAGGTCTGCGAGGAACTGGGCATCGTGATGATGGTGGAGGCCTTCGACTGCTGGAAGACGGGCAAGACCAGGTACGACTACGGCCGGTTCTTCGACCAGTGGTGCGAGAAGGACGCCACGGAGATGGTGCTGGCGGCCCGCAACTCGCCCGCCGTCGTCCTGTGGTCCATCGGCAACGAGATCCCCGACTCCACCTCGACCGCCGGGCTCGCCATGGCCGACCGGATCATCGGCGCGATCAAGGCCGCCGACGACACCCGCCCGGTCGTCATCGGCTCGAACAAGTACCACGGCGTGCCCGCCACCGGTTCCGCGGCCGACCGTATGCTCGCCAAGCTCGACGGCCTGGGCCTGAACTACAACACGGCCAGGTCGGTCGACGCCCTGCACGCCAAGTACCCCCACCTGTTCCTCTTCGAGTCCGAGTCCTCCTCGGAGACCTCGACCCGGGGCGCGTACCAGGAGCCGGAGCACCTCAACACCGGCGAGAACCACACGCCGGGCAGGCGCGAGACCTCCTCCTACGACAACAACCTCGCCTCCTGGACGATGAGCGGCGAGTACGGGCACAAGAAGGACCGGGACCGGAAGTGGTTCGCGGGGCAGTTCCTGTGGTCGGGCATCGACTACATCGGCGAGCCGACCCCGTACGACGTCTTCCCGGTGAAGGCGTCCTTCTTCGGCGCCGTCGACACGGCCGGCTTCCCGAAGGACATGTACCACCTGTTCCGGAGCCAGTGGACGACCGAGCCGATGGTCCATCTGCTGCCGATGACCTGGAACCACGAGGAGGGCGACACGGTCGAGGTCTGGGCGTACGCCAACGTCCCGTCCGTCGAGCTGTTCCTCGACGGGGAGTCCCTCGGGGTGCGGGAGTTCGACGTCAAGAAGACCACCGACGGTCGCAGTTACCTGGAGACCACCGAGGCTACCGGCGACGACCGGACCTTCACCGACGGCCCCTACCCGGGCAGTTACACCAGCCCCAACGGCAGCGCGGGCAAGCTGCACCTGACCTGGAAGGTGCCGTACCGGCCCGGTGAGCTGAAGGCGGTGGCCCGGCGCGACGGCAAGGTGGTCGCCACCGACGTGCTGCGCACCGCGGGCGCCCCGCACGCCGTGCGCCTGAGCGCCGACCGCAGGTCCCTCGCCGCCGACGGCCGTTCACTGGTCTTCGTGACCGCCGACATCGTGGACGCGCACGGAGTGGTCGTGCCCGACGCCGAGCACCTCATCACGTTCGACGTGACCGGCGGCTCCCTGGCCGGCCTCGACAACGGCCGCGAGGAGAGCGCCGAGCGCTACCAGGCCAGCACGCGCACGGCGTTCCACGGCAAGGCCCTCGCCATCGTCCGTTCCGGCGGCGAGCCGGGCACCCTGAAGGTCACGGCACGGGTGGACGGCCTGCGCAAGGGCACGGTGAGCGTGCGCACCACACCGGCCCGCGGCGCCGCCACCACCGCCGCACCCGCCTTCGAGCCCGACCACCCGGCAGCTCCGGACTACCCCTACGCGGACGCCAGTTACTCCGGCCGCCCGGACACCCTGCCCGCCGCGATGCTGGACGGCGACCCGGCCACCGGCTGGTCCAACGCCTTCGCCAAGTCGGCCACGGCCCTGCTGCCCGCCTTCGACGGAGCCCGCGCCGAGGACTGGGTGTCGGTCGACTTCGGGCGGGCCCGGACCGTCGACCGGGTCGCGGTCTCCTTCACGGTCGACGGCACCCACGCCCTGCCCGCCAAGGCCGAGGTGGCGGTGTGGGACGGGCGTGCCTATGCGCCGGTGACGGGCGTGAAGGTGGACTGGGTCACCGCCTCCGACAGCCCGACGGCGATCACCTTCGACGCGGTACGCGGTTCACGCGTGCGCCTCACTTTCACCAGCGCGTATCCGGGCGAGGCCAGGGGGGCGGTGCGCATCACCCGGCTCGACGTCTAGGGGGGTGTCTTTCCAGCCCGGTCGAGGGTCCGGACGAGGACGGCGTGCACAGTCGCCCTCGTCCGGACCGTTGACGGAGTGTCACGTCTGGAACAAATATGGTGTGCGTCAGCATCTGGGAGCGCTCCCATCACGGGGGCGCCACCCCCACCTCCCCCCGAGGAGCCCAGACGTGAAACGACGCAGCACCGCCTTACTGTCCCTCACCGCCGTGCTGACGGTGGCCTTCACCACGCTGCCGGCCGGCCCGGCCGGGGCCGGGCAGAGCACCGTGCGGGAGGTGTACGAGCCCGACACCGGTCCCCGGGTCCGCGTCAACCAGGTGGCCTACCTGCCGGCCGGGCCGAAGAACGCCACCCTCGTCACCGATGCCACCGCCCCACTGCCCTGGCGGCTGGAGAACGCCGACGGGCGGACGGTCGCCCACGGCCGGACCGTACCGCGCGGCACCGACGTCTCCTCCGGGCAGAACGTCCACTCGATCGACTTCGGCGCCTTCCACGGCCGCGGCACGCACTTCACGCTGGTCGCCGACGGGCAGACGAGCCGCCCGTTCGACATCGGGGCGAGCGCCTACGAGCGACTGAGCCTCGACTCGCTGAAGTACTACTACACCCAGCGCAGCGGCATCGCGATCCGCGACGACCTGCGGCCCGGCTACGGCCGCCCGGCCGGCCATCTGAACACGGCCCCCAACCAGGGCGACGCGAACGTCCCCTGCCGGCCGGGCCTGTGCGACTACACGCTGGACGTCACCGGCGGCTGGTACGACGCCGGCGACCACGGCAAGTACGTCGTCAACGGCGGCATCTCCACCTGGGAGCTGCTGAGCACCTACGAGCGTTCCCTGTCGGCCCGTACCGGACGGCCCGGGCGGCTCGGCGACGGGAGCCTGGCCCTCCCCGAGAGCGGCAACAAGGTGCCGGACGCCCTCGACGAGGCGTGCTGGGAGCTGGAGTTCCTGCTGAAGATGCAGGTCCCGGACGGGCGGCCACTCGCCGGTATGGCCCACAGCAAGGTGCACGACGCCCAGTGGACCGGGCTGCCCCTGCTGCCCGGCGACGACCCGCAGAAGCGGGAGCTGCACGCCCCGACCACCCAGGCCACGCTCAACCTGGCGGCGACCGCCGCACAGGCCGCCCGCCTGTACCGGCCCTACGACCGGGCGTTCGCGGCGCGGGCGCTCACGGCCGCCCGCAAGGCCTGGCAGGCCGCGCTCGCGCACCCGGACACGTACCCCGACCCGAAGGACGGCACCGGCGGCGGCGCCTACCCCGACGACAACGCCTCCGACGAGTTCTACTGGGCCGCGGCGGAGCTGTATCTCACCACCGGGGAACGGGAGTTCGCGGACTTCGTGCGGAAGTCACCCGTCCACACCGCCGACATCTTCGGCCCGCTCGGCTTCGACTGGGGCCGCACGGCGGCGGCCGGCCGCCTCGACCTCGCCACCGTGCCCAACGAGCTGCCGGGCCGGGACCAGGTCCGCCGGTCGGTGATCAAGGGCGCCGACACCTACCTGGCGGCCGCCGCGTCCCAGCCGTACGGCATGCCCTACGCACCCGACGGCAACCTCTACGACTGGGGCTCCAACGCCCAGGTCCTCAACAACGCGCACGTCATCGCCACCGCCTACGACCTGACGGGCGCGGCGAAGTACCGGGACGGCGCGCTGGAGGGCATGGACTACGTCCTCGGCCGCAACGCGCTGAATATCTCCTACGTCACCGGCTACGGCGAGGTCAGCTCCCATCGGCAGCACAGCCGTTGGTACGCCCGCGAACTCGACCCGAACCTGCCGGATCCGCCGCGGGGCACCCTCGCCGGAGGCGCCAACTCGGGCATCCAGGACCCGTACGCACAGAGCAGATTGCAGGGCTGCACGGGCCAGTTCTGCTACATCGACGACATCCAGTCCTGGTCCACCAACGAAACGGCCGTCAACTGGAACGCGGCGCTGGCCTGGATGGCCTCGTTCGTGGCGGACCAGGGGTAGGGGTGCCCCCTCCGGATCACTCGGTCACTTGCGGTATCCGAGGATGGTCATCATGCCGCTCTCCGAGTGGTACTGGTTGTGGCAGTGGAACATCCAGAGGCCGGGGTTGTCGGCGTCGAAATCGACGACCAGCTTGCGGTGGGGCAGGACGATCGCGGTGTCCTTGCGTGCGCCGACGGCGTCCAGGCCGGTCATGGCGAACGTGTGGCCGTGCAGGTGCATCGGGTGCCACATGTCGGTGGCGTTGATGAGCGTGAGCCTCACCCGCTCACCGGCGCGGACCGGGTGGCGCTGGCGGTCGTCGTACTGCTGGTGGTCGAAGCCCCAGTCGTACCTCGCCATGGTGCCGGTCACCCTGATGCGCATCTCACGGTCGGGTTCGCGGTCGTCGAGGGCCACGGAGTCGTGCGGTACGAGACGGCGGGCAGGGACGACCTCCCTGTCGAGCTCGGCCGGGCGGACATCGACCGGGGGAACGGTTCTCCCCTTGTCGGTGCGCAGGACGGCGAGGGCCCGGCCCTTCTTGCCCTCGGCCAGCGCGACCAGGGGGAAGACGCCGTCCTTGGCGGTGACGAGGACGTCGTAGCGCTCGGCCATGCCGATGAGGAGGGCGTCGGTCGTCTTGTGCTCCACCGGGTAGCCGTCGGTGTGCGTGACGGTCAGCCGGTGGCCTCCCAGTGCGACGCGGAAGGCGGTTTCGGAGCCGGCGTTGATGAGGCGCAGCCGGATGCGCTCCCCGGGGCGGCACCGGAACATCGAGGGCTGGGTGGGCATGCGGCCGTTGGCGAGGTAGAGGGGATAGTTCACGCTGCCCGCCTCGCTGCGGAGCAGCTGGCTGCGCGAGCCGTGCAACACGCGGCTCGGGCCGGAGGACTTGTGCGAGGGCGAGGCGTGCGGGCTCGCCGGCTGGCCGGCACCGTGTCCGCCCTGTCCGGGACCCATGGCCATGGCGCCCGCCTTCATGCCCATGCCCGGCTTGAGCTGGGCGAGCACCCCGTCGGGAGTGGAGCCGTCCACGCCGTCGAGCCAGTCGTCCAGGATGACGATCCACTCCTTGTCGTACTTGAGGGGCTCCTTGGGGTCGTCGACGATGAGCGGGGCGTACAGACCGCGGTCCGGCTGGAGCCCGACGTGGGAGTGGAGGTAATAGGTGCCCGGATGGGAGACGGTGAAGCGGTAGGTGAAGTCGGTTCCCGCAGCGATGGCCCGCTGGGTCAGGCTCGGAACTCCGTCCATGTCGCAGCGCATGCGCACGCCGTGGGAGTGGAGCGTGGTGGTCTCCGGCAGCCGGTTGGCGAGCGTGAGGCTGAGGACGTCGCCGGCGGTGATGCGGATCAGCGGCCCGGGCAGCTGATCGTGGTAGGCCCAGGTGCGCACATGCCGCCCGCCCAGGTCCAGCGTCGTTTCGGCGGCGGTCAGCTTCAGCATGCGCACCGGGCCGGAGCCGCGCTTGCGCTCCGCGGCGCGGACCTCCGGACCCGACGGGTCGACATATCCCTTGGGCCCCGGGGGAACGAAGTCCCCTTCGCCGGCCGCCGCGCCCCGTCGGGGGCCGGAGCGGGATTGGGAGCCGGAGTCGGTGCAGGCAGCCAGGAGTCCCGCGCCGGCGGCAGCGAACGGGGCTCGGAGCAGGGTACGCCGCGAAGGTGTGTGCATGAATGAAATAAGACACGTTTTGTGCTGATATGTGAGGGAACCTCGGCGGCGCGTCTGATGATGTCGGCTCTCGGAGGCGGCAGAGCCCGGCCGTCTCGGGCGTCGTCGTGGAACACCAGGCCCAGGGTGCGCCGGTGGCCGGACCGCACGGTGCTCACCCCGCGCCGCACCGCTCCGGCCGACCAGCCGCGGCGGGTGCGCACGGGCCGGTCGCGGTCGTGAACACCAGGCCGTGCCCCTGCCGCAGGACGGTCGCAGTGCCCCGGGACCGGGCGCGCGGCCGCCGCTCGACCGGCAGGAACTCGCCGTCGGCGTAGTCGGTGCCGTACGCGGCCAGGGCGATGAACGGCAGCGCCTTCAGGTACCGCAGGAAAGGGTGTCTGACCTGGGTGTATTTACGGGTGAGTACCCGCGCGGTACCGTGAGGGGCATGCCAGCTCTCAACGTGGAGTTCAGCGAACGCGAACTAGAGGACCTGCGGCAGATCGCCAAGGAGCGCGGTACGTCGATGAAGGCCCTCGTGCGCGAGGCGGCCGCCGCCGACATTGCCCGGCACCGGGCGCTGCAGGAGGGCGCGGAGGCCTTCCGGAGCTTCTTCACCGCCCATGCCGAGGAGTTCGCGGCCGCGTTCCCCGACGACGAAGCCCCCGTCAAGGGCGAGGCCGCCTGAGCGATGCCCTCTGTCATCCATATCGACGTCCCGTGGCTGCTCCAGCGTCACGAGGAGGTCCTGCCCGACCAGCCCACCGTCGACGACTTCTCCGCGCTGGTCGCCGCCGTCGCCCGGCACCGTGTCGACCCGCCCCGGCTCGGGGTGGACTCCGACCCGGCCTGGCGTGCCGCTGCCCTGCTGCACACCCTCGCCATGCTCAAGCCGCTGCCCGCGGCCAACGCCCGCTTCGCCTGCGCGACCGCCGTGGCCTACATGTTCGTCAGCGGCGTCGGCATCGACCCGCCCTACGGCGCCCTGGTCGACCTCGCCCGCGACCTGATGTCCGGCAAGACCGACGTGTACGGGGCGGCCGACCGGCTCCGTTCCTGGCAGATCTGATCCGGGCGAGATCTGGCGCCGCCGCGGCCGCCGGGGGAAGCCGCCGGGGCCGCCGGCCGCGGGCGGGAGGAACGGGGCCGGCGGCCGGTTTCGCGCAGAAGAGCCGCCGTTCTGCGCGGGGCCTTCCGAGAGGGCCGGAACCCAGTCCACTACCGGCCCGCGCACCTCGGGAGCGTGCGCGGTCGGCCGGTGTGTGCGCACCCTTCACACGGGGCGCACGGAAACCGAAAGCCGGAGCTGCGGACCTGCGACCCTGCCGAATTCTGACTTTCTTTCAAACCGGCCGATGTCGTACGTGCGCCTTGTTGCGTGTGTGGAAGTTGTGCAAGGGTTGAAACGACCGTGCGGGGGGTAATCGCCGGAGTCCTTTCGGCAGTTGGGGAACCGGGCCGGTAGAGCCGCACCGGAGAATTCCCGCTCCCCGCGCGCACATCCTCGAGATGGGCGCCAACTCGCCATACGCACAAAGGAATCCGCTCAGTGCCCACCCCCCACCCTCCTCGTCCTCCCTATCCGCCCCCTGGGGGCGATACCGGGGAGTCGGACGAATCCCTCGCCGCGCCGCTGCGCGCCGGCTCCGACGCGGAGGCCTCCCGGTCCGCCGCCCTCCTGATGGCCCGGCACTGGCAGCCGGTCCACGACTACGCGGTCATCTGTCTGGCCGCACCCGGGCCCCTCGCCCACATGGTCTCCGCCGCGTCCTTGCACCAGGTTCTCGACCGGCTCGCCCTCGGCGAACCCGCCGAGGCGATACGGCCGCGCCTGCTGGTGGCGGTCCGGGACACCGTCGTGAACTGGGCTGCCACGGACCGGATAGCCGCCGTACTGCCGGGCCTTCTGAAACCCGCCGGAGGCCGCGGTATGCGTACCGCGAAGTCCCTGATACCGGAAAATCGTGCGCTGTCCGAACGTTCTTTCCAGAGCCTTCCCCGGTTCGAACAGACGTTGCTGTGGCACACCGAGGTCGAGGCCGAGCCGATAAACGTCCCCGCGGGACTGCTCGGCATGGACATCGACAGTGCGGCGGCCGCACTCGAACAGGCCCGCGACACATTTCGGGAAGGCTGTGTCCGCGCACACCGGGAACTCGCGCCGAGCACCGACTGCCGTCACTACAACCGTCTTCTCGACGTACCGATCCGCCGGGGCGGCGCACTGCTGCCGGACGTCCAGCAGCATCTCGCCGTCTGCCCCTACTGCCGGCACGCCGCCGAGCAACTGGGCCAGATCGAGGCCGGACTCGGCGTGCTGCTCGCCGAGGCGATCCTCGGCTGGGGCGCCCGCCGGTACCTGGAGTCGCGCCCCGGCCGCCGACGACCCGGCCCCGCGCGCACCCGCGGCACCTCCCGGCGCTCCGGCGGCCGCAGACGCGGCGGCGGCAAGCCCGGACTGCTCGGCCGGGTCGCGGTGCCGGGCGGCCGCCGGCGGGGCGGGGCGGATACCGGGACGCTCGCCCGGACCCGCGGGCGCCGGGCGGCCGGCGACGGCTGGTCGTCCAGGACGCTGCTCACCGGAGTCGGGGTCGCCTCGGCCGGGCTGCTCGCGACCGTCCTCGCGATCAGCGTGTGGCCGGACGGCGGCGACGGCACCGACCCCGTCGCCTCGACGGGCGCCGCCCCCGGCACCGACGCCCAGTCCCCGCCCGACTCGGCCGCCGCACCCGGCACGGCGGGCCTGCCCCGGGCCGGCCGGCCGACCCGGCTCCACAACGCCGCCGCCGACCTGTGTCTGGACATCAGGGGCAAGCCCGCGGCCGGCGCGAGTGCCACGCTCGCCGTCTGCTCCTCCGCGCCCACGCAGCAGTGGACGTACGAGACCGACGGGCTGCTGCGCAGTGCGGCCGGCTCCGGCCTGTGCCTGGACTCGCACGCCGACGCGGGCGTCGTCATCCTCGGCACCTGCGCGGACGTGGGCACGCGGCGCGGCGACGACATGCGCTACGGCCTCACCGTGCAGGGCGAGTTGCTGCCCCGCTGGGACGAGACCCTCGCCCTCGCCACGGCCGGCGAGACCGCGGGCGCCGACATCGTCGTCAAGGTCCGGGACCGCTCCGCCGGGCAGCGCTGGCTGACCGACGGACCGTCGGCCAGTCCGGGCTCCCTGTCGATAGCCGGCACCGAGGGGCCCTCCGCACAGCCTGCGGAGCTGCCCGGGACGGGCACGTAGCAGCGATCGGCGTGTCCCGCCGCCGGCCGGCGGCGGGACACGAGCCCGTCAGTCGGCGGCCTCGACGAGGTCGTCCGCCGTGACGGTGACCGGAGTGGAGTGACCGGACAGGGCGAGCGTGAGGTCCAACTCCGCGAGCACACAGCGGATGACGTGCTCCACGCCCGCCTGTCCCTCCAGACCGAGCCCGTACACGTACGGCCGCCCCAGCAGCACCGCCCGGGCGCCGAGGGCGAGGGCCTTGAACACGTCGTCGCCGGTGCGCACCCCGCTGTCGAACAGCACCGTCAGCCGGTCGCCGACCGCGTCCGCGATCCGGGGCAGCGCGTCGGCCGCCGCGACGGAGCCGGCCACCTGCCGGCCGCCGTGGTTGGAGACCACCACCCCGTCCATCCCGGCGTCCGCGGCGAGCCGGGCGTCGTCCGGGTGCAGGACGCCCTTGAGGACGATCGGCCCGTCCCAGTGCTCGCGCAGGAACGCCAGGTCGGGCCAGGTGTGGCTCGCATCCCCGAACAGCCCGAGGAAGTGCAGCACCGCCGCGTTCGGGTCCACGTGCACCGGCTTGTCGAGACCCGACCGGAAGGCCGGGTCGGTGAAGTAGTTGGCGGTGCCCACCCCGTGCAGGAACGGCAGATACGCCTGGTCCAGATCGCGCGGCCGCCACGCCAGCAGCGGGGTGTCCAGAGTGACGACCAGCACCGAGAACCCGGCCGCCTTCGCCCGGCCGAGGAAGCTCCGGGTCACTTCGCGGTCCTTGCCCCAGTACAGCTGGAACCACCGCTCGGCGTCCCCCATCGCCTCCGCCACCTGCTCCATCGGCGTACTCGACGCCGACGACAGGATGTACGGCACCCCCTGCGCCGCGGCGGCCCGGGCGGCCGCGGACTCGGCGTCCGGATGCATGATCGACAGCACGCCCACCGGGGCCAGGGCCAGCGGCGCCGGCAGGGCGCGGCCCAGCACCCGCACCGACAGGTCGCGCTCCTGTACGTCCCTGAGCAGGCGCGGCACGATCCGGCGCCGGGCCAGAGCCGCCCGGTTGGCGCGTGCCGTGCTGCCGTCGCCCGCGCTGCCCGCCACATAGCCCACCGGGCCGGGCCCGAGCCGGTGCGCGGCCAGCTCCTCCAGCCGGGTCAGGTCCGTGGGCAGCCGCGGCACGGCCCCTGACATCCCGTTCAGATAGATCTCGTACTGGAAGTCCGCCCAGTGCTTCGCCATCCGGCCGTCCGCCTCTCGTCGCTGAGTACGCGCTGCGGCCCGACGATACTGGCGAGTAGGCGCACGTCGGCAGGGGGCCCTCAGGCGCGGCCGGCCGCCTCGTCCAGGATTCCGGCCAGCTCATGGGGTGTGGAGAACATGGGCCAGTGACCGGTGTTCAGCAGCACACACTTGACGTATGGTCGCGGGCGCTCGGCCAGTGGGCGCTTGAGCACGGCCGGTTCGGTCGGCGTGGCGGCCGGGTGCCGGGTGCCGTCGCCGACGAGTCGGGCGATCTGCTCGTCCGTGAGGTCCTGGTTCGCGTAGGCCGCCGGGGCGAGGAGCGGCCACACGCCGTCGTACTCGGCTAGGGCGGCACGGATGTGGTCGCTGGGGAAGCCGTCGAGAAACGACACCCCGTCCGCCGGCAGATGGCGCTCAGCCGACCCGGGCGACCGCCCTGACCGGAGCGCCGTCCGACCCGGGCAGCCGCAGCGGGAAGAGGAACACCTCCACCGCCTCGGCGCCCACCAGTTGCTCCAGCCCGGTGAGGTTCTCGGCGATCACCCCGCCGGCGCCGCACAGCACGCGGTGGGCGGGAAGCCCGAAGTCGGTCTGCGGATCACCCGGTTGGGGTGTGGGGTCGACGCTCAGTGCGTCGACGGCCACCGTGCGCGGGCCTGCCGCCACCACGGCCCGGGCCGCCTGAGGGGTCAGCCATGGGTGGGCGAGGTACGCGTCCGTGCCCCAGTGCGCCGACCAGCCGGTGACGAGCACCAGCAGCGCGCCCGGCGTCGCCGCGAGGGCGTCGAGCGCGGGGGCCAGCAGGGCCGGCGTGATCGGTGCGCGGGCGGGCAGCCCCCGGACGTCGGCCACGACCGCTGGACCGGCGAACCGGTCCAGCGGCAGCTCGTCCAGCCGGGTCCAGGCGTCGTCGACGTGGTACGGCGCGTCGACGTGGGTGCCGGACTGCGAACCCAGGTGCAGGGACAGGACGTTGACGCCGTCGGCCGGGGCCCGCAGGGCGGGGGAGACCGTGACCTCCGGGTCACCGGGATACACGGGCATCCCGGTGACCACGGGCACCGACAGGTCGAACCACCCGGTCATCGGCCGCCCTCGGCCGCGAGCGCGGTCGGCACCTCGTCCGCCGGAGCACCCGGACCGGTGATCGGCGGCACCGGGGCCTCGACGGTACGGGCCAGGCGCGCACCCTCGGGCCCGTACGCCGCCCGGGGCTCGGGGAACAGCCGCAGCAGCGCCAGGAACAGCACGGCGGCGACCGCGAGCGACAGCGGCAGGCTGATGTCGACGCCGTTCGCCAGGTCGCCCAGCGGGCCGACGAACTGGCCCGGGATGTCGGTGAACAGCACGCCGATCACGGCGGCCACCCACCAGGCCGTCATGCCGCGCCAGTTCCAGCCGTGCGCGAACCAGTAACGGCCGCCGCGCTGACGCCGGTTGAAGACCTGCAGGGCGTCCGGGTCGTACCAGCCGCGGCGGGTGTAGAACCCGAGCATCATCACGACCATCCAGGGCGTGGTGCAGGTGATGATCATCGTGGCGAACGTCGAGATCGACTGCACGAGGTCCAGGCCGAACCGGCCGATGAAGATGAACGCGATGGACAGCACGCCGACCAGCAGCGTCGCCCGGACGCGGGACAGCTTCGGGAACACCGACGAGAAGTCCAGACCGGTGCCGTACAGCGAGGTGGTGCCCGTCGACATGCCGCCGATCAGGGCGAGCAGGCACACCGGCAGGAAGAACCAGCCCGGCGAGATCGCCAGCAGGCCGCCCACGAAGTCGGGCGCGGCCGGGTCGACGTACTGCGGCGCCTTCGTCGCGATGATGCTCGCGGTCGCCAGACCGAAGACGAACGGCAGCAGCGTCGCGATCTGTGAAAGGAACGCGGCACCGACCACCTTGCGGCGCGGGGTGCCCGCCGGGATGTAGCGCGACCAGTCGCCGAGGAAGGCCCCGAACGACACCGGGTTGGACAGCACGATCAGGGCCGCACCTATGAACGACGGCCAGAACAGCGACTTGGTCGCCGCGTCCGCCGAGGCCGTGAAGACACCGGCGTACGACGCGTCGAAGTCACCGGCGAAGGCGATCGCGCCGAGCAGGAACAGCACGGTCGCCGAGGTCACGGCGATCTTGTTCACGAAGAGCATGAACCGGAAGCCGTAGACGCACACCCCGAGGACCAGCCCGGCGAACAGCGCGTACGCGACGACGTACGACAGCGTGCTGCGCTCCAGGCCGAACAGCCGGTGCGCGCCGCCGACCAGGGCGTCGCCGGAGCTCCACACCGAGATGGAGAAGAACGCGACGGCCGTCAGCAGCGACAGGAACGAGCCCACCACACGGCCGTGCACGCCCAGGTGCGCGGAGGACGACACGGCGTTGTTCGTGCCGTTGACCGGGCCGAACACGGCCATCGGGCACAGGATCAGCGCGCCCGCGACGACACCCAGGAGGGTGGCCGCGAGCCCCTGCCAGAAGGAGAGCCCGAACAGGATCGGGAACGCGCCGAGGACGCAGGTGGAGAAGGTGTTGGCGCCGCCGAAGGCGACCCGGAACAGGTCGAGCGGGGTCGCGGTGCGGTCCGCGTCCGGGATGCGCTCGACGCCGTAGGGCTCGACCTCGGTCAGGGACGGCGGCGGCGCGGTGGGGGAGTCGGGGGACTGAGGGGTCAAGGCGGGCTCCAGCGAGTATGCGGCGATGGAGCGCTTCGTGGCGCGGCGGTGGCGGACGACCGTCGCGGCCGCAGGGGTGTGCGACGCGGGCGGGAGGACGTCCCGGAGGGGTCTGCCGACGGTACGGCGCCGCAGAAGACCCCTGCCAGAGGACGTTTCATCCATCTTCGCCGTCGTCACTGGAGGAATCGACCACCTCCTCACTGTCCGGTCCCTGCGCCCTGACCCGCTGGACGTGTTCCAGGGACTCGCGCAACTCGGTGAGCCAGTCGTCGGTGTGACGCTGCACCAGACGCACGCACCAGGCGAGGGCGTCACTGCGGCTGCGCGCCACGCCCCCGGCGATCAGGGTGTCCAGGACCTGCCGCTCGGGCTGCCGCAGCCGGGTCATCACCGGCGCGGCCACATGTGTGAACAGGGCGCGCTCCGCACCGCACACCACGCCCCAGGACACCTTCCGGCGGAACAGGTGCTCGGCCTCACGGGCCACCTCGATCCGGGCTTCGCGGGTCCGCTCCCGGAACTCCTGGATCCGCGCCCTTACGGCGGTCTCCCGCTCGGCGTCCGAGGCGCCCTCGGCGAGCCGGGGCTCCGGGATGCGCCCGATCACGGTGATCTCCTCGCGGTCGGGGGTCACCTCGACCAGTTCCTCGAAGAGATCGTCGGGCAGACGGCCGGCGAACCAGCCGCGCAGCTTCTCTCTCTGCTCTGTCGTAATCATGTAATTACGATTACTCCGACCGTTTCATGAACACAAGGCGTCACGAGGGGGTTCGCCGAGGGCTGAGCCGGAATGTTTCAGGCCTATTAACTAGGCGGTGGTTTTCAGCCATCCGACCGCTGCCTGCGATCAAGAACCGCCCAGTCATGGGGTCGACGTGTTCGATTTCCGTAACTTCACGCCACTGTTTCAACACGCAAGGTTACTGAAACATGTGGGTTCGATGTGTGTTTCGTCGACGGACTCGGCAGAGTGTCGCTCGCCGCTCCGGCACCGACCGGGCTGGAGCGCAACCGTCTATTCGAGCGGAAGGATGCACACAATGCGGAACACCGCGCGCTGGGCAGCGACTCTCGGCCTCACGGCCGCCGCCGTCTGCGGACCCCTGACCGGGGCCGCCGGCGCTGCACCGGCTGCCGGCCCGTCGTCGCTCTACGCCCCCTCGGCGCTGGTCCTCACCACCGGCCACGGCGACAACGCGGCGACGGCCACTCCGGAGCGCGCCGTCACCCTGAACTGCGCCCCGACGGCCTCCGGCACCCACCCTGCCGCGGCCCAGGCCTGCGCCGAACTGCGCGGCATCGGCGGCGACTTCTCGGCCCTGCAGGCCCGGGACGACGTCTGGTGCACCAAGCTGTACGACCCCGTGGTCGTCACCGTCCAGGGTGTCTGGCAGGGCAAGCGCGTCTCCTACGAGCGCAGCTTCGGCAACAACTGCATGAAGGATGCGCTGAACAGCAGCGTCTTCGCTTTCTAGGGACCGGGATCGCGCGGTCCTCGCATCGCCGGATCAGGCTCGCAACTGGGGAGTGCGGCCCCTGGAGCGGGGAACCTGCGATCTCGCACCGGGACCGACGGGCGGAGTGGGGCCGCCCGCCGGCTTCCGGGCACCAAGCCGCTCCCTGGGTACGGCCTGTGGGGGGTCGTCCCGGGGAGCGGCGAAAAACAACTGGTTTCAACAGGTGTCCACACCACTTATTGGTGACTCGTGTCGTACAAGGGGTGACGACGCCAACACCCGCCCGTACACGGACAGTTGCCGTGGCGGGCGGCGACGCGTTCTCAGGCACCCCGCCACGGCGTGCGCCGCGGCCACCAGGCCGGCACCGCCCGCCGGTAGCGCTCGTACTGCGCGCCGAACCGGCGCACCAGCCCAGGCTCCTCGTACCAGCGGACGAACGCCCAGGTGAGCACCCAGGCCCCGGCCGCGTACCCGAACAGCACCGGCCGGGCGAGCAGCAGGCCCTGGCCGCAGAGCACGGCGACGACCGCGAGGTAGATCGGATTGCGCACGTACCGGTACGGCCCGCTCACCACCAGCCGCGCAGGCGGCGCGACGGGCGCCGGAGTGCCGAGCCCTTCCAGGGCGAACCGCGTGAAGGCCTCCAGGATCACGGCGGTGCCGGCCGCCAGGGGAACGAGCCCGAGCAGCCGCAGCGGCAGCCACCAGTCACCGGCCTGCCAGCCGCCGGTCAGCCACCACGGGACCAGCACCGCCGCGCTGCCGGAGACCACGACGAGGAACAGGGCGCTGCCCAGCGCCGCCGACGCCTTGCGCACACCTCCACCATGACAGCGCAGAGGGGCCGCCGTCTCCCTGCTGACGGCGGCCCCTCGGACCATGCGACCCGGTCCTACATGTGTACGACCGGTGCGGCCCCGGCGTCCTGCTGCGGCACCCCGCGTCGGTAGAGCAGGAACGCGATGACCGTGCCCGCGGCGAAGAGGCCCGCCGACCACCAGAAGGCGGTGGTGTAGCTCTCGATCGTCGCCTGCGCCTGCACCAGCTTGCTCGCGGGGTTGTGGCCCGACAGGTAGTCGGTGGCGGCGCTGGAGGCGAGAGTGCTCAGCAGGGCCGTGCCGATCGAACCGCCCACCTGCTGCATGGCGTTGACGGTTGCCGAGGCGACACCCGCGTCCTCGGCCGCCACCCCGCCGGTGGCCAGCTGCATGGCGGTGGGCATGACCAGGCCGAGGCCCACACCGATCACGATCAGCTGCGGCAGCACCGCGCTGACCCAGTCGTGGGTCTCGGCGTTGGAGAAGCCGTACACCAGGGAGAACAGACCGGCGGCGACCAGGACCGTGCCCGGCACGTCCAGCTTGGCGTTCGCCGCGTCACGGTGGTTGCCGAGCAGCACCCAGCCGCCGACGAAGGCGACGACCGCGATGGCCACGTTCACACAGAGGGTCCAGCGCCAGTCGAGCGCGTCGGTCAGCGCCCCGCCGAGCAGCAGGCCGACCGCGCCGCCGGCACCGGCGATGGCGCCGTACACGCTGAACGCGCGGGCCCGTTCCCGGGCGTCGGTGAAGGCGGTGTTGAGCAGGGACAGCGCGGCCGGAGCGAGCAACGCGCCGAAGGCGCCCTGCAGAGCGCGGGCGACGACCAGCATGGTGAAGCCGTTCGCGGCACCGCCGAGCGCGGAGGCCGCGGCGAAGCCGACGACGACGAGGACTAGAGGAGTTTCAGCGAAACGGCAACGTTTCGTTTTCCGGGGTGGTCCGACCAGGTCCCCTGGGGCTTTCGCGTCCGCTACGGTGGCGCCGTCGGCATGGGGGCTCTGAGTCGAGAATCGGTTACAGGTGGCAGACACTTCTTCTGGTCCCGTCGCGGTGATCCTGACCGCGTTGCAAGTGGAGTACGACGCGGTGAGCGCCCGGCTCGAAGGCCTCACCCGGAGCAGTGAGAAAGGCACGGTCTTCGAGCGGGGCCGGCTGCCCGGCACTCCGTGGACCGTCGTCCTGGCGCAGACCGGCCCGGGCAACGACAACGCTGCACTGGTCACCCAGCACGCCTACGACCTGTACCGGCCGAGGGTGCTTTTGTTCGTCGGCGTCGCCGGCGGGCTGAAGGACGACATCCGGATCGGCGACGTGGTGATCGGCGAGCGCATCTACGACTACCGCGAGAAGCAGAGTCCCCGCGGCGACCACTACCGCCCGCGCGGCTGGGAGGCGCCGTGGCGGCTCGTCCAGCACGTCCAGCGCATGACCTTCGGGCCCGATGTCGCCGGCCGGGTACGGGTCGCGCCGATCGCCTCCGGCAACGTCGTGCTCGACCGGGAGACCTCCGAGCTGGGCGAGGTGCTGCGCGGGAACTACGACGACGCCGTCGCCATCGAGATGGAGAGCGCCGGTGTCTGCCGAGCCGCCCATCTCATTGGCGGACTCGACACGTTGACGATCCGGGGGATCAGCGACAAGGCCGACGGGGGCAAGGGCCGGGCGGACGCGGGCGGTTCCCAGGAGATCGCGGCGTGGTGCGCGGCCGCGGTGGCGGTGCGGATCCTCGCATCGCTGGCTGCTGAGCAGGAGACTCCGACTCTCCCCGATGCCGGGAGCGTTGGCGGCGCCCCCGGGGCGGGTTCGGCGTCCCAGGAACTCCTGGGCGCGTCGGCCGCCGGGACCGACGAGTCCGGGCCGCCGGAGGAGGGCGAGCCGCCCGTCGTGCCCCCGCCTCGCCGCCGCCGGACGCTGCTGTCGCGCGCCCGCTTAGGCAGGAGGGCACAGCCCGCCGGGCGTACCCGCACCACCCTCATGGCCTGTGGCGCGGTGGCCTTGGTCGGAGTGCTCGTCGCCGTCCTGCTCAAGGCCACGGCCGATGCCGGCCCTCCGGACGGGGACTCGGCGCTGAAGTCCTGCAAGGTGTCTCAGGCCCGCGTCAAGCTTCACGTCGCCGCGTCCATCGACCTCTCGAAGTCCCTGAGCGACGCCGCCCGTGATTACGGGGCACGGCAAAGCCCCGACGGTACTTGTGTGAAGGTCGAGGTGTCGTCGGTCAACTCCGGTACCGCCATGCGCGCGCTGCGCGGAGGCTGGCCCGAGGGCGACGGGCCGCGCCCCGACGTATGGTCGCCCGCCGGCAGCGAGTGGGTCGACCTGGCCCGGACGACAAGTGGAGGGCGGAGGCTCCTGCCGGAGAGCGAGCCGCGGTCCATCGTGACCAGTCCGCTGACCATCGCGATGCCCAAGCCGATGGCGGAGACCATGGGCTGGCCGGAGACCACCATCGGCTGGAGCGACCTGGCCAAGTGGGCCGAGGACCCCACGCACTTCTGGGCGGAGCACGGAAACAAGCAGTGGGGCGCCCTCAAACTGGGGAAGACGAACCCCGATTACTCCACGTCCGGACTGAACGCCACCATCGCCGCCTTCTACGCCAAGACCGGCACCACCGGCGAGCTGTCCATCCGCGACGTCGACTCGTCCGCCAACCAGGCCTTCGTCCGGAACATCGAGAAGTCCGTGGTCCACTACGGCGACACCACCCTGACCTTCCTGGCCAATCTGCGTGCCGCCGACGACAAGGGCGGGCGCGAGGAGGTGCTCAAGTACATCTCGGCCGTGACGGTCGAGGAGAGCGCGGTCGTCGCCTACAACAAGGGGTATCCCTGTGGGGCCTACAGCTACGCGCGCGGCTGCGAGCAGCGGGGCAAGCCGAAGACGCCCCTCGTCTCCTTCTACCCGAAGGACAGCGACCCGGCCAGTGACCACCCCTACGTCCAGCTGGGGGGCATGAGCAAGGCGAAGCAGAAGGTGTCGGACGACTTCCTGACCTACCTGCACAGCACCGACGCGTACCGGAAGTACTTCGCGCCGTACGGTTACCGGACCTACAAGGGTGAAGTGCTCGCTCACACGGGGATCGACCAGGACCACGGCGCCCTCAGGACCCCGCAGACCGAGGGCTACGACGCGCCCGACGGCAAGGTGCTCGACCGGCTGCAGCAGGTGTGGACGAGTCTGCGCCGCAGGGCCAACGTGCTCGTGGTCATCGACACCTCCAAGTCGATGGACGACAAGGTGCCGGGCACCGGTGACTCCAAGATGCAGCTGCTGCGCCTCGCCGAGCCCGCCCTCTTCGGCTCCGGCGGCTTCGCGGACACCGACCGGGTCGGCTTGTGGAAGTTCTCCAACGCGGCCAGTCTCGACGGCAAGCACCACTACGTTCCGCTGGTGGACATCGGGCCGATGGGGGAGAAGCTGACGGACCACCACGGTCTGACCCGTAGCGACGCACTCAAGGCCGAGGTGAGCGGCCTTGTCCCCAACGGCGCGACCGGCCTGTACGGCACGGTCGATGCGGCGGTGGACTCCATGCGCAAGGACTACGACCCGGCGGCCATCAACGCGATCGTGCTGCTCACCGACGGCCGCAACGAGGGCGTGCCGCCCACGCCGACCCTCAAGGACGTGCTCGCCAGGATCGGCACCCCGGACAAACGGGTCCGCGTGTTCACCGTGGCCTACGGGTCGAAGGCCGACCAGCAGGACGCGAACGGCAGGACCGTGCTGGAGGAGATCGCCGCTGCCACCGGGGCGCACGCCTACGACGCCAAGGATCCGAAGGTTCTCAGCGAGGTGCTGACCAGCGTGATCTCCAACTTCTGAGGGCCCGCCCCCTGGCCAATGACCATACATTCCTTGACGGGAATATAACTGCAGAGGCATATTGGCCCTATGTCCGACGCCGCGCTCTGGACCGCTCTCGCCGACCCCCACCGACGGGCCATAGTCGCTCTGCTCCTGGAGCGGCCCCGGCCCGTCGGGGAGATCGTGGAGGCATGCGGACTGAGCCAGCCGAGCACCTCCAAGCATCTGAAGGTGCTGCGGGAGGCGGGGCTGGTGCGGGTCAGGCAGGACGCGCAGCGCCGCGTCTACGCCCTCGACCCGGCCCCGATCGCCGCCCTCGACGCCTGGCTCGCGCCGTACCGCAGTCTGTGGAACAGCAGCCTCGACGCGCTGGGCCGCCGTCTCGACGAGACGGGCGATACGCCGGACGACACCTGACACCCCCCATCGCGAAGGACCGAAGCACCATGTCCGTCGACCTCACCGGCACCTATCTGACCCTCGACGACGGCCGCCCCGCCGTCCGCTTCAGCCGCACCTACGACCACCCCGTCGACCGCGTCTGGCACTTCGTGACCGACCCGGACGAACTCGCCCAGTGGTTCCCCTCCCGCGCCGAGATGGACCTGCGCCCCGGCGGTGCCATCCGGTTCAGCGGCGACCCCAACATGCCCGAGTCCACCGGCAAGGTGCTCGCCGTCGACCCGCCCCGCCACCTCTCCTTCGAGTGGGGCGGCGACGAGCTCCACTTCGACCTGGAGGAGGCCGGCGCGGGACGCACCCGGTTCACCCTCACCAACGTCCTCGTCGCCGAGAACACCGCCGCCCGCAACGGTGCCGGCTGGGAGGTCTGCCTCGCCGCCCTCGACGCCAAGGCCCGCGGCGAGCGCTTCGAGGGGCCCCACGCAGGGGCGAGCGCGCCCTGGAAGGAGTTCTACGACGGCTACGTCGGAGCCGGTTTGCCCTCGGGCGCGCCGGTGTCGGGCCTGGACTGACCCTCAGGCCCGGACCGACCCTCGGGCGAACACCCGGGTGAGCGCCGCGGAGAGCGGCCCGGGGCCGGCCGGGGACACCCGCGCGCCGAGATACCCGTCCGGGCGTACGAGGAACGCCTCGCTCCCGCCGGCCGTGAGCTGTCCGCGCAGCGGGACGGCCGCGTCCAGGGCCGCGCGGGCCACGCCCGTCCGGTCCCAGACCTCCAGCGTCCTGGGCTGGATCCCGACCGCCTTGGCGTACGGCAACCGCTCCGGAAGCCTGTCGACCAGCCGGCAGGCGACACCCCGCCTGGTCAGTTCGAGGGCGGTGGTCAGGCCGACGGGGCCCGCCCCGGCGATCAGTACCTCGGTGTCCGTCATGAGCGTCTCCCGTGCTGCCCCGGGAACCATGGTCGCCCGCGGGGACCGGCGCGGCGACCCGGCCCCCGGCGCCGCAGGCGCTACGCCAGCTGCCTGCGCACCAGCTCGTGCAGCCGGCCCCCGGTGTCCGCGAGCAGCTGGGCGGGCGGGCCCTGCTGGATGACCTTGCCTTCCTCCATGACGACGACCCGGTCCGCGTCCAGCACCGTGGACAGCCGGTGGGCGATGACGATGCGCGTGGCGTTGAGCCCCCGGGTGCTCTCGATGACGATGCGCTGGGTGTCGTTGTCGAGGGCGCTGGTCGCCTCGTCGAAGAAGAGGATGCGCGGGCGCCGGATCAGCGCCTGGGCGATCATCAGACGCTGCCGCTGCCCGCCGGAGATCGCGCCGTTGCCCGCGACGATGGTGTGCAGGCCCATCGGCATCCGCTTGATGTCCTCCGCGAGACCCGCCATCTCGGCCGCCGCCATCGCCTCCTCGGGCGTGTACGGTTCGGTGCCGCAGATGACGTCCAGGATGGAGCCGGTGAACGGCTGCGCGTGCTGGAGCACGACCCCGCACTGCCGGCGCACCGCCGACTGGTCGAGGGCCGCCAGGTCCTGCCCGTCGTACAGGACGCTGCCCGAGACCGGCTTGTCGAAGCCGATGAGCAGCCGCAGCAGCGTGGACTTGCCGCAGCCGCTGGGGCCGACGACCGCCACGAACTCGCCCGGGCGGACGGCGAAGGACACGTCGTCCAGGACGAGCGGGCCGTCGTCGGCGTACCGGAAGGACAGCCGGCGGGCCTCCACCGCGCCGGACAGCGGACCCGGCCGGGTGCTCGCCGTGCGCACCTCGGGCGTGGCGTCCAGGACCGGCTTGATCTCCTCGAACAGCGGCAGCGCGGCCACCGCCGAGACGAAGGAACCCGTGAGCTGGGTGACCGAGGTCAGCACCATCGTCACCGACGTGTTGAAGGTGAGGAAGGCCGCCGCCGACATCGAGCCCCTGGCCGGACCGGCCAGCAGCATGAACATCAGCAGAGTGCACACCGGCAGATAGACCGCCCCCAGCACGGTGGTGAGATTCTTGATCCGGCCGACCTTCTGCTGCAGTTCCCGGCTGCGCGCGAACTCCCCGGCCCAGGCGGCATAGGCGTAGTTCTCCGCCGCGGCGACCCGCAGCTTGGGCAGGCCGCGCAGGGTCTGGAACGCCTGGTTGTTCAGCTTGTTGCCGAGCGTCACAAGACGGCGCTGCCAGCGCACCTGCCACAGCCCGAGCCCCAGGAACACGGCCGCGATGACGACGAGCATGCCGATCGCCGCGAGCGCCATGGGCACGCTGTACCAGAGCAGCAGACCGAGGTTCATCGCACCGACCGTCACCGACTGCGCGACCACCGGCCCGACGCCCGCAAGCAGCCGCCGGATCGCGCTGATGCCCATGGCGGCACTGGCGAGTTCACCGGTGGAGCGCTGGGTGAAGAACCGGGTCGGCAGCCTGAGCAGCCGGTCCCAGACGGCCGGTTGGAGCGCCGACTCGATACGGCCCTCCAGACGCAGGATGGTCAGGTTCTCCAGCAGCGTGAACGCGGCCGACACGACCCCGCTGATCATCACCGCCAGGCAGACCTGGACGATCAGGCCCGTCTGGGCCCTGGGCACGTACTCGCCGAGGACCTTGCCCGTGGCGATCGGCACCAGTGCGCCGATCGCCACCGTCACCAGCCCGGCGAGCATCAGGTTCAGCAGGTCGCCGCGGGTGCCGCGCAGGCTGAACCGCAGCAGCCCGAACGGGCTGAGCCCCCGCTCGGGCAGCGGCCGGTAGAACATCACCGCGCGCGGCTCGAACTCCTCCGCGTTCGCCTTCTCGATCGGCGTCTCGCGTCCGGTGCCCGGGTGCACGGCCACATAGCCGCCGCGCCGCCACAGCAGCGCGACCGGCGCCCCGGACAGCGCCCGGTGCCCCACCAGCGGGCCCACGTTCTCCCGCCACCAGCGTCCGTCCAGGCGGACGGCCCGGGTGCGCACCCGGGAGGCCAGGGCCACCCGCTCGACCGGGTCGAGGCGCTCGCTCTCGGTGCCGCTCTGCGCGGGCTCGGCCAGGGTGATCCCGGCCGCCTCGGCGACCAGCTTGCAGGCCGCGTAGCCGGCGTCGGCGTCTGCGGCCGTCGTACGGCGGGCCGAGCGCTTGCCGATGGAGGCGAGCAGGGTCTGGTCGGCCTGGGCGCGGACCGCCTCACCGGCCTTGATACCGGCGGCCGTACGCGTCTCGTGCGTGCGCTCCAGCTGCTCGATCCACCGGTCCAGCGCGGTCAGCAGCCGGTACTCCTGGTCGACCATGCTCTGCCACAGCGCCGGGTCCATCAGCAGGTCGGCGGCGGCCTCCGCGCCGTACAGGGAGCCGTACTGCACGCTGCCCGGCGGCACCTGCATCCAGAACACGTCGTCGTCGGACGGGGCGGCGGACCGCTCCTCGGCCATCGGGGCCTGGAAGAGGACGGACAGACCACGGCCGACGCCCAGCGCGACGGCGTACTCCAGAGGGCTCGACGCCGGCGGCACGTACTCCGGGTTGCCGTACTCGTCGTACGACCACGTCTGGGTGTGGGCCGGCTGGTACAGCTCGCGCAGGTTGACCCGGTGCACCACACAGTCCCGCGCCGGGCGCGCGACCAGGGTGTGCTGCGGTCCGGCGACCGGGCCGAGCAGCAGCGCACCCGCCTCCAGCCGGCCGAGGTGGTGCCAGTGGCCCTGCTGGGCGGCGTCCACCGCGAACAGGTCCAGCGCGCCGGCCGCGACCAGCCACAGCACCTGCGGGCCTTCCAGGTCCAGCCGGCTGAAGCCCGCGCAGTCGACGCGCGTGCCCATGGAACCCAGCGCTCCGAGCACGAGGTCGCCTTCGTAACCCTCCTGAACAGTCGTCATCTCACCGCTCCCTGACCAGTGCGGCGTACGCGCCGCCGCGCGCCACCAGCTCCTCGTGGCGCCCGCGCTCGACGACCGTGCCGTGCTGGAGCACCACGATCTCGTCGCTGTCCCGGACGGTGCTCAGCCGGTGGGCGATCACCACACAGGCGCAGCCGCGCCGGCGCAGGTTGTCCATCACGACCAGCTCGGTCTCCGCGTCCAGCGCGCTGGTCACCTCGTCCAGCACGAGGATGCTGGGCCGCCGCACCAACGCCCGGGCGATCTCCAGGCGCTGGCGCTGCCCGCCGGAGAAGTTCCGGCCGTCCTGCTCGACCTTGCTGTGGACGCCGCCGGGGCGGCGCATCACCACGTCGTACAGGGCCGCGTCCCGCAGCGCCTCCACCACGGCCTCGTCCGGGATCGACGGATCCCACAGGGCCACGTTGTCGCGGACCGAGCCCTCGAAGAGAAACACGTCCTGGTCCACGAAGGAGACCGAGGAGGCGAGCGCGCCGCGCGGGATGTCCTCCAGGCGGCGGCCGTCGATGCGGATCACGCCGTCCCAGGGCGCGTAGAGACCCGAGATCAGGCGGGACACCGTCGACTTGCCGCTGCCCGAGCCGCCCACCAACGCCACCTGCTGCCCGGGACCCACGGTCAGGTCGAACCCGGTCAGCAGCGGCTTGTCCAGCGGGCTGTAGCCGAAGGTCACGTTCTCCAGCTCGACGTGCCCGTGAAGCCGGCGCGTGGAGTCGGCGCCGCCGGGGCGGGCGTAGAGCGGGTCGGCCTGGAAGTTCTCCACGTCCTTCAGCCGGGCCACGTCGGCCGCGAAGTCCTGGATGCGGCCCGCCACGCCGTTGAGCCGGGTGAGCGGCGCCGTGAAGCGGGTGACCAGCGCCTGGAAGGCGACCAGCAGGCCGACCGAGATGTGCCCCTCGACCGCCCGCATTCCGCCGATCCACAGGATCAGCGCGCTGTTGAGCGTGGCGAGCGTCGGCGCGACCACACCCAGCCAGGCGCTCGGCACACCGAGCCGCTGCTGCTCCTCCAGCGTGGTGGCATGCTGCCCGGCCCACTTGCGGAAGTAGCCGTCCTCGCCGCCGGTCGCCTTCATCGTCTCGATCAGCTGGAGACCGGTGTACGACGTGTTGGTGAGCCGTGCGGTGTCCGCGCGCAGCTTCGCCGTACGGGTCGCGCGCAGCCGTACGACCAGCCGCATCGCCACCACGTTCAGCAGGGCCACACCGATGCCGAGGAACGTCAGCTGCGGGTCGTAGGTGTACAGCAGCACGGCGTACAGCACGACCACGACGGCGTCCACGCCCGCCGCCGCCAGGTCGCGGGCCAGGGTCTCGGCGACCTGGTCGTTGGACTGCAGCCGCTGCACCAGGTCGGCCGGGCTGCGCTGGGAGAAGAACGTGACCGGCAGCCGCAGCAGATGGCGCAGGAAGCGGGCGCTGGAGAGGGTGGAGGAGATGATCCGGCCGTGCAGCAGGTTGGCCTGCTGGAGCCAGGTCAGCACCAGCGTGAGCAGGACACAGGTGGCCATCGAGGCGAACAGCACGCCGAGCAGCGAGGTCTGGCCGCCGATGAGGAACATGTCGATGTAGGTACGGCTGAGCGCGGGCACCGCCGCGCCCACCGCCACCAGCAGCAGGCTGGCCAGCACGGCGGCGGGCAGGGTGCCCGCGGTGCCGCGCAGCCGGGCCGGCATCGCGCCGAGCACGCCGGACTTGCGACCGCCCTTGCTGAAGCCGTCGCCGGGCTCCATCACAAGCACGACACCGGTGAAGCTGCCGTCGAACTCCTCCATGGGCACGAACCGGCGGCCCTTCGCGGGGTCGTTGATGTACACCCCGCGCCGGCCGAAGCGGCGGCCCATGCCGTCGTAGACGACGTAGTGGTTGAACTCCCAGAATAGGACGGCCGGTGCCGTCACCTCGGCGAGGGCGGCCAGGTCCATCTGCATGCCCTTGGCGGTCAGGCCGTAACTGCGGGCCGCCTTCAGCAGGTTGCTGGCGCGCGAGCCGTCGCGGGAGACGCCGCAGGCGATGCGCAGCTCCTCCAGCGGGACGTGCCGGCCGTAGTGGCCGAGGACCATCGCGAGGGAGGCGGCGCCGCACTCGACGGCCTCCATCTGGAGCATGGTCGGCGTACGGACCGTGCCGCCACTGGACTTCGGGACCGGGCGCCGGGCCGGGGCCGCCCGTCTGCGGCCGCGGGTTTCCTGAGTGGTGCTCACGGCAGCAGCCAATCGACGGGACGCTGGTCGGCCAGCCGGATCGAGCCGGAGGCGAGGGTCATGGAGTCGAGCTGGTACGGCGGCCCGTCGGCGGAGGACCACCGCAAGCCGCTCTTCGTGCCGGACGACCTGTCGAGCGCGACCAGGACCGCCACCGGGCGGCCCTTCTTCGTGAACTGCTCGCCCAGCTGGCTGTCCCCGAGGAACGCGGCGATCGACTGGGCGGACTGGGCGGTCCGGTCCACCGACTTCACATGCCCGCGCAGCACGCCGTACCGCTGGGTCGGCACCGAGGACACGGTGAGGTCCACGGCGGCGTGCGCCGGGATGGCGGCGGCGTTCTCGGCGGGGACGTAGACGGTGGCGTACAGCGGGTCGGAGGCGTGGGCGACCTTCTCCACCGCCGCGATGTTCGCGCCGGTCCGGATGATCTGGCCGATGGTGGCGGCGAGCGCGGTGACGCGGCCCGCGGCGACCGTGCGGACCACGGAATCGCCCTGGCTCGTGCGCACTTCGAGGACGGGAGCGTTCGCGGGCAGCCGTTCGCCCTGTTCGGCGAGTACGGCCGTGACCTGGCCGGCCACGGGGCTCTGGAGCAGATAGCTGCCCTGCCCGTGGGTGAGGATGGCCTGCGCGCTCACCGTGGAGGCGACCGAGCCGGTCACCGCCCACACGGAGGCTGCCGCCATGACGACGACGGTGACGCCGAGCGCGAGCCAGCCCTGGGGACGGGCCAGCCGCACCGGAAGGTCCAGCTCCTCCGGCGACTGGAGCTTGGCGAGGGCCTGTTGGCGGAACTGCACGGAACTTCCCTCACCCGAGGAGAGACATCGTTACGACCTGATTCGGGCACCCACGGCACCCGAGAGTCCCGGAGCCGGGGGGCGGCTCCGGGACTTCGGCGACACCGAGGTGCGATCAGAGACCGGCGACCGTGGCGGTCAGCGGCGCGGTGTTGATGCCGGCGACGCCCGTGACGGTACCGAGAGCGGTGTTGACCAGGCCGTTGACGCCCGGGGCAACCTCGTTCGCGGTGGCGAGGGTGCTGTTGAGGGTGTTCACGGAAAGACCGCCGGAGACGTTGTCCAGCTCGGCGTCCGAGATCTCGACGGTCTCAACCTGGGGGGTGGAGTTCATGGTGGAACTTCCCTTCGTATGGATATTTCACAAGGGGGGAAGCGGCCCCCTCTGGGGACAGACGACGGCCGCGATCGCGGGTGCCGGAACCCCCGTGTCCGGGAGTCCGGGGGACCCCCGCGATGCGATGGATCAAAGCACGCACGCGGGCCGCGCTTCCAATCAACCAGGCCCCTCACCAGCGCACTTGCCCCACCCGGAGTCCCAAGAGTGCAGGTGCGCGCACGGCTTGTCGGCGACTCCTTCACATGCCGCACGGCATCGCCCCACCCCGGCCCTTGTGCGCCAGGCGGCGAATCCGGCACTCGGCGCCAAAGGCGTGCCGGGGGGCGCGCGGATGTGCAGAACCCGGGGCGTCAGTGACTTGGTTGAGTATTCAATGTGCAGATTCCCTGAAGCGGGGATTCCGGTAAGTGACCGGTACGGACCGCTGCCGATCAGTAGCTGAGCGTGTCGGCTCGCCGGTGTGCAGACGTGTCAGCCCATCAGCGCATAGACCGTGCTCGCGCGGGCGGCGAGCGCACCTGACGCGGCGTCGGCCAGCGTGATGTCCGCGAACGCCATCCGCCGGCCCAGCTTGGTCAGGACCGCTTCGATCAGGACATCCGAACCGGTCACCGCGCGCTGGAAGGACGTCGACTGCTGCACGGTCGTCATCGGCACGAAGCCGCCCCGTGCTGCCGAGACCGCGATCACCGTCGCCGTGTCGGCGGCCGCCATGAGCGCCTGCCCGGACAGCCCGCCGCCCTCCCGGGCCAGCCGCTCCGACCAGGGCAGACGCAGGACCGCGCGGTCCTCGCCCAGGGCCTGGACGGACAGTCCGAGGTCGAGCACCCAGGGTGCGAAGTTGGCGGAGAGGATCTTGTCGGCTTCGGCCGTGGTCATCGTCATATGGGGGATTCTTCCCGGCCACTCGGCGCGACACGCGGAGCGTGGCTGATTCGCCTCCAGGGGGCGGAAGTTGGCGAGCGGAATTGAACACACCGCATGACCCGCCCGTACCTACAGCCATCCAGGCGCCCCCGATCAACTGCCCGACAGCGGCATACCCCCGTCCCCAGGAGGTCGAGAATTTTGAGTCACAAGCGAATGCCCAAGCGCAAGGCCGCGATAGCGGTGGGCGGTGTCGCGGCGCTCGGAGCGGCGGCCCTCCTGCTGCCCAACGCGAACGCGTCACAGGATCAGAACAACGCGGCGGGCGCCGCCGGCACCGCGAAGACCCTGAAGGCCTCGGACGCCTCGGATCTCGCCGCACGGTTGCAGAAGGTGCTCGGTGACGCCGTCGCCGGGTCCTACTACGACAGCGGCAAGAAGCAGCTGGTCGTCAACGTGGTCAGCGGCGACAGCAACATCATCCAGCAGGCGGAGAAGGCCGGCGCGGTCGTCCGCCAGGTGGAGAACAGCGTCTCCGAACTCAAGGCCGCCGCAGGGACGCTGAAGACCAAGGCGACCATCCCGGGCACCGCCTGGGCCGTGGACCCGCGCACCAACAAGGTCGTGGTCACCGCCGACTCCAGCGTCACCGGCGCCAAGTGGAACCGGCTCCAGTCGACGGTGCAGGGCCTCGGCTCCGGCATGGCGACCCTGAAGAAGTCCGCCGGCACCTTCAAGACCTTCGTCTCCGGCGGCGACGCCATCTTCTCCCAGGTGCAGGGCGGCAACGTGCGCTGCTCCCTCGGCTTCAACGTCAAGGCCTCGGACGGCAGCCCCGCCTTCCTGACGGCCGGTCACTGCGGGGTCGCCGCGAAGGACTGGTCCGACTCCCAGAACGGCCAGCCCATCGCCACCGTGGACCAGGCCAAGTTCCCGGGCAACGACTTCTCCCTCGTGAAGTACAACGACGCCACCACCCAGGCGCCCAGCGAGGTCAACGCCGGCAACGGCCAGACCGTCCCGATCACCCAGGCCCAGGACGCCACCGTCGGCGAGACCGTGTTCCGGATGGGCTCCACCACCGGGCTGCACAACGGCCAGGTGACCGGCCTCGACGCCACCGTCAACTTCCAGAGCGAGACCGACCCGAACGGCGTCGACACCGTCACCGGCCTCATCCAGACCAACGTCTGTGCCGAGCCCGGGGACAGCGGTGGCTCCCTGTTCACCCAGGACGGCGGCGCGGTCGGCCTCACCTCCGGCGGCAGCGGCGACTGCACCAGCGGCGGCGAGACCTTCTTCCAGCCGGTCACCGCCGCCCTGCAGGCCACCGGCGCCACCCTCGGCGACGGCGGCAACGGCGCGGGTGACCAGGCCGGTGCGGGCGACCAGGCGGGCACCGCCGACCCCTCGGCCTCGGCCGGCGACCAGGCAGGTGCCGGTGACCAGGCCGGCGGCGACCAGGCAGGGGCCGGTGACCAGGCCGGCGGCGACCAGATCGGCGGCTCCGCCGACCCGTCCGCCTCGGCGGGCGACCAGAGCGGCGCCGGCGAGGGCACGGGCACGGGGGACCAGTCCGGCGCGGGCACGGGCGACGGGTCGTCGTCCCTGACCGACAGTCACTGACCCTCCTCCAGCGGGACACCAACGCTCCCGCACCGGGATTCGGCGGTCCGGCCTTTCGGCTGGACCGCCGGGTTGTTGCTCACCGGGGTCCGGTGGTCGGGCTTTTCGGCTGGGCCGCTGGGTTGTTGCTGACCGGGATGCGGCGGTCGGGTCTTTTGACGGGACCGGCCGAGCCGCCCCGCACTGGGATCCGGCGGGTTGTCCCCGCGAAGGGACCGGCCGAGCTGTCCCACACTGGGATTTGGTGGTCTGGCCCGCCGGGCTGTCCTCACTGCAGTCCGGCGGGGTGGTCTCTTGATAGCACCGGCCGAGCCGCCCCGCACCGGGATTCGGCGGGCCGTCCCCGCACCGGGACCGCCCGAGCCGCCCCCGCGGCGGAACCGCCGAGCCGCCCGCAGACTCTCCCTGGCCGGCCCACCGCGGTTCCGGTCGGCAGGGACTGTCCGGCTCTCCGGCGGGAGGCCGGACCACAGTGGTCGGGTCGGACCACGGTCGTCGAGCCCGGTGGTTCAGCGGTTCTCGTGGGCCCGCAGCAGCAGGACCGCCACGTCGTCCACCCGCTCCCGCGCCGCCGCGCTGTGCCGTACGAGTTCGTCGGCCAGGTTCTCCAGCGGCTGGTCACCGGCTTCGGCGAGGAGGGCGCCGAGGTCGACCAGGGAGTCCTCGATGTCCACGTCGGGGGTCTCCACGAGACCGTCCGTGTAGAGGGCGAGGACCGAGCCCGGGGCCAGGGACACCTCGGTCGTCGGGTATGTCGCCGACGCGTCGATCCCGAGCAGCGGGCCACCGGCGAGGTCCAGCACCCGCACCTGCCCGTCCGGGCGCCGGAGCAGCGGTGGCGGATGCCCGGCGCGTGCCATCACGGCCTGCCCCTGAGCCGGGTCCAGCCGTAGGTAGAGGCAACTGGCGAACAGGTCGGCGCCCAGGTCGATGAGCAGCCGGTTGGTGCTGCTCATCACGTCCTGCGGCGCCTGACCCACCGTGGTGTACGCCCGTACCCCGGTGCGGATCTGCCCCATCAGCGCGGCCGCCGTCACGTTGTGACCCTGGACGTCCCCGATCACCGCCGCGGCCAGCGGCCGGGTCGGCACCAGGTCGTAGAAGTCGCCGCCGATCTCCATGCCCTGAGTGGCCGGCAGATAGCGGGCGGCCGCCTCGATGCCGGGCAGCGCCGCCAGCGTGTGCGGCAGCAGCGACTCCTGCAGCCCCTGCGCCAGCCGGTGCTTGGCGTCGTACAGCTGGGCGCGCTCCAGCGCCTGCGCGATCAGGCCGCCGAGGCTGGTGAGGACCGCCCGCTCGTCGGCGGGGAAGGCATGCGGGTCGGCGTACGCCAGCACGCACGTGCCCACCGGCCGACCGGACGCGATCAGCGGCAGATACGCCCAGGACGCGAACCCGTCCGGGGGCCGCTTCGGATACAGCCGCGCCATCTGTTCCCACGAGTCGAAGAACGCCGGCACCCCGGTGTTCAGGGCCTGGGTGCCCGGGGTGCGCTCGCTCAGCGGCAGCCCGTGGAAGCGCTCCACCATGTACGGGTCCGCATACCCGCGGTGCCCCAGCACATGCAGCCGCCCCGCCTGCGAAGCGAGGATCACCAGCCCCTGGCAGCCGACCGACGGGGCGACCTCGTCCCACACCAACTGCACGACGTCCTGCACCCCCACCGCCTCGGTCAGCGCCGCGGCCAGGCTCAGCACCTGAGTGATGGTCACCAGCCTCGAAGGCCCCGCCCCCGTCCGCGGCGCGTCCCGCGCCATCTCCGCCACCGCCCGCGCCCGGCTGATCCGCACGCTCAGCCCGGTCGTGCTCGGATACATCCGGAACGACAGCCACTCGCCCGGCGGGCGCAGCGCCACGAACGAGGTCACCTGCTGGCTGATCAGCGCGGCCCGGTACCTGTCCTCGTACACCGGATCGTTCAGCCACGGCACGGACACCCACGGCAGGGTGCCGAGCAGCTCCCCGGAGGGTCGCCCGAGCAGGTCGGCGGCGGCCGCGTTGACGAAGACGATCCGGCCGTGCAGGTCCAGCGACACCAGCCCGTACGGCAGCCGGGACACCATCCGGGCCGCCTCCACCGACCCCAGCGTGTCCGACACGCCCGACAGCGGAGTCGCCAGCAGGTCGACCTCGGGGCCGATCCGCCGGTTCTCCGCCGCGGCCCGCTCCAGCCGCAGAGTCAGCCGCTCGCAGGCCGCCGTCAGAATGTCGCGCTCCCGGTCGGGCAGCTCCGGCGGATGCGCGCCGGGCCAGGTCACGAACACGGCGCCGTACACGGTCCCCGCCGTCGCCAGCGGCAGCGCGGCCAGCGCGAACGGGTACGGCAGCACCATCGAGATCCGCGGATAACAGCGCGCCATCTGCTCCTCGCCGCCCACCCACACCAGCCGCCGGTCGCGCACCGCGTCCGCCACCGGGACATGCGCGCTCAGCCCGACCCGCTCCCACGGCGCCGCGAACGCCCGGGGCATGCCCGCCATCACCGCCATCTCCAGGACCGGCTCATCGGGCCTGAGCAGGTACACCGCGCCGGAGTGCGCGTGCACGTCCTCGATCATCGAGGCCAGCGCAATGGACAGCAGCGGTCGGCCGACCTGAGTGCGGTCGGCCGCCGGTGGCTGTGCCGGCCCTGGCCCGTCGGACACGCCGACCACCTCCTCGCCGGGCCGCGCGTCGCGTCTCGGGGTCAAGGCTCCCTCGCCGGGGCGTGCGGCGCACGGCGAGCGCCCGTCGGCGCCATGTGCCGCAGCCGTGACCTGCGCAGGCGCCCGGTCGCCCCGAGGGCCTGCGCATACCCCGTCGGGACGGGACCATGCCTGCGCAGCCGAAGCGCGCGGCAGAGTACGGGCGCCGGGTGTGCGCCCCCGCGCACCTTGATGGCCGATTCTCTGCGCCCGCGAACGGCGAACGCGTCCAAGAATGGGGCACGCGCGGAACACCTGAAGACGAGAGCCCGGCGATACGGGGCGAAGCAAGGCCGACTGGAGGGGCGGGCAGTGATCCGGGTACTGCTGGTGCACGACGCGTGTCTGGTGCGATCGGTCCTGGCCGAGTGGTTACGGGAGGAGCCTGGCCTGTACGTGGAGGACACGCCCTGGCGTGGCGCGGCGGCGCGGGTACGGTCCGGGTGTCCGGACGTGTGTGCGGCGGACCTGGACTGCGCCGACAGCCATGGCGTGCCGCCGCTCGGCGACCTGTGCCCGCCCGGCACGGGCGGCCGGCCGCCGGCGCTGATGGTGCTTGCGAGTGCGAATCGTCCCGGACTGCTGAAGCGGGCGGCCGAGGCGGGTGCGCTCGGCTTCGTCGACAAGGCGGGCTCACCGGAGCGGCTGGTGCGCGCGATCCGCTGCGTCGCGGAGAGGGAACGTTTCGTCGATGCGTCGCTGGGCTTCGGCTTCCTCAAGGCGGCGCAGATGCCGCTCACCAGACGCGAGCTGAGCGTGTTGTCCCTGGCGGCGGGCGGGGCGTCCGTCGCGGAGATCGCCGGCAGCCTGCACCTGTCGCACGGCACGGTGCGCAACTACATGGCGGCGATCACCCGCAAGACCGGGGCGCGCAACCGCATCGACGCCATCCGGATATCCCGCGGGGAGGGCTGGGTGTGATCACCGGGCCGGTGCAGTGGGCCGTGCCGTCCAGCCGCCGACCAGGTCCCGGTACAGGGCCGAGGTCCGCAGCAGCTCGTCGTGGGTGCCGCAGGCGGTGCGCGAGCCGTCCAGCACCAGGACGCGGTCGGCGCGGCGGGCCGAGCTGATGCGGTGGGCGACGACCACGAGAGTGCCGCCCGGCCGCGCCGCGAACGCCCGCTCGGCCCGTGTCTCTGCCGCCGGGTCCAGATGACAGGTCGCCTCGTCCAGCAGGGCGAGCGGCGCGGGTGACAGATAGGCCCGGGTCAACGCGATCAGCTGCCGCTCGCCCGCCGACAGCGCGACCGGATCGACCCTGCTGCCGGGCCCGCCCAGCGCCCGCAGCAGCGGCGTCAGCCCGACCGCCTCGGCAGCGGCCAGCAGCTCCGCCTCCGGCACCGGATCCCGGCGGAACAGGCCCAGGTTCTCCGCGAGGGTCCCGCCATGGACGTACGCCTCTTGCGGTATCAGCACGCGGCAGGCGGCCGCCTCCGCTCCCGGAACGGCGTGCCCGTACACCCGGATCGCCCCCTCTTGCGCCTCCAGCAGCCCGGCGACGAGCCCCGTGAGCGTCGACTTGCCGACCCCGCTCGGCCCTACGACGGCGAGGTGCGACCCCGCCGGGACGGTGAGGTCGAGTCCGTCGAGGACGGGCTCGCTCGCGGGGCCGTAGGCGAAGGTGACGGAGGTGAGGGCCAGGGCCTGTTGCGAAAGTTTGGGGGAGCGTGCCGGGCGTCGCGGGGCAGGCGGGGTTTCCGCGACAGGCCCTGGGGCGGGGATCGCGGGCGGCGGGGGTCCCGTGGGCGAGGGGGACTTGCTCCGGTACTCGGGATGTCGTGCCCCGGGAACCTTCGGCGGGGCGAGGCGCCGTAGGACGACCGTGAGCCGGGACCCGCTGGTGCCCAGGCCGTGGACGAGGTTCTGGAGGGCGGGGAGCAGGGACTGGGTGACGTAGGCGAGGGCGCCCACCAGGGCACCTGGCGTCACGCCGTGGCCCAGCAGCCAGGGTGCGGTGGCGAGCAGCAGGACCACCGGCAGCTCGCCGCCCACCGCCAGGGCGGCCACCCGGGCCACGCTCCAGCGGGCCAGGGCGCGGGCGGCCCGCTGTTCCGCGTCGACCGACTCCGCGACGGTGGCCGCCACCTGCGCCTCGGCACCGGCGGCCGTGACGTCCCGCAGCCCCGGGCACACCGCGCCCAGCTCCGCGGCCAGCGCCTCGTCGGCGGCGAGGAAGGCCTCCTGACGCCGGGCCAGCGGCCGCAGCGTCGCCGCGAACAGGCACAGCCCGGCCAGCAGCGGGGGCACGACGACCGTCAGCAGCAGCGGGGCCAGCGAGAACAGGCCGATCAGCGCGCCGGCGACGGTGAACAGGAAGGAGCGGGAGACCAGCACCAGCCCGGCCAGCGTGTCCCGGGCGATCTCCACCTGCTGAGTGAGCCCGGACAGCGCCCCCGCGTCCGCCTCCCGCACCCCGCGCCCGACCACGCTCGCCACCAGGCGGTCCCTGACCGGCTCGACCAGCGCGGCCACCACGCCGTACACCCGCCCGGTCCCGTACGCCCCGGCGCCCACCGCGAGCCCGGCCGCGCCGAGCCACAGCAGACCGGCCCGTGCGTTCCCGGTGAGGAACCCGTCGTCCAGCGCCCGGGCCAGCGCATAGCCGGCCAGGAAGGTCTGGCCGGCCTCCAGGAGGGACCAGAGCCCGAGCCGGAGCAGCACCCGCCATCGCGCCCTTACCGCACCCAGGAGCCGTGCCCGCGCGTTCATGCCCCGAACACCGCCCGGTACTCCGCGTCCCGCCACAGCTCGGCATGGGGGGCCACCGCTCGTATCCGGCCCCCGTCCAGCCAGGCGACGGCGTCGGCGCGGGCCACCGTGGCCGTGCGGTGGGCGATCAGCAGGCGGGTCGGGCCCGCGCCCGGGGCCAGCAGGGACTGGGCGATCCGGTGCTCGGTGACCGTGTCGAGGCTGGAGAGGGCGTCGTCGAGGATCAGCAGGCGGCCGCCGTGGGCGAAGGCGCGGGCGAGGCCGAGGCGCTGGGACTCGCCGCCGGAGCGGGGCGCGTCGGCGCAGCGGGTGGCGTAGCCGTCGGGCAGGCGGCGGACGAAGCCGTCGGCGTGGGCCGTGCGCGCGGCCGACCGGATCCGGTCCGGGGAGGGCGTGGTGAGCCCGAACGCGATGGCGTCCTCGACGGTCGTGCCGAGCAGGGCGGGGCGTTCGAAGGCGTAGGAGACCGCGCCGCGCAGGTCGGCGTGGCCGAGGTCGCGCAGGGGGATCCCGTCGAGCAGGACCTCGCCGGCGTCCGGGTCGGCGAGTCGGCCGGCGAGTTCGGCCAGCAGGGACTTGCCCGTGCCGGAGCGGCCGACCACGGCGAGGGTCGTGCCGCCGGGGACGAGCAGGTCCACGCCGTCCAGGACGGTGCGGCCGCCCCGGCCCGCCGACACGCCGCGCAGCTCCAGCTGCCCGGAGCCGGACGGCAGCCCTCGGGTGCCGTATCCGGGCGCCGGCTCGGCCAGCACCTCGGCGAGCCGTGCGGTCGCCGCCCGGGCCCGGGAGAGCGCGGCCAGTTGTCCGACCAGCACGCCGACTCCCGTGGCGAGGACGGCGTACCGGGCGGCGGCCAGCACCTCGCCCACCGACAGGCGATGGCCGGCGAGCAGCAGCCCGGCCACCGCGACCACGCCCAGGTTCAGCAGCGGTGCCACGGTGACCGCCTGTGCGGCAGCCCGCCCCTGCACCCGCCACATGCGGTGCCCGGCGCGCGACAGTTCGGGCAGCGGTGCGAGGATCCGGGCCGTCTCGCGGTCCTCCGCGCCCGCGGCCCGGATGGTGCGGAAGCCGCCGACCGCCTCCGTGAGAGCGGCCGCCAGCCGCCCCTGCACCCGCTGGTAGTCGGCCACGCACGCCGAGGTGTCCCGGGCGAAGGCCCGCAGCAGCAGCGCCAGTACCGGCGCACCGGCCAGGAACACCGCCACAAGCCACGGGTCGATGAGCCCGAGCGCCACCACGCCCCCGGCCGGCCCGGCGAGCGCGGCGACCAGTGCGGCCACCGCGGCCGGCGCCGTCCCCGCCTGCGCGGCGTTGCCGACCAGCCGCGCCACCAGGTCCCCGGCGCCGAACCGGGCGCCGGCGCGCGGGCCCAGGGCCAGCACCTGCCCGGTGACCCGGCGGCGCAGCCACGCGGTGGACCGGGCGTCGACCGTGCCGGTGAGCACGCCCGCGCATCCGTCCAGCACGGCGATCAGCAGCATCAGGCCCGCGCAGCAGGCCACCCAGCGGGTTGCCGGAGCGTGGGCGAGCAGCAGGTCGAGGGTCCGGCCGAGGGCGGCGGGCAGCAGCAGTCCGGCGGCCGTGGCGGCCGTGCTCACGGCGCCCAGGGCCGCGCAGCGGGCGCCGCCGTGCCGGAGCACGGCACGCGGCAGACGAGCGGGAGGTTCGGGGGAGGGCGTCATCGGCTGCGGCCTCGCGTCGGGGCGGACGGGAAGGCTCCGGGCAGCCCCTCCCGGACGGGGAAGGGTGCTGCCCGGAGCCGTGGACTCACCGGCTTCAGAGACAGAGCAGGATGCTCGCCGCCGAGACGCAGGACAGCAGGCTCACGGTGCTCGCGCCGGTGTGGGACAGCTCGTCGGACTCCAGGGTCTGCAGGTCGAGAAGTGCCATGATCGTGTCCTTTCCCTTCATCGGGGACGGGGTTGTGTCACGACTCCGTCAGGTGGCGGAGCCGCGGGTGGGGGCCGCCGGTGGCGGCGGAAGGAAGGGCAGGTGCGCGGTGCGCCCGGCGTCATGGGCCGCCGCGAGCGCGAGCAGGCAGCCTGCCGTTCCGGTGGCCAGGTCCATGGAGAGCCGCATCATCTGGTGCCCGGGGAAGGCGAGTTGGCCCTGATAAGCCATCGCCAGCCAGCCGAGCCCGTCGATCTGCTGCGCGAGTCGCTCCCGCCCGGCACCCGGCGCGGTACTGCGGGCGAGGTGCAGCACCATGCCGGCGCGGCCCTGGAACAGACCGGGCTGTGCGTAGAAACGGGAGGTGGCGGCGGTCAGGATCCCCGTCCGGGCCCGCTCGAACTCCCTTGTGGTGTCCGCTGATTCGGCGAGGGCCTCGCCCGTCAGCGCCAGGTAGTCGTCGAGGACCAGCCCGATCCCCACGCTCCCGTCGCCGAGGTACGGCAGCGTCCGCCATCCCTCGTCCACCTCCAGGGCGCCGCTCGCCTCCTGGACGACGCAGCAGCCCAGGTCGCGCCGGAGTGCCTCGGCGGCCGCCGCCAGCAGCCGGGGTTCACCGGTCTCCTGGTACCGCCGCAGCAGGAACAACGCGGGCCCGCTCGCGCCGCGCAGCAGCCCGGCCCGCCGCCGGGGCGGGTCCGGGACCGGTTCGGCGAGGCGTCGCAGAAGGATCTCGGCGGCCTCGGCGGCACGATCGCGCAGCGCCGGCTCGCCGGTCGCGGCCGCCAGCTCGCCGAGGACCAGGCCGAGTCCGGCGAGGCCGCCGTGCAGGTCGGAGGAGAGGTTGCGCCAGTTCTCCCGCAGCACGCCGCCGATCAGCTCCAGCGCCCGCTGCCGGTGGCCGAGCCGGTCAAGGACCAGGGCCACGCCCGCGAGACCGTCGTACAGGCCGAGCGGGGTGCCGGGCGGCGGCGGGGCGGTGTGGTCCAGCAGCCAGCGCTCGCCCTCGTCGTACCGGCCGGCGCCGGAGACCTCCAGCGCGTACAGCACCCCGGCCGCGCCGTGCGCGAGTCCGAGGCCGCCGCCGTCGGAGAACTGGGCGATGTCGCCCGGGAAGAGCCGGTCGTCGCGCTCCGGGGTCGCTGCGGCGAGGATCGCCTTGACCATGGAGTCCCGGCTGTAGGGCCAGTCGCCCGGCACCACCGGCGGAGCGGACGTACGACGGGCTCGCCCGCCCGCGATGTCCCGGGTGATCTCCGCGACCGCCTCGTCCAGGAAGGCGCGCGGCACGTCCGGGAACTGCTCCGCGATGACGTCCGCCAGATGGGCCGCCTTGCCGCGGTCCACCACGAACAGCGTGGTCACCGGCAGGAACAGGGCCAGGCGCAGACAGGCCAGCGCGTACCGGTCGACATCGATGCCCCGGCGGTCCGGCGGGGCGAAGAAGCCCGGGTGGGCCACCGTCTGCCGGCCGTTCTCCGCGGCCGGGGCGGCCGCCTCGAAGTCGATGAGATACACCGTCTCCTCGTCCGGGGCGACCATGACGTTGAAGACGTGCAGGTCGTGGAAGACCAGCCCGCGCGCGTGCACCGCCGCCACCGCCCGCTCCACCGCCGCGTGGATGCGCAGCGCCCACGCCGTGTACGACGCCACCTTCGCCGGATCCGGGTCGGACGTGAGCAGCGGATGCCGTTCGGCGAAGAACGAGTTGAGCGGGCGGCCCTCGAGGAAGTCCATCACCAGGAACCGGTGGTCGCCGAGCGTGAACCAGTCCCGCACCTCCGGCACCACGCCCGTCCCGGCGACCCGCTCCAGCGCGGCCTTCTCCCGCGCCAGCCGTTCCACCGCGTCCGCCCCGTCGGCGGCGAGCCCCGCATGCGGACGCCCCTCCTTCAGCACCACCCGGCGCCCGTCCCGGGTGTCCGTGCCGACATACACCCCGCCGCCGTTGGAGAAGTGCAGCGCTTTCTCGATGCGGTACGGCAGCTCGCCCACCGTCGTGGTGTTGCGGGCCTCCAGGTGCGGGCGCAGGAACTCCGGCAGCGTCACCCACTCGGGCACCTGGAAGGAAGGGGCCCGCCGGTCCGGGACCAGGCGCCCCTCGCCGTCGGTCACGGCCAGGACCAGCGAACCGCGCTCGTCGACGACGAACCGGCGCGCGAAGGCGCCGTAGCGGACGTAGAGCGGGCCGTCGTGCCAGCGCAGGTCGGTCAGGACGTACGGCCCCTCGCAGCCCTCCAGCAGCGCGCCCAGCCCGCGCAGCACCTCGTGCAGCTGTTCCTCGCCTGCGGGGTAGACGGTGACGAACTTGCCGCTGATGTCGCGGCCCGCGTACTTGGCGTTGCGCAGGTGCAGCAGATGCGGGGACGGCACGAACTTGAACGGGATGCGACGCGGCACGCAGTAGTCCCACACGATCCCGGCGATCCGCTCCGCGTCGGCCGCCGTCGCCGATGAGTGGATCTTCCAGCCCTGGGCCGGCGACGGGAGCGGCTCGCCGTCCCCGCCGAGCGGGGTCAGCGTCAGCCAGTCGCCGGTGCGCACCGCGTGCCAGCCGTCCGGGACCGCGCGCCGCGCCGTCGGGAACAGCGGTGCGGACTCGCTCCCGGCCGCCGAGAGCCGGTCGGGCGTGTCGTAGAAGTGCCCGTCTGCCAGCGCGTACACCTCGTACCGCTTGTCCATGCGTCTTGCGCCCCCTCCTTCGGTTGACCCGGTAGACACTCGCAGCAGGCGGACGGACGCGGACAGTAACGACTGTCACGAGATCACCGTGCGGAACGCATGGGTAAAGATGTGTTCGGCGGCTTTCGAGCCGCGTCTCCACAGACGGCACGCGGAGCCTTCACAGGGGCTGCGCAGGCGGCTCATACGCGCTGTAATGGCCAAGTGGCCAGTGAGGGTGCTGCGGTGCGCAGAACGAGAGCCGAGCGTGCCGAAATCGCCCTTGAAACACTCATCGCCGTGCCCGCCTCTCCCGACCGGCTGCGCCGGGTCCTCGAACAGGCACTCGTGTTCGCCGGGGCGGCGTTCGTGGGCGTCTACGTGCCCGGCGCCGATCCCTCCGTGCTGTGTCTGGCCGAGTCGGCGGGTCTGCCCCGCACGCTGTACGGCCTGCGCGACGGCTATCCGGCCACGGGCGGCTCCCCGGTCGCCGAGGCCCACCGCACCGGGCGGCCCCGATGGCTCGGCCCGGACGAGCTGGCCGACTGCGCCGAGGCGCGCCGTACTCCGTCGGCCGAGTTCTCCGTCGGTGCGCTGCCGCTCGGTCCGGCCGGCAGCGGCTGTCTGCTCGCCGTCAGCGAGCACCCGGGCGGATTCGGCACCGACGACCGCGCCTGCCTGGAGCTGATCGCCCGCGCGGTCGCCGTGCCCGTGCCGGCCGGCCCGGGCGCCGACACCGGCGAGCTGCCCGGCGACGCGTTCAGCCTGGCGATGGACAGCGGCCGGGTCGAGGTCGGCGACGAGATCCTGCGCCTCTTCGGGATCGGCCGGGACACCTTCGACGGCAAGGTGGAGACACTGCTCGCCCTCACCGTGCCCGAGGACCTGCCCGCGCTGATGTCGGTGGTCGAGGCCGACCACATGTCCATCGGCGACCGCGAGCTGGAGTTCCGCGCCCTGCAGCCCTCCGGACCGCCCAGGTGGCTGCGGCTGAGCGGCCGGCTGCTGCCCGGCGGCGAGGGGCACCCGGCCCGGCTCGTCGGCACCGTCGCGGACGCCTCCACCGTGCGCTCCGGCGTCACCGACGTGGCTCGCGTGCAGCGGCTGGCCGCCGCCCTCGCCATGGCCGGCACCGTCAAGGACGTCGGCAAGGCCGTCGTCGACGCCCTGCGCAAACCCCTCAAGGCCGACCGCATCGCCCTCGCCGAGCTGGAGAACGACCGCCTCGTCGTCACCGTCCTCGACCCGCCCGAACCCGAGGCCTGGCCCGAGCTGTGGCGCTCCGAGTGGCGCACCGAATGGCCCGACGCACCGGTACGCGCCATGCCCACCCTCGCCGCCGCCCTGCGCGAGGGCCGCACCCGGATCTGGCCCGCGGGCTCCCCGCTGGAGCCCGCCCTCGCCGGCGTCGGCCCCGGCGGCCTCGCCGTGCTGCCGCTGCCCGCGGGCGGCCGCATGGCCGGCGCCTGCCTGGTCGGCTGGGACCAGCCGCACGAGTTCACCCCCGACGAGCGCGCGCTGCTCACCGCCTCCGCCGGCCTCGCCGGGCAGGCCCTGCTGCGCGCCCACGCCTTCGACGCCGAGCACGAACTCGTCGGCATGCTCCAGCGCACCCTGCTGCCGCGCCGCCTGCCCCGGCTGCCCGGCGCGGTCGCCGTCGCCCGGTACCTGCCCACCACCGCGGGTCTTGAGGTCGGCGGCGACTGGTACGACGTGATCCCGCTCGCCGACAACCACGTCGCCTTCGTCATCGGCGACGTCCAGGGCCACAACGCGGGCGCCGCCACCCTGATGGGCCAGATGCGCACCGCCCTGCGCGCCTACGCCGCCGAGGGCCACACCCCGGACGTGGTCGTCGCGCACGCCAACCGGCTGCTGCTGGACATGGAGACCGACCTCTTCGCCACCTGCTGCTACGTCGACGTCGACATGGAGCAGGGCACCGCCTGGTGCGTGCGCGCCGGTCATCTGCCGCCGGTGCTGCGCCACCCCGACGGCACGACCGAGATCGTCGAGGCCGAGGGCGGCCCGCCGCTCGGTGTGCTCACCCAGGCCGAGTTCCCGATCACCCCGCTCCGCCTCCAGCCCGGCACGGTCCTCGCGCTCACCACCGACGGTCTGGTGGAGTCCGCCGAGACCGACATCGACGCGGGCCTCGACCGGCTCACGAGCGAACTCGCCGCCGCCGACCCCGGCCACCTCGGCCTCGTCGCCGACGCCCTGCTCACCGGCGCCCACCGCGGCGACGACGTCGCCCTGCTGCTGATGCGCTACGACGGCATGGCCGTACGCCCGCTGCGCGAGACCTGGACCGTGTGGCGGGTCCCCGAAGCGGTCCGGCACGCCCGCCGCTTCACCCGGCGCACCCTGCGCACCTGGGGCGTCCCGTCCGACACCATGGACACGGCCCTCCTGGTCGTCTCCGAGCTGGTCACCAACGCCCTGGTCCACACCGACGGTCAGGTCCGTCTCGACCTCAGTCTGGTCAACCACCGGCTGCGGCTCGCCGTCGCCGACACCTCGCCGCGCAGCCCCGTCAAGAACACCAACGTCGGCTGGGAGGCCACCGGCGGCCGCGGCATCCTGCTCGTGGAGGCGGTGTCGGAGGCCTGGGGAACGGTGCCGGTCAGCGGCGGCAAACAGGTGTGGGCCGACATCGCCCCCGAGGCCTGACGGCCAGTCGGGTACCGGTCGGGGCCGCTCCCGGCAGGTCGGAGGAGCAAGCAGGCCCGCCGTGCCTAGGGTCTCCTGTCGTGGCACACACCTTCGAAGAACTGGTGGAGAAGCAGCGCGCGGCCGACGCGGCGCACCGCATGGTCGAGGAACTGCGCGACACCTACGGCCCGCCCGCCGAGCACGGGATGACGGGTGCCCAGTCGGACACCTACGAGACGGCTCTGCGTGCCTGGCGGGAGCTCGCGCGGGACGTGCAGACCGCGGTGAGCGACTACGCCCGGCAGACGGACCGGCCGCGTGCCGAGGTGGAGGCCGAGGTGGAGCGGGCGGCGGCTGCGGAGGACACATGAGCCGAGCCGGCCGCCGAGCCGAGCGGCTCGCGGACGCGGCGGACGCCCGGCTGCCCTTCCTGGAGGGCGGGCAGCTGCTGCGCAAGGCGTTCCCCGAGCACTGGTCCTTCCTGCTCGGCGAAATCGCCCTCTACAGCCTGCTCGTGCTGATCGTGACCGGTGTGTGGCTGACCTTCTTCTTCCAGCCGGAGATGCGCGAGGTCGTCTACCACGGCTCCTACGAGCCGCTGCAGGGCGTACTCATGTCGGCGGCCTTCGACTCCACCCTGCGCATCAGCTTCGACGTGCGCGGCGGACTGCTGATCCGGCAGGCCCACCACTGGGCCGCGCTCGTGTTCGTCGCCGCGATCGGCCTGCACATGCTGCGGATCTTCTTCACCGGAGCCTTCCGCCGGCCCCGCGAGCTGAACTGGGCGATCGGGCTCACCCTGTTCGTCCTGGCGCTCGCCGAGGGCTTCGCCGGCTACTCGCTCCCCGACGACCTGCTCTCCGGCACCGGCCTGCGCATCGCCCAGGGCATCATGCTCTCCCTGCCGGTGGTCGGGACGTACGTGGCCTTCTTCGTCTTCGGCGGCCAGTTCCCGGGCCACGACATCATCACCCGGCTCTACCCGGTGCACATCCTGCTGCTCCCGGGCGCGCTCATCGGCCTGGTGACGGTGCATCTGACCCTGGTGTTCTACCTGAAGCACACCCAGTGGCGCGGCCCCCGCCGCACCAACCGCAACGCCCTCGGCAAGCCGCTCTTCCCGCACTTCACCGCCCTCACCTCAGGGCTGGCCCTCACCATCTCCGGCGTGCTCGTGCTGCTGTCCGGCCTCGCCCAGATCAACCCGATCTGGAACTACGGCCCCTACCGCCCCGACGTGGTCTCCACCGGCTCCCAGCCCGACTGGTACGTCGGCTTCCTGGAGGGCGCCCTGCGGCTGGTGCCGCCGTGGGAGACCAACTTCGCGGGACACACCCTCATGTGGAACGTGCTGCTCCCGGCCGTCGTCCTGCCCGGGCTGCTCTTCACCGTGCTGTACGCCTACCCGTTCGTGGAGCAGCGCCTGACGGGGGAGTGGCAGTACGAGCAGCACCTGTGCGACCGGCCGCGCGAGCGCCCCGTCCGCACCGGCCTCGGAGTGGCGGGCACCGTCTTCTACGCCGTGCTGCTGCTGGCCGGCGGCAACGACATCATCGCCCAGACCTTCCGCATCTCCGTCAACGTCCTGACCTGGGGGCTGCGCGTGGCCCTCGTGGTCGCGCCGGTCCTCGCCTTCGTGGTGACCCGCTGGCTGTGCCGGGCACTGACGGAGGCCGAGTGCGCGCGCCTCGCCGAGGGCGTGTCCACCGGCGAGATCCGCCAGAGCGTGACCGGCGGCTACGAGAGCGGCCACGAGCCCGTCGAGCGGTTCCGGCCCGGCGCGCCGCGCAGGCCGCTCACCGGTGCACGTACTGGAACACCATCCCGAAAACCCCGCGCGCCAGAACACCCAGACCGATGAGGAACAGCCACAGCCCGAAGACCACGCCGGTCGCCGCCACCGCGAACCCGAGTGCGGTGACGATCGGCCACAGGCTCTCGTGCGGGAAGAACGCCACCGGCCCGGCCCCGTCCGCCACCTCCGCGTCCGGAAGGTCCTGCGCCCGCTTCCCCCGGCGCCGGTACTGGATCAGACAGAAGAAGGCCACCAGCGCCGCCATCCCGAACGCGACGACCAGCACGGTCGTGCCCGTGTCGTCCTGCGACCACACCCCGTACAGGGCGGCGGACCCGCCGAAGAACACGGCCACCCCGCCGAACAGCATCGCCTCGGTCTTCATCGCAGGCCCTCCTCCTCCGCCTGCCGCACGACCTCCGGATGATGCAGGTCGAACGCCGGCGACTCCGACCGCACCCGGGGCAGCGCGTGGAAGTTGTGGCGTGGCGGCGGGCAGGACGTCGCCCACTCCAGGCCCCGTCCCCACCCCCACGGGTCGTCCTCGGTGACCTTCTCGGCCTTGGTCGAGGTGCGCCAGACGTTGTAGAGGAACGGCAGCGTGGAGATGCCGAGCAGGAACGCCCCCGATGACGAGAGGGTGTTGAGCAGCGTGAAGCCGTCCGAGGGCAGGTAGTCCGCGTACCGGCGGGGCATCCCCGCCTCGCCGAGCCAGTGCTGCACGAAGAAGGTCAGCTGGAACGCCGGGAACAGCAGCCAGAAGTGCAGTTTCCCGAGCCGCTCGTCCAGCATCTTCCCGGTGAACTTCGGCCACCAGAAGTAGAAGCCGGCGAACATGGCGAACACCACCGTCCCGAACAGCACGTAGTGCAGGTGCGCGACGATGAAGTACGAGTCGGTCAGGTGGAAGTCCAGCGGCGGCGAGGCGATCAGCACCCCGCTCAGCCCGCCCGTCAGGAAGGACACGAGGAACCCCAGCGACCACAGCATCGGCGTCTCGAACGAGACCGACCCGTGGATCATCGTCCCGATCCAGGCGAAGAACTTGATGCCCGTGGGCACCGCGATCAGGAACGACATGATGGAGAAGAACGGCAGCAGCACCGCACCGGTCGCGAACATGTGGTGCGCCCACACCACCGCCGACAGCATGGTGATCGCGATCGTCGCCCCGATCATCGGCAGATAGCCGAACAGCGGCTTGCGGGAGAAGACCGGGATGATCTCCGAGATGATCCCGAAGAACGGCAGCGCCACGATGTACACCTCGGGATGCCCGAAGAACCAGAACAGGTGCTGCCACAGCAGCGCGCCCCCGTTCGCCGCGTCGAAGACGTGCGAGCCGAACTTCCGGTCCGACTCCAGCGCCAGCAGGTCCGCCGCCAGCACCGGGAACGCGGGCAGGATCAGGATCGAGGTGAACAGCACGTTCCAGGTGAACATCGGCATCCGGAACATGGTCATGCCCGGCGCGCGCAGGCACACGATCGTCGCGATGAAGTTGACCGCGCCCAGCGTCGTCGACACACCGGCCACCACCTGCCCCATCGCCCACAGGTCGCCGCCCGCACCGGGGGAGAAGTAGGCGGCGTTCAACGGCGCGTACGCGAACCAGCCGAACGCGGCCGCACCGCCCGGCACCAGGAACCCGGACACCACCATCAGCCCGCCGAACAGGTACATCCAGTAGGACAGCGCGTTCAGCCGCGGGAAGGCCACGTCCGGCGCGCCGATCTGAAGTGGCATCACGGCGTTCGTGAACCCGGCGAACATCGGCGTCGCGAACAGCAGCATCATGGTCGTGCCGTGGATGGTGAAGAACTCGTTGTAGCCCTGCTCGCTCAGGAACTGCAGCCCCGGCCGGGCCAGTTCGGCGCGCATCGCGAGGGCCAGCAGTCCGGCGAAGAGGAAGAAGCAGAACGCCGTGACCATGTAGAGCCGGCCGATCACCTTGTGATCGGTCGTGCAGGCCCAGCGCAGCAGGGTCCGGCCGGGCCGCGGGGCGGGGGCCGTGTACCGCGCGACGATCTTTCCTGTGTCGGAAATGTCGGGTAGTTCCGTCATCGCCGGTGACGCTACCGCATGGACACCACATGAACCGCCGACGGCACCGGAGCCACACCCTCGTGACGAACCAGTAGGACAAACGAAGGTCCGATCCGGACGATCGCCGTTGGGGTATGGCCAATGAAGGCTCGGGATTCGACCACGCGGTGCGCGCGATCGGCCCGTCCCGGTGGGGCGAGCTGGAGATCACCCACGCCCTTGGTGATCGAGAAGGGCGCGAGGAACACCTTGGGCTCCAGCACCCAGGTGTCCGCTATGCCCAGCTGCCGCACTCCGTCACACCCTCCCGGTCGTCTTCTTCAGCACGGCTCCCAGCACCCGCCGTGCCGCGCGCAGTAGCCGCTGCGGGAGGCCGGGGGGTGCCGTGGGCGTCACCTCCACCGCACCGGGCCTGCGGCCCACCTTCAACAGCAGCGGCAGCCCGAGCACGCGCTCCTGCCCGCCGTCCCGGGGCGGCACAAGCGCGGCCCGCCACCTGGCGTTCCTCAGGAGCGGCACCGGCACCCGCACCTCCAGCAGCGACCGCGCGCCGTTCGCCGGGGTCAGCGCCGCGGCCCGGTCGAAGGTGCGGTGCGACGTGCTGTCCGCGAGCCGCACCAGGACCTCGGTGGTGTCCGGGACGTACAACGGCAGCGCGACGGTCAGCACCTCGGGCACGGTGCGCGTGGCCGAATGTTAACCCGGGCCCTTGCGCGGACGACCGTCCGCCCGCACAAGGGATGCCCCAACTGGCCGGTCAGGCGTGGGTCTTGGCGAGCAGCTCCAGGATCTCGGCCGTCGTACCGCTCTCGCCGAGCCGCGGGAAGATCCGTTCGACGCTGCCCCGGTGTGCCTCGGCGTCGCTGTCGGCCATGGCGTCGGTGGCGAGGGTGACGTGGTAGCCGTGGGCGTAGGCGTCGCGGGCGGTGGACTCGACACCGATGCTGGTGGCGATGCCGGCCAGCACGATCTGGGTGACGCCACGCCGGCGCAGCTGGACGTCCAGGTCGGTGCCGTACAGGGCGCTCCAGTTGTGCTTGGTGACGTGGATGTCGCCGGGGTGGCCGGACAGTTCGTCGACGATGACGTCCCAGCCCTCCGGGAAGGCGAGACCGCGCGCCTGGCGCTCGGTCCGGCCGGGGACGGCGTCCGCCCAGTCGGGTGCGAAGGAGACCCGGACCAGGACCACGGGCAGGTCGCGGGCCCGGAAGGCGTCGGCGAGTTCGGTCGTACGGGCCACCACGTCCGCGGCGGCGTACGGCTGGGTGGGCATGCCCACGATGCCGCTCTGCAGGTCGATCACGACGAGCGCGGTACGGGGGTCGAGGGTGCTGACGGACATGGGTCGATCAGGCCTTTCGGGGGGTGAGTTGTTGGTCTCAGGGCTGCGAGAGCCGTTCCAGCAGCTCCAGCGCCTTCAGGACCGTCTGCCGTTCCTCCTCGGTGTAGCGGTCCTCGAAGGCGCGGGCCAGCCACTCCTCGCGCAGCTGCTTGTTGCCCTCGACCCGGGCCCGGCCGACCTCGGTCAGGGTGACCAGCTGGCGGCGGCCGTCGTCGGGGTCGGGGGCACGCCGGATCAGGTCGTGCTGCTCCAGGGCGGCCAGCGTGGTCGCCATCGACTGGGGCCGCACGCCCTCCGCGGCGGCCAGGGCACTCGCCGTGGCCGCGCCGTGCTTGCCGACCAGGGAGAGCGCCGACTCCTGCGACGGGGTCAGGTCGGAGTCCTGCGCGACCTCGCGGATACGGCGCCGCAGCCGGCTGAACACCACACGCAGGTCGCGCGCGGTGCGGGCGGCGGAGTCCGAGATGTGAGCCATGCCGTCAGCGTAGAACCGTCAGTGGGAACTGTCCAGCCCAGACTGTTCAGCCTCACCTGAAGATCTGTTTCTCTGTTCGCATCTATGCTGGTGGGGTGCGTCTCCTGTTGATGTCGGACACCCACCTCCCCCAGCGCGCCAAGCGGCTCCCGGACCAGCTGCTCGCCGAACTCCCGCATGCGGACGTCGTGTTCCACGCCGGGGACTGGGTCGACACCGCCACCCTCGACCTGCTGGAGAGCCGCAGCCGGCGGCTGATCGGCGTGTACGGCAACAACGACGGCCCCGAGCTGCGGGCCCGGCTCCCCGAGGTGGCGTACGCCGAACTGGGCGGCCTGCGTTTCGGCGTGGTGCATGAGACCGGCCCCGCGCAGGGGCGCGAGGCCCGCTGTGCCGCCCGCTTCCCCGACCTGGACGTGCTGGTCTTCGGCCACAGCCACATCCCGTGGGACACCGTCGCCCCCGGCGGGCTGCGGCTGCTCAACCCCGGCTCCCCGACCGACCGCCGCCGCCAGCCGCACTGCACCTACCTCACGGCGACCGTCGCCGACGGCGCACTCACCGACGTCACTCTGCGGCGGCTGCCCCGGCAGTAGCCGGCCTGTGGCACGATGCGTCGATGATCTCCGACTACGACATACCCGACGTCGTACCCACGGGAAGCATGGCCGAGCGCGACCAGCCCGTCCTCGAACTGCCGGGCGGCCTGAAGCTTCGGCCCTGGCGGACCGCCGACGCCGACGCCGACGCGCTGCTCACCGCCGGGTCGGACCCGGCGATCCAGCTGTGGAACCTGTTCTCCGTCCGCACCCGTGACGAGGCCCGGGCCCGGATCGAGCGCATGCACGAGCGGTGGCGCGCCGAGACCGGTGCCGTATGGGCGATCGCCCGGCCCGGCGGCCCGCCCCTGGGGCTCGCCGGTTTTCACAACGTCGATCTGGCGGGCGGCAGCGCCGAGATCATGTACTGGGTGCTGCCCGAGGCGCGCGGTGGCGGCATCGTCGTGGAGGCGGCCCGGCGACTGAGCCGGTGGGCGCTGGACGACCTGGGCCTGCACCGTCTGCGGCTGTGCCACGCGGTCGGCAACCCGGCGTCCTGCCGAGTCGCGGAGAAGGCCGGCTATGTCTTCGAGGGCACGATGCGCTCCTCCCTGCTGCACGCCGACGGCTGGCACGACGAGCATCTGCACGCACTGGTGGCCGAGGGCGCCTGATCCCCGCGCGGGAGACGGGCCCACGACTACCGGTGCCGGGCCCGCCTGCACCGCCGCGCCCCCGCGGCGACCATCACCAGCACGGCGAACACCACGGCCGCCTCCGCGGCTCGCTTGGCCACCGGTACCGCGGCCACTCGCAGGAGGTCGAGCGGCTCGGCCACTTCCTCCTCGGCGGGCGGTTCCTGTTGCTCGCCGGTGCCGGTGAGCCGTGGGGGGCGCTCGGTCAGCCGCTCGGCGAGGCAGGCCGCGAACTGGCCCACCAGGCGGTCGCCCACCTCCGACAGGAGACCGCGGCCGAACTGCGCCGGCCGCCCGGTCACCGTCAGATCGGTCCGCACCGACACCGCCGTACCGCCGTCGCGCCCGCTCAGCGTTCCGGTGACCGTCGCCCGCGCGGTGCCCTGCCCCCGGGTCTCCCGGCCGCTCGCCACCAGCACCATCCGGTGCGCCGCCGCGTCCTGCTCCTCGAAGACCGCGGTACCCCGGTAGGTCAGGGTGACCGGGCCGACCTTGACCTTCACCGAGCCGGTCACGGTCTTGCCGTCGTACTCCTCCACCACCGCGCCCGGCAGACAGGGCGCGACGCGTTCGATGTCGAGGAGCGCGCGCCAGGCGTCGTCGACCGCGACGGGGACGGTGAACTCGTGGTGCAGCTCCATGACTTCCTCCTCGTACTCAGGCTGTGGCGCGTGGGTGGATGGCCCCCGCGGTCGTGGTCAGGGGCGCGCCGCTGCCGCCCCAGCGCAGGGCGACGATCTCGGCGGCGACGGACACGGCGACCTCCTCCGGCGTACGGGCGCCGAGGTCGAGCCCGAGCGGCGAGCGCAGCCGGGACAGCTCGGCCTCCGTGAGACCGGCCTCGGTCAGCCGGGCGCGCCGTTCGTCGTGGGTACGGCGGCTGCCCATCGCCCCGATGTAGGCGGCCGGCCGGCGCAGCGCCTCCTCGAGCAACGGCACGTCGAACTTCGGGTCGTGGGTGAGGACGCAGATCACGGTGCGCTCGTCGGTGTCCGTGCTGCCGAGGTAGCGGTGCGGCCAATCGACGACGACCTCCACGCCCGGCGGGAAGCGCTTGGGCGTGGCGAAGACCGGGCGGGCGTCGCACGCGGTGACCCGGTAGCCGAGGAAGTCGCCGATGCGGGCCACCGAGGCCGCGTAGTCGATCGCGCCGAAGACCAGCATGCGCGGCGGTGGCGCGAACGACTGCAGGAACACGGTGACGGCGTCCTCGCGGCGCTCGCCGTGCGGCCCGTAGTGCCTGAGCACCGAGGCGCCGAGGGCGAGTTCGCCGCGTGCGTCGGCGGTGACCGCGACGTCGAGCCCAGTCGTGCCCAGCGTGCCGACGTTGCCGGGCGTGCCGGCCGCGGTGTCCGGCCAGACCGCCAGCGTGGCCCCGCGCGGGGCGGGCCCGTCGACCACCGTGGCCACGGTCACCGGCTCACCCGCGGCGACGGACCCGGCGACCGCCCCGAACGCCGGGTCGGTCTCGGGCGTCACCGGTCGTACCAGCAGCGTGATCTCGCCGCCGCAGGTGAGTCCGACCGCGAACGCGTCCTCGTCGCTGTACCCGAAGGTCTCCAGCCGGGCCTCGCCGCTCGCCACCACCTCCTGCGCGAGCTCGAACACCGCCCCTTCCACACAGCCCCCGGACACGCTTCCCACGACCTCGTCGTCCGACCCCACCGCCATGGCGGCGCCGGGGCCGCGCGGCGCGCTGCGGCTGACCGCGACGACCGTCGCCAGGCCGAACGGGATCCGGGCCGCGTACCAGCGCTCCAGCGCCGGCAGAATCTCACGCACGCTCCGCTCCTCTCACCCGGACAACCGGGACCCTCTCGGTCTCCGCCCCGCGCACCACCGCCGCCAGCGTTTCCAACGCTGCCAGGCTGTGCCCCTCGACGAAGTCGTCCACGCTGGGCAGGGCCGCCGCCATCCCGGCCGCGAGGGGCGCGTAACCCGGGCGTGCCTTGCGCGGGTTCGCCCAGACGACCCGGTGCGCCAGCCCGTGCAGACGGCGCATCTGAGCGCCCAGCAGCTCCGGATCATCACGCTCCCAGCCGTCCGAGAGCAGGACGACGACCGCGCCGCGCGCCATGCCGCGCTGTCCCCAGCGGCCCAGGAACTCGCGCAGCAGCTCGCCCAGCCGGGTGCCGCCGCGCCAGTCGGGGACGGCCGCCGCCAGCGCCGCCATCGCCAGGTCCGGGTCGCGGTGCGAGAGTTCCCGGGTCACCCGGGTCAGCCGGGTGCCGATCGTGAACACCTCCGTACGGCCCCCGCGCACCGCGGCGTGCGCGAACCTGAGCAGGGCGTCGGCGTACGGCGCCATCGACCCGCTCACGTCGACGAGCAGCACGATCCGGCGGGGCCGGTCCACGCGCGCGCGGCGCCGCAGCCGGGCCGGCTCACCGCCCCGCCGCAGCAGTTCCCGTACGGTGCGGCGCGGGTCGACGTCCCCGCGCCGGGCCGGGCGCCGCCGCGCGGAGCGCCGGGTCTGCCCGGACAGCGCGAACGCGGCCAGCAGCCGGTTGAGATGGGCGCGCTCGGCGGCGTCCAGCTCGCCCACGTCGCGGTGCCGCAGCACCTCGGTGGCACTGGCGAGCGCGGCCGTCGGCGGCCCGGAAGGCTCGCTCTCGCCCGGGGCACGGCTCCCGGCGGGCGCGTCCCGCACGACGAGCCGCAGCCGTGGCGGGGGAGCGTGCCGCACCACCTGCCGGGCGGGCTCGCCCGGTGGCCCGAAGTAGGCGGCGAACACCCGCTCGTACCGCTCCAGGTCGTCGTGGCCGCCGCACAGCGTCGCCCGCCCCGCCCAGTACACGTCGGCCCGCACCCCCGGCCGCAACACGTCCACGGCACGCAGGAAGGCGTACGCCCGCTCGGTGCTCGCGTCGACCCCCGCGGCCCGCACCGCCCGCACAAACCCGAGCAGCACGGCATCCGCCCCTGCGGCCCCACCCATCCCGGCCGGCGCACCCCTCGGTTCGCCGGAAGGCCGGTCCCCGGCACTGGAGGGTTCGTTCGTGTCGGGCGTCGGCGGGCCGGGGAGGGTCAGGTCTTCTGGTCCGCCCGGAGGTTGGTCCGTGGCATCGGGGGGTTTGTTCGTGTCGGGCGTCGCCGGGCCGAGGGGGGTCAGGTCCTCCGGTTCGTCCGGAGGTCGGTCCACGGGATCGGACGTTCCGCTCGTGCCGGGCCCTGCCGGGCCGATGGGGGGCACGTCTCCTGGCCAGGCTGGACCGCGCGGGGGCTGATCCCCGGTCCCCGAAGTCCCGTTCCCCCTGCGCCCCGATCCGGTCATGGCGTTCACGTCCCCCGTGTCGCCAGGACCGCCGTGAGATCGAGCGTCCGGGCCCGGTCCACGTCCTCCCGGTACTTCAGTGCCGAGCCCAGCGTCGCCACGGCCAGCTCCGCGTCCACCTCGCTCGCGCCCAGCGCGTCGAGGGCCTCGGCCCAGTCGATCGTCTCGGCCACCCCGGGCGGCTTGAGCAGGTCCGCGCCCCGCAGAGCCTGTACGAGTGCCGTGACCTGCTCGGCCAGGCGTGCCGACACCTGGGGCAAGCGGGTTCGGACGATGGCCAGTTCGCGGGCGAAGGAGGGATGGTCGAACCAGTGGTAGAGGCACCGCCGCTTCAGCGCGTCGTGCACCTCCCGGGTCCGGTTCGAGGTCAGCACAACCACCGGCGGCTTCTCGGCCCGCAGGGTGCCCAGCTCCGGGATCGTGACGGAGTACTCGGAGAGCAGCTCCAGCAGGAACGCCTCGAACTCGTCGTCGGCCCGGTCGATCTCGTCGACCAGCAGCACCGACGGCTGCGTCTGCAGGGCCAGCAGCAGCGGCCGGGCGACGAGGAAGCGCCGGTCGTACAGCTCGCTCTCCAGACGGTCCGCGTCCTGGACGCCGGCCGCCTCGGCGGCCCTCAGATGCAGCAGCTGGCGCGGGAAGTCCCAGTCGTACAGGGCCTGGGAGGCGTCGATGCCCTCGTGGCACTGCAGGCGGATCAGCGGCGCGTCGAGCGCCTCGGCCAGGGCGGAAGCGAGCGCGGTCTTGCCCACGCCCGCGTCGCCCTCGCAGAAGAGCGGCCGGTGCAGCCTCAGTGCCAGGAAGCAGGTGACGCCCAGCCCTTCGTCGACGAGGTACCCCGTCTCCTCCAGGCGGGCCCGCACCTGCTCCGGGTCGTCCATCCGGGTGATCGGCGCTCACCCCATTCCGCCGGCGGTCAGCACCGCCCGCCTGGTCAGCACCCGCGCGAGGTGCTCCCGGTACTCGGGCGAGGCCGACAGGTCCTGCGACGGCCGGGTGCCCTCGGCCGCCGCCTCGGCGGCCCGTGCCACGGCCTCGGGACCGTCGGCACCGGACAGCGCCTCCTCGGCCGCCGTGGCCCGCAGCGGGGTCGCGCCCATGTTGGTGAGTCCGATGCGTGCCTCGGCGATCCGTCCGTCGTCGCGCCGTACGAGCGCCGCGACGCCGACGATCGCCCAGGCCTGCGCGACCCGGTGGAACTTCTCGTAGTGGAAGCCCCAGCCGTCCGCCTTCGGCACCCGCACCTCCACCAGGAGTTCGTCGGGTGCCAGGGCCGACTGGAGGTAGTCGACGAAGAAGTCCCGGGCCGGGATCGTCCGACGCCCGTTCGGCCCGGCGACGACCATCTCGCCGTCCATCGCCAGCAGCACCGCGGGCAGGTCGCCGGCGGGGTCGGCGTGCGCGAGCGAGCCGCCCAGGGTGCCCCGGTGCCGTACCGCGGGGTCGGCGACGGTGGCCGTCGCCTCCGCGAGCAGACCGGCGTGCCGGCGCACCAGCGGGTCACGGATCACGTCGTGGTGCGTGGTCAGGGCGCCGATGACGAGGGTGTCGCCGTCCTCGCGGACCCCGCGCAGCTCCGGGATCCGGCCCACGTCCACGACCAGTTCCGGGAAGGCGAGCCGCAGTCGCAGCAGCGGCAGCAGGCTCTGCCCGCCGGCCAGCACCTTCGCCTCCTCGCCCGCGTCGGCGAGCGCGCGCACCGCCTCGTCGACGCTGGCCGGCCGGGCGTACTCGAACACCGGGGGAATCATGCCGACGCCTCCCTCACCGCTCGCCACACCCGCTCGGGGGTGCAGGGCATCCGTACGTCGTGCACGCCCAGCGGCCTGAGCGCGTCCACCACGGCGTTGACCACGGCGGGCGTCGACGCGATCGTCCCGGCCTCGCCGACTCCCTTGACGCCCATGGCGTTCGAGACCGCCGGCGTCTCCGTCCGGTCGGTCACGAACTCCGGCAGGTCCGCCGCCGACGGCACGAGGTAGTCGGCCATCGTGCCGGAGACCAGGTTGCCCTCGTCGTCGTACACGGCCTCCTCGTACAGCGCCTGTGCGATGCCCTGCGCGAGACCGCCGTGCACCTGGCCCTCGACGATCATCGGGTTGACGACCCGGCCGACGTCGTCGACGCAGACGTACGACCTGATCCGCGTCTGCCCGGTCTCCGTGTCGACCTCGACCGCGCACAGGTGGGTGCCGTGCGGGTAGGAGAAGTTCTCCGGGTCGACCAGGGTCTCGGCGTTGATGGACGGCTCGACGCCGTCGGGCAGATCGTGCGAGGTGAAGGTCTCGAAGGCGATCTCCTGGATGGTCTTCTGCGCCTCCGGGGAGCCCTTCACGGAGAACACGCCGTTCGTGAACTCCAGGTCCTGCTCGCTCGCCTCCAGCTGATGCGCGGCGATCTTCCGCGCCTTCTCGACCACCTTCGTCGCCGCCCGGTGCACGGCCTCGCCGCCGACGGCCAGCGACCGCGAGCCATAGGTGTCCATGCCCTGCGGGGCCGCCAGGGTGTCGCCGTGCACCACCTCGACGTCCTCGAACGGCACGCCCAGCACGTCGGCCGCGATCTGGCTCCAGCAGGTCTCGTGGCCCTGCCCGTGCGGACTGGTGCCGGTGACCACCTCGACCTTGCCGGTGGGCAGCATGCGGATGCTCGCCGCCTCCCATCCGCCGGCCCCGTACCGCAGGTCGCGCAGCACCCGGCTCGGCGCGAGTCCGCACATCTCGGTGTACGTCGACACGCCGATGCCGAGGCGTACGGGGTCGCCGCGTTCGTTGCGCCTGTGCTGTTCGGCGCGCAGGTCGTCGTACCCGAACAGGGCCAGCGCCTTCTCGGTCGCCGCCTCGTAGTTGCCGCTGTCGTAGGTCAGCCCGGCGATCGAGGTGTGCGGGAACTCCTCGTGCCGGATCCAGTTCCGGCGCCGCACCTCCACCGGGTCCAGGCCGAGTTCGGCGGCCAGCTCGTCCATGATCCGCTCGATGGCGAAGGTCGCCTCCGGGCGTCCGGCGCCGCGGTACGCGTCGGTGGGCGTGCGGGTCGTGAAGACGCCGGTGCAGTTGAACTCGTAGGCGTCCATCTTGTAGATCCCCGGGTACATGAAGGCGCCGAGGATCGGGATGCCCGGGGTGACGAGCATCAGGTAGGCGCCCATGTCGGCGAGCAGGTCGACCTTCAGGCCGAGGAGCTTTCCGTCCCGGGTGGCGGCGATCTCCACGTCCTGGATCATGCCGCGGCCGTGGTGGGTGGCGAGGTAGCCCTCGGAGCGGGACTCGGTCCACTTCACCGGACGGCCGAGCTTGCGCGCGACAGCCAGCGCGAGGGCCTCCTCGCCGTACACCTGGAGCTTGGAGCCGAAGCCGCCGCCCACGTCCGGGGCGACCACGCGCAGCTTCTGCTCGGGGATCCCGGTGACCACGGCGAGCATGATCCGCAGGATGTGCGGGATCTGGGTCGCCGAGTAGACGGTGTACTCGCCGGAGGCGGCGAGCGGGGTGACGACGACCGCGCGCGGCTCCATGGCGTTGGGGATGAGCCGCTGCTGGTGGTAGCGGCGCTTGAGCGTGACGTCGGCGCGCTGCCGGACCGACTCGAAGCTCTCGCCGGTGGCGAGCGGCCAGGTGTAGCAGTGGTTGGTGCCCTTGTCGGAGTGGACCAGCGGGGCGCCGTCCGCCAGCGCGGCCTCCAGGTCCAGGACCGGTGGCAGCGGCTCGTAGTCGACCTCGACGGCCTCCAGCGCGTCGGCGGCCGCGTACCGGTCGCGGGCCACCACGACCGCCACCGGGTCACCGGCGTAGCGGACCTCGTCGACGGCGATCGGCGGGTGGTCGGGGTGCACGATGTCCTCGGTCACCGGCCAGGCGCAGGGCAGGGAGCCCATTCCCTCGGCGAGGTCGGCGCCGCTGAACGCCGCTACGACACCGGGGCGTTCCAGGGCGGGAGAGACGTCGACGCGGGTGACCCGGGCGTGGGCCATCGGGCTTCGCAGGACAGCCAGGTGCAGCAGTCCGGCGACCTGGATGTTGTCGGTCCAGTTGGTCTGGCCCGTGACCAGGTGGGCGTCCTCCTTGCGCAGCCGGGGCCGGCCCACCTCGTGTTCTACGGCCTGATCGGTCATGCCGTGGCCTCCTCGGGGAGCTGCTGCCCGGAGACGGCGAGCACCGCGCGGACGATGTTCTGGTAGCCCGTGCACCGGCACAGGTTGCCCTCCAGGGCCTCCCGGACCTCGTCCGAGGTGGGGTGCGGGTTCTCGCGCAGCAGATCGCGCGCCGCCATGATCATCCCCGGGGTGCAGAAGCCGCACTGGAGAGCGTGCCGCTCGTGGAAGGCGTGCTGCAGCTCGGTCCACTCGCCGTCCTTGGCCAGCCCCTGGACGGTGGTGACCGTGCCGCCGTCCGCCTGCACGGCCAGCACCGAGCAGCTCTTGACGGTCGCCCCGTCCAGGTCGACCGTGCACGCGCCGCAGTTCGAGGTGTCGCAGCCGATCGGGGTGCCGGTCAGGCCGAGGCGGTCGCGCAGGTAGTGGGCCAGGAGCAGACGGGGTTCGACGTCGTCCTCGTACGCCGTGCCGTCCACGTTCACCTTGATGTGGGTCATGTGCCCTCCAGACCGTGCGGGCAGGAGTGAGAATCAGCCAGATCGACGTGATGTAGGTCACTCTATGGCCGCGCTCCGGAGGCGGCGAGTGCTGCGGCGGGGCTTTTGTTGAACATTAATCCATTGCTGTCAAGGAGCGGCCCTGCTGCACTTCCCCTGACCCGACGTCACCCAGAGAGGACCAGCAATGCGCACTGCGTGCATGTCCACCCAGGAAGGAATCCCACCCATGCCGAAGGACATCACGCTCAGTGCACTTGCTCAATCTCGGAATTCTCGCGCACGTAGACGCCGGTAAGACCAGCCTGACCGAACGGCTGCTGCACGCGGCCGGAGTCACCGACGAGGTCGGCAGCGTCGACGACGGCAGCACCCGGACGGACACCCTCGCGCTGGAGCGGCAGCGCGGGATCACCATCAAGTCGGCGGTCGTGTCGTTCCCGCTCGACTCGGTGACGGTCAACCTCATCGACACCCCCGGTCACCCGGACTTCATCGCCGAGGTGGAGCGGGTGCTCGGCGTGCTGGACGGCGCCGTCCTGGTCGTCTCGGCCGTCGAGGGCGTCCAGGCGCAGACCAGGGTGCTGATGCGGACCCTGCGTCGGCTGCGCATCCCCACGCTCGTCTTCGTCAACAAGATCGACCGGCGGGGCGCCCGCGAGGAGGCGGTCCTGCGCGACCTCACCCGCAGGCTGGCCGTACCGCTCGTACCCATGGGGACGGCCGCAGCGCTCGGTACCCGCGACGCTCGCTTCGTCCCCCGCCTCCTCCCGTCAGCCCTGGACACGCTCGCCGACCACGACGACGACCTGCTTCGCGCCTACGTGGCCAGCGATGTCTCCGACACCCGCCTCCACACCGCCCTCGCCACCCAGACCGGGCGGGCCCTGGTCCACCCGGTCTACTTCGGCTCAGCCATCACCGGCGCCGGCGTGCCCGAGCTGATCACCGGCATCGAACGCCTGCTGCCGACCGCCTCCGGCGACCCGGACGGCCCCCTGTCCGGCACGGTGTTCAAGGTCGAGCGGGGCCCGGCCGGGGAGAAGATCGCCTATGCGCGGATCCTCTCCGGCGCGCTGCGTGTGCGTGAGCGGGTTCTGTTCGGGGACGGTCGCGAGGCGGGCGGCGTCGGCCGCAAGAACGGCAAGGAGGGCAAGGAGGGCAGGGAGAGCAAGGGGGGCAAGGGCGCTCGGGCGGAGGGGCGGGTCACCGCACTCACCGTCTTCGAGAACGGCACCGACCTCCGGCAGGACCGGGTCGGCGCCGGGCGGATCGCCAAGGTGTGGGGACTCGCCGGCATCCGGATCGGTGACGCGATCGGTGTGCCGGGGCGGGTCTACGAGCACCACTTCGCGCCGCCCACCCTGGAGAGCGTCGTCGTCCCGGGGGCCGGCACGGACCGGCGCTCCCTGCATCTCGCGCTCACCCAGCTGGCCGAACAGGACCCGCTCATCGGCGTCCGCCACGACGAGCTGCGGGGGGAGACCTCGGTCTCCCTCTACGGTGAAGTGCAGAAGGAGGTCATCCAGGCGACCCTCGCCGACGAGTACGGCCTGGACGTCACCTTCCGGGAGACCACCACCCTGTGCATCGAACGGCCGGTCGGCGCCGGGCAGGCCGTGGAGTTCAACAAGAAGGACTCCAACCCCTTCCTGGCCACCGTCGGCCTGCGTGTCGACCCCGCCCCGCCCGGCTCCGGCGTGCGGTTCCGGCTGGAGGTGGAGCTGGGCTCCATGCCGTACGCCTTCTTCAAAGCCGTCGAGGACACCGTCCGCGAGACGCTCGGCCAGGGCCTGCACGGCTGGCAGATCCCCGACTGCACCGTCACCATGACCCACTCCGGCTACTCGCCCCGGCAGAGCCATGCCCATCAGGGTTTCGACAAGAGCATGTCGAGCACCGGCTACGACTTCCGGGGCCTGACCCCGCTCGTCCTGGCCGAGGCGCTGCGCCGGGCGGGCACCCAGGTCTACGAGCCGATGCACCGCTTCCGCATCGAGACCCCGGCGGACACGCTGGGCGCCTTGCTGCCGGTGCTGGCCCGGCTGGGCGCGGTGGCGGAGAGCACCGAGGCGCACGGACAGGAAGGTGTCCTGGAGGGTGCCGTGCCCGCCGCCCGGGTCCATGAACTGGAGCAGCGGCTGCCGGGGCTGACCCGCGGCGAGGGCGAGCTGGAGTCCGCCTTCGACCACTACGCACCGGTCACCCGCGGCCCGCTGCCCGAACGCCCGCGCACCGACCACAACCCGCTCAACCGGAAGGAGTACCTGCTGAACGTCACGCGCCGGGTGGGCGACTGAGACGAATGTGCTGACTGAGAGTCAACTTACTTCTGAGTCAGGAGTATTGACGCTGTCCCGGCATCCCCGGACTGTGGTGTACATGTCCACCATCAGGGCGCGTGTGCTTCTTGTCCTGGTCGTCCTCTGCGGACTCCTGACGGTGGCGGGTGCCCCGCCCGCCACCGCCGCCACCCCTGCCGCCCCCTCCGACTCGCTCTGGTTCGACGGCACCCCGCTCACCGTCCAGAACGGCCGCTTCACCGACGGCCAGGGCCGCGAGGTCGTGCTGCGCGGCTACAACGTCTCCGGCGAGACCAAGCTGGAGGAGAACGGCGGCCTGCCCTTCGCGTCGGTCGCCGACGCCCGCAGGTCGGCGACCGCGCTGCGTGCCCTCGGCGGCGGCAACGCGGTCCGCTTCCTGCTCTCCTGGGCGCACGCCGAACCCGGGCGCGGCCAGGTGGACACCGCCTACCTGGCCGCGGTCACCGCGCAGATGCGCGCCTTCCTGGACGCGGGCATCCGCGTCTACCCCGACTTCCACCAGGACCTCCACTCCCGCCACCTCTTCAACTCCGGCAGCTGGTACACGGGCGACGGGGCACCCGAGTGGGCGGTGGACGCTGGAAGTTACCCCAAGGAGTCCTGCGGGATCTGCCTCTTCTGGGGTCAGAACATCACCCAGAACGCGGCGGTGCAGAAGGCGCAGTACGACTTCTGGCACAACAGCCACGGTCTGCAGGACGCCTTCCTCGCCACGGCTCAGGCGACCATGGCCTACCTCCAGCAGCACCTCACCGACGGCGAGTTCGCCGGCGTCGTCGGCTTCGACCCGTACAACGAGCCGTACGCGGGCAGCTACGACTCCGGGCAGACCTCCCGCACCTGGGAACGCGACCTGCTCTGGCCGTTCTACGTGAAGTTCCGCGCCCGCATGGACACCGCCGGCTGGCAGGACAAGCCCGCCTTCGTCGAGCCCAACCTCTTCTGGAACGCGAACATCTCCACCCAGAAGCAGGAGGGCGGACTGCTGGACGCGGGCACGCTCGGCCCGCGCTATGTCTTCAACACCCACTTCTACGACCAGAAGGCCATCTCCGGCATCCTGATGTGGGGCAAGGCGGCCGACGGCCAGTACGCCTCCGACTTCGGTGCCGTCCGCGACCGGGCCTCGGCCGCCGGGACCGCGGCCGTGGTCAGCGAGTTCGGGCACCCGCTGTCCGGCACGGTGTCCGACAAGGCGCCCACCGTGCTCAAGGCGATGTACCAGGCGCTCGACTCCCGTGTCCCCGGGGCGAGTTGGTGGACCAGCCCGGCCGCCTCCGGCCCGGTGCTGTCCGGCTCGCAGTGGCAGTGGGACCTCTACAACGGCCGCCACCACGAGCTGATGAACGGCAACCCCGACAAGCTCCGCACCTCCGGCGACGCCTGGAACGACGAGGACCTCTCCGCCGTGAGGCTCGACGACTCCGGGAACGCGACCCTGCGTCAGGACGCCCGGCTGCTCGACCGCGTCTACCCCAGCGCCACCGCCGGCTCGACGCTCGCCTTCACCTACGAGGACCGCTCCCGGGACGGCTCGACCACCCTGACCTGGAACCCGGTACCGAGTTCGCTGCCGAACGTGGCACGGCTGGTGGGCTCGGGCCAGTACGGGCTGCTGGTGTGGCGCTCCGGCAGCGGCACCGCACCCACCGAACTGCACCTGCCGGCGACCTTCCCCAGCTCGGCGACGACCGTGGTCTCCGACCTGGGCACGGCCTACGCACCGCCCGCGTACACCGACCGGACCCCGGTCGGTGTGGCCCCGGAGCCGGGCGGCACCGGCAGCCGCCGACTGCTGCTGACCGACTCGGACTCCGGCGTCCTGCACTACGCCCTGGTGACCAACGGGGCCACGGCGCCCTCGGCGGACCTGCTCAGCGCCGCCGGGTCCGAGCTGGCCTCCTGGGCGAAGGCGCACTTCTGACAGCGGTACGGCCTCCGGGGTGCGTGGGGCACCCCGGAGGCCGTACGGCAGCGGCTCAACTTCCGCTCGGGCCCGTCCAGTCGGCCTGCACATGCCCCAGCCGGACGCGCTGCGGATGGTCGCCGACCGGGATCGACGTCACCTTCCGGCCGGTGGCGAAGTCGATCGCCGTGACCTGGTCGGCGCCGCTCTCGGAGACGATGCAGTCCTTGCCGTCGCCGCTGACCGTGGCCCAGTACGGCTTGGAGGCCGGGACCGGCGTGCCCTCCTGGAGGGTGGCGCGGTCCACCACCGTGGCGTAGTCGTCCATGGTGCCCGCGACGCACAGCTTGGTGCCCGCGGGGTTCATCGAGATGCCGTGGTGGCGCGAGTCGTTGACCCAGGTGGTGCGGTCCTCGCTGGTCGCCGGGTTCTTCGGCAGCGTCTTCACCCGGGTGATCTTGTCGGCGGCCACGTCGTACTCCAGGAACCCGTTGAAGAACGACACCTGGAAGTACAGCTTCGACTCGTCGGGGGAGAAGACGGCCGGCCGCACGGCGTCGGAGAAGTCCTTCAGCCCGATCGCGTCCAGCCGTTGGCGCATGTCGATGACCTTGACCTGCTTGTACGTGGTCGCGTCCACGACCGTGATGTGCCGGTCGCCCTTCGTCCAGTCCCAGCCCGGGTCGTCCAGAGCAGTGTTGACGTCCCCGATGGCCATGTTCCAGATGTACTTGCCGTCCTTGGTGAAGATGTTCTCGTGCGGCTTGTCGCCGGTCGCGAACGACCCCAGCTGCCTGCCCGTGCCGATGTCCAGCACGTGCACGGTGTTCGCGGTGGAGGCGGAGACGGCCACCCGGGCGCCGTCCGGCGAGACGGCCATGTGGTCCGCCCGGTAACCGGACACCGGGACACGCCAGTTGATCTTCCCGGTGGCCAGGTCGATGGACACGACGTCGGCGAAGCTCGGGCGGGAGACGACGACCGACTTGCCGTCGGGTGTGGAGTACATGTCGTCGGCGAACTGGTCGTGGCCCTCGCCGACGCTGTTGCGGATCGCCATGAAGTAGATCCACTTGATGGGGTCCGCGTTGATCTCCGCCATCCGCTGGTCCTTGTCCGGGATGACGTTGATCCGGCCGACCTTCGCGAAGTCGCCGGAGGACTTGATGACATCGGCGGTGCCGTCCCAGTTGTTGCCCACGAACAGCACCTCGCGCAGATCCGAGGCGTCGGACGAGGCGGCGGAGGCGGCGGTCGCCGGGCCGGCGACGGTCAGGACGAGGGCGGCGGCCACGGAGCAAAGGTGCCTGGATCTGGAGGCAGGCATGACTGCTCTCTTTCCTCGGGGAAATCTGAACACGGGCGGATTCACAGTGAACTTACTGAAAAGTAAGGAGGGGGCGCCCTTCTCGACAAGATGTGTGCACGACAAGATTGGCCACCAGTGGGTGACGGAGGGGGAAGCGTGACGGGGAGGCTCAAGGCGCCTACGGGCCGCTACGGCGGCAGGTCCGCCGAGGAACGGCAGGCCGAGCGGCGCCGCCGGTTCCTGGCGGCGGCACTGCAGACGTTCGGCGACAGCCCGGGCTTCCGCGCCACGACGGTCGCCGCGCTGAGCCAGGCCGCGGGCCTGTCCACCCGCCAGTTCTACGAGGAGTTCCGCACCCTGGAGGACGTCCTCGCCGCGCTGCACCTGGAGGTCAACGGCTGGGCGGAACAGGCGGTGCTGGACGCGCTCGCGGCGGCCGAGGGGCTGCCGCTGGCCGAGCGGGTCGCCGTGCTGTTCCACGCCTACGCCCGCGACGTCACCTCCGACCCACGCCGCATCCGGATCGCCTTCGTGGAGATCATCGGCGTCAGCGCCCGCCTGGAGGAGCAGCGGCTGGCCCGCCGGGCCCGCTGGGTCGACCTGATCCGCTCGGAGGCGGACGCGGCGGTGGCCCGCGGGGAGGCGGCACCGCGTGACTACCGCCTCGCGGCCACGGCCTTCATCGGCAGCGTCAACGGTCTGCTGCACGACTGGAGCGCCGGCTGGGTGGATGCGAGCCTGGACGAGGTCGTCGACGAACTGGTCCGCCAACTGCTGGGCATCCTGCGCCCGGAGGGCTGGCGCCCCGAGACCGCCTCACCGGCCGGTTCGGTCCCGGTCGAGGCGCGTTTCCCCAGGTCACCGGGGGTGTGATCGCTGGGCTCGCGGGGTTCGACGCGCGCGATCGGCCCGGAGCTGGTCTGCTGGACCGGGGGGTCTATGTACCCGTTCTCCGGAGTGACGCATGAGTACCTACCGAGTCGCGCAGGTGACCGCCCCGGGCGGCACGTTCGAGCTGGCCGAGCGGGAGGTGCCGCAGCCAGGGCCCGGCGAGGTGCGGATCGCCGTGGAAGCCTGCGGGATCTGCCACAGCGACGCCCTCTTCGTGAACGCCGGACTACCGGGCGTGACGTTCCCGGAGGTACCCGGGCACGAGATCGCCGGGCAGGTCGAGGAGCTGGGCCCGGGGACCCACGAGCGCGGCTGGCGGGTCGGCGACCGGGTGGCCGTCGGCTGGTTCGGCGGCAGCTGCGGCCACTGCGCGCCCTGCCGCGAGGGCGACTTCATCGTGTGCCCGAACCTGAAGGTCCCGGGATGGGCCTACGACGGTGGCTTCGGCGAGAAGGTGATCGCGCCCGTCGACGCCCTGGCCCGGATCCCCGAGGGGCTGTCCGCGAGCGACGCCGGGCCCATGGCCTGCGCGGGCGTGACCACGTACAACGGGCTGCGGCGCAGCTCCGCCCGGCCCGGGGACCTGGTGGCGGTGCTCGGCCTCGGTGGCCTCGGGCACCTCGGGGTGCAGTACGCGGTCGCGATGGGCTTCGAGACCGTGGCGATCGCCCGCGGCCCCGAGAAGGCCGACTTCGCCAAGCAGCTCGGCGCCCACCACTACGTCGACAGCACCTCCGGCACTCCGGTCGCCGAGTCGCTGCAGTCCCTCGGCGGCGCCAAGGTCGTCCTCGCCACCGCCGGGAACTCCGAGGCCATCACGTCCACCGTGGACGGCCTCGCCCACCGCGGCGAGCTGGTGGTCATCGGGGCGGACGTCGAACCGCTGGGCATCACCCCGGTCCAGCTGCTGATGAGCGCACGGGTCGTCCGCGGCCACCCGTCCGGCACCGCGCAGGACGTCGAGGACACCATGGCGTTCAGCGCCCTGCACGGCATCCGCCCGATGACCGAGCCCGTGCCGCTGGACCGCGCGGACGAGGCCTTCCAGAAGATGCTCACCGGCGCCGCCCGCTTCCGGATGGTGCTCACCAACGGCTGAGCATCAGCAACCCAGCGCGTTCACCGCGTCCAGCACCGGCGTCACTCCGTCCTCCGTGCGGATCTGCGCGCCGAGCGCTCGGGCCCGCTGGGTGCGCGATGCGTCGGGTGTGGTCGGAGGCGGGGTGGTGGGTGTGGCGTCGGTGGTCAGCGGCCCAGCGCGTTCACCGCGTCCAGCACCGGCGTCACCCCGTCCTCCGCGCGGATCCGCACGCCGAGCGCTCGGGCCCGCTGGGTGCGCGATGCGTCGGGTGTGGTCGGAGGCGGCGTGGTGGGTGTGGCGTCGGTGGTCAGCGGCCCAGCGCGTTCACCGCGTTCAGCACCGGCGTCACTCCGTCCTCCGTGCGGATCCGCGCGCCGAGCGCTCGGGCCCGCTCGGTGTACGACGCCTCGCGTGTCGCCCGGAGCAGCGCCGTGGACAGGGCGCCGACGGTCAGCCGGCGCAGCGGTACGGCGGCCGGGGCGACGCCCAGCGACACCAGCCGGGCGGACCAGAAACCCTCGTCGAACTGGATCGGGACCGGCACGGCCGGCACCCCGGCGCGCAGGCCCGCCGCGGTCGTGCCAGCCCCGGCGTGGTGGACCACGGCGGCCATGCGCGGGAACAGCGCCGAGTGCGGCACCTCGTCGATGGTCAGCATGTCGTCGCCGTCCGCCGCGAGGCCGCCCCAGCCGCGCTGGATCACCCCGCGCAGCCCGGCCCGCCGCAGTGCCGCCACGACCTGTGCGCTCAGCCGGCGGGCGTCCGGCACGGTGGCGCTGCCCAGCCCGACGAACACCGGCGGCGGACCGGCGTCGAGGAACTCCCGTAGCCTGTGCGGGAGTTCGGTCTCGGTGTCGTACGGCCACCAGTAGCCGCACACGCCCAGGCCCGGCCGCCAGTCCCGGGGCCGGGGCACGACCAGCGGGCTGAAGCCGTGGTGCACCGGCCAGAGCCGCCGCTCCCGGGCACGCCGGGCGGGGCCGGTGCCGACCGGGCGCAGCCCGAGGCGGGCGCGGACCGCGGGCACGGTCGCGGCGAAGACGTGCTCCACGGCGAGGTTCACACCGTGCCCGGCGAGCCGGTTGGCCGGAGCCCCGAACGTGCCGCCGCCGAGCACCGGAGGGGCGAACTCCTGGGTGGGGGCGAGGGGTTGCAGGTAGAGGCCCATGCTGGGCAGGCGCAGCCCCTCGGCGATGGCGTGCCCGAGCGGTGCCAGCGAGGCCGACAGCAGCAGCACATCGCTCTGCCGTGCCGCCGCCACCAGGTCGTCGGTCATCCGCCCGACCAGCCGCCGGGCCAGCTCGACCACCCGCACCAGCTTCCCGGCGCCGCTGGTGCTGCGGTGCAGCCCCCGGCCCCGCGGTGACTCCAGCTCCGCGCGCGGATCGACCGGCAGCGCGTGGAACCGCACCCCGGATCCCTCCACCAGCGGCTCGAAGCAGCCGTGGGTGACCAGGGTGACCTCGTGCCCGGCTCGGCCGAGCCGGTACCCGAGGCCGGTGTAGGGGGCCACGTCGCCCCGGGATCCCGCCGTCATGATGGCAAGCCGCATGGCGGCCAGTATGGCGGCGCCGCGCCGCGCAGCGGACCAACGACCCGGCCCGCCCGACGGATCCACCCCGGGCGCGGTCCCGGTCCAGGTCCACCTCACCAAGGGGTCCACCAACTCCCTGACCCTGACCGGCGGTCCCACCCTGGGCACCCTCACGGTGCGACCCGTCCCCGGCACCGCCGCCCTGCTCGCCGGCAAGCAGTCCGGCCGCTGCGCCGACATCTACGACAACACGATCACCAACGGCACCCAGGCCGAACTCTGGGACTGCAACGGCGGCGCCAACCAGGCCTGGACCTATACCTTGCGCAAGGAACTCGTGGTCTACGGCGACAAGTGCCTCGACGCCTACAACCTCGACACCACCAACGGCACCAAGGTGGTGATCTGGGACTGCAACGGCCAGACCAACCAGCAGTGGAACGTCAACGCCGACGGCACGATCACCAACGTCCACGCGGGCCTGTGCCTGGACGCGTACAACGCCGGCACCGGCAACGGCACGTCGCTGGTGCTGTGGGCCTGCAACGGCGGCGACAACCAGAAGTGGTCCCGGACCTGACAGCGCCTAGGCGGCGGCGAGCACCAGCAGGCTCGTCGCCGCCAGCAGGGCGCAGCCCAGCACGCACCACGCCACCAGCCGCTGCCGCAGCGCCCGGTACCTGGCCTCGTACGTGTGTCGCAGCTCCTCGGCGCGTTCGGCGGTGCGCCGCCACGAGGTGCGGGCCAGGGCCAGGTACTCCGCCTCGAAGAGCCGCTCCAGGTCGTCCCGTTGGGTGTCGGTGAGCCAGCCGAGCCGGGCGGCCGCACGGGCCGCCGCCGTACGGCCCTCCTCCCGTGCGGCGGCGAGCAGCAGATGGCCCTCGATCTCCTGGACCAGCGCCCGTACCTCTCCCGTGCTCATCGCGCGGTCAGCTCCCGCTCCTGCTGCCCCACCCGCGGATGGTGCAGGTCGAACGCCGGCGACTCGCTGCGGATCTGCGGGAGGGAGCGGAAGTTGTGCCGGGGCGGCGGGCAGGAGGTCGCCCACTCGAGTGAACGGCCGTAGCCCCACGGGTCGTCGGTCTCGACCTTCTCGCCGTACTTGGCCGTCTTCCAGACGTTGTAGAAGAACGGGAGCATCGACGAGCCGAGCAGGAACGAGAAGATCGTCGAGACCGTGTTGAGCGTGGTGAGCCCTTCGACCGCCAGATAGTCGGGGATCCGGCGCTGCATGCCGTTCACGCCCAACCAGTGCTGCACGAGGAACGTGCCGTGGAAGCCGATGAACAGCGTCCAGAAGGTGATCTTGCCGAGGCGCTCGTCCAGCATCCTGCCGGTCCACTTCGGCCACCAGAAGTGGAATCCGGCGAACATCGCGAACACGACCGTGCCGAAGATGACGTAGTGGAAGTGGGCTACCACGAAATAGGTGTCGGAGGTCGGGAAGTCCAGCGGCGGCGAGGCCAGCATCACCCCGGTCAGCCCGCCGAACACGAACGTCACCAGGAAGCCGGTGGCCCACAGCATCGGGGTCTCGAAGGAGAGGCTGCCGCGCCACATCGTTCCGATCCAGTTGAAGAACTTCACACCGGTGGGTACGGCGATCAGGAAGGTCATGAAGGAGAAGAACGGCAGCAGCACACCGCCGGTGACGTACATGTGGTGGGCCCACACCGTCACGGACAGACCGGCGATCGCGATGGTGGCCGCGATCAGACCCATGTAGCCGAACATCGGCTTACGCGAGAAGACCGGGATGACCTCGGAGATGATGCCGAAGAACGGTAGCGCGATGATGTACACCTCTGGATGGCCGAAGAACCAGAAGAGGTGTTGCCACAGCAGGGCTCCGCCGTTCGCGGCGTCGAAGACGTGGGCGCCGAACTTGCGGTCCGCCTCCAGGGCGAACAGCGCGGCCGCCAGGACCGGGAAGGCCAGCAGGACCAGGACACCGGTCAGCAGCACGTTCCACACGAAGATCGGCATGCGGAACATGGTCATGCCCGGCGCGCGCATGCAGATGATCGTGGTGATGAAGTTGACCGAGCCGAGGATGGTGCCGAAGCCGGAGAAGGCCAGACCCATGATCCACATGTCGGCGCCGACGCCCGGGCTGCGGACCGCGTCCGACAGCGGGGAGTAGGCGAACCAGCCGAAGTCGGCCGCACCCTGCGGGGTGAGGAAGCCGCCCACAGCGACGAGCGAGCCGAACAGGTAGAGCCAGTAGGCGAACATGTTCAGCCGCGGGAACGCCACGTCGGGCGCGCCGATCTGCAGCGGCATGATCCAGTTCGCGAAACCGGCGAACAGCGGCGTCGCGAACATCAGCAGCATCACGGTGCCGTGCATCGTGAACGCCTGGTTGAACTGCTCGTTCGACATGAACTGCAGGCCCGGACGGGCCAGCTCGGCGCGCATGAGCAGCGCCATCACACCACCGATCAGGAAGAACGCGAACGACGTCGTCAGATACAGCGTTCCGATGGTCTTGTGATCGGTGGTCGTCAGCCACCGCACGGCCCTGATGGCCCTGATGTTTTGGATCCTCTTCACGCCCCGCCTGTGTCCGCGCCCGGCCCGTCGGTCACACTCGGACGGCGCGACAAGCATCACGGACGAAGGGTGTGACGATCCGGGGGGTGCCGGACACGAACCGAACATGAGCAACGACGAGATCTTCGCCGCTGCCTATCGCGAGCACTACTGGGCGGTCAGCCGCTATGTCGCCAGACGACTGCAGGGGCGGGCCGACGAGGTGGAGGAAGTGGTGGCGGAGGTGTTCACGGTGGCCTGGCGCCGCCGGTCCGACCTGCCCGAGGCGCCGCTGCCCTGGCTGTACGGCGTGGCACGCAACTGCCTGGCCAACGCGGTACGCGGCTACGGACGGCGGCGCAGGCTGGTGGACCGGCTGGGCAACGACGAGGCGGCCCACGGCCGGCACATCATGGACAGCCCCGACACCGAGGCCCCGGGCGCCTGGGTGCACGACGCGCTGGCCCGGCTCTCCCCGGCGGACCAGGAGGTGCTGCGCCTCGCGGCATGGGAGGAACTCGACGCCGCGGAGATCGCGGTGGCCCTCGGCTGCGGCAGACGGGCGGCGATCATGCGGCTGCACCGGGCCCGGCGCCGGCTGAGAGCCGAGATCGACCGGATGCGGCCCGCCGCACCAGCCCTGCCCGCCCCCGCCGACGCGACCCTCTGCGAGGACCACCGACATGGCTGACGAACTCGAACTCCTCCGCCGCGCCAACCCGGCGCCGACCGACGGCCCCCACTTCGGCGACGGTCCGCTGGACCACCGCGCCGAGCGGCAGTTGGAGCGACTGCTGCACGAGGACCGTCCACGGCGCAGGCTCCGGCTGCTTCCGGCGCTCCCCGGCCGTACCCCGCGCGCCCGGCTGGTCTGGAGCCTCGCCGCCACCGCCGTCGTCCTCGTGGTCGCCGGCAACGCCGTGCTCGGCGGTCCGAGCACACCGCGGGCCGTCGCCGCGCCGCGCCCGCTGACCGTCCGGCTCCCCTCCACGCCCGTACCCCTGCGGGAGATGGTCGCCCTGGCCGACGCGGCCGCGGCGGGCGGCTCACCGCGCCTGCGCAAGGGCACGCACGTGCAGTCGTGGAGCCTCGGCATGAGCGACGGCAAGCACCCCGTCACCGTCCCCGAGGAGCGGGTGGTGCGCTGGCGGGCGGACGACAGCCACACCGAACTGGTCGTCGCGACCGACCCGCGCAGGCCCGGCCGCCCGGTCCTCACCGACGAGGGCGACGACCCGCACGAGGTGGCGGACGGCCATGTGATCAGCCGGACCACCTACCCGCCGATGTGGAACGACGCCCCGCCCGAGGGAACCCCGCCGCACACCGCGGCGCGTCTGCGGGCCTACCTCACCGAGATCGCCCGGCCCGAGATCAACCGCAGCACGGCCCCGCTGAGCACCGCCGAACTGTTCGACGCCGTCGGGGAACTGCTCGACCACTGGACCCCGGGTGCCCGCGAGTCGGCGGCCCTCGTCCGGCTGTTCGCCGAGGCCGAGGGGCTGCGGCCGGCCGGCGAGGTCACCGATCGCCTGGGCCGCCCCGGACACGCGTACGTGTACGACACCCGGGGCCTGCGCCACATGCTGATCCTGGAACCGCGCACCGGCGCCGTCCTCGGCATGGAGACCACCTTCACCCGGGCCGAGCCCGAGTACCGGGTCAAGGCCGGGGACGTCATGGAGTACCGCGCCTGGATGCGCTGATCACACGCCGAGCCGCCGGGCGGCGGCTGCCGCGGCGTCGACGGTCTGCTCCAGCAGCGTGGCGATCGTCATCGGGCCGACACCGCCCGGCACCGGCGTGATCAGCGAGGCCCGCTCCACGGCCGAGTCGAAGTCGACGTCGCCGACGTTCCCCGCGTTGTACCCCGCGTCGACGACCACCGCGCCCGGCTTGATGTCCTGGCCCCGGATGAGACGCGGCCGGCCCACGGCGGCGACCACGATGTCCGCCTCGCGGACCGCCGCCGACAAATCCCGGGTGCGCGAGTGGCAGTACGTCACGGTCGCGTCCCGGGCCAGGAGCAGCATGCCCACCGGCTTGCCCAGGATCGCGCTGCGGCCCACCACCACGGCCCGCTTCCCGGCCGGGTCGACGTCGTACTCGTCCAGCAGCCGGATGATGCCGCCGGGCGTGCAGGAGACGAAGCCCGGCAGGCCGAAGCTCATCGTGGCGAACGAGGCGAAGGTGACGCCGTCGACGTCCTTCTCCGGCGCGATCGCCTCGAACGCGGCCCGCTCGTCGATGTGGTCGCCCACCGGGTGCTGCAGCAGGATGCCGTGCACGGTCGGGTCGGCAGACAACTCCCGTAGGGCGCCGACGAGTTCGGCGGTGGTCGTGGCGGCGGGCAGCGCCACGTGCCGGGACTCGATGCCGGCCTTGCGGCAGCGGTTCTGCTTCATACGGACGTAGGTGACGGACGCCGGGTCCTCGCCGACCAGCACCGTGGCCAGACAGGGCGCGCTGCCCGTCCGCTCGGTGAGATCGGCGGCCTTCTTCGCGGTCTCCTCGACGATGCGGCGGGCGAGGGCGGTGCCGTCCATGAGCCGGGCCTGTGTCATCTGCACTCCTGAGCTGGGTTGACCTTCATCGCCCAGGCGCGCGGCATGCTCCAAGGGCCGCTCCCCGGTGGTACTCCACCTCAGCGCCAGTCACGGCCCGCCCACAGCCTAACCGAGCGCGCGGGCGGCACTCAGTCCGCGTCCGTGGACCCGGGTGCCGTGGGATCCGCCCCGGCGAGGAAGGCGTCCGCCTGGGCGGCCAGCCGGTCCGCGCCGATCGCCCCGGCCCAGCGGACGATCTCCGCCGCAAGCGCGACGGCGCCCGCCTCGTCGCCCGCGTCCCGGGCCAACACGGCCAGCAACAGCTGTTGGGACAGGGTGCCGGGCACCGTGCCGGCCCGGGCGCCCAGCGCGGTGGCCCGCCGCCAGCGCTCCCCGGCCCGCTCGCCGTCACCGGCGTCGTGGTCGTGGTCGCCGAGATGCCGCAGCGCCTCGCGGGCCAGCAGACCGTCCGCGCCGGCCTCCCCGGCGTGCAGCGCTGCCGTGTAGTGCCCGGCGGCGGCCGCCCGCTCGGCGAAGTGGTTCTCCGTGATCAGCCCCCGGTACATCGCCGCCCAGCCCCGCCGCACCTCGTCCGGGGCGCTGTCGTGCAGCTCCCGCGCCCGGTCGAGGAGGGCGGCCAGCGCCTCGGGGTCCTTGCCGTCCGGGCCGATGCGCAGGGTGCCGTCGACCAGGAGCAGCCGGCCGTAGGTGTGCCTGAGCCGGAGGAAGCCGGTGTCCCAGTCGCCGTCCGGGAACTCCTTCTCCGCCGCCTCGAGCCGCTCGGCCGCGGTGTCCGTCCCTGCGAACCAGTCGCGGTCCAGGGCGACTTCGGCCGCGGCCCGGGTGATCCGCGCACGAGCGGCGGGTTCGTCGGCGGTGACCCCGTCGAGCAGCCGCGCGGCCCGCTCCCAGCGGCCGGCGGTGCTCAACTCGCGTGTGGCGTCCAGAAGTTCATCGATATCAACGAATGCGTGCGCTGCAGTGGTCATGCCGGGCAACGTAGTCAGGCGAAAAATGATCCACAAGAAAATCACTGCGGGAGGCAGACAGTGCAGGACTCGGTGGACCGGCACGTGGCCGTCTGGGCGCGCGAGCTGGACTGGCTGGACCCCGTCAAGGAGGCGATCGTCGCGAGGCTGGCGATCCTCGGCCGGCACACCGCCCAGGCCCGCCGGGACGTGCTGGACTCCGACGGCCTCAAGTACTGGCAGTACAAGATGCTGTTGATGCTGCGCAGGTCCGGGCCGCCGTACGAGTCGAGTCCCTCGCAGCTCGCCGAACGGCTCGGCCTGACCCGGGGTGCGCTGTCGGCGCGGCTCGGGGCCGTCGAGGAGGCCGGGCTGATCACCCGTACCCACGAGACCGGTGACCGCCGGCGGGTGCGGGTACGGCTCACCGAGGCCGGGCACGCCGCGTTCGAGGCGCATGCGGCAGCGGAGGACGCGGGTGAGGGCACGCTGCTCGCAGCACTGACCGAAGAAGAGCGGCGGACGCTTGCAGACCTGCTGCGGAAACTGGTCCTGGCAGCCGAGAGCGGGGACGCGCCCGGCCGAACGTCGCCCGGGCCGAGAAGGTCCAGGTCAGCCGGGAGGTGACCTGGGCCCTCGCGACCTTCCTCCCTAGTCGTCCCATGCCTGGATCAGAATCTGTTCGGCGATCTTGCCATCACGCAGGGTGACCATGGACTCGGCGAGGACACGCGTGCCGTCCCCGTACTCGCAGGACTCGGAGAAGGCGGCGTGGTCACCCTGGATGACGCACTGGTCCAGCTTGTGCGTCATGTCGCGGCTGTAGATGTCGTCGAGCAGCTCGGCTATCTCGCGCCGACCGTGCAGGACCTTGGGATGGCTGGGCTGGGTGTTGCGGTCGATGATGCGGATCTCGGCGTCGTCCGCGTAGAGGGCGAGCAGAGAGTTCCCGGTGTTCCCTTCTATGCCCCGGCGCAGTGTCTCGGTGTCGAAGGCGGAGCCTGTCGCAGCGCCCATGGTGACCTCCTTAAGGCGCCATGGCCCGGCGGGAACAGGCCGCACGGGCCCCACCTCCGAGACTCCTCCGCCCCGGCGGCAACGGCAAGCGCAGCCGAGGCGGTCCGCCTGACGGGTGAGCGGCGACCGGGGGCCGTGTCCGGGCGGGGCCCGCCGCCGTTGCTGAGGACATGATCTCAACACGACGTATCGTCGCCGCCGTCGGTCTGGCCGTCGGCGTCACGGGCCTCGCCGCGCCGCTGGCGAACGCGGCCGACGCGAGCGCACCGCACTCCGGGCAGATCAACCCGATGACCCTCGTGGACTCGCTCGCCGTCAGCGACATCCCCGCACAGCACCAGGGACAGATGCCACGGGTCTCGGACCAGCTCCGCCCGCTCAACCAGGTCGGCGAACTGCAGCGGCTGAACGAGCTGCACCAGCTCACCGACCTCGTCGCGCCCGTGACCGGTCTGCTGCCCGCCGTCCAGGCCTGACCCCACCCACGCACCCGAGGGCCGTCCCGCCGGGGACGGCCCTCACCGCTGCCCGTCCGGACCACGCGGCGACGGCCGAAAGATCCACTGCCGCCGTCGTGGTCCATGCCGTGGACGGGCCCTCGCGCGTAGGGTCGGCTCCGAAGGCACAACGAGGAAAAGGGGCCAGGCCATGGCGCAGGAAGTACGCGGCGTGATCGCACCGGGGAAGGACGAGCCCGTACGGGTCGAGACGATCGTGGTCCCGGACCCGGGGCCCGGCGAAGCCGTCGTACGCGTCCAGGCCTGCGGTGTCTGTCACACCGATCTGCACTACAAACAGGGCGGAATCTCGGACGAATTCCCCTTCCTGCTCGGCCACGAGGCCGCCGGCGTGGTCGAGTCGGTCGGCGAGGGGGTCACCGACGTGGCGCCCGGCGACTTCGTCGTCCTCAACTGGCGTGCCGTGTGCGGCAATTGCCGGGCCTGTCTGCGCGGCCGCCCCTGGTACTGCTTCAACACCCACAACGCGAAGCAGAAGATGACCCTGACCGACGGCACCGAGCTGTCGCCGGCCCTCGGTATCGGCGCCTTCGCCGAGAAGACCCTGGTCGCGGCCGGACAGTGCACCAAGGTCGACCCGGCCGTCTCCCCGGCCGTGGCCGGGCTGCTCGGCTGCGGCGTGATGGCCGGCATCGGCGCCGCCATCAACACCGGAGGCGTCGGCCGCGGCGACTCGGTCGCCGTCATCGGCTGCGGCGGCGTCGGTGACGCGGCCATCGCCGGGTCGAACCTCGCCGGCGCGGCCCGGATCATCGCCGTGGACATCGACGACCGCAAGCTGGAGAAGGCCCGCGCGCTGGGCGCCACCCACACGGTCAACTCCAAGGAGACCGACCCGGTCGAGGCCATCCGCGAGCTGACCGGTGGATTCGGCGCGGACGTCGTCATCGAGGCGGTCGGCCGACCCGAGACCTACAAGCAGGCCTTCTACGCCCGTGACCTGGCCGGCACCGTCGTCCTCGTCGGCGTCCCCACCCCCGAGATGAAGCTCGAACTGCCGCTGCTGGACGTCTTCGGGCGCGGCGGCGCGCTCAAGTCCAGCTGGTACGGCGACTGCCTGCCCTCCCGGGACTTCCCGATGCTGATCGACCTCCACCTCCAGGGCCGCCTGCCGCTGGACGCGTTCGTCACCGAGACCATCCAACTCGACGAGGTGGAGAAGGCGTTCGACCGGATGCACCAGGGCGACGTGCTGCGCTCGGTGGTGGTGCTGTGATGACCGCCCGCATCGAACGCCTCGTCACCTCCGGCCGGTTCACCCTCGACGGCGGCACCTGGGACGTGGAGAACAACGTGTGGATCGTCGGCGACGACCACGAGGTGGTCGTCATCGACGCCGCCCACGACGCCGAGGCCATCGCCCGCGCCGTCGGCGACCGCCGGCTCACCGCCATCCTGTGCACCCACGCCCACAACGACCACATCGACGCGGCCCCCGCCCTCGCCGACCTCACCGGCGCCACCATCTGGCTCCACCCGGCCGACCTGCCGCTGTGGAAGCTCACCCACCCCGACCGCGACCCCGACCGCCATCTCGACGACGGCCAGGTCATCGAGGCCGCCGGCGCCGACCTCACCGTCCTGCACACCCCGGGCCACGCCCTCGGCGCCGTCTGCCTGTACGACCCCGGGCTCGGCGTCGTCTTCACCGGCGACACCCTCTTCAAGGGCGGCCCGGGTGCCACCGGACGCTCGTTCTCCCACTTCCCGACGATCATCGAGTCCATCCGCGACCGGCTCCTCACCCTCCCGCCGGAGACCAAGGTCCTCACCGGACACGGTGACTCCACCACGATCGGCGCCGAGGCACCCCACCTGGAGGAGTGGATCAAACGCGGGCACTGACCCGAGGCCCGGCCGTACGATCAGGGCCATGACCACCAACACGCTCGACACACTCCACGACGTGCGCGTTCTGCGCTGCGCCCCCGAAGGCCCCGCCCTCGACGGCGAGGGCGCTGCCCTCGACCTGATCGGTGACGCGATGGGGCAGGACGCTGAACTCGTCGTGGTGCCGGTCGAGCGGGTCGCGGACGAGTTCTTCCGGCTGCGGTCGGGTGTCGCCGGTGCGGTCGTGCAGAAGTTCGCGAACTACCGGCTGCGGCTCGCCGTCGTCGGCGACATCTCCCGGCACGTCGACGCGAGCGACGCGCTGCGGGACTTCGTGTACGAGTCGAACCAGGGCCGCCAGCTCTGGTTCGTCACCGGGTACGAGGACCTGGAAGAAAAGCTGCGCCGCTGAGAAAAGGCGACAGGAGATGTCCGGCTTTCCCGTGAGAGTGGACGACGATGAGAGTCGTACCGCACGGGAGGTCGGACATGTCAGGGCCGCTGGAAGGCAAGGTAGCGCTGGTCGCCGGGGCGACCCGGGGCGCGGGGCGGGGCATCGCCGTGGAACTCGGCGCGGCCGGCGCCACCGTCTACGTCACCGGACGCAGCACCCGCGCCCACCGCTCCGAGTACGACCGCCCCGAGACCATCGAGGACACCGCCGACCTCGTCTCGGCGGCGGGCGGACACGGCGTCGCCGTCCCCGTCGATCACCTGGACCACTCCGCGGTACGAGCCCTCGTGGACCGTATCGCGGACGAACAGGGCCGCCTGGACCTCCTCGTCAACGACATCTGGGGCGGCGAGAAACTCTTCGAGTGGGACACACCGGTGTGGGAGCACGACCTCGACAACGGGCTCCGGCTGCTCCGGCTCGCCGTCGAAACGCACGCCGTCACCAGCCACTTCGCGCTGCCGCTCCTGCTGCGCCACCCGGGCGGCCTGGTCGTGGAGGTCACCGACGGCACCGCCGAGTACAACCGTGACACCTACCGCGTGAACCTCTTCTACGACCTCGCCAAGACCTCCGTGCTGCGCATGGCCTTCGCGCTCGGCCACGAACTCGGCCCGCGCGGCGCCACCGCCCTCGCGCTGACCCCCGGCTGGCTGCGCTCGGAGATCATGCTCGACGCCTTCGGCGTACGCGAGGACAACTGGCGCGACGCCCTCGACCGCGAACCGCACTTCGCCATCTCCGAGACCCCCCGCTTCGTCGGCCGCGCCGTCGCCGCGCTGGCCGGCGACCCCGAAGCGGCCCGCTTCAACGGGCAGTCCCTCTCCAGCGGCGGCCTCGCCCGGGAGTACGGGTTCACCGACCTCGACGGCAGCCGCCCCGACGCCTGGCGGTACCTGGTCGAGGTGCAGGACCCGGGCAAGCCGGCGGACGTGACCGGATACCGCTGAAACCGAGCCCGCACGTCCGGTCTCAAGCGCTTGGCAGGACAGGGAGTTCTCGTCATGGGCGCCGCCAAACCGCCTGACCCGGCCCCGCGCGGCGACGAAGCGGCGACGAAGCGGCGACGAATTTCACCGTTCCGTCACAGCGTGGCCGGAACTACAACCGTCGGGTCGGGGGGCAGGTCTAGTAGGCCGAGAGCGCGGGAATCGCGAAGGGGAACCACCCGGGGGAGGCCCTGGGAACAAAGGGGAGAAGGGGTAGAGGCCGATATGGGGGACATACGCAGACGAGGTGTGGTCGCGCTGGGTGTCACCGCACTGGTGGCGCCGCTCACGCTCGCCCTCACCGCGGCACCGGCCCAGGCCGCGAGTTGCACCACGCAGGCGGGGCCGTACCAGAAGCAGGTGGAGAAGTTCCTCGGCCGCCCGGTCGACGGAAGGCAGTCCTCCGCCGACTGCAGGGCCATCCAGGCCTTCCAGAACAAGCACGGCATCACGCCCGCCATCGGCTACGCCGGGCCCGTCACCTGGGGCGTGATGGACCTGATGAACAAGCAGAAGGCCGTCGGGAACAACCCGAACAAGGACGGCAAGTGCCCGGTGAACAAGGGCCGTATCGCCTGCGTGAACCTCTCGCTCCAGCTGAGCTGGATCCAGGACGGCAACAAGCTCGTCTACGGGCCCGTGCCGGTGCGCACCGGACGTAACGGGTACGAGACCCGCACCGGCCTGAAGAAGATCTACTGGCGGGACATCGACCACGTCTCGACCATCTACAACGTGCCGATGCCCTACAGCCAGTTCTTCGACGGCGGCCAGGCCTTCCACTCCGTCAACCTCAGCATGTGGAACCCGCCGGGCTCCCACGGCTGCGTCAACATGACCACGACGGACGCCAAGAAGTACTGGTCGCTGCTGAGGACGGGCGACGACGTCTTCGTGTACGGCCGCAAGCCGGGCACCTGAGCCGGCCCAGGCGCCCGGCCACCGGCCGCAGTTGTCCGGCGCGACCCCGAAGTCGGGGATCTCCAGCCGGACCCCGCCCTGCCGCGCGGACTCGTGCGCGACGATGCCCGGCAGGGTGTAGCGGGCGGCCACCCACGCGTTCACCGACGGCAGGGTGCGGGTGTCGACCGCGGTGACGAAGTCGTCCACCAGGAAGTGGTGGCTGCCCTCGTGCCCGATGTGCAGCTGGTCGAACTCCCGCGGCAGCCGGGCCCGGTCGTGCACCGGCGCCGACCCGGAGGTGAAGGCGGCCCGCAGCTCCGGCGCGATGTGCGGGCGAGCCCATGGCCTCCCGGGTGATCGACTAGGCCGCCCGGGCCCTGGGCACCCTGGTCGCGCAGATCGCCAACTTCGCGATGCCGCAGAAGATCCTCCTCGCGGGGGAAGGCGTGGGCCTCATGGATGTGGCGGGAGGCACGGTGCGCGAGACCATTGCCGCCCACCGGCACCCGCAGGCCGCTCCGGTCGGCCTGGAGACCAAGATCTCCGACTTCCACGACTGGGCGCGTGGAGCAGCGGTGTTGGCGATCCAGGTCCTCGTGCTCGGCACGGACCGGGCGTGAACTCCCGCAGCCACTTGACATATTGACGTGACGAGTAACACGGTCCGAAATGTCCGTATCACGTGTACTTACTCACAGCGCCTTCACGTCCCCCGGCATATGCTTCACAGCATGTCCACCACTGTTGAAGCCGTCTCCGAGCGATCGGCCGACGAGGTCAACGAGGAGATCAGGGCCCTGTGGCGCCGGTCGGGCGGGACACTGACCACCGAGCAGCGCGCGGAGTACCAGCGCCTCGTGATGGAGTGGGCCGCGGCGGCCCCGCAGCCGCACCAGGCGGCCTGAACCTCTCTCGTCAGCCCCACGTCGCCGAGTAGTACCGCTGGTACGCCTTGCGGTCCTGCTCGGCACGGATGTAGCGGGTCGCGACCAGCGCGATCAGACTCCCCGCGATGATCAGCAGCCCGGGACCGACGTTCCGGGTGTCCGTGAGCTGTGCGAGCAGCGTCTCGTTCTGTGCGGTGCCCGTGACCGGCGCCGAGGAACCGGGCGAGGCCGCGCTCGGCGCGACCGCGCCCTGGCCGGCCGGGGCGGACTGTGCGGGGGAGGGCGCCGCGCCCTGGGCGCCGCCCGCGCTCTGCGCCGACACGAGGAGCTTGACGTTCAGCGCCGCCAGCGCCTTGGTGATCGGCTGGAAGAACGTCGTCCCGCCCGTCTTGCAGTCTCCGTTGCCGCCCGAGGTGACGCCCAGCGCGACGCCCTCGGAGAACAGCGGGCCGCCGCTGTCGCCCGGTTCGGCGCACACGTTGGTCTCGACGAGTCCGGTGACCGTGCCCTCGGGATAGTTCACGGTCGAGTTCAGCCCGGTCACCTGGCCGTCGTGCAGCCCGCTGGTGCTGCCGCTGCGGAACACCCGCTGCCCGACCGTCGGATCGGCCGCACCGGTGATCCGCACGCCCTTGCCGCCGCCGATCGCGACCACGTCGGCACCGTCGCCGGCCTTGCCGGAGTTGTACTGGACGAGCGAGAAGTCGTTGCCGGGGAAGTTGCTGCTGACGGTCTTGCCCAGCTGCTGGTTGCCCTGGTTGTCGGCGAACCAGATCGATCCGGCGGGCCCGCAGTGGCCGGCCGTGAGGATGAAGTCGCTCTGCCCGTTGCTCACGTTGAAGCCCGCCGAGCAGCGGCCGCCCGTCGACAGGATCGGCTGCGCCCCGTTCAACCGCGTGGTGAACGTGCCGTTCGTGCGCTCCATGTGCACGAAAGCGCCGATCCGCGCGGCGACCTGGGACATCCGGGACCAGTCGGCGGCCGACACCGTACGGTCGGCCTGCACCACGATCCGGTTGGTCCGGTAGTCCATCGACCAGGCGGTGCCCGCCACACGGGGCGCCGAACGCAGCGTGGCCGTGGCCGACTTCAGCTCGTTCATGCTGTGCGACACGACCTTCGCCTGGGCCCCCGCACGGCGCACCGTCTGCGCCGCCTGCGCGTCGGTCACCGCGACGACGGGCCGCCCGTCGGCGCCGATCCAGCTGCCCGCCGTCCGCGCTGTGCCGAGCTTCGCCACCAGCGCGGCGCCCCTGTCACCGGCCGTCCCGGCCGAACTGAGCGTTCTGGCGGACGCCGGCGGAGTCTCGCTCGCCATGGCCGCCTGGGCGACCATCGCACCTCCCAGGAGGAGTCCGCCGACCGCCGCCAGGCGTGTCACTCGCCGGACGACCCGTCGTCGTGCGTGCCTCATGCATGGCTCCCGAACCCGAACGCGCGATGCCCCTACCGGCACCGCGGGGCCCTCCGGTCGTCGAGCGCCCGACCTTGAGTACGTGGCCCGGCCCGGTGGCGTTCACCGGCGGCGGTGATCTTCTCGGCCCGAACCCGCCGCCGGCTCACGCTCGGCGCCGTCAGGCCTTGCGCGCCACCCCGCCGAACATGGCGACCTCCTCCGGCTCGGCGCCGTCGCCGTCCTCCGGGCGCCAGCGCGAGCAGGACACCACGCCCGGCTCCAGCAGTTCGAGACCGTCGAAGAAGCGGGTGACGTCCTCGGGCGTGCGCTGGGTCAGCTTCGGAGTGCCGTGCTCGTTCCAGAACTTGACCGCCTCGTCCACGTCCGGCATCGACGGGCTGGTGATGGTGTGCGACAGCACCAGATGGCTGCCCGACGGCAGCCGGTCCGTCAACTGCCGCACCAGACCGTACGGGTCCTCGTCGTCGCCGATGAAGATGACCACGCCGAGCAGCATCAGCGCGACCGGCTGGCTGAAGTCCAGTGTCTTCGAGGCGTGTTCGAGGATCGCGTCGACGTTGCGCAGATCCTCGTCCAGATAGTCGGTCCGACCCTCGGGCGTGCTGGTGAGCAGGGCGCGGGCGTGCGCGAGGACGAGCGGGTCGTTGTCGACGTACACGATCCGGGCGTCCGGCGCGATGCGCTGGGCGACCTCGTGCGTGTTGTCGGCGGTGGGCAGCCCGGTGCCGATGTCCAGGAACTGGCGGATGCCCAGCTCGCCGGCCAGGTGGCGTACCGCGCGGCCCAGGAACAGCCGGTCGGCGCGCGCGTACTCCCCGATGCCCGGGTGGAGCTGGCGGATCTGGTCGCCGGCCGCGCGGTCGACCTCGTAGTTGTCCTTGCCGCCGAGCCAGTAGTTCCAGATCCGGGCCGTGTGCGGCTGGCTGGTGTTGATACGGGCGCGCAGCGACACGGCCACGTCGTTGGTGGCTGCCGGGTTGTCGGTCACGTGGGTTCAGCTCCTGGATGCCTGAAGAGAGGTGCGCCATTCAAGACGCAATCTAGACGCCCGAGTTGATCTGTGCCGCACGTCCCGGGCTTTCCGTCTCCGGACCGGGCCGGGACCGGCTACCGGGTTCCGACGAAGAAGCGTCACGCTCGCGTGGAAGCGGCCCTTGGCCGCCCATGCCCGCCCGGCTTGCCCCGTTTCCGATCACGCCACGGCCGCCTATCTTGAGCCCCATGACCAGCATCCCGCACGACACACCCGGCGAACCCGACCCGCTGCGCATCCTCGGCCTGGAGCAGCTGCGACGTCGTACGAGCATGAAGTGGCGCGCCTACCCCGAGGACGTGCTGCCCCTGTGGGTGGCCGAGATGGACGTACCCCTCGCCGAGCCGGTCGTCCGCGCCGTCACCGACGCGCTCACCCTCGGGGACACCGGCTACCCCGCGGGCTCCGCCTACGCCGAAGCGCTGGCCGGGTTCGCCGCCAAGCGCTGGAACTGGCACGGGATCGCCGTGGAGCACACCGCGATCGTTCCGGACGTGATGCTCGGTGTGGTCGAGATGCTCAAACTGGTCACCGAACCTGGGGATCCGGTGATCGTGAACGCGCCCGTGTATCCGCCGTTCTACCAGTTCGTGAGCCACATGGACCGCCGCGTGGTCGAGGCCAGGCTCGGCGCCGATCTGCGGATCGACCTCGATCTGCTGGCGGCGACGTTCCGGGCGGCGACCGCGGGCGGCGGCCGCGCCGCGTTCCTGCTGTGCAGCCCGCACAACCCCACCGGCACCGTGCACACCGCCGCCGAACTGGCCGCCGTGGCCGACCTCGCCGAACGGTACGGCGTCCGTGTCGTCGCGGACGAGATCCACGCCCCGCTCGTCGCCCCCGGTGTCACCTACGCGCCGTACCTGAGCGTGCCCGGCGCCGAGCGCGGCCTGTCGCTGATGTCGGCGTCCAAGGGCTGGAACCTGGCCGGGCTCAAGGCCGCGCTGGCCGTCGCCGGACCCGGCGCCGCCGCCGATCTCGCCCGGCTGCCCGAGGAGGTCAGCCACGGCCCCAGCCACCTCGGCGTCATCGCCCACACCGCCGCCCTGAACGAAGGCACCGAATGGCTGGACGCCCTGCTGGCCGGCCTCGACAACAACCGGCGCCTGCTCACCGACCTGCTCGCCGAGCACCTGCCCGCGGTCCGCGCGTGTCCCGCCGAGGCCACCTACCTGGCCTGGCTCGACTGCCGTGCCCTCGGCCTCGGCGACGACCCCGCCGAGGTGTTCCTCGACCGCGGCCGGGTCGCCCTCAGCCCCGGCGTGCTCTTCGGCACCGGCGGCGCCGGGCACGTGCGTCTGAACCTGGCGACCTCTCCGGAGATCCTCACGGAGGGGGTACGGCGGATGGCGGCGGCCCTGGCCTGAACAATGGGCGCGCGGCCTCCTACACTGCCGGAATGGACGACACGCGGCTGGACCGGCTCGGTTCCGGCAAGTACCTGCTGGTCACCAGCTACCGCAAGGACGGCACCCCCGTCGCGACCCCGGTGTGGGTGATCCGGGACGGGGACGCCCTGGGCGCGTGGACGGCCGCTGACAGCTGGAAGGTCAAGCGCATCCGCCGGCGCGCCGACGTCCTCGTCGGCCCCTGCGACCTGCGCGGCAATCCCACCGGCGACCAGGTCCCGGCCACCGCCGAGATCGCCGACGCGGCCACCACCGCCCGCTACCGCGCCCTCATCGCCCGCAAGTACGGCATCGTCGGACGGCTCACCCTGCTGGGCAGCCGGCTGCGGCGCGGGCTGGAGGGCACGGTCGGGATCCGGGTGACGCTGAAGCCCTGAGGAGGCTGCTGCTTCCCCAGGGCTTCAGGCGGCTACGACGAGGGCTTCAGGCTTCAGGCGGCTACGACGCGTCGAGCACCGTGCCCTTCAACTCCAGCCCGTTGGGCTGCGGTTTGCCCGTCTGCTCGTCGATCTGCTGGAACCGCACCGACTCCGCGGACTCCCGCACCCGGTCCTTGACCGTGGGAATGGTGATGTCCGCACTGGTCCTGCCCGCCGGGATGTCCACCCACAGGTAGAGGCCGCCGGACAGCTTGGACAGCGGCCGCTCCGGGTCCGGCGAGGCACCGGTGGTGTCCCGCAGCCAGCGCGCGGACACGTCCTTGGTGGACAGCTCGGTCCCGTCGGGCGCCACCGCGAGGAAGAACGCGCTCATGCCCACGTCGACGGCCTCGGACAGCGAGACCCGCCACTTCAGGGCCTGCCCCTCGGTCACCTTGTCGGCGACGGGGGTGACGGTCATCTTGGGCGCCGGGTCGTCGTCGTGCACGGTGATCCCGCCATGGTACGAGCCGACGACCGCGCCGCGGACCGCCTTGACGCCGATGTCGTACGACACGTCCTGGCCGTAGCGCGTGTTGCCCTTCACCTCGACCGGCACGTCGATGTCGTGACCGCCGGGACGCACGGTGACCAGGCGGTTCGTGACCTTGCCGGTGTCCGGGTCGAAGACGTACACCCGGACCTGTCCGCTGCCCTGCCCCGACACCTCGACCGGGACCTGGTAGGTGCGGGTGCCGGAGTCGCCCTCGTCCACGGTCGTGCGACCGACGTCCACGCGCGGCAGACCGGCCGCCTTCACCGCCGGCAGACCGGGCCGCCAGCCCCACGCGTCCATCAGCCAGGCCCGGCCTGAGCCCGAACGCGGGGTCAGTTCAAGGGACTTGACGTTGTGCAGGTCGAGCCGGGCGCGGGCGGCCGCCGTCAGCGGCACCCGGATCTCCCGCGCCCAGTAGGACGCGGTGCTCGCGCTGCCCGGCAGCCCGTCGACCTTCACCTTGCCGAGGACCGCCTTGTGGCCGGAGTCGTCCGTGACGGACACGTCCAGGCGCGTGCCCCGGGAGTTCGGCGGCACGAACAGCCGCAGCGCGAGCGCCTTGTCACCGGCCATCGAGACCGGGTCCTTCGCCGCGACCCGTGCCGGGGTGCCCGCGTGGGTCCAGTGCAGCGCGATCGCGTGCCGGCCGGGCTCGCGGTCGGTCTCCCACCGGGCGAAGTGCGGCGAGATCCCCTCGTCACCATGGCCCAGGCAGGCCTTGGCCGGGGCGGAGTCCACCGCCGCGCACAGCTTGGCGCCCGTCACGGACACCCCGCCGTCCGGCAGGAATCCGGCGTCACGGCGGCCGCCCACCGCATGGCTGAGCACGCGCGCCGGGTCCGCGGACGGCGCCCGCCTGCCGGAACCGTCCAGCAGCGGCCGCACCTTGTCGTCACCGGCGAGGAACAGCCGCGCGGCGGCCGCGATGTAGGTCGAACCGGCCCGGTGCTGCTGGTCGGCGGTCAGCCGGGTCGCGGCACGCTTGGCGCACACCGGGTCGGGGTGCTGCGGATCGTCCGAGAAGTCGTCCTGGGCGGGCGCGGTGGCCTGCCCCGGCGTCCACTCGGAGTTGAAGAAGTTGTGGTTGGCGCCGATGACGTACACCGCGCTGTGCAGTGCGGCACCGCGGCTCACCCCACGCGTGCCGTCGACGTACATCTCGCCCTGGAGGTCGGAGACGTCACCGTCGCAGCCCGGCAGGATCGACACGGACGGCACGTCGGGCACCGGGTTCTGGCCGAAGACGGTGGGGCCGATGAGGACCAGACCGCGGATCGTCCAGCGCACCGGCCCGTGGTAGCCGTCCTGGGCGGCGGGCGGCGGGTACAGGCTGTCCATCGCGGCCCGGTCGACGCCCTCGCCGCCGCGCGAGTGCCCGACCAGCAGGACACGGGACAGGTCGGCGCGGGGCGCGTCCTGCACGATCTGCGGGGCGGTCTCGGGGTGCGCGGCCCAGTCGGCCCACTGGGCCAGGTGCAGCCGCACCAGGGACGAACGCGCCTGCGCGCCGCCGTCCTCGGCGTTCCAGTCCTGGCCGTTGATGCCGTTCGCGGAGATCGACACGGTCACATAGCCCTGGGAGGCCAGCAGCTTCTGGTCGCGCAGGTAACCGCGGTGGCTCGGCACCGCCTTCGTCCCGGCCGGGCAGGGCCAGTCGCCGGTGATGTCGTGACCCTTGTAGCACGTGAAGTGGCGGCCGTGCAGGAACAGCGCGAGCGGGCGCGGGCCACGGGCGCCGGTGGGGGCGACGACCACGGCGCGCATCTCCACCGGGGCGGAGAAGCCCGGCAGCCGGACCGACTTGAGGTGGTACTCACCGGACTTGGTGCGGTACGAACCGGGCTTGCCCGGGTCCACGGAGTTGGCCGGCAGCGGTGCCGGCGGCCGGACCGCGGATCCGGTCGGGACGGCACCCGGGCCGTCCAGCCGCCGTCCGCCGGACCAGACTTGCAGCCCGTGCAGCTCGCCGGCGTGCTGCCCGTCGAGCGGCAGCCGGAAGGTGCGTCCGTCCCTGGCCGGCTGCGGAATCCCCAACAGGCGTCCGCCCGAACGGAATTCGACGCGCGCGTCCCCCATGGGCACCGGCCGGTCCGAGCGCCACACCAGCTGCTGCGACGCCGACCGGCCGCCGGTGATCCCCCACCCTGGCGGCAGCTTCCCGTCGGCCGCCGCGGTCAACGCCGCCGACTGTGATGATGGTTGACCCTGTGCGACTGCCGCCCCTGGGGATGCGCCCGCCACCGCGAGCAACGCGGCGGCGGTGATCCATATGCGCCGGGCACGGACCACAGTTCCTCCTCTGACCCCGTCCTCGGGCGTCCCGGCGGTCCCGGGCGCCCCTCGTCCCGGGAGGACGGGAAGGAGACACTGTGGGTTGCCTGTGAAGGGCAAGTGTCGGATCACATCGTGCGGCCGCCGGTCCGGCGCACGGCAACGGTGGGGTCAGCGGTGGGGGCGAACGGCAACATCCTCCCGCCGCACGTGACTTGGGAGCGGCGCAGCTACTCGGCCGCGGGCGGCACCGGGGTGGCCTGGTGGTAGTACATCCGCCAGCCCGACCGCCCGTCCCGCCGGCGCCACAGCGAACTGCGGCGCGCGTGACGCCCGTCGAGCACGGTCTCGTACGTCAGATGCACCAGCCCCGGAGCCAGTAGAACCCCGTTCATCTCCGAGGGCTCGTAACGGGGACCCTCGTCCGCGCTGCCCGCCATGTCCGGCAGCGCGGCCAGGATGTCCTGCAGGGTCCACCGCCTGCCCGAGGCACCGACCTCGACGAACTCCGGGTCGAGCCACTGCCGGGTCAGGTCCCGCGACGAGCGCACCCGGGGGTCCAGGAGCGCCAGCTCACCCTCGATCGCCGCGCTCACCTGCTCCGATTCCGATTCGGAGGCCGGTTTCGATGCCGATGCCATGTTCATGGGGGCATCTTCGCGCAGGTCGCGGGAGCGCGGCCGAGGCGGCCTCAGGTCCAGGCGCGGTATGGCTCGTCGACCAGCTGGAAGACCGGCTCGCCCCGGACCGGGTCCTTGGCCGTGGACAGCCGTACCCGGTCCCCGCTGTGGATGCCGACGGGCGGGCCCATGACCCGGCCGCGTACGACGAACCCCTCGGCCATCTCGATCAGCGACACGTTGCGCGCCGCGGGAGTGTTGCGGTGCACCACGGTGGAGTGGCGCACCGTCCCGGCGCCCTCGCTGCGCTCCGTGCGCAGCTCGCTGCCCTGGCACACCGGACAGAGCAGCCGGTGGTACATCGCGGTGCCGCACCAGGTGCAGCGCTGGAAGACGATGGCGTCCCTGGAGTCCGCGGGAGCGGGGTCGAGGACACCCGCTCCCGCGGAGCCTGTCGCCGGATGCGAGGCGCTCGCTGAGTGGTGGTACACGCTGGTCAACTCCCTGCCCTCGGCCGGAATCCCGCGCGCCCGGAGTGAACCGCGCGCGTGTGTGCCCGGTTGCCGTGCCACCGTGCACGCCGACAGAGTATGGCACTCAGTGTCACTCGTAAAGGCACTCCGTACCCCAAATCTGCGGAGGCTTTGTGAGTGCGAGGTCCCGGCGTGTGCGGGTCAGGCGCGGCCGACGGCCGACTCGAATTCCTGCACCACCCGCCACAGCGGTGCGTCCCGGCGCGTGACGAGGACGACCACGTCGTCGGGGTGCTCGATGGGGAGGTGCGCTGCATCCGGGTGCGCGCCTTCGGGGTGCGTGACATCCGAGTGCGTGATGTCGGGGTGCTCGCCGGCCGGGGTGGGGCGTGGATGTGCCGAGGGGGCGAAGGCGGCCTGGACGTATCCCAGGGCATGGTCCACCGCCGTGCCCGCGTCGCCCTTGCCGTCCGAACGCAGCCAGGAGCGCAGGGCGTTGTTGTGCGCGGCGACGACGCCGGCGGCGATCACGTCGGCGTGCAGTGTCCCGTCGTGCTGCCCGGCGAACCGCCCGCGCAGATACTCGGCGAGCGCGCGCTCGTAGCGCCAGACCACGGACAGCTCGTAGGCGCGCAGTCCGGGCACCTTCTTGGTGAGCCGGTAGCGCTGCACGGAGAAGGTGGGGTTCTCCGCGTACATCCGCAGCACCAGCCGGGCCGCGTCACATGCCCGCCGGACCGGCTCGTCCGCGTCGTCGCTCGCGGCGAGGAATGCTGTCATGTCAGCCAGGCAGCGCTCGTGGTCGGGGAAGACCACGTCCTCCTTGGAGGGGAAGTAGCGGAAGAACGAGCGGCGGCCGACCCCGGCCAGCGCCACGATGTCGTCCACGGTGGTCTGTTCGTACCCGCGTTCCAGGAAGAGCTGGAAGGCCGCCGCGACCAGGGCGTCCCGCATCGGCGGCTTCGCGGTCGGCGCCGCGCTGCTGGAACTCATGAACGGGAACGTAGCACCCGGCCCGGTTTCGTGACACTCAGTGCAGCAGAAGGGGCGTGCTGGGGGAACTGAGTGCTCTGAGTCGGTCACGTTGCGGCGCGACGTGGAGACCCCGGCGACGCAGGGCCGGGTACAGCGGCTGCACGGGGCGGTGGTCTGGCCGGGCGACACCGCCGCCACCCGCGAGCCCCGTCCGGAGCCCGCCGAAGGCGCCGTGGTCGGAATGATCGTGCCGACCACGAGCTGCCTCTTCGCCGACATCGTGCGCGGTGCCCGCAAGGCCGTCGGCGCCCAGGGCGGACGGCTGGTCCTCGGCGTCTCCGGCTATGTCGACACCGAGGACTCCGTACAAGGCGGAAGACCTGGTCGCGGGCGGTGCCCAGGGGCTGGTGGTGGCGCCCAGCTGGTTCGGTGGCGGGCCCGAGGGCGGGCAGGAGGACTGGGTCATGGAGTGCGAGGTGTCCACCGTCCTGGTGGGGCGCGCCGCCCTGCCCGGCAACCCCGCGGCCGGCCTCGACCGGGTCCGCACCGACCGCGCCCACGGCGCCGCCCTGGCCGTCGGTCACTTCGCCGCCCTCGGCCATCGCCGGATGCCGAACGTGCTGTTGACCCCGCACATAGCCGGCTCTCTCGGCAACGAGCTGGGCCGCATGGCCGCCTGGGCCACCGACGAGGTGGTGCGTTACGCCCAGGGCCTTCCGTTCGCTTATTGAGTGGGGCCGGACGAGCTGTCCCGGTCCGCCTGATCGACCGTAAGGAGCGCCATGCCCGTCGCCGCACGCCGCGTCCTCGTCGTCGGCATCGACGGCGTACGTCTCGACGTACTGCACCGCCAGCCCACCCCGCACCTCGACGCCCTCGCCGCCGAGGGATTCCTCACGCCCGTCGAGGTCGCGGACGACACGCCCACCATGTCCGGACCCTGCTGGGCGACGGTCGTCACCGGAGTGAGCCCCGCCAAACACGGCGTGTGGAGCGACGACCTCGGCGGCCACCGCCTCGACGTCTTCCCCGACTTCGCCACCCGGCTCGACCACCACGACGGCCGGCGCACCTTCGTCGCCGCAGGCTGGCGGCCCCTGCTGCAGCCGCGCGACGGCGGGCCCCTGTTCCGGGCGGCCTCCCGGACGGTGTTCATCGCTCCGGAAGCCGACACCCCCGAGGCCTGGGAGGAGTGCGACGAGCGGATCACCGAGGCCGCCGCGCAGATCCTCGCCGAGGAGGACGTCGAGGCGTCGTTCGTCCATCTCGGCGCGCCCGACGAGACCGCGCACGTCCTCGGCTGCGGGGCGGCCTACGAGGCGTCCGTCCGCCGCGCCGACGCCCGCGTGGGCCGGCTGCTCGCGGCCGTCCGTGCCCGCCGCACGTACGCCGACGAGGAGTGGACGTACCTGGTGGTCACCGACCACGGGCACGTCGACGCGGGCGGCCACGGCGGCCGCTCCGCCGAGGAGCGCACGGCCTGGCTGGCGGCGGCCGGCCCCGGTATCGGCCAGGCTCCCCCGCGGGTGGGGCACGCCGATGTCGCCGCACAGGTCTTCGCCGCCCTGGGCCGGCACCCCGACCGGCACTGGACCCTGGACGGTCACCCCTTCGCGGCCGAGCCGCACGCCGTACTCCTCGACATGGACGGCACGCTCGTCGACACCGAGTCGCTGTGGCTGCGCACGGTCCGGGAGCGGGTGCCCGGGATCGGCATCGACGACCTCTTCGACGCCCTCGGCCGGTCCACCGCGGACACCGCCCAGCACCTGCACCGGCTCACCGGCGCCGACCCGCGGGACCTCGCGGAGCACCTCGACGCACGGTTCCTGGAGACGGTCCAGCAGGAGGCCACCCCGCTCCCGGGCGCCCTCGAACTCCTCGACACCATCGCGGAGTTGGACCTTCCCATGGCGCTGGTCTCGGCGTCCGCGCGGCCCGTCGTGGACGCCGCGCTCAAGGTGCTGGGCGCCGACAGGTTCCGTACGAGCCTCGCCGAGGGCGAGACGCCCCGCACCAAACCGGCAGCCGACCCCTACCTCGCCGCCGCCCGGGCCCTCGGCGTGGACCCCGCCGCCTGTCTCGCGGTCGAGGACTCGCCCACCGGGGTCACAGCGGCCGAGGCGGCCGGCTGCAGGGTGCTCGCCGTCCCGTCGTACACGCCGATCGGGAAGGCGCCCCGGCGCACGGTGCGCCGGAGCCTTGCGGGGATCGACCGTAAGGAGCTGTGGGCGGCGGGGCTGTGAAGCCGCCCGCCGTCAGGCCAGGGTGACCTCCACCGGGAGCTTCTTGATGCCGTTGACGAAGTTCGAGCGCACCCGCGGGACGTCTCCGGTCAGGCGGATGTCCGCGAGACGCGGGATCAGTTCCTCGAACATGATCCGGATCTCGGTGCGGGCGAGCAGGTTGGTACGGATCCGGCGCGGCATCCTGCTCGAAGAAGCCACCGGTGCGGAGAAGGCGGACGCCTCCTGCTGCCACCACCAGCGCGTGGACTGCCCGGGCCAGGGCCTGACCGTCACGGCCACCGCCGCCGACGGCACCGTCGAGAGGCTCGAACTCCCGGATGCGTAGGGCTGGTTCACCGCCGTGCAGTGGCACCCCGAGGACACGGCGCACGAAGACCCCGCCCAGCAGGGCCTGTTCGACGCCCTGGTGAGCGCCGCCCGGACCCGGCTCTGACCACCGGACAGTTCCCGGGGCGCCGCCCACTGCGCCGGGGCGCCGGCTCGGCCCCGCCGAGCAGCTCCCGGCGGCGCTCCTCGCCGTGCTCCTCGACCTGAAGGACGACCCGCCGCAGCCCCTCAGCGAGGCTGCGGCACTCGGCGTCGCTCAGATCCGCGGTGACGAACGCCTCCACCTCGTTGGCGCCCCACGCCGACGCGAGCCGTTCGGCTTCGGCGATGGATCGCTGGCCGGGCACGGGCGCTTCTCGGGTCGCTGAGCGGGACACCCACGGCCGGGTCCCGGCCACGGGAGATCGTTCGGCCTCAAATTGTACGGAGAACCGGGCCGGGGACGGGAGCGGCCACCTCTGGACGTAACCTTTCTGCACCCCAGCTGTCCGAGGAGATCCGCATGTCCGCCGCACGTCCCCGCGTCCTCTACGTCACCGACCTGGCGTACCCGGCCAGCGGGCGCCGCTACGGCGACGAGGACGTCTTCCTGACCTCGCGGCTGCGTGAGCGCTTCGACCTCGCCCTGTGCCATCCGCTGGACGCGGCCGCGCTGATGGACGCCTACGACGTGGTCGTCGTCCGCAACAGCGGGCCCGTCCTCGGCTATCAGAAGGAGTACGACGCCTTCCGCGCGCGTGCGCTGGACAGCGGGGCGCTGGTGTACAACCCGCTCAGCGGCAAGGCGGACATGGCCGGCAAGCAGTACCTGCTCGACCTGAGCGCCGCCGGTTTCCCGGTCATCCCCACCGTCGACCGCGCCGAGGACCTGCACAGGCTGCCGGTGGCCGAGCGCTACGTCGTCAAGCCCAAGATCGGCGCCGACTCCCTCGGCCTGCGGATCCTGCCCGCCGACGGCCTCGCCGGCCTCGCCGACGGCACCGTCCTCGTCCAGCCGTGCGTCGACTTCGCCTACGAGGTGTCCTTCTACTTCGTCGACGACGACTTCCAGTACGCCCTCCACGCACCCGACCCGGCGCGCCGCTGGGAACTGCGACCGTACGCCGCCACCGCCGCCGACCTGGAGTTCGCCCGCCACTTCATCGACTGGAACGGCCTTGGCCACGGCATCCAGCGCGTCGACGCCTGCCGCACGCCGGACGGCGAGCTGCTGCTGGTCGAGCTGGAGGACCTCAACCCCTACCTGTCCTTGGACGCGCTCCCGGAGGAGGCCCGGGACGCCTTCGTCACCGCGCTGACAGCGTCCCTGAGCCGGTTCGTCCAGGGAGCCCTCACCCCAGCCTGACGGTGATCCGCTGCGTCGCGCCCGCCGTCGCGGTCAGATCCCCGAAGGCCAGAGTCAGCGCGGAGCCGGTCGTCGCCGAGGCGACCGTGGCCGGCGCGGACGCCACCGCCGCGACCGGCCGCCGCCAGGTCAGGGCACTCGCTCAAACGCTCAATGCTTCTTGCCGAGTTGAGCGTTTCGAGCGTATGAGGGGAGAGGGGTGGGGCTGAACGGGTGCGGCGTGTGCGCCGTATCTCAGCACGGGGACCGCGGATCCCGTACGCACGGGACGGAAGGAGAACACGGTGCCGACACCGCCCGACCCTGAACAGCCGCACCCCGGACCGGTTCTCGAACCCGTCCGCGTCGTGCGACTGCGCCGCTTCGACGCCCTTGCGGAGCTGATGCGCGAGATGCTCCCGGAGCGGGAGACGTTCGAGACCTTCGAGTCCTTCGGCACGGCACCCCCACCCGGTGCCGGCACGCCCCGGACCTCCGCCACCGAGGACGACACCCAGGAACTGCCCCACTTCCCGGCCGCCTCGCAGCCCCGGCCGAACGGCACCGGGCGCTCGGCCCCGGGGCTCCGCCGTGCCGCCGTCGCCGTGGCGGTCGGAGCGGCCGCGGTGGTCGGCTTCGGCTGCGCCCTCCTGCTCCCCACGCGGCAGGAGGCAGACGCGAGCCCACAGCCGTCCCACACCACCACGACCACACCGACGACCACCGCTCCGGCCGCGCCCGCCACCACCCCGGCCGCCGACCCCGACGGCGCGGGCACCCTCCGGCAGGGCGACACCGGCCCCGAGGTCGCCGAGCTGCAGCAGCGCCTGCTGCGGGTGCCCGACGTCTACCGGGACGGCTCGACCGACGGCACCTACGACGCCGTCCTCACGGAGGCCGTGGCCCGCTTCCAGCTCTGGTACGGCATCAGTGGCGACGAGACCGGCGTCTACGGCAACGACACGCGCCGCGCACTGGAATCCCGGATGAGCCTCGACGGCAGTGGCTGAGCTGCCGGGCTCGAACACCGGGCAAGGCCTCGGAAAAACATCGTGGACGACCGGCCGGCAGGCCCCACCATGGGCTCACCCTGCGGCCTGCCGCCGGGCGCACCTCGCACCACGACCGAAGGCCATGCCGATGACCGGCTCCCGCATCCCGGGCCTGCTCCTGCCCGCCGTCTTCCTGCTGGCCCTGGCCGTAGGCGTCCTCTGGTACTGGCGACACCGCAACGACGACTGACGACACGGTGACGAGCGGCGACAGAGTGAGGACCGACGACGGCCGGCGACGTGCTTCAGCGGGGCATGCCGCGGGCTGCCAGCGCCTCGCTGACCGCGCGAACACTGCGCGCGATGTGCTGCAGCTGAAGCACCTCGGCCGCGTACAGCTTGATCGTGTGCTCGATGACCGACTCGGGCAGACCGAGGACGGGCAGCTCGGCCCGCGCGGTCTGCAGGGCCGTCCGGGCCACCCGGATCTCCTGCTGGACCTGGATCTGCGCGTGCCGGGCGAGCAGGACGGGGTGCCGGATCAGCGCCGGGTAGCTGGCGTAGCGCGCCGGGACCAGCTCGCGCAGCCACTTGGCCGCCGAGCGCTCCCAGTCGTAGCTGCCGGGCATCTTGACCTGGCAGGGCCAGTCGGGGCTGAGGCGCGTGGTGGTGGTCACTGACATGAGCATCGCTTCCGGTGTGCGGCGTCGTGAGGGTGGTCCGACGGTTTGGGGCGGCCCCGGCCTAGGGGATGACCGGGGCCGCCACGGGCGCATCGCCTGGGCGGTGCACCACCGAACACCCTGATCGCCGACGTGGGTAGGGGACGGCGGCAGAGGGTGTCCGTGCGGGGGCCCCGGGCGCGGAGGACCTGCGCGGCTGGAGTGCTTGCGTGCGCATGGGCGGTCCGTCGGCTTTCTCGGGGCGGTTGTGCGAGCGGTGAGTCCCGCGGGTATGGAACGAGCCCGGAGTCGACCGGGCGAGATCCGTGAGCAGTATTTATATATACCGACGGGTTTGCAAGACGTATGAAAACATTCATGCGGGATATGCGTTGAATGATCCCCTGACGGCGAAAGATCCCCGTGCGGGGTGCGGGCGACAGGAAGAACTGCGGGAAGGGTCTCCCGCGGGCGGAAGGTTCAGTCCTTCAGGAAGAACTGCTGCTGGTCGGCGACCTGTTCGTACTTCTCCAGGCGGGCCTGCGTGCGCTCCGGATCGGCGTCGGTCATGGCCTGCAGCAGGGCCGCGGCCATCACTCCGGGCGCCGCGTAGGAGTCGAAGACCAGGCGGGAGCCGGTCCCGGTGGCGAAGGTGACGTCGGCCTCGTCGGCCAGCGGACCGAGCGCCAGGTCGGTGATCAGGGCAACCTTCAGGCCCGCCTCGCGCGCGACCCGCAGCGCGGTGAGCGTCTCCTGCGCGTGCCGGGGCATGGCGAACGCCAGCACCCAGGTGCCGCCGGCCTCGCGCGACTGCAGCAGTGCGTCGTAGGCCACGCTGCCGCCGCGCGTCACCAGCCGTACGTCGGGGTGGATGCGGCGGGCGGCATAGCCGAAGTACTCGGCCAGCGACACGGAGATGCGCAGCCCCAGCACGGTCAGCGGGGTGGAGCGGGACAGCGCGCGGCCGACCTGGATCACCCGGTCCGGGTCGGCGAAGTCGCGCCGCATGTTCTCCAGGTTCTGGATCTCGGCGTCGACGGCCGCCTGCAACTCGTTGGCGCGGTCCACCTCGCCGGGCCCGCCCGCCAGCGTGCTCAGCGCGATCGACTGGAGCTTCTCCCGCAGCGCCGGGTAGCCGCTGAAGCCGACGGCGGCCGCGAAGCGGGTCACGGAGGGCTGGCTGACGCCCACCCGGTCCGCCAGTTCGGTGATCGACAGGAACGCCGCCTCGGTGATGTGCTCGATCAGGTACTGGGCGACGCGGCGCTGGCCCGGGGACAGCCGGGGGCCGTCGAAGAGTTCCCTGAGCTGGGAGGTCGGTGCGGCCCCGGCCTCCGGCGCGGTCTTGCCCGAGGTGATCGCTGATGCCTGGGCGCGTGCCTGCTGCGGCGAGGGCGCCGACCCTTCTTCTTTGTCTCCCACGACCACTCAACATAGCTCACCGACCGTCATGACCAGGGGCTGTAACGGGCAGGCAGGCTCACCGCCGGTACAAGGTGATCGAATGACCCACTTGATCGATGGGACGGCTTGACTCGATCAATTCGGCCAGTCGACCACGCGCCTTGGCCGCCGCGGAGTCCGACACGACGAGCAGTCCGTGTACCCGGCCGGACGGCACCGTGCGCGGATCGGTGGCACGGATGCCGTAGTACGACGGCACGCCGCTGCCCTTGTAGACCAGCCACACCCGCTCGCCCGGGTACCGCTGCCGAAGCCGGTCGGCGAGCCGGCCGAGGTCCTGGCCCCAGTCCACATTGGAGTCGTGCAGCAGCCGGTGGGTGTTGGCCGGCCCGCCGAACGCCTCGTTCGCGTACGGCAGGTAGTACGGGAACGTGCGCAGCGAACTCACCGCCACCCCCAGCACCAGCAGCCCCGTCAGCACACCCGACCAGCGCCATCGCAGCGCGCGCACGCACGCGCCCGCCACCGCGAGGAACACCGGCACGAACAGCGCGTACCGGGTCCCGAAGTCCCGCGAGCCCGTCATCGCCGCCGCCAGCAGCACCGCGGGCGGCAGCAGCAGATACGGCGCGGCGGGCCGCAGGCGGCGCACCGTCAGTAGGGCCACGGCACCGGCCGCGCCCAGCGCGAGCAGCCCGAGCGGTGTCTTCACCAGCAGGGCGGCGGGCAGGTAGTACCAGAGCGAGCCCGTGTACAGGTGCCCGAACAGGTAGCCCTGCCAGGGGTAGTCCTCCAGGCCGAACTGCACCCGCATCCCGGCCCGGTACGCCTCCGGCAGCGGCAACAGGTCCGTCACGCGCCCGCGCAGCCCGTGCACGGCCGGCACCGCCTCGGCGGGCGTGAACCGAAGCCGGGGATCGACCGCCAGATACGTGGCCCACACGACGGCGACCGCCACCAGCACCACGACCGCCGCCCCCGCGAGCCCCAGGAGCACCTTCCGGCGCCGCTCGGCACCACGCCGGGCGGCCCACACCGACACCACCGCGAGCAGCATCACCACGGGGATCGCGGGCAGCGCGCTCATCTTCGTAGCCACCGCCGCCCCGAGGGCCGCCCCGGAGAGCGGCAGGTACAACCGGAGCCGTTCCCGGGCCCGCCACACCAGCCAGGCGGACGTCAGCGCGAACCCGGCCGCCGGAAGGTCCAGCGTGGCCAGCGAGCCGTGCGCGATCACGTCCGGCGAGAAGGCGTACAGGGCGAGCGCCGCCAGCCCGCCCGCCGCGCCCGTCAGCTCCTGTGCGAACGCGAACACCACCAGACCGAACAGCAGGGTCAGCGCGATCACCGGCAGCCGTGCCCACAGCATCAGCCGCCACGGATCGTTGCCCGACTCGTACAGCAGATGCCGGCCCACCTCGCCCTGGGTGCCGGTGTACGACGGGTCGTAGTGCGGGTCGGCCACCGCCACCCCGGCCGCGATCAGCAGCTTGCCGAGCGGCGGGTGTTCGGGGTTGTAGCGCACCCGGTGCTCATGCACATAGTCGGTGGCCGTGGCCACGTACACGGGTTCGTCGATGGTGGGCGTCTGCCGGACGGCCGTGGTGACCATCGCGGCGGCCGTCTGGGCCAGCAACAGCGCCACCAGGAGCGGCACCAGCCACCGCCGCCGGCGGCGCAGCCCGGCGTGCAGACGGTCCCGGGCCGTACTCCGCCGGGGGCTGTCGTCCGCGGGGGCCTCGGCCACGAGGACCTGGGCCGTGTGCTGTGCGCGCGCCATCATCCGCCCCACGGTGGCACCGGCCGTGCGGTGGCGGGAGCGGGAGCGGGCCGGATCATGGCTCCACTGTCGCACCGCTCCCGCCACCGGGGTGTCACCGCTTCACGAGTCGTACCGACAGACCTTCTGCCGTGTACACGGGTACGGCCCGCAGAGCGTCGGAGTTCACCTCCACGCGGTCGAACTGCCCGCGCAGCCGGGGCACGTCGAGGACCGGCAGCGTGCTGCCCGCCGCCGGCGGCCGCGCGTTGTCCAGCCGCAGCGACAGCACGGCCGAACGGCCCAGTACCGCGAGGTGCTTCACGGTCAGCGGCGCCTTGCGGCCCGCGCGCAGGGTGACCTCCAGCGTTCCGGAGTCCTGGGCGTACCCGCCGCGGACCCGCAGCCGCTCGTCGATCCGCAGGGTGCCGCCCGAGACCCGCACGTCCCCGTGGCCGAGGGCGTCCTCGGAACCGGCCGTCAGCGCACCGGACTCCAGCACCGTCCCGCCCGTGTACCGGTTGCGGCCGCTCAGCGTCAGCGTGCCGGTGCCCCGCTTGGTCAGGCCGGCGCACCCGTCGATGTCGTTGCGCCAGCTGTCGGCCGCCGAGAAGCCGCCGGCGGCGGCGTCCAGGGTGACGGTGATGTCGGAGTCGAAGGCGCCGTAGCCGTCGGCGGCGGCGAACAGGTTCAGCCGCCCCCACTGCTCGACGCCGTCGAGCAGCACGTACCCGGCGGGCAGCCCGGTGGTGCGCAGCACCTCGCGGCGCTGGTCCGCGTCCAGGTACGGCAGCCGGGTCTCCAGCAGCACCTCGGCGCCCTTCGGCACGGTCAGCGGCGCGCTGTGGCCCTGCCGGGTCAGCACGTACGTCAGCCGGGGCCGGACCGAGCGGGCGTTGGCGTCCCGGTCGCCGTACGGGTCGGTGTCCGGGTGCGCGTAGGCGTACAGGGTGTCGGCGGTGGTGCCGGTCTGCGCGGTGAAGTAGGCGAGGGCCTGGGCGCGGGCGGCGGCCTTCAGCCCGGCGTTGGCCGGGTCGGCGAGGGTGGCCGCGGCCAGCGCGGTGGCCATGACGCGGCCGCCGATGACGTCGACGGTGTTGTGCATGCCCGCCACGATCCGGGTGTGGCTCAGCTCGAACGCGCGCGTCACCAGCTCCTGGAAACGCTCGGGCACCGCGTACGCGTAGGCGAGCGCGGCCAGGTGGAAGGCGTTGGTGTGGCCGCTCGGGAAGCCGCCGTCGTCGGTCGGGGACGTGCCGCGCTGGCGCAGCAACTGCGGGGCGACCACCACGTCGGACTCGTACACCGGGTAGCAGAGCGCGTCCTTCGCGCCGGTGTCGACGACCTCGCTGTCCTCGTTCATGCGCCACGGACGCGGGTACTGGTAGGCGTACTTGGCCGGGTTGCCGGAGGCGTACGGGCCGCGCACGGTGTCGACCAGTTCGGCGACCTTGCCGAGCGCGGAGTCGTGGGCGCCCGCGCCGAGCGCCGAGCCGGCCGGGGCGTTCGCGGGTACGGCGTCGCTGACGGTGGTCGCCGGGGTGCCGTCGGGCGCGCTGGTGATGGACGTGACCGCCTTGGCGCCCGCCTTGTACAGGTCGGCCAGCGGGCCGAGGCCGGCGATCATCGCGTAGCTCTGGTGCTGGCGGTCGTAGACGAACGCCTCCTTCGCCTGCGCGTCGGTGCGCTCGGAGGTGATCCGGGCGCAGTAGAGCATGTTGGCGTGCAGCACCTCGGGGCGCAGCGGGGTGCCGGAGTTCCAGGCCGAGCCGGTCTTCCACACCTGGGCGAAACCGCCGAGGATCCGGACCACCGCGTTGGTCTCGGAGGTGAGGTTGGCGAGGACGTTGGTCCGGTAGTCGTCCACGAACGCGGCGGGGGCCGTCGCGGCCTTGGCGTCGGCGGCGGACAGCCACGCGGCGAAGGTCGGGGCGGCGAGCACACCCGCCGACGCGCCCAGCGAGGTCTTGAGGAAGCCGCGTCGGCCCAGGGCGCTTCCACGGGCCGGCGAGGAGGAGTGGAGCCCGGCGGGTGACGGCATGCGTGTGCCTCTCTTGAGTTCTTCGGCCGGACGGCGGCCGGGGAGTGGCCCACGGGACCGTCCGGCGCGCGCGGCCGGGACGCCCGGCCGCGATGTGCCGGATTGTGCGATCCCGTGGGAAAGAAGTTGAACGAGTGAATATCTAGGGCGGGGTCGTGTCCCGTCGGGGAGTCCCCGGCGACGAGGGCATGTGCGGCAGGTGAACGCGGGGCGCGCCGCTCACAGGATCGAACGCGCCAGCGCCACCGCCCCGTTGACGGGCGGCACCCGCAGCGGATGCGGCCGTGCTCCGGGCAGGGCGTCGGCGAGCGCGGCGGTGAAGGCGTCGTACAGGAGCGGCTGGGCGAGGACGGTGCTGCCCGCGACCACCACGTCGTCCACGGCGAGGCCGCGGTCGGCGAGCCGGACGACGAGCGCGGCGAGGGAGCGGCCCCCGGCGGCTATCACCTCGTGGGCGCGCCGGGAACCCGCCTCGGCGGCCGAGAAGAGGACCGGGGCGTGCCGGCCCCACTCGGCGGAGACGTCCGTTGCGCTCTCCAACGCCGCGCCGAGCGCGGGCACTTCGGGCACGGCGAACGCGGCGAGCAGCGCGGCGGCCAGCGCGTCGGGTGCCTCGCCGCGGTCGTGGGCGGCCCAGCAGGCCCGCGCGGCCTCCCGGACCAGCCCGGCCGCGCCGCCCTCGTCGCCGAGGACCGCGCCCCAGCCGCCGACCTGCACCGGCGTGCCGTCGGCCGCGTGGCCGAGCGCGACCGAGCCGGTGCCCGCGACCAGACCGACCCCCTTGTCCAGCCCGGCGGCCGGGACGAGGAGTTCGGCGTCGCCGACGATCAGCGCGGGTGCGTCCAGGACGTCGCCCAGGGCGGCCCGGATCGCGGCGCACTGGCGCGGGGTCTCGCAGGCGTGCCCGCCGACGGCGAGCGCGGCCGGACGGAGACCGGCCGGCAGGGCGTCGTCGAGCAGCGCGGCCAGCCAGGCCGCGGCGGCGGCCGGGGCATGCGGCCGCCAGCCGCTGCTGGAACGGACACGGTCGGCGACCAGCTCGCTCCCGGCCAGAGCCCGGAGACGGGTCTTGGTGCCGCCCACGTCGATCCCGACCACGAGGGGATACGGAACGTCCTGCACGGATCCTCTTTCGTCGTCCGCAGGGAGCTGCGCTGCAGGAGCCGTGCTCCCTGGTGCTGTGCTGCGACGGCGGGCGAACCGCGCCTCGATGAACGGCTGCAGAGAAGGTGTCGGGAAGCCCCGGGACGGGCTTCGGCGGCGGCCACGGCAGGCGAGTACCGTGAGTTCGTTAGGAAATTAACTAACGAAGTAGAGTGCGTCAAGAGGCACGCCATCCCAGCGCTCCTCACCAGCAGACTGCGGCTCGAATCTGGGGGAGAGCATGATCCTGAGCGAGAGCGCCCGCGCGGTGTTCGCCGTCCTGGCCACGGCCGGCTCCGCCACCCGCCCCCGGCTGGCGGCCGACGCGGGCCTGTCGAAACCGACGGTCTCCGCAGCCGTGGCCGAGCTGGAGGCAGCGGGGCTCGCCGCCCACTCCGGTACGGCCTCCGGCGGCATCGGCCGCACCGCCGCCGTCTACCGTCTGGGCCCGGCCGCCGGGACCGTGCTCGCCGTGGACCTCGGCCCCGCCCACACCCGGGTACGCGGCTGCGCCCTCGACGGCAGCCTGCTCGCCGAGGCCACCACCTCCCGGGCCGATGCCGCCGACGCCGTGCGCGAGACCCTCGTCGCGCTGCCCGCCGACGCCCCGCTGCGCACCATCGTCGTCGCCGTCGGCGACGTCACGGCACAGGACCGCGAGGGCACCGGCATGCGGCCCGCGACCGCCAAGGCCGGGCCCGCCTACGACGCGATGGCCGTCGCACTGCCGCCCGGTGTCCCCGTCCACCTCGAGAACAACGTGAACTGCGCCGCGCTCGCCGAGCTGCACGAGGGCGCCGCCCGCGGCCGCCACACCTTCGGCTATCTGCGGATCGGCGTGGGCGTCGGCCTCGGCATCGTCGTCGGCGGCCGGGTGCTGCGCGGAGCCAACGGCGCCGCGGGCGAGCTGGCCCGGCTGCCCTACCCCTGGGACGACGACCGCGAACCGCGCCGCGAGGCCCTGGAGGAGTACGTCGGTGCGCACTCCCTGCTGCACCGGGCCGCCAGGGCCTGGCAGTCCGCCGACGGCCCCTGCCCCCGCACCACCGAGCAGCTCTTCGCCCTCGCCGCCGAGGGCCGGGCGACGGCCCGCGCCGTCGTCGCCCGCCATGCCGCCGACGTGGGCCGGCTCGCCGCCGCCGTGGCCGCCGTGCTGGACCCCGGGCTGATCGTGCTCGGCGGCAGCACCGGCGCGGACCCGCAGCTCCTGCCCGGTGTCCGGGCCGAACTGGAGCGGCTGAGCTGGCCCACCGAGGTGGTCAGCAGCACGGTCGGGGACCTCGGCACCGTCACCGGCGCGGCCGGGCTCGCGGTCGCACGAGGAGTCCAAACCGTGACCGAGGCCGTGCGGGCGAAGGATTGACGGCCTCCGACTCGGTCTGCCAATGTCCGGACAAGCGCTTTCTAAGCCGGGCGGGACCCCGGCTCAGGGGTGGGCGTCCCGACCGTACGCGACGTACGGCAGCCACGCGAGGGCGTGCTCGCTGGGCAACGGCCGTCAGGGCCGGGGACCCGCACCCGTCAGGTGCGCGGCCGGGCGAGGCCGCGTACCGGAAAGCGATTCCAACACCAAGGCGCCCGAGCCGAGTTGACCGGCTCCGGGATCCGTCACGCACCTTCAGGGAGGACCCGGTGGGTCACCAGATCTCGCGCAGAACCCTCTTCCGCACCGCGAGCGGGCTGGCCGTCGCCGGCGCGCTCGGCTCCACGCTCGCCGCCTGTGCCGGCGGCACCGGCGCGGGCAGCGACAGCGGCAAGCTGACCATGACCTGGTGGGGCAGCGACGACCGGCACGCCGCGTACAAGAAGGCCCTCGCCTCCTTCCAGAAGAAGAACTCGAAGATCGAGATCGAGACCCGCTACCAGGGCTACGACGGCTACTTCGACAAGTTCAACACCCAGGTCGCCGGCGGTAGCGCCCCCGACCTGCTGCAGATGGACACCGCGCTGGTCGCGCAGTACGCCCGCAAGGGCATCCTCGCCCCGCTCGACTCCTACGTCGGCAAGTCCCTGGACCTGACGGGCTTCTCCAAGACGCTCCTGGCCGCCGGCACCGTCGACGGCAAGCTGTACGGCGTCCCGTCCGGCATCGGCGTCAACCAGCTCACCGTCAACCGCTCCGGCCTGGAGCAGCTCGGCCTGAAGCTGCCCGACCGCGAGTGGACCTGGAACGACCTGAAGAAGATCGCGGCCGACGTCTACAAGAAGAGCGGCGGCAAGCAGTACGGCGTCGACGACGGCGGCGGCTCCACCCTGCAGTGCTTCGAGATCTTCGCCCGCGAGAAGGGCCAGCAGTTCTTCTCCGACGACGGCAAGAAGCTCGGCTTCACCGCCGACACCCTGCAGGAGTGGTGGGAGTTCTGGGCCGGGATGCGGAAGGACCACGCCTCCCCGCCGCCCGCCGTCACCTCGGCCGCGCACAACGACCTCACCAAGAACGCGGTCGTCATCGGCAAGGCCCTGTTCACCTTCGACTCCGGTGTCTACGGCGCCGGCGGCTCGATCACCGACGCCCAGCTGGACTTCCTGCCCACCCCGCAGGGCGACTGGTCCGGTGCCCGCGAGGGCAACTTCGTCAACGGCGGTGTGCTGCTGAGCGCCACCAAGGCCAGCAAGCAGATCGCCGACTCGGTGAAGATCATGGACTTCTTCGCCCAGGACGCCACCGCCATCAAGGACATGCAGCTGCTGCGCGGCATCCCGCCGACCCAGAAGGCCCGTTCGCTGATCTCCGGCGGGCTGACCGAGACCGACAAGCTGAACATGGCGAACGCCGACTACATCTCCCAGCGGGTCTCCAAGGCTGCGGGCGCGCTGCCCGCGCCTGTGCCCCCGCCCAAGGGCGCGGACCAGATCTGGGACCTGCTGTTCCAGTCCAACCTGGCGGTCGCCTTCGGCAAGAAGTCCATCAAGGCGCAGCTGAGCGAGTTCTTCGACCAGGCGCAGTCGATCCTCGCGGGCTGACCGCCCGCCCCAGCACAGTCAGGCACCGGGAGAGGGCCAGGGAGAAGATGAGCATGACCACCACCAAGACCGACGAGGTCGTGGGGGAGGCGCCGGCGGCCCCGGCGACCCCCGCCGACCGGCGCGAGCGGGAACGGATGCGCCGGCGCGCCGCCAGACGGCGCGGCGGTGGCTGGTGGCCCTACCTCTTCCTGGCCCCCTGGTTCGTCGGCCTGTTCGGCCTGACGATCTACCCGATGCTGGACTCGCTGTACCTGTCCTTCACGGACTTCGACCTGCTCTCGTCCGCCCAGTGGGTCGGCACCGAGAACTACTCGCACATGTTCACCGACGACCCGGTGTTCTGGGACTCGGTGCACGCCACCCTGCTGTACGTCCTCGTCTCCGTGCCGCTGAAGCTGGCGCTCGCGCTCGGCGTGGCCATCCTGCTCAACCGCCCGCTGAAGGGCCTCGGCGTCTACCGGGCCGCCTTCTACCTGCCCTCGCTGCTCGGCGGCGCGGTCGCCGTGGCCATCGTGTGGCGGCAGGTCTTCGGCGGGGACGGCCTGTTCAACGACTTCCTCGGCTGGTTCGGCATCAGGGGCCAGGACTGGATCTCCAGCCCCGACACCTCGATCTACACGCTCATCCTGCTGGCCGTGTGGCAGTTCGGCACCCCGATGGTCATCTTCCTTGCCGGCCTGAAGCAACTGCCGAAGGATGTCTACGAGGCCGCGGCGATCGACGGCGCCGGAACGTTCACCAGGTTCTTCCGGATCACGCTTCCGCTGCTCACCCCGATCGTCTTCTTCAACGTGGTCCTGCAGATCATCGACGGGTTCAAGACGTTCACCCCCGCCTATGTCGTGAGCAACGGCACCGGCGGACCGCTCAACTCGACCATGTTGTACTCCCTCTATCTGTACAAGAAGGGCTTCACCGACCTGCAGATGGGATACGCCTCGGCACTGGCCTGGGTGCTGTTCCTGGTCATCGCGGGCTTCACGGCGGTCAACTTCATCGCCAGCCGTTACTGGGTTCATTACGACGACTGAGCGAGGAGTTCTGTCCACCATGTCCGCCATCACGCCCGGCGTCTCGCCGCTCAGCAAGCTGCGCTCGCTCACCGGCCCCCGCCGCATCCTTCTGCACACGCTGCTCATCGGCGTTGCCCTGCTCATGCTCTACCCGCTGCTGTGGATGCTCAGCAGCTCCCTCAAGCCCGACACCGAGATCTTCACGCACCCCGGTCTGATCCCGGAGAAGGTGCACGCCGCCAACTACTCCGAGGGCTGGAGCGGTTCCGGCAACTCCTTCTCGCTCTACATCACCAACTCGCTGATCGTCACGATCGGTGCGGTGATCGGAAACGTGATCTCCTGCTCGCTGGCCGCCTATGCCTTCGCGCGCCTCGAGTTCCGCGGCAAGAAGATCTTGTTCGGCGTGATGCTCGGCACGCTCATGCTGCCCATGCAGGCCACGCTGATCCCGCAGTACACGATCTTCTACAACCTGACCTGGATCAACACCTTCCTGCCGCTGATCGTCCCCAAGTTCCTCGCCACGGACGCCTTCTTCATCTTCCTGATGGTGCAGTTCATCCGCTCCATCCCGCGCGAGCTGGACCAGGCCGCGATGATGGACGGCGCCAACCCCTTCCAGATCTACTGGAAGATCATCCTGCCACTGATGAAGCCGGCCCTGGTCACCACCACGATCTTCACCTTCATCTGGACCTACGACGACTTCCTCAGCCAGCTCGTCTACCTCCAGCAGAACGACCGCTTCACCGTCCCGCTCGGCCTCACCCTTTTCCTGGACAAGACCAGCGGCTCCTCGTACGGCGCCATGTTCGCCATGTCGACGCTCGCCCTCCTTCCGACGCTCATCTGCTTCCTCATCTTCCAGAAGAGACTGGTGGAAGGCTTGGCGACCTCCGGCATGAAGGGCTGATCCACCCGTGCATCTCCCTCACCAGCGCGGCCCGTTGCACGACCTCCCGGACACCCCCGAGGCGTACGACGCGGTCCTCGCCGACGTCACCGAGCAGGCCCTCGCCCGCCTCACCCCCGAGGGCAACCTGGAACACCCCGACGCCGGCGACGACATCGGCGACACCTCCCTCGGCATCACCTCCCTGTTGGCCCTCGCCTGGCAGCGCGGCCGGGACCCGCGGCTGCCGGAAGCGGTGCGCCGCAGCCTCGCCTTCCATCTGCGCGAGCGCGTCTACACCGACGACAACCCCGGCTACCCGAACCTGCGCACCACCGACTCGGGCCTGCCGTACGCCCGTTACGTACTGGAAGCGGGCGCGCACCCCATCGGTGACTGGCCGAGCACGGTGTGGGCGCTGCTCCAGGCGGTCAACGTCCTCGACGCGGCCGACGGCCTCCTGGACGACGAACAGCGCACCGCGCTCACGGAGTTGGCCCACGGCTACTGGCGCCGGCTGACCGAGGCGACCTTCTTCAACCCGCAGGAGGCGGGCAACCAGGCCATCGGCTGCGTGGTCGGCGGCCTGATGCTGGCCCGCCATCTCCCCGACGGGCCGGGGGACCAGGTCCGCGCCCGCGCGCTCGCCCTGTACGCCGACGAGATCCGTGCCCACCGGGTCCGCGACCGGGGTGCCCTGCTGCCGCCCGAGCACGGCGGGGCGTACGACAACAACTACGGCCCGATCTCCCTCTCCTTCCTCGCCCAGGCCCACCGGGTCAGCGGCGAGGAGGTGTTCGCCGAGGACGGAGAGGCGCTCGCCCGCTACATCGACGCCCGTCTGACGAGCGGCGGCTTCGACAACGGCGGCCCCCGCTACAGCGAACAGCACTCCGGGTTCGAATCCGTCCTGGGCCTGCGCTACTTCGGCGCACGCATCGGCGCGGACCTGGGCCGCTACCGGGGCGACACCCGCTGGGGACGGCACGCGGTCCAGCGCGACGGCCGCATCGACGGGCACTTCGCCTTCATGCTGGTCTGGCAGATCCAGGACACCACCCGCTGGCACCGCGTCCCGTCGACCGCGCCCGCCCGCCACCAACTGCGCTCCGGCACGGTCTCCGTCGCCTTCGACAGCCGCATGACCCCCTCGCTCGTCGAGGCGGCCGGCACCTACTACCTGCCCGCCGCCGTGCGCCGCCAGCACGGGTTCGGCCCGGTCACGGACGGCTTCCTGCTGTGCCGTCCCATGGGCGAGGTGCGCGTCCGTGATGTCCGCGCCGACGGGCTCGCGGCCAAGCTGGTCACCAAGCCGGTCGTCGGCCGCGACCATGTGCTGCGCCATGTGCGGTCGCTGTACGTCACCGACGGCACCAGCCTGTGGGTGACGGTCGCCGTCGAGCGGCTCGACGGGGCGCCGTACCTGCTGTCCGGGCTGCCGTACGCCGCCGACGACGGCGACCGGGTGCGCCGCGTCGCCGAGGGCGAGGTCGTCGCCGCGGGCGGGCTGCGCCTCACGCACCCCGCGCACCCGGGCCCCGACCACTTCGACGCCCGCGCCGAACTCACCCAGGAACAGGCGGCGTTCGCGCTCGCGGCCGACCCGCGCGGCTACGGCAACCCCGACGAGGGCTGGCGCCACCTGGTCGACTCCACCGCACTGGAGGCCGCCCCGGCACCGGGCGCTCCGCAGGGCCTGCACGTGTTCGCCGTACGCTACGGGCCCGGCGGCCCCTTCGCACCCGCCTTCGACAGCGACGAGCAGGGGCTGACGGTACGCACCGAGGCGTTCACCGCGGTGCTCGGGGATCCGGCGGGCGATGCCACCGGCGAACCCGTGCTCACGCTGAGCGTCTGAGGACCCTAGGGCAGCGCGCCGGGCGGCACGACCAGGTCCGCCCGGTCCCGCGTCGTCGCGATCAGGTCGGCGTTGCGCTGGTCCGTCCCCAGGACCCAGGCCACGGCCGCCTCGCGCTCCTTGCCGAACTCCTCGTGCCGGGCGACCAGCCGGCGGATCCGCTCCTGCTCGTCGATCTCGCAGTACCACACCTCGTCCAGGCACGACCGCACCCGCGCCCACGAACCCTCCGCCAGCAGCAGGTAGTTGCCCTCCGTCACCACCAGCCGCGCCGTCGGCGGCACGGGGATGGCGCCCGCGACCGGCTGCTCCAGGACCCGCTCGAACCCGGGCGCGTACACCACCTCGCCGGTCTCCTCGTGCAGCCGCCGCAGCAGAGCCGCGTACCCGGCCGCGTCGAAGGTGTCCGGCGCGCCCTTGCGGTCCCGGCGGCCGAGCCGGTCCAGCTCGACGTCGGCCAGATGGAAGCCGTCCATGGGGACGTGTGCCACCCAGGGCGGGCCGTCGGCGTTCAGGGCGCGCACCAGATGCTCGGCCAGCGTGGTCTTTCCCGAGCCCGGGCCGCCCGCGATCCCGAGGATCGCGCGCCGCCCGCCCCCGGCCAGGGCACGGGCGCGGGTGAGCAGGTCGTCGAAGGTCAGCGGCACACAGCAGAGTGTGTCACCGGAGGCGACGACGGTGAGAGTCGGGCCGGAAGGTTCGAAAGTCTGGCTCATGTGGCGCTCGCCACCCACTGGAGCGCACTCCATGGGGAATGGTGCTGGGTATGACTCAGCTCGGACTGCCCGACACCATCCTGGCCTGTCTGTTCGACCTCGACGGGGTCGTCACCAAGACGGCCGTCGTGCACGCGGCCGCCTGGAAGGAGACGTTCGACGCATTCCTGCGCGACTACGAGGGCCCGCAGGCGCGGCCGTTCGACGCGATCGCCGAATACGACGAGTACGTCGACGGCCGCCCGCGCGCCGACGGCGTCCGTTCCTTCCTCGACTCGCGCGGCATCCACCTGCCCGAGGGCGGCCCCGACGACCCGCCCGACGCCCGCACCGTGCACGGCCTCGGCAACCGCAAGAACGACCTGCTGCTGGAGCGGATCCGCACCGGCGGCGTGGAGGCCTACGAGGGCACCCTGCGCTATCTGGAGGCCGTGCGCGCGCAGGGGCTGCGCACCGCGATCGTCTCCTCCAGCGCCAACTGCCAGGACGTGCTGCGGGCCGTCGGCGCCGAGCACTTCTTCGACGTCCGCATCGACGGCGTGGTCGCCGCCGAGCGGAACCTGCCGGGCAAGCCGCACCCCGACACCTTCCTGGCCGCCGCCCACGACCTGGGCGTCGAGCCGGCCCAGGCGGCCGTCTTCGAGGACGCGCTGGCCGGCATGGAGGCGGGCCGCTCGGGCGCCTTCGGCTACGTCGTCGGCGTCGACCGGGTCGGACAGGCCGACGCCCTGTATGCACACGGCGCGAGCATCGTCGTCAAGGATCTCGCCGAGCTGGGAGGCAAGCAGTGATCACCCACCGGTCGTACACGGTCGAGCCGTGGGCCGTGCGCGAGACGGACCTGAACCTCGACGTCCTCGCCCAGAGCGAGTCGGTGTTCGCGCTGTCCAACGGCCATGTCGGCTGGCGCGGCAACCTGGACGAGGGCGAACCGCACGGCCTGCCCGGCAGCTACCTCAACGGGGTGCACGAGGTGCACCCGCTGCCGTACGCGGAGGCCGGCTACGGCTACCCGGAGTCCGGGCAGACGGTCATCGACGTCACCAACGGCAAGATCCTGCGTCTGCTGGTGGACGACGAGCCCTTCGACCTGCGCTACGGCCGGCTCGTCGCCCACGAGCGCGTCCTTGACCTGCGCCGCGGAGTGCTGGAGCGGGCCGTCGAGTGGACGTCCCCGGCCGGCTCCACGGTCCGGGTCCGCTCGACCCGGCTGGTGTCGCTGACCCAGCGGGCGGTGGCCGCGGTGGCGTACGAGGTGGAGGCCGTCGGCCGCCGCAGCCGGGTGGTGATCCAGTCGGAGCTGGTCGCCAACGAACAGCTGCCCGGCTCGAACGGCGACCCGCGCGCCGCGATGGCGCTGCAGTCGCCGCTGGAGCGGGAGGACGACCTCGCCGCCGGCAACCGGCTGCGGCTGGTGCACCGCACCCGGCGCAGCGGCCTGCGGGTGGCCGTGGCCGCCGACCACGTGGTCACCGGTCCCGAGCGCACCACGACCCGCGGCGAGAGCGGCGGCGACGTCGCCCGGCTCACCGTCACCTCCGTCCTGGAGCCGGGCCAGACGCTGCGGGTGGAGAAGCTGGTCGCCCACGGCTGGTCCGGCACCCGCTCGCTGCCCGCGATGGCCGACCAGGTCGACGCCGCCCTCGCGGCCGCCGCGCACGACGGCTGGCAGGGACTCCTGGACGAGCAGCGTGCCTACTTGGACGACTTCTGGTCCGGCGCGGACGTCGAGGTGGACGGCGACGAGGAGATCCAGCAGGCCGTACGGTTCGCCCTCTTCCACGTCCTGCAGGCCGGCGCCCGCGCCGAGCAGCGGGCGATACCTGCCAAGGGCCTGACCGGCTCCGGCTACGACGGGCACGCCTTCTGGGACACCGAGATGTTCGTGCTGCCCGTCCTCACCCACACCGCCCCGGAGGCCGTCGCCGAGGCGCTGCGCTGGCGGTACAACACCCTCGACGAGGCACGCGAGCGTGCGACCCAACTGGGGCTCGGCGGGGCCGCGTTCCCCTGGCGGACCATCCAGGGCGCGGAGGGCTCGGCGTACTGGCCGGCCGGCACCGCGGCCTTCCATGTGAACGCCGACATTGCCGACGCGGTCGTCCGCTACGTCGAGGCCACCGGCGACACCCGATTCGAGCGGGAGGCGGGAGTGGAGCTGCTGGTGGAGACCGCCCGCCTGTGGCGCTCGCTCGGCCACCACGACCACCACGGGGTCTTCCACATCGACGGCGTCACCGGCCCCGACGAGTACAGCGCGGTGGCCGACGACAACACGTACACCAACCTGATGGCCCGCCAGAACCTGCTGGCCGCCGCCGACGCCGTCGAACGGCACCCGCGCGAGGCGGAGCGCCTGGGCGTGGACGCGGAGGAGAGCGCGGCCTGGCGGGACGCCGCCGAGGCCGTGCACGTCCCGTACAACGACGAAATCGGCGTCCACGAGCAGCACGCCGGATTCACCCGCTACCAGCGCTGGGACTTCGCGCAGACCCGACCCGAGCAGTACCCGCTGCTGCTGAACTTCCCCTACTTCGATCTCTACCGCAAACAGGTCGTCAAGCAGGCCGACCTGGTGCTGGCCATGTACACGTGCGGCGACCGCTTCGACGACGAGCAGGTGGCCCGCAACTTCGCCTACTACGAGCCGCTGACCGTACGCGACTCGTCCCTGTCCGCCTGCTGCCAGGCCGTCATCGCCGCGCAGGCGGGCCATCTGCGGCTCGCCTACGACTACACGGCCGAGGCGGCCCTGATGGACCTGGAGGACCTGGAGCACAACACCCGGGACGGACTGCACATCGCCTCGCTGGCCGGGACCTGGATGGCGCTGGTCGCGGGCTTCGGCGGACTGCGCCGCGACGGCGGGGGGCTGCGGTTCGCGCCGCGCCTGCCCGAGCGCCTGAGCCGCCTGGCCTTCAGCCTCCAGTTCCGCGGCCGCCGCCTCAGGGTGGAGATCGGCGCAGACAAGGCGGCGTACACGCTGCTGGACGGGGAGCCCCTCACGCTGCACCACCACGGGGAGGCGCTGCGGGTGAGCGCGGACGAGCCCGCCGTCCGCTCCGTACCTCCGGTCAGCCCCCGCCCGGCTCCGGAGCAGCCCCTGCACCGGGCGCCGAACGTCGGCTGAGCGTCAGCTCGGCGTCCCGGACAGCAGACCGAGCAGGTCGCCCGTCGCGTCGGCGGCGAGCAGGGCGGCGAGGGTGCCCAGGGCGAGGACGGCCACCGCGGCGGGCCACAGCTGCGGGAGCGGGCTCGTCTGGAGCGCCGCGATCCGGCGGGAGACCGCGCGGTCGGTGAAGTTCAGGGTGCACGCCGGGCGGGCCCGTCCGGCGGTGAGTGCGGCTCGGGCCAGGGCGCGGGCGGTGGTCCGCCGGTCCCCGACGGCGGTCGCGGCCTGCTCGTCCGCCCAGCGCTCCACGAGGAAGACCACGGCCGAACGGACCGGTGCGAGCAGCGGGTTGGCCGCCACGGCCAGGGTCGCCGCGGTCACCAGGGGCCCGTGGCGGTGCGTCAGATGCGCGCGCTCGTGGGCGAGCAGCACCCGCCGCTCGTCCGGCGCCAGCGCGCCCAGCATCGCCGAGGTGACCAGGATCCGGCCCGGCCGGCCCGGGATCGCGAACGCCTGCGGCACATCGGAGGCGGCGACGATCAACTCCGTGTCCGCGGGCTGCCCCGTGCACAGCCGCCGCAGCGCCCGCCGGGTGCGCCGCTCGGCGCGCACCGCCCGGTGCACCCGCCACACGACGACGGCCAGCGCCACCGCCGCGGCGACGCCGATCACCTCCGGCACCGGATCCACCAGCCGACGCCCGTCCTCGCGGGCCTCCCGCACCACCGGCGGCGCGTCCCCGACCAGCGCGGCCGCCAGCAGCACCAGCGTCCAGGTCGTGGCCGCGGCGGTCAGTACGGCCGCCGACGTCAGCACGCGCGCGGCGAGTGCGGGCGCCACCCGGCCGCCGATCACCGGCGCGACGCCGGACAGCAGCAGCGACAGCAGCAGCGGGGTGTAGACGTCGAACCTCATGCGCCGCCTCCGGCGAGGAGTTCCCGCAGCGCCCGCTCCTCCTCAGGGCTCAGGCCGGTCACGAACTGCTGGAGCGCCGCGATCGGATCCGGGCCCCGGTCCAGGGCCTCGTGCATCGCCGCGGCGGTCAGCTCCGCCGCGTTCTTCGCGGGACGGTACGCGCCGCGCCGCCCGTGGGCGTCCCGCAGCACCAAGCCCTTGTCGTACAGGCGTTTGAGGATGGTGTGCACGGTGTTGTAGGCGAGCCCGCCGCCGATCTCGGTCTGGATCTCCGCCGGTGTCAGCGGCCTCTCGGTGGCCCAGAGTGCGGCCAGTACCTCGCTCTCCAGCTCCCCGGCGCTGCGCCGCTCCGCCCTGTTGCGGGACCCTGTGCCAGCCATGCCCCAACCTTACAGCGCGTAGTGCCGTCAGCCGGATGGTCCTGTTCACCCGACACCGGCCTGTGATCCGCGTTAGTTTGTCGGTGTTTTCCCCGATCCCGCCTTTGGGTCCTACGGGCTGTAGGGTGCAAGTCGACCCTACGAGTTGTAGGGGGAATAGGGGTGATCATGATCGGCAGCGTGCACGCCACAGCCGACGCGGCCCGGCGCGAGCGCTCGCGCCGCCCGTCCGCCGGCCCCGGACGGGCCCGCGCCTACTGGCCGCTCGCGGCCGTCGCGGCAACCTTCACGCTGGCCCAACTGCTCCTGGTCCGGCCCGGCATGGGCCTCGGCTGGGACGAGACGGTGTACGTCAGCCAGGTCAGCGGACACGCTCCGGCCGCCTTCTTCAGCGCACCCCGCGCGCGGGGTGTCTCCCTGCTGGTCGCACCGGTCGCCGCCTGGTCCTCCTCGACCGCGCTGCTGCGGGTCTACCTCGCGCTTCTGTCCGGCCTCGCCCTCTTCCTGGCCCTGCGCGCCTGGCGGGGCCTGTTCCCCGTCCGCGTGCTCGCCCTCGCCGGCGCCCTGTTCGCCTCCCTGTGGGTGACCCTGTTCTACGGTCCCCAGGCCATGCCCAACTACTGGGTGGCCGTCGCAGCCCTCGCCGCCGCGGCCTGCTTCCTGCGCGCCCGATCCGACCGGGCCGACCATGCCGCACTGTGGGGCCTGGGTGCGAGCGCGGCGCTGATGGCCTGGATGCGCCCCGTGGATGCCGTCTGGGTCACGTTGCCGCTCCTCGCGTTCGGCCTGGTGCGCCGCCACTGGCGGCCCCTCCTCGTCCTTCTCGCCGGGCTCGCCGCCGGGGCGCTCGAGTGGGTCATCGAGGCGTACGTCAGTTACGGCGGCCTCGCCCAGCGACTCGCCGACGGCTCCGAGATCCAGGGTGGACTCGGCCTGCACTTCGCCGTCGTCGATCAGCTCCGCAGCCTCGGCGGACGGGCGCTGTGCCGGCCGTGCACGGGAGCGCTGCCCCACCCGGTGGTCACCGTCTGGTGGTTCGTGCTGCCCGTACTCGCCGCGCTCGGTCTCACGGTCGCGGTCCGGGCCCGCCGCACGGCGCCGACCCTGTTGGCTTTCACCTGCGCGGCCACGGCCGCCGTCCCCTACCTGTTCCTGATCGGCTACGCGGCGCCCCGCTTCCTGCTCCCCGCCTACGCCCTGCTGTCGATCCCCGTCGCCGTCGCGCTCCTCCATCTGGTGACCGCGCCCGCCCGTGCCTGGCGGCCGGTGGTCGTCACCCTGCTGGCGCTCGGGCTCGCCGCCCACCTCGCGGTGCAACTCGCCGTCCTGACGGGCGCCGTGAACCGCACCACCGCCGCCCACCGCGACTGGTCCCGCACCGCCGCCGCCCTGCACGGGCTGGGCGTCCGTCAGCCCTGTCTGGTCACCGGGCACGAGGCCATCCCGGTGGCGTTCTACGCCGGCTGTTCCTCGGCGGCGACGACCGGGCACAACGCCAACAGCACGGAAGAGGCCATCACCCGCACCGCGCGCCACACCCCGGTCGCCGCCCTGGTGCCCGCGGGCTCCCGGCCACCGCGGTACGCCCGCTCGTGGCCCTCCGTGCCGCTCGACGGACTGCGCCTCTACTACGCCGTACCGGAGGCCGGTTCATGACCTGGCGCCGTGGCAGACACGGGGGAGGCGGCCGATGACCCAGCACGCCGTACAGGAGGCGCCCCAGGACGCGCTGCACCCAGGCGCCGGCCCGCTGCCGACCGCTCCCGCGGACCTCGCCGTCGGCCGCGGCCGGGCCTACTGGCACACGCTGGTCTGCCTCGCCGTCCTGCTGGGCGCGGCCTACGTGGCCCGGCGGCACTGGCCGACGGTGGAGACCGGGGCGCTGCGGCTGGCCGTCGCCGACGAGGGGTGGCTGCTGCTCGGCGCGGTGGCGGCCGCCGGCACCTGGGCGGCCTCGGCGCTCGCCCAGCAGGGCGCGGTCGCCCGGCGGCTGCCCGGACCGCGGCTGCTCGCCGCCCAGTTCGCCGCCTGCGCCGCCAACCACCTGCTGCCCGCCGGGCTCGGCGCCGGCGCGGTGAACCTGCGCTTCCTGATGCGCTGCGGACTGCCGGCGGGCCGCTCGGCCGGTGCGCTCGCCGTCAAGGCCACCGCCGGAGCCGTCGTCCGCCTCGCCCTGATCGCGGTGCTCGCTCCGCTCTGCCCGGGCCTGCTGCGCGTCCCGCACGTCTCCCCGGCCGCGGTCGCCGCCGTGCTCGGCGCCGCCGCCCTGCTCGTGGCCCTCCTGGCCGGTCCGCTGCGCCCGCGCTGCCGCCGCGCGCTGGCGTGCGTGCTGGCCGACATCCGTACCGTGCACGCCTGCCCGGCCCGTGCCGCCGCCCTGTGGGGCGGCTCGCTGGCCTTCGCCGCCCTGCACTCCCTGGTGCTCATCTCCGTCGCCCAGGCCGTCCAGCTGTCCCTGCCCCCGCTCCAGGTGGCCCTGCTGTACCTCGCCGCCAGCTGCGCGGCCGCCCTGCTGCCCACCCCGGGCGGGCTCGGCTCCCTGGACGCCGCCCTCGCCCTCGCGCTGACCGGGTCCGGCGCCCCCGCCGCGACCGCGGCCTCCGCCGTACTCGGCTACCGGCTGCTCACCGTATGGCTGCCGCTGCTCCCGGGCCTCCTCGTGCTGGCGGTGCTCGTCCGGCGCAAGGCCCTGTGACCGGGCGGGAGTTTCCCGGACGCCCGCGCCAGGTAGGAGACGAACGGGGCCTGGCGGCACAGGAGGGGGAACGGCATGACGGAGCGTCACATCGCGGGGCGGCCGGCGGAGGAGTTCTTCACGCCCGGCAGCTCGTCCTTCACCGAGTTCCTGGCCGCGCACCGGCCCGGCCTGCTGCCCACAGCGCCGCCGTTCCCGGACGGGGTCCGCGCCGCGCCCGGCAGCATCCCGCACGGCACCACGGTGCTCGCCCTCACCTTCCGCGACGGCGTGCTGATCGCCGGAGACCGCAGGGCCACCATGGGCAACCTCATCGCCCAGCGTGACCTGGAGAAGGTGCACCCGGCGGACGGCCACACCGCCGTCGCCTTCGCCGGAACCGTCGGCCTCGCGCTCGACATGGTCCGGCTCTACCAGGTCGAACTCACGCACTTCGAGAAGATCGAGGGCACCCCGATGTCCTTGGCGGCCAAGGCGACCCGCCTCGCGGCCATGATCCGGCAGAACCTCGCCCAGGCCATGCAGGGCCTCGCCGTCGTCCCGCTGCTCGCCGGTTACGACAGCACCGCGCCCGAGGGCGGCCGCGGCCGCATCTTCTCCTTCGACGCGGCCGGCGGACTGTACGAGAAACGGCACTTCCACGCCGAGGGCTCCGGCTCCCCGTACGCCCGGGGCGCCCTGAAGAAACTGTTCCGGCCGGACCTCACCCGCCGGGAGGCCGCCCTGGCAGCGCTCCAGGCGCTGTACGACGCCGCCGACGACGACTCGGCCACCGGTGGCCCCGACCTGAACCGCCGTATCTTCCCGGTGGTCTCGGCCATCACCGAGGACGGCTTCGAGCGGCTGCCCGAGGCCGAGACCGAGGAGCTGAGTCGCGAGACGGTCCGGCAGCGCAGCGGCCGCCCGGACGGCCCGCACGCCGCCGCCTGACCCTCGGCCCGCTCACTCGGGACACATCAGGACGCGTTCACCCCGGGCCAGGCTCGCCGGTGTCGGTGTCGGTGTCGGTGTCGGTGTCGGTGTCAGTGCTCAGGCGCAGGGGCAGCCACCAGGCCGCCGCGCACAGCCACAGCCCGAGCCAGCCGATGGCGAACAGCCAGCCGCCGAGCACGTCGGTGAACCAGTGCACGCCGAGGAAGGCCCGCGTCAGGCCCACCCCCACCCCCCAGCAGGCGACCCCGAGGCAGAGCGGTATGCGGCCGTGCGGGGCGCGCAGGCACAGCGCGAGGATCACCAGACCGGCCGTGAGGGCCCCCGTGGTGCTGTGCCCCGATGGGAACGACCAACCGGAGGCGTGCGTCTGCCAGTCGAAGGAGGGCGGGCGAGCCCGGCCGATCAGCTCCATGACGCCGTACCGCACGGCCTGGCCGGTGGCGAGGCAGGCGGCCATGAGCAGCGCACCGACCAGCCGCTGCCGCCGGCTGCGGCCCGTCAGCAGCCCGGCCACGACGACCACCGCGTACGGGAGCACTCCGGTGCCGGTGGCGGTCAGTCCGCGGGTGACGGCGACGGCCATCGGCGGCCGGTGCTCGACGGACCAGGTCAGCAGGGCGTGGTCGAAGAACAGCGGGGCGCCGTGCCGGCCGTGGACGGCCATTGCCAGCACGCCGAACGCCGCCCAGGCGCTGAGCGAGAGACTGCCCGCCAGTACGGCGAGGGTCTTGCTGTTCATGACACCAGCAGTGGACGCAGCCGGGTCGCCGCCAGCCGTCCGGACAGTCCCCGCGGCCAGTGCCGGAGCAGGGTCATCACCAGGAAGGCGACCGGGCCGCCGACGAGGGCTCCCACGAGGACGTCGTGCGGGTAGTGGACGCCCACCCACACCCGGGAGGCCGCCATGGCGACGGCGAACCCGGAGGCGAGGAGTCCCAGCCGGCGGGAGACGAAGAACAGGGCGACCGCCGCGGCCACCGCGATCGCGGTGTGATTGCTGGGGAACGACCAGTCACCCGGCGCCGGACACGCCTCCAGGGTGGGGAAGGGCAGACCCCGGCAGGGCCGGTCCTCCCGGACCAGCGCCTTCAGCCCGGCGTCCGCGCCGAAGGCCACCAGCACCGCCACCGGAACGGACAGCGCCGTCGTCCCCGCCGCGGCGTCGACCCGGCGGGCCCGCCACCAGCCCACGACCATGAGCAGCGCGAACACCGCCAGGCCGTACGTCGACCACAGCGTGACGACGCCGTCCAGCCGGCCGGGGGAGCGGTGGGCGAGCTCCACCACGTCCCGGTAGAGCGGCCCGTCGACCGACGAGGCCGTGAGCGCCAGGATCATCCGCGGGCCTCCTTGGCCGCCCTGCGGGAGCGCAGCACCTCGGCGGCGAGCGGGAGGAGCGACACGACGACGATCAGCGCGATCACCGGCAGCAGGTACTTGTCCACGTTCGGGATCGAGGAGCCCAGCGCGTATCCGGCCAGGGTGAGGCCGAGGCTCCACACCAGCCCGCCCGCCGCCTGCCAGAGGGTGAACGTCCGGGCCGGCACGCCCAGCGCGCCCGCCATCGGGTTCAGCACCGTCCGTACCACCGGCACGAAGCGGGCCAGCACGATCGCCTTCGCGTGTCCGTAGCGCTCCAGCAGCTCCTCGGCGCGTTGCGCGCCCTCGTGCATCCGGGCCGACCGGCTGCGGGCCAGCAGGGCGCCGCCCGCCTTGCGGCCGATCAGATACCCGCACTGCGAACCCGCGAGCGCGCCGACGGCCGCGGCGGCCAGCAGCGGCCCGAGCGAGAGGTGCACACCGCGGTCGGACGCGCCCGTGCACAGCAGCCCCGCCGTGAACAGCAGGGAGTCGCCGGGCAGGAAGAAGCCGATCAGCAGGCCCGTCTCGGCGAACAGCACCACCCCGACGCCGATCACCCCGAAGGCGGCCAGCAGGGAGTGCGCGTCGAGCACGTTGACCGCGAGCTGCGACGACAGGTCTGAGGGAGTGGCCATCGCCGCACGCCCTTTCCTCGGTTGCTTCTGACTCGACTGCTTCCGACTACGCATGTGTAGACCGTCTACCGAACTGTAGACGATTCGAGTGTGTGCATCGTTCCCGGACTTTGCCCGCCTATTGCTGCTTCATGACTGACTGACTACATCCCTGTAGTCATGATGGTCTGCGAAGGTAAGGCATGCCTTCACTAAGTCGGGAGGGTCGCAGGGCATGTGGGACGACGCGTTTCCGAGTTTCCTGATCGGACTGAGGGAGGGACTCGAAGCCGGACTCATCGTCTCCATCCTCATCGCCACACTCGTGCGGGCCGAGGCGCGCTCGCGGCTGCCGCAGGTGTGGACGGGTGTCCTGGCCGCGATCGCCGTCGCGATGAGCTTCGGCGCGGTCCTCACCTTCACCGCCGCGTCCCTGTCGGCGACCGCCCAGGAGGCGTTCGGCGGCACCCTCGGCGTGATCGCCGTCGCGTTCGTCACCGCCATGGTGTTCTGGATGCGCCGTTCGGCCCGCAGCCTCTCCGGTGAGCTGAGGGAGAAGGTCACCGGCGCGCTCGCGATGGGCTCCGGGATGCTGGTCCTCACCTCCTTCCTCGCGGTCGGCCGCGAGGGCCTGGAGACGGCCCTGTTCCTGTGGACCACCGCCCGGGCGGCCGGCGAGTCGGCCGGCCCGCTGACCGGCGCCGCCATCGGCCTGGTCCTCGCGGCGGGCCTGTGCTGGGGCCTGTACCGCCGGGTCCTGAAGATCAACCTGACCAGGTTCTTCACCGTCACCGGCGGCGTCCTCATCGTCATCGCGGCCGGAGTCCTCGGCTACGGCCTGCGCGACCTCCAGGAGGGCGGGGTGCTGCCCGGTGGCACCGCGTACGCGGTCGACCTGACCGGCAGCGTCGACGCCGGCTCCTGGTACAGCACCCTGGTCCAGGGCGTGTTCAACCTGACCCCGGCCATGACCTGGCTGCAGGTGGTGGCCTACGTCGCCTACCTCGCCGTGGTGATGACCCTGTTCGTCCGCGGGGGTCGCGCCACCACCCCGAAGCCGGCCGCCGAACGGCCCGCGCCCGAGCCGAAGGCGGCTCGCCCGCAGCGGCGCCGCCCCGTGTGGGTGATCCCGGCCGCCGTGGTCGCCGTACCCGCCGTGCTCGCCGGACTCGTCGTCGCCCTCTCCCGGCCCAAGCCCGCCGGCGACCAGACCGTCGCCGTCTCCGAGACCGAGTGCGGCAAGGGCTTCACCGCACCCAGGCCCGGCCGGCAGACCTTCCAGATGCACAACACCGGCGGCAGGACCTCCGAGGTGTACCTGATCGACCCGTCGACCAGCGCGGTCTACGGCGAGATCGAGGGCCTGGCCCCCGGCACCACCCGCGACCTGGTCGCCACGGTCGCCGGCGGCACCTACGCCTGGCGCTGTGTCCCGACCGGCGGCAAGGCCGTCACGTCCAAGGCGGTACGGGTGAGCGGCGGCGGAGCGGCCAAGCCGGTCGTCCCCGTCTCCGCACAGGACCTCGCCGCACCCCTGAAGGCGTACCGGACCTACGTCGAGCAGGGCCTGGCCAGGCTCGTCGCCCAGACCCGCACCCTCGACGACGACATCGAGGGCGGCCACCTCGACCGGGCCCGCAGCGACTGGCTCACCGCCCACCGCACCTACACCTCCCTGGGCGCCGCCTACGGCACCTTCGAGGACTTCGACCAGAAGATCGACGGGCGCCCCGACGGACTGCCGAACGGCGTCCAGGACAAGGACTTCACCGGCTTCCTGCGCCTGGAGCACGGTCTGTGGCACGGGGAGCCGGCCAAGAGCCTGCGTGCGCCCGCCCAGCAGCTCGCCGACGCGGCCGCGGGACTGCAAAAGGCCTTCCCGGCCCAGGAATTCGACCCCGGCGACCTGCCGTTGCGCGCCCACGAGATCCTGGAGAACACCCTCCAGTTCGAGCTGACCGGCGACACGGACCAGGGCAGCGGCACGGGCCTCGCCACCGCCGACGCCAACCTCGCCGGCACCCGCGAACTGCTCACCGTCCTCCAGCCGCTGCTGACCAGCCGCGCACCCCGGCTGCTCCCGACGGTCGACGCGGACGTCGCCCGGCTGCAGAAGCTCCTGGACGCGGCCCACGACGGCACTCACTGGACCCCCGTCGACCGGCTCGCCGCCACCGACCGGCAGCGCCTCGACGGAGCCACCGGGCAGCTGCTGGAAGACCTCGCCCCGGTCCCGGACCTCCTCGAGATCCGGAAGTCCGCCTGATGACCACCGAGCACCCGCACCCCGAAGGGAACCCTCCGATGTCCTCTGCCGACACCCCCGTCTGCCCGGCCCGCCGCTCCTTCGTGCGGACCGCGCTGGGCGCCGGAGCCGCCGGCGCGGTCCTGGCCGGCGGCGGCTTCGCGCTCGCCGAGAGCGGCGGCACGGCCCGGGCACAGGACACGGGCGCGGACAGCGGTGCGAAGGTCCCCTTCCACGGCGCCCACCAGGCCGGCATCGTCACCCCGGCGCCGGCCGCGGCCACCTTCGTCTCCTTCGACGTCATCGCCGACGACCGCACGGGCCTCGCCGACCTGCTGCGCACCATCACCGAACGGGCCCGCTTCCTCACCTCCGGCGGCACCCCCGCCGACCTCGGCGTCGGCGCGCCGCCCTCCGACAACGGCATCCTCGGCCCCGAGGTCCCCCCGGACGCCCTGACCGTCACGGTCGGCGTCGGCGCCTCCCTCTTCGACGACCGCTACGGCCTCGCCAAGGCCAGGCCCGCCCGGCTGACCCCGATGCGGACCTTCCCGAACGACAACCTGAATGCGGCCGAGTGCCACGGCGACCTGTCCCTCCAGCTGTGCGCGGGCAGCCAGGACACCGTGCTGCACGCCCTGCGCGACATCGCCCGGCACACCCGCGGCGCCATGCAGATCAAGTGGCGCATCGACGGCTTCCAGAACGCCCCGCGCCCCACCGGAGCCCAGCGCAACCTGCTCGGCTTCAAGGACGGCATCGCCAACCCGGACGTCACCTCGGCCCGCGAGACCGACCGGCTGATCTGGGTCGGCGACGGGCAGGGCGAGCCGGCCTGGGCCAAGGGCGGCAGCTACCAGGTGATCCGGATCATCCGGATGCTCGTGGAGTTCTGGGACCGGGTCTCGCTGACCGAGCAGGAGAAGATGTTCGGCCGCCGCAAGGACACCGGCGCCCCGCTCGACGGAGCCAGGGAGACCGACATCCCCGACTACACCAAGGACCCGCACGGCACCGCGATCCCGGTGGACGCCCACATCCGCCTCGCCAACCCGCGCACCGCGAAGAGCGACAGCTCCCGCATCCTGCGCCGCGGCTACAACTACGACCGGGGCGTGGACAAGGTCGGCAACCTCGACATGGGCCTGGCCTTCTGCTGCTACCAGCAGGACGTCAAGCGCCAGTTCGAGGCCGTACAGACCCGGCTGATCGACGAACCCCTGGTCGACTACATCTCCCCGACGGGCGGCGGCTACTTCTTCGCGCTGCCCGGCGTGCGCGACGGGCGGGACTGGCTCGGCCGGGGCCTGCTCGCCGCCTGACCCGTCCTCTCGGCCACGGCCTTTCCCTCCCCATGGGAAAGGCCTGCCGCGGGCTTTACTGCACATGAGTTGCAACTGCGGGAGGATGGCACAAGGCTGTGCAGCGCAGCCGTAGCCGCTCCACCGAAGGAACACCCTCCCCCATGACGGCCGCCGCCCCTGGTTCCGCTCCGTCCCTCCCCGCTCAGGCCGACGCCCCGCGTTCGGCCTGGCATCGCGTCCGTGGCTCCATGACGCGGCAGGAGTGGACCAGGGTCGGCGGTATGGCCGCCTTCGTACTCGCGCTGCACGTGATCGGCTGGGGCACGCTGGTGGGGATCGTCGCCCCGCACCACTTCAGCGTCGGCGCCGGATCTGCCGGAACACCGGCGACCTTCGGCATCGGCATCGGCGTGACCGCCTACACGCTGGGCATGCGGCACGCCTTCGACGCCGACCACATCGCGGCGATCGACAACACCACCCGCAAGCTGATGGGGGACGGGCAACGCCCGCTGTCGGTCGGCTTCTGGTTCTCGCTCGGCCACTCCAGCATCGTCTTCGGCCTGACCCTGCTGCTCTCCCTCGGCATGAAAGCCCTGGCCGGACCGGTCCGCGACGACAACTCCCGGCTGCACGAGGTCACCGGCCTGATCGGTACGACGGTCTCCGGCACCTTCCTCTACCTCATCGCCGGGATCAACCTCGTCATCCTGGCCGGCATCTGGAAGGTGTTCCGGCAGATGCGCTCCGGCCGGTTCGACGAGGCCGCCCTGGAGGCGCACCTCGACAACCGCGGCTTCATGAACCGCCTCCTCGGCCGGGTCACGGGCTCGATCACCAAGCCGTGGCAGATGTACCCGCTGGGCCTGCTGTTCGGCCTCGGCTTCGACACGGCGACGGAGATCGCCCTGCTGGTCCTCGCCGGTTCGGGCGCCGCCTCGGGCCTGCCCTGGTACGCGATCCTCTGTCTCCCCGTCCTGTTCGCGGCGGGCATGTCGCTGCTCGACACCATCGACGGCTCGTTCATGAACTTCGCCTACGGCTGGGCGTTCTCCAAGCCGGTCCGCAAGGTCTACTACAACCTCACCATCACCGGCTTGTCCGTCGCCGTCGCCCTCGTCATCGGCACCGTGGAGCTCCTCGGCCTGCTCGCCGACGAGCTGGACCTGCACGGCGCGTTCTGGGACTGGATCTCGGGCCTCGACCTCAACACGGTCGGCTTCGTCATCGTCGGCCTGTTCTTCGCCAGCTGGGCGATCGCCCTGCTGGTGTGGAAGGCGGGTCGAATCGAGGAGAAGTGGACGGCGGGGCCGGCGGGGTCGGCGGGGTCGGCGGGCCTGGCGGAGGGGTCTGCGGACTAGCGCTCCGTCAAGATCGCATCAAATCCCCACGTCACCCATGGTGCGCGGCTCCCGTGCGGCGTCACACTGCGCTGCCGGAGCCGGGCGCCACCGCGATCGGCTGGGTGGCGCTGATCAATCCGCGCGGCATCCTCGAGTGGATCGCACTGCGGCGGGGCAACGGCGGGAAGGTCTGGCCGAGCCGCGTGGCCGGTGGCGTGTTCGCGGTGGTGGGCCCGGTGGAGGCGATCAAGGGGATCCACCATCTGCTGGAGTTGAAGGGGCCGGAGCGTCCCACGGTGTTCCACCGGACGTCCGGCCTCTCCCCGGTCCTCGCAGCCGTCATGATCGTGGCCATGCTGCTCGTCGCGGCACATACCTGGCGCACCAGCGACTTCCTCCAGGAGGCCTGGACGGCAGGCGGCCTGTCCCGCGTCTGCGCAGCCCTGGCCACCCTCGCGGCCCTGTTGTTCGTCACCTTCACCGTCTTCGGCTACGTGACGGCCGGCATTCTCTGCTCCGCCGCGGCCGCAGTGGCCGCAGCCGGCCTCGTCCTGCTCCGCAGCCGCGTCTAGGTCCGCACCCCCAACTCCTTGCGCCACTTCGTCAGTTGCTGGGCCGGATCGCCCGTGAACGACCACGGCGTGCGGGTGGCGCGGCGGCCGAGCAGGCGGAGCAGGGACGCGGCGACGTCCGCCGTGCCGGCCAGACAGGCCGCGTGCGCCAGGTGGTTGAGGTCGCGCAGCTCGGTCGGGGCCGGATTGCTGTCCGGGCGGGCTCGCACCCAGCGCTCCCAGGTGCGCCGTACGTCGTTGACCGCGCCGTCGTGGTCCCAGTGCTGGCCGAGGCCGACCGAGCCCTGCCGGCCGCGGGCGGCGTCGAGGGCGTAGCGGTACTCCTCGACCCGGGCGTACTGGACCAGCACCGGCAGCGGGCAGCCGGGCGGTGCCACTCCGGCCGCGTCCCGGGCGAAGTCGTACATCAGGCCGTGCGTGCCGTGCCAGCGAGCCGAGTAGTAGTGCAGGACCTGGAGGTGGCCCTCCACGCTGAACGGGTCCCGCCGGTGCAACTCGTCCCACCAGCGGGCCAGTTCCTGGCGCCGTACCCCCGTCGGATACAGCCGGGCGACGGAGATCAGCGACACCCACGGCGTCGGGTCCTCGGGGCAGGCCTCGGCGGCGTGCAGGCAGGCCAGGACCGCGGTGTCGATGCGGTCCCGGTCGATCGGCACACCCCGCCCGGCGGAGATGGCCAGGTGGAACGCCCGGGCCGTCTCCGTCGCCGCGCGCAGCACCTGCGCGTCCGCGTTGCCGGGCTCGGCGGCCAGCCACGACTCCACCGTCGAACTGCCCGTGCAGGCCTGCGCCAGCAGCCGTACCCGGTGGCCGCGCAGCGTCCGGTCCTCGCCGGTGAGCCACAGCAGGTCCCTGAGGCCCTGCCAGCGGCCGATGACGATGTCCTGCCGGGCGGAGGTGAGCTGCCCGTCCCCGCAGTCGGGGTCGAAATCGGGTGTGAAACGGTCTCGCGCCATCGGGATCGCCCTCAGAAGTCGGTGGGGAGACCCTCGTGGGGCCGGGACGGCACACCGGCGCCGTCGGGAACGTACTCCGCCTCCACGGTCCGGGTCGCGTCCAGTTTCGCGGGCCGGTAGTAGTCGCTGCCCTGCCGCCAGTACCAGAGCATCGGGACGAGCCCGACGGCCAGTCCGCCGATGCCGATCGCGATCGCGGCGCCGTTCAGCTCGCCCAGCGACTCGACGAAGATCCAGAACATGAACACGGCGCCGAACAGCGGCCACAGCCCGCCGAGCAGGAAGTTGGCCGGTGACTTCAGCAGCATCTTGCGGTAGGCGACGACCACCGCGAGACCGGCGAGGCCGTAGTAGACGGCGATCTGCAGGCCGATCGCGGAGATCGCGTCGGCGAGGATCTCGCCCACCGAGCCGAGCGCGTTGGATGCGATGAACATCGCCAGCGCCACCGCGCCGACCACCACGATCGCCACCCACGGCGTGTTCCAGGTGCGGTGCACCCGGCCCAGCGCGGTCGGCATCGTACGGTCGCGGCCCATCGCGAACAGTGAGCGCGTGACCTGGATGAGCGTGGTCTCCAGCGTGGCGATGGTGGACAGCATCACGGACACGATGAGCAGCTTGCCGCCCCAGCCCGGCCAGATCTCCTCGCCCAGCACCGCGAGCACGTTGGCGTCGTTCTCCTCGATCTGCTTCGAGGTCAGGATGACGTTCACCGCGATGGTGAACACCTCGAACAGCAGGAAGACGATCCCGACCCCGATCAGGCCGGCGAGTCCGGTCGTGCGACGGCTGTTGCGGGTCTCCTCGCTGAGGTTGCTGGTGACGTCCCAGCCCCAGTAGTAGAACGCGGCGAGCAGCGCGCCGGACGCGAACCCGGACATGCCGTCGAAGTGGGAGAAGCCCAGCCAGGACCAGTCGAAGGCGCGGGCGTTGTCCGTGTGGAAGACGGCGAGCACCGCGAACAGGGCCAGAATCCCCAGCTCCACACCGGACATGAGCAACTGGGCGCGGACGGTGAGCCGGGCCCCACCGAGCACCACGCCCAGCATGACGAGGAACCACGCCGCGCCGACCACGGTGGACAGCGCCGTGTTGTCGGCGAGCTTCTCGTCGAAGAGAGCCAGCGTCATCGACCCGGCGGGCAGCGAACCGGCCACCATGAAGATGGTCGCCGAGATCACCAGCGCCCAGCCGCTGATGAAGCCCAGGAACGGGTGGAGGGTACGGCCCACCCAGGAGTAGCTGGCGCCCGCGTTGACGTCGATCCGGCTGAGGTAGCTGAACGCCAGGGCTATGCCCAGCATGGGTATCGCGCAGTACAGCAGGGCGGCCGGGCTGGCCAGTCCCACCGCGCCGACGAGGACGGCGGTGGTCGCGGCGAGCGAGTACGCGGGCGCGCTGCCGGCCACCGCCATCACCACGGTGTCGAACGTACCGAGGACATTGGCCTGCAGCCCTCTGCCCCTGTTGTTGCTCATGGTCGTGCCGCTTTCCGGTTGTGCACGGCGCACGGGCGCCCGGCCCTACGGCGTGCAGGTGGGGGGTGGACCCGCCTCGTACCCGAAAAGGGATGACCTCGGGTCAGGAGCCGGTCAGGAAGAACGGGGGTGGATGGACACACCGTGCTGCCGAGCGTCGGCGGACGGTCACCGTGTGTGGGTGTGACTATAGCGTCACTCATTGACGTTTCAAGATGACCAACCGGTAACGTCCGCTGGCCTGTTCTGATGCCGTTCAGTCGGCGAGATGGTCGATCTGGCGCAGCCGGTTCGTCGCGTCCAGGGCGGCCACTTTGTACGACTCCGCCAGCGTCGGGTAGTTGAAGACCGCGTTCACCAGATAGTCCACCGTGCCGCCGCAGCCCATCACCGACTGACCGATGTGAATCAGCTCTGTGGCGCCGGTGCCGAAGCAGTGCACGCCGAGCAGGGTGCGGTCCACCGGGGAGACCAGCAGCTTCAGCATGCCGTGCGCGTCCCCGATGATCTGGCCCCGGGCCAGCTCCCGATAGCGGGCGACGCCCACCTCGAACGGGACACAGTCCTCGGTGAGTTGGTCCTCGGTCCGGCCGACGAAGCTGATCTCCGGAATCGTGTAGATCCCGATCGGCTGGAGGCCGTGCATCTGCCCGACCGGCTCCCCGCACGCGTGGTACGCCGCCGCCCGGCCCTGCTCCATGGAGGTCGCCGCGAGCGCCGGGAAGCCGATGACGTCACCGACGGCGTAGATGTGCGGCACCTCGGTGCGGTAGTGCTCGTCCACCTCGATCCGGCCGCGCGCGTCCGCCCGCAGCCCCGCCCTGTCCAGGTCGAGCCCGGCGGTCAGGCCCTGCCGGCCGGCCGAGTACATCACCGTGTCGGCGGGGATCTTCTTGCCGCTCTCCAACACCGTCAGCGTGCCCCGGGCATGGCGCTCGACGGCGGCCACGGTCTCCCCGAACCGGAAGGTGACGGCGAGGTCCCGCAGGTGGTACTTGAGCGACTCCACGACCTCGACGTCGCACAGATCCAGCATTCCGGGCCGCTTCTCCACGACCGTCACCTTGCTGCCGAGCGCGGCGAACATCGAGGCGTACTCCATGCCGATCACACCGGCGCCCACGATCACCATCGAGCGCGGCACCCGCTCCAGCGAGAGCACGTTGTCCGAGTCCATGATCGTGCGCCCGTCGAACGCCACGCTGTCCGGGCGGGCCGGCCGGGTGCCGGTCGCGATGACGATGTGCTCGGCGCTCAGCAGCCGTTCATGACCGGTGGCCTCGTCGCGCAGGGCGACGGTGTGCGGGTCGGTGAACCGGCCGGTGCCCGAGTGGACGGCCACGTGGTTGCGGGAGAGCTGGCTGCGGACGACGTCCACCTCGCGGCCGACCACATGCCGGGTGCGCGCGGTCAGGTCGGCGACGGTGATGTCCTCCTTGAGCCGGTAGCTCTGCCCGTACAGGTCGCGCTGGGTGAGACCGGTCAGGTACAGCACGGCCTCGCGCAGGGTCTTGGACGGGATGGTGCCGGTGTGCAGGGAGACCCCGCCGAGCATGTCGGGGCGGTCGACGACAGCGACCCGGCGGCCGAGCTTGGCCGCGGCGATGGCGGCCTTCTGCCCGCCGGGTCCGGATCCGATGACGAGCATGTCGAAGTCGGGCATCTTCCGGAGTCTGACAGCCGCCGGGCACCGCGCGGAAGGCCCGCGGCACCGCTGGGCGTGCACGGGTGTCGCCGACCGGCGCGCGGCCGTCGTGCACCACCGGTCGTCCGCATCTGACGCGCGTAGAACACCTTCCGGTCGCCGTGTCGCAACCTGGCGCCACTACAACCTCCATGCCGCCACGGCGCGTTCCCCCAGACGCCCGGGAGCGGTGCTCGCGATCTGTCCGTTCCGCTCGCGAAAGGCACCCTCATGAAGTCTGGCCCGAGAACTCACCGTCCCTCGCGCATCAGCCTGTTGACGGCCACGGCGCTCACCGGCGCCCTGACGGGCACGCTGCTCGCCCTGCCCGCACCGGCCTCGGCCGCGACCGTCACCATCTCCGCCGTGCAGGGCAGCACGCGCAAGTCCCCGTACAGCGGTCAGCAGGTGACGGTCAGTGGGATCGTCACCGCGATCCGCACCACCGGTTCCTCGCGCGGCTACTGGATCCAGGACCCGGTCGGCGACGGCAACCCGGCCACCAGCGAGGCCATCTTCGCGTACGCCGGGTCCGCCTCGATCACCACCAAGGTCGGCAACAAGATCACCGTCCGGGGCACGGTCTCCGAGTACTACCCGGGCGGCTCCTCGGCCGGCGGTCAGTCGGTCACCGAGCTGACCTCCCCCCAGATCCAGTCGACCGCCTCGACCGGCAACCCGCTGCCCGCGCCCTTCGTGCTCGACGCCGCCTCGATCCCCGCCGCCTACACCAACAGCGGTAACCTCGAGAGCCAGACCCTGGCCCCGTCCACCTACGCCCTCGACCGGTTCGAGTCGCTGGAGGGCATGCGCGTCCAGGTCGACAACGCCCGTGTCGTCGGGGCCAGTAACACGTACAACGAGCTGTTCGTCACGGCCAAGCCGGCCGAGAACCCCAGCCCGCGCGGCGGCACCGTCTACGCTTCGTACACCTCGCAGAACACCGGGCGCGTGAAGGTCATGTCGCTGACCGGCACCTTCCCGGCCGCCGACGTCGGCGACGTCCTGGGCGGCAGCACCGCGGGCCCGCTCGACTACGACAACTTCGGCGGCTACACCCTCCAGGCCACCACCCTGGGCGCGCTCACCGACAACAACCTCGCCCGCGAGACGACCCGCGCCCAGAACGCCGGCGAGCTGGCCGTCGCCACGTACAACGTGGAGAACCTCGACCCGACCGACCCGCAGTCCAAGTTCGACCGGCTCGCGGCGGGCATCGTCACCAACCTCTCCTCGCCCGACATCGTGGCGCTGGAGGAGATCCAGGACAACAACGGCCCGACCGACAACGGCGTGGTGGCCGCCGACCAGACCTACACCAAGCTGATCAACGCCATCACCGCGGCCGGCGGTCCGACCTACGCCTACCGCCAGATCAACCCGGTCAACGACTCGGACGGCGGCGAGCCCGGCGGCAACATCCGCGTCGGCTTCCTCTACAACCCCGCGCGCGTCGGCTTCACCGACCGCCCCGGCGGCACCTCGACCAACGCGGTGTCCGTGGTCGACAACGGCGGCACCGCGGCGCTGTCCTACTCGCCCGGCCGGATCAACCCCGCCAACTCCGCCTGGAACAGCAGCCGCAAGCCGCTGGCCGGCGAGTTCACCTTCCAGGGCAAGACGGTCTTCGTGATCGCCAACCACTTCAACTCCAAGGGCGGCGACCAGCCCCTCTACGCCCGCGTCCAGCCGCCCACCCGCAGCTCGGAGACCCAGCGCGCCCAGCAGGCCACCCAGGTCAACGGCTTCGTGAAGCAGCTGCTGGCCGTCCAGCCCAGCGCCCGGGTCGTGGTCCTCGGCGACCTCAACGACTACGAGTTCTCCGGCACCCTGTCCACCCTGACCTCGGGCACCGGCCTCACCGACCTCCCCGTCACGCTGCCCGCCGCGGAGCGCTACACCTACGTTTACCAGGGCAACTCCCAGGTCCTGGACCACATCCTGACCAGCCCGGCGCTGTCCTCGTACGACTACGACATCGTCCACACCAACGCCGAGTTCACCGACCAGGCCAGCGACCACGACCCGCAGATCGTGCGGCTCGTCCCCTGACCTCACCCGAGCAGGGAGCCATGGGTCGTACCCGGGTGCCCTGATCCGTCGAGCTGCGCGCCTGCCCTCCGGGGTGGGCGTTCAGCCCCGTCCGTGGCGGCTGCCGGTGGCTCAGGCCAGGGGCAGCCGCATGAGGGTCAGGTCGAGCCAGCGGCCGAACTTCGTGCCGACCTCCGGGACCGTTCCGACGTGGTGGAACCCGAACCGCTCGTGCAGCCGGATCGACGCGGTGTTCCCGGCCTCGATGCCGGCGATGACGACATGGTGGCCGGCCTCGCGGGCAGCGGCGATGAGGGTGGCCAGCAGCGCGGAGCCGATGCCGAGCCCGTGCCGGTCCTCGCGGACGTAGACCGAGTCCTCCACCGTGTGCCGGTACCCGTCCAGGCTCCGCCACGGGCCGTAGGTCGCGAACCCGGCCACCTCGCCTTCCACCTCGGCCACGAACACCGAGCCGCGCTCCAGGTGGGCGGACAGCCAGGCCGCCCCCTCGGCGGGGGACTGCGGGGACTGCGTCCACAGGGCCGTCGAGTGCTCGACCGCGTGGTTGCGGATCGCGCGGATCGCCTCCGCGTCGCCGGAGTGTGCCGGCCGTACCGTCACGGCCCGGCGTCTCTCGTATATTGGATTCATGTCCAACATAGTAGATCCTCTGGTGGGCCAGATCGCGGCCCGCGTCCGCACCGAGCGGGAGCGCCGCCGCTGGACCCTGGCCCAGCTCGCGGATGCCTCCGGTGTCTCGCAGGCCATGATCAGCAGGATCGAGCGCGGCGAGAGCAGCCCCACCGCCGTCGTCCTCGGCAAGCTGTCCGCCGCCTTCCAGCTCAGCGTCGCCTCCTTGCTCGCCCTCGCTGAGGGAGCGCAGGAGGCCGAGGGAACGCAGGGCCACGCGGACGGCGCCGTGGGAGTGCGCCGCCGGGACGACGCGCCCGAGTGGCGCGACCCCGGCACCGGCTACCGGCGCCGCCAGATCACCGGTCCGCATTTCCCCGCGGAGATCGCCGAGATCCGCCTGCCCGCCGGTGCCCGGGTGCCGTATCCGGCCGCGGCCTTCGCCTTCGTACGCCAGGTCGTCTGGGTCCTCGACGGCCGGCTGACCTTCCACGACGGCGACACGGTCCACGAACTCGACGCGGGCGACACCATCGAACTCGGCGAGCCCGCCGAGCGCGTCTTCGCCAACACCACCGACGCCGAGTGCCGCTACGCCGTCGTCCTCACCCGCGGCGCACAGCCGTGACCCGCCCCCTTCCCCGAGGCGGCACGTTCCTCCTCGCCTCCATCGCCGGGACGGCGATCGCCAACAACTACGCCCTGCAGCCCGCGCTCACCGCGGTCGCCGCCGACCTGGGCGTCCCCCTCTCCGTGATCGGCCTCGTACCGACCGCCGCGCTCGCCGGCTGCATGACCGGCTTTGCCCTCCTGCTCCCGCTCACCGACCACCTGGCCCCCAACGGCCTGGTGGCCGCGCAGCTCACCGCCCTGGCCGCCGCCCTCACCCTCGCCGCGGACGCACCCGGCGCGGTCGCACTCCTGGCCGCCTACCTGCTCATCGGCGCGTCCGCCAGTGTCGCGGCCCAGGCCGGCAGCATCGCCGGCCGGCACGCCCCGCCCGGAAGCCGGGGAACCGGCGTCGCCACCGTGGCCGCCGGCATGTCGGCCGGCATCCTGCTCAGCCGCCTGGCGGGCGGAACCCTCGCGGACGTCCTGGGCTGGCGGCGGATGCTGCTCGTCTTCGCCGCCCTCGCCCTGCTCGGCGCGATCGCCGCCGCCACGCTCCTGCCCCGGCAGCGGCCGCACTCCCGCCGCAGCTACCGCGCCACCCTCGGCTCGCTCCCCCCGCTGCTGCGCCACCATCCGCAGCTGCGCCGCGCGGTGGCCACCGGAGGGCTGTGGTACTTCGCCTTCAACCTCGTCTGGGTCGCCCTCGCCCTGGCCCTGGCCCAGCCGCCCTACTCCCTCGGCCCGACCACCATCGGCCTGTACAGCCTGGCCGGACTCCTCGGCTTCGCGGCACTCCCGCTCACCGGACGCCTTGCCGACCGGTACGGCCCCCGTGCCGTGATCACCGCTTCCATGGCGGCCGCCGCGGCCGGGGTCGCCCTCCTGGTCACCGGCCTGAACACCCCGTTGGTCACGGCAGCCGGACTTGCGCTCTGCGACGCCGGCTGCTTCGCCGCCCAGGCCGCCAACCAGAGCCGCGTCATCGCCCTCGACCCCGGGCGCTCCGGCAGCCTCAGCAGCGTCTATCTCGTGCTGTACTTCACGATCGGCGCCGTCGGCACCGGCCTCGCCGCACCCCTGCTCAGCACCCTCGGCTGGCAGGGCACCGCCCTGACCGCCCTCGCCGCGCTGCTCCTCGCCGCCGGCTACGGACGCGGCGGCACCCGGCAGACCTGAGCGGCTGCGGGCACTACGTGGCGACGACACGTGCGGGCAGCACCGGGCGCCGGGCGGGCGCGCTGCCGTACGACCCGCGCGCCCCTGCCCGGCGCCTCCCCGTTGGTGTCCTCGGATTCCCCGGACCGCCCTAGGGCAGCAGCTTCTCGACGGCTGCCTGGCCCTCGGTCTCCAGCTTGCGGCGCGCCCAGTCAAGGTTCGCCGGAGTGACGTCCCTGCCCGCTGCCATCACCAGGTCCTCCGCGGTGACGTCCCTCGGCGGAGCGGAGTGGAGCAGGGCGTCCGGGGTGCAGTGGTCGTCGGACGCACGGGACTCTTCGGGTGTGGATGTCGACATGATGCCTCCTCCTCGGTCCGGATGACCGCATCCGTGCCGGTGCCGCCGAACGGGGCACACTCTCACCATTCCGCGCCTTTGCGCACCCTGCATCCGGAAGGCGCATCGGCGTCGGGTGACAGACGTCTGCCCACCCGGCGCCGAAGCACTCGCCCTCAGGGCCCGTCCGACAATTCCCGCCTGCCTCGCGGCGTCGGACGGGCCCTAAGCTGGAATGCAGCCCGAGCTGGAATGCAGCCCGCACACCGCACCGGGAGGCCTGAGCGATGGCCGAGATCCCCTTCCCGCAGGACCTGTCCGGGAGCCCGCGCTACCTGCCGATCGCCGAACACGGCCTCATCGGCGATCTGCGCAGCGTCGCCCTGGTCGGCACCAACGGCACGATCGACTGGTACTGCTCCCCGTCCTTCGACGCACCCAGTGTCTTCGCGGCCATCCTCGACGCCGAGCGCGGCGGCCGATTCGACCTGGCCGCCGCCGTACCGGCGCGCACCAAACAGTTCTACTTCCCGGACACCAACGTGCTGATCACCCGGTTCTTCACCGAGGACGGTGTCGGCGAGGTCCAGGACTTCATGCCGGTCAGCGGAGAGGAGTCGCATATCGAGGGTCGGCACCGGCTCATCCGGCGCGTGGTGTGCGTCCGCGGCACCGTGCCCTTCCGGGCCCTGATCGCCCCGCGCTTCGACTACGGCTCCGACCCGCACACCCTGCGCACCCTGAACGGCCTCGTCGTCTTCGAATCCGCCAAGCTGTCCCTCGCCCTCACCTCCACCGTCGTCGTGGAGTGCGACGGCCGGGACGCGCGGGCCGACTTCAAGCTGAGCGAGGGCGAGACGGCGGTGTTCGCCCTGGACCAGGTCGGCACCGAGGTGGCCCCCCGCGGCTGCGCCCACGCCGAGGCCGAGCACGAGTTCAACGCCACCGTCGCCTACTGGCGGCGCTGGCTGCACCAGTCCCGCTACCGCGGCCGCTGGCGCGAGATGGTGCACCGCTCCGCCCTCACCCTCAAGCTCCTCACCTACGCCCCCACCGGCGCCATCGTCGCCGCGCCCACCACCAGCCTGCCCGAGCAGCTCGGCGGCGAGCGCAACTGGGACTACCGCTACGTGTGGGTCCGCGACGCTGCCTTCGCCGTCTACGCGCTGCTCAGGCTCGGCTTCAGCGGCGAGGCCGCGGCCTTCATGAAGTTCCTGACCACGCACATCAGCCCCGGCTTCGGCGACGGCTCAGGACCGCTGCAGATCATGTACGGCATCGACGGCCGTGCCGACCTGCCCGAGCGCGAACTGCCCCACCTGGAGGGACACCTAGGCTCCGCCCCGGTCCGGGTCGGCAACGCCGCCGCCGACCAGCTCCAGCTGGACATCTACGGCGCCCTGATCGACTCGATCTACCTCTACGACAAGTGGGCCGAGCCCATCTCCAGCGGCCAGTGGGACGACGTGTGCCACCTCGTCAACTGGGTGTGCGACAACTGGGACCAGCCCGACGAGGGCGTGTGGGAGACCCGTGGCGGCCGCAAGAACTTCCTGTACTCGCGGCTGATGTGCTGGGTCGCCATCGAGCGGGCCATCCGCCTCGCCACCCACCGCGGGCTGCCCGCCGACCATCGCCGCTGGCGCCAGGCCCGGGACGCCATCTACCGGCGGATCATGGAGCGCGGCTGGTCGGAGCGCCGGGGCGCCTTCGTGCAGTACGAGGGCGCCGACGTGCTCGACGCGTCGTTGCTGATGATGCCGCTGGCCAAGTTCATCGCGCCGACCGACCCGAAGTGGCTGTCCACCCTGGACGCCCTCTCCGAGGACCTGGTCTCCGACTCCCTCGTCTACCGCTACGACCCGCAGGCCAGCCCCGACGGACTGCGCGGCGACGAGGGCACCTTCTCCATCTGCTCCTTCTGGTACGTCGAGGCACTGGTCCGGGCCGGCCGGCTCGACGACGCCCGGCTGGCCTTCGAGAAGATGCTCACCTACGCCAACCATCTCGGCCTGTACGCCGAGGAGATCGGCCGCACCGGCGAGCAACAGGGCAACTTCCCGCAGGCGTTCACCCACCTGTCCCTCATCAGCGCCGCGTTCAACCTGGACCGCGCCCTGGGCTGACCGCCCCGACGCTCAGGGCAACGGCTGCTCCGCCCAGATGATCTTGCCGTTGTGGGTGTAGCGGGTGCCCCAGCGTTCGGCGAGCTGGGCGACCAGGAACAGGCCCCGGCCGCCCTCGTCGGTGGTGGCCGCGTACCGCAGATGCGGCGAGGTCGTGCTGCGGTCGGAGACCTCGCAGATCAGCGTGCGCTCGCGCAGCAGGCGTACGCCGATCGGTCCGCGCCCGTAGCGGATGGCGTTGGTGACCAGCTCGCTCAGGATCAGCTCCGTCGTGAACGACAGCTCGTCCAGGTCCCATTCGGCCAGCTGCCGGGTGACCGAGGCGCGTACCTCGGAGACGGCCACCGGATCCGACGGCACCTGCCACTCGGCGACCCGGTCGGCGCCGAGGACGCGGGTGCGGGCCACGATCAGCGCGACGTCGTCGCTGGGCCGGTTCGGGAGGCTGTCGAGCACCGCCCGGCAGGTGTCCTCGGGCGAGGCGTCGGGCGCCCGGCCGAGGGCGTCGCGCAGCAGTTCCAGGCCCTCGTCGATGTCCCGGTCCCGGTCCTCCACCAGGCCGTCGGTGTACAGGACCAGTCGGCTGCCCTCCGCGAGTTCCAGGTCGGCCGTCTCGAACGGCAGCCCGCCGAGGCCCAGCGGGGGACCGGCGGGCACGTCCGGGAACTCCACACGGCCGTCGGGGTGCACCAGCGCGGGCGGCGGATGGCCGGCCCGGGCCACCGTGCAGACCTGGGACACCGGGTCGTACACCGCGTACAGGCAGGTCGCGCCGGTGACCGCGGCGCCGTCGGCCGGGGTCTCGTCCTGGTCGATCCGGCCCACCAACTCGTCGAGCAGGCCGAGGAGTTCGTCGGGCGGCAGATCGAGCGAGGAGAAGTTGTGCACCGCAGTGCGCAGCCGGCCCATCGTCGCCGCCGCGTGCAGGCCGTGGCCCACGACGTCCCCCACCACCATGGCCACCCGGGTGCCGGACAGCGGCAGTACGTCGAACCAGTCGCCGCCCACCCCCGCCTGCGCCGGCAGATAGCGGTAGGCGATCTCCAGGGCGCCCTGCTCGGGCAGGGAACGCGGCAGCAGGCTGCGCTGGAGGGTCACCGCCATGCTGTGCTCACGGGTGTAGCGGCGGGCGTTGTCGATGGACACGGCGGCCCGCGCGACCAGTTCCTCGGCGAGCGCCAGCTCCTCGGCGTCGAACGGCTGCGGCTTCTCCGAACGATAGAAGTTGGCCAGACCGAGGACCAGGGTGCCGGCCCGCAGCGGCACGGTGATCAGCGAGTGGATGCCGAAGGCCACGATCTGCTCGGTGCGCTCCAGGTCCTGGGCGAGCCAGCCGGGCGCCTCGCTCAGTACCGGCTCGACCACGGACTGCCCGGTCGTCAGGCTCCGGGCCTGCGGCGAAGTCGGCACGAACCGGATGCGCTCGCCCGCCGGGTACAGCGGGGCGTCCTTGCGGATGCCGCTGCAGGCCGCCCGGCGCAGCTCGGTCCCGGGCCTCGGCTCCTCCCCGTTCAGCACCGGATCGAACAGGTCCACGGTGACGAAGTCCGCGAACCGCGGCACGGCCAGCTCCGCCAGTTCCTGCGCCGTGCGGGCCACGTCCAGGCTGGTGCCGATGCCCACGCCGGCGTCGTACAGCATGTTCAGCCGCTCGCGCGCCACCTCCGCGCGGCCCGAGAGGGCGCGCAGCTCCGTGGAGTCGCGCAGCGTGGTGACGCTGCCGGCCGGGCCGCCGCGCAGGTCGGTGGGGCGCTGGTTGACGGCCAGCAGCCGGTCCTTCACCAGATGCACCTCGTCCGTGGCGACCCGCCCGGAGGAGAGCAGCCCGGCCGTGTCGTCGTCCAGACCCAGCTCCAGCACATGACGCTGCTCGGCGTCCTCGGGCAGGTCCAGCAGCCGCTGCGCCTCGTCGTTGGCGAGCACGAGCCGGCCGTCGCCGCCGACGATGAGCACACCCTCCCGAACGGCGTGCAGCACCGCGTCGTGGTGCTCGTACATCCGCGTCATCTCGTACGGGCCGAGGCCGTGCGTCTGCCGCAGCAGGCGCCGGCTGACGAGGGCCGTGCCCCCGGTGGCCAGCGCGAGTGCCGCCGCGGCCGCCGCGAGCAGCAGGGGCAGTTGCTGGTCGGCGGTCCCGCCCACGTGCTCGGTGGTGATGCCGGCCGAGACCAGGCCGACCACCTTGCCGCCGGAGTCCTTCACCGGCACGACGACCTGCACCAGCTCGCCGATCGTCCCGTGGATCTTCTCGACGACCGTGCCGCCGGCCAGCGCCGGCGCGATGGTCCCGACGAACTTCTTGCCGATGCGGTCCGGCTTGGGGTGGGTGTAGCGGATACCGTCGGTGTTCATCGCCACGATGAAGTCCACGCCCGAGTCCTTGCGGGCGGCCTCGGCCTTCGGCTGCAGGATCGCCGTCGGATCAGGGGCGCGTAGCGCGGCCGCCGTGCCGGGCGCGTGGGCGAACGTCTCGGCGACGGCCAGGGAGCGGTTGAGGGCCTCCCTGCTGCTGTCGTGCTGCACCTGGAGCACCTGCGCCACCACGGCCGACACGACCAGCAGCAGCACGATCACCACCTGGAGGACGAACACCTGCCCGGCGACGCTGCCTCCGGTCACCGACCGCAGCACTCCCGGACGGCCGCCGTTCGCGCCCGAAGTGTCCTTCCGCGGGCCCTCAGGTGCGCGCGGTTGCCCGGAAGGACGGGGCGGCCGGGTCGCGGACCGGCCGGGCAGACGCACCATGTGCCCATGTCTACACTGCCCGGCCCCGTCAGGCGAGGCCGTCGCCCGAGGTGACAGCCGCCCGTTCCGGCGGCGGGCTCCGGTCACCGGCGGTTCGGGGTACGGCGGGTGGCGAGCAGCAGCGCCACGTCGTCGGGGCGGGCGATGGCGTGCCGGGCGGTGGCGGTGATCCGGTCGGCGACCCCGGCCAGGGACCGGCCGCCGCGCCGTCCGGCGACCCCGCCGGCCTTCGCCAGCGCGAGGCGCAGCGCGGTGATGCCCTCGTCGATGTCGGCGCCGGGCCGCTCCACGAGGCCGTCGGTGTACAGGGCGAGGATCGCGTCCGGCTCCAACCGCAGGTCGGTCTCCGGGTACTGGGCGCACGGATCCACCCCGAGGACGACACCGCCCGGGATGTCCAGCACCTCGGTACGCCCGTCGGGGCGGCGCAGCAGCGGCGGCGGATGTCCCGCCCGGGCGGCCCGGGCCTGCCCGGTGGCCGGGTCGAGACGGACGTAGCAGCAGCTGGCGAACTGGCCCGGGTCGAGGTCGATGAGCAGGTGGTTCGTGCCGCTCAGCACCTCGTCGGGCGGCCGGTCGCCGAGCGCGAAGGCGCGTACGGCGCTGCGCAGCTGGCCCATGGTGGCCGCCGCCTGCACCCCGTGCCCCTGCACATCGCCGATGACCAGCGCCAGCCCGTCCCCGGCCTCGACGACGTCGTACCAGTCCCCGCCGACGTCCATGCCCTGCGTGCCCGGCAGATAACGGCCCGCCGTCTCCACCTGCGGGTGCGCCGACAGCCTGCGGGGCAGCAGGGCCTGCTGCAGGCCGCGGGCGAGCGCGGCCTCGGTGTCGTAGCGCTGTGCCTTCTCCATCGCGTGCGCGATCAGCCCGGCGAGCGCGGTGAGAACCGTCTGCTCCTCGGTGCTGAAGCTGCGCGGCCGGTCGAAGCCGAGGATGCAGGAGCCGACCGGCCGGCCGGAGGCGATGAGCGGCAGGAAGGCACGGGCGCCCTCCTCGGCGTCCAGGGGTATGCCGGGGTAGGTGGCCGCCAGCTGCTGCATGGACTCGAAGAAGATCGGGCGGCCGGTCGTGAGGGTCTCCACGCCGGGCAGGTGCGCGTCGAGGCCGACGCCGTCGAAGGGGGAGAGGAAGCCCTGCGGGAATCCGGTCTCCCAGGCCAGGTACAGGTGCCGGTCCTGGAGCAGGTAGATGGCCAGGCGGCGGCCGCCGAACGCGGGCAGCAGCTCCTGCATCACGACCGCCGACACCTGCCGGGCGGTCACGGCGTCCGTCAGCGCGATGGCGAGGGCGATGGGCCGGTACAGCGGCGTCAGCGAGTGATCGCCGGGCACCGTGTCCTCCGGCGTGTGCGGCTCGGCCTCGGCCGGGGCCTCGGGGGAGGGCTCAGCGGGCGCGTCGACACGGCTGGCCGGGACGAGCGTGCAGGTCAGGATGTCGGGGCCGGGATGCACCGAGAGGGCGAGCCAGTCGCCCTCACCGGCTGCGGCACACCCGGGAGCCGGACGCCGCACGTGCACGTGCACCGGCTCCTGGGACAGCAGCACACTGCGCAGATGGTCGTCGTACGGCGGCCCGGCCAGCCACGGCATCGCCTCCCACAGCGGACGGCCGAGCAGCCAGGCCCGTTCCCGGCCCGCCATGCGCGCCGCGGCCGGGTTGACGTACACGAGCAGCCCGAGCCGGTCCAGGCAGAACACCCCTTGCGGCAGCATGTCGGCCGCGCCGTCCGCGGAGACGCCCGGGCCGGGGTCGAAGACGGCTCCGTCGACCAGGGCCACCTCGCGGGCCTCGGCCGCCGGGGACAGGTCGAGGAGCCGCGGGGTCCCTTCCTCCGACCACAGGTGCAGGGGCGCGGCCGGCGGCTTCCCGGCGCCCGCATCGCGCAGCGCGGCCAGGATCCGGTGCGCCTCGGCCGGGGACACGGCGTCCGCGAGCGCCGGGCCGGTCCCCGCGAACCCGGCCGGATCCAGCCCGAGCAGCGCGTACAGCCGGTCGTCCAGGTGCACCGCCGAGGTCTCCGGATCCCAGGTGAACCGTCCCACGCGCGCCTGCGCGGGCCGGGTCGCGGGCGGTCGTACGCAATGGGGTTCCCCGTCCCAGGCGATGACCGCCTCGTCCCCGTCGGCGAGTGCGAGCAGCTCGGCTCCAAGACCCTCGGCGAGCCGCGCGAGCAGGTCGCGGTCCAGCAGCTCGTCCACGGTGTCCGTCGCCGCGGGGCGCAGCACGGTGAGTACCCCGAGGGGCTCGGACCCGCCCGGCACGGGCACGTGCACCGACCCGAACGGGAAGGGCAGACCCGCCGCGAACTGGGGATACCGGCGCACCGTCTCCGTGGCGTTGGGCAGCACCACCTGGACGCCGAGCCGGTAGGCGTCGGCCACCGGGAAGGGCCGGCGGACGTGCAGTCGCCACCAGGGCCGGAACAGCGGCCCGGGCAGCCCGACGAGCACCGCGAGGCGCAGCAGCCCCGGGGTGCTGGAGCGCAGGTACACGCCCGCCACACGCGCTCCGGCCGCACCGAGCGCGCCGGTCGAGGCGTCGACCAGCAGCGTGGTCAGCCGCGCCCGTGTACGGACCGCCGGCTCTCCGCTCCCAGCCATGGGCCCTACCTCGTCCCGTGCCGCCGGGTGGATGACACAAGAATGCGCCACGTCGGTGCCGTAACGCACCTGGGCGGGAGGAGACGGTACTGCAGGGTTGCGGCCGTGGGGAGGGGCCCGTACGGACCACCTGTCCTCATACAGCGGAAGTTCAGTACTCCGAGGGCCCGGGCGGCAGCGTGCGGGCGGTGCGCAGGCTGCGCAGCGCGAGGAGCAGGACGGCGATGTCGTCCAGGTAGACCGGATCCGGCAGCAGGTCGGCGGGCAGCACCAGATACAGGATCGCGCCCCAGAACACCCAGCGCGGTCCCGTCGGCAGCCCGGCCCGCTGCAGGGTCCGCCGGGCGCGCACCAGCCGCACCAGCAGCCAGACGGCCACGCCGAGCAGCAGCGCCGCGACGACGCCGACGATCACCAGCAGGGTCGTGGTGGAATCCATGCGGCCTCCTGTCCGTCCTGGCTCACGCCGGGTCGGTGGTGTCCGTGCCGTCGCCACCGGGGGAGGCGTCCGGGCGTGAACCCTTCGTGCTGAACTTCAGCCGTTCGAAGGTCCGTGTCAACTGCTGCAGTGCGGAGGCCGTCCGGGCGCCGGGCCGCTCCTGCTGGTGGGGCAATGCGTGCGGGGCGGGCGCGTCGCGGTAGGCGGCCAGGGCCTGGTGGGCCTGCTCGGCGGCCTCCCGGTACAGGTCCCGGGACTTCGTCATGGCCTCCAGCGCCTCGGCGTACATGGCGACCAGCCGCCGTTCGCGGTCCAGCTCCTCCTGGAGGGTCAGCAGGGTCCAGTTGTCCCGCAGGTCCGCCAGCGCCTCCGCCGCACCCTGCGGCATGGGCCGCGGCAGGGCGGCGAAGTGCCGCAGGGCCGCGACGAGTTCGGCCGGCTCGGAGCCGTCCAGGAAGACGGTGCGCACGCTGTGCTCCCGGCGGTCGTAGCCCTGCGGCGCGGGGTCCGGGGGCAGCAGCACGGCGCCGCCGCGCGGCACCTCGACGCCGAGGTCCTTCAGCGCCCAGTTGACGGCGCGCAGCTGCTGCGGCGCGGCCCGGTGCTCCAGCACGCGGTGCCGCATTCCGGGCGGCAGCAGCTGGGCCAGCGGCAGCCGGCCGCGTTCGTCCGGGGTCATCGCCTCGTGCACGACGAGGTTCACGCACCAGGCCTCGCGGGCCGCGTCCCGCAGCCGGCGCCGCATCTCCTTGTCGTCCTCGGGGAGCGCGTTCACCTGCCGGAAGCGCAGGCCCGCGACGGTGGGGTGGTGGTCCCAGGCGCCGTCGGCGCCCTCCGCCGGCCCGGCCTCGGGCCAGAACAGCGTCGCCGGCGAGGGCCACGCCTCGTCCCAGGGGCGCTCCGCCTCCGCGACGAGCGTCCACTGCCGCCCCTCCGGCCGGCCTTGCAGGGGTACGAGAGTGAGCCGGGCCCGCACGGTCACGGTGCCGCCGGCCCGCCAGCGCGCCTCGAAGATCCGTTCGGGGGAGTCCTTGGGGGAGTCCTCGGGGGATTCCGCGGCTACGGGTAGCTCGGCGAAGTCGTCGATGTCCCCGCTCTCCGTGTGCCGGCGCAGGGTGCGGCGGACGACGTCCTCGGCAGCGGGACCGGTGTGGCGACCTCGGGCCGCCCAGAGGGTCTGCGGGATGGTGGCGCGGTCGGTGGCGGAGTTCGACATGGGCCAATCTGCTGATGGGGGCGGGTGCGCCCTCCAGTATCACCGCCCGGGCACGGCACTCGCCGGGCGGGGTCCGGGGGCGGCGCGCCGCCGCGCCGTCGCGCCCCGCGCACGGGGTGTGCGCCCGGCACCCGGGGTACGCGCCGCACACATCACGTGAGCGCTGTTCACACGTCCCCGGACCGTCCCTCGGTACCGAAAACTGTCCGTCGAACGGGGTCCGCCCTCCCATCCGCTTAGGGGTAGGCCCCGTTCACCATGTGCGGCGAACCTGCCGGGTCTCGCGCCGGAGGTCCACCACGCCCCACCCCTGCAAGTAGCTCGATATATATCGGCTGCCGATATATTCTGCTCGCATGGCATCGAGGAACATGACCCGAGCGGCGTTCTTCGTCCTCACGGCGCTGGCCGACCAGCCGCGGCACGGCTACGGCATCCTGCGCGAGGTCGAGGAGCTGTCCGACGGAGAGGTGCAGCTCAGGGTCGGCACCCTCTACGGGGTGCTGGACCGGCTGACCGTCGACGGACTGATCGTGCTGGACCGGGATGAGGTGCAGCAGGGCCGCCTGCGGCGCTACTACCGGCTCACCGAGGACGGAGTGGCGGCCCTCGACGCGGAGGCGGAGCGCATGGCCGCCGGTGCCGGGGCCGCCAAGCGGCGCATCGCCGAAGGCCGCCAGGCCGCCGCACCGGCCGGCACCGCCCCCAAACCCCCCACGGCACCCGGACTCGCGGGAGGCTTCGCATGACCACGCTCCTGGAATCCCGCTACCGCACCGTCCTGCGCCTGCTCCCCGCCTACTACCGGCGCGAACGGGAGGAGGAGATGGTCGAGACGTACCTGTGGGACGTCGACCGCGACACACAGGACCAGAGCCGGCCCACCCTGGGCGAGGTGGCGAGCATCGTGGCCCTCGCCGTGCGCAGCCGGCTGGGAGCGCCCGGGGCGCCGCGCCGCTACGTCCTCCTCGGCTCGACCGTCCGGCTCTTCGCCCTGTTCGCCGTGCTGATCCAGGCGGCCGCGGGGGTCGCCGAGCTGGTCCTCGAACTGACCTGGGCCATCGGCCGGGGCGGCTCGGGGCGGCACCTGTTCCTGTCGCAGTTCACCGATCACGGACTGCTCACCGCGGTGGTCACCGCCGCCCAGTGGATCCTTCCGCTGCTGTGGACTGTCGCGTACTTCGCGCTCCTCCACGACCGTCGACGCCTCGCCCGGACGGCCGCGCTGGGGGCCGCGCTGCCCACCCTCTGGCCGCTGCTCGGCCCGCTGACGGGCGCGATGGTCCCCGCGGACCCGGCGTTCGCCGCCTCCTTCGGGCTCCTGGCCTGGCTGCCGGCCCTCGCGCTCTGTGCCTCCCACCACCGGGACGCACCCCCGGCGCGGCTCCCCGCCGGTACACCCGGGCTGGTCTTCATGACCGCCTGTGTGGTGATGGGCGCGTCCGTCGTGGTGCTGCCCGCTCTCCCCGACCTGGCGTGGGCCCCCGCGAGCTGCTTCGTCATCGGCGCGCTCGGCTGGCTCCTGTGGCAGAGCCGGAGCGGTGACCGTACGACGCCCGGCGGCGCGCTCGCCCTGGCCGCTCTCGGCCTGCTGATCCTGGCCGTCCGGGTAGCGGCTCTCTACCCCTGGCTCCATGTGCCCGTGCCCGCCGCCTACCTCGGCGGCGCCCTCGTGCAGACGGCCGCGCTCGCCCTGCTGACCGTGACGCTCGCGGCGGTCGGCCGCCGGGACCTGGTCGCGGCCGAGCCCGGCCTGTCGTGACCGGTGCGCCCCGGCTCAGTGCGGGAACGCCCGGGGCGCCCGCTGACGCGGCAGCTCCTCCCGGAACCCGGCGATCACCGAGCTGATCTGCCGCATCAGCATCGTGCCTTCCAGCCGGTCGAGGTAGAGGTTCGCACGGGCCAGCGCGGGCAGGTCCACACAGAAGTAGAGGGACATCAGCGGGTTGACGAACAGTTCGCTGTCCCGGGTACGCTCGGTGAACCGCACGTCGCCGAAGTCCCCGCGGACGGCGGCCGCGACCGAGCCGTGGACGATGCTCGGGTGGCTCTCGTGGCTCTGCTGGGCATGCGCCACCGCGTCGAGATAGAGCGCGCCCTCCTGGCTCTCCCTGGGGAGCGAGAACGCCCCCAGAAAGGCGCCCTCGCGGTCCAGGGCGGCCAGGTTCTCCAGGAACAGGGCGTGGTTGACGCCGTGGTAGGCGTCCACCCCGAAGCCCAGGCAGGCCACCAGGCGGTGCGGGACCTCGTCGAGACCGGCGACGGCGGCCAGGCTCGCCATGTCCTCCTCCGGTGTGCCGAGCCCGTGCTCGTCCCCGCGCATCAGGATGTCGGTACCGCCGTCCACCAGCACGACGGCGTCCACACCGCCCAGATGGTCGAGGAGCGCCCGGTAGGCGGCGCGCAGCGGCTCGACGCCCGTACGGGGAAAGGCGTACACGGTGTCGGGCATTCCCTGCGCCTCGAGCCACCGGGCGAGGGCGCGCTCGGGAAAGTAGTCGCCGCGCAGCGGGGTGTCCGGGCGGACGGCGGCCACGTCCTCCTCCACCCAGCTGTCCAGGCTCAGGCCGTACAGGTCGGAGAAGGACAGGTTGGCCAGATGGACCTCCGCTCCGGCCGACCGCAGTGCGAACGCCAGCGGCAGTCCGGCGTAGACGTCGAAACCGCCGCCCGCACCGGCAACGAGGATGCGGCGGGCCTCGCGCAGGCGGGTGAAGAGGAGGGGCTCACGTAGGGAGAACACCTCGGGACCCTAACAGGGGCTCTGGGAGGCCTCGTTGGACTCGTGACCGAGGCCTCCCAGGGCACTCCCGGGAATCAGGCTCCGCTCTCCCGGAGCATGTCCTCGCGCTCGACGATCTTCACGCGCTCACGGCCCTGCGGCTCGCCCAGCGCCCGCTCGGCGGCGTCCAGCTTGTACCAGCCCTCCCAGGTGGTGAAGCGGATCTCACGCTCGGCGAGGAACGCGTCCACAGACTCCGGCGCGGGGGAGTCCGGGGTGTGCAGACGGCCGTTGGCGAAGTCGTCCAGCAGGTTGGACACGGTCTCGTTGGCGTCACCCTTGGTGTGGCCGATCAGGCCGACCGGGCCGCGCCGGATCCAGCCGGTGACGTACGTCGACTGCAGGTGGTTGCCGCTCTCCTCGATGACGCGGCCGCCCTGGTCCGGGACCGTGCCGGACTCGATGTCCCACGGCAGCTTGGGCAGCTTGTCGGAGAGGTAGCCGACGGCGCGGTAGATCGCGGTGACGTCCCAGTCCTTGAACTCGCCGGTGCCCTTGACGTTGCCGGTGCCGTCGAGGGCGGTGCGCTCGGTGCGCAGGCCGGCCACCTTGCCGTCCTCGCCGAGGATCTCCGAGGGCGACTCGAAGAAGTGCAGGAACAGCTTGTGCGGCCGGTCGCCGACGTCCCGGATCGCCCAGTTCTCCAGGGTCTTGGCGACCATGTCGGCCTGCTTGTTGCCGCGCCGGGTCTCGATGGAGCCCGCGTCGTAGTCGATGTCCTCGGGGTCGACGATGACCTCGATGTTGGGGGAGTGGTCCAGCTCGCGCAGCTCCATCGGGCTGAACTTGGCCTGCGCCGGGCCACGACGGCCGAAGACGTGGATCTCCACGGCCTTGTTCGCCTTCAGACCGTCGTAGACGTTCGCGGGTATCTCGGTCGGCAGCAGCTCGTCCGCCGTCTTGGCGAGGATCCGGGCCACGTCGAGCGCCACGTTGCCGACGCCGAGCACGGCGACCTTCTCTGCCTCCAGCGGCCAGGTGCGCGGCACGTCCGGGTGGCCGTCGTACCAGGACACGAAGTCGGCGGCACCGTACGAGCCGTCCAGCTCGATGCCCGGGACCGGCAGATCCCGGTCGGCCGTGGCGCCGGTGGAGAAGATCACCGCGTCGTAGAAGGAACGCAGGTCGTCCAGGCTGATGTCGTTCGGGTAGTCGACGTTGCCGAACAGCCGGATCTGCGGTTTGTCGAGCACCTGGTGCAGGGCGGTGACGATGCCCTTGATGCGCGGGTGGTCGGGGGCCACGCCGTACCGGATCAGGCCGAACGGGGCGGGCATCCGCTCGAAGAGGTCGATGGAGACGCCGGGTTCGGCGGCCACCTCGGACTTGAGCAGGGCGTCGGCGGCGTAGATCCCGGCGGGGCCGGCTCCGACGATGGCTACCCGCAGGGGGCGCGGCATGATCAGTTCCCTTCGAGCGTGATCAGATACTCGAGTGGGAAGCCTAGACTAAGGCAGACCTAAGTTAGTACAGGGGTCCGGTCTATGACCTCATAAGTGGATCTTATGACTTCCCCAGGGGTCTCTTATGGGGGTCGCGTGCCCGGGTTCGCTGCCCGGGTTCGCTGCCCGGGGTCTCTTGCGGAGGAGGGCGCGTGGGCGGACACGGGGAGACGACCGTCGTGGTGACCGGCGGCAGCGGCTTCGTCGGCAGCCATCTCGTACGACGACTGCTGGAGCGTGGCTACCAGGTCCGCACCACTGTACGCAGCACCGCGAACGCGGCGAAGATGCGGCCGCTGTGGGAGATGCAGGAGGCGTTTCCGAACCAACTGGCGGTGTTCGAGGCGGACTTGCTGAAGGAGGGCTCGTTCGACGAGGCGTTCCGCGGCTGCCCGGTCGTCTTCCACGTGGCCTCGCCGTTCCTCATGCCGGAGCGGATCAGGGACGCCCGGCGGGACGTGGTGGACCCGGCGCTGCTCGGCACCCGCAACGTCCTGGCGAGCATCGAGCGGACCCCGGAGGTCCGGACCCTGGTGTTCACCTCCACCGTGGGCGCGGTGTTCGGTGACTACGCGGACGTCCTGCAGATGGACGGCCAAGTGCTCTCCGAGCGGTACTTCAACACCACCAGCACGGCGGAGAACAACCCCTACCACTACGCCAAGACCGTCGCCGAACGCGCGGCCTGGGACGCCGAGGCGGCACAGGACCGCTGGCGCATGGTGTCCGTCAACCCCGGCCTGATACTGGGCCCTTCCCTCACCCCCGCCTCCGAGTCCGGCAGCCTCTTCCTTCTCGACGAGCTGTTCAAGGGCTACTTCTGCTACGGCGCCCCTGACTTCAGCTTCACCACGGCCGACGTACGGGACGTGGCCGACGCACACATCGCGGCCGCCGAGAACCCCCGGGCCAAGGGCCGCTACATCGTGGCGGCCGAGACGATGACGTCATTCCACGAGATGGCACGCATCATCCGCACCCGCCACCCCTACGACCCGCGCCTGCCGCGCACCGCGCTCCCGCACTGGCCGGTACGCATCCTGGGCCCCTCCTTCGGCCTCACCCAGGACTACATACGCAAGCACCTCGGCATCCGCTTCCGCGTCGACAACCGCCGCGGCATCGACGAACTGGGGCTCACCTACCGGCCGGTGGCACAGACCCTGCTGGACCACTACGAGAGCTGGCGCGCGCGACGGCGGCGGCCGGGCTGAGGCGGGCGCCCGCCCACGGCCTCACGCCGGCCGGATCACCCGGTGGATCGCCGCCTCCCCGGCGCCGTAGATCGACTCCTCGCGGATGTACGACCCCGGGCCCGGCGCATGGATCATCATGCCGTCGCCGGTGTGCAGGCCCACATGCCGGTCGTCGTCGAAGAAGAGGACGAGGTCACCGGGTTCGAGAGCGGCCAGCGTGACCGGCGCGCCCCCGAGCGCCTGCTGGTGCGCGGCCCGCGGCAGCGTGACCCCGGCCGCCTTCCACGCCGCCTGGGTGAGGCTGGAGCAGTCGTACGAGTCCGGCCCCGTCGCACCCCACACACACGGCTTCCCGATCTGCGCCCGGGCGAAGGCGATGGCCTTCTCGGCGCGTAGGGCGCGGGGTGACTGGGGGGTGGGGGGTGCGGGCGCGGGCGCGGGCGCGTACGAGCCTGTGTTGGTCGTCGGGGTGGCGGTGATGGGTGAGGTGAAGGAGCCGGTGTCGGTGGGGAGGGGGGCGGCTGCGACAGGGGGTGGGGTGAAGGTCGCGGCGCCGGCGGTCACGGGTGCCGTGAAGGACCCGGTGTCGGTGATGGCGGGCGCGGCGAAAGCCCCGGTGTCGGTTGGGAGGGGTACGGCGAAGGATCCGGTGTCGACGGTGAGCGGCGCGGCGAAGGTGCCGGTGCCTGTGTCGGTCGGGAGGGGTGCGGCGAAAGCCGCGGTGTCGGTAGGAAGCGGCGCGGCGAAGGAGCCTGTGTCGGTTGGAAGAGGCGCGGCGAAAGCCCCGGTGTCGGTTGGGAGGGGTACGGCGAAGGACCCGGTGTCGACGGTGAGCGGCGAGGCGAAGGTGCCGGTGCCGGTACCGGTGCCGGTGGTCGGAAGGGGCGCGGCGAAGGACCCGGTGTCGGTCGGAAGCGGCGCAGCGAAGGACCCCGTGTCGGCCGGAAGAGGTGCGGCGAAAGCCCCGGCGTCGGCCGGAAGGGGCGCAGCGAAGGACCCGGTGTCGGCCGGGAGGTCCGCAGGCAGCGGCGCGGTGAAGGAGCCCGTGTCGGTCAGAGAGGCTGTCGCGGCCGGACGGCTGAAGGGCTCGGTGCCGGCGGGAAGCGCGGTCGCGCCGAGCACGGTGGCCGTCTCCTGCGCCGGGAACACACCGGGTGCCGCCCACTGCGGTGCCCGCCACTGGTCCTCGGTCGGCTGTGGCGCCTGACCCGCCGCGGTGCCCAGGGCGTCCGGCGTGGGAGTGGGCTGGGCGGCCGTGGTGCGCAGGGCGATGCCGCGGGACAACACGTCCCGGGCCGCGGCGAGTTTGCGCCGGTTCTCCGCCTTGGACACGGCCGGGGCAGGACGCTGCAACCCGGTGGCGGGGGCGGGCAGTGCCCGGGACTCCTGCTGCGGGGTCGACGGGGCGGCGGGGAGAGCGGGGAGAGGCAGGGCGGCCGGCTGCGCCGAGGTGCGGCCCGCCGGTTCCAGCATGGCCCGGCTCGGCAGCTCGACTGCGGCTCGGTCGGGGAGTTCCAGAGCGGTGCGGTCGGCCGCTACCTCCATAACCCGGCTGGTCAGTTCGGGAAGGGCGCGGCTCGTCAGTTCGGGGACGGGCCGCGCGGCCAGCTCTGCGGCAGCCCCACTCGGCAGCTCCGGCAGCGCACGGGCACCCGTCCGCCCCGAAGGTCCGGCGGGCAACTCCGGCAGACCCCGTCCGGGTGTGTCCCGGTCACCACCGGGGCGATCGCCGCCGGCTCGGTCCGAGGAGCGGGCCGGGGCGGCCTGCCGGTCGGGCATCCGGTCCGCCGGCAGGACCGCGGGTACGGACGGGCCGAGCTTGGCCCGCGCCCCGTCGAACCACTGCTTGGCCACCTCGTCGAGGGCCGGATCCGAGCGCCGGGCCGGCCGCTTGGCCAGCGGAACACCACGGTTCCGTGTCGCCCGCGCCATGGCCCGTGTCGCGTTGAAGTTCCCCGTCTCGTCCTCGGCCCGGTCGTAGAGGGAGCTGATCCGCTGCCGAACCTCGTCGCGGCTGTCCGTCGCCATGAAGGGACGCACTCCTTCCGTGCTCCGCCTACCGAGTCAGCTGTCGGGTTCGGGCGGTCGGTTCCGGAAGGCGTGCCCTACGGCCGCCGCCCGCAAGGGCGTTGGCCGATTCACCCCGAAGTCGGTCGGGTCCCCGGCTCCGGCCGCACTCCACGGTGCACCGGATTCGGCGGAGGCCACGCGGCCCGGCGTGGTTCGCCGGGGGAGCCGTGCGGCCTGGTCGTCAACCTAGCCAATTTGTGTGGCCCGTGTGAAGGTTGAAGTGCGCAATGTCCGATACAGATATGTGATGTTCGTCTTGCCATTCGAGATGAGTCACTCTCCGGGTGGCGCGGTCCCTATGAGATTCTGGTGAATCCTCGGGACGCCTGAACACTCGGGCGCTCGGATCCGTATGGGGCGGGGGATTTCCATGCCGAGCCGCTCGACAGACTCAGAGGTACTTCCGTGGGACGCAACACGCGCAGACGCCCGACCCGTGCACGACGCGCGACCTTCGCAGCGGTCGCCCTGATGCTGGGCGGAGGCGGGCTCGTCGCGGCCAATGTCTACGCCTCGGCCAGCGAGGGTGCATGGGGCGGGGGCGGCGGCACCGACGCGACCGGACAGGTCCGCTCCGCGGGCATGGCCACGATCGACTGCCCGGACGTCGGCAGCCGCCTGACGACGGTGCCGGACGGCGCCCGTGAGGCCGTCGACGGCGAACTCGCCCGGCTGGACCAGCAGATCGCGGCCGCGTACCAGCAACTCCAGGCGTCGGCCGAGTCCGTCCGCCAGGACCCCACGGCCGCGGACGAGCCCATCATGAACCCGCTGAAGGAGAAGCGGTCGGCCACGATCGAGCGGATCGCCGTCGCCATCGACCAGGTGGGTGACCGGCCGGAAGGACTGGAATCCCTGGCCGCCTGCACCCTGCGCCCCGCCCAGGACGGCGCGGGCGGCGACACCGGCAACGCCGGCCAGGGCGGCGCCGCCCCGAGCGAGGGAGCCCAACAGGGCACCGGCCAGGGTCAGAACGGCGCCGGCCAGGGCGGCAACGGACCCGTCGCCTCCGACTACGCGGACATCACCTCCGTACAGCCGAACGTGCCGAACCCGCCCCAGCAGGACGACGCCTCGCGCGGCACGTTCACCTCCGAGTGCGGTGTCAACGCAGGCGGGCTGTTCAACTCCGACAACGTGATCGTCGCGCCCGGTGTCTCCAACGGCGCCCACCACTTCCACGACTACATCGGCAACCAGTCCAACAACGCCTTCGCCAGCGACGAGGACCTGGCCGACGCCGAGACCAGCTGTGTGGACCAGGGCGACAAGTCCACGTACTACTGGCCGGTGCTGCGGCTGCAGAACGGCAAGCAGGAGCGGGACGCCGGCGCCCCGGGCGGCGGCACCGAGGGCAACGCGGGCCAGATCGTCACGGCCAAGCAGGTGACGCTGACCTTCGTGGGCAGCCCGCGCGGCAAGGTCACCGAGATGCCGCGCCTGCTGCGCATCATCACCGGCGACGCCAAGGCCTTCGTCAACGGCCCCGCCAACGCCAACGCCTCGTGGAGCTGCACCGGTTTCGAGGACCGGCAGCTGAAGGACAAGTACCCGCTGTGCCCGTCCGGCAGCGACGTGGTGCGCACCTTCCACTTCCAGAGCTGCTGGGACGGCCGCAACATCGACAGCGCCAACCACCGCACCCACGTGGCCTTCGCCGGCCCCGACGGCTCCTGCCCCGAGGGCTTCCGGGCGATCCCGCAGCTGGTTCAGCGCATCGTCTACGGCGTTGCCGCGCCGAGCCTGAACGACGGCGGGCGGACGGTGCCGTTCTTCGCGGTGGACTCCTTCCCCGAGCAGCTGCACAAGCCGGTCACCGACCACGGCGACTTCATCAACGTCTTCGACGAGGGCCTGATGCGCGAGATGGTCGACTGCATCAACTCCGGCCGGACCTGCGGAGCCCGCGGTGGTGACGACTCCGGTGCCACCACGGCCCCGAGCCCGAGCGACGACACCGGTGCGACGGACGCCCCGGGCACGGGAACCGGCGGTGCCACGGCCGACCCCGCCACGAGTGCCCCGGCCGACCCCGCCCCGGCCTCCTCCGACTCGACGCAGGAGCCCAGGACCTACACGACGACCTCGCCGGCGAACACCACCAAGCACGACAAGCCGGCCAGGCAGGACAGCCAGTCCTCCAAGCAGGACGGCCGGACCACGCAGGACAGCGAGGGCAAGCAGACCGCTCCCGCCAAGGCCGACAAGGCCGCCTCGACCGCGCCGTCCGACTCGGGCGCCGGCGAGGTCGGCCAGGCCACCCAGACCCCTGCCGGCGGTCAGGCCGCACAGGCGCAGCCCCCCGCCGACCAGACCGAACCCCAGGCCGTCCAGGGCGGCCTCGCCGAGACCGGCGCACACCTGTGGCCCGCGGCCATCGGCACGCTGCTGGCCCTGTCCGGCCTCGTCATGCTGCTCCGGGCCAAGCGCCTGCGGTACTGATCGCTACTGACCGCACGTCACGGAACGACGCAACGGCGGCCCCACCCTCCAGCGGTGGGGCCGCCGTTGCCTCGTCCGGAGCCCGTCGGCCCCTTGTGGGAGCGCTCCCATCCGCAGGAGGATGTCCACATGCCACCCACGGACACCCGCCCCGCGATCCGCCCCTACCGCCCCACCGACCGCGACGCGGTCGCCGACATCTGCGTCCGTACCGCGCACAACGGCGGCGACTCCCGCACGCTCTATCCGGACCTGCGCCTGATGCCGTCGATCTTCGCCGAGCCCTACTGCCACCTGGACCCGGACCTCGCCTTCGTCCTGGACGACGGCGAAGGCCGGGCAGTGGGGTACGTCGTCGGTACGGCGGACACCGAGCGGTTCGTCAAGGACTTCCGGCGGATCTGGATCCCCCGACTGGTGGACCGCTACCCGGAACCCACCGCGCAGCCCCGCACGCCCACCGAGGAGATGGTCGGCCTCCTGCACCGCCCGGAGCGCATGCTCGTACCCGAACTCGCCGCCTACCCCGCCCACCTGCACATCGACCTGCTGCCGCCCTGGCAGGGGCGCGGACACGGCCGCCGGTTGATGCACACGCTGCTGAACGCCCTGCACGCGCAGGGCGTTCCGGCCGTCCACCTCGGCATGGTCACGGTCAACACGGCCGCCCGCGGGTTCTACGACCGGCTCGGCTTCCACGAGATCCCGGTCGCGGACGCCGGCCCGCTCACGTATCTGGGCCGGACCACGACCCCGGACTGAGAACCCGCCCGGCGGTGCCCGTCAGAGGACGCGCAGGGTCTGCTTGGCGAGTTCGTACGCGGGCAGCATCGCGTTGTGCTCCTCGGTGTCCATCCCGCCGAGGTGCAGCACGACCGGGCCGTCGGGCGTGGAGACCGCCAGGGCGCTCTCCTTCTTCGTCTCCTCCAGCAGCTTGCTCGTGTAGAGGTATTCCACCTCCACACCGGACAGGCCGGTGGCCGTTTTGAAGGAGCGGTACTTCTCCTTGCTGGTGTTGTCCTCGGCGGCGACGAACTGCCGCAGGACGGTGCGCGCGTCGGCGTCGCCGGGCTCGCCGGTCCACACCCGCAGGAAGCCGATCTTGCCGGCGGGCTTGGCGTCGATCTCACAGGCGGTGGTGACCGGGCCCTGGCGGAGGAAGGCGTCCGCGAGTGCTCCGTTCACGTCGCCGTCCGAGCCCTTCGACGCCTTCGACAGCTCCTTCTCGGCGTCGATCCCCTTGGGTTTCCAGCTTTTGGCGATGTCGAAGCTGACGGGCAGTTCGCAGGCCGACCCGGCGGCGCCGACGGTGCCGCCGCGCGCCGCGACCGCGCTCTTCGCCCCCGCGCTCCCGGCGGCCGACGGGCTCCCCGACGCCTTCGCCTCCCCGTCCGGCGACTGCGAGCAACCTCCCAGTACCGCCGCAAGCACCACCGCCTGGACCACCCGGCCTCGCACGGACCCCACCCTGACCTGCACTGTCTTCTCCCCTCCTGTTGAGCGCGGCCACTGTAACCGAGGGCGCCGACACAGCCGTACGCAATAAAGGGGGCCAGTGAAAAGGGAGGGGCGCTCAGTCCCCGTCGCGCCGGCAGTGCAGGAACAGATGCGGCTCGGGTACGGCGTCGGGATGGGCCGGGGAGAACGTGGCGTGCTCCTCGGACAGGACCGTCAGGCCCGCCCCGGTCACCAGCTGCGTGAAGTCCCCGGCGGCGAAGCTCGTCACCCGCACCGGCTGCCCCATGAACACCGCCTCGACGGCCTCCACGTCGAGGGGCACGGTGGCCAGCACCGCGAGCCCGCCGGGCCGCAGGGCACGCGCCATGCGGCCCACGACGTCCGACTGCTCGGCACGGGACATCTGCAGCAGCGAGAAGTACCCGCACACCGCGTCGAACGAGCCCTCCGCGAGCGGCAGTTCACGGATGTCGGCCAGCCGGAACTCGGCCCCGGGCACCTGCCGGGCGGCGATCTCGACCATCACCGGGGAGACGTCGACGCCCAGCACGCTGTGGCCCGCCTCGGCGAGGGTCTGCGCGGTCGGCCGTCCCGTCCCGCAGCCCACGTCCAGCACCCGGCTGCCCGGCTCCAGCCGGTCCAGCAGCCGGCGGAGCGAGGCCCGGTGCGCCTCGGACGACGCGAACGCCTTCTCGTAGTCGAGACCCAGTGCGTCGAACACCACGGCTGCCGGTGCCCGCTGATCGTCCTCGCCCAAGACTGCTCCTCCCGTGTCCGACCAGGTGCCCGGCATCGTCGCACTCCCGTCCCGCAGCCCACAATGCCAAGCGCCGGGCGGCGTTTGCGGACCGCGGCACCCGCAGGGCAGGGTTCGGAACGTGCCTACCTTGCTGATCGTGCATCACACCCCTTCGCCCAACTGCCAGGCCATGTTCGAAGCCGTCGTCTCCGGCGCGACCACGCCGGAGATCGAGGGCGTCCGCGTCGTACGGCGGGCCGCCCTCGCCGCCACCGCCTCCGACGTCCTGGAAGCCGACGGCTACCTCCTCGGCACCCCGGCGAACCTCGGCTACATGTCCGGCGCGCTCAAGCACTTCTTCGACCAGGTCTACTACCCGTGCCTGGACGAGACCCGGGGCCGGCCCTTCGGCTACTACGTCCACGGCGGCAGCGACGTCACGGGCGCCGTCCGCGCCATCGAGGCCCTCACCACCGGCCTCGGCTGGCGCCGCGCCACCGAGGCGGTGACCGTCACCGGCGAACCCGGCAAGGCCGATGTGCAGGCCTGCTGGGAGCTGGGCGCCACGGTCGCGGCCGGGCTCATGGCCGAGGACTGAGGGTGAGCGTGAGCAGGTGACCGGTGCGCACCGCAACGCTGCCCGGGAGCGGAGCCCGTAGGCCATTCGGGTGTCGGGCGGACGTGGTCACGGCACCCGGTCCAGGCCCAGCCGCGCACGGTGATACCGGACCCGGCACACATCCTCTACCTGGACGGACGAAGGTGCGGGCGCGGTGCCGCTGGCCGACGATGAGGAGGGAGACCGCGTCCCCGGGGCGCGGTCGTGCACCGTCGAACGTCGTCGAGCCCGAGGGAGCGCCGCATGGGAGCGGACGGCCACATACGCGGACGGACCGCCCAGGACGAGCAGGACACCGAGGAGTTGCTTCGCCGGTGCGCACGGGACGTGATGGACGTCGCCGAAGGCATCCGCGAGGTGTCCACACGCACCAGCACCGCGCTGTTCGCGCCGGCCCTCACCGCCTCCGCGCGCCGCCGTCCCCGTACCGCTCTCGCCGCCCGGTGGGCACTGCTGCGGGCCCTGACGAACAAGGACGGCCTCGGCGGTTCCGCGATCACCGCGCCGAAGGGCATGGGCCAGGTGCTCGGCGTGGCCGGCGAGGTGCTCGGCCGGGAGAGCCTGGCAGCGCTGGTGGCCGTCACCTCCCTGCGCCTCAGGATCGCCGCCGTGCTGTTCGACCACCCCGAGTTCGAACGCGACCCGGGTATGCGCCGGCTGATGGCCGCGGTCACCGCCGACCGCGACCTGGAGGCCGTACGCTCCCTGCGTGCCCTGTTCAGGGACCACGGCGCCCAGCGTGCCCTGTCCGGGCTCGCGCCCCTGATGGCCGAACTCCTCGCCGTCCGCGCCCTGCTCGACGAGGACCCGAAGAACGACGAGCCCGGCCGCGGCACGTCCGCCGATCCGATGTACGGCATCAGCGCCGCCCATCTCGCGGGCCTGGACCGGGGCGAGGGAGCGGCCGAAGCCGTCGACCTCTGCGACCAGGAGCGGCAGACCGTGGCCACCGAAGGCTCCCTCCTCGGTTTCCTGCGCAACATCGAGGTGGTGTCCGCCAACGGGCGGATCCTGGTGCAGAACGTGCGCGGCCCCGACGGCGTCGTCCGGTACGTCGTCCAGGCCCCCGGCACGGCGCCCGGCCGCCCCCGCAACGACTCCCCGCAGGACTTCGCCGGCGCCTGGCGCAACCTCTTCCTGACCGACTCGCCCCACACCCGCTCGATCCTGCTCGCCCTCGCGGACCACGGCATCCCGCGCGGCGCCGACCTCGCCCTGATCGGGCACGGCGAGGGCGGGATCGCGCTGATGAACCTCGCGCAGGACGAGGAGTTCTGCCGCGCCTACCGGGTCACGCACGTGATCGCGGTCGGTGCCCCGGTCGACGACAAGAGGCCCGCCGACCCGCGTACCTGGGTCGCCCGCATCACCAACCAGCACGACATCGTGCCCGTCCTCGACGGCCGGGACGCCGGCTCCGCCTCCGACCCGCACCCCAACCGGTACGAGGTCGACTACACCGGACCCACCCACGAGTTCCCGCTGTGCCACATGCTCCGCGAGTACATCGAGCACCTGCGCACCGTCATCCCCGAGGCCCGCAAGAACGTCGACGAGGCGCTCGCCCCCTACCGCGGCCCCGTGGTGCGCACCCAGGCCTACCGGCTCAAGGACCGCGCCCACCCGCCCGAGGGCTACCCCTTCCTCACCGTCCCCACCACCCCACTCCCCACCACGACCGGCCCCGTCGACGTCCCGGTGCGCTACTACGACTCCTCCGCCGCCCACCTCTGCTTCGCCGTCGACGCCGCGGCCGCGCGCGGCCTGCTGCCCGACGCGACCTGGATGGTGCCGAGCCGACTGGGCCGACGGGCGCTCGCGCTGCTGTCCCTGTACGAGCACCGCTGTTCCACGATCGGCCCCTACGCCGAGATCGCCCTGTCGGTGCTGGTGGACGACCTGTGGCGGCCGCGCCCGTACGACATCGCCGCCGACCTGCTGCGTCGCGGCGACCTGCGCCGCACCGGCCGCTACGTCCTCTCCCTCGCCGTCAGCAGCGAGGAGGCGCGGGTCGTGTCCCAGCAGATCTGGGGCCAGCCCGCGGTCCGTATGTCCGCCGAGGCCGATCTGATGAGCCGCGACCTCGGTGTCACCGCTCCGGGACTCGGGCTGGCCGTCAAAGGGCGCCTCGGCCGGGGCCTGCGCTGCCCCGAGGCGGACTGGATCCTCTACGGCCGACGTGGCGAGAGCACCGTGCGCACCCTGGTCCGGGCCCACGGCCGGCTGCGGCTGCACACCGGAACCGGGGTGCGGCTGCGCCTGGACACCGCCGCGGCCGAACCCATGGCCGGACAGCTGCGCCGGCTCGGCGTCGATGCGGCCCGGCCGCTCTGCGTGCTGTCCTGCCCGCATTTCGTCTTCCACCGCAGCGCCGGCGCCGTCCTGCCGCGCTGACCCCCCACGCACCCCCGTCACTGGGAGCCACCATGGTCACCGAGTCCCTCCGCGCGCTGCCGTCGACCGACGAACTCCTCGACCGGGCAAGCAGGTTGCGCGCCGACGCCGACCTGATGGACGGCTACGCCCGGCGACTGCTCGCCACCGCGTCCGAGTTGTCCGCCTGCTGGGCGGCACCCCAGTGGAGCCGCCCCACCCTGGAACAGCAGGCGGCCGCCTGCGGCACGTCGGCCAAGCAACTGCGCACCGCCGCCGAGGCGTTGCTCGCCCACTCGCGGGCCTGACCGGTCCGCTCGGCCGGAGCGCGGCGGCCCGGCAGTCCGTCGCCCTCCGGCCGAGCAGTCGGCCGGACGGACCACCGCCCCGTCCGCCGCCCCCGTCCATGTGCACATCCGTCCCGTCGTCCCGCCGTCCGTCGGCCGACTCGCCCCGGCCGCCGGACGACCTGGAGACCGCCCTCGCCGACGCCTGGTCGTGCGCGGTGCGGACGCCGGGAGTGACCGTTCGTCAGTGACGTTCGCACATCCGGGTGGTAGCGGGCGCCGTCCTGGGCCGAACGAGTTGTCGTAGCCCGGAACGGCCGCTTTCGGCCCGGATAATCACGGCTCATGCAGCTCGTGAAAGCACGCGTCCCGGCGCGGCGCGCCCCCGTGGCCGTCACCGGACTGGGACTGGTCACACCGGCCGGGATCGGCCGCGACGCGGCGTGGGAGGGCCTGTGCGCCGGACAGTCCACCGCGACCGCCGACCCCGGCCTCGACGGGCTGCCCGTGGCCTTCTCCTGCCGGGTACCCGACCTCGACACGGCCGGACTGCTCGGGCACCGGCTCAGCCGCCGCCTGGACCGCTTCACCACCTTCGCGCTGCTCGCTGCCCGGGAGGCCGTCGCCGACGCCCGGCTCACACCCGGCGGCTGGGACGGGGCCCGCATCGGCGTCGTGATGGGGGTCGGCACCGGGTCCATGCAGGGCTGGCAGGCCGAGTTCGACCGGCTCGCCCACCGCACTCCGGAGCGCGTCTCGCCGCTCGCGCTGCCGCGCAGCGTGCCCAACATGGCCGCCGCCGAGATCGCCCTCGACCTCGGCGCGCAGGGCCCCAACATGGTCGTGAGCACCGCCTGCGCCTCCGGCACCAGCGCGCTCGGACTGGCCCGCGACTGGCTGCTGTCCGGCGCCTGCGACCTCGTCCTCGCCGGGGGCAGCGAGTCCGCCCGGCTGCGCATGACCGCGGCCTGCTTCGCCCAGATGCGCGCCCTGTCCCGCCGCGCCGACAGCCCGCACGAGGCCTCCCGGCCGTTCGACCGCGACCGGGACGGATTCGTCCTCGGCGAGGGCGCCGCCGTCCTCGTCCTGGAACGCGTGGAGGACGCCCGCGCCCGCAGCGCCCGGCCCGCGGCCCTGCTCTCCGGGTTCGGCGCCTCCTGCGACGCCCACCACTTCACCGCCCCGCACCCGGACGGCGACGGCGCCGCCCGCGCCATCCGCGGCGCCCTCGCCGACGCCGGCCTGGCCCCCGAGGACGTCGACCACGTCAACGCGCACGGCACCTCCACCCCGCAGGGCGACACGGCCGAGCACAACGCGCTGTACCAGGTCTTCCGCCGGCCCCCGCCCGTCACCGCCGTCAAGGGCACCATCGGGCACGCCATCGGCGGCGCCGGCGCCATCGAGGCGGCCTGCACCGTGCTCACCCTGCGCCACCAGCTGATCCCGCCCACCGCCAACCTGGACACCCTCGACCCGGCGATGGACCTCGACGTCGTCACCAAGGCGCCCCGCCCGCAGCGGATACGAGCCGCCGTCAGCAACTCCTTCGGCTTCGGCGGCCAGAACGCCGTGCTCGCCTTCACCGCCGTCGACCAGCAGCCACTCCGCACCTGACTCCGAACCGAAAGGTCCCCCTGTTGTCGGAGTTCTCTGAATCCACCCCGCTGGCCGGCAGAGCACGGTCCTGGCCCAGCGGCGAGCAGTTCATGATCGGCGTGTTCGTCGCCGTACCGTTCCTGGCGCTCCTCGCCGCCGTGCCCCTCGCCTGGCGGCACGGTCTGAGCCCCACGGACCTGGTGCTCGCCGTCGTCTTCTACCTCGTCAGCGGGCTCGGCATCACCGTCGGCTTCCACCGGCACTTCACCCACGGTTCCTTCAAGGCCAGACGGCCGCTCAGGATCGCCCTCGCCCTGGCCGGCAGCCTGGCCGTACAGGGCCCGCTGCTCACCTGGGTGGCCGACCACCGCAAGCACCACCGCTTCTCCGACCGCGACGGGGACCCGCACTCGCCCTGGCGGTACGGCCGCTCACCCCGCGCCCTGGCCAGGGGCATGCTCTACGCCCACCTCGGCTGGCTCTTCGAGACCGAGCACGCCTCGCCCCGCACCTACGCTCCCGACCTGGTCCGCGACCGCACGCTGATGCTGATCTCCAAGCGCTTCGGACTCGTGGTCCTGGCCTCCGTCGCCCTGCCCGCGGTGCTCGGCGCGGCGCTCACCCGGTCCTGGCAGGGGGCGCTCAGCGCGTTCTTCTGGGCCGGGCTGGTGCGGATCTGCCTCGTCCACCACGTCACCTGGTCCATCAACTCCATCTGCCACGCGGCGGGTTCCCGGCCCTTCCGCAGCCGGGACCGCTCGGGCAACGTGTGGTGGCTGGCCCCGCTGTCCTTCGGCGAGTCCTGGCACAACCTCCACCACGCCGACCCCACCAGCGCCCGGCACGGCGTGCTCACCGGCCAGCTCGACGCCAGCGCCCGGCTGATCCGCTGGTTCGAGCGCCTCGGCTGGGCCTACGACGTCCGCTGGCCGCAGCGGCGCCGCATCACCGCACGCCGGCGAGAGAACGGGAGCCCACAGGAATGACCGTACGGCAGCACGTGCACGTCAGCGGCCGTGTCCAGGGCGTGTTCTACCGCGACACATGCCGTCGGTTCGCCGAGGAACGGGGAGTGGCGGGTTGGGTGCGCAATCTCTACAACGGCGACGTGGAAGCCGTCTTTGAGGGGCGGTCCGAAGACGTCGCCGAGATGGCCCGCTGGGCGGCCCAGGGCCCACCGGCGGCCCAGGTGACCCACTGCACAGGCGTGGCCGAGGAGCCCGAGGGGCTGTCCGGCTTCCATGTACTGCCCGACGCACCGCCGGGCGACGACCCCCACGCCGTCTAGACCCCTGGTGGCCGGGCTCGACGGGACGGGCGAGGTGCTCGGAGCCGAGCCGACTCGGGGGTGGGCGGGGCGTCGGCCAGGGCGCTCCCCTTCGGCGCGTGTTTTGCAGCGCGTGCCCGAACGGGGGCATGCGTCGGCGCCGTAGGCGGACGGTCAGGCGCAGCGGGTGGCCGTCGAAGCGTCGTGGCGGACCCAGACGGACTCGACCACACGCCCGTCGGGCAGGGTGTGCCGGGGCGGGCCCTCGTCCGGGACGAAGCCCGCCCGGGCCAGCGCCCGGCGGCTCGCGGTGTTCCCGCTCTCCGCGCCCGCACGGACCCGGGCCATGCCGAAGTGCGTGTGCGCGAGCAGCGCCCCGGCCCGGAACAACTCCGCGCCCAGGCCCTGTCCGCGGCAGCGCGGCGCCAGCCAGCCGCCCACCTCGCCCGCGTGGTGCTCCAGTTGCAGTCCGCCGGCATAACTGAGGTCGGCCCTGCGCACACAGACCAGGAACACCGGGATGTCCGGGTCGGGGGAGAAGGGTTTCGCCAGCACGCGGGGGACGCGGCGGCCGTCGTCGCCGGAGGGCCGCCACTCCAGCAGGGCGCGCCGGGTGCCGGGGTCGGGCGCGATCCGGTCGGCATGGTTGCCGAGCCACCGCTGGGCCTCGGCGTCCGCGCTGGCGGCGAGCGCCGCGGCGACGTCGAGGTGCGTCCGGGGCGTGAACAGCAACAGCCGCTCGGTGGCCAGGACATGCCGGCCCGGCTCGCACCGCCCGGGCACGGGGAGCCCGGACACGGCCCGTCTCCGGCGGACGAGCGACCAGACCATGGAACCCCCCGATGGAACCGCTGCGCGGCGCACGGTCCGGCCCCTTACGGGGAGTCGGTCCCGCCGACGGATGCGAACGGCTCGCATCGGGGCGAATCTACCGAGGAATCGGGTGGGGGTGGCTACCTCCGGCCCACGGCTCAGGCTGAGGGCACCGGCTTCTTACGGCTGATGGCGTTCGGCCGGGTCGTCCGGACCCGGTTTCGGGCGGGTCCGGGTCCAGCAGGGGGCGGCGGACAGCTCAGGGACAAGGGTCGGTTGGGGCATGGGGTGGGGCTCCTTCGGACGAGTGGGGGAGGGGCCGGGGTCCGGCGCCAGCTCCCGGACCCCGGCCCCGTTCGTGTCGTACGGCGGGACGGGCCGAGCCCCGGCCGGTAGCGTGAGGCCATGTACGCCACGCGAGTCACCCGGCGTGTGCAGGCGCCGGCGGAGGACGTGTATCGGGCGCTGGTCGATCCGGACGCCCTCGCGGCCTGGCGGGTCCCCGAGAACATGACCGCTCGCGTCCACACCTTCGAGGCCCGCGAGGGCGGTGCCTTCCGGGTCTCCCTCACCTACGACGACCCGCTCGGCCCCGGCAAGTCCGGTGGGCGCACGGACACCTACCGCGGGCACTTCGCGAGACTCGTCCCCGGCGTCCAGGTCGTCGAGGTCTTCGCGTTCGAGACGGACGACGAGACCCTGGGCGGCACCATGACCATGACGACGACGCTCACCGAGACGGACGGCGCGACGGACGTCGAGATCCTGCAGGAGGGCATCCCGGACGACATTCTCCGAGAGGACAACGAACTCGGCACCCGGATGGCCCTCGACCACCTCGCCCGGCTGGTCGAGGAGCGGAATCCGCCGACGGCCTGAACGGATCTGGCCAAAAAGGACGGGGAAATCGGTCCGGAATTCGGCACAACCTTTGCCGACGTGTCAGGCACCCGGAAATGCGGGCAAGGAAGTTCTGGAGAAGCGGAACCGGGCGGAGGGAAATGCGGTCTTAAAGTCCGCCGACGGCCGGGATGGAGCCGGTCGCGAAGAAACCGGGGGAACGAGAAAAATGTCCGTGAGTCGCCGCAAGACCCTCCTGACCGCAGTCGCCCTCACCGCCGGGCTTTCCCTGGCCGCCGTCACGCCCGCCCTGGCCGGCTCCGGCGCGAGCCACGCCCCGCGCGCCGCCGCCGTGTCCTCCGCCCAGGGCGACCCGCGCAACGTCACCCAGCACGTGGCCGACTTCTATGGCGCCTACATCGACTCCGTCTGGGCCACCGAGGACCCGGCGGCCGGCCCCGACGCCAAGGCCCTGCGCGCCTTCTACCTGTCCTCCGCCGCCCAGAAGAAGGTCGCCGCGTACGAGAAGAAGAACCACGCCGACGGCATCCTCTTCGCGCAGAACGTGCCGGTGAAGTGGAAGGTCGCCTACACCGGCTCCGGCGCGGGCCACGCCACCAGCAGGGTCACCCTCACCTGGGGCGATGGTCCCCACGCCGAGGTCACCAGGATCGATGTCCGGTCCGACCTGACGACCCTGAAGATCACCGACCTCAAGCCGGCCCGCTGACCGGCTGCCGGGCGCAGTCCCGCCCCGCCCCCACTCGGGGCGGGGCTCGCGGCTTTCTGCGCCGGTCAGGGCCGGTCAGGACCGGTCGTGCGGGTAGTACGGCCGGGGCAGTCGCATCCCGCGGTCGGCCATGATCTGCCGTACGTGGTTGGGGTAGTTGGTGATGATCCCGTCGACGCCGAAGTCCATCAGTGCCTCCACCGTCGCCGGGTCGTCGCAGGTCCAGGGGACCACCTTCAGGCCGCGGGCGTGCGCCTCGGTGACCATCGAAGCGTCCGAGTAGAAGCGGAAGCCGGGGTCGCCGACCTTCCCGCTCTGCGGGAAGCCGTAGTTGGGGGAGAGGGTCGTGACCCCGGCGATGGTGGCGGCCGCCTTCACGAAGTCACCGCCGTAGTCGTCGGCGTCGATCCCGCCGAGCCACGGGGACGCACCCGGCCGGCCCACTTGCAGGAAGTCGTAGTTCGTCAGCGCCACCAGCGGCCAGCGCGGCGCCAGTCGGTGCATCAGCTTCAGCGCGCCCCAGTCGAACGACTGGATGGTGACCTGCCGCTCGATGCCGGAGCGGTGGATCTCCTCGTACACCCGGCGGACGAACACCTCGCGCGGTGCGGTCTGTTCGGGAGCGCCCGCCTCCACCTTGGTCTCGATGTTCAGCTTGACCTGCCTGGCGTGGTAGCTCCTGACCAGGTCCAGGACGTCCTTCAGCTCGACCATCCGGAAGCCCTTGACGACCTCCTGCTCCGGGAAGCCGGGCAGCTGCTGGTAGCCGCAGTCCAGGGTCTTGATCTGAGCAAGCGTCAGGTCCTTGATGTACTTGCCGACATACGGGTACATCGGGTCGCCGGGCGTGACCGGGCCCGTGTCGCGGCACTTGACGCCGTTGATCTGCCGGTCGTGGTTGACGACCACCTTCAGGTCCTTGGTGACGTGGGTGTCCAGCTCCAGCGTGGACACCCCGAGCCGCATCGCCTTGCCGAAGCCCTCCAGCGACTCCTCGGTGGTCATGCCGGTGCCGCCGCGGTGGGCCTGGAGGTCGAAGCGGGCCTCAGGCGGGTCGGCCTGGGCCGCCTGCGCGGCGGTGGCGGGGAACGCGAGCGCCGGCAGCAGGGCGAGGCCGGCGAGCAGGTGTCGTAAGGACATCGGAACTCCCTGTTCTCGGGGCGCCCGAGATTCTCGCAACGGCCGGCCGGGGTGGACTACCTCCGGAACTGAACATTGGCGCAAAGGCTGTTGAACGTGTGAGTCTCAGGGGCTTCTAGGAGTCATGGGTCAGCAGCCTTGCGCCTTCGCGTCCGTGGAGGTGGTGGTGGCGGCGCCGGTCGGCGGGCGTGCGGTGCAGGGCGATGAGGGCGGCGTCGTCGTCCAGCCGGCCGCCCACGTGGGCGAGCAGGTCGCGCCGCACATGGTGCATCAGCGCCTCCGGACTGTCGTCCGTCCAGCGCGCGACGCGCTCCGCCAGCGGATAGAACCGCCCGCGCGCGTCCCGGGCCTCCACCACACCGTCGGTGTACAGCAACAGCGTGTCACCGGGCTCGAAGGAGAACACGTCCAGCGTGTGATCGGTGGCCCCGTGCACGCCGAGAGGCGGCGACGGGTGCAGGCTCGGCACCGTGACCGCGTGCCCCGGGCTCAGCAGCAGCGGCGGGGGATGGCCGCAGCTGGTCATCAGGGTGACCGGATCCCGGTCCGGGATCTCCACCAGCAGGGCGGTGGCGAAGCGCTCACCCGCCTCCTCCTCCGTCTCCAGCTCGGTGGCGTAGCGGCTGATGCTCTGGTCGAGACCGGCGGCCAGGTCCGCCAGCGCGACGTGCCGGTGCGCGCTCTCCCGGAACGCGCCGAGCAGCAGGGCCGCCTCCCCGATGGCCGGCAGCCCTTTGCCCCGTACGTCACCGATCAGCACCCGCACCGCCCCGTCGCAGCGGGTCGCCGCGTACAGGTCGCCGCCGATCTGTGCCTCGTCCTCGGCGGCCAGGTACAGGGAGGCGATGCGCAGCGGGCCGATGTTCTCGGGCAGCGGCCACATCAGCACGTGCTGCGCGGCCTCGGCGACCGTGCGCACCTGCGCGAGCTGGGCCTGACGGCGCTCACGTACCGCGCTGTAGACCACGCACATCACCGAGAGCACCGCGAGGGTGACGAGCTGCACGATGTGGTTCGAGGTGGCGATCCCCCCGTGGAGGAACGCGATCAGCGTCTGGGCGGCCAGGGCCAGCGCCCCCACGAACGCCGTGGTCCGGGGCCCCGCGAAGGACGGCGTGAGCGCCGGGGCGATGACCAGGGCCGGGCCCAGATGGATGCTCTCGGGGGAGCGGATGTCCACCACGGTGATCACCACGATGAGCACGACCGGGAGCAGCAGCAGCGCATGCGTCGACTGCCACGACTGCTGCACACCCGCCCCCCTCTCCCGGAGCCTCATGCCTACCAGCGTGCTCCCGGACGAGCCGCACGGCACGTGGAAGAGCAGGAACGGGACGTCACGACGGACACACGCTCGGTCCGCAGCGCGAGCGGCCGGATCGGCTAGCGGTTCACCGAGCGCATCCCGGCCTCGTCGTAGCGCGCGCCCGCCACCTCGGGCAGTTCGGCGTCGATGCGGGCGAGGTCCTCCTTGGACAGCTCGATGTCGACCGCGGCCGCGTTCTGCTCCAGATAGGTACGGCGCTTGGTGCCCGGGATCGGGACCAGGTCCTCGCCCTGGGCCAGCACCCAGGCGATGGCCAGCTGCGCGGGCGTCACGTCCTTCTCCGCGGCGATCTCCTTCACCTTCTCGGCGAGCCGGAGGTTCGCCTCGAGGTTGGTGTCCGTGAAGCGGGGGTTGGTGCGCCGGTAGTCGTTCTCGTCCAGCTCGGTGGGGGAGGAGAAACGGCCGGCGAGGAAGCCGCGGCCGAGCGGGGAGTAGGGGACGAAGCCGATGCCGAGTTCACGGCAGGTCGGCAGCACCTCGGCCTCGGGGTCCCGCGTCCACAGCGAGTACTCGGTCTGCACGGCGGTGATCGGGTGGACGGCGTGGGCGCGCCGGATGGTCTCTGCGCCGGCCTCGCTCAGCCCGATGTGCCGCACCTTGCCCTCGGCGACCAGCTCGGCCAGGGCGCCGACCGTCTCCTCGATGGGCACGTCGGGGTCGACCCGGTGCTGGTAGTAAAGGTCGATGTAGTCCGTGCCGAGCCGCTCCAGCGAGCCGTGGATGGAGCTGCGGACGTGCTCGGCCGAGCCGTCCTGCCGGCCCACCGTTGTCATGTCCCCCGGTACGGCGTTGTCCATCCGGTAGTTGAACTTGGTGGCGATGACGTACTCGTCGCGGTGTCCCCGGATCGCCTCGCCGACCAGCGACTCGTTGGTGAGCGGGCCGTAGAGCTGCGCGGTGTCGAGGAAGTCGATGCCGAGCTCCAGGGCGCGCCGGATGGTCGCGATGCCCTCGTCCTGGTCCGTGGTGCCGTAGAAGGCCGACATGCCCATGCACCCGAGGCCGATGGCCGATACCTGGAGATCCCGCAGACTGCGCTGTCGCATGAGGTGTTCCAGCCTTTCCTGCATGTCCGATCGTCGTTCCGTACGGCACGGAGGCCCCCATCCATCTAGCGACGGATTCCGTCGCCCGGCATCCCGTGGGGCAGGCCGGGCGTCATGACCTTCGTGCGTCGGGATGTCCACGACGCTATGACTTGGAGCGCTCTCGAAGTCAACTCAGCCGTTGAGGTTGATGTCCTTCACCAGGCGCGGGTCGGCGAGCAGGGCCTTGGCCTCGGCGCGGTGGGTGACGGCCCTCACCGGGACGCCGCCCGGCAGTTCCACGGCGGCGAGCGGGCCGGCCGCGCGCAGCGCCGCGCTCTCGCCGTCCGGTCGGTGCCGAAGGGGTCGAGGGCGATCCGGGTGTGGTCGGTTCAGGTCGTCATCGTGGCGTGCCCCCAGGGCAGGGGGCGGGGGTACCGGGCCGGTCCGGGGACACCACCGATCCCGGCGGATCAGCGGGTCGGCCGGGCGCCGCGGGATCAGCGGGCGGGTACGGGTGTGAACCGGACGGGGAGCTGGGTCAGTCCGCCGAGCCAGGGCGAGGGACGGCGGGTGAGGGACTCGGCGGGCACCGCCAGGTCGATGTCAGGGAGCCGGTCCAGTACGACCTCGATGCCGGTCCGCGCGATCACCTCGGCGATCTCCTGCGCGGGGAACGGGCAGCGGTGCTCCCCGTGGCCGAACGAGAAGTGGGCGCTGTTTCCGCCGGTCAGCGCGGAGGCGTTGGTGCGGACCTGGGGATCGGAGTTGGCGCCCTGCAGCCCGAGCAGCAGCAGATCGCCGGCCCGGACCGGGCGGCCGCCGAGGTGGGTGTCGCGGGCGGCCCAGCGGCCGGCCACGTTCTGCGTGGGCGTGTCCTCCCACAGCACCTCGTTCATCGCCTCGGCGACGCTGCCCTGCCCGCCGAACAGGCAGGCGGCGAAACGGTCGTCGGTGAGCATCAGTCGCAGCGAGTTGCCGATCCAGTCGACGGTCGGCTGGTGCCCGGCCGCCATCATCACCATCAGGTCCTGCGCGATCTCCTCGTCGGTGAAGCCGCCGTCGTCGGCGAGCATCCGGGACACCACGTCGTCCGCCGGCTCCTTCCCGCGGTCGGTGAGCAACTGCCGCATGGAGGCGGCCAGATGGGCCTGGCCGGCCAGAGCCCGTTCGCGTCCGTCGATCATGTCGTTGAGGGCGGTGACCAGACCCGGACCGTCCTCGTCCGGGAAGCCGTACAGGCGGGCGAGGACCCGTACCGGCAGCAGCGTCGCGTAGTGCGTGACCAGGTCGGTCTCGCCCGTGGCGCAGACCGCGTCGATCAGCTCGTCCGCGAACCGCTCGGCGTGGCCCCGTAGTTCGGAGGGATCCACCGCCTCCAGCGCGTCGCTGATCATCGCGGCGCGCTGCCGGTGCCGTTCGCCGACGGTGTGGAGGACCGACGGCCGGCGGTGGCCGATCATCGGCAGCAGCGGCCAGTCGTCCGGGATGTTCGCCCACTGGTTCCACAGCTCGGAGTCCCGGCTGAACAGCACCGGGTCGCCGGTCACCTGGTGCAGTTCGCGGTACCCGAGCACCAGCCAGGCCGGCACGCCGCCGTCGAGCAGCACGGGGACCACGGCGCCGTGCTCGCGCCGCATCTCCCGGTACAGGCGGGCCGGTTCGGCCTGGAAGCGGGCGCCGGTCAGCGGGACGCCGTCGGGGATCACACGAACTCCTGTCGGTCAGAGGTTGCGGAGTGCAACGATCACCTGCTCCAGGATGTCGGGGTCGGCGACGGCCGGCGGGCGCGGATGACGGGCGCTGACGCGGCCCGCCGCCAGCAGGTCGCACAGCAGCACCTTGGTGATGCCGACGGGCAGGCGCAGCTCGGCGGCGATCTCGACCACCGACGCGGGGAACTCGGTCATCCGCAGGATCGCCGCGTGCTCCGACTGCATGCCGGCCATCGGCTCCGACTCCGCGACGACCAGCGTGACCAGGTCGAAGGGGTTGTCGGGGCCGGTCCGACTGCGTCCCTGGGTGAGGGTGTAGAGACGGTCGGGGGCGTCGTCCCTGCCGGGCCGGCTCATGACGTACGGGGTCGAGCGGTCAGGTGCTCGCCGAGCTGCTCGACCAGTTCGGTCATGTGGTGCCCGACGACCCCGGGGTCGGCCTCCTCCGTCGTCACGACGGCGAGGTGGGCGCCCGCACCCGCCTCGACGATGAAGAGCACGCCCCCGTAGAACTCGGTCATCGCCGAGCGCACACCTCCGCTGCCGTCGCCGAACTCGGCCGACGCCCCGCGCGACAGCGACTGGATCCCGGCGGCGATCGCGGCAAGCTGGTCGGCCTGGTTCAGGCTCAGCTCAGGCGACCGGCACAGCCTCAACCCGTCCCGGGACAGCACGAGCGCGTGCCGCGCCCCCGGTGTCCTCTCCAGCAGCCCCTCCAGGAGCCAGGTGAGCGTCTCGTCGGCGGTGCTCGGGCCGTTCATGAGGTGGCGTCGCCTTCCGGGTGCGCGTGCGGGTGGGAGGAGGGGGAGCTGTGCTCGGGCTCGTCGGCCGGCCCGGGAGCGCGGCGGACGGCCTGCCGGAAGGCGCTGAAGCGGGTGGCCCGGGTCCCGGCCTCGCCGGTGCCCGCCGCGGGGCGTGGCGCGGTGCTCGGGAGCTCCGGGCGGGACCGCTCGGCCTCGGCGAGGGTGCGGCCGCGGCGCCGCCTGGGCAGCCCGGCCGGACCCTCGCCCGGGGGAGGCGCGGGGGACTCGTGGACCGGGGAGGGTCCCGCGGTGACCGTCGGCTCGGCCGGCCGTCCGGCGTCCGGACGCGTGGCGGGGCCGATGAGTATCTCCTGCGGGATGAGCATCAGCACGCCGGTGCCGCCGCGCGCCGACAGCCGGAACGACACCTTCAGACCGTGCTTGTGGGCCAGCCGGCCGACCACGGCGAGCCCGAGCCGGGTCCCCGTCAGGCCGCCCAGCCCGGAGACGTCACCAGCGACGGCCCGCTCGGCCCGGCGCAGCTGCACGTCCCCCATCACCAGGCCGCTGTCCTCCACGGACACGAGCACGCCGGCCGCCACCTCCTCGACGTAGACGTGCACTTCCGCCGTCGGCGGCGAGAACTTCGTGGCGTTGTCGAGGAGTTCGGCGAGCGCGTGCATCACGCCCTCGGCCGCGTGTCCGGCGACGGCGGTCTCGCTGACCGAGTGGACCCGAACCCGCCGGTAACCGGCGATCCGGCCCAGCGCGCCGCGCAGCACGGACTCCATCCCTATGGGCCGCGCCCACCTGCGCCCCGAACGCGCCCCGGTCAGGACGGCGACGGAGTCGGCGAGCCGGCCGGCCTGGGCCGTGCGGTGGTCCAGGTGGAGGAGGTCGGCCAGGACGTCCTCGTCGGTGTGCCGGTCCTCCATCGCCCGCAGATCCGCGAGGGTCGCCGTGGCGAGGGCCTGCATCCGGGCTGCCGCGTTGGCGGTCGCGGAGACCGCCGCGGCCTGCTCGCGCCGAGCCTGCTGCAACTCCTCGGCCAGCCGCGTGTTCTCGCCGCGGACCTGGTTCAGCTCCTGTGCGCCTTCCTGGGTGAGCCGCGTCAAGTCGGCCGTGAACTCCGCCTGCTGCGCGGCCAGTTCGTCGATGAGCCGCTGCTGTTCCCGACGGTGCTCCTCGGTCGTGCGGGCCTGTTGCTGCAGAAGCCGGCCGATCTCCTGGGTCGCGCCGTCCAGCCTGCGCCGGGTGCCGCGCGCGGTGTGCCCGGTGTGTGCCGCCGTGGCCACGGCGGCACAGAGCACGACCGCCGCCGTACCCCCGCCCCAGGCCAGCGGCGCGCGCACCGAGTCCGGCGCCACCGACACGGCCGCGAGGACCACGAGCGCCGAGAGCGCACCGGACACGGCGACGGCGGCGGTGAGCGTACGGAGGGAAGGTCGTTCGCCGGGATGCGTGGGCACGGTCATCGGTCCGGTGTGATCCTCGCGGCAGAGGGGGCGAGCAGGGGTCGGCGGGTGACGGAGCGGCTATCGAGCGTGAACTGGCGGTCACTATACGAGAGTTGGTGATCGAATCTGGATGGTTCAGGTGTGTTTCCACGAAGTGGGCGGTCGAACCTGTGCGCTGACCGGGACGCCGGGTGTCTCGGGGCCGTACGGGCACCCGCCCCTCCCGTCCGACGACGGGTCAGAAGCCGGGCAGGTTGCCTCTCGTGCGCCTGTTTCTTGTCACTGCGACGCAGGCCGGAGGGACCTTGACCCCCGGCTCCGGGCTCGCTGAACTGTGAGCGGCCGGAACGGGGCGGCTCAGACGGAGAGGGCATAATCATACATCAGTGCGATGACGGCTGAACGGGTGGAAAGTGAGCAAACTTCCCGCATGGCCGAGGTGCGGGGAGCGGGTGGAGGGGCCGATGCGGATGACGGGGGATCGAGGGGCGATGGGCTGCCGCGCCTCATGAGCGCTGACGGGAGCACCGCCGGGCGCGCGGACCAGGTCCGTGCCCTGCTCGCGCGCCTCGCCCGGTTCACCTGGCGCACGCTGCGCGGGGAGTGGCACGCCGTCGTCGTCGACCCGGGGCGCCTGCTCGCCCGGCGCGGACCGTCCGGGCTTCTCCTGGCGTTCGTCGCCGCGTTCGCCGTCATCTTCTGCCACGACGTCGCGCAGCATCCCACCGGAGCGTTGTGGGTCGAGCGGCTCGGCGGAGTCAAGGCCGACCTGCCGCTGTGGCTGGCCCTGCTGCGCACCCCGGTGTCGCTGTACGTCCCGGCGCTCGATCTGCCGGTGTGGGGAGGCATCACTCAGCTGTTCCTCGCCTTCGCCCTCGCCGAACTGACCCTCGGCCGGGCCCGGACCCTGGCGCTCGCCTACGGCACCACCCTGGCGGGCACGCTCACCGCCCGCCTGATGATCGCGCTCGGCCCGGGCTGGTGGGGGTTCGGACTGCCGCCCGAGTGCGGCAAGGTGCTCGACACCGGACCATCGGCGGCCGTGGTCGGCCTGTTCACCTATCTTGCGGTCGTCCGGCGTGCACCCGTGCTGTTCACGCTGACCGGCGGCTCGATGGTGTGGGAGTCCGTCGCGGTGCCGAACCTCGCCGGACGCGAGCACCTGGTCGCGGTGGTTGCCTCGATCGTGCTGGGCCTCCTGCACGGCCGCCGTGAGCGGCTGCGGTCCTTCGTGCCCTCACGGCCGGCGACCCGGACCACCGAGCCCGCTGCGGCGGAAGCCGTGCCGGTACCGGTTCCCACGCGACCGGACCGCCCCCGGTCGGCGCATCCCGCCCCCGAGGCCGTGCTGACCGCCCTCGAACGCCAGGCCGGCGGTGTGCATGTCCGGACCACGTCAATGTGATGCTTTTCGCACTTCGACACGTGCGGGCAACCCCTAATGTTGCCGCGACGTACGGCAGGGCATGGCTGACACCATGGTGTTCGTCGCCGGCAGGCAGCTGAAGGGAATCCAGGATGTTCCGCAAGGTGCTGGTCGCCAACCGTGGAGAGATCGCGATCCGCGCGTTCCGGGCGGGCTATGAACTCGGCGCGCGCACGGTCGCCGTGTTCCCGCACGAGGACCGCAACTCGCTGCACCGGCTGAAGGCCGACGAGGCCTACGAGATCGGGGAACCGGGACATCCCGTGCGGGCCTATCTCTCCGTCGAGGAGATCGTGGGCGCCGCTCGCCGGGCGGGCGCCGACGCCGTCTACCCCGGTTACGGATTCCTGTCCGAGAACCCCGAACTCGCCCGCGCCTGCGAGGAGGCGGGCATCACCTTCGTCGGGCCGAGCGCGCACACGCTGGAGCTGACCGGCAACAAGGCCCGCGCGGTCGCCGCGGCCCGGGCGGCCGGCGTACCCGTGCTGGGCTCGTCCGAGCCCTCCACCGACGTCGACGAACTCGTCCGCGCCGCCGAGGAGATCGGCTTCCCCGTCTTCGTCAAGGCGGTCGCGGGCGGCGGCGGGCGCGGCATGCGCCGGGTCGAGGCCCCCGCCCAGCTGCGCGAGTCCATCGAGGCCGCGTCCCGCGAGGCCGCGTCCGCGTTCGGCGACCCGACCGTCTTCCTGGAGAAGGCCGTCGTGGACCCGCGCCACATCGAGGTGCAGATCCTCGCCGACGGCGAGGGCAACGTCATTCACCTCTACGAGCGCGACTGCTCGCTGCAGCGCCGCCACCAGAAGGTCATCGAACTGGCGCCCGCACCCAACCTCGACCCGGCCCTCAGGGACCGGATCTGCGACGACGCCGTGCGCTTCGCCCGCGAGATCGGCTACCGCAACGCGGGCACCGTCGAGTTCCTCCTGGACCGCGACGGCAACCACGTCTTCATCGAGATGAACCCGCGCATCCAGGTCGAGCACACGGTCACCGAGGAGGTCACCGACGTCGACCTGGTCCAGGCCCAACTGCGCATCGCCTCCGGCCAGACCCTCGCCGACCTCGGCCTGTCCCAGGACACCATCACCCTGCGCGGTGCCGCCCTGCAGTGCCGGATCACCACCGAGGACCCGGCCAACGGCTTCCGCCCGGACACCGGCCGGATCAGCGCCTACCGCTCGCCCGGCGGCTCCGGCATCCGCCTCGACGGCGGCACCACCCACGCGGGTACGGAGATCAGCGCGCACTTCGATTCGATGCTGGTCAAACTCACCTGCCGGGGCCGTGACTTGAGCGCCGCCATCGGGCGCGCCCGGCGTGCCGTCGCCGAGTTCCGCATCCGCGGCGTGGCCACCAACATCCCGTTCCTGCAGGCCGTCCTGGACGACCCCGACTTCCAGGCCGGGCGAGTCACCACCTCCTTCATCGAGGAGCGCCCGCACCTGCTGACCGCCCGCAGCTCCGCCGACCGCGGCACCAAGCTGCTCACCTACCTCGCCGACGTCACCGTCAACAAGCCGCACGGCAACCGCCCCGACCTGCTCGACCCGGTCACCAAGCTGCCGCCGCTGCCCGCCGGCGAGCCCCCGGCCGGCTCCCGGCAGCGGCTGGTCGACCTCGGCCCCGAGGGCTTCGCCCGGCACCTGCGCGAGTCGCCGACCATCGGCGTCACCGACACCACCTTCCGCGACGCCCACCAGTCGCTGCTCGCCACCCGGGTACGCACCAGGGACCTGCTCGCCGTCGCCCCGGTCGTCGCCCGCACCCTGCCCGAGCTGCTCTCCCTGGAGTGCTGGGGCGGTGCGACGTACGACGTGGCGCTGCGCTTCCTCGCCGAGGACCCGTGGGAGCGGCTCGCCGCCCTGCGCGAGGCCGTACCGAACATCTGCCTGCAGATGCTGCTGCGCGGCCGCAACACCGTCGGCTACACCCCGTACCCGACCGAGGTCACCGACGCCTTCGTGCAGGAGGCCGCCGCCACCGGCATCGACATCTTCCGGATCTTCGACGCCCTCAACGACGTCGGCCAGATGCGGCCCGCCATCGACGCCGTCCGCGAGACCGGCACCGCGATCGCCGAGGTCGCCCTCTGCTACACGGCCGACCTCAACGACCCCGCCGAGCGGCTGTACACCCTCGACTACTACCTGCGCCTCGCCGAGCAGATCGTCGAGGCCGGCGCCCATGTCATCGCAGTGAAGGACATGGCCGGACTGCTGCGCGCCCCGGCCGCCGCCAAGCTGGTGTCCGCGCTGCGCCGCGAGTTCGACCTGCCGGTGCATCTGCACACGCACGACACGGCGGGCGGCCAGCTCGCCACCTACCTCGCCGCGATCCAGGCGGGCGCCGACGCGGTGGACGGTGCGGTGGCCTCCATGGCCGGCACGACCTCGCAGCCGTCGCTGTCGGCGCTGGTCGCCGCCACCGACCACTCCGAGCGGCCCACCGGGCTCGACCTCCAGGCCGTCGGCGACCTGGAGCCGTACTGGGAGGGCGTGCGGAAGATCTACGCCCCGTTCGAGGCGGGCCTCGCCTCCCCGACCGGACGCGTCTACCACCACGAGATCCCCGGCGGCCAGCTCTCCAACCTGCGCACCCAGGCCGTCGCCCTCGGCCTCGGCGACCGCTTCGAGGACATCGAGGCCATGTACGCCGCCGCCGACCGCATCCTGGGCCGCCTGGTGAAGGTCACCCCGTCGTCCAAGGTGGTCGGCGACCTCGCCCTGCACCTGGTGGGCGCCGGAGTCTCCCCGGCGGACTTCGAGTCGACCCCCGACCGGTTCGACATCCCCGACTCGGTCATCGGCTTCCTGCGCGGCGAGCTGGGCACCCCGCCCGGCGGCTGGCCCGAGCCGTTCCGCACCAAGGCCCTCCAGGGCCGCGGCGAGCCCAAGCCGGCCCCCGAACTGTCCACCGAGGACCGCGACGGTCTTGCGAAGGAGCCCCGGGCGACCCTGAACCGTCTGCTGTTCCCCGGTCCGACCCGCGAGTTCGACACCCACCGCCAGAGCTTCGGCGACACCAGCGTCCTGGACAGCAAGGCCTTCTTCTACGGTCTGCGGCCGGCCACGGAGTACGCCGTCGACCTGGAGCCCGGCGTGCGGCTGCTGATCGAGCTGCAGGCGGTCGGCGAGGCCGACGAGCGCGGCATGCGCACCGTGATGTCCTCGCTCAACGGCCAGCTGCGGCCCATCCAGGTCCGTGACCGGGCGGCCGCCTCGGACGTGCCGGTGACCGAGAAGGCCGACCGCGCGAACCCGGGTCATGTGGCGGCGCCCTTCGCCGGTGTGGTGACGCTCGCGGTCGCCGAGGGCGACGAGGTCGCGGCCGGCGCGACGGTCGCCACCATCGAGGCGATGAAGATGGAGGCCACGATCACCGCGCCCAAGGCGGGCCGGGTCTCCCGGCTGGCCATCAACCGGATCCAGCAGGTGGAGGGCGGCGACCTGCTGGTCGAGATCGCCTGAGACACCACTCGCCGCGGCCGGGGGACACCGCACCCGGCCGCGGCGAGCGCTCAGCGGGCTAGAAGCGGTTGAAGAGCTGCCGCAGACGGGCCAGGAGCAGATTCGGGTCCCGCCTGGTCGAGTACGCGGCGCCGGGCACGTAGACGGTCCGGCCGCGCACGGCCACCGAGGTCGGGTTGGACAGCCCGTCCTGACGGGTGAGGACCACCGAGTGGGTGCCGTCGCGGCGCGCCAGGACCAGCTCGCTGGAGCCGTTCAGTGCGGCCAGCACGCTGCTCCCGTGCCCGGGGAAGGCGAAGTCGTCGATGCCGGTGAGCCCGGTGGCCCGGGTCTCGACCGGGCCCGCGGAGCCGTCCGGGGCGAAGGGGAAGCGCAGCAGCGTCCCGCGGTCGCTGTTGGACACCCACACCGCGCCGCGGTGCACCTTGATGCCGTTGGCGCCGTACCCGGACCCGGACGGCACCGTGCGCGGGTCGAGTCGCGTGCCCCGCGCCCACACCGTGGGAGTGCCGCCCGACTGGGGGACGCGCCAGACGGTGCCCAGGGCGGAGTCGGCGGCGTAGAGCACGCCGTCGCGCCAGTCGAGGGCCAGGCCGTTGGGCAGTCCGTCCGGCGGCAGTTGGGCGATCTGCCGGGGTGCGCCGCCGTCGGCCGGGATCCGCCAGATGCCGGTCTCCCGGGTGCCGGTCGCGTAGTTGACGTAGAGCGTGCCGTCGTACCCGCGGGCGATGCCGGCGACGACGGCGCTGTGCAGGACGGGCGTGTTCGGATGGGCCACGGCCGGCAGGGTCGCGAGGATCCGGGTGTCCCCGTCGAGCGTCACGTGGGCGACCTGCCGGGCGAGGGCGAAGGTGAGGTCGGCGGAGCCGTCGGGTTCGAGCGCGATGTTCTCGGGCGTCTGCCCGGCGGCCAGGCCGAAGTGGGCGACGACGCGTACATCGGTGAAGGTCGGCTCGTGGCCGCTGGCGGGCGCCGCCGCGATCAGGCCGAGCGCGAGCGCGGCCGCGGCCGCACCGGCCGGGCGGGGGAGTCGGGGCATGTGACCTCTCTTCGTACGGCGCGCGGGGCACCGGAGTGCGGGGTCACACAAAGATGGCCGGGTGCCGGTCACCGGGAAGGGGCGCCGGGCCGCGGGGTCGCCCGCGCGGCCCACGACATGGCGCCGCGAGCGGCCCGCGCGGGTGACGGGCCGTGGGCGGTCAGTCCCAGAGCGGATAGGTCATGACCTGCTTGAAGCCTTCCGGCCGGGCACCCTCGTAGATGAGGCTCATCCGGGTGTAGTGCTCGACGTCCGGGTGCTTCGTCCACGGCCGCGGGCGGTCCAGCCGGACGGTCACCCGGTACGAGTGGAAGGTGCCTGCCGCGCAGTACGGCTTGCAGTCGTTGACCGCGTTCAGGCCCACGGCGGTCGCCGCCTGCGAGCCCCACTGCGACCAGTGGAGCCCGAGCAGGCGGCTGTTGCCGTCGCCGCAGGCCAGGATGAAGTCGGCCGGGCGGACGTGGCGGTTCCAGAAGCAGTCGACCAGCACGGGCTTGGGAGGATCGGCCTTCGGCGCCGTGGCGGGCGGGCTCGCCGAGGCCGTGGTCATGGCCGCTGTCAGCAGGGCCCCTGCCGCTAGGGTGACCGCCGTTCCCACCACAGATCCGCGCATGGTCGCTCCCACCCGTCGTGCCGTGTCCGACCGCGTGCACATCGACGCTACGACCGTCCGCCCTGTTGCACCAGTCGCGCAGGTCGCGCCGCGTGTCACGCGTGCCGGACGGTCAGCCCGAGTCGTTCACCATGCTGAACGCTGAATGCATCCTTGGTCATCGGTGAGCCGTGAAGCAGATGTCTGAACCAGACACGTCAAGAGGTTTCAGCAGGCGCCCTCGTCCTGCCACGGACCCCACTCGGAGGCGCCGGGCACCTCGTTCTGGGTCCACCACTTGGCCTTCCAGTTGTGCTTGTTGTACGAGACCTCGTTCCCGGAGGTGTACACCGCCGTCGAACTCCAGGCGGTCTTGCAGGACGTCGGGGTCGGGGTGGGCGTGGGGGTGGGCGTGTTGGTCGGTGGGGTGACCCCGGCGAACTTCACCGAGTACTTCGCGAAGTCCCAGGAGTTCTGGGTCACGCTGGAGCAAGTGCCCGATGTACGGCCGCCGTTGTCGGCCGGCGTGCACTGGCGGTCGCGGTTGAGGGACCAGAAGGTGAACCGGTCCATGTTGTGGCTGGTGGCGTAGTCCAGCACGGTCTGGAAGTCGGCCTGGGTGAAGTACTCGCCGGTGTCGCTGCGGCCGTTCATGCCCGAGAAGCCCTCGTGGGCGTAGGCCGTCGCCTGGTCCCAGCCGAAGGTGGACTGCAGGATCGAGTTGAAGTTGGTCAGCGCGCCGGTCTGGCTCGCCGCACCGTTGAAGCCGCCGTCGAAGGGCATGATGGAGAAGTTGTTCGGGGTGAACCCCTGCGACTTGGCCTCCAGCAGCATCTGCTTGCCGAACCAGCCGGTGCCGTCCGCCGTCCCGGCCGTGGTCACGGACACGTACAGACCCGGGTTGTTCTGCTGCAGGATCTTCGCGGCGCCGATCTCGTTCCTGATCGCCGCGCTGTTCTCGTACTCCGGCTCCTCCAGGTCGAAGTCGATGGCGTGGAGCCCGTACTTGGTGATGACCTGCTGGTACGCGGCCGCCGTGGACGCGGCGTCCGAGCAGGCCTGCCCGAGCTTGGTGCCGCCGTACCCGCCGATGGAGACGGAGATGTCACCGCCCTTGGCCCGGATGGCGTTGACGACCGACTGGACCGCCGTGTCGGAGGAGACCGCGGCCGTGCCGCCCCAGGTCGGGGAGCAGCCGCCGCCGTCGGGCGCGAGGATGAAGGCGAGCTGGAAGGCCTTGAGGCCGGTGGCGTCCATGATGGTGGCCGCGTCCGGCGGGTCGTTGTCCAGCGGCATCAGGTAAGGGGCCGCGGCGTACCACCGGTTGCTCAGTGCGGTGGTCGCGCCCGAGGCGTTGCCCGCGACGAGCGCGGTCGTGCCCGCGGCGGCCAGTCCGACGGCGGCCGCCGCTCCCAGGCATGCCCGAAGACGTCTCACTTCGTGCCTCCAGAGGGGTGTGGGGTGGGGAGGTGCCCCAGCCTCCGGGGCTGATGCGGCCACGTCAATGGGTTGGTCTAGTCCAAAGGACTCTTTGGACTAGACCATAAGAGTTTTTTACTCGATGCTCCTCATATGAGGCGAAGGGTGAAGCCGCGGCCGAGCGGCAGGCTCGGGGTGCGGATGGTTGTCACCCCGCTGTCGCTGTCGAACGACCAGGCGGAGTCCGGCAGTTTCCGCCCGTCGAGGAAGACGTGGTCGGGCGCCATGACGCCGTGCACCGTGAACCGGTACGTCCGCGCGTGCGCCTTGCCCGCGTAGTCGCCCTTGCTCGCGCCGACCGTGACGGTCGTCCCCCCGGCGCCGGCGCGCACCGACACACGCTGGGTGGCGGCCGCTCCCTCGGCGAAGTGGCGGGTCACGCCGTCGCCCTCGTACAGCGTGTAGCGGCTGGTGCCGTGGGCGGACGGATACAGGTCCCAGTCCAGCTCGTGCCGGTCGCGGGTCTGCCAACTCGTCGTGCCCTTGGGCCACATGGGGACGATCGCGCCCTCGCGCACGAACAGCGGGAGCGTGTCGAGCGGGGCGTGGTAGCCGTTCAGGGTGGTGGGACCCTGGTAGGTGCGGCCGGTCCAGTAGTCGGTCCAGGTGCCCTTGGGCAGGTAGATGCCGTCACGCGTGTCGGAGTCCTGGTAGACCGGGGCGACGAGGAAGTCGCGGCCGGACAGGAACTCGTACTTGGCCTGCGCGCCCAGCGTGTTCGGGTCGTCCGGGTACTCCAGCCACAGCGGACGCACCGCGCCCACGCCCGTCTTCGCCGCCTCGGCGGACAGGGTGTACATGTACGGCAGCAGCCGCTCCTTCAGCTGCAGGTACTTGCGGTTGACCGAGGTGTACGGCTCCCCGTCCCGCCACGGCTGCTGGTCGGCGGGCTTGCCGGTGGTGATGTCGCTCGCCCACCCGTCCATCGTCATGATGGCCGGCAGGAACGCCTTCCACTGCAGGTCCCGGGCGTACATCTTGGCGTCGTGCCGGTAGATGCTGCCCACGTCGCCGGTGTTGTAGGCGATGCCGGACATGGTCGCCCCGGCATAGGTCGGGATCTGCCAGCGGATGTAGTCCCAGGACAGCTTCTGGTCGCCGCTCCACAGCACCCCGCACCGCTGGGCGCCCGCCCAGGACACCGGCAGCCACACGAAGCCGCGCGCGTCGCTGTTGTCCTCGATGCCCTTCTTCGCCGCTTCGCAGGCGTCCAGCGCGAACTTGTAGCCGTTGCCGACCCAGGCCACATCCAGCTTGGCCACCCGCTGGCCGGCCTTGACCTGGTCGGCGAGCTTGTCGATGCCGTCCTGGGTCCACAGACCGAGCTGGGCGTTGTGGTCCTGCAGCCCCTTGGCGGTCTGCTCCAGGTTCTCGTACCCGCAGCCGTAGCCGTCGTTGACCAGCATCCAGCCGAGCGGCATCTGGTTCTCGGTGTAGCCGTCGGCGATCTTCAGGGCGTCCAGGGTGTGCCGCTCGCCCCGGTTGGCGTTGTGCAGATAGCAGTCCGAGTCCCCGGGTTCGAGACCGTAGACCGGAGGCATGAAGGGCTTGCCCACCAACTCCGTGTACTTCCCGATGACCTGCTTCGCGTCGCCGAGGAAGTAGTAGGCGTCCAGGCGCCGTTCCTGCTGTCCGGTGGTGACCGGCGAGCCGAAGGTGTACACGCCCGGCGCGAAGGTGTTGCGGAGGACGCCGTAGCCCGCGCTGGAGAGGTAGAACGGCTGCGAGTTGTTGTAGCCGCCCTCGTTCCAGTCGAAGCTGTTGGCCACGTACATGGTCCGCCCGCGGTGCGAGAAGCTGCCGTTCTGCTCGCCGCCGCCGAAGAACTGCTCGTCCGTGCCCCGTGTGAGGCTCTGCCGCATCCCGCCGGTCGACCAGCGCAGCGGCTTGTCCTCCTGCCAGATCCGGGTGCGGTTGTCGGGTGTGTAGAGCCCGAACCGCAGCGGCTTCTTGTACACGCGCAGCACCGCTTCGGGAGAGCGGATGCCGTAGTAGTCGCCCGCGTCGAAGGACGAGGTGTGCCGCTGGAGCGCGGGCTGCCTGCGCACGATGGCCGCGCCGGCCGGATCGCTCAGCGAGCCCGACGGGTCCGCCTGGAGCCGGAGCCGGCCTCCCGTCAGGAAGTCGGCGCGGGCGGTGAGCGCGCCCGCGCCGATCGTGTAGCTCCCGTCGCCGCCCGAGAAGGACGTGAGATCGCCGGCGTCCGTGGTCGCGGGCAGATAGGCGGTGCCCGTGAAGGAGTTGTCGTGCACGTCGTACGGCACGACCAGGACGTGGTACGTCCCCGACGCGCGCGGGATCACCGTGGCCTCGGGGTCGGCGGTGCCGGCGCTGGACGCCACCTGCTTGCCGTGGTCGTCGTAGACGTACAGGTCGAAGTCGTCGGAGGGCTTCTCCCACTTGATCGACAGCGGCACCCCGCCCTCGGGGTTGTCGTCCCAGTAGCCGCCCGGCACCGAGACGGTCAGGTCGAAGCGGTCGCAGACCGAGCTGCCGGGGTCGTCGGCCGCACCGGGGCAGCTCTCGGGGCCGCCGCCGGTGCCCTTGGCGTAGACCGGGCTCTGCCAGTCGACGCTGCTGTGGGCGGAGTCGAGTACGGCGCCGGCCGCTGTCGCGGCGGCCGCGGCGGGTGCCGGGGCGGTGAGCACGGTACCGGCCAGGGCGGTCGCCAGCCCCAGCGGAACCCAGGCCGGCCACGGCACACGGTGTCGGATTCTTCGCACGGCGGAACAGCTCCCATCGCACCATCGCGGATTGACTGTCCTTGCACTTGCTGCACGGAAGCGCTCGAAACAAGCTTCAATCGAGCAACTTCACGCACGCAGCCTCGGGGCCCATGCAGGTGCATGTCAATACCGCCGTCGGGATCGACGGCGCCGCGGGGCTGGGGAATGCCGACTGTGCGGGTGTTGTTGGGTGGGGTGCGGCTGGCATGCGCGGATCAATCGGGTGTGGCCGGCCGCGGGAAAGGAGGCCCTCGTGGCACGCACCACCGTGCGCCCCGTCGTCACCCTGAAGTCGACGGCCGGGACCGGCGTCACCTACGTGACCCGCAAGAACCGGCAGAGCGACCCCGACCGGCTCGTCCTGCGCAAGTACGACCCGGTAGCCGGGCGGCACGTCCTCTTCCTCGAGGAGCGCTGAGCGCACAGAAAAGGGCCGGTCCCGGTGGGTCCGGCCCTTCTCCGTGTGAAGGCTCAGGCCTCGCGCTTGCTCAGCACGATCTGGGTCTGCGTGGTCTGCCCGACCAGCCGGTCCCGGTCGTCGTGCAGGTCCGTCTGCACCACCAGCAGAGTGCCGCCGAGGTGCAGGGGGCGAGCCGTGGCACGGACGTGGCCGGTGGTGACCGCGCGCAGGAAGTTGGTCTTGGACTCCACCGTCGAGGTGCCGGACGCCCCCTCGGGCAGGTTGAGGTAGGCGCACACGGCGCCGACGCTGTCCGCCAGCGCCATCAGCGCTCCGCCGTGCAGCGCACCGCCCGCCGTACAGACGTCCGGTGACCAGGCCAGGCTCCCGACGGTGCGCTCGGCCGTGGCCTCCCGCAACTCGATGCCCAGCCTGGCCGCGAACGGCATGACGGCCAGCAGATCACCGGGTTTCGGGACGGCCGGCTCGGAGGGGGACATGAAGTACCGCCTTTCGTGGGTGCCTTGGTGCCGCGGACGGTGATCCACTGTGGTGGGGCGGGGCGGGGTGCGCCAGTCAGTCCTCGGACGACTCCTGGATCATGGCCAGGGTCAGCACCCCGCCCCCGATGCCCCAGCCGCCGTCGGCGACCTCCTCGACCAGGACCATCGTGGTGGCGCGGGCGCGCTCGCCGTAGATCTCGGCGTACAGCTCGGTGGTACGGGTGACGATCAGCTCCTTCTGCTTCTCGTCCAGGCTTCCGGCGGGGACCTTGAAGTTCGCGAACGGCATGGTGAGTCTCCTTGGTTGACGGGGTGTCAGAGCGAGCTGCCGGCAGTGAGCAGGTCCTCGAGTCCGGCGCGGCGGAAGAAGTCGACGCGGATCCGGTCGGCGACCGCGGACACGACCTCGCTGCCGTCGCGGCTCGGGTCGACGTGGGTGCGCAGCGGCCGCCGGCCGGCGGGCAGGTCCACCAGACGTACGACCGCCTCGGCGACCTCGGCCACGTCCGCGTCCGGCGGGACGAGCGCCCCGAGCCGCTTGTCCAGGCCCGCCAGCAGGGAGCCGTAGCGCTCGTCGTAGGCGGCGGCGCGCCCGGTGTCGGCGGGCGTGCCCGCGTGCGCGAAGTGGTTGGTCCCGGAGGTGAAGGCGCCGGGGACCACGATCGCCGTGTCGATGCCGAACCGGACCAGCTCGGCGGCGTAACTGACCGCCAGCGCGTCCATCGCCGCCTTCGCGGCGAAGTACGGCGCAAGGAACGGCGGGCAGCCGCCCCGGGTGCTGGAGCTGCCGATCCACACCAGCAGGCCCTCGCCGCGCTCTCGCAGGTGGGGGAGCGCGGCCCGGTTCATGCGCTGCGCGCCGAGCACGTTGACGTCGTACGACTGGGCCAGTTGCTCGGGGGTGAAGGCCTCGGCGGGTCCGGTGACCATGTGGCCCGCGTTGTGCACGAGCACGTCCAGGCGGCCCTCGGCGGCCAGGACCCGGGCGACGGCGGCGTCGGCGGAGTCCTGGGAGGTGACGTCGAGGTCGACCACGTGCAGGGCCACGCCGTGCTCGGCCGCGTACCGGTCCAGTTCGGCCACGGCCGGCGCGTTGCGGGTGGCCGTCTGCCGGATGCCCGCGTAGACGGTGTGACCGGCGTCGGCGAGCGCGCGCACGGTCAGCGCGCCGAATCCGCTGGAGGCGCCGGTGACCAGGACGGTCAGGGGAGTGTCGGTGGTCATGATTCCTCGCAGAGAAAGGGAGAGGAGGGGAGGTGGGATCGGGGGTGTCAGACGATGCCGCCGTTGGCGCGTACGACCTGCCCGTTGACCCAGTGGCCGGCCGGGGAGGCCAGGAAGGCCACCACCTCGGCGATGTCGGCGGGCGTGCCGAGCCGCTCCAGCGGGGGCTGGGCGGCCAGCCTGGCGACCGTCTCCTCGTCCTTGCCGTCCAGGAACAGATCGGTCGCCGTGGGCCCGGGGGCGACGGCGTTCACGGTGACGTCCCGGCCGCGCAGCTCCCGGGCCAGCACCATGATCATCGCCTCGACCGCGCCCTTGCTGGCGCTGTAGGCGCCGTAGGCCGGGAAGGACAGGCCCACCACGGAGGTGGAGAAGGCGATGAACGAGCCGCCCCGGCGCAGGGTCCGGGCCGCCTGCCGGGCGACCACGAAGGTGCCGCGGATGTTGGTGCGGTGCAGGGCGTCCAGTTCCGTGAGGTCCAGCTCGGCGATCGGTGCGAGGTACATCCGGCCGGCCGCGTGCACCACGACGTCGACTCCGCCGAACTCGCGGGCCGCCGTCTCGAACAGCTCGGCGACCTGTCCTTCGTCGGCGACGTCGGCCCGGACGGCGACCGCACGGCCGCCGGCCGCGGTGACGTCCTTGACGGCGGCCTCGGCCAGGTCGCGGTTGCCCGCGTACCCGACCACCACGGCGTAGCCGTCGGCGGCGAGCCGGGTCACCGTCTCGCGGCCGATGCCGCGGGAGCCGCCGGTGACGACGGCGACACGGGGGGCTGCGGTTTCCTGCGTGGACATGGGGACTCCTGGGTGCCGGAGGGGTGGTTCCTGGGTGTGCCTCCAGCCTGGGCCGCGGTCCGTGCGGCAGCCATGGCTCGCCTCACCCTGGGGTCGGCAACCCCTGGTTCCGCGCCGTGGCAGGGGTGACGATGGGGGTGTGAACCACTCGGAGCTGGCCGCCTTCCTGAAGTCCCGCCGTGACCGGGTCCGTCCCGCCGACGTCGGCCTGCCCGCCGGGCCCCGCCGCCGGGTCCCGGGACTGCGGCGCGAGGAGGTCGCGCAGCTGGCCGGGCTCTCCGCCGACTACTACACCGAGCTGGAACGCGGCCGCGGCGCCCAGCCCTCCGCACAGGTGCTGGCCGCCCTCGCCCGCGCCCTGCGGCTGAGCGGCGACGAGCGCGACCACCTCTTCCACCTCGCCGAGCGCCCTGTGCCGACCGCCCACAGCACCGCGGTGCACGCCCAGCCCGCCCTGCTGGGCCTGCTGGACCGGCTCACCACCACCCCCGCGCAGATCATCAACGACCTGCACGAGACCCTCGCCCAGAACCCGCTCGCCCTGGCGCTCCTCGGCCCGCCCCCGGCCACCCGGGGCCCCGAGGCGAGCTTTGTCCACCGCTGGTTCACCGACCCCGCCGCCCGCGCCGTCTACCCCGTCGAGGACCACCCGCACCACTCCCGGGTCTTCGTCGCCGACCTGCAGGCGGTCGCCGCCCGCCGGGCCAAGGACCCCGAGGTCGCCCGTATGGTGGCCGCGCTGCGCCGGCGCAGCGAGGAGTTCGCCGCGCTCTGGGAGCAACGGGATGTGGCTCTGCGCCGCACCGACCACAAACGGATCGTCCATCCCGCGCTCGGCGTCATCGAACTCGACTGCCACAACCTGTTCAGCGAGGACGGCCGCCAGCGCCTGCTGTGGTTCAGCGCGCCGCCCGGCACCGAGGGCGCCGCGCAGCTGGAACTGCTGTCGGTGATCGGCACCCAGGACATGACGGCGGGCGCGGACCGGTCGGAGCGCCGGCCGGGCTGAGGCAAGGGGGCGCACGGTTCACGCCATGCGTCCTGACTCGTCACCGATGTCCGCAGACCCGTGGCGGACCATCCGTCGCCTGAGGCACCCTTGACAGTGTGCGTACGGTTTCGCGACGTTTGAGCACTGGCGCACGGCGGGGAGTCGGAGTCAGCACAAGAGATGGCAGGACGCGCCCGGCGCGTCATGGGGGGAGTGATCGCCCATGCGATCCATGAGCCACGGCCCACACGAAGTTCCACACGCCAGGCCGGCCTGTGCCGTACGCGAGAGATCACTCGCGGAGCCGGCGGAAGGGCGGTCGAGCTGACGTGGAGATCACGATCCACAGACCCGGTGACCTGACCTCCGCGCTGCGCGCCGCCTGGCACCGGGCGATGGACGAGTCACCCGAGTACGCCAACCCGTTCCTGGCACCGGAGTTCACCATCGGGGTGGGCCGTCAGCGGGGCGGGGCGCGGGTGGCGATCCTGCGGGAGGGCGGGGAACCCGTCGGCTTCTTCCCGTACGAAAGAGGGCCCTTGGGCACCGGCCGGGCCATCGGACTCGGGCTGTCCGACTGCCAGGCCCTGGTGCACCGGCCCGGGGTCACCTGGGACGCCGCGGAGCTGCTGCGCGCCTGCGGGCTCAGCATCTTCGAGTTCGACCATCTCGTCCAGGAACAGCGGCCGTTCGCCCCGCATGTCACCGGCACCTTCGCCTCACCGGTGATCGACGTGAAGCCCGGTGACGGCGGCTATGCCGAGTGGCTGCGCGGCGCCTACCCGGGGCTGGCCAAGACGACGCTGAAGAAGGAACGCCGGCTCGGGCGGGACATCGGCGAGGTGCGGTTCGAGTTCGACGAGCGGGACCCGATGGCCCTGCGCACGCTCATGGAGTGGAAGTCCGCCCAGTACCGCCGGACGGGACGCATGGACCGGTTCTCGCGGCCCTGGATCGTGGACCTGGTGGACCACCTCTTCCATGTCCGCGAGGAGCACTTCACCGGGGTGCTGTCCGTGCTGTACGCCGGGGACCGCCCGGTCGCCGCCCACTTCGGCCCGCGCTCCAGCACCGTCCTGGCGGCCTGGTTCACCGCGTACGACCCCGAACTGCACTACTACTCGCCCGGGTTGATGATGCACCTGAGGTGCGCCGAGGCGGCCGCCCGCAACGGGGTGACCCTGGTCGACCTGGGGCGCGGCGACAAGGAGTACAAGGACTGGCTCAAGACCCGTGAACTGCGGGTCGGCGAGGGCTTCGCCGCCCGCGCCCACCCCGTGGCCATGGCGCAGCGGCTGTGGCGCAGACCGGTACGCGGCCTGCGTAACACGGTCCTCGCCCATCCCCGGCTGCGCGAGCCCGCCGACCGCCTCCTGAAGACCGCGGGCCGCCTGCGCACCCAGGGCCTGTCCGACGCGTCAGGTCGCAGGGAGTGACGCGGAGGGACGTCACCCGGCGCCGGCCGCGCTGAAAATTTGCGGGCCGGACCATTATCTACTGGCAGGTTCGTGTCAAAAGTGCGTCAAGTTGCGGACGATTCCCCGTCCGCGTGGTCGGGTCTCCTGCGACGGCAGTCGATGCCCCTCTGGGAGGTCCCCGTTGTCCTTGCCGACCCGCAGAAGACGGTGGTTCACCGTCTGTGCGCTCACCGCGTCCGCCGCGCTCGTCGCGATACCTCCGTCCGCCGCCTCCGGCCGCGGCGGCGTCAGCCCCTTCGGAGTCCGCACGCTCGGCCAACTCGCCAAGGAGCGGGTGCAGTCGGTGGGTGCCATGTCGCCGCACCTCAAGGCCGATGACGACGACGGCAACGAGGCGGACGAGATCGCCGAGGGAGCCGACCAGTACGCGGAGGCCCGCACCTCACCCGGTGTCGTCGCACCGGGCGCGTACGGCGCCGCCTGGCGCGGCCTCAGGAATCTGCCGAGCACGGACGGCAGGTGGCGCCACATCACCGGCCTGCCGTACAACTCCGACGACCCGCGCTACCGTGACATCGACTCCAACTCCAGTGGCGGCTCGGGCAATGTGACCGGCCGGATGGCCGCGATCGCGGCCGACGACGGCGGCTACGTCTACGCGGGCAGCGCAGGCGGCGGGGTCTGGCGCTCGCGCAGCGGAGGCGGCCACTGGCAGCCCATCAGCGACCGGCTGCCCGCGCAGTCCACCGGCGCCCTCGCCCTCGACGGCGGAGGCCGGCTGTGGCTGGGCACCGGCGAGGCCACCACCAATGCCGACGCCTACCTCGGCAGCGGCGTCTACGTCCTGTCCCACCCGCACCACGGCACGTTCTCCCCGCGCCGCCGCGTCGGCGGCGACGAACTGGAGAGCACCACCATCCACGAATTGCGCTTCGGCGCCGGCAAGGTGTGGGCGGCCACCAGCAAGGGTGTCTGGAGCCACTCCACGAAGAAGCTGAGCGGCCCCTGGAAGCTGGAGTTCGCGCCCAACCCGGACTATCTGCCGGGCGGTTCCAAGGCCGGCGACCCGAGCGCTCCGTACAAGAACATCGCCAACGACATCGCCATCGACCCCAAGGACCCGTCCAAGGTGGTCCTGGCCGTCGGCTGGCGCAGCGGCGACGACTACAACGGCTTCTACACCGAGACCGGCGGCACCTGGACGCGGATCACCAGCGGCCTCGGCGACCTGCCCGGCGACGCGGACAACGTCGGCAACGTCACCTTCGCCCGCTCCGCCGACGGCTCCCGCTACTACGCCATCGAGCAGTCACCGGAGCAGCTCGCCACCAACCCGGACAGCGGCCTGGAGGGCATCTTCGTCTCCAAGTCCGGCTCCCCGACCGGCCCCTGGACGAAGATCGCCGACTACAAGGGACTGGCCGCCGACAACTCGGCGCTGACCTCCCCGGGTTACATGCCGGGCGTACAGGCCTGGTACAACCAGTTCCTCACCGTCGACCCGAGCGACCCGCAGCACGTGTACGCCGGTCTCGAGGAGGTCTACGAGTCCAAGGACGGCGGCGCCAACTGGTCCACCGTCGGCCCGTACTGGAACTTCACCTTCTCCTGCTGGAGCATCGACCCCGCCAAGCAGACCGGTGACTGCCACCAGACCACCCACTCCGACCAGCACGGCGTGGCGATCGGCCGCTACCACGGCAAGAGCTTCGTGTACGTCGGCAACGACGGCGGTGTCTACAAGCGCCCGGCCGACGGCTCCCAGGACGCCTCCGGCCACGCCACCGACTGGACCTCGCTCAACGACGGCACCATCGACACCCTCCAGTACTACTCCGTCGGCATCGGCAAGGACCTCGACCATGGCGGCCTGTCCGTCACCGGCGGCCTGCAGGACAACGGCCAGTCCGTCCTGCGCGGCAACGACAAGGTGATGGGCTCCAACTTCGGCGGCGACGGCGGCGACACCCTGACCGATCCCGCCAACGGCTGCAACATCGCCGAGGAGTACGTCTACCTCGCCGTCCAGGTCACCCAGAACTGTGCGGTCAACGACGGCAGCTGGACCACCGACGCGAGCAAGGCCACCTCGTACGGCGTCGCCCCGCCCGACAACGCCACCAGTGAGGCCCGCTTCATCGCCCCGCTCGCGACGGACCTGAAGAACGGCTCCACCTGGATCGCCGGCGGCCGCCACATCTGGGTGCAGACCCACGGCTACGCCATCCGCAGCGGCTCCGAGTGGACGAGCGTGCACGACTTCGGCGCCGGACGCGTCGCGACCGCCGTCGCCGCCTCCGGCGGGAAGATCTACGCCGCCTGGTGCGGACCGTGCAACAACCAGGGCTTCGCCCGTGGCATCGCCGTCGGCAACGCGGACGGCACCGGCTGGCACGACATCGCCCTGCCGGTGGACGGGACCGTACCCAACCGCTACCTCAGCGGCTTCGCCGTCGACCCGAAGAACGCCGACCACGTCTTCCTCGCGGTCAACGGCTTCTCCCGGCACTGGACCGAGGGACCGGGCGCGGGCGTCGGCCATGTCTTCGAGTCCACGGACGGCGGCACCACCTGGAAGGACGTCTCGGCGAACCTCCCGGACGTGCCGACCGACTCCGCCCTGGTGACGGCGGACGGCGGCCTCGCTGTGGCCACCGACCTCGGCGTCGTCTACCGCGCACCGGGCCGTACGACGTGGCAGCGCGTCGGCGACCTCCCGGCCGTCGCCGTCCTCCAGCTGAAGACGAGCCCCGACGGCGGCACCCTGTACGCGGCCACCCACGGCCGGGGCATCCACACCATCAGGCTCCGCGACCTCGACTGAGCGGCGCGGACGCGTGCGGAACGGGTGACCCCGCTGTCCCTGGTGTCACCCGTTCTGCGTATACGGCACCACGTTCACGTCCAGCGTGAAGACAACGCGCGGGGCACCCGCGATGTCCGGCGCCTTCGCCGAGACGGTGACCCGGGCGGCACCGCCCCGGGTGCCCGCGCACCGCAGGGTGGCGTGCGCGGTGCCGTCCGGGTCCACCTGCCAGCCCGAGACCAGGACGAGGGCGGGCGCGGAACTCACCACGCCGGTCCACCGCTTGTCGTCCACGCGGGGCCGCAGCACCAACCGCGCCACGGCCCCGGGCCGCACGCAGAGTTCCCGCCGTACCGGGTCACCGGGGGAGACGGCGACGTCGACGCTTCCCGCGGCACAGCGCCCGGCCGGTGCCGAAGGGCTGTGGGTCCCGCCGGTGGTGGGCGCAGGGGCGGCAGGGCTGCTGGGCATACCGCTGGAACTCCCGGACGAGGAAGCCGACCGTGACGCCCCGCTCCCGGCGCCCCGCCCCGCCGACGCCCCGCACCCCACCAGCAGGACCACCACGGCCGCCGCACACCCGCCCATCCACCACCGCATTCCGGACCTCCCACAGGCGCCGCCCGCCACCGGGAACGGCGAACGGAGTGACACATAGCCCAGCATGACGCTCAGGCCGGTCCGGCGTCGCACCCCGGACGGTGATCGAAACGCGCCCGGTGGCCGCGCAAGGCTCAGGCGATGCGGTCCAGTGACGCCTCCAGGTCGAGTTCGCCCTCGCGGGTCTGGGCGCCGGCTGCCACGGCGGCCCGCATCCGCTCGACCACGGCGTCCGGTGCCGGGTAGACCCCGCCCAGGGCCCTGCTCTCCTCGCCGAGCCCCGCCAGCAGGCTCCCACTGGTGGCTGCGGCCCCGACCGCCGCCTTCGCCGCGGTGATCTGCTCCGGGCGCAGCGCCGCGATGCGCCGGGCGAGGGTCTCGACGAAGCCGTCGAGCTCCTCCGGCGGGAGGGCGCGGTTGATCCAGCCGTAGCGCTCGGCCGTCTCGGCGTCGAAGAGGTCACCGCCGAGGATCACCTCCAGAGCCCTGGCGCGGCCCACCAGCGGGGGCAGCAGCTGGGTACCGCCGCCTCCGGGGATGATGCCCATCCGGGTCTCGGGCTGAGCGAGCCAGGTCCGTCCCCTGGCGGCGAAACGCATGTCGAGTGCCGTCGCCAGCTCGTTGCCGCCGCCCCGAAGACGCCCGGCGAGCTTGGCGATCGTCACCTGCGGCAGCGCGCGCAGACGCAGCATCAGCTTCTGCATCGGGTTGACCAGAGACTCGTCGCCTCCGGTCCCGGCGTCCGGGTTGGCCAGCTCCGCGAAGGTCTCCGGCTTGAGCATGAAGCCCAGGTCGACATGGGCGACGAAGAAGTCCGGGTCGGCGCTCTGCACCACGATCACACGCACCCGCTCGTCGTCACGGACGGCTCCGACGAAGTCGTGCAGTTCGTTGATGAGCGTCGTGTCGAGCATGTTGACCGGCGGGTTGTCGAGCGTGACGTGAGCCACGCCCGCGTCGATCGCCACCCGCATTCCCGTGTAACCGTCGTACGGCATCTCGTGCTTCTCTCGATGGAATCTCTGGCCTCAGGCCCGTACGTCGGTCACGCTAAAAGCTGACGTTGACGTCAGAGGCAAGGGGAATGTGATGCGCATCGGCGAACTCGCCGCCAGAACGGGTGTGAGCGTGCGAGCGCTGCGCTACTACGAGGAACAGCACCTGCTCGCCTCCGAGCGCAGCCCCAGCGGGCAGCGGCACTACGCGGACGGTGCGGTCGACCGTGTCCTGCTGATCCAGCAGCTGTACGCGGCAGGACTGCCGAGCAGGTCGATCGTGGAGCTGCTGCCGTGCGTCGTGACCGGCGAGGTGACGCCGGAACTGCTCGAACGGCTGTCGGCGGAGCGGGACCGTATCAACACCCGGATCGGCACCTTGGTCGATACCCGGGACAGGCTGGACACCCTCATCACCACGGCCACCACCACCTTCCGAACGGGTCGTCCCTGCCCCTGACGCGCGCGCTCGTTCCGGTTCGGGCAACCTTCGCGAGCGCCAGGCGGTCTTGCCGGATGCCGGGGTCGGGGCAGTGCCCTTGCCGAATGCCTGAGTCGGAGTGGCGATGACGAATCCGAGCACCGTGGTGAGCTGGGTCGACGCACGCGAGACACTGCCCCGGAGCGGTACACCGGTGGCAGCGGCGATCACGGGCCGATATCCGGCCGACGGTGCCGCCGGGTCCGACACGGCGTCGGGTGAGGAATTCTGGCTGGTGCGGCCGATGGTCTTCACGGCCGTGCACCGGAGTGCGGACGGGGCCGAGCACAGGGACTGTTTCGTGGACTCCGACGGAGTCGTCCGTCTGCCCTACGGCCTGCCCAGTGAGGAAACGGTGACTCACTGGGCCGCACTGCCCACCCTGCCGGGCGGGAATACGCACATGCTTCTCGGGGAAGGCGTGCGGCCGGCTCTCGAGCATGCGTGGGGCGCACGTCCCACCGCCTGACGCACCGCCCCCTTCGCGGCCCCCGTCATGCAGCGGTTCTCTCGCCTTGAGTCAGGAAACCGATCGGTTTACGATGCTGGAAACCGATCGGTTTCACCTGTCTGGAGACTGCCGTGACCGCACTCAAGAACTCCGTCGTCCTCGTCACCGGTGGCAGCCGGGGCATCGGAAAGGCCCTCGTCGAAGAGCTGTACGAGCGGGGAGCCGGGAAGGTGTACGCCACCGCCCGCGACCCGCGCACCATCACCCACCCCGACGCCGTCGCACTGCCCCTGGAGGTCACCGACCCCGCCTCGGTGGCGGCCCTGGCCGAGCAGGCGCCGGACGTGACCGTGCTGATCAACAACGCCGGTATCTCGACCGGCGCCCGGGTGCTCACCTCGCCGCTGGAGGACGTCCGCCGCGAGTTCGAGATCAACTACTACGGCCCGCTGCTGCTCACCCGCGCCTTCGTGCCGGTCATCGAGCGCAACGGCGGCGGCCACATCCTGAACGTCCACTCCGCGCTGTCCTGGCTCGCCGACGGCAGCAGCTACAGCTCCACCAAGGCCGCCCTGTGGTCGCAGACCAACAGCCTGCGCCTGGACCTCCAGTCCCGCGGCATCCAGGTGACGGGCCTTCACATGGCGTTCGTGGACACCGACATGACGGCCGGAATCGACGCCCCGAAGGCGAATGCCCACGACATCGCGGTGGCCGCCCTCGACGGCATCGAGTCCGGAGCGCACGAGGTGCTCGGCGACGACACCACCCGCTGGGTCAAGTCGGTCCTCTCGCAGGACCTCGCGTCGATGTACCAGCAGTTCGCCAAGTAAGCCCGGAGTCCGGGCCGCCCAGGTGTGGCCCAGGTCAGGCCCCCGGGCGCGTCCGGATGTGACACCTCGTTCTTGCCCGCCCCGCCGTCCATGGCGTACCTGTGCCACCGGCCGACGTACCGGAACGGGACGGTGGGGTGGATCCGATGGCACGCACACTGGTGATCGGCGGCGGCATCGCGGGCACGGCGGCCGCGCTGGGCCTGCAGAAGGCCGGACACGACGTCGCCCTCTTCGAGGCACACCCCGACACCGCCGAGGACATCGGCGCCTTCCTGACCCTGGCGACGAACGGCATGCGTGCCCTGGCCCAGCTCGACGCCACGGACGCCGTCACGGCCGTCGGTTTTCCGCTGACTTCGCTGCGTCTGCTCGACGCCACGGGCACCGAGGTGACACACGCCCCCCTCGCCGGGGCGGACGACCCCGCCCTGCGCTACCGCTGCCTGCGCCGCGGCGAGCTGAACGCGGCCCTGCAGGCGGAGGCGGCCCGGCGCGGCATGGCCGTCGTCCACGGCGCCCGCCTGGTGTCCGTGGACGACGGCCCCGACGGCGTCACCGCGCACTTCGCGGACGGCAGCACCGCCACCGGAGACCTGCTGATCGGCGCGGACGGCCTCAACTCGGCCGTGCGCGGCCATGTCGCGGCCCTCGCGGCTCAGCCCCGGTACGCGGGCCAGCGCGTCTTCTACGGCTACACGGACGGCACTCCCGCGGCCGAGGACACCGGCGCCATCACCATGGTGCGCGGCAGCAGATCCGCCTTCGGGTACGCGGTCTCGCCGGCGAGGGAGACGTACTGGTTCGCCCGCGTCACCGGCGACCCGCTGCCCGCCGGCCCTCCCGCCCACCGCGCGGCCGGCGACCGGCGCGAGGAACTGCTCGCCCTGCTGCGCGAGGACGCCGGCCCGGCCGGCGACATCGTCGAGGCGAGCGCCGACCGCATGATGGTCGTCAACGCCGCCGAGATGCCGCTCGGCACCCCCTGGCACACGGGCCGGGTCCTCCTCATCGGCGACGCGGCCCACGCGGCCTCCCCGGCCACCGGGCAGGGCGCCTCGATGGCGCTCGAGGACGCCGTCGTCCTCGCCAAGGCCCTGCGCGACACCCCCGACCCACGCACCGCGTTCGCCGTCTACGAGCAGCACCGCCGCCCGCGCGTCGAGCACAACATCACCGTCAGCGGCGGCATCTCCCGCGGCACCCACACCCCCGCACGCGCCGGCTCCGCGGCTCCCGGCGCCACACGTGTCGATGACGCGCTGATCCGCCAACTGGCCTGGGAGACACCGCTCCCGGCCGGCGTCGACGGGCAGCGCTGAGCAGGACTCCGCCGCGAAAGTGCAAGAGGCGGAGCATGGGAGTCCATTGCCGGAGCAACCACCGGGCCCGGATCGTTCCGGTGCAACCGGCCCTTCGGCAACAAGGAGCACCCGTGCGACTGTTGAGCAGAGCAGGCGGCGCCCTGGCCGCGGCCGCCGCCCTGACCCTGGGCGGCGGCACACCGGCCCCGGCGTCCGCCGCGCCCCCGTCCCTCGACGCGAGTTACACCGTGAGCGTCGGGACACCGGTGCCGTTCACCCACCCCACGGACACCCCCGCCACCCCGTACACCGACAAGGACGGCACGTTCCACTACCAGCAGTCCGCCGCCCTCTACGGCGCCAACGACCCGCGCACCTGGGACTTCTACACCGGCAAGGACTTCGACACCGCCACCTTCGACAAGAAGCTGAGCAGGGCCGTCGATCCGGCCAACTCCGCCGACCGCAACGACGACACCACCTGGCGCTGCAACAACAGCCCGACCGGCCGTGAGGCGACATACGCCCCGAGCGGCTCCGGCTACGCCCAGAAGAACTACTGCGACCTGTCCGGGGTGTGGGTCGACCCCGATACCGGTGACTGGTACGGCCTGGTGCACAACGAGTTCACCCCGCAGCCCTTCGGGGACGGACTGCACTACGACGCCATCGACTACGCCGTCTCCACCGACCGGGGCCGCACCTGGACCATCAAGGACCACGTCCTGACCTCCCCGTACAGCACACAGCGCGGGGACTCGACGGCCTTCCCGAACCAGACGTACTCCTACGGCGACGGCGACCAGCGCCTCTACGCGGACACCGCCTCCGGGTACTTCTACGTCTACTACGGCTCCCGGATCGTGGACAAGAAGGGCGGCTGGAAGGCCTTCTACGAACACGTGGCCCGCGCCCCGATCTCCGCGAAGATGGCGCCCGGCTCCTGGCGCAAGTGGTACGACGGCTCCTGGTCCCAGCCCGGCACCGGCGGCCGGGAGAGCAACATCGTGCCCGTCGACGCCGACCACCCCACCGGCTACACCCCCGTCCCCGGCGAGTACGACCCGGCCAACACCGGCACCGCCGCCGAGCAGATCGCGGCCGGCAAGATGCCCCCGACCTCGCCGCTGTTCGTCATGAACATCGCCTACGACGCCCACCTCGGCCTGTACATCGGCGAACCGCAGGCCGTCGACCAGAGCGGCGACTCACCGCAGTACTTCTACGCCACCGACGACCTGGCCTCCCAGAAGTGGCGCCTCATCGGCGACACCGGCGGCTACACCAACGCGTCCTGGTACCGCTGGTTCCTCGACCCTGCGGGCCGGACCAGCTCCGCCGTCGTCGGCAGGACCTTCCGCTCGTACTGCTCCTTCGGCTGCTCCCACGACTCCTCCGGCGAGTACGTCGACGTCACCATCGACGCCGACCGGGCCGCCGCGCCACCGGTGGACACCACCCGCCGCTACCGCATCTCCGGCGGCACGGGCCGGGTCCTCGCCCAGAGTTCCGGCGGCGCCGGCACGACGTCCGTCGCGTCCCCCACCGGATCCGCCCGCGAGTCGTGGACCTTCACCCCCACCGGCGACGGCGCCTTCACCCTCGCCAACGCCGCCAGTGGCCGTCTGCTGGGCGTCGACTCCGCCGCCACCGCCGGCCGCGCCTGGGGCGCCCGGCCGACCGTCACCGCGGCACCGGCCGGCGGGCCGACCGTCGGCCAGCAGTGGTTCCTGATCCGCTGCGCCTGTGATGACGGCGGCTACCGTCTCGTCAACCGCTACAGCGGCCTCGTCCTCGCCCTGTCCGGGACCTCCGGCCGACGCGTCGAGACCACTCCGGCACGCAACTGGACGGACACGAGCGGCAGTTCCGTCGGCGGCGGCCGCACCGCGGCCGAACAGACCCTGTCCCTCACCCCGACCGGACCGGCCCGCACACGGTGATCGACTCCGGGGCCCGCCGATCCGGCGGGCCCCGGACCTATCCTGCCCGCATGCTGATCGACAACGGGGAGACCGACGCCCACCTGGCCCTGGCGGCCGCACAGGCGGGCGCGGACGTGGTACGGGACATGTACGGGAAATCCCTCGCCCGCTTCGAGAAGTCCGCCGGCGACTTCGCGACGGCGGCCGACCTCGCGGCGGAGAAGGCCATTCTGGAGGTGCTGCGCGACGCGCGGCCCGACGACGCCGTCACGGGGGAGGAGAGCGGCAGCACCGGTGCCGAGGCGGCGCGGCGCCGCTGGCTCGTCGACCCGCTGTGCGGCACCCTCAACTACGCCGTGCGGAACATGCTGGTGGGCGTGAACGTGGCCCTGCGGGCGGGCGACGAGATCACGGCGGCCGCGACGGCCGACCCGTTCAACGGCGAGGTGTTCTGGACCGACGGGCAGCGGGCCCGGGTCCGGAGCGACGGCACGGACGAGGAGTTGGCGCCCTCGCCCGACTCGCAGCTCGTGGACGTCAATCTCGACCCGCCGTTCCCCAACGCCCCCGGCTTCCAGGCGGTCCGCCTCCTGGCCGACCCGGGGTTCGTGCGGCGGTTCCGGCCCCGGGTGGTCTCCACGACCCTCGCGGTCGCCTGGGTGGCCGCCGGCCGCCGGGCTGCGTACGTCACCGACGGCGACCTGCGCGACAGCGTGCACTTCTCCGCCGGCATCGCCCTGTGCCGGGCCGCCGGCTGCACGGTCACCGGCATCCACGGCCAGCCCCTGCACACCGGCGCGGGCGGGCTGATCGTGGCCGCCGACCCGGAGACGCACGCCGCACTGCTGGAGATGGTCGGGAACCAGCGGCGGCAGCAGGCGTAGCGCCCCGGCACGCCTTCGGAGGTTTTGACTTTCGAAGGCTTGCCGCCCAGTTGGCTCACCACTTAAATCAAAACATGAACTAAGCCATGGGGTCAGCTTCTTGACCTCCGCAGCCGCATGGAGCCGCCACATGAAACTGCGATCCCTGGGCATCGCGCTCGCCGCCACCGCAGCGCTGATCGTCCTGCCCACCACCCATCCACCGGCCGCCGCGGCCGACACCCCGCTGTCACAGGGGAAGACGGCCACCGCCTCCTCCACCGAGAACGCCGGCACCGCCGCGGCCAAGGCCGTCGACGGCGACACCGGCACCCGCTGGTCCTCGGCCGCCGCCGACGACCAGTGGTTCCAGGTCGACCTGGGCGCCACCGCCTCCGTCACCCAGGTGGTCCTGAACTGGGAGACCGCCTACGGCAAGGACTACAAGGTCCAGATATCCACGGACGGGACCAACTGGAGCGACCTGAAGTCCGTCACCGGCTCCGACGGAGGCGCCGACACCCTCGACGTGTCCGGGCAGGGCCGCTATGTCCGCATGCTGGGCGTGCACCGCGCGACCCCATGGGGCTACTCCCTCTGGGAGTTCCAGGTGTTCGGCTCGACGAGCGGCACCCAGCCCGCCTGCGGCACCGCGAACGCCGCACAGGGCAGGCCGGCCACCGCCTCCTCCACCGAGAACGCCGGCACCCCCGCCTCCGCCGCCGTCGACGGCGACACCAAAACCCGCTGGTCCAGCCAGGCCTCGGACCCGCAGTGGCTCCAGGTGGACCTCGGCGCGGTCAAGAACCTGTGCCAGGTCGACCTGAACTGGGAGGCCGCGTACGGCAAGGACTTCCAGCTCCAGGCCTCCGCCGACGGCCAGAACTGGACCACCCTCAAGACAGTCACCGGCGCGAGCGGCGGCACCGCCTCCTACGACGTCAGCGGCTCGGGCCGCTACCTCCGGATCTACGGCACCACACGCGGCACCGGCTACGGCTACTCGCTGTGGGAGGTCGCCGTACACACCGGCTCCACCGGCACCCCACCGGTCCAGGGCGGCGGCGACCTCGGCCCGAACGTGATCGTCGTCGACCCCTCGACCCCCGATCTCCAGAAGAAGTTCGACGACGTCTTCGCCCAGCAGGAGTCAAGCCAGTTCGGCACCGGGCGCTACCAGTTCCTGCTCAAGCCCGGCACCTACAACGGCATCAACGCCCAGCTCGGCTTCTACACCTCCATCTCCGGTCTCGGCCTGAACCCCGACGACACCCGGATCAACGGCGACGTCACCGTGGACGCGGGCTGGTTCAACGGCAACGCGACCCAGAACTTCTGGCGTTCGGCGGAGAACCTCGCCATCAAGCCGGCGGGCGGCACGGACCGCTGGGCGGTCGCCCAGGCGGCCCCCTTCCGCCGCATCCATGTCCAGGGCGGACTCAACCTCGCCCCGAACGGCTACGGCTGGGCCTCCGGCGGCTACATCGCCGACTCGAAGATCGACGGCACGGTCGGGCCGTACTCCCAGCAGCAGTGGTACACCCGCGACAGCTCGGTCGGCGCCTGGACCAACGGCGTGTGGAACATGACCTTCTCCGGCGTCCAGGGCGCACCGGCGACCAACTTCGACAGCGGCCCGTACACCACCCTGGACACGACACCCGTCTCGCGCGAGAAGCCCTTCCTCCACCTGGACGGCTCCACCTACAAGGTGTTCGTCCCGGCCAAGCGCACCAACGTCCGCGGAGTGTCCTGGCCGGCCAATGCGGGCACCTCGATCCCGCTCGACCAGTTCTACGTCGTGAAGCCGGGCGCCACCGCCGCCACCATCAACCAGGCCCTCGACCAGGGCCTCAACCTCCTCTTCACACCGGGCGTCTACCACCTCGACCAGACCATCGACATCACCCGCGCCGACACCGTCGTCCTCGGCCTCGGCCTGGCCACCCTCGTCCCGGACAACGGCATCGACGCGATGCACGTGGCCGACGTCGACGGAGTCAAGCTGGCCGGATTCCTGATCGACGCGGGCCCCGTCAACTCCGACACCCTCCTGCGGATCGGCACCCCCGGTTCCACCGCCGACCACTCCGCCAACCCCACCACCATGCAGGACGTGTTCGTCCGCATCGGCGGCGCCGGACCCGGCCTCGCCACCAACTCGGTGGTGGTCGACAGCGACGACGTCATCATCGACCACACCTGGATCTGGCGCGCCGACCACGGCAGCGGCGTCGGCTGGGACACCAACCGCGCCGACTACGGCCTGCGCGTCAACGGCGACGACGTCCTCGCCACCGGCCTGTTCGTCGAACACTTCAGCAAGTACGACGTGTACTGGAACGGAGAACGCGGCCGGACGATCTTCTTCCAGAACGAGAAGGCGTACGACGCCCCGAACGCCGCCGCCATCACCCGCGACGGCATCGTCGGCTACGCGGCCTACAAGGTCGCGGACTCCGTCACCACGCACGAGGCATGGGGGCTGGGCAGCTACTGCAACTACACGGCCGATCCCTCGATCGTCCAGGCCCACGGCTTCCAGGTCCCGACCACGGCAGGCATCAAGATGCACGACCTGCTGGTGATCTCCCTCGGCGGCAAGGGCCAGTACGCCCACGTCGTCAACACCACGGGAGCCCCCACCTCGGGCACGGACACCGTCCCCTCCAAGGTCACCCAGTTCCCGTAGTCCCGAACGGCGTACCACGGCAGGCGGCCGCCGTCCGCTGCCGCTGAGATGGAAGGGTCCCTACCTCGACCAGTGAGGCAACTCATGCGTATGCGCAGCTTTGCTACCACAGCAGTTCTCGCGGGTGCCCTTGCCCTGGCCGGCACGACGGCCGCCTACGCGGCCGACCCGGACCCGGTCGGCGTCGCCACCGACAGCCCTGGCGTCGTCTCCGGCAACGTCATCCAGATCCCGCTGGACCTCGACGCCAACGTGTGCGGCAACACCATCGACATCATCGCGCTGCTGAATCCGGCCTTCGCCAACTACTGCACCAACGGCTGACACCATCCCGTGCGCCGGTCCCTCCCCCAGGGGCCGGCGCACGGCTGTCCGGACCGGTTCAGTCACGCGCCGCCGGAGCCTCACGCCTGGCGGGCGCAGCGTCCCGCTGTGGAGCGGACCCGGTACCGGTCCGTCGGCGGCGCAGCAGCAGGCGTCTCGCCGGGCGTTCCACCGCCTCGTACAGGAGCCAGGACAGTCCGAGGGCGAGGGCGAAGGCGGCGGTGGTGACCGCCAGGCCCGCCAGGACCCCGAAGTGCGGCTTCGTACCCAGCAGATTGGTGCCCGCCCGCAGGACCAGCAGGTGGATCATGTAGAAGGCGAACGACAGTTCCCCCAGCCGCACCATCCGCCGGTGCCGCCACAGCGAGGGCAGCCCGTGCACATCCGCGACCGCCGCGGCCGGGATGAGGAGAGTGAACCCGGCGATGGTGCAGACGGTGGCGGAGTAGCCGGGCGTGACCTGCGGGACCAGGAAGTAGCCGATGATCGCGAGGGCCAGCGAGGCCTCGAGGCCGGGGCCGCGCCAGCGGCCGAGCAGCACCAGCCGGGCCGTGACGGCGCCCAGGACGAACTCCGGCAGCCGGGCGGCGGGCAGGGAGTAGATCGACTCGTCCATCCAGTGGTGCGCGTCCGCCCAGGCCAGGACCAGTACCGCCACGACCGACAGTCCGCCGAGCGCCGTGGCGCCCCGTGCGCCCAGCCGGCGCAGCAGCAGGATCAGCAGCGGGAAAGCCGCGTAGAAGAACGCCTCGCAGGCCAGCGACCAGCTGACCGGGTTCAGCGTCTGCCACCAGGGACGCCACCAGGAGTGCAGCAGGAAGACGTTGGCCAGCGCCTGCCTGGGCGTCGGCTTCGCCTGATGGGTCAGCGTGTACGTCATGACGAACGCGACGGCCAGGGTGACCAGGTGCACCGGGTAGATCCGCGCGATGCGCCGCCGCCAGAAGGCGAGCGCACGGTCACGCGGCCGCGCGGACCAGGTGAGCACGAAACCCGACAGCACGAAGAAGAACGACACGCCCGTCGCGCCGGCCCCGAACGCCCAGGTCACGATGCGACCGGCGCCGCCTCCGAAGTAGCCGAAGTTGTTCACGTGCAGCCCGAACACCAGCAGCGCCGCGACCCAGCGCAGCCCGGTGAGGGACGGCAGGGAGGACATGGCGGCGGGCGGGGAGGATCTCGCCGAGGCCGGGGACGCGTCGGTTCGTACGGGCGGCGTCCGAGGCGCTCGGGTCGTCGCCGTGCTCATCCAATCACCTGCCGCAGGAGGTTCGCGTGGGGCATGAAGGGGAACGTTGCCCGTTCGCCCCCTCTCCATCACATCGCGTGGCAAACATCACACTGCTGCCGAACGACGGAACCCGCGGTATGCCACGGACAGCCGGACCTGGTGCACCCTTACGAGTGAACGCCCCGGTCCCTCGCGTCGATCGCTGCGGGCGGTGCGGGTTCACGGTGAACTCGTCGCCTTGCGGGGCGAGTTCCAGCCGGTGCCGTACGACTGCTACTCCTCGGCGTCCTCGGCCAGTCGTTCGACCCGCGCGGCCGCTGCCCGGGCGCGGCGCCCGGCCTCGCGGACGTCCCGGTCGGCCCTCCGCGCCCGCTCACGGGCGCTCTGTTCGTCGGCGCGGGCCCGCCCCTGCTCCTCCTGGACGCGCCGCTCCTCCTCCCGCAGCTCCCGCAGCCGCTCCTCCGCCGCGGCCGACCGTCGGGCGGCGTCCTCCGCCTCCGCTTCAGCGGCCGCCGCCTCCGCCCGCAGGGCACCCAGCTCACGCTCGGCGTCCCGGGCCTCCGCGCGGGCCTCGGCGAGCTGCCGGCGGCGCTCCTCGCCACCGCCGCGTCGCATCGCCTTCGGGCTCGGCTCCGGCTTCGGCGTGGGCGCGGGGCGGCGCCCGACGGCGGCCACGTCGGCCTCCGGGAACCCGGTCGCGGCGCCGAGCGGCTTCACCAGGCGGCCCGCCGCCCACTCCCGGGCGGCCTCCGGGTCGGCGAGGACGGCGTGCAGGGTCTCCTCGACCTCGCGCTGAACGCCCTCGCCGACCGGATGCCCCGCCTCGGCGGCCAGCCGCCGCGCCTGACGTCCGAGCGCACCGATCACCTCACGCTGTCTGCGAGCGAGCAGGCGCAGCTGCGGACCGTCCAGTTCGCGATGCGCCCGCCGCAGCTCCTCACCGAGCACGAGCAGCGGCTGGACCTCGTCGGGCAGTCCGCGGACCAGGAGATTGCCGGCCCACGCGGCCAGACTCGGGCGCCGCAACGCGGCGATCTCCCTGGCGAGGGCCTGCTCGCCGGACGTACGGGCCTGCGCGGCATAGCGGTCGCGGGCCGCGACGAACTCCTCCGGCCGCAGCCCGTACAGCTCATCGGCGACGGCGTCGAGATCCACCGGCGTCCCTCTCACCCCCCCCGTGACGGACTCCGAGTCTCCCACCTGGTGGGCCTTATGCGCTGTATGCGCCGTTCTTGCGGTCGGTGAGATGGGTCTCGAAGCCGTCGAGGATGCTTCGGAGGCCGAACGCGAAGGTGTCCTCGGGTGCCGCCAAGTAGTCGGTGGCGGCCTGCGTGCCGAGGCGCTCGCGCAGCCGCGGGAAGCGCATCGCGATCTCGCCGGCCCGGGTCATGGCGGCCGCCAGCTGCTCCTCGGCGTCCCCGCCGCCCCTGTTCAGGCGGCGGGTGAGGGAGACTTGCGCGGCCGAGCCCAAGGCGCTGCCGAGGACGAAGACGAACACCGTGGCGGCCGCCCGGTCGGCCTCGGCGGCGCTGAAGCCGGCCTTCTCGTAGACGGCGAGGGTGTGGTCGTCGTAGCGGGACTTGTGGGGGCCGTACAGGAGATGGCTGCCGAACGCCTGGCCGAGCCACGGGTGTCGCAGGAGCATCGCGTGCATGCCGGCCGCCGTGGCGACGGCGGCCGTCCGCCAGTCGGTGGCGTCGAGTCCGGGCAGCTCGACCTCGTCCCAGATCGCGTCCCCGGCAAGCCTGACCAGGTCCTCCTTGGTCTTGATGTGCCAGTAGATCGCGGTCGCGGCCGAGCCGAGCCGCTGCCCCAGGCTGCGCATGTTGAGTCCGTCCAGTCCGCCCTCGTCCAGCAACTCGATGGCGGCACGGACGATCTGGTCTGCGGTCAGGGTGCCAACTGGCGACGCCCGGCGCGACTTTCGCCGACCGGTCCGCTCCCTTCGGCCCCTCGTCGTAGACCATCGGGGGACGGCGCCGGCGGGTGCGCGCCCGGCAGGGCGGCCGTATGGAGAAGAAGCAAGGAATCAGCCGCGCACAGTTCCTCGCCGGGATGGCGTCCGCCGGGCTCGCCGCGACGGCGCTCACCGCAGGCTCGGCCCACGCGGGGGAGCGGCGGCAGGGACTGCGCCACCGGGGCGTCGTCTACACCGTCGGCAAGGGCGAGACACCGGCCACCGGCTTCCGTACGGCCCGGATGCGCAAGGACATCCGCGCCATCCGCGACCAGTTGCACGCGGACTCCGTGGACGTCACCGGCGACGGCGTGGAGCGGCTCACGGCCACCGCTGCGGAGGCCGCAGAGCGGGGCATGCACGTCTGGCTGCAGCCGACCCTCGGTGACGTCCCCGAACGGGACGTCCTGGACCACCTCGCCGAGACCGGCCGGTTCGCGGAGCGGCTTCGCCGGCAGGGCGCGAGCGTCGACCTCAGTGTGGGCTGCGAGTTCTGGCTGTTCGTGCCCGGCATCGTCCCGGGCGACAACGTCTTCGAACGCATCCAGAACCTGCTGGACGGCAAGGTCGACCCCGTCAGGATGCAACGCCTGCTGGACCGCTTCACGGCCAAGGCGGCCGCGGTCGGCCGCTCCGTCTTCCACGGCCGGCTCAGCTACGCGGCCGCCCAGGAGGACACGGTCGACTGGCGGCTCTTCGACATCATCGGCATCGACTACTACTCGTACTTCCCGCGCCGCGCCGACTACGTACGGGAGCTGCGCGGCTACCTGCGCTGGGGCAAACCGCTGGCGATCACCGAGTTCGGCACCTACCCCTACGTCGGCGCGCCCGAGACCCGGGGCATGGGCTGGAACATCATCGACCAGGACAAGCACCCCGAGGAGATCAAGGGCGACCTGGTCCGCAGCGAGCGCACGCAGGCCGACTACCTCATGCGGCTGCTCGACGTCTTCTCCTCGCTGAACCTGTACGCGGCGATGGCCTTCGAGTTCGTGGCCCTGGACGCCCCGCACCGCCCCGGCGATCCCCGGCACGACCTCGACCTGGCGAGCTGCGCCATCACCAAGACCCTCGAGGACCGCCCGTTCGACCCCGCCTCCCCCCGGCACTGGGAACCCAAGGAGGCCTTCCACGCCCTGGCCCGCCGGTACGCGAGCGAGGTGTCCCGCGGCTGACGCACAGGCCCCGGAACCCCGCGCCGACCCGTTCGGGTGACCCCTCGGCTCGGCGCGCGGCCGCCGCGGACTCGAGGCCGGATGATGCGTCCGTTCCGGCCGGTCGGACTCCGGACGACGACACGTGGCCAGAATTGCATCATTCGTTTTCTTGAATCTTTCGTGTTTATGAGGGTAGGTTCGGGGTCATGACCGCATCCCAGACTCCGACCACCGCCGAGGAGCTACGCGGTGCCGGCCTGCGGGTGACGGCCGCGCGTGTCGCCCTGCTCGAGACCGTGCGCCACGGCGATCACCTCGATGTCGAGGCGATCACGTCCGGCGTACGCGACCGGGTGGGCCACATCTCCGTCCAGGCCGTGTACGAGGCGCTCCACGCGCTCACCGCGGCAGGGCTCGTACGCCGTATCGAACCGCCCGGCAGCCCGGCCCGGTTCGAGGGACGCGTCGGGGACAACCACCACCACCTCGTGTGCCGGTCGTGCGGCGTCGTCGTAGACGTCGACTGCGCGGTCGGTCACGCCCCCTGTCTTACGGCGGCCGACGACCGCGGCTTTTCGATCGACGAGGCCGAGGTCATCTACTGGGGCCTGTGCCCCGACTGTTCCAGCGCCGCTACCGCAGCACCGTGAACCCCTCAGTTCGGAAGGATTCCTCCATGTCCGAGAACACCCCTGCCGAGGCGAAGTGCCCGGTCGCGCACGACCGTGCCGCGCACCCGACCCAGGGCGGCGGGAACCGCCAGTGGTGGCCGGAGCGGCTCAACCTGAAGATCCTTGCCAAGAACCCCGCCGTGGCCAACCCGCTCGGTGAGGAGTTCGACTACGCCGAGGCCTTCAAGGCCCTCGACCTTCCCGCCGTGAAGCGGGACATCGCCGAGGTGCTCACCGACTCCCAGGACTGGTGGCCCGCCGACTTCGGCAACTACGGCCCGCTGATGATCCGTATGGCCTGGCACAGCGCGGGCACCTACCGCATCAGTGACGGCCGTGGTGGCGCCGGCGCCGGCCAGCAGCGTTTCGCCCCCCTCAACAGCTGGCCGGACAACGGCAACCTCGACAAGGCCCGCCGTCTGCTGTGGCCGGTGAAGAAGAAGTACGGCAAGAGCCTGTCCTGGGCCGACCTCATGATCCTCGCCGGCAACGTGGCGCTGGAGTCGATGGGCTTCAAGACCTTCGGCTTCGGCGGTGGCCGTGCGGACGTGTGGGAGTCGGAGGAGGACGTCTACTGGGGTCCCGAGCAGGTCTGGCTCGACGACCAGCGCTACTCCGGCGACCGCGAGCTGGAGAACCCGCTCGGCGCGGTCCAGATGGGCCTGATCTACGTCAACCCGGAGGGCCCGAACGGCAACCCGGACCCGATCGCCGCGGCCCGCGACATCCGTGAGACCTTCCGCCGCATGGCGATGAACGACGAGGAGACCGTCGCTCTCATCGCCGGTGGTCACACCTTCGGCAAGACCCACGGCGCCGGCCCGGCCGAGAACGTCGGCCCCGAGCCCGAGGCCGCCCCGATCGAGCAGCAGGGCCTGGGCTGGGCGAGCACCTACGGCAGCGGCAAGGGCGGCGACGCGATCACGTCCGGCCTGGAGGTCACCTGGACCGCCACGCCGACCCAGTGGAGCAACGGCTTCTTCAAGAACCTCTTCGAGTACGAGTACGAGCTCACGCAGAGCCCGGCCGGTGCCCACCAGTGGGTGGCGAAGAACGCCGAGGCGATCGTCCCCGACGCGCACGACGCGTCGAAGAAGCACCTCCCGACGATGCTCACCACCGACCTCTCGCTGAAGTTCGACCCGATCTACGAGCAGATCTCGCGTCGCTTCTACGAGAACCCGCAGGAGTTCGCAGACGCCTTCGCCCGCGCCTGGTACAAGCTGACCCACCGTGACATGGGCCCGAAGTCCCTGTACCTCGGCCCGGAGGTCCCGGAGGAGACCCTGCTGTGGCAGGACCCGCTGCCGCAGGCCGAGGGCGAGGTCATCGACGCCGCCGACGTCGCGGCCCTGAAGGCCAAGCTGCTCGACTCGGGCCTGTCCGTGTCGCAGCTGGTGTCGACCGCGTGGGCGTCGGCCTCGACGTTCCGGAACAGCGACAAGCGCGGCGGTGCCAACGGCGCCCGCATCCGCCTGCAGCCGCAGGCCGGCTGGGAGGTCAACCAGCCCGACCAGCTGGCCCAGGTGCTGCGCGTCCTGGAGGGCATCCAGGCGGAGTTCAACTCCGGCGCCAAGAAGGTCTCCCTGGCCGACCTTATCGTCCTCGGTGGCGTCGCCGCCGTGGAGAAGGCCGCCAAGGACGCCGGTCACGACGTCGAGGTGCCCTTCACGCCGGGCCGGGTGGACGCCACTGCCGAGCACACCGACGCGGAGTCCTTCGCCGCGCTGGAGCCCGTCGCCGACGGCTTCCGCAACTACGTGGGCAAGGGCAACCGCCTGCCGGCCGAGTACCTGCTGCTCGACAAGGCGAACCTGCTGGGCCTGAGCGCGCCCGAGATGACCGTCCTCGTCGGCGGCCTGCGCGTCCTCGGCGCCAACCACCAGCAGACCTCGTACGGCGTCTTCACCGACACCCCGGGCAAGCTGACCAACGACTTCTTCGTCAACCTGCTCGACCTGGGCACGACGTGGAAGTCCACCTCGGAGGACCAGACCACCTTCGAGGGCCGCGATGACGCGACCGGCGAGGTCAAGTGGACCGGCACCCGTGCCGACCTGGTCTTCGGCTCGAACTCCGAGCTGCGCGCGCTCGCCGAGGTCTACGCCGCGGACGACGCGAAGGAGAAGTTCGCCAAGGACTTCGCCGCCGCGTTCGGCAAGGTCATGAACCTCGACCGGTTCGACCTCGTCTGATCAACACCCCTGAAGGCGTCCGGACCGGCCCCGCACGGGCCGGCCCGGACGCCTTCGGCGTCCCTACGCCCAGGACACCTGGATCAGCCGGCCTGCCGCGCGCATGTTCACGATGTCGAATCCGGCCCGGGAACGCACGATGTGCTGGACTTCCTCCGTCCCGGAGTTGCGCAGGAACCCCGCCCAGCCCTCCGTGACCGCCTCCCGGAGCACCCACTCCAGGACCTCCATCAGCACCCCGAACTCGTCCTCGTGGATGCAGACGCGGGCGGTCAGGGCCCATGGGACCCCGCCGTCAGCGTTCCGCCTGTTCTCGGCCCTGACCAGCAGGGAGGTGTCCGCCCCGTCGAAGGAGTGGCTCGCCTCCCCACCGGCCAGCACCTGCCAGGGATCGCCCCAGAGCGCCCAGTCCGCCGACTCGAAGGCCGGCGGCGGGTCGGCCCGTCCGGCCAGCCAGGCGAGTTCCCGCAGGAACGCTTCGGGCAGGTCCGGCCGGAGATCCACGGCCAGGAACAGGTCGTAGTAGTCGCTCACCGGACGGACCCTAGCCGCACCGTACGGCGGCGGGTGTCCCGGGCCTGTGTCAGCGGCCCAGCGCCGCCACGCCCGCCTGGGCGTAGCGCTCGTCCAGGTCGCCCGACGGTGCGCCCGCGACGCCGATGCCCGCGACCGGGACACCCGAGCCCGCCTCCAAGGCCCCCGTCCGCATCCTCGTCTGCGACGACCACGCCGTCGTACGCGCCGGCCTGCTGGCCCTCCTGCACAGCGCCCCGGACATCGAGGTCGTCGGCGAGGCCGGCAGCGGCGAGGAGGCGCTGGCGCTGGCCCGCAGGACGACGCCGGACGTGGTGCTCATGGACCTGCAGCTGGGCGAGGGCATGGACGGCGTCGAGGCCACCCGCCGACTGCGCGCCCTCACCCCCGCCCCGCACGTCCTGGTCCTGACGACGTACGACACCGACGCGGACGTCACCCGCGCCATCGAGGCCGGAGCCACCGGCTACCTGCTCAAGGCGGAGCGCGCCAAGGACCTCTTCACCGCGATCCACGCCTCCGCCCAGGGCCGCCCCGCCCTCTCACCGCCGGTCGCCGACCGCGTCATGTCCCGCCTGCGCAACCCCCGCCCCGCCCTCACCCCGCGCGAACGCGACATCCTCGCCCACCTCGCCCAGGGCCTGCCCAACCACGCCATCGCCCGAGCCCTGTACATCAGCGAGGCCACGGTCAAGACCCACCTGCGCCGCATCTACGACAAGCTCGGCGTGGACACCCGGGCGGGCGCCGTGACCGTGGCCAAGGAACAGCGGCTGCTGCCCTGAGGCCGTCATGCCGCCGGCTGCGCTGCTGTGGCGGCGCGACGCGACCTCGCGCAGCGTGGGGCATGGAGGATCCGACGGCGAGGCCGGTGCTCTGGCCGCGAGAGAGGTAGGACACATGGACACGGACGAAACCCGGCCCCGGATCGTGGCCGGAGTCGACGGGTCGCCGTCCTCGTACGCGGCCCTGCGCTGGGCCGTGCGCTACGCCGGGCTGATCGGCGCCACGGTGGACGCGGTGGCCGTCTGGGAGCTGCCGGGCCTGTACAGCTGGTCGGGGCCCCCGGTGGACATGGACGTCGACGAGGAGGAGGCCCGGGACCGGATGACACGGGAACTGACCGAGGCACTCGGCGCCGAGGCAGCCGCCTCGGTACGGCCGCTGGTCGTGCAGGGCAATCCCACGGACGTCCTGCTCCGGGCCGCGGAGGGCGCCGAGTGCCTGGTCGTCGGGAGCCGGGGGCGGGGCGGTTTCGCCCGCGCCCTGCTCGGTTCCGTCAGCTCGCACGTGACGCACCACGCCACCTGCCCGGTGGTGATCGTGCGCCCCGGGACGGCCTGAGGCCGGGGCGCCGTCAGGGCGAACTCGTGCGGTGCTCCGGGTCGGGAGCCAGGTCGAACGCCACGTCCACCACCCCTTCCACGGCCCGCACCAGGCGCGCGGCCACGGGAACCAGGCTCGGGTCCCGCACGCGGCCGACGAGCGTCACGACGCCGTCCTCCACCTCCACGTGCAGGGCCGAGTCCGGCGGCGGGAACAGCTCGGCCACGACCTCGTTCCGCACCTGCTCGGCGATCTCCTCGTCCCCCCGCAGGAAGACCTTGAGGAGGTCGGCGCGGCTGACGACACCCTCGAGCAGCCCGACTTCGTCGACCACGGGCAGCCGCTTGACCCCGGCCCGCGCCATCAGGTGCGCGGCCTCGGCGAGCGTGGCGCCCGGCCGGACGGTGACCGCGGGGGAGGACATCAGGTCGTCCGCGGTGAGCGCGTCGGCCTTGGCCACGTCGGAGGGGCGGCGCAGCCGGACGTACCCCTCCTGCGGAGTGTCCCGGAACTCCTCCTTGGGCAGCAGGTCGGCCTCGGAGACCACACCGACGACCCGGCCCTCGCCCTCCAGCACCGGCAGGGCGCTGACCCGCCAGTCCCGCATCAGCTGCACGATCTCCTTGAACGGAGCCCGCCGGCCGACGGCGGCGACGGTGTGGGTCATGACATCGCTGACGATGTACGGGGTGCCGTGCATGGTGACTCCCCTCGTAGGGCGTTCGGGAACCGGGTGGGGCCGAGTGGCCCTTGCACCGGGTGCCCCGCACGACCAGGCTGGAATCCGATTCCCCTCTCCGGGAGGTAGTGGCCATGCGCATCGTCGTCGGCGTGGACGGGTCCGAATCGAGCCTCAGGGCCGTGGACTGGGCGGCCGACAACGCGGCTCTGCGCCGTACACCGCTGCGGCTGGTGTACGCGTCCCTCTGGGAGCGCTACGAGGGGTTCTCTCTCGCCCAGGGCGTCGACCGGCCGTCCGAACAGGTGATCGCCGAGGAGATCGTGGAGACCGCCGAGCGGCGCGCCCACCGCAGACAACCGGACGTGCAGGTCACCACCGACGTGCTGCCCGAGGAACCGGAACAGGCGCTGGTGCGGGAGAGCCACTCCGCGCTCGCGGTGGTCCTGGGGCACCGCGGCCGCAGCGGCATGACCGAGGCGATCCTCGGCTCGGTCGGCGTCGCGGTGGCCGAACACGCGCACTGCCCGGTCGTCGTGCTGCGCCGCGGCGACGACGACCAGGACCGCCCCGGGACCCCCGGCCGGATCGTCCTGGGAGTCGACGAGAAACCCGCGGGTTCGGCGGCCCTGCGGTTCGCCGCGGAGGAGGCCGGCCTGCGCGGGGTGCCCCTGGAGGCCGTACACGTGTCGCGCCATGGGGTCACCGGCACCCTGCTGGGCAGTGGCGAGCGGGAGGCGGACGCCGCCCTGGCACTGGACGAGGCGCTGCGGGACGTCCCGATCGGCCTCGAGGTGCTGCGGCGCACCGTCTCCGGCCGTCCCCGCGACGCCCTGCTGGCCGCCTCCCGCGATGCCGCCCTGCTGGTCGTGGGCGCCCGGCGCCGCCCGGGGCACTTCGGCCCGCAGCTCGGCCGGGTCGCCCACGGGGTGCTGCACCACGCGGCCTGCCCGGTGGCCGTGGTACCCGAACTTTCCTGACATTCCCGGCAGTCTTGCCGGCAACCGACGATGATCTCCGGAGTCCTCATGCCCCAGGCCGCCCACCCGGACGCCCCCGCACTGACCGACGAGGAACTGCGCACCCTGGACGCGCACTGGCGCGCCGCCAACTACCTCGCGGCGGGCCAGATCTATCTCATGGCCAACCCGCTGCTGACCGAGCCGCTGAAGCCGGTGCACATCAAGCCCCGGCTGCTGGGCCACTGGGGCACGTCCCCCGGCCTGAACCTCGTGTACACCCACCTCAACCGGGTCATCAGGGCGCGCGGCCTCGACGCGCTGTGCGTGTGGGGTCCCGGGCACGGAGGGCCGTCGGTCCTCGCCAACTCCTGGCTGGAGGGCAGCTACAGCGACACGTACCCGGACGTGTCACGGGACGCGCCGGGCATGGAACGGCTGTTCAGGCAGTTCTCCTTCCCGGGCGGGGTGCCCAGCCACGTGGCCCCCGAGACCCCCGGCTCGATCCACGAGGGCGGCGAACTCGGCTACTCGCTCGCCCACGCCTACGGCGCCGCCTTCGACAACCCGGACCTGCTGGTGGCGTGCGTGATCGGCGACGGCGAGGCGGAGACCGGACCGCTGGCCGCCTCCTGGCACTCCAACAAGCTCCTCGACCCGGTGCACGACGGGGCCGTACTGCCGATCCTGCACCTCAACGGCTACAAGATCGCCAACCCGACGGTGCTGTCCCGCCTGCCGGAGCCCGAACTCGACGCCCTGCTACAGGGATACGGCCACGAACCCCTGCACGTGACGGGGGACGATCCGCAGCAGGTGCACCGGGCCATGGCCGCGGCGATGGACGACGCCCTGGACCGCATCGCCCGGATCCAGCGCACCGCCCGCGAGGCGGGCGGCGCCGAGCGGGCCCACTGGCCGGTGATCGTGCTGCGCACCCCCAAGGGCTGGACCGGGCCCGCCGAGGTGGACGGCGTACCCGTCGAGGGCACCTGGCGCGCCCACCAGGTCCCGCTGGCGGGAGTCCGGGAAAACCCCGAGCATCTGCGGCAGTTGGAGGAGTGGCTGCGCTCGTACCGGCCCGAGGAACTGTTCGGCCCCGACGGCCGGCCCGTCGCGGACGTCCTCGCCTGTGTCCCCGAGGGGACGAAGCGGCTCGGCGCGAGCCCGCACGCCAACGGCGGCCTCCTCGTCCGTGAGCTGCCCCTGCCGGCCCTCGACGACATCGCCGTACCCGTCGACAAGCCCGGCACGACCCTGCACGAACCCACCCGGGTCCTGGGCAACCTGATCGAACAGGTCATGCGGGACACCGGCGCGCGGCGGGACTTCCGGCTCGTCGGACCGGACGAGACCGCCTCCAACCGGCTCCAGGCCGTCTTCGAGGCCAGCGGCAAGGCCTGGCAGGCCGAGACGCTCCCGGTCGACGAACACCTGGACCGGCACGGCCGGGTGATGGAGATCCTCTCCGAACACCTCTGCCAGGGCTGGCTGGAGGGCTATCTGCTCACCGGCCGGCACGGACTGTTCTCCTGCTACGAGGCGTTCGTGCACATCGTCGACTCCATGGTCAACCAGCACATCAAGTGGCTGAAGACCTCGCGCCGGCTGCCCTGGCGGGCCCCCGTCGCCTCCCTCAACTACCTGCTGACCTCGCACGTGTGGCGGCAGGACCACAACGGCTTCTCGCACCAGGATCCCGGCTTCGTCGACCACGTCCTCAACAAGAGCCCCGAGGTGGTGCGCGTCTATCTGCCGCCGGACGCCAACACCCTGCTGTCCGTGACCGACCACGTCCTGCGCAGCCGGGACTACGTCAACGTGATCGTGGCCGGCAAGCAGCCCTGCTACGACTGGCTGTCCCTGGACCAGGCCCGCGTCCACTGCGCCTGCGGCGCCGGGATCTGGGAGTGGGCCGGCACCGAGAACGGCGAGGAACCGGACGTCGTCCTGGCCTGCGCGGGTGACGTGCCCACTCAAGAGGTGCTGGCCGCCGCGCAGTTGCTGCGCCGGCACCTGCCCCAGCTCGCGGTGCGGGTGGTCAACGTGGTCGACATGACCCGGCTTATGCCGCGCGAGGAGCATCCGCACGGGATGAGCGACTTCGAGTTCGACGGGCTGTTCACCGCCGACAAGCCGGTGATCTTCGCCTACCACGGCTACCCGTGGCTGATCCACCGCCTCGCCTACCGCCGCACGGGCCACAAGAACCTGCATGTGCGCGGCTACAAGGAGTCCGGGACCACGACCACCCCGTTCGACATGGTCGTGCGTAACGACCTCGACCGCTACCGGCTCGTCATGGACGTCATCGACCGCGTGCCCGGCCTCGCGATGCGCGCCGCCGGCGTCCGCCAGACCATGGCCGACGCCCGCACCCGCCACCACGACTGGATCCGCGAACACGGCACCGACCTGCCGGAGGTCGCCGACTGGAGCTGGCACAGCTGAACCGGCCCCGTCGTCCGGCGGCACGATCCAGGAGCCGCCGGCGCGCCCCCGTCACACGGCACCTCCCGGGCTAGCGGCAGGTGCCGTCGGGGTCCGGTACCGAGGCCGGCGGGGGACTCGGGAGCACCTCGAAGACGCCCGACAGGCCCGTGGCCCGCAGCAACCCCAGGAAGCCCGGGGTGTCGGCGACCAGCCGCAGCCGGCCCCGCCGGGCCAGCGTCCGGTTCCGGGCCCGGCACAGGACCCCGAGCCCGGCGCAGTCGATGAACGCGACCGGCCGCAGATCGAGAACCAGGTCCGGGCGGGGGTCCTCGGTCAGCGCGTCGAGCCGCTGGGACAGCGCGGGCAGGGTCAGCAGGTCGATCTCGCCGTGCAGCGGTACGACGACCACCCCGTAGGGCGGGTGGTCCGCAGCCATCTGTGCCGGTCCCGACTGGTTCTCGGACATGACACCAGACAATCGGTCTCCCGGGATGCGGGGAAGGGCCGATCGGCCCCTGCCCGGGGACCGTCCGGGACACCGCGCCGACCAGATCTGCGTCGTCGTAAGACTCTTTTTCTCTGCGGGCGGCACCGATCCGTTTCGAGGTGCACGATGGTGGAGTGACGCTTGTCGGCCGGGTGCACCACACCGTGCCGTGTCGCTCACCGCCCGCGGTGGGCGCTGCCCGGTCAGCCCCGTCACCCGGACCTCGGCCCGGAACCGGACGCCGAGCGGGAGCGCACGCCCTGCCCGGTGGCCGCCGGTATGCGAGAGGAGGCGGCGACCGATGACGCGGACACCTCCCACGAATGTGACCCGGGTGCGCTGGTGGCGATGGCGTCGCAACCCGCTGCGCCGGCACAGCGACGTCGTCGAGGCCTGGATCGTGCTCGTCACCTGGATCCTCGTGCTCTTCGGCGGCGCCGTCGCGGGCGCGGCGGCCGCCATGTCGGTGGACTCGGCGTTCTCCGCGCGACGGGCCCAGGTCCACGCGGTGTCCGCGGTCCTGACCGACGACGCGGCCAGGACCCCGCCGAACGGCAGCGGCTACGACGACGGCCGGGTGTGGGCCAGTGTGCGCTGGACGGCCCCGGACGGCTCGGTGCACACCGACCGGGCGAAGGTCTACCCGGGCGCCCCGGCCGGCAGCCGGCTCACGGTGTGGACGGACGGCACGAACCGGATGGTGTCGCCGCCCCTCTCCACCGCGGAGGCGGCCCTGCAGTCCACCCTGACCGGCGTGCTCGCCGCCTCCTCGGCCGGCGTGGCCGTCTGGACCGGGGGCTGGCTGGTCCGCACCTGGCGCATGCACCGGCGCATGTCCGAGTGGGACGAGGAATGGAAGCGGATCGGCCCCGAGTGGCGGAACTACAGCAGCGGCGGAACCTGAGCAGCGGCGGTGATGTCAGTCCTTGTCGGCCACGGTCAGCCGGCAGTCCACGCCCACCACACCCTCCACGCCCCGTACCAGGCGTTCCGCGAGCGGAATCCGGGTGGCGTCGCGCACCCGTCCCGTCAGGGTCACGACCCCTTCGGCGACGGTGATGTGCACGGGCTCGACCGGAGCGGGGAAGAGGACGTCGACCACGTCCCGCCGGACCTCGTCGGCGAGGTCGTTGTCCGGGCGCAGGAACACCGTCAGCAGGTCTCCGCGGCCGACCACGCCTTCCAGAACACCCTCGGCGTTCACCACGGGCAGCAGCCCGACGTGCCGCAGGGCCATGATCCGCGCCGCCTCGGCGAGCGTGGCGTCGGCGCGGACGGTCACGGCCGGGGCGCTCATCAGCTCCTCGGCCCGGACCCCGCCGGCCTTGGCCAGGTCGGACAGCCGGCGCAGCTGCGTCAACCGGTCCGGATCGTTCTCCCGGAACTCCTCCTTGGGCAGCAGATCGGCCTCGGACACCACACCGACGACCCTGCCGTCACCCTCCAGTACGGGCAGGGCACCGACGTGCCACTGTGCCATCCGCTGGACGATGTCCTTGAACAGGGCCGCCCGGCCCACCGTGACGACGGCTCGCGTCATCACGTCGCCGACGTGGCGCGGGCTGCCGGCCATGGTCTCCGCCGGCCGGGCCGACGATGCCGGTGGAGGAGCGGTCATTGCAGGCCACCGCTGCCGTAGGGGGCGTAGAGGTCGAGCAGCCGGACCCGGGAGGCGTGCAGCCGCTGGGCCACGACCAGCCCGACCCAGACCGCGACCGCCCGCCCGAACTCGGGATCGGCGGCGCACAGCTCCAAGACCGCCTCCGCATCGAACTCCCAGGCCCGCACCGGAGTCAGCGCCTCGCCCCCCAGCTGCCACAGGTGGGGCGGGAAGTGCCAGGACCAGCCGACCAGTTCGCCGTGTTCGAGCGACTCGATGACCGCGGGACGACGGCCGGGTACACGCAGGTCGAGGGCGACGGTCCCGGTCCGCACGATCCAGAAGCGGTCGGCGCGCCGGCCCTCCTCGAACAGCCGCGTCCCGGCCGCGAAAGAGACCTCACGGGCGAGCTGCATCAGCTGTACACGATGCTCGGCGGGCAGAGCCGCGCTCATGGTGGTGACGGAGGCCATCGCTCCGGCTCCCTTCGCTCGAGACCCGTAGCCCTCGCGACCGTGGGACTCCTGCTCCCAGCCTGTGCTCGTCCGGGCTCGCCCACAACAGGTCGCTCGGTCCCGCCGGGGGTGCTCGGTCCCGGCTGCACCACCTGCGGGCTACCGAACGCACCCGCGCGCCCACGTACGGTCGCGAGACCGGGAACTCCAGGTGGCCGTCTCATTTTCGGCGGGACTGATCCGGTGCCCGTCTCTTCGGCGGGGACTGATCCGGCGCCCGTCGGCCGTCGGGCCCCGCCGCCTCAGCCGCGCAACGCCTCGAACGCCTGTCGGGCGCCGATCCCTATCGCGAGGTCGATGTCCGGGGCCTGGCCGGCCCGCCGGTCCGCGCGGGTGAGCGCGGCCATGGCGATCCGGTCGCCGGACTCGGCCTGCACCACCCCGATCTCGTGCCGCAGATGGAGGAAGGTGCCGGTCTTGCCGCTCCACCGCAGCGTGTCCGCGCGCAGTTCGCTCGCCAGTCGCTGGGTGAAGACCTGGAAGCCCATCAGGCGGCGCAGCTCGGCCGTCGCCCGGGGCCGGGAGATCTCGTCCGCCCACACGCGCTGCAACAGGTCCACCAGCGCCGAGGCCGAGCCGACGTTGGCGTGGGCCGGATCCAGGGTCTCGATGGTGTGCCGTCCGGCACGCTCGTCGCGGACGGCCAGTTCCAGCGCGAGCGAGAAGTCGTTGCCGGCGGCTCCGGCCGCGCATTCGTACATGTGGTTCATGTGATGCCGGACCCGGATACCGCCGCACCCCCACGCACGCAGGCGGGCGTCGACGTCCGCCACCGGCACCAGGTCGAACAGCGCGTCGGCGGCGGCGTTGTCGCTCACCGAGAGCATCAGGAGGAGAAGGTCGCCGACGGCCACGGTGGCCGGGTGCCGGAACGCCGCGAGCCCGGTGGGGCCGACGCTGTTGGTGGCCGGGTCCACCGTGACCGGGTGCGCCGGGTCGAGTTCCCCGGCCGCGATCCGGTCCAGCACGACCAGGGCGAGCGGTACCTTCACGACCGACGCGAGGGGCATCGTCTCGTCGACGTCGAAGCCGAGTTGCTCGCCCGAGTCCAGGTTGCGGGCGAGGAACGAGCCACGGACCCCGAGCGCCGCCCAGTCCGCCGCGATTGCCTCGGCGACATCGAGCAGGGCGCCGTCCCCGGCGACGTAGGCCGGGCGGTACACCTGTTCCGCGCTCATCCGCGTGCCGCCAGCCGCGCCGAGGCGTCCGCGGCCGCCGACCCGGGCGGTGTCGTCTCCGGTGCTCCGGTCGTGGCACCGGCCGCCGCGGCGAGCAGCACGGCCAGCCAGCCGGGTACGTCCACCGGCCCGCGTCGGCCTCGGGCCCCCTGCACGTCGTACCCCCGGTGCAGTGCGGCGTCGGCCAGCGGCGCCCAACTCGCCCCGTGCTGCCGGGCGAAAGGCTCGGCACACAGCAGCACCGCCCCGCCGGCCAGGGTCTCGGCGAGGGCCGTGGCCGCCGGTCCGGCCGGCCTGAGCAGGCCCTCCGGCAGCCCGGCGCGGGCGGCGGCGCGGATCAATCGGTCCTGTGCGTACGGCACTTCGTCCTCGGTCAGGGTCAGGAGGGGCAGCGCGGCGGGCAGTTCACCGGTCGTGGCACGGCTCCGGCGTGGCCGCAGGTCCTCCAGATGGATCGCGCGTCGCCTGCCGCTTGCTCCGGTGGTCGCCGGCTCCGGCGCGTCGGGTGGTGCCGCCGACGCCAGCCCGAGCGGTACCCGGACCCCGGCGTGCTCCGGGGGAACGCGCACCAGAGCGTACGTGAGCGAGCCGTCGGCGAGTCCGGAGACCCGTTCCGCCGGGGGCAGTTCGCGCATGCCGAGCGTGATCCCGCGCTCGGTGCCCGCGCGGATGACGCGTGCCAGCGCCACCGGGGCGCAGCCCGTGGGCACTCCTACGGCACGCATCTGGGCCTGGCGGGCCGACCGGGCGACCTGCCCGAGCCGCTGGGCCCGGTCCAGCACGTCCTGCGCGTACGGAAGCAGCAGCAGACCCAGCTCCGTCGTCGTGACCTGCCGCCGTGAACGGTCGAACAACAGGCCCCCGAAGTGGGCCTCCAGCGTCTTGATGCGACGGCTGAGGAGCGGCTGGGCGATCCCGAGCCGGTCGGCCGCGCGCGAGAAGCTCGACTCGTCGACGGTCGCGACGTACGCCTCGAGGTGCGCGAGGAGATCCATCCAGCAGTCATATCAATAAGTTATGAGGTGTTCAAAGTTCCCTCTTGGACATGAGTGGAGTCCGGCTGTTTCGCTGGTCCCCGTCGAAGATCCACCAAGCCGACGACGGACGACCAGGGAGAACTCCGCACATGACCAGTGCCCATCCGATGCCGCGCCGCCGCCTCTTCAAGGCCGGTCTCGCCCTCACCACCGCCGCCGTGGTGGCCCCCGCCGCAGGGGCGCCGACCGCCTCAGCCGCCCCGGGCGCCGGAACGGCCGATCCGCACACCGAGTTGAGCGATCTGGAGCAGCGGTACGGCGCGCGGCTCGGCGTGTACGCCCACAACGTGCGCACCGGTCGGGTCGTCGCGTACCGCGCGGGGGAGCGGTTCGCGATGTGCTCGACGTTCAAGGCGTTCGCGGCGGCGGCGGTACTGCGCGACCACGGTGGCTGCGCACCGCTGGACAAGGTGATCCACTACCCGCCGAACGACATCCTGGCGAACTCGCCGAAGACAGAGGAGCACCTCGCCACCGGCATGCGGGTGGGCGACGTGTGCGCGGCCGCGATCCAGTACAGCGACAACGCGGCCGGCAACCTCCTGCTGCGCCAGATCGGCGGCCCGGCCGGCCTCACCCGCTTCTTCCGGTCGCTCGGCGACCGGGTGAGCCGGCTCGACCGCTGGGAGACCGACCTCAACACCGCGATCCCCGGCGACCTGCGCGACACGACGACGCCGGAGGCCGTCGGGCGGAGCTTCGAGCGGCTGGCCCTGGGCCGGGCCCTGGACGACGCCGGCCGCGAGCAGCTCGTCACCTGGCTGAAGGGCAACACCACCAGCGCCAAACGGTTCGGCGCCGGGCTGCCCCGGGGCTGGGTCCTCGGCGACAAGACCGGCACCGGGGACTACGCCACCGCGAACGACATCGGCGTCGCCTGGACGACCCGGGGGACACCGATCGTGCTGGCCGTGCTGTCCACGAAGGCCACCAAGGAGGCACCGGTGGACGACGCCCTCGTCGCCGACACGGCCCGCGTCCTGGCGCGCACCCTCGCCCCCGGCGAGTAGGCCGGGCAGTCCCTCCGGCCGGTTCAGGTCCCTGAATTTTGATCAAGTACAAGACTATTGACGCGCTCATGGCACCTCCCTGCGGTCGGTGAAAGCGCCCGGCCCCGCGCAGGCACGCGCGCGAGCCGGCTCCCGTGTTCAGCCGAGCGCGGACAGCACCGAGCTGTATGCGGCCTTCTTGTTCCCGAGCCGTCGAAGAGCAGCGGGTTCTCGCCGCTGTGCCAGGAGTCGCTGTCCTGATGCCCCAGACCGAGATGCTGGTACAGCGGGACACGTTCATGCAGGCCGCCGAGGGCGGCGAAGCTCGCCAGCGTGGTCCGGAAGCTCGCGGGCGGTCCGGAGCTGCCGAAGGGGCTCTGCTCGATGAAGCCGTCCTCAGCAGGTTCTGGAAGACCGAGCTGCGGTGCTGCCCGCTGCCGCCGTCGGCGACGGCGCCTGCCGTGCCGGACACGAAAGGGCAGGAGACGTGATGCTCAGCCGACCGGGTCGCCCGCCCCCACGGCGTGGGCCTCCAGCTCCGGGTCGGACAGCAACTCGGCGATGAGCTGGGGGGATCCGCCGACGTATGTGCTGACCAGGTCCACGTCACCGCCCACGCACCAGGCACGGTCCTCGGGCCACCACAGGTCGGGCAGCTCGGCGAACTCGTCCAGGGCCAGCGGTGAGACGGCGTCGGCCAGGGTTCCGGCGAGCAGCACCTCGTCCCGGCCGGGCGTCGCGAACGTGGGGATCCCGTCGAACTCCCACCGCCCGTACCCGGACCACAGACCGAACCAGCAGCGCTCCGGGGTCCCGGTGTGCCGGCCCAGCACAGGGATCAGGGCCCTGGCGACATCGGGCGGGGTGGGCCCCTCGCCCGGATGCTCGTCCCACACGCCGGGCAGGCCGAGGTCGGAGCGGTTCAGGTAGTCCTCGTCCACCCCGATGACCTCGTGCCAGCGCGTGGTCGGGGTCACCCGGGTGCCATGCGCGGCGGCCACCGTCGACCAGCGCACCGGCCGCTCGTCCAGGGAGGCCGGATGCAGGACCCTCGCGTAGGCCGCGAAGCCGGGCGCGGCGACTCCCGCGACCGTTCCCATGGCGTACCCAGGGGTGGACTCGGTGAGCCACGAGGCCGGGGAGAGGTCGGCGGTACGGACGTGAAGCCGTCCGTACCACTCCGGAGCGGGGTCCCGCTGGACCGGGCAGTAGTCGTTCACCCGCACATTCTGGCGGAGAGGGCAGGATTCGAACCTGCGTGGGCCCCGTGGGGCCCGACCTTGAGGTGTGCTCGTAGGTCCCCGATCAGCCACTCCGGGCACCTCTCCCTGTTCCCGGCCTCCGGTTTCCCGTGCCGTTCACATGAATGAGAGTGGCAGGAGCCGCTGACGGGGGACTGATGCACCGCTGACGGGTGCTCCGCCGCGCCGCCCTCGATCGAGGTGGGCCCGACCGCCTTCATGAACCACGCCCTACCCCTGCGGGAGCAGCGGGCCGACGTCGGCTGAGACGGCTGGTCTTCTGAGTATGAGAACTCATGACACCGACCCAGGCATCGGTCAGGATCGGCGCATGACGAAGATCAGGACGACGGGGGTCCGGGCCGGGACGGTCCCGCTGGCGCTGCTGGCCGTGCTGGCGGCCGGATGCGGCACACAGCGGGCCGGGGGCGACGCCGACGCGGGCGGGTCCTCGCGCAGCGCGGTGGCGACGCCGAGCACACCCAAGGACTTTCCGTGCCCCGGCGAGAGCCCCACCGCCTCGCCGCGGCCGTCCACGGCCACCCCGAGCCCCACCGCACCACCGACCGACCACTACGCCGAGAACCACGGCTTCATGATCCCGTTCGAGCTGCACGGCAAGCGCCGCTGCCAGGGCCTCGCGGCCGTCGCGCGCGTCCGGGAGGCGCTCGAACCACAGCGCAGGCGCGGGCAGTTCAGTCCCGAGAGCGTCCGCAAGGCCCTCATCGGCCTTGGGTACTCCGGCGGGCAGGTGCAGGCGTACCCGGGCGGGGGCGGCGTCGGCTTCCTCGTCCAGGTCGACGACTACCCGGTGTGCGTGGAAGGCAGTCTGGCCGGGACCCTGGACAGCGCCACGACCAAGGCGGACGCCTTCGGCGGCTACCCCGACCACGACGGGTGCGACCAGCCCTCGGGTGGCCACTGACCGCACGGTCCCGGCCAGGTCGGACGTAGTTACCGGCCGGTTTCCCAGTACCGCAAGTAATATGATGACCTTTGCTCTGGGTGTACCAGTCAGTCAACTCGGCGCGTCCCAGGACACGCCCTGCCCGGAGATCTCCATGTCATCTGTCAATGACGCGCACAACGATCCGTTGGAAAGCGCTCGCTTCACCTACGAGCAGCACATGCAGACGTGCCGCCAGTGCCACGCCGACGCCGCGCCCTGTGCCGTGGCCAAGCACCTGCTGCGGCTCTACAACCTCGCCCGCAGGGACCGGCTCCGCGCCCCGGGGCACCCGGCACGGTAGCGCCGCCGGGGCCCGCCGGCCGCCGTCAAACCGTGCCGCCGTACACCTCGTCCACGTTCGGACGCGGTGGCCGGCCGGTGCGGGTCGCCGGGCCCTGCGCGAAGGTGCGCAGCAGGTTCTCCGTGGTGCGCGTGACGAACCCGCGCGTGCGGCCGTCCATGCCGTGGTCGCGGCCGAGTTCCCCGGTGCCGGCGAGCAGCCCCTCCACCCAGCGCATGGTGCCGGTCGCGAACACCCCGGCACCGCTCGGAGCCGTGTAGTACGCCGAGTCGCTGTGACTGGGGCGGCCGGCGCAGACGACGGGGGAGTGCGCGGTGATCTCCAGGGGGCCGGGAGCGGGGGCGACGGGCGTGACACGGTCGTACTCGACGCCCACCAGATGGGCGAAGGCGTCGCCGGTGCGCACGCCGGTGCCGTCGTACAGCCAGTGATCGGCGGCGTGCACGACATAGGGGGCGTCGACCGGATAACCCTCGTACAGGACGCCGGTGAGCGAGGACTCCGGGTCGGCGGCGGGCGGGCTGCGGTAGTCGGTGGTCACCAGCGCCGGGTCGGACGCATAGCGGGGGTCGGCGCGGTAGGACGTCTTGTAGCAGACCACCGTACGGTCGCCCGCCCCCTCCCCGTCCTCGAGGCGGACCCGGCGGAAGCACGTGTTCGCGCCGAGGAAGGCCACGTTCGTCCCGGCGTCCCGGGCGCGGGTGACGTGCGCCCGCTGTTCGGGCGTCCAGTACTCGTCGTGCCCCAGACAGACGACGGTGTGCGCTCCGTGGAGCACCGACGGGTCCCGGTGCACGTCGACGCCGGTGGTGTAGGCGAGCGGGATGCGCAGGCGTTCGGCCAGCACCACCAGGGCCCACTCGTAGACCAGGAACTTCTCGGCGCCGTTGCCCTCGTAGGGGCGGTCGAAGCTGACCGCGAGTGACCGGGTGGCGTACGCGCCCGAGGCGCCCGAGTAGAGGCTGTAGCCGCCCCAGCGGTTGTAGGCCTGCCAGGTGGCCGGGGCGTGCAGCAGGACGGTGCGGCCCGCGCCCTCGGCGGAGCGGACGATCAGCGGGATGTGACGCTGGTGACCGGTGTCGGCCTCCAGCCGCAGCAGATAGGCGCCTTCCGGCCACCCGGTGGTGTCCATGCTCAGCGTGGCGGGCCAGTCGGCGCGCACGGTACGGGTGGCGGGCAGCAGGTGCGGGGGCGGCTGGGCGCGGCCGGGTATGCGCGGTGAGGCCCAGACGAGGCGGGCCTGCCTGCCGCCGTACCAGCCGACGCGGAACGCCGAGACCTGGAACGAGGCGGCGGTGGTCGACACGTGCAGGCCGCATTCCTGGCCGGGGGCGACGCTCACCTGGTCCGTGTAACCGGTCACGGCGTCCGGCGGGCCCGCCGAGCGGATCCGCCAGTCGGCGGTGCCCGGCGCGTCCTGTTCGGCCTCCGGAAGCAGCCCGCTGTTCCGGCGGGGGTGCGCGGGCGGGTGCGCGGGTGCGCAGGCGGCGGCCATGCCCAGGCTCGCGCCCGCGCACAGGGCCAGGAAGCGTCGGCGGTCCACGGTGGGTGTGCCGTGCGCTGGAATCACCACGCCTCCCGGATCCGGCCCGGTTCGTCCCTCGCCCAGGCTCCCGATCCGGCTCCGCCTCCCGCAACCGCACGACGACTTCGGGGCGGCGGCACCGGCGGCGGACGGTCCCGGCGGGACACCGTGACGACGGCACCCGGGGCGGGGCGCCGGGCGTTGTGCCGTACGAGTGGTGTCCGACGATCCGGCCGGCCGTCTACAGCGGAGGATCCTCGGTGAGTTCCAGCAGCGTGCGGGCGCTCTGCGCGGCCAGGGGAGCGGTTCCGGGCGCGGTCGGGAACAGGCGGCCCCAGGCGCGGGCACGCCCCAGGGCGCTCAGCCGCCACGCGAGGCGCACCGCGCGCCGGAGTTCCGCTGACGTGCGTCCGGCTCCCGTCCACGGCTCCAGGTAGGCGTCGCGCAGGCGCGCCAGCACGTCGGACCCGTACCGGTCGCAGGCCCGCCGGGCGGTGACCTGCAGGCTGCAGAACGGGTGGGAGACGGCGGCGTCGCCCCAGTCGAAGAAGGTGTACCGGCCCGGTTCCGGGTTGAACAGCTGGCCGTCGTGCAGATCCGAGTGGTCGAGGGAGTCGGCGATGCCCGAGGCCGCGAATTCGGCGCACCAGTCGACCAGGCGGGGCCGCAGCGCGTCGAGCCGTGCGCGTTCGTCCGGCCGCAGTGCCGTGTTCTCGGCGAGCAACTCGTCGAAGATTCCGGGCAGTTCCGCGGTCCGGGCGCTCGGGACCCCCAGCCGTTCGATCTCGCGCGCGTGCGGGATCAGGGCCTGCTGCATGCTCGCGTACTGGCGGAGAAGGTCCTCCCAGGCGCGGGGCTCCACGGTCTCCCGCTCCAGCACGTCCCGGAAGAGGTCACCCCCGTCCGGCAGCAGGGACCAGCCACGGCCGGCGTCGACCGCGAGCGGCTCCAGCACGTGCTCAGGCACCCAGCGGGCCAGCGCGGCGGTCAGCGCGCCCTCGAAGCCGCTGGCCGGCGGATTCGCCTTGAACCACACGGCCGCGCGCCCGGCCACGGGCACCCGCACCAGGACGGACCACGGCCGCAGCCGCACCCTCAGCGGGCCGGTCACCCGCAGCCCGTGTGCCGCAAGCCCGGCCTCCACCCAGTCGAGGGCCGCGGTCCGCCAGGACTCCTGCTCCCAGGGAGTCACCGCGTCCGCGTACCGGCCCCGGTCCACGGTCGGCGACGCAAGATCGTACATCGGGCCATCCCAGCATCCGGACCGGAGATCGACCAGCGCTTTTTGGGAGGCTCATGGTGCGGCCGTGGCCTCGACTTCCGGTAACCCGACCGCACAACACGCCTGATTCATCGGCCACTTGTATGCTCACGAACATATGTCTGGGGGGACATGACAGAGAAGCTCTGACACCAGAGCCGCATACACAAGGGTCTGTTCCAGCGCACGGGTCTGTTCCGGCACTCCGCGAGAGAGGCGCCCTCGTGAGTCATCTCGTAGCCACCGTTCTCGGGGACGTGGCCCTCGTCGTCCTGGTGTCCTGGGTGTTCGGGGGCCTGGCCCGGCGTCTGGGGCAGCCGGCGGTGATCGGCCAGATCCTCGCCGGGATCGCCCTGGGACCGACCCTGCTGGGCCGGCTCCCCGGGGACCCGTCCGCGCGGCTGTTCCCCGCCGAGGCGCGGCCGTTCCTGTCGGTGCTGGCCCAGATCGCCGTGGTCCTGTTCCTGTTCGTCGCGGGCTACGAGATCGAGTTCCGCACCTTCCGGGCGGGACGCACCGCGGTGAGCGTCGCGGTGGCGGCCCTGCTGACCCCGATGGCGCTCGCGGTGGGGGCCGTGGAACTGTGCGGCGGACTGTTCTCCGCCGTGGACCCCCGGCACGCGGGCCAGCACTCGTTCGCGATGTTCATGGCGGTGGCGCTCTCGATCACCGCCCTGCCGGTGCTGGCGGCCATCGTGCGCGAGCGCGGGGCCGCAGGCACTCCTGCGGGAACGGTGGCGATCGCGGCGGCCGGCTTCATGGACGTGGCGGCCTGGCTGGTGCTGGCGGCGGTGCTCAGCGACTCCGGGAACGACTCCGGGCCGGCCACCCGCTGGTCCTGGCCGGTCGCCCTGGCGCTGCTGGCGGCCTTCGCCGCGTTCGTCCTCGGCGTGGTCCGCCCCGCGCTGCGCTGGTGGCTGAACCGGCCGGCCACGCTGCTGAGCAATCCGGTCCCGGTGGCGTTGGTCCTCGCTCTGGGCAGTGCGTGGGTCACCGAGTCACTCGGCCTGCACGCCGTCTTCGGCGGGTTCCTCGCCGGGCTGGCCATGCCGCGCCGCGACGGTGTGCCGGGCGCCGATGTACTGAGACCGATGGAGCAGACCTCCGGGATGCTGCTGCCGCTGTTCTTCGTGTCCACCGGGCTGTCGGTCGACATCGGCACGGTGGGCGCGGACGGTTTCGGCCTGTTGGGGGTGCTCCTGGTGGTGGCGATCGCCGGCAAGGCCGTACCGGCCTACGGGGCGGCCCGGGTGCACGGCCTGGACACCCGGCAGTCGGCCCTGGTCGCCGTCATGGTGAACACCCGCGGGCTCACCGAGCTGATCGTGCTGGACGTCGGCAGGTCGGCGGGGCTGATCGGCCAGGACCTGTACGCCGTCCTCGTCCTCATGGCGCTGGCCACCACCCTCATGACCGGTCCGCTGCTGCAGTGGATGGGCAGAGCGAGCAGCCTGCGCGACCCCCGGCCATCGGTCAGAGCCTGAACCGGGTGCGCCCCCGGACGTCGGCCGGGGGCGCACTCGTTGGGGAGCGGTGTCGGTCAGGCCTGCTGCCTGCGGCGCAGCGTGAGGTATGTGCCGGTGACGCCGGCGGCCAGCAGGGCGCCCACACCGAGGCCGACCGGGAGGGCCGGTATCCCCGAAGTGCCGGTGGTGGCAGCCGTGTTCTGCATCGCCGGGCCGGGCGTGATGCTCGTGGCCACCGGGGCGACGTACTTGACGGGTCCGACGGACTTCACCGAGCCGTCCGAGTTCAGCAGCACCTGCTTGTTGTTCGGGTGCCCGAAGTCGAACATGCCCGCCAGGGAGCCGGCCGTCGCGTCGAAGGAGTGGTCGCCGATGCGGCCCGTGTGCCAGTTGTCCTCGATGAACCGGGTGATGGACGCCTGGTTCGTCAGCGTGTGGTCGACCTTGTTGACCTTGCTGTACGGCGAGATCACGAGCAGCGGTTGGCGGGTGCCAGGACCACAGCGGTCGGCGTAACCGCCGGACGCCTTGGGGCCGTTCTGGCAGGCCGGGCTGTCGGTGGCCTTGCCGTTGGAGCCGAGCGAGGTGTCCTTCGAGCCGTTGCGCGGGGCGGCGTACGCGTGGTCGTACCAGCCGTCCGAGTCGTCGTAGGCGACGACGACCGCGGTCGACTTCCACTGCGGCGAGCGCTGGATCGCGTTGATCTGCTTGACGAGGAAGTGCTGCTCGTCGAGCGGGTCGGAGTAGCCGGCGTGGCCGTCCTGGTACTCACCGGCCTTCACGAAGCTGACGGCCGGGAGCTTGCCCGCCTTGACGGCGGCGGTGAAGTCGGTCAGGTCGTAGTTGTGGTTGGCCTGCCCGTCGTGGCCGATCTCCGAGACGCTCTTCGGCGGCAGGTGGTGCGGGTTGGCCGTCGACCTGTAGTACGCGAACGGGTTGTGGTGCGGGCTGTAGTCGGTGACGGCCGCGCCGCCGACGTTGGTGTGCGTGGTGTCGCACTTGGCGTACGACCCGGACGTTCCCTTCCACGCGGTCGAGGGCCGGAAGCCGCCCTGGAACCAGCCCCAGGACACCTTCTTCGTGTTCAGCCGGTCACCGATGTTGGCGCCCTGCATGGCCGCCAGCGCGTTGGTGCTGGTGTGGTCCTTGCCGGAGCAGTCGTCGAAGGCCGGGTCGGGGTCGTTGATCACCGTGCCCACGCCCTTCGCGTCGGGCGACTTGACGGCGTACGGGTCGGGCGTCGCCGTCCGCTTGCCGGTGGCCGGGTCGACGGAGACCACGCCGTGCGTCTGACCGGAGATCAGGTTGAGCGCACCGGGCGTGGAGGGGCCGTAGACCGAGCTGAAGGCGCGGTCGGACAGGGAGTAGTGCTGGGCGTAGTTCCACAGCGCGGTGACGGTGTTGCCGTCGTAGTAGTCCATGACGAGGCCGGGCTCGCCGAACAGGCCCCCGCTGCACTTGTCGACCTCGGTGTTCTGCACGTACTGGTCGGCCTTGCCGCCGTTCGCCGCGTACTGCTCGGCCCCGTAGGAGTGGTTCTGGTCGCAGGTCATCGCCTGGGCGGGGGAGAGCCGCTTCGGCGTGTACTGGTTGGGGTTCGTCCTGAGCAGCCCGGCGTGGGCCAGGGTGTCGATTTTCTTGGGGGTGTTCCTCGACGCCTTGAACTTCGTGCCGTCCGTGTTGGCGGCCTTCGGGTACGTGGCGAAGTAGTGGTCGAAGGAGATGTTCTCGTCGAAGATCACGACGACGTGCTTGATGGGCGTCGCGGTCGAGGACGGCCCGGAAGGCACCGCCGCCCAGCCGGGCGCGTTGCTGCCGAGCATCGTGAGCGCGGCCGCTCCGGCGAGCGCCGTGATGCTCCGTGTCGCCGCTCGTCTTCCTCTGCTGGCCATGGTGGTTCACCCTCCGGGCGGGAACGTCTGTGCGTCGTACGAGCACGGATGCTGCGCGAGCGGCGGGGCGCGGCGGCGGAGGGACGGTGGCGCGGGAGTGAACACCGGGTCAGGGATGCCGGGGCAAACCTTGACGGTGAATTGACCCGCCTGCCCGCCGAGTTGTCCGGACGGGCTCAGCCCAGCAGGGCGCGCCCGTACCAGTCCGTCGCGTCCCGCACGCCGGGCAGCGCGAAGAAGTAGCCGCCGCCGAACGGGGAGATGTAGTCGGAGAGCGGCTCTCCCGCCAGCCGGTGCTGCACGGTCTCGAACTGCCGTACCGGATCCTGCTGGTAGCAGGTGAACAGCAGGCCCATGTCGAGGTTGCCGTTGCCGTCCATGCCCCGGTCGTAGTTGTAGGCGCGGCGCAGGATGCGCTGGTGGGCGGTGGCGGCCGTGCGGGGGTTGGCGAGGCGTATGTGGGCGTCCAGCGGGATGACGTCGCCCTTGGGATCGTCGGCGTACTTCGGCGTGTCGTGCTCGTGGTCACCGTCCAGCGGTGCGCCGGAGGAGCGGGCCCGGCCGAACATCCGCTCCTGCTCGCTCAGCGAGACCCGGTCCCAGAACTCCACCAGCATCCGGATCAGCCGGACGACCTGATAGCTGCCGCCGACCGTCCAGTCCGGCTCGCCCGTGCCCCTGCCCACCCACACCAGGCGGTCCATCTCACCGGCGTTGTTCGCGTCCGGGTTGGCGGTGCCGTCCTTGAACCCGAGCAGATTGCGCGGGGTGCCGGAGGGCCGGGGCGGACCGGAGAAGCCGTCCAGGCGCCAGCGGACCTGCATGCCGCCCCGGGTGTGCCGGGCGATGTCGCGCAGGGCGTGCAGGGTGGTGTCCGGGTCGTCGGCGTGCAGTTGGAGACTGAGGTCGCCGTGACACCACTCGGACCGCAGGTCGTCGTCCGGGAAGGCGGGCATGGCGGTCAGCCGCCGGGGCCGCAGCGCGGCCAGCCCGAACCGGTCGTCGAAGAGCGAGGCGCCGACCCCGACGGTCACGCCCAGCGCGCCCGAGGGCAGCCGGTCGCCCAGGATGCCCGAGTCCGCGGGCGGCCCGGTGATGCCCACCGGGGACGGCGTCCCGCCCGAGGCCAGGAAGCGGGCCCGGTCGGTGAGCGTGCGCAGCAGGTCGGTCAGGTCCGCGCGGTGCTCGGCGGTCACGTCGAGCGACACGAACACGCTGGTCCGCCGCGAGGGCGCGAGCACGGATGCCTGGTGGGCACCGTGGAAGGGGACGACGGGGACGACAGCCGCTGTGGGCGCGGCGGCACCGGTGGCGAGCCCGGCTCCCGCGAGGGCGGCACCGCGCAGGAAGCCGCGCCTGCCCACTGGGCCGGGTCGGTCCGTTCCGCTCACGCCGTCCTCCGGGGATCGCACAGGGTCGCCACCGACGCGAGCCGCTCGACCAGGTCGCCGAAGACCGAGTCGACGCGCTCCCGCCCGGCGCGGGGCAGGGCGGCCGGCGCGGTCCAGCGGCCGCCGTGCCGGAACCCGTCGAGCAGATGCTGCGCGTGGTCCAGGTCCCGGTCGAGGCCGGGCAGGTCGGCGTACCGGGTGGTGAGCAGGGGACGCAGCCGGGACAGCACCTCGCGGGTGCCGTCGAGGTTGGCACGGGCGGTGGCGAGGTTGCTGCCGCTGCCGTAGTCGGTCCGGCCGGTCAGCTCGAACTGCACAGTGTTCTCCAGGATCTCGTGCGCGCGCAGACCGAGCTGGGCCGGATCCATGCGGGTCTGCGACCAGCTGTCCCGCAGCCGGGTCACCGCCTTGACCAGCGCCGTCGCCGGGGCGCGCAGGCGGCCCGCTGACTGCCCGTGCCACAGGCCGTACTCGACGCGGTGGAACCCGGTGAAGCCCCGGTCACCCACCCCGCCGGGCAGCCCCGCGTCCGTGCCGTCGATCTGCCCGTCCGCGTCCCCGAAGGCGTCGTACGCCGCCCCCAGCCGCTCGTACTCCAGATGGGCCGGCAGCCAGGCCGACCGGGCGCCGGCGAGGTCGCCGCGGTCGATGTCCCGGCCGAGCTTCGTCGTCAGCCGGACCAGCTCGTCCAGACCGCCGCCGACCCACTTCTGGTAGGCGAGCGCGGGCGGGATCAGGTCGTGCTCGGTGACGGGGGCCGCCCCCGGGCCGCGCCGCCCCGACGTGACGCGGACGCTGGGCCCGGTGACGGCGTCGGCGTCGTCGTGCACGCACTTGAAGGCGTACGTGCCCTTGCCCAGCCGGACGGTCAACTGCCGTGTCGTACCGGGGCCGATGCCCTCCACCTCGCCGTACACCACCTGGCTGCCCGGGTCCTCGAGGTAGACCTCGGCGGCGCCGTCGGAGGCGTTGTGCAGGTCGAAGGTCTGCACCCCGGACGCCGGCCGGGTCCAGCCGCGGCCGCAGCGGCTCGGCGAGACCTCGACCGTGACGGACCGCGCGGCCCGAGCGGGGCGCCCGCCCATGAGGGAGAGCGCCAGCAGGGTCCCTCCCACGGCGAGGGCGAAGGCGAGGAGCAGCACTCCAGCCGTTCGGAGAGCGACCGGCCGCGAGCCGAGGCGGGGCAACGGCATGGCGAGCCTTTCCGGAACGACGTACGCAGACGTCCACACGGCTGAGCGCAACGATGGTGCGAACTCCGGCGGGACGGCCTCATGTTAGGCAGCCCTTCGCACCCGAACGGCCGTCCCAACGATTCATTGACCAGGAATTCCCCCCGGGTTCATCGGCGGTCGTCAGCAGGAGAGGCAGCTACTGGGGTTACCGCCAGACGTTCACGGTGCCCGTGCTGTAGGCTCATACATCTAATCGAGATACATCGAAGAGAGGTGTGAGCGTGTCCCGTGCCCAGGTCTCCTCTCAGCCGCTGGTCTACGGCGAGCATCCGGACCAGGTCGCCGATCTGTTTCTGCCCGCCGCGGGATCGGGACCGGCTGCTCCGCTGGTGCTGTTCTTCCACGGCGGCTTCTGGCGCGCCGAGCACGATCGGCAGCATGTCGCGGGATTCGTCCGGGCCTTGGCGGCGCAGAGCGGCTGTGCGGTCGCCGGCGTCGAGTACCGCCGCGTCGGTGGCGGCGGGGGCTGGCCGGTCACGTTGACCGACACGGCGGAGGCCGTCGACCGGCTGCCCCACCTCGCCGCGCAAGCCGCCCCCGGCCGTGTCGACCCGGCGCGCGTGGTCTACGCCGGGCACTCGGCCGGCGGGCACCTCGCCCTGTGGGCCGCGCTCCGGCATCGCATACCGTACGGCGCACCCGGCCGGACGGAAACCCCGCCCGCCGTGCTCGGTGTGCTCGCCCTCGCCCCCACCGCGGACCTGGCGTGGGCCGACGAACGGGGCAGCGGCCGGGGTGCCGTCGCCGCCTTTCTCGGTGGTGGGAGGGGGCAGGTCCCGGACCGGTATGCCGCCGCAGACCCGGCAGCCCTCGGCGTCCCCGCCGGCCGTACGGTCGTGGTCCACGGCGACCTGGATGAGGCGCTGCCCGTCGCCATGGCCCGACGGTACGCCGCACGGGCGGGCGCCACACTCCACGAGCTGCCCGGGGCCGGTCACTTCGACGTGATCGACCCCGACTCGGCTGCCTGGCCCGTGGTGACCGAGGCGCTGCGGACCGTCGTAGCCGGGGTCGAGGCCTGAAGAAGCGGGAAGCCGCGCCCTGTTCAGCGAACGGGGAAACCGAAGGAGTACCCCTGCTGCTTCAGCCAGGGCAGCAGGGTGCGCAGCGCGGCCACGGTCTGGGAGCGGTCGCCGCCGGCGTCGTGGAAGAGCACGGTCGGGCCGTTGTGCAACTCGCCCTTGACGGTGGTGATGATGGCGTCGGTGCCGGGCCGCTCGAAGTCCTTGGAGTCGACGTTCCAGCCCAGCGGCCGCATCCCGTGCGAGGCCGCGAGGTGCCGGCTGTACGGCGTGAACGCGCCGCCCGGGGCACGGTAGTACATCGGCCGTACGCCCCCTGACGCCTTCGTGATCTGGCGCTCGGCGTCCAGGATCTGCTGCGACTGGTAGGCCTCGGACTTCTTGTCCATGGTGGTGTCGTGCGACACCGTGTGGTCGCACAGCCGGTGCCCGGCCGCCACCACCTTCTTGACCATGTCGGGGTGGGCCTCCGCCTGGGTGCCGACCATGCAGAACGTCGCCTTCACGCCGTTGTCCTTGAGCACCTGCAGCACCTGGGGGGTCCACTGCGGGTCAGGGCCGTCGTCGATGGTGATGTTGACCGCGTGGTCGCCGCCGTCGGAGGCGTGGACGATCGTGGCGGACACGGGCACCGCCTTCTTGGCGGCGGGGTGCGCCGCCTGATGTCCACCGGTCTGGCCGGCCTGCGCGGTCCACACCGACGTGGCGGCGGCCACCGCCGTCACTCCGACCGCCGCCGCGACCACCCGGCCGTACCATCCCCGCCCGCCATGCCGTGCCATGTCCGCCCCGCTCTTCGCCGTGTTGGTGGGTCCCCCCGTGCACCTGTCAGGACGGGATAAGTTGACTGCGGGATCCGTCTGTTACAGATCACGGACAATTCCGGGGTACTTCTGGGACAGGTGTCCGAGCGACCCCACCGGAACCCCTCGCTCCCCTGGGCCGGATTTCACCTCTCGTCCCCTATGCCCTGTTGATGCGCCGCCGCGTCACCGCTTCCATCTGTGCCGAGTTGGAGGATGCGAGCCGATGGAGATCTCCCGACGTAGCGTGCTGACCACGGCGGCCGCCGCCGCCCTGTTCGCGGTGCCGACGACAGCGGCCCAGGCGGCCGAGCAGACCCCCACCTCGGTCGTCCGTACGCTCCGGGCCGCCGCCGACCACGCGATCGGGAAACTCCGCACCGTCGCCCCGGGCGTGACGGCCTTTCCGGTCGGCACGAAGGCCGAGAAGTGGGTGTACTCGCAGAACGGCGACTGGGTCGGCGGCTTCTGGCCCGGCACGCTCTGGATGGCCTGGCTCCACAGCGGCGACGACACCTTCCGCACCCTGGCGCTCGACTCCGCCAAGAAGCTCGCACCCCGCCAGACCGACACCACCACCCACGACCTCGGCTTCCTCATGGACACGATGATGAACCTCGACCTGCTGGCCTTCGCGAGCGAGCAGACGGGCGACGAAAAGTACCTCGCCATCGCCGCGGAACACGCGAACACCGCCCAGCGGGTGTTCCCGCGCCCGGACGGCTCGACCCCCCACGTGTACGACTTCGACCCCGCCACCGGCACGCCGATCGGTCCCAACACCGTGCAGGGCTACAGCCCCACGTCCTGCTGGGCGCGCGGACAGGCCTGGGGCATCCACGGCTTCACCACGATCCACCGCCGCACCGGCGACCAGCAGTTCCTGACGACCGCACGCCGACTCGCCGACTACGCGCTGGGCGCCCTCACTGCCGACCACGTCCCCGTGTGGGACTACCGGGCGCCCCAGCAGCCGTACGACGTCAAGGACGCCTCCGCCGGCGCGATCATGGCCTGCGGTCTGCTGGACCTGTCCGCGGCGACGGGCAGACCCGAGTGCCGGGAAGCCGCCCTGCGGCTGCTGACCACGTCGGCGAAGACCTGCCTGACCAGGAACTCCACGCGCGCCGGGGCCGTCGTCGCCCGCTGCGCCCGCAACCGTCCGGCCGAGGACGGGATCGAGATCTCCCTCCCGTACGCCGACTACTACCTCCTCGAAGGCATCCTGCGCGTCCTGCAGCCGCAGGACGTCGACCGGGCGATCGACCTGTCCGGCGCAAAATGAGGACGACGCGGGGCCGAGGCGACGCTACGGTGCCCTGATGCCCCTCTATCCGGAGATCGAGCCGTACGCACACGGCATGCTCGACGTCGGTGACCACAACCTCGTGTACTGGGAGACCTGCGGCAACCCCGAGGGCAAGCCGGCAGTCGTGCTGCACGGCGGTCCGGGATCCGGGTGCGGACCCTACCCCCGGCGCCTGTTCGACCCGGCCGCCTACCGGATCGTCCTGCTCGACCAGCGCGGCAGCGGCCGTTCGACACCGCACGCGAGCAGCTATGGCACCGACATGAGCGTCAACACGACCGCGCACGTCATGGCCGACCTGGAGCTGCTGCGGCAGCACCTCGGCATCGAACGCTGGCTGGTGTGGGGCGTGTCATGGGGCTCGGTGCTCGCCCTGCGCTACGCGCAGACCCATCCGGAATCCGTCTCCGAGCTGGTGCTGACCGGAGTCGCGACAGGCTCCAACGCCGAGGTGGAGCTGCTCACCAGGGGACTCGGCAGGATCTTCCCGGAGGCCTTCGACCGGTTCCTGGCCGAGCTGCCGCCCGCCGAGCGCGACGGCAACCTCGCCGCGGCCTACAACCGGCTCCTGGAGTCCCCAGACCCCGCGGTACGGGAGCGGGCGGCACGGGCCTGGACCGACTGGGAGACGGCGACCATCCCCGCACCGCCGCGCTCCGTCGCCCGCTTCGAGGACCCCGTGTACCGCATGGGCTTCGCCCGCACCGTCACCCACTACTGGGGCAACGACCACTTCCTGGGCGAGGAGAATGACGAGGGCGTGGTCCTGCGCCACGCCCACCTCCTCGCCGGTATCCCCGGCACCCTCGTGCAGGGATCGCTCGACTTCGGCAACCTCCTCGGCATCGTCTGGCGCCTCCACCAGGCCTGGCCCGGCAGCGAGTTGGTCACGGTGGACGACGCCGGCCACACTACCGGGGCACCCGGTGTGGCGGAGGCACTGGTGGCGGCGACGGACACGTACCGGAAGTGAGCTGTCGACGCCTGACGGGCCGACGTATCGGCACCACCGGGAGCCGCACGAGGCCTAGCCGGTGAACGGGTCTTCCAGCGTGGGGACGCACGGGGAAAGAAGCTGCTCCGTGTGCTCGCTGAGGGTGCCCCGGACGAGCCTGAGGACGCGGGTCTCGTTCTCGTGCCGCGGGTCCTCGTCGTCGCGCACGTGGAGGAGCCCGTAGGAGCCGGGAGCGATCGTCGCCACATGGGCGAAGAGCTCGAAGACATCCGGCGCGGAGCGGTGGTTGGAATGCCCGCCCAGGTGGATGAACGGCTCGCCGTTCATCCACCGGAGGTCGAGGAGGTAGGGGCTGTCCATCGCGGCGATGCGCTCGCGCAGCTCGTCGACGATCTGCCGCAGCCGCGAGTCGTCGTCCTCCTCGCCCGCGCTTTCCCGCACCGTGATCCAGCCGTGGTACTCGAACACGCCTCGATCCTACGGCCCTTCAGGTGCGCGGCCGCCGCGCGTACACCTCGATCTCGATCTTCATCCGAGGGTCGGCGAGGCCGCAGACGAGCATCGTCGCGGCCGGGCGGACCTCGCCGAAGCAGCGGCGCAGGACCGGCCAGCAGGGCTCGAAGTCCTCGCGGTCGGGCAGCAGGTAGCGCACCCGTACGACGTCCGCGAAGCCGCAGCCCGCCTGGGACAGCGCGGCACCGATGTTGTGGAGGCACTGCTGGGCCTGTTCCACCACGTCGTCGGAGATGGTCATGGTGGCGTAGTCGAACCCGGTCGTCCCGGACACATGGACCCAGTCGCCGTCCACCACGGCACGGGCATACCCGATCTGCTCCTCGAAGGCCGAGCCGCTGAGGATCGCACGTCGCTCTGTCATGCGCCGAACGCTAGGTGACCTGCATCGATACGTCTAATACTGTGAGGAGCATGATTTGATATCTCTGGGCGTATGACGCGACCCGAACTTCCCCTCGCGCAGCTGCACGCCTTCGTCGTGCTCGCCGAGGAACTCCACTTCGGCCACGCCGCCGCCCGGCTCGGCATCGCCCAGCCACCGCTGAGCCAGCAGATCCGCCGCCTGGAGGACAAGGTCGGACATGCGCTGTTCAGCCGCGAGCCGGGACACGTCGCGCTCACTGCGCCCGGCCGCGAACTGCTCCCGGCCGCCCGGCGGGCCCTCACCGACCTCGCGGACGGCCTGGCCGCGGCCCGCGCCGTCGGCAGCGGCCGGGCCGGCCGGCTGCGCATCGGATTCGCCGCCTCCCTCGCCCTGACCGTCCTGCCCGGACTGCTGCGCACCTTCCGGCAGCGGTTCCCCGATGTGCACCTGGACATCCACGAGATGACCACGGCGCCGCAGATCGCGGCCCTGCACGACAGGACCATCGACATCGGCCTGCTGCGCGAACCACCCGCCGACGAGCCGGAGATCGGCTTCCGGACGGTCCTCAGCGAGCCCTTCGTGGCCGTGCTCCCGGCCACCCACCCCTTGGCCGCCCAACGGACCGTACGAATCGCGCAGTTGGCCGACTCGCCGTTCGTGCTCCTGCCCCGGTCGGTCGGCCCCGGACTGTACGACCGGATCACCGGCCTGTGCGCGGACGCGGGCTTCACACCCCGGACGGCCCAGCACGCGGTGGAATGGCAGACCGTGTGCGCCCTCGTGGAGACCGGTCTGGGTGTCTCCCTGGCACCGGCCGGCATCCGGCGCATCCGCCTCAAGGGCGTCGCGTTCCGCGGGATCGTCCCCGCCGCCGCACGCACCCGGGTCGCCGTGGCCTGGCGCACGGCCGACCCGAACCCCCTGGTCGCCCACCTTCTCGCAACCGTCGGCGGGGAATGACCCGGGCGCGCACCACGCCGCGTCCGTCAGCGGCCGTAACGCCGCTCCCGGGCCGCGTACGACCGCAGGGCCCGCAACAGGTCGATCTCGCGGAACGCCGGCCACAGGACGTCCACGAAGTGCACCTCGGCGTAGGCGGACTGCCACAACAGGAAGCCGGAGAGGCGCTGTTCGCCGGAGGTACGGATGATGAAGTCGGTGTCGTGCCCGGCCGGCGAGTACAGGTTGTCGGTGATGTGCTCCAGATCGAAGTCGGCGGCCAGCTCCGTGGGGTCGCCTCCCGCGCTGATGTGCTTGTCGAAGGCCGCCTTGACGGCGTCGACGATCTCCCGGCGGCCGCCGTAGCCGACGGCGACGTCGACCTTCAGCCCGCCGCGGCCCTGGGTGAGGGCGGCGGCCTCCTTGAGGACGCGGGCGGTGTTCCCGGGCAGCAGGTCGAGCGCGCCGATGATCTCGATCTCCCAGGGCTCCCCGGGGGCGCAGATGCGCTGGACGGTCTCCTCGATTATGTCGAGCAGGGGACCGAGTTCGTCGGCCGGCCGGTGGAGGTTGTCGTCCGACAGCATCCACAGCGTGACGTGCTTGATGCCGGCGTCGGTGCACCAGTGGAGGAAGTCCGTGACCTTGGCACCGCCGACGCGGTATCCCTCCCGGACGTCCTGATGTCCCGCACCCCTGGCCCAGCGCCGGTTCCCGTCCAGCATGATCGCCACGTGCCGCGGCCGGGGCAGGCCCTCCAGCTTGCGGTTCAGGCGCCGTACATAGACCGCTTCCAACGCCGAACGCAAGGCCTTCATCGCCACGCCGATGTCCCTTCTCCCTACCCGTGTTCGAGGGCGCAAGGATAGTGCCACGTTCCGCGCACCAGCCACGCGGGAGTGGAGCCGTCCGGTTTGCGCGGAGCCGCTACGCTGCGGGCGTGACCGGTCGACCGATGAGCCGCCGCGGCCTGTTGGAGGCCGCGCTCCTCGGCGCCCCGGCCCTCCCCCTGGCCGGCTGCGCCGGCGACGGCGGACCCGACTGGCGGCTCAGGCTCGCGACGGGAGCGCCCGGCGGGCCCTACAACGCCTTCGGCAAGGCACTGGCCGCCCAGGCCGCACGGGCCGTCCCCCGGCTGCACATCACCCCGCTCAGCACCTCGGCCAGCGTGGACAACCTCCGCAGACTCGGCGCCGGATCGGCGGACCTGGGCCTGGCGATGGCAGACGCCGCCGAGGACGCCGTCCAGGGGCGGGAGCCGTTCTCCAGCCGGGCCGCCGTGACGGCTCTCGCCCGCGTCTACGTCAACTACACGCACCTGGTCGTACCGGCCGACGGACCCGTGCGGTCCGTGGGGGATCTCGCGGGCCGGTCGGTCGCCACCGGCGCGGCGGGCTCCGGCGGACAGGTGCTGGCGAACCGGCTGCTGCGGGTGACGGGTCTGACCGGAAAGCGGTCGGTACGGCAACGACAGCTCGGCCTCGCCGCCTCGGTCCAGGCGCTGCGCACGGGCACCGTCGACGCGCTGATCTGGGCCGGGGGAGTGCCGACCCCCGCCCTGTCGGCGCTCGCCCGCGCATTCCCGTTGCGCTTCCTGCCGCTGGAGGAACAGGCCGCCGTCCTGCGCGACACGTACGGCCCCGTCTACACGGCGGTCACCCTCCCGGCCGGCGTGTACGGGCTCACCGAGCCGGTCGGCACCGTCGGCGTGGGCAACTATCTGCTCGCCCGCTCCCAGGTGCCGCAGCAGGCGGTGCGCGAGGTGCTCCAGGTGGTGTTCGACCGGTGGCGTGTGCTGCTGCGGGAGGTCACGGCGGGCGCCCGGCTCGAACCCAGGTTCGCCGTCGCCACGGGGGACGTGCCCCTGCACCCCGGCGCGGTGGCCTACTACCGCTCGGTCTACGGCTGATCCGGCACCGGACCCGGCAGGCGCAGCTCCACCACCAGGCCGTGGGGACGGTTGCCGGCCGTGGTGAGCCGGCCCCCGCTGAGGCGGGCGATCTCGTCGGCGATGGCCAGGCCCAGGCCGCTGCCGGGCACGTTCTGATGCTCGGGCGCCCGGGCGAAACGTCGGGTGAGCAGCGGGAGCTGATCGTCCGGCACCCCCGGCCCGTCGTCGGCGACGCGCACCACGACCTCACCGTCCGCGAGCGCGGCCGTCACCGCGACCCGCCCGCCGGAGGGGACGAACTTGACCGCGTTGTCGAGGACCGCGTCGAGGATCCGGCCGACGGCGTCCGGCACGGCCGGCGCCCGCAACCCCTCCCGCACGGCAGCGGCGCTCAGCGTCACCCCGGTCGCCTCGAACACCGGCTGCCACGCGGCCACCCGCTCACGCACCCCGCGGGACACGTCCTGCTCGGTCCGCTCCGCCGTACCCGACTCCACCCGCGCAAGCGCGAGCAGGCCATCCAGAAGCTCCTCCAGGCGCTCCGCCTCGTCCAGGGCGCGCGCGTGCTCCCTGCGGCCGGGGCCGGGCGCGAGATGCGGCTCGACGTTCTCCAGCTGCAGCACCAGGGTGGCCAGCGGGTTGCGCAGTTGGTGCGAGGCGTCGGCGACGAAGGCGCGCTGGCGGCCGAGTGAGTCGGCGACCGCCTCGGCCATGCCGTTGAAGTGCAGGCGCAGGCTGCGCAGTTCGGGCGGTCCCGTGGCGGAGACGGCCCGGGTCTCCAGGCTGCCGGACGCCAGTGCGGCGACAGCCCGGTCGAGGTCACGGACCGGGCGCATCAGCCAGCGCGTGATGCCGGCCGCGACCAGGGCCGCGGCCGCGAAGGCGGTGAGCGCCCCGCAGGCGATGAGCGCCCAGCGCACGGTCACGTCCCACCGGGCCGCGGTGGTCGGGACGGCCAGCAGGACCGCACCGCTGACCCGTTCGTCCCGGCCGACCGGCTCGGCGAGCACCACCCGGTCCGGCCCCCACGGCCGTACGGTCGGCAGCCGCTCGGTGGACCGCCCGGTCAGCGCCCGGCCGAGGACATCGTCCGCGGCGGACGGTGAGACGCCGGCCCCCGCCTGCGCGAGGGTCCGCCCCGCGGAGTCCACCACGGTCACCGAGGCGCCGTACAACTCGGCGTACCGGCGGATCTCGGTGGACAGTTCGGCACGGTCGGCGGCGGTGCGCACCCGGTCCGCGAGGTCGGCGAACCGCACGGCGTCGGCGCGCCGCTGGAGCAGCAGATGTTCTGTCCGCCCGCCGGCGTAGGAGCCGGCCAGTGGAACCGACAGCAGCAGCGTCGCGGCCCCGATGAGCACCATCAGCACGGCCAGCAGCCTGCGCCTCATGGCCGGCGCCCGTCCCGGCCGTCGGTTCCGAGCTGATACCCGAAGCCCCGCACCGTACGCACCAGTTCGGTGCGGCCCGTCTTCGCGCGGATGCCCGCCACGTGCACGTCCAGGGACCGGGACGCGGCGAGGAAGGCGTCGCCCCAGATCCGGTCCAGGATCTCCTCGCGGGAGTGCACCTCGTCCGGCCGCGCCGCGAGGAAGGCGAGGACGTCGAACTCGCGCCGGGTGAGCCGTACTTCCGCGCCGTCGACCGTGACCGTACGGCCCGCGATGTCGATCTCCACATCGCCGGTGCGCACGGGACCTGAGCCGCCGTCCGTGCCACGGGCCGCCGCTGCCCCGGTGCGCCGGCGCACGGTGTCGATCCGGGCCATCAGCTCGTTCATCCGGAACGGCTTGACCACGTAGTCGTCGGCGCCGGCCCGCAGCCCCTGCACGATGTCGCGCTCCTCGCAGCGGGCCGTCACCACGATCAGCGGCGCGTCGCACACCGTGCGCAGCCGCCGCAGCAGCTCAAGCCCGTCCAGGTCGGGCAGGCCGAGGTCGAGCAGCACGAACTCGGCCGCGTGGACGTACCGCAGGGCGTCCAGGGCCCGGCCGGCCCTGCGCACCGTGTGCCCGCGCTGGGCGAGGGCCGTGGTCAGAGCCTGGGCCATACGGTCGTCGTCCTCGACGAGCAGCGCGTGCATGTGAAGTCCTCGTGCCGTGGTGACCTGGGCGGCAGCTTACGGAAGCGGCACCGCCCGGGTCACCACCACGTCAGCCGGCGGCCTTCGCAGGAGACCGGTCGCGTCCGGTGTCCGCCTCGGCCTCGGCGCGGCTGAGCGCCGCGTTACGGGTGTCCGGCATCAGCACGTAGGTGACCAGTGACACGAGCGCGCACCCCGACACGTACCAGAAGAACACCTTCTCGTGACCGCTGTCCTTGAACCACAGGGCCACGTACTCCGCCGTCCCGCCGAACAGCGCGTTGGCGACGGCGTACGGCAGCGCCACCCCGAGGGCCCGCACCCGGGTGGGGAACAGCTCCGCCTTCACGGCCGCGTTGATCGAGGTGTACCCGGTGACGATGACCAGAGCCAGCAGGGACAGCCCCAGCGCCGGCCAGTACGAGGACGCCGAGCCGAGGGCGGTCATGATGGGGTACGTGCCCACCGTGCAGCCGACCGCGAAGGTGATCAGCAGTGGCCGGCGGCCGATCCGGTCGGAGAGCATCCCGGCGAAGGGCTGGAGCAGCGCGAAGACGGTGAGCGCGGTGAAACTCACCAGGGTGGCCGTGGACTTGGCCAGGCCGGCGCTGCCGATCAGGTACTTGGTGAGGTACGTGGTGTACGTGTAGTACGCCACCGTGCCGCCCAGGGTGAGCGCCATGACCAGCCCGGCCTCGCGGCGGTGCTGCCACAGCGCCCTGAGCGTCCCGCGCGCGGTGTCCGTACGGTCGTCCGCCCCGGACTCCTCGGTGAACGCCTCGGTCTCGGTCAGCCGCCGCCGCAGCCAGAACACCACCCCGGCGAACAGCGCACCGAGCACGAACGGGATCCGCCAGCCCCAGCTCTCCAGCTGGTCCGTCGTCAGGGTGTGCTGCATCGTGATGAGGATGGCGAGGCCGAGGAGCTGGCCGCACGTCATCGACACGTACTGGAACGAGGAGCCGAGCCCGCGTCGGTCGCGGGCGGACGCCTCGGTCAGATAGGTGGCGCTGGCGGCGTACTCGCCTCCGATGCTCAGGCCCTGCAGCAGCCTGGCCAGCAGCAGTACCACGGCGCCGAAGTAGCCGGCCTGGCCGTAGGTGGGCGCGACGGCGATGAGCAGGGCGGCCACCGACATCATGGTGACGGTGAGGGTGAGCGCGCTCTTGCGCCCGTGCCGGTCCGCCGCCCGCCCGAGGATCCACCCGCCGACCGGACGCATCAGGAAGCCGACGGCGAAGATGCCGGCCGTGTTCAGCAGCTTGGTGGTCGGGTTGTCGCCGGGGAAGAACGCGTCGGCGAAGTAGATCGCGAAGCTGGCGTAGACGAACCAGTCGTACCACTCGACGAGGTTGCCCAGGGACCCGCCGACGAGGGCGAGACGGCGGTTGCCGGGGGAGGCCGACGGCGGCTTTCCGGGCAGGGCGGCAGACGATGACATGGCGGCTCCAGGTGGGGAAATCCGTGGGATCGGGGAGCGGGAGAGTGCCCCCGGAACCTGAGTGCGCCCGAGCATGCGGGCCGCCGCCGCACCCGGACAAGGTCCTCCGCGCAGATCTAACATGCCGCTAAGAAAGCGGCTGTGAGACCCGTCCGGGAAGGCGGCTGAGGGCCCCCGTCACTCGCCCGCCAGCGCCGCCCGTACGATCGCCGCTGCCGCCTTGGCCGCCGCGAGGACCGGCGTCGTGCTGCGCGCGGCCCGGCCGAGCATGAAGGCGCCCTCCAGCAATGCGATGACCGAGCTTGCCGTCTCCCGGGCGGCGGGCTCGGGAATGCCCCCTTCTGTGTAGTACGCGGCGAGATGGTCGACCCAGCTGTCGAAGACCTCCGAAGTGGCCTGGCGCAGCGCCTCGTTGGTGCCGGCGACCTCCATCGCGACCGTGGCGATGGGGCAGGGGTCGGCGAAGTCGAGTTCGGCGAGGGTGCCGGCCGCGGCCGTGAAGGCGTCGGCGGTGGCCGCGACGCGGTCCTCGTACGGCGTCATCAGCGCGGTGATGAGCCCCAGGTAGACGGCTCCCGAGGTGCGGATCACCTCCTCGCCCAACTGGGCCTTCCCGCCCGGGAAGAAGTGGTAGATCGACCCGAAGGGCGCACCGGCGGCCGCCGCGATCTGCTTCATGCCGGTGCCCGTGTAGCCCGTGCGCCGGAACAGCTCCGTGCCGGCGCTCACGATGCGCTGCCTGGTCTCGTGGGTGCTGGGAGCCTTGCTGTCGCTCACGGCGGGAGCCTCCGGGAAGCCGCTGGTGCTGTGTGCCCATCCGTGCCCTATTCTGTCACTAGAACGCTCTATCTGGTGCCAACGGGGTCGGAGGCGGGGCCATGCCGCAGATCGAGCTGAGCGCGGGGACGATCGACTACGAGGACTCGGGAGGCGAGGGCCCGGTGGTGGTCCTGGTCCACGGCCTCGGCTTCGACGAGTCGGTGTGGTCCGAGGTCGTGACGGATCTGCGGCCGGACTTCCGCGTCCTGGCCCCCGTCCTGCCCGTCGGCAGCCACCGGCGCCCGATGCACCCGGACGCGGACCTCTCCGCGCACGGCATCGCCCGGCTGCTCGCCGAGTTCATGGACCGCCTGGACCTGCGGGACGTCACCCTCGTCCAGAACGACACCGGGACGGCCCAACTTCTCGTCGGTGTACGCGACGAACGCATCGCCCGCCTGGTCCTCACCTCCTGCGAGGCCCTGGACAACTACCCGCCCGGCATACAGGGCAGACTGCTGCACCGGGCGAGCAAGGTCCCCGGCGGACTCTTCCTCCTCATCCAGTCCTTCCGCTTCCCCTTCCTCGCCCGCATGGAGACGTCCCTCGGCGGGATGGCGAAGAAGCCGCTGCCGAAGGAACTGATCGCCCGCTGGTACGGCCCCCTGCTGACGAGCCGTGACATCCGCCGCGACTTCGCCAAGTTCTGCCGCGACGTGGACCCGGAGTGCTACGTCAAGGCGGCCGGAAACCTGCCCTCCTTCACGCGTCCGGCCCTGGTCGCCTGGGGCGCCGAGGACCGCATGATGCCTCCCGCCACCGGCCGTCGCCTCGCCGAACTGCTGCCCGACGCGCGCTATGTGGAGATCCCCGACGCCCGCACCCTGGTTCAGCTGGACAACCCGGCCGCCCTCACCGCGGAGATCCGCCGCTTCGTCAAGGAGCACCCGCTGCCCGGCGAGGGCTGAGCACGGCTCGGCCCCCGCCGGGTGCGGGTCACCCTTCGAGCGTCAGGTAGAGGCGGGTGCCCCGGGGCTGGAAGCCGACCCGCTCATACACGCGGCGCGACCCGTCGCCCGAGTACTCGAGCCAGACGGACGACGCCCCGCCGCCGAACGCGGTCTCGGCCAGGGCCGCAGTGACCGCGGCCGCGATGCCCCGACCGCGGTACGCGGACCGGGTGCCCACACCCGCCAGCTCGGCCGTGCCATGGGCGGGTGCCGAGCAGACGGCCGCACCGGCGCAGCCGCCGTCGGCGGCACGGACGAACCGCACGGCCCCGCCGCTCTCCTGGGTGCGCCGCAGCCGGGCCGCGCCCTCCGGAGAAGCGGGGAACTCGCCGCCGAACGCCTCGGAGAGGGCGGCGTCGATCGCCGTGTAGTCCTCGTCGGTGTCCGGTGCCGCCACCTCGATGCTCCCGGTCGGCACCGCCAGCGTGGCGGGCGTGCAGACCATGTACTCATGGACCGCCTCCGTCGCGAAGCCTGCCCGGCGCAGGGCCGGTTCGACAGCGGGTGCGGCGTCCGGGGCGAACTCCAGGCGGGGCCTCAGGCCACGCTCGCGGAATGCCCCGATCAGGGCGCTGACGTCCCGGTCGGTCGGCTCGGCGCCGGGGACCGGGGTTGCGTAGTTGACGTACGGGCTGGTCGTCGTGGGATCGATTCCCACGACGAAGCCTCCGACTTCGACCGTCGCCGGACGGCGCAGCAGGTTGGCGACGGCGAAATTCTGGACATCGGTGTGCACGATGAAGATGACCTCACGTTGGATGGCAGCCACGAGGGCTGCGGGACCGGCCTGTCAGCCGGGAACACGGGATGTACGTGGGGCCGCCGTGAGGAGACGCGAGGGCACCGATGGCCGCTGCCGCGGAAGCGGGCGGGTTCAGTGCCGACGGCGGCCGCTGTGGGACGCCGCGATCAATGGCTTCAGTCCTTCGTCGTGCATGAGTGAATGGAGATCAACTCCCCGAAGACTGCCACACTCCGAACGAGCGCGGCAAGCAGATGAAGCGCTGGATGCCCGCCCCGACCGGCCAGGGCCGGCCCGCCGGCACCCCCGAACGAGGTGCCGGCGGGCGACGCGGCGTGAGGTCAGCCCACGCGCAGCGTCAGGGCGGCCGTGTGGAGCTTGCCCCCGGTCTGGAACTGCAGGAAGAGCCGCCAGTTGCCCGCGGTGGGGAGTTCGGCGTGGAAGGAAAGGTCGGGGCCGCCGTGGTCGCCGTCGACCTTGGTCGTGGGGTGGAGGTGGGCGAACGCGGCGTCGCCCTCGTGGAAGGCGGTCATGTGGGCGTAGGTGTCCAGGTAGGGCTGGAGGTCGGTGACGGGCTTGCCGTCCTTGGTGATCCGTACGGTCAGCGGATGCGCCATGCCGGCCATGGGCTCGCCTTCCACGGTGACCGTGTATCCGTCGACCGTCGTGCTGTCGGCCGCGGCGGGCAGCCGGGTCCTGGCGGACGTGCCCGGGACCGTCACCGTCCGGCTGAGCACGAAGTCCTTGCCCTTGCCGCTCCCGCTCTCCGGCGTGAAGGAGGCGAACATGCGCCATGAGCCGGAGTCGAGAGAGGAGAGGCCGGCCGTCCAGGTGCCGTCCGAGGCCATCGTCGGGTGGATGTGCTGGAACCCGGTCAGGTCGGAGCGGATGGCATAGAAGTGCATCCGCTTGGTCTGGTCGAGGGCGAAGCCGGTCACCGGCTTGCCGTCCGGTCCGGTGACCGTGAAGCGGTACGGCGTCTGCTTCCCGGCGGTCATGGCGGTGTCGGAGCTGGTGAGGCGGTAGCCGTCCTTGGCGGCGGCCAGGCCGTTGCCGTCGGCCTCGTGGTCCATGCCGGGCATGTCGCTCATAGAGGAGCCGGCTCCGGCCGCGGAGGTCGCGGTCGGCTTGGCGCTGTGGTGCATGCCGGGCATGGCGGAGTCGTCGGAGGACCCGCAGGCGGCCAGCGTCAGGGCGAGGGCGGCGGCGGTGCCGACGGCCGCGAGGGCACGGCGACGGACGGTGGAACGGGTGGAAGCGAACATCGCTGGGGTGTCTTTCCGGGTGGCGCACCACGCCGGGTGGCGCGCGGGGTGATCAGGACGCTGCGGCCGGGCAGCCCGGAGGGGCCTGCTCCGGCGCGGTCCTGTCACGTCCGCGCGATGCACACCTGGAGGAGGAGACGACGCCCGCCCGGTGGCCCGCGCCGCCCGGTCCCGCCGGGACGCCATGCGCGGTGCACGGCCCAGGTCCCCAGTGCGGCGAGTGCGAAGAGGGCGGTGAACGGCGCGACGGGCAGCGGGATGCGCTGCTGGGCGGGAGTGGCGACGCACAGCGTCCCGTGCGGGGCCATGTCGTCCGCGGCCCGGAGTGTGGCGGGCTGGGTCCCTGTGGGCTCCGCCGATGTCGTCGCGGAGTCGTGGCCGTCGTGCATGACGACGGCCGGATCCGTCCGGCCGTGACAGCCGTCGACGGCCGTGGCCGGGGAGCCGTGCATGAGGAACAGACCGAGCAGGATCGCGCACAACGTCAGCAGCCGGGTGATGCCCGGCCTGCGGATGTGTTCGCCGCCCATGAAGACCTGTCCTCCCTCCAGCAGCCGCTGATCACCGGAGCGTGGTCAGCGCCACCAGCATACCCGGTGGGGGTACCTGAGAAAAAAGGGGCCGGGCAGAAGAGGCCGGACGACATAGAGAAAGGCAAGGAGGTCGACCACTCCTTGCCACTCTCAACGTATAGCGCACCGGGGGGCTTGCGGCAAGGCCCCCGTCGTGCCGCAGAATCACCGGCCGAAGCCACAACCTGCACATACACATGGGGGCAGTGATGATCGACGTGATCGTCGTCGGCGGAGGACCGACCGGCTTGATGCTGGCCGGCGAGTTGCGGCTGCACGGCGTGCACGTGGTCGTGCTGGAGAGACTGACCGAGCCGACCGAGCAGTCCCGCGGGCAGGGCCTGCACGCGCGCAGCGTCGAGCTGATGGACCAGCGCGGCCTGCTGGACCGGTTCCTGGCGGTCAGTGAGAAATTCCAGGTCGGAGGCCTCTTCGGCGGCATCGCCAAGCCGTGGCCGGACCGGTTGGACACGGCTCACCCGTACGGCGTCGCCACCCCGCAGCCGGTCACCGAGCGGCTGCTCGAGGAGCGTGCCCTCGAACTCGGTACCGAGATCCGGCGTGGCTGCGACGTGGTCGGGCTGAGCCAGGACGCGGACGGGGTGAGCGTCGAGCTGGCGGACGGTACGCAGCTGCGCTCGCGCTACCTCGTCGGGTGCGACGGCGGCCGCAGCACGGTGCGTAAGCGGCTCGGCGTCGCATTCCCCGGCGAACCCGCCAAGGTCGAGACGCTGCTGGGCGAAATGGAGGTGACCGAGGATCCGGCGGTGATCGCCGCCGTGGTGGAGGAGGTCCGCAGGACTCAGCTGCGGTTCGGCGTCAGCCCCAGCGGGGACCGGGTGTACCGCGTCGTCGTGCCGGCCGACGGCGTGGCCGAGGACCGTGCGACCGTGCCGACCCTGGAGGAGTTCAAGCGGCAGCTGCGTGCCTTCGCGGGCACCGACTTCGGCGTGCACTCGCCGCGCTGGCTGTCCCGGTTCGGCGATGCCACCCGGCAGGCCGAGCGCTACCGGGTCGGCCGGGTGCTGCTGGCCGGCGACGCGGCGCACATCCACCCGCCGACCGGTGGGCAGGGCCTCAACCTCGGCATCCAGGACGCGTTCAACCTCGGCTGGAAACTGGCCGCCGCGGTCGACGGCTGGGCGCCGGAGGGGCTGCTGGACAGCTACCACGCCGAACGGCACCCGGTGGGCGCCGCCGTGCTGGACAACACCCGTGCGCAGATCACCCTTCTGGGGACCGATCCGGGTGCGACCGCGCTGCGGCAGCTGTTCGCGAAGCTGATGGACTTCGAGGAGGTGAACCGGTACGTGACCGGGCTCATCACCGCGGTCGAGGTCCGCTACGACTTCGGCGAGGGGCATGAACTGCTCGGCCAGCGGATGCGGGACGTGGGGCTGAAGCGGGGACGCCTCTACGAGCTGATGCACGACGGCCGCGGACTGCTGCTCGACCAGACCGGCCGGCTCTCGGTGGCGGGCTGGGCGGACCGGGTCGACCACGTCGTCGACGTCAGCGAGGAGCTGGACGTGCCCGCGGTGCTGCTGCGGCCGGACGGCCACGTGGCGTGGGCCGGTGAGGACCAGCAGGAGCTGCTCGGCGTGTTGCCCAAGTGGTTCGGTGCCGCTGCCGGCTGAACGCGCGGCCCCCGCACCGGTCACGCGACTTGCGCGTGCTCCGGTGAGCCGCCCATCATCCGGAGCATCGCGGGGCCGCCGGTGCGCAGGAAACGGACGACGAGGACGGCGGCGAGCAGCAGGAACGCGATGTTCAGCCAGGTCGTGTAGTCCCAGCTGACGCCCTCCTCGGGGAGCTTCGCCTCGGCCTGGTCGGGGATCAGGCCGAGCCCGCCGAAGAGGAACTCCACGGCGTATCCGGCGACCGCCATCGCCACGTAGAACGTGGCGAGGAGGAAGACGGCCGTCCGTGTCCCGTAGTACTTCCGGTAGATGTTCAGGATGGGCAGGATCACCAGGTCCGCGAAGATGAAGGCGATCACGCCGCCGAAGCTGATGCCGCCCTTCCACAACACCACGGCCAGCGGCACGTTCCCGATCGAGCAGACGAACGCCGCGATCGCCACCAGCGGGCCGATGAGCGGCCCGATGGCCTTCGCCACGGCCGGATCGTCCGCGCGGAAGAACGTACGCCAGAACTCGTCCGGCACCCACGCGGCGATCGCCCCGGCGATGAGCAGGCCGGCCACCAGATCCCGCAGGATCGCCGCCCACTCCATGACGAAGATGTGCGACACGGAGGTGAACCCCTCGCGGGAGAACAGCCGCCGGGCGAAGCCGCCCTCGCCCTGCACGGACATGTCCATCGCCGCATGTCCCTCCATGGACCCCGCCAGCCCGCGGTCGGCCTGCTCACGTGCCTCCCGCAGCAGACGCTCGCGCAGCAGGAGACGGAAGAGGACGGCGAGCACGACGATCATCACCGGGCCGCCGACGAACTCCGCGGCGGTGAACTGCCAGCCCATCAGCAGCGCCAGGATGACGCCGAGTTCCACCACCAGGTTGGTCGAGGCGATCTCGAACGCCATCGCCGCGGTGAAGTTCGCGCCCTTGCTGAACAGCGAGCGGGCGAGTGCGACCGCCGCGTACGAACAGGAGGACGAGGCCACGCCGAGTCCCGCCGCCCGGGCGAGCGTACGCGGCCGGTCGTCCCCGAGCAGCCGTACGATCGTCGCCCGGCGCACCACCGCCTGAACGACGGCCGACAGGGCGAAGCCCAGGATCAGCGCCCAGGTGATCGCCCAGGTCATCGAGCCGGCAATGGCCAGCGCGTGGCCGATCGCATGCATGTGCGCACCCTTCGTGGCGGCGGCCTGTCTCGGGTCGAGTCTGCATCGGGGTGGGGTGTCACGCATGCTGTGCGGGGAGGGGCTGGGGCAGTCGTCGCGCCAGGTGTCCGGCGCGGGCGAGGCCGCTGACGGCGGCGGCGCAGGCAAGCCCGGTGCCGGTCAGGGCCGTCCAGGTGAGCCAGAACGCGTCGTGCCGCGCGGCGAAGTCCAGCAGAGCGCCGGTGATGAGGTTGCCGAGGGTGATGCCCAGACCGGAGACGGTGCTGTAGAGGCCGTAGTGCGTGGCGACCAGACGGCCTCCGGCCAGGGCGACGACCGTGTCCATCTCGAACGGATAGGTCACCGCCGCTCCCGCCGAGAGCAGCACCACGGCCACCAACAACGCGGCCGGCACCCCGACCGACGAGCCGTGCGGGGTGAGCGCCAGCGGAAGGAAGGCCAGCCCCATGGCGACCAGGCCCCGCACCAGCGCCGCGGCGGGCTCCCACCGCTCTTTCGCCCAGCCGGTCAGGCGCAGCTGTCCCGCGACGGCCACGGCGGCCGAGACCACGAAGAGCCCGCTGGTCAGCGTCGTGCCGTGCGAGCCGAGAGCGTGGGCCGCGGTGAGCGGAAGGGCCAGGTAGATCTGGAAGGTCAGCACGTTCGAGCCGATCATCGCCGTGGCGAAGAGCAGGAAGGGCCGGTTGGCGACGACCGTGCGCCACTGCGTCAGCACATGGTCCCGCCCGGCGCCGTCCGCCTCGACGTGCCGGGCGGGCAGGGCCCTCCACTGGAGCAGCGTGAGTGCGCAGAACACGGCCGCGGCCACCGCGCACACCAGGCTGAAGTCGGCCGCCAGCAGCGCGAGTCCGACCACTGGGCCGAGCAGCATGCCCGCCTGGTAGTAGACGTTGAACGTCGCGAAGGCGTCGACGCGGCGGTCGCCCGCCTCGACGGCGAGGCAGGCACGCACGGCCGGATTGAACAGGGCGCCGGCGAAGCCCGTGGCCGCGGAGGCGGCGACCAGGGCGGGCAGGCTGTCGACCCAGCCGAGCAGGCCGAAGCCCAGGGTGCGCAGGAGACACCCGGTCATGATCGGCGCCTTGTAGCCGAAGCGGTCGGCGAGGGTGCCGCCGATCAGGAACATGCCCTGCTGGGAGAAGTTGCGCACGCCGAGCACCAGCCCGACCGCCCAGGCGGCCAGGCCCAGTTGGCCGGAGAGATGCGCGGCCAGGTAGGGCATGAGCATGTAGAAGGCGAGGTTGATGCCGAACTGGTTGGCCATCAGCAGCCGTACGGCGGGCGGAAAGGAGCGGGTCTGCCGCCACAGCTGCCTCATCGAGCGACCCCGGCCGGCCGCGGGGTGTCGCCGGTGGCGAGCGGGTCGACGACCTGGGTGCAGCGGGTCCAGCGGGTGACGGCCCGTACGCCGGCGTGGGCGATCTCGTCGGGATCGTCGGCGGGCGGGGGGCCGAGCAGGTCGTGCGTACGGCAGTAGGTGTCGTCGTAGACCGTGCCGACGTAGCGCTGCGGGCCGTCGGGGAAGACGGCGACGATCCGGTCGCCGGCCGGCCGGGTGCGGGCCAGCCAGCGCGCGACCAGGGCGACGGCGCCGACGCTCCAGCCGCCGGTCGCGTAGTGGTCGCGGGCCAGGCGGCGGGCGGCCCAGACCGCTTCCGGGGCGGCGACCCAGTGGACCTCGTCGAAGAGGCCGTAGGCGACGTTGCGGGGGTGGATGCTGCTGCCCAGGCCGCGCATCAGGCGTGGTGCGGCGGGCTGCCCGAAGATCGTCGAGCCGGTCGCGTCGACCCCGACGACGTGCAGCCCGGGGGAGTGGCGGCGCAGTACGGAGGCGATGCCGGCCGAGTGCCCGCCGGTGCCGACGGAGACCACGAGGACGTCGACACGGCCGAGCTGGGCGGCCAGTTCACGGGCGAGCGGGGCGTAGGCGGTGACGTTGTCGGGGTTGTTGTACTGGTCCGGGCACCACGAGCCGGGATGTGCGGCCAGCAGTTCGGCGACGCGGTGCCGTCGGGCCTGCTGCCAGCCGCCGGTGGGGTGCGGGGCCCGGACCACCTCGACCTCGGCGCCGTGTGCGGTGAGGAGGCCGGTCATCAGGGGCTCCATGCCGGGGTCGGTGACGACCGTGACGGGGTGCCCGAAGGTGGCGCCGGCCAGTGCCAGGCCGAGGCCGAGGGTGCCGGAGGTGGACTCCACGATCCGGGCGCCGGGCCGCAGCTCGCCACGTCCGCGGGCCGCTTGCACCATGTACAGGGCGGCGCGGTCCTTGATGCCTCCGGGGTTGTGTCCTTCGAGCTTGGCCCAGAAACCGCCTCCGGCGGCGGTGAAGGGTGCGCCGATCCACAGGACCGGGGTGTCCCCGACGAGTGCGGGGAGACTGCTGGTGGGGTCGTTCATGGCGTGCTTCTCCTGCGGCCGGGCCGCGGGCGGCCACCGGCCGTGGGTAGGGGGGAGGACGGTGATCGGCTGCCACGCCCGGCGCCTGCGGGGGAGTCGGGCGTGGCCGAGGGGCGATCAGGTCCGCCACACGCCCAGGCGAGCCGGTGAGGGCCCCAGGGAGGAGCCGGCCGTTCCGGCGGCCGGAGGGTGCGCCGACGGCATCACGCACGCCGGACGGGAGGCGGCCACGGTGACCGGCAGCGCCTCGTGCACCGTCTGCAGGGAGCGGGCCGCGCCGCGCGGTGCCTGGACCGTCGGTTCGTCTGCGCCGCAGCAGTGCGAGTCGTCGTCGTGGTCCGGGGCCGACGGCCGGCAGGCGGGGTCCGGCGAGAGGGCACCGGCCTGAGCGAGGTCGATGCGGACGGTCGGGACGGTGTCATACCGCGCCGAGGCCGGCGACGCGGGTCCGTGGGCACAGGCCAGCAGGTGCATCAGGGCGGCCAGGAGCACCGCGACAGCCGCCACGGCGCGCATCGCCGAGCGGCTGCTGGGGTGACCCGGGCAAACCCTCACGACGCAAAGAGTAATCGCACCATCACCCTAAGTTGTCTCCATGAGGGGTGTTTCGGCTCTCTGGTGAGGTACTTCCACGGCGTCCCCGTCGGACGGCGACGGCGGTCGGCTCTGCGCCCGTCGGCCCCTGCGTCTACCCCGGGGTGTGCGCTGCGGCCACCACAGGACGTACGCGGCGGAGCCGACCGCGAAGGCGAGGCGGATGAAGCCCTGTGCCGAGTCGGAGGGGACCAGCAGGGCGTTGCCGTACAGGGAGATGAGGGCGACCCAGCTGACCCAGGGGACCAGACGGCGCTGGCCGATCGAGTCCCAGATCAGGGTGCCGAGGAGGACCGAGGCGGTGTAGTACGTGTACACGCTCGGGTCCAGGACGATCCGGGCGTCGGCGGCGAGCAGCACGACCGCCGGCCAGCGGTGCCGGCGGACGGCCAGCGCGCCCAGGGCGATCCCAGGGCCATCTGGGCGGGGCGGTCTCACCAGGGGGTGGCGGCATCGTGCACGCCGAACCAGCGCAGGGACGACGCCGGCTGGTTGGGAATGGTGAAGCGGGCCGCGGCCAGGGTCTCCATGTGGGTGAGACAGAAGGGCAGCCAGGCCGCGGCCACCAGGCCGGCCGCCGAGGCGGCGGAGCGCAGCCGTGCGGGGCGCGGCAGCGCCAGGAGGAGGGGCAGGAAGCCGACCGCCCAGGGTTTGGAGTCGACCGCCAGTGCCAGCAGGACACCCGTTTTGTCCTCGACACCGCCCACCTGAGCGCTAAAAAAGGGGCGAACACACAGGTCCGAGCCCCGTGGACCGGGGCAAGCCGGGTTCCAAGATGCACATCCTGTCGGACGCGAACGGACTGCCCCCCTTCTCGTCGGCATCTCGGCCGCCAACACCCACGACAGCGAAGGGTTGAAGCCCATGGTCGAGGGTTACCAAACGAGACACGACCCTCACAACGGCCGGTACTTCAAGCCCCAGCGTCTGCATGCGGACAAGGCCTACGATCGGTCCGACCTGCGCAAATGGCTTCGGTGGAAACGCATCGGAGTACGGATCGCCCGCAAGGGCATCGAGTCCAGCGAACGATTAGGGCGACGCCGCTGGGTCATCGAGCGGACCATGTCCTGGCTGTCCGGCTACCGCCGCCTCAGCCCCCGCTACGAGCGCAACCCCCGCAATTACCTGGCATTTCTCGGCCTGGCCGCCGCCCTGTGCTGCTACAAGCGACTCGTCCGCCTCACCACATAGGACATGGTCTCAGGCGGCGGGGTGGTGGGCTCGGGAGGTGGGTATGCCGGCCGGCGCGCGGGGCGGGCGTGTGAACCGGACCGGGACTCCTGGGGAGTAGAGCACGCTTGTGGGCGCTCCTGTGGGGGCGGGCAAGCCTCCGTTGGTGACGAGGGTTTGGTCGCAGTGGAGTAGTTCGGCGCGGTGGAGTGGCCAGCGAGGGTGAGCGTTGGGGAGGTACAAGGGGCGGCCGAGGAAGGTGCTGTGCATGCCCCAGCGGGCGGTGAGGAAGTGCTCGAGTTCGGTCGGTGCCTCGACCCGTTCGCTGACCCGTATCGCAAGGCTGCTGTGCGCGTTGCGAGGGCCGGGCCAGCGTCGGCTGCTGGTGTAGGTGATCGTCGTGCCCTGCTGGTGGATCTTCATCCGCGACCAGACGTAGGGAAGGCGGACGACGGTTCGTCCGATGGCGACGGGGATCAGGCGAGAAGCGTCCAGCGAGCGGAAGACGACACCGCGTCGCCCGTGGGTGTCTACGGAGTAGAGGCGCACGTTGGTCTCGGGGAAGGAGCCGAGGTAGGGGATGCCGGGGAGGCGGAACCATCCGACGCGGTGCATCCGGAAGGCGACGAGTCCGACGTAGGTGATGCCGTGCAGTGTGTCCGGCCGGGTGCCGACCGGAAGGAGCGGGGCGACGTCTGCCGGGTCGGCAGGCCAGTGGAGGAAGGCGAGGTCGAGCCAGGACTGGGTGAGGAGAGGGCGGTCCGCGGTATGAGGCGGGTCGACGGTTATCGGTTCGGGTTCCACACTGAGCGATGGCTGCGGCATCGGGCCAGTATCCCGAATCGGGCTCGCGGGAGAGCTGGTGGGCCTCGCGTTCCTTGTCGAACGCCTCACGCCACTTGTCCCTGTCGGCCGTGAGGTTGTTCATGACGTACGTCGGGACGATGACGCCGAGGATCATCAGGATCACGACCAGGCCGACGACGCCGTACTGGGTGAACTGGCCGATCATCTTGGCGACGTCGGGGGCATGCGAAAGTCCCGGCCGTGGGACCGGGGCTTCGAGTGGGGGCGCTCAGCCTGCGTGTGTCTCGCCCAACTGTATGTGGACGGGGCTGCCCAGTTGCTTGATCCAGGTTCCTCGTAGGGAGCAGAGCCGCCTCAGTCTCGACCTGGGCGGCTTTGATCTCCAGGGGGTTCCTGGCGCCCGTGGTCCTCCATGGCCTTCTGAGCGGCCTTACTGGCGCCTTCGAAGAAGCTCTCGAACGAGAGTGAATCGTCCATGGACGGACGGTAACCGCCCCTGTAGTACAGGGCGATGGAATTTAGAAAGACCCGGCCCCGGGGCGAACCACGCCCAGGAACTCCCCGAGGCCGGGAGCTTGTTCAGGAGCCGTGCGTGTGGCCGTGGCCCTCGTCGTGGGAGTGGGTGTGGCCGTGCTGCCCTTGTACTTCAGGGCCCCGGCCTCTACGTACAGCACGCCGCCGCCACTGGGGGTGTCAAGCGGAGGCGTGGTGGCGCACCAACGCCGACTGCAGTAGGTCGGGCCGGCATCCTCGATCGCAGTGAGGGACTCCTGGCACGGTGCGCACCGCTCGACGCACGCGCCGATCAGCGCGGACACGGTCCGCATGTCCGGCGTGGTGTCCCGTTCCCACCGGCTGGGGTCGGCAGGCTGGAGGTCCTTGCTCGATGGGCCACTGTCGTGCCGATGGAGGGTTCCGGCGTTGGCGGCGGCGTACGCGGAGCCCCGACTCCGGCTGTTGTTCCTCGGCCGGCTCTTGCGGCCGTGGCTCCTGGGCATACCGCTCTCGCATTTCCCGCGCCCGGCCCCATGACCCGATGCGCGCGATGAAGGGCAGCATGCGGAAGGCTCAACGGCCGTGCGGCCGCATGGAATCCGCGTGGTACTCAGGTTGAACTGGTGGAGTCCGATGGTCTGGTCGCGTCATGGTCCATGATCAGGCCAGTCGTCGTCAGCGAGATCCCTCTGCTCAGCATGAGCCAAATAGCGAATCATATGATCGGAGAGTCACAGTATTAGGCCGTAGGGTGAACCCTGGCATCTCGGGGCTTGGGAAGGGAAGCAACCGATCATGGGATCCCTTGCACATCCGCAGTTCCACATGCCGTTCGAGTCCCGCCTCAACCCCCATGTTGACCAGGCCCGCGCACATGCCAAGGAGTGGGCCCGGCAGATGGGCATGTTCGACGACGAGTACTTGGAATGGCCTCAAAGGTGGAGCGAGGAGAAGTTCGATCGGGCCGACTTCCCGTTGTTCATCGCCTTGACCCATCCCGACGCCGATGCCAGCGAGTTGGAGCTGGTCACCGATTGGCATGTTGCTCTGTGGTTCGTTGACGACCTGTTCCTGCCGCTCTACCGGCGTGACCATGACCAGGAGTCGGCTGCAGCTCAGGTGGAACGGCTGATGCTGTTCTTGCCGTTGGACGGATTGCCGCGGCCGCTGAGCCCGGTCAATCCCGTGGAGCGGGCCTTCGCAGATCTGTGGACCGGCACGTCCGCCACCATGAGCCTGGTCTGGCGCGATCGGTTCATCAGCAGTGTGCGGCGCTTCCTCGACGGGGTGCTGTGGGAGCTCGATCACGTCGACCATGCCTTGACCGACCTGATCGAATATTTGGGAGCCCGCCGTGACTTCGGCGGCTTGCAGTTCACCGCCGTGCTCATGGAGCACGCGATGGGCGAGCTCCATGAGAATGCAGTTCGATGCAGGGAGTTCCGCACCGCCGTTGACGCGTTCGTTGACGCCGTCAGCCTCCACAACGACATCGTGTCCTACGACCGGGAGGTCGATGAGGGCACAGTCGGCAACAACGGCGTGGAGGTTGCTCGCAAAGCCCTTGGGCTCAATCGGCGCGACGCTGCTGCCGTCGTCAACGATCTGCTGACCGCCAGGGTCGACACTCTGGCCGAGGCCCCGGCGGCCGTACCGCCCGAGGCAGAACAGTTCGTCGAGTCGCTGCAAGAGGCGCTGGCAGGCTCGTACTTGTGGCACGAGCTGACCGGCCGCTTCGGCCAGGCAACGGCAAGAACTCTTGGGAGGCCCTGCGGTCTGGGCACATCCGCGGTATATGCCTTTTCAGGGCCATTCCGGGGCTATTCGGGTTGAACTACGCGGAGTCCGGCGGTCTGATCGCCTCGTCGTCAATGGTCAGACCGGTGGGTGGCAGACAGCCGTCGACCAGGTGGGGCCGGCACTGGATCTTCTTCAGCTTCCGCTTGATCACGCGGGTGAGATGCGTGAGATCGGCGGCGGCGAAGTCGGCCAGGTGCCGCTGGAGGAGCGACCGGATCCCCTCGGCCGGGTTCAGCTCCGGTGCGTAGGAGGGCAACTGGAAGATCTGTGACCAGTCCTGGTGTTGCTCGGCGAAATCGGCCAGCTCCTTCGCCAGATGCACGTTCAGGTTGTCCCAGCACCACACCACCGGCGTACCGAGCTGCAGGTGGGTCATGACGATCAGGTCGCGGTACTGGCGCCAGGAGAACGCCTTCGGCTCGCCCCCGCGCCCGTGCCAGATGTGCAGGTCGAAGAAGAACCGGGAGCGGTGTCCTGCGCGGTAGCAGACCACGCCGGCGATGTTGACCCGTCCCCGGTTGCGTCCGCACACCCGCGCCACCGGCCGGGCTTCGCGCGGTGCCCAGGTGTGCCCCTTCGGCGGCCTCAGCCCCTGGCCTGCCTCGTCCTCGAAGCAGATGTGGGCGCCCAGGTCCGCCGCGGTCCTTTTACCTGCAGCCACACCTCGGCCTTCCACACCTCGATCGCCTCGTCGTCGCGTTCGATCGCCCGCCGCAGGGGCACCTGCGCGGACCAGCCGTGCCGTCGCAACAGCTTCCACACGCCCTGGATCGTGAACCCGACATGGAACATCCGCCCGATCAGCAGCTTGACCCGCTTCAGCGTCCACCCCTGGAACTCGTCGTCTCAGCCGTGCGCGAGCGGGTCCCGCTTCAACTCACACTCCAGCCGCTCCCACTGCCTGGGGCTCAGCCGTTCCACCGAGGCCGGCCCCTTCGAGCGCAGGGCGTCCGCACCGCCCTCCTCCCACTCCCGCCGCCAACGTCGCACCGACCGTGACGTCACCCGAAGCTCCCGCGCGACGGCCTCGGTCTTCTCACCACGAGCGAACCGCTCGGCCGTTTCAAGACGCACCCGCTCCCGCTTTTCCTGCTCCTTGGGGGTCAGCCCGCCCCCATGCGCGTACCGCATGACGACGTCGTACCGCAGCGATCAAAAACCGTCACGGGCCACCGGACTCCACGAGTTCAACCTGAGTAATTGCCGGCCTTCTTCATCCGGCCGCCGTGGGCTCTGTCAACGACCTCGTACGCGGCCTGGACCGCTATTTCCTGGCCTGCTGGGCCTTCTCCAGCCTGCCGCCCGCTCGCGTAGAAGGCCTGCACAAGCGGGACCGGCGGTCCTTGCCGCGTAAGGAGCGGTCCGTTCACGGGGTTTCACCGCGCAGCGCCGCGAGGGTTTCGGCGACAGCGGCGTCCGTGGCCGGGGTCGGCCGCCGGGAACGGGAGATTGCGGCGGTGGCGTTGACGATCATGCAGTAGAGGAGGGATCGCCGACTCTGGCCTTCGGAGAGTATCTGGCAGGCGTCGGGAAGGTGTTCCTCGGCCAGGGCAGCCAGCTGGCGCAGCCGGGTGTCGAGAGGGACCGGGCGGTCGGCGCAGGCGCTCACGGGAGCGGCGAGGGCCGGGACGGCCGGGGCGACCAGTGGAAGCACCCGGCAGCGGCTCGGGCAGGTGGCGCACCCTGGCAGCTCACGGGGCGGGCGGGAGCCCATGGTCCGGTTCAGGTCGGCACGGATCTCGGAGAGCAGCTCACGTGCCGGTCCGTCCAGGTGCTCCGCCTTCAGCCAGCCCTCCGCCAGTCGCGCCAGGATCCGCGCGGCACGGTCACGCTCGAGCAACTCCGCGCCGCCGTCCGGTCCGCCGAGGCCCTCCAGCCGGCGCCTGGCGGCCTGCGCATAGGTGCAGTACGCCAGGCTTCCCCCGGGCACGGACGAGCGCCAGGCCGTCCAGGCATCCCACAACTGCTCCGCCGTGCCCAGCAGCAGACGGTCGAAGAAGGGGGAAAGCGCATGGTCCGCGGCGGCTCGTGCGCTGTCCCGGTCGGCCAGGTGCAGCACCGTGCAGGGCGCAGGACAGCGGCGGCAGCCGCCGTGACGGTGCAGATACGCCCGGTCGGCCTCGGCCGGTGCGCCCAGCGCCCCTTGCACCCGCACGGCCACGGGCTCGGGCGGCCGCATCCTGGCCAGCACGGCAGAGCCGATCCGCTCGTCGTGGACGACGGCCTCACCGGGCGGCAGAGTGGCCAGATGGCGGCTCTGCTGCTCGGTGAGGTTGACCGTCGCGGCGACGACCGCGCGGTCGTCGGCGGCGACCAGCCGGTGCAGGATCTTGACGTTCGAGTTCTTGACGATCTCCGGCGCGAGCTTGGTGGGCACCTGGTCGGCGACGATGAAGCCCTCACCGTACGCCCGCATCTCGGCCATCATGTCGGTGAACATCGCCACCGCCTTGGCCTGCGCATCGGGGGTCTCGGCGCCGGACGGCGGCCGGGCGGCGCGCAGCAGCCGGTGGGCCTCCTCGATCAGTGTCAGGTGGCGCAGCTCCTCGCCTTCCGGCGCGGACGCCCCCGCGCGTGACTCGGCGTACTCGTACAGGCGGCACAGCAGCAGGGCCATGACGAAGGACTTCTCCTCGTCGTCGCCGAGGTTCCGCAGCTCGATCAGTGCCGGCCGGGCGAAGAGCTCGTCCACGGGCACCGAGCGGCGGGTGTCCAGGGCCATGCCCTTGGTGCCCACCACCAGGCTGCCCAACCGGGAGCGCAGTGCGGCGCCGAGGTTCTGATGGACCTCGCGTCCGTAGGCGCGCCGCTCCAGGACTTCCTCGATCTTGTCCTGGAGTTCCCTGATGGTCGGGGTGAGCGCGGCGACGTCCGGTGCGGACGGGCGCGCGCCGAGCAGCTCGTTGGCAGAGGTGTGCAGATCCCAGCCGCGCTCGGTGTAGACCTCGAGCATCGCGTCCTCGAGGACGTAGGACATGCCGGCGAACATGGGGAAGGACGCGTTGAACACGGCCTTGAGCAGGTCGATGTGGCGTGAGAGGGGCACGGAGGCGACCGGTGCGAACGGGTTGAGCCGCAGCGGCAGCGGGGCGTCCGGGCCGATGCCGTAGACACGGAGTCTGCCCTTGAGGGCCGGATGCTGGGCGAGCCGGCGGTACTCGGCCTTGGCAGGCTCGATGACCAGGAACGGCACTCCCAGCTCGGTGTACGCCTCGACCAGCAGGTTCTTGGCGGTGGTGGTCTTGCCGTAACCAGTCATGCCGGTGATGAAGACATGCCGGTTCAGCGCCCGGTCGGACACGGTGACCTGCTGGTGCTCACCGCCCTGGGCGTCGGTGACACGGCCGACGGTCACGGCCTTCGGCTCCGGTGGCGGGGCGGAGAGGGAGAACTCGGCGACCTCGTGCATCGGCAGTCCGGCCATCGGCCCGCGAGGAAGGCCCACCAGGACGGCGAGTTCGGCGGAGGTGAGGCAGGTCGCCAGGGCGTCGAATGCGGGACCCAGGGGATGACCGGCGCCGCCGGACGCGGGCGCCAGGGGAAGGACGCGGCCGTGCAGGGCCGCGTTGCGGAGGGTGGCCGGCGGGAGCCGCAGCACCCGCAGCGGGTCGAGGGCGGTGGCCTCGCCGCTGCAGGTGCCGCGCAGCGCCCCCGCCAGTGACTCCAGGGTGCCCTCGCTTTCGGCCGCCAGATAGACGGCGGTGCGCCACCAGCCCTGGGCACGGGCGGTCTCCAGCCGGTCGATGTGCTGCTGGAGCAGTTTTTCGCAGGCCTCGGCGGTGGCGTCGAGCAGCTCCGCGTTGTGGCTGCGGAGGGTCGAGACGCCCTTGGACTGGGAGGTGTTGCGCGGGCCGCCGGTGAGCGAAGCGAGCTGGAGGACCGAGGGGGCAGCGGTTGCCAGCGGGCGCACGGCCGGGAAGATGCCGGCCATGGAGCAGAAGACCGCGATGGCGGTGAGGCAGGCCGGCAGGCCCGGTTCGGGTCCGGCGGTCTCGGTGGTGGAGGTGGTACTGGTCTCTCCCTGCTGGCTGCCGACGGTGTGCCGGACCAGCGCGTGGATTTCGCTGCGCAGGCGACGACACTGGTCGAGGGTGCGGTCGAGCTCCCCGGCGGACAGGGGTTCGGCTGCGACCACCACGGCGTAGCGGCGGTCGCCGACGGCTGCGGCAAGGCGGTCGAGTGACTGGAACGCGGCGGGACTGCGGCCCTGGACGGGGGCGGGAATACCGGTGATCAGGGCGAGGGCCGGAGCGCTGCGGACGAACGCGGCCAGCTCGGCGTGGGAACCCTCCTCGAATGAGTCGGGCGGGCCGAGTTCGAGTCCCGGGACGTGGGCGCGCAGCACCCCGGCCTGGCCCTGCAGGAAGTCCTCGGTGGAGCCCCTGGAAATGCCTGCGAGGCGGCGCCCGCCCCAGTGGATGCGGTGCCTGCTGCCGTCACCGTGGACCGCGACACTGAGCAGATGGCCACCGCTGTGGCAGGCGGTGAGGACGTGGGGGACAGCGGCAGCCCAGCCTGACTCGGACGACGGGCGGCCCAGGGCGCGGATCTCGTGCAGCAGCGGTCGGGGCCCGTCTCCCGATGGCGGTCTGACGGTCCATCGGGTGGGATCGAAGTCGGTGAGGTAGCGGCGTTCCAGCAGGCCGAGCAGCAGGTGCGGCATGGCCTCGGCGAAGCCGGCCGACCCCACCAGCGCGTCGGCGGTTGCGGTCGGGCTCCCGTGTCCGCCGGGCCCGGAGAACTGAACGGGAAGCTGAGGCAGCGGTCCGGGGACGGCAGGGGGCTTGGACGTCATCGTGGCTCCGGCGTGCGTGGGGTCGTCAATGGCTGCCGCGGGTGCGGGACCGGCGTGTCGGCGGGCGGATGAAGGAGCCGGTCCGCCATGGCCGGTCACCAACGCGGCGGATCAGTGGCCTTCCGCGACGGCGGGCTTCGCCCGTGGCTCGCTGGACCGCCGGGCCGAGGCGCTGCGCGGATGCGGCCGCGCGGCAGGGAATGGTCACGGGGACTCCGGTGAGCCGGACCAGCGCTCCCAGGGCGGGATGTCCTCGCGACCCGGTGCGGCTGGGCCGTCGCTGGGGGCGGGGGCGGGGGAAGCATCGTCCGACGCCGGTGCGATGCCGGGTGCCGCCGTCGGCAATCGGCCGTGGAACTCCGGCCAGTAGGCCGCTCCCACGGCCAGATCGGCCGCTGGGGCGGAGCTTCGCCACACCGGCGCAAGCCTCGCCAGGGCGTCGCGCAGGAAGGGCCACACCCCGCCCACGCCCCCGACCAGGACCAGTTCGGCATCCGGCGCGGAAGCTTCCGCCAGGGCCTGCACCTGGCTGACGGTGCCTGCCACCTCCGGCCGTCCGGCCAGTTCGTCGCGGTGCAGGGCGAGCGGGGTGAACATCCGATCGGCCAGTGGGCCGTACCAGGGCACCACCGCCTCGGCGTCGAGCAGGCCCGCGCACTCCAGGGCCGCGTCCAGCAGGGCGAGCAGGTCGCGGGCCGGGCTGCCCTCGTCGCACCGGGCCAGCACCTCCTGGGCGACCAGGTCCGTCCACGCGCCCGCGCCCTCCGCGTGGACGGCGTCCACCGCACGGCGGTCGAGCAGGGGTTGTCCGTCGGCGTACGCCACCTGGTAGGGCGCGAGCACGGTCCACCGTTCCCCGCACACCACGGCCAGCACCGTGGCCCGGTCGGGTGGCACCGCACCGCCCTCTGCCAGCCAGCGGCAGACCAGGGCATCGGCGGCGCCGATCCTCGACGGTCTGCCCAGGCCGGATTCCTGGCAGCGGTGTTCGGCGTCTGCCGGAGTTCTCGGACCCGTGCACACGACGGTGGAGCAGCCGAGAGCGGGTGTGGCGCCGACCAAACCCAGGTAGCGGGCGGTGCGCCGGTGTACGCCACGCAGGAAGCGCTGGGACCAGGGGTCGCTGCGCCAGGCGAGGAGCCGCTCGGCCGTGGCGGGCCCGTCGCCCAACAGCTGTTCGGCTGCCGCGCTGCCCCAGGCGTCGTCGGCGCATGCGTTGGGGATCAAAGTCCGCCGGCCGTCGCCGAGCAGGGACAGCCGGGCGGCCCCGGGCCTGCCCTCACGCAGTGCCACGACGGTGCGCGCGTACTGCAGGTCGATGCCGAGAACGCCGGTCACGGATTTCCTCCGCAGCTGTCCAGGCAGTCGGTGAGGTGCCGGTGCAGCGCTTCCAGGACGGTGAGCGGGCCGGAGTCGGAGTCGCTCGGGGGTGGGGTGAGGGGACGGCAGGCGCCCCCCAGCAGCTGGAGGATCCGGCTGCGCCGTTCCTTGGCGTGCTGTGCGGCCACGGCCGCTGCGGCCATGATGTTCGCCCGGGTGCGTTCCCGGTCGGGTACGGCGGACTCGGCGGCCTCCTTGGCCCGCTCGACCGAGTCGGCCGCCGCGTTGACGACCTGGTCGATGGTCCGCAGGGCTTTGACCGACAGTGAGGGCATCATCGAGCCGATCCGCCCGCTGACGGTGCGCCCGAGGCTGTTGGTGCGCAGTTCGGGCAGGCGTCCGGCGAGCCGGCCCGGCACCTCGACGGTGACCGCGGGAGGCCGCAGCAGCTCCGCCAGCTGTCGGGTCTCCGTCTCGGTGAGGGCCGCATGCCCGGTGGTGGTGGCGCTCCGGTCCAGCGTCCGGGCCAGGGCGTCGGCCAGTTCGGCGGATGCCTCCTGCAGATGTCCGGTGAGCAGGCGGCCGTAGCTGCCGTCACGCTGAACCGGGCCGGTCGTCAGCTGGTTCGCGACCTGCTCACCGCAGGCGCGGGCTCGTATCTCCCATTGCCGTGCGCAGTCGTCCACAGCCCGCTCCATCTGGGAGCGGAAGAGCTCGCCGGCGGTGGCGAGGTCGGCCCGCAGCAGGTCGTTGCCGGCGCGTTCCTGTTCCAGGACGGACCGCTGCTCGCGGATCCGGAATGCGGCCTCGTCGACCAGGGGGCGCAGCAGCGCCGCCGCACGGGCTCGCCGGGCGGTTGCCACCGCCGGGTCGGCGTGGCCGATCCCGTCGAGCAGAGCACGGGCCTCGGGTCCGCCGAAGTGGCCGGGGTCGGCGGCGGCCGCGCGGGCACTGACGAAGACGAGTCCTGTAGGCAGCGCGCCGTCGAGTGCGTGGTGGAGCCGGGCCCGGTGGTGGTCGGCCCTGGTGGCCAGGAAGCGCTGCCACTGCTCGGGGGTGTCCTCGGTGAGGAAGACATTGACCAGCAGCACCACCGAGTCGGGTCCGTGCCGTTCGCGGTGGGCCCGGAGGAATTCCTCCTCGCTGGTGGAGATCGGCTGCCGGGAGTTGACGACCCAGACCAGCAGGTCGGCATGGGCGGCGGCCTCGGCAGCCCGGGTGGTCATGGCATCGGTGTCGTTGATGCCGGGTGAGTCGACCCAGCGCACGCGGTCCGGGACCGGGCAGTCGGCCAGCTCGATCACCACGCGACAACTCTCCAGCACCTCGCGGCGGTAGTCGCCGTCGGCGGCGACCAGGGAGACGGCCTCTGCGATGGCGTCGGTGGTGCACGGCATCTCTGCGCGCCGGCCGGCGCGGACGACGGTGACGCGGTCGGCGGATCCCCTTCTGATCACGCAGGCGACTCCCGTCTCCGGGAAGTCGTCGACCGGCAGGAGCGGACGGCCGATGAGCAGGTTGAGGAGGCTGGACTTGCCGGCACTGAAGTGGCCGCCGAAGACCACCGTGGTGCCGGGCGCGGCCAGCACGGTCCGTACCCGCTCCAGTTCGGTGGTGAACCGCCGGTGACAGGCGTCGCCGTGGTGTTGTGCGAGTTCTCGGGCAAGGGCCGGCGGCAGTGCCACCGCCGGCCGTGCGGTACTGCGGGTCCAGGTCACCGGTTCACACCTGCTGTGCGGTGGTGAGGGCCTTCTGCAGTTGAACCAGATGTCCGGCGACCGTGGTCTTGGCTTCGCCGAGCCGGGTCAGAGCCTGGTCGCGTTCGTGCTGGTCGCGCTGGTTCTCCTCGACCATGGACCGGATGTTGTTCTCCTCCTCCTCGATCACGGCGGTGATCTCCTGGGTGACGAGGTTCTCCAACTCCTCGAAGCCTGCTCGCACGCGCTCGGTGAGCTGCGGGCCGAGTTGTACCGGCAGATCGCGCAGCCCCGCGTCGGCGTCCTCGACCGCCCTGCGCTTGAGGCGCTTCTCCAGGTTGAAGCTGCCACCACCCATGCTGCCCAGGAGTGAGGCGGCCAGCACCGCCGGAATGACGATCGGCGCGGCGGGGCTGACGCCGAGCATGCCGAGGACGACCGCTGCGCCCAGGGCGGCGCCCGCGCCGCCGGCCGCGCCACGCCAGCCTGCCGCGCCCCCGGCCACGGCACCGCCCAGCCCGCCCAGCGCGAAACCGGCCACCGCGGCCAGCACGCGCTCGGTGGTGCCGACCAGAGGTTTGCCGCCCGGGGCGACCTCCCACCCGGTCAGTTCCAGGTGCAGGGCGTCGAACTCCCTGCCGATCGCTACGATCTCCACCTCGATGTCGTCCGCCAGGTGCTTGAGCAGCGGCACGAGCAGGTCCTGCGCCTCGGCGTCGGCCCAGCCCGAGAGGCTGTCGGTGATGTACTGCTGGACCGCCTCGGAAATGGTGGCCGCCGCCTTCTTCTGCTGAATCACCCCGAGCATCTTGCCGAGGTTGACCTCCACCCCCTCCACATGGTCGGCCAGGCCGTCACGCATGGTGGCGGTCCGCGCCGTGAGGCTCGTGGTCAGGGCGGCTTCGGCCTCGGCACGGTATCGGGCGAAGAGCGCGGGCAGCTTGGCCGGGCGGCTGCGGATCGCCGAGAGGGTGGGCAGCATGCCCGCGTACGCCTCACGCAGCCGGGTCTGGTCGGTGCGGGCGGCCTTCACCCGCTGGTCGATGTGCTGGTCGACCGCCTGGGCCAGATGGGTGGCCTGGGTGGTGTACCGCTTGAGGTGCACATGGTGGCGGTCGCGCAGGAGGAAGTCGCCCAGCCGCCGCTCGAGTTCGGCCAGGCCGGATGCCTCGACCAGTTCCGGATCGTCGCCGTAGACGCCGCGGCGGGCGCGTTCGGCGTCGACGAAGTAGATGTCACGAGAGGCGAGGTCCTGGCCCGCCCAGGCGGGACCGCCGAGCTGGTCGCGGACGTACCTGTTCCAGACGAACCCCATGAGCCGGTCGTCGGCGGGGCGGGCGTGGAAGAGGTTGACCACCGTGAAGATCCGGGTACCCTCCCGCACCAGGTCGGAGGCGTTCATCAGCTCGTTCTGGCCCATCAGCACATCACTGCGGTAGACCAGTACGGCGGCGTCGCAGCGTTGGGTGGCCTCCTGGGTGACCTTGGTACGCGTGGGGTGTTCGTCCAGTCCCGGCGAGTCGTAGACGACGACGCCGGCTTTGCAGAGCCTGGCGGGGAAACCCATTTCGAACTCGCGGATGTGCCGGAAGCGGCGTTCGCTCTCCTGCTCGTCGATGTCGAGGGTGGACTCCCGCAGATAACGGTCCAGGGGCCAGGACTCGGACTTGCCCTCGAAGCTCCACGCCTTGATGTACGGCTCCTCGGCGTACCGGACCCCGGTGAGGGTGGCGGTGGCGGGCAGATCGTCCACGATCATGGGCCCCTGGTGCCCCGCCAGGTCGACGGGCTGGGTGGTGCCGCCGAGCAGGGCGTTCAGCAAGGTGGACTTGCCGTTCTTGAAACGCCCCATCACCATCAGGTTGAAGGTGTCCGACCTCAATTGAAGGGCCGTCGCCTCCAATCGCGAGGCGGTCTCCTTCATCTCCAGCGCCCGTGCCAGCGTGCCCAGCCCGTCGATGGCCACGCCGGCCTCCCCGGTGGCCCGCTCGGCGCCCTGCTGCATCATTTCCGCCAGCGTGCTGCTCGTGTGTTGTGCCACGGTCTCCCCTCCCTGTTCTCCGGGCGTTGAGCGGCTCGCCCGGGATGTGGCGCGTCCTCCGCCCTGCAGGGCGGAAGTTCTCAGATCCGTACGGCGGCGAGGCGGCGCCGCAGGGCGTCCAGCTCGGTGGTGGCCTCCGCGGTGACGCCCGGACCGGCAGCGTGCCCGGCCTCCGGCATGTCCTCACCGCTGTCCTGCGGCGGGCACAAGGCGTCCAGCTCGCGGCCGGCCCGGTCCAGGGTCTGCTCCACGGTCCTGCGCAGCGCCCCGACCTCCCGGCGCACCGCGCCGGGCACGAGCTGTGTCAGGCCGGCGATGCGTTTGCGCACGGCGTCCTGCCCGTAGGCGGTGGCCCGGACGAGTTGCTGTTCGGCCTGCATGTGGCGCAGCATGCCTCCGGCGGCGGCTCCCACCCCGGCGCCCAGCACGGTGCCGAGTCCGCTGGTGAGCACCGCTCCGGCGGCGGCACCGAGCACCCCACCCACCACCACCTCGGCGGCCATGCCGGGACTGCGCCCAGGTGCGACGGGGCCGGCGGAGGAGTTGGCGGAAGCCATCAGCGCACCGTCGAAGGACACCGTGGGCACCGTCCCCACGCACTCCGGCGTCGCCCCGCACCCCCTGAGCGCCTCGTCCAGCCGGTGGAAGAGCTCGCTCACCGCGAAGTCGATGCGGGCAGCCCTGGCCCTGAGCCCGGGGCCGGTGGTCGCGGCCCAGCGGTGGATGCCCCGGTCCACACAGCTGCCGACGAGGCTGCGTACCCGGGCGGGTTCGGACAGCTCCTCGCGGTGGCGCTCCAGGAAGCGCTTCACATCGCGCTGGAGGTCCTGCTCCAGTATCCGCAGCGCGGCGGCCACCTCTCGCTCGGCGGCGGACGACTCGGCGTCCAGGGTCCGCAGCAGTTCCCGGCGGCCGTCGGTCAGGGCGGTGCGGGCGGCGTCGCTCTGGTCGGTGCGGCGGCGGGCCGGGTCGGCGGGCCGCGCCGGGGTCTGCTCGGCGATGAGGTCCGAGGCGAGGTCCAGCAGGTGGGCGATCCGGTAAGCCTGCAGTCGGGCGGGGGCCGCCACCTTGACGGCCATCCGTGCCTCCAGCGCGGCGGCGTCGCGTGCCAGACGTTCGCGCAGGTGCTCGGGCGCCTCGGCAGCGGCCCACAGCAGAGATTGGTGGTCGATCAGGTCGCCCCCGGCCCATTGCTCGTCCGGCCCCGCGTACAACAGGCGCCAGATACGGCGGGCCACCAGGTCCAGGTCGCCGTCGCCGGTCAGCGCCTCGGCCCCGGTGAGCACCACGACCACCGTGTCCGGCGGGCGTGCCGCGAGTGCGGCGGCGGCTTCGGCCGCCTCGGGGCCGAGCAGTTCCGCGCAGCCCAGGGCGAGGACGACGCGGTTGGCGCGCAGCGCGGGCGCCGGATCGGTGTGCAGGTCCTCCAGGGAAGCGCTGAGGGGTTCCTGGCCCTCCAGGCAGCTGCGCAGCCACTCGGCGAGCGCCGAGGCGTCCGCCTTGGGGGAGGCGCACAGCAGTACGGTCCGGTCGTCCGGTTGGGGCAGCGCGGCGGCGGCCTCGGTGACGGCCGTCCAGCCGTGACGTTCGGCAGCCTGGGCGACGGAGGCGAGCAGCGTGTCCAGCTCGGCGGCTGCGGGGCTTGCGGAGTCGGCCATCACTGCTCCAGCCATGCGTAGAAGTCGGGCGTCAGGGCCAGGGACCAGTCCCGGCACTCGCGAGGCAGCACCAGGGCAAGGGTGGCGGCGAGATCGCCGCGGACCGTGGGGTCGCCGGGGCTGCCCGCGAGGAATGAGGGAAGCGCCCGGTCCATCAGAGCGTCGAAGAGCCGTTGGTCCTCGCGGACCGCTGAAAGGGGCCGGCCGCTCGCGGACACGGTCACCGGACCGCCCGGCGGGGCGTCGCTGAACGGGGCGGCGGACACCAGCGCGTACATGAGCAGCCGGGGCCGCGTGATGCCGACCGCCCACCAGCGGTCGGGGGCGTCGATCAACAACGGCTGCCTCGGGGCCCGTACGGCAGGGGCGGCGAAGACCGCGTAGGCCGGGGTCCCCCAGCGCAGGGTGGGCAGCGGTGTGGAGACATAGTGCTCCAGCGGTACCTCGGCCGCGCGCAGCGCATGCTCGACGACCCCCTTACGGGCCTGCGCATAGGGCGTACGGGTGTGTTCGGACGGAGCGTCAGCGGTGTTCACAGCGGTGTCCCCTCCCCGGGGGCGGCGGCATGGACCTGGTCGGTGACCACGCAGTTGCCTCCTGCCCCCAGCCAACTGTCGGCCATGGTCGCGGCGTCGACGAAGCGCGCGGACTCGCCCGTGCCGCTGTCGTTGACGAAGAATCCCTCGATCTCGCCGGTCGCCGGGTCACGAGCCACCCCGATGGGTACGACCGCGTGGTTGGCCTGGCCGCCGTCCCAGTAGGTCGCGTCGTCCCAGAGCACACCGGCGTTGGCGGCGATGATCACTCCGTGGCCCTGCTCCAGGTTGGCGGCCAGGTCCTCCAGGGAGTCGGCACTCTCCACGTGGGCGGGCACGCCGTAGTCGGACAGAATGCGGGCCTGGTCGGGCAGTGTGGTGCCGCCGCGTGCCGTGGCGTCGCCCCCGGTCTCGCACAGGCCGTGGGAGACGGCGTGGGCGACGACATCGCCCTCGGTGACGTCGACACCGAACTGCCTCAGCACTCCCTCGCAGGAGCACAGCCCGCAGGTGCCCTGGAAACCGTAGGGGTTGTCGCCCTGACGGTGGGTGAAGTCGGCGTAGGTGTCGACATCTCCGATGATCAGGGTCTCCCGGCCGTCGGGCAGGGTACCGAGTGCGTACGGGACGTCGATGCCCGCGTCGGCAGGTTGGGTGACGACGTCCGCCGGTAGCTCGTGGAGCGGCTCTAATGGTGACGCGTGGTCCACTCGTCCCCTCCTCCGTGGCTGCTGGCCGATCGAATGTGGTGTGTCACCGGTTGCAGACCCCGGTGGGCGCGGCGGCATTACCGACTTCGCGGTGCGAGGCGGTGCCTCATGGCATGGCCAGGTGTCCGACGACCTTGGTGCAGGCGGAGCGCAGCAGCGTGGGCCAGTTGCGGCGGCGGTGGTCGGAGCGCCGCTCGAGGACGGCACGCCCGAAGACATCGGCCTCGGCCTCCGTGAGCGGGTCGTGCGGGACGCGTGCGGCCTGTTCCATGGCGTGCCTCAGCGCGTCCTCGCCGCCGAGGAGTTCGGGGTGGTGCAGGAAGAGCGCGACTCTGAGCTTCACGACGGCCCGGCAGTGGGCGACGGCGCAGCGCGAGCCGGGCAGGTCCAACGTGGTGCCGATCTCGTCCCAGGTACGGCCGGGTAACGCGAGCCGGGCCCGGACCACGGCGTACTCGGTGGGGTTGAGGTCACCCCGTGTGCGGGCCTGTTCGGCCAGTGCGGGCAGCCAGTCGGTGCTCGGCGGGTCCGCATGCGGCGGGTCGGCGTCCGTGACCGTCTCGCCGTGCCGGTCGAGCGGCACTTCGCGTTCGTCCCGTCTGAGTCGATGCGCGGCCAGTCGCGCCGCTTCGCGGGTGGCGATGGCCATGACCCAGGTCAGAAAGGCCGACTCACCCCGAAAGGTGACATAACCGCGCCACGCCCGGATGGCCACAGCCTGGCCGAGGTCCTCGGCGTCGGCGGCATTGCGCATCGCGAACCTGGCATAAGCGACAACATGCGGTCGCGCGGCGATCCATTTCTCTGCAAACTCGTCATGTTCGGCGGAACACTTGCGCGTACCCGGGCCGGCGCAACCCTCCCGGCCCACCCCTTCCGGGAACAGCTGTGCGTGCATGTGCGTCGGCAACCCCCCTGGCGCGACACATATCCGGCCCATCCGGGCCGATTGGGTTGCCAGCATAGGGAGAGTGGGTACGCCTTTGCGGTCTGTGTGCCTCTTTGCTCGTGAATCATCAACTCCTGACCGATTCTGTCGAATTGCGACCACGTCGCGGGTCGGCGGACCCGCTAGCAGGGAAAACGCAATTCGACGAAGAGCTGCGTCGGCGCGAACTGCTGCTCATGCAGGGACGCGGGGAGGTGACCCGGTACGGGCGTCCGGCACGGCGACGGAACCGCGCTGACCATCTACCAGTCCCGGTGAACGGTGACCTCGCGCTCAGCGCACGCGGTCCTTCCGGCAGTGCGTCAGGTGGGAATGCGTATCGTCTCCACCCAGCTCGGGGGCTGTGGTGCGGCGGAGCCGATCAGGGCCGCGATGATGCGGCAGGGCGGGTTCTCGTCGGGCCAGGGGGTGAGTCCGTCCTGGGGGCAGTTGGTGACCTGGTGGAATGCGTTCGACGTCCCCGCCGAGAAGGTTTGCGCGGGCTCCCTCGGCACGGCCGACATCGACGCAACGCAGTACGCCGACCTGCTCCACCTGGAAACCAACTGCCCCCACGACGAGCTCACCTACGCCAAGGCCCAGCTGCTGCTCGCCGACTGGCTGAAGCCCAAGAGCGCCCCTCAAGAGCGTGATCCGGCGAGGCGCGCCCAGACTGTCCCCGCTCGTCGCCCTGCGTCCGTCCTGGTCGCGTACGGCAACAGGCGGTTTGGGCTGGGTCCAGAGGCGACGGACGCGCAGAGCGAGCAGTGCCGGGTCCGGGTCGACTCTGAGACGGCGCGCTCGTGGCCGAACTTTGGCCAGGCCAGGCCAGCGGTCAATGTGGCGACCGAAGGGATCGCGAAGTGTGATCACGCGGTCCTCTACGGCGGCGAGCGCCCAGTCCGTCGACTGCCAGTGCACGGCCATGCCGACCTCGGTGTCGTCGCGACGTACGGCGCCCAGCCGTAGGCCGGTGGTCAGAAAGAGATGCGTACGCGCAGTGGTGGTCGCGGGTAGCTGATCAATCACGCCCAGGGCTCGCACCTCGGTCGCGACGACGCAGGTTTCCTCCTCCAGTTTTCGCAGAGCGGTCTTGTCGGGCGCTTGACCGCCGGTGATCGCTCCCCGGGCGGCGGGCGGGATGGCGGCCGATAATGGATCCCGTGGACTCGCCACAGAAGTCCAAGGCGAAGAGCATGACGAAGGCCAAGGCCTCGGACCTGGCGTTCTGGCCGTTCAGCGCGCGGGCGGCCCTGTTCCTGGCCCCCCTGCTACTGGTCGTGCTGGCCGTGGCCTGGGGCGCCGCGCGGACCGCGCTGGGCCTGGACACCGCGTCGGCCGGCTGGGTGCTGCTGGGCATCGTCGGCCTGAGCCTGCTCCCCGTGCTGCTGGTGGTCCTGAGCGGGGTCGCGTCGACCGGCGGGTCGGTGGAGCTCGGCGCCGTCAAGATTGCCCTGACGGCCGCCGCCGGGTCCCAGCGGGGCCTGGCGGTCCCCCGGAACGTGGTCCCGCAGCTCGGCATCTCCCTGGCCGACGCCGGTGGTGTCGAAGCCATCGCCTCCCTGCGGAACCTGCGCGGAACCGAGGTGGTGATCGTCGACCTCGAGGACGGCCACGCCTGGTGGGAGACGCGGCTGCTGCTGCTGTGCGCCGGCGCCACCCGGCTCGGCCGACCCTCGGTCGTCGTCTTCACGGCCCAGCAGCAGGGCAGGGCCGACCAGTTCATCGGCTGGGCTCGCCCGGCCGACCTCCTCGAACGCCTTCAGGAGAGCGACCCGCACCTGCGCAAGGCGTACCTCGAGGCGTCCGGGCAGGCGGTGGCGGTCCGGCTCGCCGAGCCGACACCGCAGACACCTCAGACACCGCAGACACCGCCACCGCCGACGACCTCGGCGCTCATGAAGGAACTCGGACTGCAGGGCATGCGGCCCATGACCCACCCTGCGCCGCGAAACGAGCTCAACCCGCTCCTGGAGGAGCAGCTGCTTGCGAGGAGCATGGCCCGCCTCGAGGCGCTGCCCGCCGAGATCGACGTCTCCCGGCTGCACCAGCTCTTCACACCGGTCCTGCACACCAAGGCGCTGGAACGCACCGACGACGACGCGGTCTGGCTGCGCGCGGCCCTCCTCGACGAGGGCGACTACGTGGCCTTCACCGACTCGGGCCGCTACACGGGCATCATGTCGGGCGCCGCCGTCGCCCGGGCGGCCCTGCTGGCGCTCCTCCCGTCCGACGCGGGGGCGTGAGGGGCGCCCGGGTCTGGTAGCGCAAGAGATCAAGGTGTCACAGGACAGCTGGTTCACATCGATGTGTGGTCGGGTAGCCCGGTCACGGCAGCGTGCCCCCTGCCCGACCACAGGACGGCAGAGGTGGAGTCGGGCCGTGACCGAGCACGCTGCCCAGCAGTCCCTACCGACCCGAGATCAGCTCTGCGCTCTGCGGGACCTCGCTCATGGGCGGAGCCCTGGGTGACGACACCCCGGAGACGTCCCCCCTTTCCTCAGTGACGCTGACATATGTCAGCGGACGCCCTAGGTTACTGAATAGAAGCGGAGCGTATTCGGCTGCTGGAGATGTGTTCGAAGGCCGCGACGGACAAGGTGTCGGTACCGGATGCCGGCCTCGGCCGTGCTTGGGCGGTGCTGACGGCGATACCGAAGCCGGCCGCGATCTGGGCGGGGGTGTCCTGCCGGCGCAGGTACACCAGACCGACCCGGTGGGGAACGTGGCGGCGGCCTGTTGTTCTGAGTGTGGTGGGCGGGATGGCGAGTTCGTGGGTCACGGCGAGCGCGGCTTCAGCGTGTATCCGGTCGGGCTGCACCAGCGGCTCGCCGAAGGTGCAACCCTGGTCATCGACCAGGTCGGCCATCCGCTCGAGGCGATCGGCGATCTCGCAGCCGAACTGGAGGGCTGGGCACCGCCGGCCGTGGCGACGACGCCGACCGCACCCTCTGCACAGCGATGAACGAGCGGGCCGCGGTTCCCGCCTGGTCGCGGCCTGGCACCGGATGAGAATATGCAACCAGTTGAATATTCCCATCCGGTGCTAAATTGGCCTCCATGGCTCTGCGCAACGCGGTGATGGCCGCGCTCTTGGAGGGTGAGGCGTCCGGGTACGACCTCGCGAAGGGGTTCCAGTCCTCGGTCGCCAACTTCTGGATGGCCACGCCGCAGCAGATCTACCGCGAGTTGGAGCGCATGGAGAGCGAGGGCCTCGTCGCCGCTCGCTTCGTCCTGCAGGAGCGCAGGCCCAACAAGCGGATCTTCTCGCTCACCGAGGCCGGGTACGCGGCCGTGCACGCCTACACGACCGAACCTCCGGCCAAGCCGACCGCGATCAGGGACGAACTGCTGGTCAAGGTCCAGTGCGTCGACGTCGGTGATCTCCAGGCCGTCCGTGCGGCGATCTCCCAGCGCATGGAACTGGCCGCCGCCAAGGTCGTCCGCTTCGAGCGGATGCGGGAGCGCCTGCTGGCCGGCCGCACCGAGGACGAGTACTTCACCACTGCCGAACGGATCGGCCCTTACCTCACCCTGCTGCGTGGCCTGTCACTGGAGCAGGACAACCTCCGGTGGGGCGAGGTCGCTCTGAAGCGGCTCGACCAGCGCGCCGCGGCACTGGCGGCACGGGCCGAGGGTTCCTGAGCCGTTGCCGGCTCGCCGCGTCAGCGGGTGCGCTTGGTGACGAAGTCGGCGATGGCGTCCTGCATCTGTCGAGAGCGAAGGTCTCGAAGCCGCGCCGGGCGAGTGGGGCGCCCAGGATGAGGGACATCTGGCGTCCGTTGGCGCCGACGCCGTGGTGCAGGACGACCGTGGCTCCGGCCTTGGGGTTCGGGTAGCGGTCGAGATGGATGCGGTGTCCGCGCCAGGTCCAGAACTCCTCCTCGGGCGCCGTGTCGTCATCCAGCCCCCTGGTGAAGGTGAGCAGCACGGCGGCGGCCTGGTGCGCGCTGTCCGGGATGCTTTCGGCCAGGGCCGACGTCAGGAGTCCGGCGAGACCGTCGGTGTAGGCGGTGACCGGCTCGGGTGCCTGCGCGGTGGCGGCGGACAGCAGTTCCTGGGCGTGCGCGGGGCTGTCGTGCCACAGCCGGATGGCGACCTCCAGCTTCACCGTGAGCACCGCGAGAGCCTTCTCATCGCTCGTGCCCGGCGCCGCTGCCGCGGCCTGCGCTGCTGCGCGGCCCTGCTCCAGCAGGGACTGGACGACCTTGACGATCGCTTCGTTCTTGGTCCCGACGTACTTGTAGACGGTCGGGTGCGACAGCTGCGCCTGGCTTGATCAACCTTCCGCGCCGGGTCCGCGTCTTCCCGCGCGACCGCTATCACAAGCCCAGGAGAACAGACCGTGGCCGACAAGGACGTTGAGCAGACCGACGAGCGGGGTTACGCCCCGGCGCCCTGGTGGGCGGACCTCGGGACGTGGGGGGCTGTCGCACTGATCGCCTTCGGGGGGCTCGTGGCAGCATGGGTCTTTTTCCGGCTGCCCGGCACCCCGGAGGAGCCGGCGTCCGCCTACTACGGGGCCGCCAAGGTCATCGCCATCGGCCTGGTGGCTGTGGGGGGCACCTTGCTGGGCCGCCGTCGCACCTGACCCGCAGCCATCGAGACAGGTGAGCCGAAAGGACACCGGCCGTGGCGACGCCGTCGAAGTCCAGCTCACGCAGCGTGCCGAAGAAGGCATCCCAGTCGACCTCGCCCTGACCGATGTCCAGGTGCAGGTGGATACGGGCCGCGGTGCCGGGCGGGTTGAGGATGTACCGCAGCCCGCTGGACCCCTTGTGGTTGAAGGAGTCGGCGATGTGCACGTGCTGGAGCCTGTCACCGGCGCAGCGCATCATCGCCGCGATGTCCGCCGTCGGGTCGGCGCCCGAGAGGTGGAAGGAGTGCGGGGCGCAGTAGAGGTAGTTCACCCAGGGCTTGTTGATCGCCCGGACCAGGTCGACCGCCGGGGTGTTCTCCTCGCAGAAGTCGTCCGGGTGTGCCTCCAGGTTGAGAGCGATGCCCTCCGGCTCGAACAGTGGCAACAGCTCCTCCAATGAGCGCCAGAAGGCGGCCTCGCTCTCGGCGGCCTGCCCACGGCCGTCCTGGCGGGCAACGACCGGTGCGCGATGGGCCTGTTGATGGCCCTGGCCCGGGCCGGTGTGGAGGTCCCGCGCGACCTGTCGGTCATCGGCTACGACGACAGCCATCTCTCCCATCTGATGCCGATCGGCCTGACGCCGGTCCGCCAGGACGCCATGCTCATGGCGGAGCATGCGGTGCGTTTCGCCGTGGAGCGGCTGGAGAACCCGGAGCGGGAGCCACGCGAGGCGGTGCTGGACCCCAAGCTGGTGGTGCGAGGGACGAGCGGGCCGGTGCGGGCGGTACAGGGCTGAGCCGACGAAGCCGGGCCCGCGCACGCTGCATGCGTCGTTCTAGCAGGCCTTGGCCGGTTGCACGCTCTGGACGGTCGCTCGTGGCAGCGAGATCTTGCCGGCCGTCTCCGTACGGATCGCCACCTGCTGTGGGTCGACCAGGATCAACTCACCGCACACCACACCGGTGTTCGTCCTCACTCGGACCCGATGCGTGGCCGAATCGCTCGTCGTCGTCCCCCAGGCGACGACGAGCGCCCCGACCACCAGGATCACTCCCAGGACACAACACAGGGAGGCCCAGGCCAGTGCCCGGGTAACCCGTGCCACCTCCTGCTCGGTCCAACGGCGCAGGGCCTGCCCGCCCAGCAGGATCTCGCGTTCCGGAGTCCCGTGCGCCGCCCGTACCGCCAGGAGCGATCCCGTGGTCAACAGCACGAAGGCCGCCACCAGCAGTCCGGTCGCGGTGCCGCGAGCCCAGGCGGGCAGGCCGGTGAGGTCGTCGCGGCCCTTCAGCAGCACGAGGACCGCCAGCAGTGCTGTCAGCCCCGTCAGCCCGGTGCGCCACCCTTCGGCCTGTCTGCGCAGTTCCGGAAGCCTGGTGAACTCGAGTTCACGGGCGAGTTCGGCCCAGCGGCGGTCGGAACGGGTGCTCATCGCCGGATCCGCCAACTCGCGCCACAGCCGACGTACGACGTGTCCGGTGGGCACTGCGGATGGGCGTGACCGCATTCGCACAGGTGTACTTCCGTGAGCAGGGGGCCCGGTTCACCCTCGGCTCTCGGTGTCTGTCCACTCCCGAACAGCAGGGTCAGCACCCCCTTCGACCCGGTTCCCGGCCGCGCCCACGGGAACAGCGTCCTGGTGGGGCCGTGGCAGCGTGGACACGTCCCGGCGACGATCACTCCCCGCCCTTCCGGGGCGGGTTGTTGGGTGAACAGGGCGCCATCGACCTCGCCGAGATCCTCGTCGGCGTACGGCTTGCCGTGATCGTGCCGGACGGCCCGTGTCATCGCCCCTCCTCTTGCTCGCCGACGCTCTCGATCCGGAATCCGAACATGCCCGCGTACACCTCCAGACGCTCACGCACCCACTCGGGTGTGGCGTCGACCGCCCGGGCGCACTGCTCGACCCGCTCCGGGCTCACCGGGCCGGTCAGCGCGGGCAGTCTGCCGTCGAGGCCCTCGGAGAGGATCGTCAGATCCTGCCAGGCGGGCACGACCTCAGGTACGTCGGCGATCGACGGAGGAGTCTCCTCCAGCGCGAGATACGGGATGATCCGCCGCTGCCAGGTGTGCCGCACCGACTCGCCGAGACGCCCGGCGATGCTGACCAGGTCGAGGGGCAGCAGCGGGGATCCCGGCTCGGAGACGCGGAAGGCCGGGTCGACGGCCACGGCGTCGTGCGGGGTGGGTACGTCGTCCGGCAGCGCGGCCACGGCATCGTCGGACAGCTCAGGCACCAGGGCGCCGATGGCTCGCAGGGGCGCCAGCTTCCGGTACGCCTCCCGTGAGCCGAGGCTGACGCCACGGGCGTACTCCACCAGACGCTGTGCCGTGAGGGGGACCCAGTGCGGGGTCTCGAACCACTCGCCGCCGTCCTCGTCCATACCCTGGTCGACCAGCGCCGCGCACTCGTCCCACGACGGGCGGAACGTGCTCAGCACCTCGGGCGGGCGCGGTGCGACCAGGTCGGCGTCCAGCTCCAGTCTCCGGGCTTCCTCATGCGCGGTGTGCCACAGGAACGACAGCTCCTGCCGGAGCCGTTGGCTCGCGGTGAACAGCACGGCCGAGGTGGCCGGTACGGGATAGTCGGCGCCGTCCCAGCTCGGATCCTCCCCGGAGAAGGCATAGCGGCTCGGCGTGGGCAGATCGTCCCAGGCCTGGAGCAGGGGCGCCGCGTCCGGGAGCGCCACGCCGGCCTCCCGCAGCTCGTCGGCGAACCAGGACATCTCTTCCCACGACATCGCGTGCGGTCGCACGAACGCGAGGTCCCGGAGTGACACGCCGTCCTCCAGACGTACGTCTGTGGCGTGCAGCCACCGCGCCAGCGAACCGGTCTCGGGCGAGGGGACCACGTCCCGTCCGGGCGAGCGCCGCGTGTAGCGCCGGCGGTGGACCAGTCCGAGGGCCTCCGCCTCGCGGGCGAGCAGGCGCTCCGCCTCCCAGACGGAGATCTCGTGCTCCGCGGCCAGTTCGACAGTGGCGGCCCACGGGAGCACGGCGCGGCCGTCGGGGCCGTGGGCGACGTAGCGGCGCAGCAGGGCGGACACGTCGACCGGCACGGCAGCCCACCGGGCGACCAGGGCGGGGTCGGGCACGGGGCGGCCCAGCCACGCGAACTCGGCCAGCCGCCGCTGGGCCTCGCCTGCGTCGAGGTCCGCCGCGGCGGCCACCACCGGCACGTCCCAGGGGTGCGTGGCGGGCCGCCAGCGGCTCTCGTCCTCCTGGAGGTAGAGCAGCTTCAGCTCGGTGTCGGTGCAGACATGCTCGCGATGGCGGTCCGGGACAGGGGGCAGTTGTCCGCTCACGAACGGCGCGTACCGGGCGCAGGCCTCGGCCAGCTCGCCGAGTGCCGTCTGGAACCTGGCGGATGCGCGGGCAAGCCCCGAGAGATCCTCGGGCGCGTGCTCACAGTAGATCCGCGTGGCGAAGTTCCGCCTCGACGCCCGGCGCCCCCGGATGGACTCCGGGAGGTCCTCCATCGGGTCGCGCTTGCTGCCCAGGAGCCCGGTCATGACGCACCAGTCGGTGAAGGTCGGCTCCCAGTCCAGGTCGCCGCCGCCCCGGACGGCCGGACCCGCCAGCCGGGGATGGACGATGCGCAGGCCCCGCGTCGCGCGGATCACCTCTGCCACGGTCGTCGTCTGCTCGTGGGCGGCCAGGACCGCACGCCGCCAGTCACCCCGGACATCCGCCGCGATGTCGGACCAACCCGGGCAGGGCACGGGATGACCCGACAGGGACAGCGGCGCCGCCTGCTGCCCGGCCGCGCGGTCGGGGCCGAGGACGGCCAGCCGCCAGGGCCGGACAGCCGCCACGTGCTGGTCGTCCGGCCTGTTCGACCACTCGCCGACGGAGCCGTCCAGCTTGAACCAGCCGACCTCGTCGAGGTTCACCTGCTGACCGTGTTCGGTCCATGCACGAACCCCCAGTCCCTGCCACGCCCGCCACAGGGTGCGGGCGATCGCAGGCTCGCGCGCTTCCATGTTCCGTAGCCATGCGAGGCTCAACCAGGTCCGGATCCCGGGTGCTTGGGCGCCCAGCCGGATCTGCTGCTTCGCCCACGTCCGGTCGTAGCTCTCCAACTTCTTGCGGTTCACGCTGAGTTCGCCCGCGTGTGCGCCCGACAGATTGAGCACGTAGCCGAAGGGCCGTTCGTCGGTGGCGATCCCGTCGCACACGATCGCCCCGTCGCCCCGCACCCACCACAGGGTGCCCGGCACCGCCTCGACGGCCGACTCCGCGGACACTGCGCGCGGACCCTCACCGGACTTGAGGAGCCCGGGCAGCCAGACCTCCTCGGTGCCGTCCTCGCCGCGCACGTCCAGTCGGAACTCGGTGACCCTGATCAGTGTCCTCAGCACCGACACGGCAAAGTCCCCGGCCAGCGCCCTCGCACGGCGCAGGTGCAGCCGGACGCGTGTGCCCCCCTCGGGCAGCGCCGTGCCGTCGCGCCCGTCGTCCTCCCGCACCCGGAAGAGGCTGCCACTGACCGGGATCTCGACGCGCAGTGCCTTCTCGGCCGGGCGGCCGTCCGTGCCGACGGGCCTGGTCACGATCGTCATCCGGTCGGCGAGCATGAAGTAGCTGAAGACACCGATGCCGAAACGGCTGTTGGGGTACAGCCGCAGCGATCTGTCGTGGCGCAGCCAGGCGGCCTGTTCCCGGCGGAAGGCGTGCGACTGGTCGAAGCGGCGACCGGCCCGGGTGAAGGTGTTCTTCAGCTGGTCGACGGTCATGCCGACGCCGTTGTCCAGGCACTCGACGTAACGCCCTTGGTCGTCCTCGCCCACCTCGATGCGGATCCGGCCGGCCCACCGCGCGGGTTCCTTGCCGAGGCCGTGCAGGTAGCGGACGCGCATCTCCCGGTAGCGGCAGGCGTCCATGGCGTTCTGGTACAGCTCCCGCAGGGCGAGTTCGGGCTCGCCGTCGTACAGCTTCTCGCCCATCAGCAGCCGGCGGATCTCCGTCTGCGCCAGCGAGAATCGCGCGAGCGGGACGTCGTAGGCGTCCGTCCCGCGCTCGGTGTCCGGTCGAAGCCGGTGGTCGGTCACCCGCGCGGGCACTCCCCTGAGCAGTGCGGCCTCGTCCTCCGGCAGGCGGCGGGCCGACTCGCGCAGCACATGCCCGAGGTCGTCGGCGTCCTCGATGACCGAGGCCAGCGCCGCGTGGATCGCCGGGTGCGGGCAGACCGCGTCGAGATGCAGATGCGAGGGCGTGGTCCCGTCCTGGTCGGGGTCCCACAAGGCGTCCCGGAGCACGGTGATCACCTCGCGCGGCACCACCGGATCGGACACGGCGAGATGCTCGGCGAGGACTTCCGGCAGGCACCGGGCGTCGAAGGCGAGCAGCCCGGCGAGCCGTAGTACGGCCGCGAGGGGCCGTACGCGCAGGCGCCACGGAGTCCTGCGTACGACGTGACGGTCCGGCAGGGACAGCCGCTGGTCCTCGGGCGGAGCGCCGAGGACGAGGCCCGCGGCGACCGTGCGCAGGGCCGCGGACAGCGCCCCCGCCCGTCCACCGAGCCTCTCGCCCGCCGCCGGCGGAGCCACGTCCAGGAGCCGCGTCACGAAGTCGTCGGCCAGGGCCGCGGGCACGGCCTCCTCGTCGGTCGCGAACCGCTCCGCGATCCAACGGTGCACCAGCCACAGGGTGACGGCGTGACGGTCGTCCGTGGCTGTGTCCTCCCACAGGTACCAGTTCCCGAGCTTCTCGGTGATCTGGGGATAGTGCTCGGTGATCTGCTCGTAGTGCCGCCGCAGGTCGTCGGCCTCGCTGTCGCGCCGGACGAACTGGGGATGGAACTCGGAGGCCTGGCTCAGCCGCTCGGCCCAGGCCGCCTCGTGCAGCAGCACTCCGGCGATCAGTGCGGTGACTTCCAGGGCGGACAACTCGACGCCCTTGGGCAGGAGCAGGGGGAGTCGTTCGGTGAGCAGCCGTACCGGGTAGTCGTCGTCGGCCCACGGATCGGGCAGGCGTTCCTGCGCACGGTGGACCTGGCGGGCCGCCTGCGTGGCCAGGGACGCCAGGCAGTCCTGCATGCGGGCGACGGCTTCCGTGTCGCACTCCGGCACGCGTTCCCAGAGCGCCGGTGTGCGCACTGCGTCCTGCCACGCCTCCAGCAGCCGTCTGCCCCTGGCGACCTCCAGGGACCTGGTCTGCGCCGCCAGGTCGACTCCGTAGTGGATCAGCACGGCCTGCGGCTCGGCCCGCGCACGTAACGCCCGCGCCTGGGTCTCCCGCCTGGCCGTCTCGTACACCTGCTCCACGGTCGTGGCCTCGGTCAACGGGTCGAAGGCGCGGGCGAGCGCCAGTGTGAAGAAGCTGCCCGTCTCCGCGAAGCCACTGCGCTCACCGGGGCCGCAGCTCGTCATCATGGCGAAACCGCTGCGCGGCGGACCCTTGACGATGTTGCTGCCGAAGGCGGTGTCCGGTGCGCCCTCCGGCCTGCGGCATGCGTCGATCAGCCACAGCACGGTGCCGGCACGGCAGTGCCCCAGATACCGGCTGATGTCGGCCTCCAGGAGGGACTCCCGTACGTGGGGCCGGTCCCATCCGGTCGGATCGTCGCCGCCGTCGGCCGGGGCGCGGGCATCGGCGGGGACCAGGTAGTCGGTGGTGCCGATCCGCACGCCGTGCCCCGTGAAGTAGAGCAGCAGCGTGCTCCCGGCCGGTGTGCTGGCCGAGAGGTCGGAGATGCGCTCGGTGATCTCGTTGCGGGTGGGGTTGCGCAGTGTCTGCACCGCGTAGCCGCTTGCGCGCAAGGCGGCACTCATGACACGCAGGTCCGCGTCGACCGTCGTCCCCAGCGAGGGCAGACGGTGTTCCGCCCCTGGATTGTCGCCCACGCCGATCAGCAGGGCCGTACGTCCGTCGCTCGCCACTCGCCCCCCGTTCCCCTCGTACGCCTCCATGGTTTCACCCGGCCCTGCCGGGAGGGGGCGGATCGGTCGAGTCGACGCCCCGAAGATACCCCCGGGGGTAATCGTGTACTGTCGAAGACATACCCCCGGGGGTAATTCTTCGAGGGATGTTCGCGAGGGATGTTCGATGGAAGGGAGTACCTCGTGTTCTTCGTCGACACGATCGAGGTGCCGGGGCTCGGCAACCGCAGCTATCTGGCGGGCGGCGAGCGGAGGGCGGTGGCGGTCGACCCGCCGCGTGACATCGACCAGGTGATCGCGGCGGCGGCCCGGCGCGGGGTGCGGATCTCGCACGTCGTCGAGACGCACGTCCACAACGACTACGTCACCGGCGGCCTGGAGCTGGCCCGGGTCACGGGCGCCGCCTATCTGGTTCCCGCCCAGGCCGCCGTCTCCTTCGAGCGCGTGCCGGTCGAGGACGGCGACCGTACGGTGATCGATGCCGCCGCCGGGCTGACCCTGCGTGCCGTGGCAACGCCCGGGCACACTCCGCACCACACTTCCTATGTGCTCGAGGAGGGTGGAACGGCGGTCTCGGTGTTCACCGGCGGTTCCCTGCTGATCGGCACCGTCGGCCGCCCCGACCTCGTGGAGCCGCGGCTCACCGAGCGCCTCGCCCGTGCGCAGTACGCCTCCGCGCACCGCCTGGCCACCGAGCTGCCCGACGACACCGACGTGCTGCCCACGCATGGCTTCGGCAGCTTCTGCGCGTCGGCGCAGACGGAGGGGGAGCACAGCACGATCGGCAAGGAGAAGGCCTCCAACGCGGCCCTCACCCGGGACGTGGACACCTTCGTCGCCGACCTGCTGACCGGTCTGAGTGACATCCCCGCGTACTACGCACACATGGGTCCGGCCAACGCCGCGGGGCCCGCGCCGGTCGACCTGACCCCGTCCGCCGTGGCCGACGCGGACGAGATCGCCGCCCGGCTGGCCGCGGGGGAGTGGGTGGTGGACCTGCGCAACCGGGTCGCGTTCGCCGCCGGGCACGTGTCGGGCTCGTTCAATTTCGAGGCCGAGGGACAGCTCGCCACCTATCTCGCCTGGCTGATCCCGTGGGGCAAGCCGGTCACGCTGCTCGCCGAGTCCGCCGAGCAGATCGCCGCGGCGCAGCGAGAGCTGGTCCGCGTGGGCATCGACCGGCCGGCCGCCGCGGCCACCGGGGAACCGGGCGACTGGGTCCGTGAGAACGAGACCCTCGCCTCCTTCCCGCGGGCCACCTTCGCGGACCTCGCCCGCCAGTACCCGGCGGACGGCGTCGTCGTCCTCGACGTCCGGCGTACCGCGGAGCGGGCGGGCGGCTTCATCGAGGGCTCGGTCCACATACCGGTCCACACCCTGCACCGCCGCGTCGACGAGATCCCCGACGGCACGGTGTGGGTGCACTGCGCGGGCGGTATGCGCGCCGCCATCGCAGCCTCCCTGCTGGACGCGGCCGGCCGCGACGTCGTCGCCGTGGACGACGGCTTCGACGCGGCCGGGAACGCCGGGCTCACGGTCCGTACCGCCTGAGCGCAAGACAGGAGCGACAAGCCAAGATGAGCATCTTCCGACGAGACCGGCGCGATCGACACCGGCGCGATCCGAGCCGGGTGACCGTCCAGGAGGCTGCCGCCCGCACCGGTCACGGCAGTGCCGTCGAGGGCGGCGCCGACGCCGTACTGCTGGACGTCCGCGAACCAGATGAATGGCAGGCGGGGCACGCGCCACGGGCCGTGCACCTGCCGCTGTCCGCGCTGGCCGCCGGGGCCGGGCTGCCCACGGGCGCGCAGGCGGGCCCCTTCGTCGTGATCTGCCGCTCGGGGAACCGCTCCCAGCAGGCGGCCGGTCTGCTCGCGGCGCGCGGTGCCGAGGCCGTGGACGTGATCGGCGGCATGCGGGACTGGGAAGCGGCAGGACTGCCCATGGTGGACTCGCGGGGCGGGAACGGGACCGTCGCGTGAGCGCTGTCGTACTCGCCCTGGCCGCCGGTGCCGTCATCGGCGTGGCGCTCGGCGCGCTCGGGGGCGGTGGCAGCGTCCTGGCCGTCCCCGCCCTGATCTACCTGCTCGGTTTCACCCCGGTCGCGGCGACCACCGCCAGCCTCGTCATCGTCACGCTCACCTCGGCCACGGCGCTGTCCGCGCACGCCCGGGACGGTCATGTGCGATGGCGGACCGGGCTGCTGTTCGCGGCGGCCGGGATCGTTCCCGCGATGCTGGGCGGTGCGCTCGCCGGACGGCTGCCCGCCGGCGCTCTGACGGCCGCCTTCGCCGTGGTGGCGGGAACGGCCGCGGTGCGGATGCTACGACCCCGAGCAGCGGCGGAGACAGCGGTACCGGTGCGACAGGACCGGGCGGCGGCCGCGGGTGCCGGGCTCGGTGCGGTCACCGGCGTCCTCGGCGTCGGCGGCGGCTTCCTCGCCGTGCCCGCGCTGGTGAGCGTGCTCGGCATGCGGATGCGTGACGCGGTGGGCACCAGCCTGCTGGTCATCACCGCCAACTCCCTGGCCGCGCTGGCGATGCGCGCCGGTACGGCCGACGGTCTGGACTGGGCCGTCATCGGGCCCTTCGCCGGGGCCGCGGTCCTCGGCGCGTGGGACGGGAAGCGGCTCGGAGCAAAGGTGTCGGGGCACGCGCTGCAGCGGACCTTCGCCCTGGTACTGCTGGCCGTGGCCGCGTACATGATGATCGACGCGGTGGTGTGATGCACTCGCGACCACAACCCCGCGCCGGCCCCCCTCATGCCAGCGACAGGAAGAGCCTCTCCAGACGGGCCCGCATCTGCTCCGGGTCCTCGCCGTTCTTCCGGCCGGACTCCATGTCGGTGATGCACTGCTGCAGGCCGGTGGCGATGATCGCGAAACCCGCGCGGTCGAGCGCCCGCGACGCGGCGGCGAGCTGCGTGATCACGTCCTCGCAGTCGCGCCCCTCCTCGATCATCCGGATCACGCCGGAGATCTGGCCCTGCGCCCGGCGCAGCCGGTTCAGGACGGACTTCAGCTCCGCACTCGCGAGGTCCAGTTCCACGATCACTCCTCCAGAAATACCCCTAGGGGTACTGTACGTCCCGCTGCGGGACGGCGTCGAACACCAAGGATCACATCTGCCATGAGCACCCCACTCGCCCCCGTCACCCTCCGCATCGACCAGGCCCGCACCCGGCTGCAGGAGCTGACCGTCATCGACGTACGCACCCCCGGTGAGTACGCCTCGGGCCACCTGCCCGGCGCGCTCAACATCCCCCTGGACCAGATCCGGCGCGCCCTGCCCGAGATCCGGCATGCCGCCGACCGCGGCGACGTCCTGGTCGTGTGCGCCTCCGGAGCCCGCTCCGAGAACGCCTGCAAGCTGCTCGTGGAGCAGGGGATCCCCACCGCCACCCTGGCCGGTGGCACCAGCGGCTGGGCCGCTGCGGGCTACGACCTGGAGCAGCCCGCCGCCTGCGACACCCGGGCCGGCTGGAGCATGGAGCGGCAGGTCCGGTTCACGGCGGGCGCGCTGGTCCTCGTGGGCATCGGCCTCGGGCTGCTCGTGCACCCGGCCTTCCTGATCCTGTCGGCGGGCGTCGCGGGCGGTCTCGTCTTCTCCGCGCTCACCGACACCTGCGGCATGGCCGCCCTGCTCGGCAAGCTGCCGCACAACCGTCCCCGCGCGGCCGACCTCGACGCCACGCTCACCGCTCTGCGCAGCCGCTGAGTCACATGCTCCGGGGCGCCCACGCACACTGCGCGGACGCCCCGGAGATTCGCAGAGCCGCCGCTCCACGGTGAAACGCCTCACGAGCGCAGCGCGCCTCATCCGTGCCGTGGATGCGCGAGAAACGTGCGCGAGCAGCAAGGTGTTCCAACTCCCGCCCATCAAGCGGGAGTTCACGCCCCAAGCCCCGAATGAACAGCCATGACTGAAAAGAGAAGGGTCTTTCTCGGTCAGGCGTCACACGATGGAATGATCTCGGGGTGCGGTCACTACGATCGCATCTCAAGACAACCATTCGACCGGCCCGAAAGTGACGGCCGGTCAGGGTCGCCGATGCCAGGGTCCGCTCCCCGGGCTGCGGTGATCTTCCTGTCCAGGAGGACCTTCCGCATGTTCCGACGCATTGGGAATGCCGTCGTCCGTCATCCCGTCTGGACGATCGTGGCATGGCTCATCGCGGCGGTGGCGATCGTCGCCACCGCGCCGAGCCTGCCCTCGAACAGCGACGAGAGCAGTTTTCTGCCAAAGAGTTACGAGTCGATCAAAGCGGCGGAGTTACAGGAGAAGGCGTTCCCCAGCGCCTTCACCCCGTCCGCGATCGCGCTGTACCAACGCACCGACGGTGGCAAGCTCACCGCCGCCGACAAACAGGACATCGCCCGGATCACTTCACAACTGGGCAACAAGCACATCGACCAGGTGCAGAAGGTCGTCCCCGGCCAGCCGTCCAAGGACGGCAGGTATGACCTGACCCTGGTGCAGATGGACAGCAAGAACGCCGGCCAGCCCAAACAGATCGACGCGGCCAAGGTGTTGCGCGACGACGTCAAGGAACTGGCCAAGGGCACGAACCTCGACGTCAAGCTCGGTGGCTCCGCCGCGCAGGCCCTGGACCAGCAGGACTCGTCCAAGCGCGGCCAGGCACTGATCGGTATCGGCACCTTCGCGATCATCCTGGTCACCCTGCTGATCATTTTCCGTGCGCCGATCCTGGCGATCCTCCCCCTGGTCCTGATCGGCCTGGTGTCGGCCGTCGCCAACGGCCTGATCGCCTACGCCACCAAGCTGTTCGACCTGCAGGCCAACAGCTCGATCTCGTCGATCCTGATCGTCGTGCTCTTCGGCGTGGGCACGGACTACTTCCTCTTCCTGATGTTCCGCTACCGCGAGCGCCTGCGCGCCGGCGACGAGCCGAAACAGGCCATGATCAACGCGGTCGACCGGGTCGGCGAGGCCATCGCCTCGGCCGCCGGAGCGGTCATCATCGCCTTCCTCGCGCTGGTGCTGTCAACGCTCGGCTTCCTCAAGCAGATGGGCCCGGCACTCGCCATCGCGGTCGCCGCCACGCTGGTCGCGGGCCTGACCCTGATCCCGGCCGTGGTCTCGCTCATCGGACCGAAGGTCTTCTGGCCCTCCAAGTCCTGGCAACGGGAGCCGGAGAACGCCCGGTTCGCCGCCCTCGGCCGCGGCGTGCAGCGCCGCCCGGCGCTGACCGCCGCGGTGTCCGGCCTCGTCCTGGTCGCACTGTCGCTCGGCACCCTCGGCTTCAACGCCACGTTCGACCTGGCGGCGGGCTCCATGCCCAAGACCAAGGAATCCATGGTCGTCCAGGACGAGATGCAGAAGGCGTACTCGGCGGGCGCCGCCGCACCCACCGACGTCTTCCTGTCCAGCACCGACGGCAAGCAGCTGGACAAGTCCGGCCTGGACGCGTACGCGCAGAAGCTCGGGGCCGTGGACGGCGTCGCGAACGCCCGCCTGACCCAGCTGAACAAGGCCGGCACCACCGCCGACTTCACCGTCACGCTCAAGTACGAGGCGTCGACGGACAAGGCGATCGATGCCGTGGGCGAGGTGCGCGACGTCGCGCACTCCGACGCCCCCAAGGGCACCGAAGCCGTCGTCGGCGGCATGTCCTCGATCTACAAGGACATCGCCACGGCCGTCAACCACGACTACCGGACGGTCTTCCCCGTCGCCGCCCTCCTCATCATGATCATCCTGGGGCTGCTGCTGCGCAGTGTGGTCGCCCCCTGGTACCTGATGGCCTCGGTGGGCCTCGGCTTCGGTGCCACCCTCGGTGCCACGGTCTGGATCTTCCAGGAGGGGCAGGGGCACTCGGGTCTGATGTTCATGCTCCCGGTGATCATGTACCTGTTCGTGGTCGCCATCGGCACCGACTACAACATCCTCATGATCGCCCGGCTCCGCGAGGAGGCCCGCGAGGGCCGCGAGCCCCGCGAGGCGGCCGGCATGGCGCTCCGGCACGCCGGGCCGACCGTGGCGGCGGCCGGCTTCATCCTGGCGGCTACCTTCGCCACCATGATGCTGGCGGGCAACTCGCTGCTGACAGAGATGGGTTTCGCGGTCTCCTTCGGCATCGCGGTCGCCGCCTTCGTGATGGCGATGTTCTTCACGCCGAGCCTCACCGCGCTGATCGGCCATGCGGCGTGGTGGCCGGGCCACGGGGACCAGGCGCGGGAAGCGGCCGGTGCCGGATCGCCTGACACCGGTTCGGTTCCCGGCCAGAACCGGGACACGGTCGCACCCGATCCGTCGGGCCGCCGCGGCTAGCGGCACGAGGACGGAGCAGGTCTGCCGGGCCGCAGGGCCCGGCAGACCCGACCCGCCGTCAGCGCAGCGGCCGACGCGAGAGGAAGATCACGAAGGACGAGGCGGTCTTGGCCGTGCACGCGCCACGCGGTACGGTCTGTCCGATATCGACGACGGCGAGACGGAAGCCGGTGGGAATCCGGAACGGTCGCGCCACTGTATGCGGAACACCCCTGGGTGTCCCGTGAGTCAGACCCGTGGCCGTCGTCATGTGCACCACCGAGATGGGACGCGAACTCCCAGAGGAGGTCCTGCCATGGCGCAGACCGTCGCCCAGCCGACAGCCACCACCCCCGCCGTTCCCGCCACGCTGCCGCTCAAGGCGATCGCTCCGTGGGCGGTCTTCTTCGGCATCCTCATGCTCGTCCTGCTGTACTTCGTCGGCGCCGAGCAGGGCGCCACCTCCGTGTTCAACGGCACGGACGTCCACGAGTGGGTGCACGACGCACGCCACCTGCTCGGCTTCCCCTGCCACTGACGCGAGGGACGCCGCTCGACCATGAACTCCGCAACCGTGAGAAACCTTCTCGTCCGGGGCATGCTCGCCGGCCTGGCCGCCGGCGTGCTCGCCCTGGTCGCCGCCTACTTCCTGGGTGAGCCGAACGTCGACAGCGCGATCAGCTTCGAGGACGCCCACACTCACGAGCACGGGATGGAGGTCGTCTCCCGCTCCCTGCAGTCCACCCTGGGCCTCGCCACCGGTGTCCTCGTCTACGGGGTCGCCTTCGGCGGCATCGCCGCGCTCGCCTTCTGCGTCGCGCTCGGCCGTGTCGGCCGCTTCAGCCCGCGGGCGACCGCACTGCTGCTGTCCGGCTGCGCGCTGCTCGCCGTGTACGTCGTCCCGTTCCTGAAGTACCCGGCCAACCCGCCGTCGGTCGGTGAGCCCGACACCATCGGCAGGCGGACGACCCTGTACTTCCTGATGATGCTGCTCAGCGTGCTCCTGGCGGTCGCCGCCACCATCCTGGGCAAGCGCCTCGCACCCACCCTGGGCACCTGGTACGCGTCCGTCGTCGCGGTCGCCGCCTTCGCCGTCGCGATCGGCCTGGCGTACGCCTTCCTGCCGGTCGTCAACGAGGTGCCGAAGGACTTCCCGGCCACCCTGCTGTGGCGGTTCCGCCTCTCCGCACTGGCCATCCAGGCCGTTCTGTGGGGCGGATTCGGCCTGCTCTTCGGCGAGTTGGCCGAGCGGCAGCTGAACCCGAAGCCCGCGACCACCGCGTCCGGGCGAAGAGTTCCCGCCACGCACTGATCCCTTCAGGACACGACAGGGCCCTTCGGAACCGTCCGGGGGCCCTCTCGCGTTTCCGGGACACCGGCGGAGGCGACGAGCGGAGGAGCCGAGTGGCCAGACGACGTCCCGAACCGCGCCACATCACGCTCGGCGGACGTGAGGCGGTCGCCCTGACCATGGAGGAGTACGCCCAACTCATCGCCAGCCGACGCCAGATCGGCGGCCAGAGCGCGCGGGTACGGGTACTCGCCCAGCAGGTCAAACGGACCGAGAGACTGCTCGACGAGCTGGAGGCCCTGGTCGGTGGCCCAACGACCGTATGCAGCACCCGGGATGAGGGCCCGGGCCGGCGGGCGGTGCCCGACTGCCAGGGCGACCACGCCACGACCGGTGCCACGGACACCGACTGCCTGCGGTGCGCGATAGCGGCACTGCTGCGTCGCCATCGGGACGCGACTTTCTGACCGCCGTCACTCGCCAGGCTGGGCGAGGCCGTGTCCGAGCCGCACGTTCCAGCGCCCGGACCGGCAGGTGACCTCCGTCGCCGTGAGCGGCGGGACGTCGAGGCGCCAGAACGCCGCCTCGGGTGCGCCCAACGCGTGCACCACCACGGCCCGTACGACCTCGGGCTCCACCACGGCGATCGTCCTGCCGTCCGCCGGCCCACTCGTCTCCAGCCAGCGCGCGACCCGCGCACACAGCTCCCGCACCGACTCGCCGCCATGCGGTGCAGCACCGGGATCGGCCAGCCAGCGGGCTACTGCTTCCGGCTCGACGGCACCGACGTCGTCCAGCGTCCGCCCCCGCCACCGGCCCACGTCCAGACCGGAGAGTTCCGGTTCCACCGAGGCGTCGAGGCCGAGCGCGGCGGCCGACTCCCGGCAGCGCACGCTGGAAGAGGCGAGGACGCGGCCTGCTGCGGGCAGGGACCCGGCCGCCGACCTGGCCCGCGCCGCCGCGCTGTCCTCGATCGAGTCGCCGCCGTCGAAACGGGCCCGCCGCAGCGAGGGCGTGGTCGCGGGTGAGATGAGAGTGACACGGCTGGTCACGAGGTTGTTCCTCCTGCTTCCGCCGCGGGGCGGGGTGTCCTGGACTGCGTGCCTACGACGGTACGGGCATGCGTGGCGGCCGTGCAGACCCGCCCCGGCCGGTACGGCCGGGGCGGGCTCGGTGACTAGATCTCCGCGCGCACGGTCCGCGCCGCGGCGACCAGGTTCTCCAGAGAGGCCCGTACCTCCGGCCAGCCGCGGGTCTTGAGCCCGCAGTCCGGGTTGACCCAAAGGCGTTCGGCCGGGATGGCCTTGAGCCCGAGGCGCAGGAGGTCGGCCGCCTCGGCGGCGCCGGGCACGCGCGGGGAGTGGATGTCGTAGACACCCGGTCCGGCCTCGCGCGGGTAGCCGTAGGCGGCGAGTTCACGGGCGACCTGCATGTGGGAACGGGCGGCTTCCAGGCTGATGACGTCGGCGTCGAGGGCGTCGATGGCCTGGACGACGTCGCCGAACTCGGCGTAGCACATGATCGTGTAGAGCTCGATGATGACGCCGCCGCTGGTGCGGGCGATGTCCATGCCGCTGACCACCGGTGGCCGGCCGTCGGAGGGACCCCACTGGAAGCCGAGGTGGCCGATGTCGTCGAGTCCCGACGCGGGGCCGACGGGCCGAAAGACCCAGCCCGGGTTTTCGGCGAGCAACTCCGTGGCGCGGCGCACGAAGTCCGTGCGCCCGTGGTTGACGCGGTCCGGTTCGTGCCACACCACGTCTTCGGCGTAGTTCTCGGCGATGACCGTGGCCCTGCGGTCCGGGTCGGGTTCGTTGAACACCTCGAGCAGATTGACTCGCATCAGCTCGGCGGGGGATCCGGTCATGGTGAGTCCCGTCGTGTGGATCGGTCGGCGCCGCGTCGCTGTGCGCAGGTCTGCAGCTCCACGCGGCCGAGTGGGTCAGGTCGCGCCGACCGGAGCCGTTCGCATCGGGGCGAGGGCCGTGGTCCAGGCGATGACCTGGTCGAGCATCACATCCAGTGAAGGCAGGTGGTGGTCGCCGGGCCTGAAGACGCTGAAGTTCTCGAAGTCGGTGTGCAGCGAGAGTGTGACCTGTTGGCGTACGTCGGCCATCTGGAGTTCCGCGGCGACCAGGCGCAGCTGCTCGGCGGAGCGTACGCCGCCCGTGGCGCCGTAGGAGACCAGGCCGAGGACCTTGTTGTTCCACTCGGCGTAGAGGTGGTCCAGGGCGTTCTTCAGGACGCCGGGGATGCCGTGGTTGTACTCGGGGGTGACGATGACGAATCCGTCGTACGCGGCGATCGTCGCGGCCCAGCGCCGGGTGTGTTCGTGCTGGTACTGGCCGAGGGACGGTGGCATCGGTTCGTCGAGGTGGGGGAGGGGGTGCTCGCGCAGGTCGAGCAGCTCGAAGCTCGCGTCGGTCCGGCGCGAGGCGTGTTCCAGGACCCAGCGGGCCACCTGGTCGCCGACGCGGTTGGGCCGGGTGCTGCCGAGGATGATGCCGATGGTGGGCATGGTGGGCCTGCCTCTTCGTGGTTGCTTGTGCTGCCCGGAGCCGGTTCGGTCAGCCCGTGACGGCGGCCGACGCGGTGACGGCGGCGGCGAAGTCGGGCCGCACGCCGAGCTGGGCGAGCATGACGCTGAGGCCGACGTAGCAGTTGAACTCCTTGATCCTGCCGTTCTCGACGTACCAGAAGTCGGCCGTGGGGATGTCGAGCGTGGCGCCGGTGGGGCGGATGGTGCCGGCGGGTGTCTCGAAGGGGCCGGTGAAGGTACCCCGGATCGTCAGCTCGACGGCGACGACGTCACCCGTGACGTGGAACCGGTGCAGTTCGCGGTGCACGTCGGGGGCGAGCGCCCCCATGAAGGCGACGACGTCGCCGAGGTGCTCACCGCGGTAGCTCTCGCCGGCGACGATGTTGTTGAAGACGCCGTCCTCGGCGAACAGGTCCTTGAAGCCCTGCACATCCAGGACGCTGCCCTCGGCTGCTCGGTACGCCGCTCGAACCACGGCTTCCGCGTCGGTGCTCATGGGGCCCTCCCGTACGAGAGAATCCATTCAAACCTTTGATTGAAAGTGTGAGCGTGACTCGGCTGCCTTGTCAAGCAAGCGATTGAATTCACTTTCAAGTCGGCGCATTCGCCCACGTCAGGTGCCTATCGGGCCCCTCGGAAGGCACCGGCCACCACGGGGATGAGCATTCGCTCGATCCGGTCGGCAGGCTCTGTTGCCAGCTCGGCCCCGACGGGTGCCAGCGCGAGCCAGTTGAGCATTCCGGCCGCGCAGCGGACCCGGAAGTCGAGCTCGTGCCTGTCGATGTCGGGAAGGTTCACCGCCAGCACCCGCACCGCCTGCCGTCGGGCCAGCTCGAACTTCCCGGCCAGCCGCTCCCACCCCTCGGGCGGCTCGATCCCCACCCGCGCCACGATCCGTATCACCGCCAGATCCCGCCCACCGGCCGCGAGCGCGCTCATCATCGGCCGCGCGAACGCCTCGGCCAGCTCGCTCAGCGTCGCGGCGCCGCCCAGGGCATCGAGTTCCCGGATCTGAGCGTCCAGGTACCGCTCCAGCGCGTGCTCGATCGTCACCTCGCACAGAGCCTTCAGTGATCCGAAGTGGTAACTCACTGCGGCGACGTTGGCTCCGGCGTTCTGGGTGATCTCGCGGAGGGTCACGCCCTCCTGCCCGCGTTGTGCGAGTAGCTCAAGGGCGGCCGCCAGCAGATCGTCGCGCGTTCGCCGTCCGGCCTCACGGCGAAGGTCCGTCTTCTCTGGGCTCACAAGAGAACTCAAACGACTGTTTGACTTCAATGTCAAGCAGTCGACAGCGACGGCAGTGCCGGGGGCATCAGCCGGACCCGTCCACGAGGGGTGGCCATCGACCTGGTTCTCGTACTCGCGCCGGGCCTTGCGCTGAGCCGGAACCGTCGGGACGCCCTGGGCACCGTCGAGCGGCTGGCAGTGGGCAAGGAGCTGGCAGTGCACCGCGGGGACGGCGGTCACGCACAGGGTGTGGCCCCTGGCCGCGCCGTACGGTCGCTCCCTGGTCGAGCGCGGCGCGCTCGGCGGGTTCCAGCTCGGCAATGCGGAGGTAGTCGGCGACCTTGCCCCGCATGTCGCCCGCATGTCCGGCCACGAGTCCACCCGAACACGCGGCCAGGCCATCGGCACGAAGAAGGGTCAGCACCCCTCACCCGCCGCCGTCGTGCGGATGCTCCGCGAGTACGACGAGAACGCCACCACGACGGCGAGCGCGTGATCCCCCGATACTTTGCGGCTGGTGTCTGAGCTAGGACTCCAGGGCCAAGTCGACCGCCGCCGTCTGCCTCAGCGGCACCCTGACCGAGAAGCTCACCGCGGCGGCGCGCGCCGGCTTCGACGGCGTCGAGAGCTTCGAGAACGACCTGCTCGCGAGCCCCCTGTCGCCCGAGGAGATCGCCGCCCGCACGGCGGACCTGGGCCTGATCATCGATCTCTACCAGCCGATGCGGGACATCGAGGCCGTGCCCGCCGACGAGTTCGCCCGCAACCTCCGCCGCGCCCGGCACAAGTTCGAGCTGATGACCCGGCTCGGCGTCGACACCGTCCTCGTCTGCTCCAACGTCTCCCCGCAGACGGTGGACGACGACGCGCTCGCCGCGCGACCGCTGAGTCAACTGGCGGATCTGGCACAGGAGTTCGACATTCGCGTCGCTTACGAGGCGCTCGCCTGGGGGCGACACGTGAACACGTACGACCACGCCTGGCGCATCGCCGAGACCGCCGGCCACCCGGCGCTGGGCACCTGCCTGGACAGCTTCCACATCCTCTCCCGGGGCTCGGGCCCCAAGGGCATCGAGGGTATCCCCGGCGAGAAGATCTTCTTCCTCCAGCTGGCCGACGCCCCGCTGCTCGCCATGGACGTCCTGCAGTGGAGCCGCCACTACCGCTGCTTCCCCGGCCAGGGCGGCTTCGACGTCGCCGGCCTGGTACTGCATGTGCTCGCCACCGGCTACCGGGGGCCGCTGTCCCTGGATGTCTTCAACGACGTGTTCCGCCAGGCGGACGCGGGCCGCACCGCCGTGGACGGTCTGCGGTCCCTGCTCGCCCTGGAGGAGAGCGCCGGCGTGTCCGCCCTGCCGGCATCGGCCGCACCCTCCGGCGTGGCCTTCGCCGAACTCGCCGCCGGCGACCCCCAGCCCGTCGGCGACCTGCTGGCCGCGCTCGGCTTCACCCGCACCGCCCGGCACCGCGGCAAGCCCGTCGACCTGTGGGAGCAGGGCGAGGCCCGGGTCCTGGTCAACGCCGGAGCCGCCACCCGTCGCGCCGGCACGAGGCTGGCCGCCATCGGTCTGGAATCACCGGATCCGCAGGCCTCCGCCCGCCGCGCCGAGGCCCTGCTCGCCCCCGCCCTCCCCGGGCGCCGCGCCGAGCAGGACGTCCCCCTGGAGTCCGTCGCCGCACCCGACGGCACCGAAGTGCTCTTCTGCGCCACCCGCCGACCCGGACTCTCCAGCTGGACGGACGACTTCGAGCACCGGGCGGCGAGCCGGACCTCCGCGCGTCACCGGCATCGACCATCTCGCGCTCACCCAGCCCTGGCACCACTTCGACGAGGCGGTGCTCTTCCACCGCGCCGTGCTCGGCCTGAGCCCGCACGACACCGTCGAACTCGCCGACCCCTACGGCCTCTTCCGCAGCCGCGCCCTGTCCGCCCCGCACGCCGGACCACGGCTGGTCCTCAACCTCGCCCCGAGCCCTGCCGACGAGGCCGGCACCCGGGCTCGGCACGTGGCCTTCGCCGTCGACGACATCGTCGCGGCGGTGCGCCGCTTCCGTGCCGCGGGCGCCGGCCTGCTGGAGGTACCCGCCAACTACTACGACGACCTTCGGGCGCGGTACGAGTTTCGCGAGGGCGAGTGGGAGACGTACCGCGAACTCGGGATCCTCTACGACCGGGACGAGAACGGCGGCGAGTTCCGGCACTGCTACACGCAGACGGTCGGTCACGTCTTCTTCGAGTTCGTGCAACGGTCCGGCGGCTACCGCGGATACGGCGCCGCCAACGCCCCCATACGTCTGGCCGCCCAGCGGAGGTAGTGCGCAGGGCGCCGGACGTATGGGGGCCTCGACGGTCGGCTGCTGGACGGTGACGGTGCAATCGCTTAGCCTTGCTGTCCAGAGTTGGAAAGTAAGTCGAAGCTCGTTGCACGGGAGGCTCACGTCATGGGTACCGCTGCGGCCGAGGCGGACGAGCACCTCATCCGCGAGACGGAGAGGATCGCCGTCGCCCTGGGCCGGATGTTCCCGGGGCTGTGCGAGGTGGTTCTGCACGACCTGCGCGATCCGGAGCACGCGATCCGGGCGATCGAGAACAACCTCTCCGGTCGGCAAGTCGGCGACTCCGCAACCGAGTTGGGGCTGGCCCGCATCGCCGACCCGCAGTACCCGAGCGTCATCCAGAACTACCCGAACCAGTTCCCGGACGGCCGCCCGGCCAAGAGCACGTCGATCGGCATCAAGAACAGCGCCGGCGAGTACATCGCGGCCCTGTGCCTGAACCTCGATGTCTCCGTGCTGTCACCGGTCACGCTCGCCCTGTCCAACCTCGTCGCCACCGACACCGAGCACCGCGAACAGCCGCTGGAGACCCTGCGCGACCGCAACGCCCGGGAACTGCGCCGGGCGGTGGAGGCGCTCGCCGCGGAGCGTGGGGGAACCCCCAGGTCGCTGGGCCGGGAGGGCAAGAAGGCGCTCGTACGGCAGCTGCACTCGGACGGCTACTTCGACTCGCGTGATGCCGCCCAGACGATCGCGGACCTGCTCGGTGTGTCCCGCGCGACCGTCTACAACTACACCAAGTGAAGGGCCACTCATGAGCCGCCGTCTGCTGCACATCACCGAGGAGGAGACCGCCGCGGTCGTCGACGAGGACCTCGCTCTGCAGGCGGCGCGCGAGGCGTTCGCCGCGACTGTCGACGGCACGGTCTTCCCCGGTCTGGCCGTGCACGGATCCGACCCGAGAAACCGGTTCACGCTCAAGCCGTCGGCCTCCGCCACGCACGCCGGGGTGAAGATCGGCAGCTACTGGCCGGGCAACCCGGAGCAGGGACTGCCGCGCCATCACTCCTCCCTGCTGCTCTTCGACCAGACGATCGGCCGGATCGCCGCCGTCCTGGAGGTCGGCAAGGCCAACGCCTACCGGACCGCGGCAGCCGACGCCCTCGCCGTCGATCTGCTGGCCCGCCCCGACGCCACCACGCTGGCCGTGTTCGGCACCGGACACCAGGCCGCCTACGAGGTGTGGGCCGTCAGCCGGGTCCGGCCCGTGGAGGAGGTCCTGGTCGTGGGCCGCGACAAGGACCGCGCCGCACGGATGGCAGCCGACCTCGCGTCGGAAGGCCGTACGGCGACAGTCACCGGCGCCGAGGAGGCCTGCGCCCGGGCCGATGTCATCGTCACCGCCACCAACGCCACTGCCGACGCGCCGCCCCTGTTCCAGGCCGAGTGGGTCCGGCCCGGCACCCATATCTCCTGCATGGGCGCCGACGCTCCCGGCAAGCGGGAGCTGGACCCCGGACTGTTCTCCGTGGCGCACGTCTTCTGCGATCTGCCCGAGCAGGCCCGTCGCATGGGCGAGAGCCAGCATGCCCCGGAGGAGACCGTGCTCACCCCGCTCGGCCAGGTCCTCACCGGCCGGGTCGCGGGACGCACCGACGACGCCGACATCACGGTCTTCGACAGCTCCGGCATCGGCCTGCAGGACCTCTGTCTGGGCCTGGCCCTGCTGAAGAAGCTGGACATGACCCTGTGACCACCGCACCACCGGCGCACGTTCGGAACCTGGCCGATCCCGACACCCCGTTCGCCGTCGTCGACCTGCGCGACAGCACCGAACAGGCGACGACCGTCGCCCACGCCGCGCGCGAAGCGGGCATCGCTCTGCCCGCCCAGATCGAGATCGGCTGCGACGGCCACCGCGGCGGCCTCAGGCCCGACGCGCCCGGGCTCGTCGGCATCGGCCGCGTCCTGCACGAGGCGGGCTGCCTCGACGGCGACCTGACGCACGCGGGGGAGTCCTACTTCGCCCGCACCGCGGAGGATCAGCGCCTGGCGGCGAAGAACAAACGCGACGCCGCCGTCGCCGCGGCCGACGCACTGCGGGCCGCCGGGCCGCCCGTGCCCGTCGTCGGCGTCGGCTCCACCCCCACCGCCCACGCAGCGGACGACCTCACCGGCGTCACCGAGCTGCGCGCCGGCAACCACGTCTTCTTCGACCTGGTCATGGCCGGCCTGGGCGTCTGCGACCTCGACGATCCAGGCCCTGTCGTCAAACTCCCGTCTGCCCTGCGACGCCGCGCACGCTCCCGCACTGCGTCAAGGGCGTGGGAGGTGCCGCCACACCCGCCTGCGCGTCCTGCCCCACCACGCGCCACAGCGGCCCAGCACCACGGCTACCACGTCGTCGACGGCAGCCGGCCCGACGGCCCCACGCCCACGATCCAGGGGGTCTGGAACCGCGTCAGCGGCTGGTAGCCCGCCCGCCGAGGTTCCCGATCACCTCCCGCCTCCTACCGCAAGGACACGCCATGGCCACCGTTTCGCCCGTAACGTTCGACGACGTCCGTGAGGCCGCCGCGCGCCTCAAGGGCATTGCCCACCGCACCCCCGTCCTCACCTCACGCACGCTCGACGCCCTCGTCGGCGCCGAGGTGTTCATCAAGTGCGAGAACTTCCAGCGGATCGGCGCCTTCAAGATCCGCGGGGCCTACAACGCGGCGGCCCAGCTCTCTCCCGAGCAGCTGGCCAAGGGCATCGCCGCCTACTCCTCCGGCAACCACGCCCAGGCCACCGCCCTGGCCGCCCGCGAACTGGGCACCAGCGCCGTCATCCTGATGCCCGAGGACGCCCCCCGCTCCAAGATGGAGGCCACCGTCGGTTACGGGGCGGAGATCGTCACGTACGACCGCTACACCCAGGACCGCACCGCCCTCGGCGAGGCCCTGGCCGAGGACCGCGGCCTGGCCCTGATCCCGCCCTACGACCACCCCCACGTCATCGCAGGCCAGGGCACCGCCGCCCTCGAACTCCTCGAGGACGCCGGAGAACTCGACGCGCTCGTCGTGCCCGTCGGTGGGGGCGGCCTCATCGCCGGCAGCGCCACCACCGCCAAGGCCCTGCACCCGGGCATCCGGATGATCGGTGTCGAGCCCGAGGCGGGCGACGACACCAAGCGCTCCTTGGAGAGCGGCGAGCGCGTCGCTATTCCCGTGCCCCGCACCATCGCCGACGGCCAGGCGCTCTCCACCCCCGGCGAGATCACTTTCGCCATCAACCAGCGCCTGGTCGACGCCGTCACGCTGGTCAGCGACGAGGAGATCGTCCAGGCCATGAGGTTCGCCTTCGAGCGCCTGAAGATCGTCCTGGAACCCAGCGGCGCCTCGGGCCTGGCGGCCCTGCTGGCCGGACGCGTCGAGAACCTTCCGCGGCGGATCGGTGTCATCGCCTCGGGCGGCAACATCGACACCGAGCGGTTCACCGCCCTCATCAGCGGCTGAACCGCAGGTCAGCGCCCGTACGCCCGGTGCCCGACACCCCCTACGGCGCGCGGACCGCCGGCCGGGACAATCTTCGCCATGACCGATGACATGGGCGACGCCGAGAACCGCTTGGCCAGGGTCGAGCGGCTGCTGGAGACCGGCGAGCGTGATCTGGTCCCCGCGTGGCGGCGGGCGACGCGCGGGGAGCCGCGCTGGGCGGTGACCGCCGTGATCCTGGTGGCGGTCGCCCTGCAGCTGATGCTGCCGCACCGGCTCGCGCTCCAGCCGTACTGGGCGCTGCCCGTGCTGGAGCTGGTGCTGCTGGCCGGCCTGATCGCCGCGAACCCCCGGCGGGTCGAGCCGCGGACACGATGGCTGAGGTGGCTCGGCCTGGGCCTGATCTCCGTCATCAGCCTGGCCAACGGCCTGGCGGCCCTCCGGCTCGTCGCGGACCTGGTGAGCGGCCGCGCGGGCAAGGACGCGGTGCCGCTGCTGCTGACCGGCGGCGGCATCTGGCTGACGAACGTCATCGTGTTCGCCCTGTGGTACTGGGAGTGGGACCGCGGCGGCCCGATGGCGCGGGCCCTCGGCCGGCAGCAGCACGCCGACTTCCTCTTCGTGCAGATGCAGAGCCCGGAGGTCGCGTCGCCGAACTGGGAGCCGGCGTTCCTGGACTACCTGTACCTGTCCTTCACCAACTCCACCGCCTTCAGCCCGACCGACGTGATGCCGCTCTCCCGGTGGGCGAAGATGCTGATGATGCTGCAGTCCTCGGTCTCCCTGGTGACCGTGGTCCTGGTGGTCGCGCGGGCCGTGAACATCCTGAAGTGACCTGCTGTGACTTCCCCCACCTGCTCTTGCCGTGGCGGGAAAGGGTTACCTACGTTCGGTCGTATGTCCTCCTTTGGCCCCATCCTTCCTGGCGAGCCGGACGAGCCTGCCGCGGTGAGCGAGTCCGAGCCGGTCGAGTTCGTCGTCGACCTGACCGCGCACGAGATGCTCCGGCGCACGCACGCCCTGGCCGCTCTGGGGCCCGACTGGGACCCCGTCGCGGCGCTGCGCGGTGAGGAGGAGGCGTACGACCTGCTGTACTCCGGCCTCGACGCGGAGCAGCAGCGGATCTACGACGAGCTGGTCGCGGCCGGGGTGCTCCCCAGGCGCGGGGGCGGCGATGCTGCCGCTTGATCCGCAGGCCGACATCGGGCGCCGTGCCTGGGTGGACTGCCCGAACTGCGACGACCGCCGGCAGTGCGCCACCTGCGCGCAGGGCGGTGAGTGCCGCTCCCACTGGCGCTACCTGCTCTCCAACACCGGCAGCCTGCTCCATCTGCAGTGCCCGTCCTGCACCCACGTCTGGAACCACGAGACCCACTTCGGAGCAACCCGGTCCCAGGGGTGAGCCCGCTCAGGGCGCGGTGAACAGGGTCGGGAAGCGGGGAGCCAGCCAGGGCTTGGGTCCCCAGGCGAGGATCTGTCCCCGGGCGATGGCACGCCACGGGTTGAGCCGGCCCAGCGCGACGAGCAGGAAGGCGGTGGGCTCGATGAGGATGGTGCAGTCCGAGCGGTCCTGCGGCGCCCCCGGGGTCACCTGCACCGCACCGTCGGCCAAGGCCACGCCGAACGCCTCGCCCCCGCGGAGCCGGACCGTGTAGCGAGCCGTGAGACCGGTGGTGGCCGCGGTGTTCGTGACGCGCGGCATGACCGAGAGCATGAACGGTATGCAGAGGCTCACGCGCGGGCCGTCGACCATGTGCGGGCGGTCCAGGGCGCGCGCGAGATCGTATCCATGACCCAGCATGTGCGTGAGCAGGTAGGACGCGAGAACGCCGCGGTCCATGGGGCCCAGCGGCGTGGTCGGTGCGGGGTCTTGGGCGCTCGTCCGCGTCATGGCGTCCAGGAAGGCCTCGGCCTGCTCCGCGATCATCGTCGCCAGCGGCTCCGCCCGGCGCTCTTCGAAGACGGCGAGCGACTCCTCGTTCGCCGCGGCCAGGCTCTGCGGGGTGCCGTCGCCGTAGGGGCGTTCGCGCCCGGCGGCGAGGTCGGCCATCAGCTCGTTGGCCAGGGCCAGATGCGCGGCCGCCTCGCCGACGGTCCACTCCGAACCCGGTACGGGAACCGTCGTGTCGGGCACACCCCGCAACAGCGCGGCGATGTCCTCGGCAGTCCCGCGTATCGCCTGCCCGAGTCCCTCGGGCAACAGCCCCTCGATGTCCTGTCGTTCCGTCGGCCGCACGCCGCCCGCCCCTCCCGCCTGCCGTCCCCCGTGCGCACGGGGTGCCGGGTACCCAACCAGACGCGGGAACACAGGGCAAGCGTGCGTGCGGCCCGTGATCAGCGGCTGCCCGTCCAGTTGTGGGCCACGTCGATCACCAGACGGTCGGACAGCTGGAGCACCCGGAACGGCAGCCGGGCCCGGACCCCGAGACCGATCTGAGTCTCTCCCTCGAAGCTGCCGGCGAACCGGGTGTCCCGGAAGGTGCGGTACCCGCTGACGTTCACGCCGGGAAGGGTGCGGCCCACCCGTCCCGGGTACGTCACCGCGCCGGTCTCCGGGTCGTAACTCGGCGCGCCGATGTGGACGTCGAGGATCGCCCCGCCGCCGACCGGGATGTACCGGCCGCTGGCGGTCTGGTGGAGCCGGTGGACGTACCTGACGGAGTAGCCGAGGGAACGGCCCCCGCCCGGCACGTCGAAGACCATGCGGTCGAAGCAGGTGTGCCGACCGGTCCTGATGTCGTCGAGCGGCACGGCACCGGCGGTGGGGCCGCCCTTGGCGCCGCTGCCCCAGCCGGTCGGACAGGCCGTCGCCTGTGTGGTGGCCGCCGCGCTCGACGCCGTCCCCAACCCTGCGCCCGCCAGAAGGAGCGCTGCTATCACTGCCCCAATTCTTCGCATGATGTCCCCCTTGGTCGAGTCATGCTGTTATGAGGTGAGACACGCAACTATGGCGAAAGGTTGCACGCAGAGATGCCGGAAGTTTCAGGGGTCTCGCGGCGCAGTAACTCTCGGTTACCGATCCGGTGACGTACATTCGAGTCCGGGGAGGCAGACCGGAGGGGGGCGTCATGCCGGACGGGTCGGCCGTGCGGTTCGCGGTGCTGGGGCCGGTGCGGGTCTGGCGCGGAGAGCGCGAGCTGGAACTCGGGGGCCCTCAGGAACAGGCAGTGCTGGCCCTCCTGTTGCTTCGTGCAGGCCAGCCCGTGCCCGTACCCGAAATCGTCGACGCGCTGTGGGGACCGCACCCGCCGCGCACCGCCGTCAACGTCGTCCGCCGCCATGTCGGTTCCCTGCGCCGCCTGTTGGAGCCCGGGCTGCCCGCGCGGGCGTCGGGCCGCCGGCTGGTGCGCGGCGCCGGCGGCTACCGGCTGGTCACCGACGGCGACGCCCTGGACCTCGTACGCTTCCGCGAGTTGCGGGACGAAGCCCGGCGGGCCACCGCCGACGGCTCGCCCGTACGGGCCGTGGAACTGCTCGCCGAAGCACTGTCTCTGTGGAACGGACCGGTTGCCGCCGGGATCTCCCCGGACGTGCGCGACCGCATCGCGGTCGGCGGGCCGGAGCGCGAGCGCCTCGCCGCCGTGCGCGAGGCGGCCGACGCGGCACTGCACGCCGGAGTACCGGACAGGGTGCTGCCGGAACTCCGGCAGGCCGCCGCCGCGCACCCGCTGGACGAGCCCCTGCTGGCCCGGCTGGTCCTGGCCCTCGCGGCCACCGGTCGTCGCGCCGACGCGCTGGACACGCACCGGACCGCCTGCGACCGCCTCGCCGACGAGCTGGGCATCGACCCCGGCCCCGAACTGCGGGACGCACTGCACGAGGCGACCGGCCAGGGCGCTGACACACCGCACCCGCAATCCCCGGGCACGCACCCCGCCGTACCCGCCCAACTGCCCCACGACCTGCCCACGTTCACCGGACGGCGCACCGAACTCGCGGAGGTGCTCGGCTCGCTCGCGGGCGACGCGGAGCACGCCGATACGGTCCTGATCTCCGCGCTCGGCGGCATGGCGGGGGTGGGCAAGACCACGCTCGCCGTCCACTGGGCCCACCGGGTCGCCGACCGGTACCCGGACGGCCAGCTCTACGTCGACCTGCGCGGCTTCGCTCCGTCCGGGGCGATCACCGAGCCGGGGGAGGCCCTGCGCGGCTTCCTCGACGCGCTCGGGGTGCCGCCCGAGCGCATCCCGCAGGGCCCGGACGCACAGGCCGCTCTCTACCGCAGCGTGCTGTCCGGACGGCGGGTGCTCGTCCTGCTCGACAACGCGCGCGACGCGGAGCAGGTGCGGCCGCTGCTGCCCGGCGCGCCCGGCTGCCTCACCATCGTCACCAGCCGGGACGAACTCACCGGCCTGGTGGCCGCCCACGGAGCCCGCTCCCTGACCCTGCGGCCGTTCGACACCGGCCAGGCGCGGGCGTTCCTCGCCGGCCGGCTGGGCGCGGAACGGATCGCCGCCGAACCCGGGGCGGTCGACGCGATCATCACCCGATGTGCCGGACTGCCCCTCGCCCTCGCCTGCGTGGCCGCCCGCGCCGCCCTCCGCCCGCACTTCCCGCTGGCCGCCGTGGCCGCCGAACTCCGCGAGGCCCAGGGCAGTCTCGACGCCTTCACCCGGCCCGACACCTCGGCGGACGTCGCCACGGTGTTCTCCTGGTCCGTACGTGCCGTGTCGGCCGAGGCCGCCCGGCTCTTTAGGCTCCTGGCCCTGCACCCCGGCCCGGACGTGTCCCCGGCCGCCGCGGCCGCGCTCGCCGGACTGCCGCTCCGTCAGGTGCGTCCCCTGCTCGCCGAACTCTCCCGCGTCCACCTCGTCAACGAACCTGCGCCCGGCCGCTACGCCTTCCACGACCTGCTCCGCGCGCACGCCGCCGAACTCCTCCAGGCCCACCACGACGAGGCCGAGCGGCAGGAGGCGACCGACGGGCTGTTCGCGCACTATCTGTACTGCGCCCATGCCGCCGGTGCGCTCCTCGATCCCAGCGGGGATCTCCCGCCCCTGCCGGAGGGCCCGCACGCCGAACCGTTCGCCGACGACAGCCAGGCCCTGGCCTGGCTCGGTGCCGAGTACGGAGTGCTGCCTGCCGTCATCCAGGCGGCGGCGGCCTCCCGACGCGACCGGCTCGCGTGTCTGCTGGCCTGGTCCCTGGAGCCGTACTTCGAACGGCGCGGCCACTGGCACGACGGACTGGCCGCCCAGCGCACCGCGCTCGGCGCCGCGCTGCGGCTCGCCGATCCCGCCCTGGAGGCCCGCGCCCTGCGCGGCGTCGGCCGGGCGGCGGGCAGACTGGGGCTGCACGAGGAGGCCCGCGCCCACCTCGACCGAGCCCTGGAGCTGTTCACCGGCCTCGGTGACCTCGTCGGCCGGGCGGGAACCCACCGCAGCCTGGGCTGGACGAGCGAGCAGCAGGGCGACCTGGCCGAGGCCCTGCGGCACAACCGGCTCGCCCTCGACCTGTTCCGTGCCGCGGGCCACCGGCCGGGGCAGGCCAGTGTCCTCAACTCCGTCGGCTGGTACCACGTCCTGCTCGGCGAGCACCGGCAGGCGCTCGCCCACTGCTTCGAAGCCCTGACCCTGCTCCAGGACCTGGGCGACCGCTACGGCCAGGCCGCGACCTGGGACAGCGTCGCCTACGCCTACCACCACCTCGGCCGCCACCCGCACGCCCTGCTCGGCTACCGCAACGCGCTGACCCTGTACCGCGCACTCGGGGTGCCGTACCCGGAGGCGGACACGCTCACCCGCATCGGCGAGACCCACCTGGCCACCGGCGACCGCGACGGCGCCCGGGCCGCCTGGGAAGAGGCCCTCACCCTCCTCACCGCACTCGGCCACCCCGACGCCGACCGGGTCCGGGCCAGACTCGACGGGCGGGACGAACAGCTCGGCGCGGTGTGAGCGGCGTGCCCACGCGCGATGCGGTCGGTGGTCGGTGGCCGTGCGGGACGGGGCGCGGTGAAGCGATGCGGTTCGAAGTGCTCGGATCCCTGCGGGTGGTACGGGGGGAGACCGAGCTGGACCTCGGCTTTCCGCAGCAACGGGCCCTGCTCGGGCTGCTGCTGGTGCACACGGGCCGGTCCATGCGGATGAGCGAGATCGTCGACGTGCTCTGGTCCGGGCAGCCCCCTGCAAGTGCCCGGAACGTGGTGCGCCGCTACGTCGGTGCCCTGCGCAGGCTGCTGGAACCGGGACTGCCGCTGCGCGCGCCCGGACAGCGCCTGCTCGGCCGCACCGGTGGCTATCTGCTGGCGGCGGACACCGCCGAGGTCGACCTGCTGTGCTTCCGCGACCTCGCCCGGCAGGGCATGCGGGCCGCCGCCACCGGACGGCCGGAGGAAGCGGTACGGCACTTCGCCGACGCCCTCGCCCTGTGGCGCGGTCCGGTGGCGACGGGGATACCCGCGGCCACACGCGCGCACCCGCACTTCGCGGCCGTGGAGCGGGACATCGTGCGCACCGCGCAGATGGCAGCGGACGCAGCCCTGCTGTGCGGCAGGCCGGAGCAGGTGCTCCCCGCCCTGCGCAGAGCCGCCGAACTCGAACCGCTCGACGAGCCGTTGCACGCCCGACTGGTCATGTCGCTGGCGGCCTGCGGACTGCAGGCCGAGGCGTTGACCGCGTACGAGCACGTCCGGCGCGACCTGGCCGCTCAACTGGGCGTCGCACCCGGTCCCGAGCTGGGCGCCGCCCACGCCCGCGTCCTGCGCCAGGAGGTGCGACCCGCCGGGCACATCACCGCGCGGAACACGCCGTCGGCGCGCGCGAAGTCTCCGGAACCCTTCGTACGGCCCGCCCAGTTGCCGCCCGACCTCGCCGTCTTCACGGGCCGCGGCACCGAACTCGACAGGCTGAGCGCCCTCGCCGACACCACTGCGGCCACCGGCCACCTGCCCGCGACCGTCCTGATCAGCGGAATGGCGGGCATCGGCAAGACCACCCTCGCGGTCCACTGGGCGCACCGCGCCGCCGACCGTTTCCCGGACGGCCAACTCCACGTGGACCTGGGCGGCTTCGACCCGCGCCGGGCCGCCCTGGAACCCGCCGAGGCGCTACGGCAGCTCCTCGCCGCCCTCGGAGTGCCCGCACAGCGGATGCCGGAGGGCGTCGACGCGCTCGCAGGCCTCTACCAAGGCCTGCTGGCGGGCCGCCGCCTTCTCCTCCTCCTCGACGGCGCCGCCGACGCCGAGCAGCTCCGCCCTCTGCTGCCCGTCTCGCCCGACTGCCTGACCGTGGTCACGAGCCGCAACGGACTGCCCGGCCTGATCGCCGCCGGCGCCCGCCCACTGCGCCTGAACGTGCCGTCCGCGGCGGACGCCCGCGCCGTCCTGGCCCGGCGGATCGGCTCCGAGCGGGTGGCTGCCGAACCCGAGGCGGCCGAGGAGATCGTCGTACGGTGCGGGCGGCTGCCGCTGGCCCTCGCCGTCGTCGCCGCGCGCGCCGCCAGCCGCAGAGACTTTCCGCTGGCCGCCCTCGCCGCCGAACTCCGCGCCTCGCACGGCAGCCTCGACGCCTTCTCCTCCGCCAAGGGGGCAGCCGACGCCCGCGCCGCGTTCGGCTGTTCCTACCGCACCCTGTCGGCGCAGGCTGCCCGGCTGTTCCGGCTGCTTCCGCGGCACACCGGCCCCCTCGTCACGGCCGGTGCCGCCGGGGCACTGGCCGACCTGCCGGTGCGCGAGGCCCGGACTCTCCTGGGCGAGCTGGCCGAGGCGCACCTCGTCACCGAACCAGGGCCCGGCCACTACGCCCTGCACGAGCTGCTGCGTGCCTTCGCCACCGAACTCACCGAGTAGCCCCCTCACTTCCTTGTCACTCTTTTTGCACATCCCCCCACCTACGCTCCCGGCGAAGCGGCCTTCTCCATCGCCGCTTCACATGACAACAGAGCGGAGGCGACGAAAGATGACGGCGACGACCGGCATCGAGACGAGCGGCGGACACCCGGGGTCACCGCAACCGGGACCGGTGTGGCGACGGGCCATGGGACTCGACATCCTCATCACGGACCCGGCCCCCGCCGTGCTGCCCCGCGAACGCTCGCCGCACGCCCAACCGGACCTCACCGCAGGGCCCCGCAGGTGGATCGCCCGGGACAGCGGCGAGTTCCTCTTCGTGGGCGTGCGGGGCGGCGGGGCGCTGTTACTGCAGGAACCCTCCGTGGACGGCGAACTCGGCCCGGGCGACATCTGCTTCTACGACCTGCGCCACCCGCCCGCGCTGGACCTTCCCGAGCGATGCCGTACGAAGACGTTCCTGCTCTCACGTGAACTGCTGGGGCTCGCGGACCGCGACCTGCACCGGATCACCAGGGTGCCGGTGCGCCGCGACTCCCGGATGGGCTCACTCCTCTCGCCGTTCCTGTCCGACCTCGCCGACACCGCCGTCACGTCCCGGGCCACGGTCGGCGAGATGCTCGCCTGGAACGCCGTGAACCTGCTCACCACCCTCGCCACGGAGCATCTGCGGGAACACGGGAGGGCGGCGGCCGACGACCAGTCGGCCCTGATGTGCCGGATCCACCGGTTCATCGACCTGAATCTGAGTGACGTGGAGCTGTCCCCCGAGCGGATCGCCCGCGCCCACCACATCTCCGTGCGCTACCTGCACAAGCTCTTCGCCGGCGAAGGGACCACCGTCGGCCGGCGGATCCTGCTGCGTCGGCTGGAGGAGTGCCGGCGCGAACTCGCGGACCGTTCCCGCGGGATCCGGACCATCGCCGCGGTGGCGGGCCACTGGGGCTTCGCCAGCGCCACGCACTTCAGCCGCGTCTTCCGGGCCACGTACGGGATGACCCCGAGCGAGTGGCGGGACTCCGCGGGCCGGTAGCCGGCTGCTTCCCGTCGGCGCACCGAACCATTCCCCCAGCGTACGCACCCTCAGCGGCGCCGCGCGCATCCGTGCACTGTCGGCACACCAGCCGTTCGCTCACAGGCAATTGACCTCCGCCCGGCGGATCTACGGTGGCGCTCAGCGGTGCCGGAGTACTCAGCGGATTCACCATCCCACCATGCGATCCGGCGCCCCCGATCATCCGAGGAGAATCGATGTCCGACGCCGTAGCACCGGTCCAGCCGGTCCTGGAACCCGCCGCCGCCGAGTTCGCCCGCGCGACCGCCAACCCGCCGTACCTGTTCGACCTGGCCCCGGCGGAGGGCCGCAAGGCGGTCGACGAGGTGCAGTCCGGCGAGATCGAGAAGCCTGCGGTCGACGAGGAGTGGATCACCGTCTCGGGCGGCCCCACGGGCAGCGTCCGGGCACGCATCGTCAAGCCCGCCGGCGCCACCGGCACCCTCCCGGTGATCGTCTACATCCACGGCGCCGGCTGGGTCTTCGGCAACGCCCACACCCACGACCGCCTGGTGCGCGAACTCGCCGTCGGCGCGAACGCCGCGGTCGTCTTCCCCGAGTACGACCTGTCGCCCGAGGCCCGCTACCCGGTCGCCATCGAACAGAACTTCGCCGTCGCCCGGTGGGTCGTCGAGCAGGGCGCCGCCAAGGGCCTGGACGGCTCCCGGCTGGCCGTGGCCGGTGACTCCGTCGGCGGCAACATGACCGCCGCCCTCACCCTGATGGCCAAGGAGCGCGGCGGCCTCCCGCTGGTCCAGCAGGTGCTGTTCTACCCGGTCACGGACGCTAACTTCGACACCGGCTCCTACCACCAGTTCGCCACCGGCTACTTCCTGCGCCGCGACGGCATGCAGTGGTTCTGGGACCAGTACACGACCGACGAGGCCGAGCGGGCGCAGATCACCGCCTCCCCGCTGCGCGCCACCACCGAGCAGCTGACGGGCCTGCCCCCGGCGCTGGTCATCACCGGCGAGGCCGACGTGCTGCGCGACGAGGGCGAGGCCTACGCCGGCAAGCTCCGCGAGGCCGGTGTGCCCGTCACCGCGGTGCGCTTCCAGGGCATCATCCACGACTTCGTCATGCTCAACGCCCTGCGCGGCACCCACGCCGCCGAGGCCGCCATCACCCTGGCCGTCCGCACCCTGCACGCGGCCCTGCACACCGCCTGAAGCCGAGGAGACTGAACCGACATGACCGCCTCCACTCCCACGGTCGTCCTCGTCCACGGCGCGTTCGCCGACGCGACCAGCTGGTCCGGAGTCATCGAGGAACTCCAGCGCGAGGGAATCCCCGTCGTCGCGCCGCCCAACCCGCTGCGCGGCCTCGCCTCCGACGCCGCCTACATCGCCTCCGTGGCCGCCCAGATCGACGGCCCCGTCGTGCTGGTCGGCCACTCGTACGGCGGTGCGCTCATCACCGTGGCCGGCACCGTCGAGAACGTCGTCGGGCTGGTCTACGTGGCCGCCTACGTCCTCGAGGAGGGCGAGAGCCTCGGTGAGCTGCAGGGCCGCTTCCCGCTCTCGCCGCTGGTGGGCAACCTGAAGCAGTGGACGTACCCCGGCCCGGACGGCGAGGACGCCGTCGAGGTCACCATCGCGGCTGACGCCTTCCCGTCGGTCTTCGCCGCCGACGTGGCCCCCGAGGTCACCAAGGTCCTCGCGGTGGCCCAGCGCCCGCTCGCCGCCGCGGCCTTCGAGGAGACCGCCTCCGCCGCCGCGTGGCAGACCAAGCCGGCCTGGGCGCTGATCGCCGGCGCGGACGAGGCGATCAACCCGGAGGTCGAGCGCTACGGCGCGAAGCGGGCCGGAGCGATCGTCATGGAGCTGGAGGGCGCGTCGCACGCGGTCGCCGTGTCCCAGCCCAAGGAGGTCGCCGCACTGATCCGCGACGCGGTCCGCGCGACGAGCTGACCGCACGCCACGAAGCTCGCCCTTCCGCACGGGCGGAAGGGCGAGCCCGTACGCGACTTTCCTTCCGAGCCCGTACCTGATTTTCCATCCGACTCTTCGTGGAGCCTGGTGTCCGACGTTCTCTCCACGGCGCCCCTCGCCGCCTCCGCCCGGGCCGAGCGCTGGCACGAGGCGGTGTCCCGTACCTTCATCCCGCTCGACGTCACCTTTCTGGAGCGGGAACCGTCCCCGGGAAGCATCGTCGGCCGGCGCGTCGGCGTCCTCCAGGTCGCCCATGTCGAGGCGGGCCCGCAACTGGTGACGCGCAGCAGACGTCTCATCGCCCGTGACGGCCAGGAGTTCCTGACCCTCAGCCTCCAGCTGCGGGGTTCCTCACTCAAGGAGCAGGACGGCCGGGAGACCGTGATACGGCCCGGCGAGTTCTCCCTCTCGGACTCCTCCCGCCGGTTCAGAAAGAGACTCGACGAGAAATTCCGCTTCACGTCCTTCCATTTCCCCCGCCAGGCCCTTCGTGTGCCGGACGAGGATCTGCGGGCGGTGACGGCGACGGCGTTCCGTCCCGACGAGGCGAGCGCCGCACTGGTGTCGACGTACTTCACCCGCGTGGCGCGTGCGGCGGACAGCTTCGACGACACCGCGGGCCGGCAGGTCGCCGCCACGGCGCTCGACCTGCTGGCGCTGCTGATCGACGAGCGGCGCGGACGCCTCGCGCCACCGTCCTCGGAGACCGCCGCGGCCACCCTGGTGCGCGTGAAGGACCACATCGTGCGCAACCTGTCCGACCCGGAACTCTCCCCGTCAGGGATCGCCGCGGCACACTTCATGTCGGTCCGCTCCCTGCACCAGCTGTTCCGCTCCGAGGGCGTGACGGTGGGCTGCTGGATACGGCTGCAGCGCCTGGAACGCTGCCGACGGGACCTGCTGAGGCCCGAGGCGCAGTCGGGCGGCGTGGCAACGGTCGCCCGCCGCTGGGGTTTCCTGAGCCCCAGCCACTTCAGCCGCTGCTTCCGCGCCGCGTACGGGATGACGCCCAGGGAATGGCAGCTTGACGGTGCGTCGGACGGGGTGAGTATCGCCGTGACCGTGTGACCCGTCCGCTCCCCGACAACGCGTGCCGACGCCAACCATCTGCGTGATATACACATTCTCCACATCTTCTGCACGATCCGTCGGCATGCTCCTGGGGGGAGTTCCGTGAGCACTAATGGCGCGGGCGGGCGGGTGCGTCCTGCCCACCCCGGGGACCCCGCCCGCATCGGCCCGTACCGGATCATCGGCCGTCTCGGCTCCGGCGGCATGGGCACGGTCCACGCCGGCCTCACCGACGACGGACTCCGGGTCGCGGTCAAGGTGATCCATCCCGCGCAGGCCCAGGACCCGGAGTTCCGGGCGCGGTTCCGCCGTGAGGTCCAGCTCTCCGCCCGGGTGCAGGGCCCCTGCCTCGTGCCGCTGCTCGCCGCCGATCCCGAGGCCGCCGCACCCTGGCTGGCGACCGCCTATGCGCCCGGCCCCACCCTCAGCGAGCACCTGGCCGGGTACGGCCCCCTCACCGGCGGCACGCTGTACGCGTTCGCGACCGGTACGGCCCGGGCGCTGGCGGCCATTCACCAGGCCGGTGTGGTCCACCGGGACGTGAAGCCGCAGAACGTCATCCTCACGCCCGCCGGGCCCCGCGTGCTGGACTTCGGCATCGCCCACGCCGCCGACGGCACCAGCGTGACCCGGACCGGCGTCCTGACCGGCACCCCCGGCTGGATCAGCCCCGAGTACTACCGCGGGGGCGCGGCCGGACCCGAGGGCGACCTGTTCGCCTGGGGCGTGCTGGTGGCGTACGCCGCGACCGGCCGTCTCCCGTTCGGTGCCGGCGCGCCGGACGCGGTCGCGTTCCGCGTCATGTCGGGGGAACCCGATCTGGACGGAGTTCCGCGGGAGTTGCGGGAGATCGTGGAGACGGCCCTCGCGAAGGAACCCGGCGAGCGGACAAGCGCCGTGACGGCGGCGGACACGTGTGCAGCGCTGCTCGCCGCGCAGGCCACCCAGGTCGTCGGCGGCGAGGTGGACCTGGGACCTACCCGCGCCGGTGAACCGGTCATGGCCCAGTGGGACCTGCCCACCCTGGACGATCCCCGCTGGCACGCCCCGGCGACACCGTCCTCCCGCAAGCGGACCATCACGACTGTTCTCGTCGCCGCAGCCGTGGCCGGTGGCCTCGCAGGCGCCGTCATCGCCCTCCCCGGCGGGGGCGGCGACCATGCCGCAAAGACCAAGGAGCCCAACGCCACCGCGTCCCCGGCCGCGCACGAGGACAGCACCGCACAGCACACCCGAACCGCCGCGCCCGAGGGGACGAGGGAACCGGCGCAGCCGGCGGGCGATCCTCGCAGGGCAGCCGTCCCGACCGACCCGCTCGCGGGGGTGACCGACCCCGCCTTCACCCGCGCCGGGGACGAGACCCAGCCCGGTGACGACGAGTGGCGAGTCAGTACCGGAGCGAGCACCGCGACCGAGCAGGGCGTGGCGACCACGGTCCGGGACGACATGAGGACCATGCTCGCCACCAAGGACATGGCCTTCATGGAGCCCACGGTCACGTTCAGCAAGAGCGCACAGACGCTGATGGTGACCGGCGGCCCGATCTCGCAGCTTCCCGAGGACCAGCAGGAAGTGTTCCGCAGGAGCGGGGAGATGGCGGCCTGCACCGCCCTCGCCCGCCGGCTCGCGGACAACCCCACCGCCTGGCCCTACGGCCGCTACGCGGTCTTCTGGAAGGACTACGACACCGATCCCGAGCCGAACGTCCTCGGCTTCGGCGAGGCCACCGACGGGTGCTACAACCTGACCGCCGGGCAGTGGCAGGGCGACGAGTCCGGTATGGCGACCGCGCAGATACCGAGCAGCGACCGGGCGGAGATCCGCGTCGCCGACGCCACCGACAAGGCCGTCACGGCGGCCTGGAAGGTCCGGGTCGCCGAGGGCAACGGGGTGGATCCGGTGGCCGCGGAGAACGACATCAGCCTGGGCTTCGATCCGGTCGAGAAGGCCGCGTACGTGTGGATGCACGACCCCGACGGCACACTGATCGGCCGGGCCCAGCGGGACAACTTCCAGGACGTCGTCACCACCACCGCCTGCCGGAAGCTGGTCTCCGAGTACAGCAGCAACAAGGCGTGGCGGTACACCCGTTGGTCCGTCGCCGTGTGGGAGGGCAACAGCCGCTTCCCCGAGTTCACGGGCTCGGGGGACTGCATGAAGTGAGGGCCCGGGCCGGTCGCCCGCCGCCCTCGGCGATCACCACACACACGGCAGCCGCACCTCGACCACGGTCGGACGCCCGACCGGGCTGGACACCTGCACGCTGCCGTCCAGCGCGGCGACCCTGCGGCGGATGCCCAGCAGCCCGGTGCCCTCGCTCTCGTCCGCCCCGCCCGCCGACGTCCACCCCGTCCAGGGGGACGCACCCGGCACCGTCCTCATCGGCGGCGGCTCCGTCATCGTCTCCCACTCGGCGAGATGCCGGCCGACCCGCTGCGTGATCCACTTCACCACTTTTTAACTGCGCGACGCAGTGAAGATGTGGGCTATTCTCTTCGTGACGCAGTTAATGCGCAGCGCAGGAATAGCGTGCGCTGCCCGTACACGTTCAGGAGTCCACATGCTCACCATCGCCGTCACCGGTGCGACCGGCGCCCAGGGCGGAGCCACCGCCCACGCCCTGCTGGCCGCCGGACACCGGGTCCGCGCTCTCACCCGCACCCCCGCCGCACCCGCGGCCGAGGCCCTGCGCCGGCTCGGTGCGGACGTCCGGTACGCCGACTTCGACGACCGCCCCTCCCTGGACGCCGCCCTCGCCGGCGCCGACTCCCTCTTCGCGGTGACCACCCCGTTCGGCACGGACACCGCCACCGAGGTCCGCCAGGGCAGGACCCTGCTGGACGCGGCGGCGGCCGCCCGGGTCGGCCACATCGTGTTCACGTCGGCGGCGCACGCCCACCGCGGCACGGGCATCCCGCACTACGACAGCAAGGACGAGATCGAGCGCCACCTCAGGACGACGGGCGTCCCCTGGACGGTCATCGCCCCCGCGGCCTTCATGGACAACTTCGCCTCCGGCTGGACCCTGGAAGGCCTGCGCGAGAACACGTTCGCCTGGCCCATGCCGGCCGACCGCCCCCTGACGCTCATCCCGGCCGACGACATCGGCGCGTTCGCGGCCCTGGTCCTGCAGCGCCGGTCCGCCTTCACCGGCCGCCGTGTCGACATCGCGTCCGACGAACTCACCGCCGCCCAGATCGCCGCGGCCCTGTCCGCCGCCACCGGCCGCCGCGTCACGCACCACGAGGTGCCTCTGTCCCACGTCCGCACCCACTCCGACGACCTCGCGGCGATGTTCTCGTACTTCACCACCACCGGCCTCGACGTCGACGTCACCGGCCTGCGCCGCGCCCACCCCGAGGTCGGCTGGCACACCTTCGCCGACTGGGCCGCCGCCCAGGACTGGCCCGCCCTGCTCACCCCGGACCCGAAGGAACCCGCCCTGTCATGAAGCCCATCGGCTACTGGCTCAACCGCACCGACCAGGCCCTCACCCGGCAGATGGACGCCATGCTCGCGGAGTACGGCCTCTCCCGCCTGACCTGGCAGGTCCTCAACGTCGTCCGCGCCGCACCCGGAGCCGCCGACACCGAGGTCCACGCTGCCCTGGGCGCCAACGCCGACACCATCGCCCTGTCCACCGCCCTCCGGACCGTCGTCACCGACGGCTGGGCCACCCGCCCCGCCACGGGCCTGCTCACCCTCACCGCGCAGGGCGACGCCCGCCTGGCCGCCGTCACCGAACGGGTCGCCTTCTTCCGGGAGGCGGTCATCGCGGGCATCTCGCTGGAGGAGTACGGCACCGCTGTACGCGTCCTGGAACGTATGACGCGCAACCTCGAAGGCACACCGGTCGCGGCCTCGACCGGCTGACGGGACGCTCACTCCTCGTGGGTCGGCATCCAGTGGTGCTCGACGAACCAGCGGCCGAACAGTGCACCCCCGTACACCACGAACCCGACGCCGATCAGCCACGACTCCACCACCAGCACGGTTCCGACCGCGCCGTAGCTCAGTGCGTTGGTGATGATGAGCGGGGCGAAGACGAGGAACGAGAAGGCCCTGAGGCCGACCAGGCCGAGGACCGTGGCGATCGCGCCCGGCAGCAGGGTGCGCCAGTGGACCTGGCCCCCCAGCAGGAAGCGCTGGCCCCACCAGAAGAACAGCACCCCGCTGATCACGGACAGTGAGATCCGCTGCATACCGTGTATCGCCGTCCGCGTCTGCACCTCCTGGTAGAGGTAGGCCATCAGCACCGCCAGCCAGGTCGCCTGCCGCCAGACCCGGTGCCAGGGCCCCGACGCGAGGTCCCAGATCCGCTCGTACCCGTTCTGCACGCTGCCCGCGAAGGAGATGCCGAACACCGCGAGCAGGATCAGGCTCAGCACACTGGTGGTGCCGATGACCTTGCGCGGGGGACTGATGACGTCGGTGAGCGCCTCGGCGGACGGCCCCGACAGTCCCATGCCGTCGGTGAGCCACGAGGCGAAGCCGCCCCGCACCAGCGGATCGGCAGCGGCGACCACGATCAGCAGCGGAGCCAGCGTCACCAGGGCCAGCGTGGCGAACCCCATGGCCCGGTGCATCAGCTCCAGTTCACGGCCGTGTTCGAGCAGGGCGCGCAGACGCAGCCACTCCCAAGCGCGGTGGAGGCCGCGCCGCCACTGCCTCACGGGTTCCTCCCGTGCCCTCGATGAGTCTCTGGAGGAGTCTCTGGAGACATGATCGGACGAAAGCCGCGCAATCGCCCGGCCGGACATGCCGGGGGCGCCTGCGCCGGTGAACCTACGCCACGTCTTCTACGCCTTGTCCTTCCCGCTGGACCGGGTGCAGGGGCGGCTCGGGAAGGCGTACAGCACGTTCGCCCTGTGCGACGAGGCGTACGCCCTGACCGCCGGGCAGCAGGCCCGCTCCTGGCCGAGCCGGCGCATCCTCTGGCTGCAGCTCTTCATGCACCTGTACTGGGCCGGGGGCGCCACCGCCGGAGCCCTGCTCGGCTCCCTCATTCCGGACAGCGTCACCGGGCTGGACTTCGCGCTGACCGCCCTGTACACCGTGCTGGCGCTCGACGCCGTCCGTGACCTGCGGGGCGATCTGCCCACCCCGCTGCTCGCCCTCCTCAGCGCCCTGGCCGCCCGGCTGCAGTTCCCCGGTCAGCTGCTGCCGGTCGCCTTCGCCCTGTTCACCGCCCGGCTCCTGCCCCGACACCTCACCACCCGCAGGAGGCCGAGCCATGCCTGACACGACCTACCTCGTCGCCGCGGTCCTGATATCCGCCGCGGTGACCTGGGCCCTGCGCGCCCTCCCGTTCGCCGCCCTCGCCCCGCTGCGGGCGAGCGGCACGGTCCAGTACCTGAGCACGCGCATGCTCGCCGGGATCATGGTGATCCTGGTCGTCTACTGTCTGCGCGACCTGCCGCTGACCCACGCCCGAGTGGCGGCCCCCCTGGCGGCTCTGACGGTCACCATCGGCCTCGATCTGTGGCGCCGCAACGCCCTGTTGAGCATCCTCGGCGGCGCCGCCGTCCATGTGGCGCTGGCCGGCACGGTCTTCGCGCACTGACGGCCCGCGGACAGGGCGACGCCCGGTGAGACGGCCGGTCAGGAGAGAACCGACCGGCGTCATCACCGGGGCGTGCGCGTCACCCGCCGGTGCGGGGGAGCGTCGGTCAGACCGTGCCGCTCGCGGTGATCGTGACCTTCGCGCTGGGCGCGCCGCTCCGGCTGCCCAGGCCCTCGATCTGGTCGACGAGCTTCTGCCCCTCGACCACCTCACCGAAGACGACGTGCTTGCCGTCGAGCCAGTCGGTGACGATCGTGGTGATGAAGAACTGCGAGCCGTTGGTGTTCCGGCCGGCGTTCGCCATGCTCAGCAGGTACGGGCGGTCGTGCTTCAGAGTGAAGTTCTCGTCGGCGAACTTCTCGCCGTAGATGCTCTTGCCCCCGGTGCCGTTGCCCTTGGTGAAGTCGCCGCCCTGCAGCATGAACTGCGGGATGATCCGGTGGAACGAGGAACCGGCGTAGCCGAAGCCGTGCTCGCCGGTGGCCAGCTCGCGGAAGTTCTTGGCGGTCTTGGGAACCACGTCGTCGAAGAGCTTGAAAACGATCCGGCCGGCCGGCTCGTCGTTGATGCTGATGTCGAAGTACACGTTGTCACTCATGGCGATCAACCTACCGTCGTGGAGTCCTGCGACGTGCAGAAGGGTCTCCTTCAGCATCTGGTGTCGCTCCGCACCCCACCGACAAAGACCGTGCCTCGCGCCCCACACACGGGGAAAATCCTCCCGTGACCGAAGACTGGGTGTGGGACGAAACACTGTTCGCGGGCGCAGCCCCCTACTACGACCGCGGCAGACTGCCGTACGCCCCCACTCTCGTGCCGGTGCTGGCCGATGCGCTCGGGCTCGACGGCACCGGGCGGCTCCTCGACGTGGGATGCGGCCCAGGCACCCTGTCCGTGCCCCTCGCGTCCCGGTTCGCCGAAGTCGTGGGCGTGGACCCCGACCCCGGCATGCTCGACGAAGCCGCCCGCCGGGCCGCCGCCGCGGGCGGGGCCGCCAAGTCCCGCTGGGTACGGATCCGGGCCGAGGACCTGCCTGCGGACCTCGGCACCTTCACCGTGGCGGTCTTCGGCCAGTCCTTCCACTGGACGGACCGCGACCTGGTGGCGGCCACCGTGCGGAGCATGCTCCGGCCCGGCGGGGCGCTGGTTCACGTCTCGGACCTGAAGGGCGAGCAACTCGGCATCGAGGGCCTGCCCTACCCCGGTGTGCCGTACGGCGCGATCGACGAACTGGTCAAGCAGTACCTGGGACCGGTCCGCCGCGCCGGGCGCGGAGTGCTGCCCGACGGAACCCCCGGCGGCGAAGCGGCGATCATCGCCCGCGCCGGATTCCTGGGGCCCGAGCGCCATGTCGTCCCCGGCGGACAGGTACTGGAACGCAGCGAGGACGACGTCGTCGCCGGGACCTTCTCGATGTCGTACTCCGCACCCGGCCTGTTCGGCGCGCGCCGTGCCGCCTTCGAAGCCGACCTGCGCCACCTGCTGCGCACGTCCTCCCCCAGGAGCCGCTTCTGCGAACGGGGGCCCAGCACCGAGGTGTTCGTGTGGCGAAACCCGTCCGTATCGGGGTGACCCTGAGCGGAGGCCGCGCCGGCCAGCTTGGTTCATCTCACTCGGTCAGGGCACGCCGCAGGCTTGCGGCGAGTTCGGCGATCTGCCGCTGCGAGATCTCGGCCGACAGGATCGCCTGGGACCCGTGGAACGTGCCGGGCCACTGGTGCAGCTCGACCGACACGCCCGCCCGCAGGAGGCGCTGTGCGTAGGTGATGTCCACGTCGCGGTACGGACAGAACTCCGCGGTGGCGATGTGGGCGGGGGGAAGCCCGGTCAGGTCGGTGGCCCGTGCCGGGGCGGCGTACGGTGTGGCGGGCGCGGCGCCCAGCCAGTGTCGCCACGCTGCGGCCATGTGGGCGTGGCCGCCCCCGAGCGTCGCGGCGACGGGATCCGTCGACCATGTCTCCTGCCGGTCGTCGAGCCCCGGCTGGTTGAGCAGTTGGAAGCGGATCGGCGGTCCCTGCTGGTCACGCGCCCGCAGCGCCACCGCGGCCGCCATGGCCCCGCCCGCACTGTGCCCTCCGACCGCGATCCGGGCCGGGTCGATGCCGAGTTCGGCCGCGTGCTCGGCCGTCCAGGTCAGCACGGCGTAGGCGTCGTCCAGGGCGGCCGGGAACCGGTGCTCGGGAGCCAGGCGGTAGCCCACCGAGATCACCGTCGTGCCGGAGGCGGCAGCGAGCCGGGTGGTCCACGGGTGATCGGTGTCCAGGTCGCCCATGACCCATGAGCCGCCGTGCAGCCAGACGATGGCGCCCTGCGCCTGCGCCCCCTGCGGGCGATAGATCCGCACCGGCACGTCCGGGTCGGCGGGTACGGTGCGGTCCTCGATGTCCAGGCCTGTGGTGTCCGGGACCGGTGCCGCGGCGGCGCGCGCCGCGTAGTTCTTGCGGTCGGCGATCGGGTCGCTCAGGTCGACCTGGGGGACCAACGGGATGAATGCTTCGAGTTCGGGATCCATGTCGGTCATCCTCACAGCCACCACCCCGGGGTTCATCCGCCAGGCGTCGGTCATCTCGCCCCGAACTCACGCCGGTTGGCGCACCCGTCGGCACCTATCCTGGCGTCATGGAGGCACTGGCCGAACGGCTGTCGCACCTGGACACGCACGTCCAGGGCGCGATCCGCGTCGTCACGTTCTACGACACGCTGATGCGCCGCCGCGTCGACCTCCCGGCGCTCGCCCGGGCGTCGGCGGCCCTGGCCGAGTGCGTGGCCGGGATCCGGCTCCACGGCACAGCGCGCGCGATCCGCATGGCGCCCGACGGCAGGGAGGCGCCCGCTCCGTCGGCACCCGCGTCCAGCACGGCGCCGGTCGTCCTCGACGAGGAGGAGATCGGCAGTGTGTGGCTGGAGCGCCCCGGCCCGCCCGGCCCGCTCGACGAAGTGCTGCTCGACCGGCTCGCCATCGCGGCCGCGGCCGTGGCCGAGCGGTACGGCCCGGCCCGCACCACCATGGCCGACCCCGCCCTCGTCGAACTGGTCGTCAGCCCCGACTGTGACGAGGCCGCCAGGGCCCGGGCGCTACGGCTCCTGGGGTTCGCCGCCGACCTGCCGCTTCGCGTCGTCGCCCTGCGGTCTCGGGTTCCGCTCGACCGGATCGGCGGCCTGGTCTGCCCGGCCCGCCCGGTGAAGGCGGCGACGCTCGCCGACGTGGGTGTCATCCTGGCCACCACAGTGGACGCCGACCGCTTTCCGGCGGACGTACGCGCCGGCATCGGCGCCGCGGACAGCCCCGACCGGTCCTGGCGGGAAGCCCGCACCGCCCTCCGCTTCACCACCGCACGCCGACCGGTCGTCCACCACGACGACCTGGGGGCGTTGGCACTGCTCGCCCGGATACCCGAGGACGCCGCGCGGGACAACGCCGACGTGGCCGCGATCGCCCGTATCGCCGGCAACCCGGAAGACCTGGAGACCCTGGACGCCTACTGCGCCACCGGCTCCCTGCGCCGGGCCGCCGACTGTCTCCATCTGCATCACAGCAGCGTCGCCCGCCGGCTCGAACAGATCGGAAGGACCCTGGGTATCGAACTCACCGAGCCCACCGGCCTGTTGCGGGCCAGGCTCGCCCTCACCGCATGGCGGCTGCTCGACGACTGATCACCCGGTGTGCCTCCGCCGGCGAAGGTGCTCGACGGCAAGCCGGGCGGCCGTGCCGATCACGGAATCCGCCTGTGGCGTCTCCGTACCGGGCCCGGTGGGCCTGGTGAACACCGCCACCGCGAAACGGGAACCGTCCGGGAACCGTACGACTCCGGCGTCGTTGCTCACACATCCGGGAACCGTGCCCGACTTGGCGGCCACCCGCACCTCGGCACCGAACCCTGCGGCGATCTTGCGGGTCAGCCGCTGCTGACCGATGACGGTCCGTACCGCGGCGCAGGCGTCGGCGGGCCCGGCCTCGTCCCGCCAGATCATCCTCAGCAAGGCGGCCGTCTGCCCGGCCGTCGCGCTCGTGATCCGCCCCGGCCGCAGGGACGGAGTGGACAGCGCGCGCTCCCATATGCGGTCGGCATCCCGTGGCGAGCCCGCCTCGCCCATCGCGCGGTTCATCTCCGCCCACCCGGCGAAGCCCGTATCGCGGCCGATCGCGTCGAACTCCTCCTGGATCGTGCCCGCCAACCGGATCCGGTCCAGGCCCAACGCGGCCAACCGTGCGTGAATCCGCGACACCGACACCCGACGGATCACCACGTCGGTCGCGGTGTTGTCGCTGATCGTCACCATCATCCGGGCCACATCGCGCAGCGAGACCTCGGCCTCGTCCTCGAAGATGCAGAACCCCTGACCGCCCGGCGTGGCCCGCGACGGCGACAGCCGGACCCGCTCGGCCAGGTCCAACTCGCCCTCGGCGCCCTGGCAGAACAACTCCAACGCCACCGCGATCTTGAACGTGGACGCGGCGACCACCAACTCGTCGTCGCCCAACACCACCCGCCCGGGACCGTCGACGTCCAGGACAGCCACACTGCCCTGACACCCGGCCTCCGCGAACACCTGCTCAAGTCGGTCCTCGATCATCCGCCCACGATCACTCACCCACCCCCGGGCCGGGGGACGATTCGCCAGCGGTGAACGGTGAACGGTGAACGGCCGGGATGGCCCATGCGCCCCGAACCGCCTTGAGATCACGTGGGCTTGCAAGCAACCCCTCCGTAGAAGCCGATCTCGGCCGACCTCGGCGGAGGCGGGGTGTCCGGGCGCCAGAACGGGACCTGGGCCAGGCCGGGCTCGACCAGTTCGAAGCCGTCGAAGAACCCCTCCACCTCGGCGCGGGACCTCAGGTTCAGCGTGGCGGTGGCCTTGTTGTAGACGGCCTGGGCGGCGCTGCGGTCGGCGAAGTCGCCGGTGGCGTGCGAGAGCACCAGGAAGCTGCCGGCCGGAAGCGCGTCGCGCAGGGCGGCGACGGTCTGCGCGGGCTTCTCCGCGTCGGTGAGGAAGTGGAGGACGGCCACGAGGAGGAGCGCGACCGGCCGGCCGAAGTCGATGGCCCGGCGGACCTCGGGGTGGTTCACGATGGCCTGGGGGTCGCGCACGTCGGCGAGTACGACACTGGTCGCGCCGGAGCTGCTGGGCAGCGCGTTGGCGTGCGCGGCCACGATCGGATCGTTGTCGACACAGGCCACGCGGACGTCCGGCGCCAGCTCGTGGGCGATCTCGTGCACGTTCGGCGAAGTGGGCAGCCCGGTGCCGATGTCGAGAATCTGGCGTACCCCGCTGCTGACGACGTACCGGACGGCGCGCCGCAGGAAGGCGCGGTTGGCCTGCAGGCCTATGCGCACCTCGGGTGCGGCGGCGGCGAGTTCGTCGCCGGCCCGCCGGTCCACCTCGTAGTTGTCCTTGCCGCCGAGCAGGTAGTCGTAGATCCGCGCAGGGTGCGGCCTGCTGGTGTCGATCTCCCCGACGCTGAAGCCGCCGTCCTGTCCCACACCCCGCTCCTCTCGACGACCGCCTCGGCCCCACCCGCGAACGGTTCACGACAGCTTCGCACATCAACTCCCATGCCCGGACGCGTGGTTGTGCTGTGCACGCAGGAGCAGGACGGTGACGTCGTCCGTGTACTGCCCGGACGGCCACGCGTGCTGGATGAGGCTGTCGGCGAGGTGCTCGAGGTCGGGGTCGGCCGTGCCCGCCAGGTGCTGGAGCAGGCCGGACGTGGTGTCCGCGGCGTCGCGTCCGGGAATCTCCACCAGCCCGTCGGTGTACAGCGCCAGGGTGGCTCCGTCGAGCAGGGGGGTGGCGGTGACCGGGTAGGGCACGTCCGTGCCGATGCCCAGGGGCGGGCCGGGCTCGATGTCCAGAATCCGTCCGCCGTGCTGAGCATCGTGCAGGAGTGGGGGTACGTGACCCGCGCTGGCGAGGGTCAGCCGTCCCTGGGCCAGGTCCACGTGGGCGTAGAGGCAGGTGACGAGCAGCTCGGATTCCAGGTGCGCCAGCAGCCGGTCGATGCGGGACAGCACCTCGTCCGGTGCCGCCCCGGCGGTCGCGTGGGCGTGGATGGCGATGCGGACCTGTCCCATGAGGGTGGCCGCGGCGATGCTGTGGCCCTCCACGTCGCCGATGACCGCCGCGACCGTGGTGTCGTCGAGGGGGAGCAGGTCGTAGAAGTCTCCGCTGACATCGAGCCCGTGCCCGGCCGGCAGATAGCGGGCGGCGAGTTCGAGGCCGGGCAGGGTGGGCAGGGTGCGGGGCAGCAGAGTCTGCTGGAGTTCGTGGACGAGACGGTGCTGGGCGTCATAGAGGCGGGCGCGGTCGAGCGCCTGGGCGATGAGACGGGCCAGCGGCGTGAGGACCGCGCGCTCGTCGGCCGTGAAGGTGTGCGGACGGTCGTAGGACAGGATGCAGCAGCCCACCGGCCGGCCCGTGATGACCAGGGGCAGGAAGGCCCAGGCCTGTTTGCCGCTGATCTCGGGCGCCAGGGGGTGGCTGCGTGCCATGTCGGCGGGGCTGGCGAAGAAGGCGGGCACGCCGCTGGTGAGGACCTGGCCGGCGGGGGTGAGGTCGGTGTCGAGGGGGAGGGCGTCGAGGCGCTCGACGATGTCGTCGGGGTAGCCGTGGTGGGCGGTGATCTTCAGGCGGCCCGCTTCCGCCGCGGACAGGACCATGCCCTGGGCTTCGAAGGCGGGGAGGATCTGGTCGGCGATCAGGGTGGCGACGTCTCGTACGGTCACCGGTTCCGTGAGGGCCGCCGCCAGGTGGACCAACTGGTAGAGACGTCCGGTCGGCGCCGCCGCGGGCCGCTGTGCGTCGGGCGTCGGCGAGTCCGCCGGCCGCGCGGGCGCCGCCGTGCCCGCCGGCTGCTGGGCGTACGGAGTGATACGGACGCTGATACCGCTGGTGTCCGGGTGGAGACGGAAGGTCAGCCACTGGTCGGGCGGCCGGAGCGCGTCGAAGGAGAGTGGCGTACGGCTGACGACGGCGGTGCGGTACTGGTCCTCGTACGCGGGGTCGTCCAGCCAGCGCAGTGCCTGCCAGGGCCGAGCGCCCAGCAGCTGGTCCGCGGGGCGCCCGAGGAGCCGGGCGGCGGTGCTGCTGACGAAGGTGACACGGCCCTCCAGGTCCAGGGCGAGGGCGCCCTCGGGCAGGCGATCGAGGTAGTCGGCCGCGGCCATTGCGGTCTGGGTCGGGTGGCGTACGGCTTCGAGGGGCCAGATTCTCGGCTGCTCGGGAAGGCCGGGTGGCCGAGGGGCGTCGTCCAGCAGGCGGGCCAGCCGGTGTGCGCTGGCGATGAGGTGGCCGCGCTCGCGCCGGGAGGCCTCCTGAGGGTGGTCGCCGGGCCACATGAGAACGATGCCTCCCCAGCACCGGTGCACGCCGGTCAGGGAGACGGCCGCGAGCGCGAAACGGTAGGGCAGGACGGCCGCGGTGATCGGATAGCGGCGGGCCATCTCCTCCTGGCTGCCGATCCACACCAGCCGGTCGTCACGGATCGCGTCGGCGACCGGGACAGGGGCGGTGAGCGGCAGGCGCTGCCAGGTCCGGCTGAACTCGACGGGCAGCCCGCACAGCGCCACCAGGCGCAGCATCGGCTCCGACTCCTCGATCAGATAGAGGCCGCCGATCACGGCGCCGGTACGGCGCATGACGTCCGTCAGACCCGTCCCGAGCGCATCGTCCAGTGACCCGCCACCCTTCGGTAGATCACCGGGCCGCATCGTGCTCTCCGCTCACTTCCGGGCGGCGCCACCGATCCACGCGTCGACGTGTCTGTGCATCGGCCGCGCGACGTAAATTTTGCCTTATCGGGACCATATGCCCGATCTGGATCACTGCCAAGGCGGACGGCCCGACCAAGATCAGACTGCCTGGTGTCGTCCGGCGACCGAAGGCGAGGCCCCGACCGTCCTCGCCGTTCACATACCAGGGGGGCCATGTGTCCACGTCCTCTGCGGGTCCGTCCCGTCGTCACCTGCTGACCGGGAGCGCCGGGTTGGCGCTCGCCGCGTCAGCCGGGTCCCTGATCTCGCCCACCCGCGCTGCCGCGGCCGAACCGGCGACCGCCGCGCTCTACCAGCTCAAGCCGCCGCACCTGCTGGAGGCCGAGACGCTGGTGGAGTACCTGCGGCTGCGTGCGAACCAGTGGGACCACAACCGGTACAACGTCGAACAGACCAACGGTGAGAACCTCGGCAGAACCCAGGTGACCTGGGGCCGTCCGGGGCACCCGGAAGAGTTCGAGAACCTCTCCCAGTGCGCCTCGTTCATGACGAGCCTGCTGCAGCGCTCCTACGGCGCCGACACGGCGTACGGCTGGGCCACCACGGCCTACTTCAACCAGTACTTCCCGCCGAAGGACACCTTGCCCCGCACCACCTCGTTCCCCAACGCCGAGGATCTGCAGGCAGGCTTCCTGAATGCCTCCGACGTGCCGCACATCGACCCGGTGACCAAGCCGGTGAACCTGCGTCCCGGCGACATCGTGGCCTGGGACTACGACCCCAACGCCAAGAGCAGCCCCTACACCGGGCACACCGTGATGATCCGTGCCTGCCTCGGCACCTTCGCCTCCTCCGTCGACAGCGAGCTGGGGATCACCGGGGTCGTCCCGCACCTCTTCCAGATCGTCGACTGCACCAACAGCCCCCACGGCGGACCCGACCTCACCAGCCAGTCCAGCATCGACCGCTACCGTTCGTACCCGGACAGCCGCGCCGAGATCGCCGATGACAACACCACCTACTCCGAGCACAGCGGCGTGGGCTACGGGCACATGATCTTCTACGCGGACCCCGACACGTCCCTCTTCGTCGGATACCGCTGGAGCGTCAACTCCGCCACGCCGCAGGCCGCGGTCGCGCAGCCGGTCACGGGCAGGAAGCAGATCGCGGCGGGCCGCGTCAACGCTTTCCTGGTGTAGCCGGGCGGAGCGGGCTGCCGGCCGGCCAGGCGCAGGGTGTGGGCGGAGCCGAGCGCCGGCCGGCCGGCGGACGGGGTCTCTTCCGGGTGGCCGGCTACCGACGATGCGTCAGGTACTGCGACACCGTTGGGAGATGGCGAGCGGGATCCAGGAGTTCCCGGCGTTCGCAAAGACCATGGAACTGCTGTGCGGAAAGTTCGGAGGCTGACCCCCGGCCGGGTGTGGTGGGACCGGACGGCGCAGCACGGCGTTGCGAGGCGCACCGCGCCCGATGGCCGATGCCTATGGTGGGACGTGAGCAGCAGCGACGCAGAGCCTTGTCGGCGGGGTGGCGGACGCCCTGGGTACAAGTCCGCGGCGGGCGTCTTCGCCATCGGAATGATGGGCACCACCCTGCCCACACCGCTGTACGGGCTGTACCGGGAGCAGATCGGGTTCTCCGAACTGATCGTGACGGTGGTGTTCGCCGTATACGCGGTGGGCGTCATCACCGCCCTGCTGATCGCCGGCGGCTTCTCCGACGTGCTGGGACGGCGGCCGGTGCTGCTGGCCGCGCTCGGCCTGGCCGCCCTCAGTGCGGTCTGTTTCCTGTTCGAGGTCGGACTGCCGCTGCTGTACACGGGCCGGGTGCTGTCGGGCTTCTCGGCCGGTCTGCTCAGCGGCACGGGCACCGCGGCCGTACTCGAACTGGCCCCGCCCGCCAAACGCGGCCGTGCCGGGCTGGCGGCGACCGCGGCCAACATGGGTGGTCTGGGACTCGGTCCGCTGGTCTCCGGCCTCCTCGCCGAGTACGCCCCGTGGCCGCTCAAGCTTCCGTTCGCCACCCATCTGGCGCTCCTGGCCGTCGCCATGGTGGTCGTCTGCCTGCTGCCCGAGACCGTGCGCCGTACCGTTCCGTGGCCGTCGCTGCGACCGCAGGGCATGAGGGTTCCGCCGGAGGTGCGCGGGGTGTTCGCTCCCTGCGCCCTCGCCGCCTTCGCGGGCTTCGCCATGCTCGGCCTGTTCACCGCCGTCGCCCCGGCCTTCCTCACGCAGACACTGGGGGAGCACAACCTGGCGGTCGCCGGTGGCGTCGTCTTCTGCGTGTTCTGCGCCTCGACCGGTGGCCAGCTGCTCATGGGACGGGTCGGTCCGCGCCGCGCCCTGCCCGGGGGCTGTACGGTACTCGTCGCCGGACTCCTCCTCATCGCGTCCTCGCTGCTCCTGGAGTCCTTCCCGTTGCTGCTGGCCGGAGCGGTGACCGGTGGCGTGGGGCAGGGGATGGCGTTCCGCGCCGGGCTGACCGAGGTGAGCACCGCCGCGCCTGCGGCGCACCAAGGCGCCACCATCTCGGCGTTCTTCGTCGTCGCATACGTGGGGATCTCGTTGCCGGTCGTGGGGGTGGGCGCCATGACGCTGGCGCTGGGGCTGCGCGGCGCCGGCCTGGTGTTCACGGCGTGCGCGGTCCTGCTCGTGACGGCGGTCGGCATCCGCGTGCGACGGAACCTGTCCCCGGCCACCGCCCGGTCCTGAACCGAGGTTCGGGCCGGTCGGGCGAACGTTCCGTGGTCCTCCGGCGTCGAAGGAGAAACTGCCCGCACAGGTGAGAGGCCCGAACATGACATCCGTCCGTCTGGTTCCCCGGTCCGCGCTGCCCCGCCTCGCACTGATGGCGGGGCTCGTCTGGGCAACCGCCGCGTGCCAGGGGGAGGCCGACGTCAACAGAGCGGCGCAGGCGGAGAGCAACGCCTGGAAGGAGCCGTCGGCGTACACGTACACCCTGAAGTCGAGCGGGGGAGAACGGCTCCTGATCGGCACCTTCCGGGTGACCGTGCGGGAGGGGAAGGCGGTGCGTGCGGTGGGGCTGGACGAGCTGGGCCGCAGGGTGGTGAAGCAGTCCCCCGGGGCGGTGCCCACCATCGGCGCACTGGTGAAGGAACTGGAACAGGCCCGTCGCGACGGCGCGCACACCGCGGATGCGGAGTTCTCGACCACAGGCTATCCACTGCGCATCACCCTGGACCGGTCGGCGAACGCCGTCGACGACGAGGCCGAGTACGCGATCAGCGACTACGTGGTCGGGCGCTAGCGCAACTGTGCGGAGAGGGCAGGATTTGAACCTGCGTGGGCCCCGCGGGGCCCGACCTTGAGGCGTGCTCGTAGGTCCCCGATAAGCCACTCCGGGCACCTCTCCCCGTGTCCGGCCTCCGGTTTCCCGTGCCGTTCACGTGAATGAGAGTGGCAGGAGCCGCTGACCCGGGCCTGACACACCGCTGACACGACCGCCGTGTCTCGCCCTCGGCAGGATGACCGGCTATGGAGACATGACCGTAGCTACCTCATACGAGTGACCTCGCCGGATATGTGATCTTCGACGTCTCGTCCCGTGTTTGGCTGCCGGCCATGACGACGACGGACGAACTGCCCTACCCCAGCGGCTGGTTCTACTTGGCACGCGCACCCGAACTGGCCCCCGGCAGTGTCCTGACCCGCCGTTTCCTGGACGAGGACATCGTCCTCTACCGCACCCGCGACGGCCGGCTCCGCGCGGTGCGTCCCCACTGTCCGCACCTCGGCGCGCATCTCGGGGCGGGCGGCACCGTGCGGGGCGAGAACCTGGTGTGCCCCGTCCACCGCCTCCCCTTCGCCCCCGACGGCACCTGTGTCGGCACACCCGACGGACCGCCACCGCGGGCCTGCCTGGAGCAGCACACCCTCAGCGAGCGCAACGGCCTCGTCCTCGCCTGGTACGACCCGGAGGGCGCCGCACCCACCTGGGAAGTCCCCGACACCGCCCACGCCGGAGTCGTACCGACGGCCGCCTGGAGCACGGAGGTGCGCACCCACCCGCAGGAGATCATCGAGAACACGCTCGACTACCGGTATCTGCCCGTCCCGCACCAAGTGGACGTGCGGGAAGTCGACTTGGCCAACGCCCAGGGCCCTCTCCTGCACACGCGGCCGCGCCTCGGACCGGACCGGCCTCCCGCCCTCAGGCACAGGATCCGGGCCGACCGCACGTTCCTGATGGCAGGGCTGGGATACCTCCGGGTCGAACTGCCCATGCCCTCGCTCGGTCTCGTCAGCTACCTGTGGGCCATGCACACACCCACCGGACCCCGCCGTACCCGCATGCTGGTCGCGACGGCCTGCGCGGACCTCCGCGGACCGGAAGCCACCGGAGCGTCGCTCCCACGGCACGGCCTGCACCGAGCCTTCGCCCGGGCGATGTTGAAGACCGCAGTCGGCAAGGTCCGCCAGGACCTGAGGAACTGGAACACCAAACGGTACGAGCCGCGCCCTCGCCTCGCGGTGAACGACGAGGGCATCGGCCTGTTCCGCCACTGGGCCCGCCAGTTCTATCCGTCATCCTGAGGGGCCTCTTCGCGCGGCTTTCCTCAGGGCAGGGTCCGGCACAGCAGCGCATCGGGTCCCGGACGGCTGCCGAAGCGGGTGGTGAAGGCGATCCCGGCGGCGTACTCGTTCGCCGTGCACTGGCCCTTGTAGTCGCCGTAGGCGAAGTCGCCGCCCGCCTCGTCGGCGGGGCGGTTGTCGGACCGGTCGAACCACACGGTGCGTCCGGTTCCCGACAGCGTGGTGCGACCCGGCACGCACAGCGCTGCCGACACACGCTCCCCGCGCAGGCTGTAGCCGATCAGGAAACCGCCCTGCGGGCACTGGAGTTTGGTGTACCCGGACGCCCAGTCCCCGCCCGCGGGGACGTACCGCTCGTCGACGACGACGGTCTGACCCGCGGCGGAGGCCCGCAGGTCGGCTGTCCCGGTGTCGGTGCACAGGCCGCGGCCGGTGGTGTGACTCAGGCCGATCAGCCGCAGCCCGTCCGGACAGGCGGCCTTGTAGGCTCCCGAATCCCAGTCTCCCGTGGCCCGAACGCGCAGGGACTCCACCGCGTCGGCGTGGTCGGTGCTCAGCATCCGCCACACCGGAACGGCCGCGACGGGACCGGCCGTGCTCGGCGCGGACATGAGGTGCTGCCATGCCGTACTACGCCAGTCGCCGGGGTCGAGGATGCCGTCGCGGTGTCCGCCGGTGTCGTAGCGCAGCAGTGCCCAGTCGTCGTGCCCGGCGAAGCCCACCAGCGGCCAGTACGCGAAGTCGGCGTCGTGGTCGGCGAAGTAGTCGGTGACGTTGCCGAACCAGGTTCGCGCTGCCGTGTTCGTCTCGTTGCTGCCGGTGCCGAACTCGCTGACCCACACGGGTGCGGTGTAGTGCCGGCCGGTCTCCTCGACGAAGAACGCCTCGTCATCGAGAGCCGCGGCGAGCTGGTCGCGGGTCAGGTCCTGGTAGCGGGGGTCGTGCGTCTCGCCGATGCCGGTGGCGCCGCTGTGGTGGGGGCCGGTGTAGCCGTAGAAGTGGGCGGAGTAGACCAGCTTGTGGGAGTCGACGAGGGTGTGCGAGAGGGTGCGGGCGGGGGTGAGCATCGGCCGGCCGTGCGGGAGCCCGTCGACGGGCACGCCGGTCCAGTTGATGCCCTCGATGACGATGAGGAGACGGGGGTTGGCCTCGGTGAGGATCCGGTCGGCCGCGAGCTGGGCGGCCGCGTACCAGTCGTGGTTGTCGCCCAGGCCCCAGTTGGGGTCGTCCAGGACGTCGCGTCGCACCTCGTTGTACAGGTCGGCGCCGACCACGCGGGGCACAGCGGCGTAGCGGCGGGCCATGAAGACCCAGTCGTCGGCCCACTGCTGCGTGGACTGCCCGCTGTTCCACCGCTCGTTGCCGTCGATCCCGCAACACCAACGGGACGTGTTGGTGTGGTTGTTGAGGATGACGGCGAACCCGCTGTCGCTGAGCGCGCCGACGACGGCGTCGTAGATCTGCAGGGGCGTCCTGCCCCGCAGCTGGGGGTTGGCGCTCACGGCGTTGTCGGGCACCGGGGTCGTGCTGTGGACCATCTCGTTGGAGAACGGCAGCCGGATGGTGTTGATGCCCAGCTGGTGGAAGTCGGCGAGCAGGCCGTCCAGCGGGACGCGGTCCAGGCCGAGCGGAATGCCGTGGGAGTCCTGGCCGGCGTGGTGGTTGGCGGGGTCGGCGATGCTGCCGCTGCCCGTCCACGAGCCTTGTGCGCCGTCCCAGTTGGCAGCCTTGAGGCGGAAGCGGTTGCCCTGGGCGTCGACTATGTAGCGGCCCTGGGTCGACAAGGGCGCGGCCCAGGTGGCCGAGGCCGTCACAGCGGCGGGTGAGCGCGGTGGCGGTGTGGTGGCGGACGCCGTTGCCGTCTGCGCGGCCACGAGCAGGAGGCCCGCGGCTGTTGCTGCCAGGCGCAGGACAGCTGGTGCTATCGACATGTGGACAGCCCTCGGTAGTTGGGGGGGGCCGCCTGGGGCGGGTGGTGTGACTCCGAGGATGCAGAGTGCCCGATGGGGCTGAGAAGGTCCACACCTGATACGCCGTCACGGGGCTTGGTCGTGATCGGTACCGACGGCCGCGTCTGCAACGCGTGAGGGCACGGGAGCTGGAACAACTGGCAGTCGGTCGGCTCCATCGGCTGAGGGGGCCTGCTCCGCTACCTACGACTCGCGGACCCCGGAGACCCGAGCAGATCGCTGGCGAAATTCCGGTTGATCCTTTCCGCCATCCACCGAGAGATGCCCCGTTCGGGCGCGGCGTGGCATATGAACCGGGGTAGGAGCTGCTCTCGCCTTGCCGCGCCTCCCGGAGGATTATGGAAGGTGAGTGAACAAAAGCGAGCAAAGGGGGCCCGCCATGAAGACCGGAGCCTCGGATTACGACGCCTGGCTGTACTCGCACACCCCCTCCCAGGCCGAGGGTGAGCGCGACGAGCCGGCCGAGCGCGCAGCCATGGAGCAGCACCCGGACGTCCCCAGGACCGAGCCGTCCCAGGCGGAGGGAGAGCGGCCGCAGGACGCCGACTCTGCATGATCACCGATTTTCGTCCACCTGAGCCGCGCCCGCCCGGGTGGCCGTCGTCGTGGTGCCCGCGCCGCCATGGTGCACCACGGCGGCCACCCGGCTGACCATCGCCTGCTGGTTGATCTCGCCCCCGACGAAGCAGTCGTCATGGTCGTCGATCAGTGCCAGGTCGGCCCGGCCGCGGGCCCGCGGCCGCGCCACCGTCCAGGGACGCCGCCAGTTCGGGATGGATCACGACGGCGGCGCCGCTTGCGTCTCCTCCCTGCCTTGCGCGAGAACCAGGCCCTCAGTTCAGGACGGTCTGGGTGACGACGATGTGGCCGTCGTCAGGGTTGAGGCTGCCGCCGAGTCGGCTGAAGGCGCCGTCGGTCAGGTCGAGGCACTTGGGTTCCTGCGGGGTCTGGGCGAAGGTGCCCCGGTCGTTGATGCGGACCACCAGGGACCTGCCGTTGGCGGTGTTGGTCACCTGGACGCGTGTGCCGAACGGCAGTTGAGGCTGACGACTGAGTGAAGTCGCCGCCGTGTCGGCGTTGTTGTCGAAGAGCTCGCCGCTGGCGGTGAGGGCGCCGGGCGGCTGGGGGCCGTAGTGCGTCGCCCAGCACTGGTTGGTGGTCTGCGTGGCCGGCGCGTTCCATTTCTGGTCGGCGCCGCCGCTGCAGCTCCAGATCTGGGCGCGGGCGCCGTTGGCCGCGGAGTTGTCGGTGACGTCCAGGCACTTGTCGGCCTGCGGGTTGACGATGTCGTGGGCGGCGGTGACGGTCCACTTCTGGTTCGCGCTGCCGGTACAGGACCACAACTGGACCTTGGCGCCGTCGGCGGTGGAGTTCCCGGTGACGTCGAGGCACTTGCCCAGGGCGCGGACGGTGCCGTCGCTGCCGACCGTCCACTGCTGGGCGGCGGTGCCGTTGCAGTCGTAGAGCTGAACGGCCGTGCCATTGGCGGAACTTGCCCCGGCGACGTCGAGGCACTTTCCGGCGAGACCGGTGATGGTGCCGGTGGCGGCCTGGGCCGGAGCCGCGGTGAGGAGACCTGTCGAAACGGCGAGGACGGCGACGGCGAGCGTGGAACGTAACAGGGCTGAAGGCGTGGGGGGTTGTGCGGGCAAGGGGGAGTTCACAACCTTTCACGGTCGGCGGACGGGCGGGATCGGACCCACCCGGCAGACCTGGAACGTAAAAGGTCTGAACCAATCGCGTCAAGGTGTGAACTAGCCGTGGAGTAAGGGGAGTTGTGTCTTTTCGGTCACTCGCGATCGAGTCGTTCGAGGGCCGACCGTCGGGAGCGGAAGCGCCCGATCAGCGCGCGGCGGACGGCCCTCGGCACCCTCTCGTCGTCCCACTGGCCGGGCCTCGGCCCAGAGGGTCGGTCAGGGAGGGTCGGTCAGGCCGCGTTGGAGGGCCGGATGTTCTGGTTGAGGCGGAACAGGTTCGTGGGATCGTAGGTGTCCTTCACCCGCACCAGCCGCTCGTGGACCGCGTCGGGGTACGCGGCGCGCACCTTGTCCTCGGCCGCGTCGCCGGTGAAGTTGACGTACATGGTCCCGCGGCCGTGGCGGGCGATCTCCTCACGGGCGCCGCGCGCCCAGGCGATCTGCGCGTCGAAGTCGGTCGGGTCCGGGGACCGCGCGATCACGTTGCACAGGACGCTCGCATCACGCTGGCTGAAGGCCGTGGCCTCGGCGGGCACTCGGGCGAAGGCACCGCCCAGGTGGTGCAGATGGAGTTCGCTCGCGGGCGAGGGTGTCGTCAGGTGGTGGCGCAGGACGGCGTCAAGGGCGGCGTCGGACGGCTCGATGAACGCCGACGTGAAGTAGTTGTGCGCGCCCGCCGTCCACAGCGGGTCGAGCAGTGTCTGCATGCCGGTGTACGGCATGGGGCCCATGAGGTCGGCGATCGGTGTCCCCAGCGTCCGCAGCGGGGCGACGGCCGCCTCGCCGGCCGTGGGGTCGCCCGCGTACATGCCGGCCAGCACCACGATGCGGGTGCCGTGGACCTCCGGGGGCAGGAAGGGCAGCGGGGGCGCCGTGGTGAAGTTGATCAGGGTCGTCAGCTCGTCGGGCATGGTCCCGGTCAGCTCACGCCAGCCCGTGACCACCTGACGGGCCTGCTCCAGCGGATAGATGATCAGGCCGGCGAGGACCTGCGGCCCGACGGGGTGCAGCTGATACTCGAGGGAGGTCACGACACCGAAGTTGCCGCCGCCGCCCCGCAGGGCCCAGAACAGCTCGGGGTTCTCGTCCTGGGCCGCGCGCACCACACGGCCGTCCGCCGTGACGACCTCGGCCGCCGTCACGTTGTCGGAGGCCAGACCGTGGCGGCGCAGCAGCCAGCCCACCCCACCGCCGAGCGTGAAGCCCGCGATGCCGGTCGAGGAGATCAGGCCACCAGTCACGGCCAGACCGAAGGCCTGGGTCTCGTGGTCGAGGTCGCCCCAGGTCAAACCGGTCTGGGCGACCACCCGGCGGCGCACCGGGTCCACGATGGCGCCCTTCATGGGCGACAGATCGATGACGATGCCGTCGTCGCAGGTCGAGAACCCGGCGATGCTGTGGGAGCCACCGCGTACGGCGACGAGCAGGTCCTGACTGCGGGCGAACTCGACGGCGCGCATCACGTCCGCGGTCCCGGCGCACCGCACGATCAGCGCCGGATGCTTGTCATGGGCCGCGTTCCAGACCGCGCGGGCCTGGTCGTAGTCGGCGTCGTCGGGGCGGACGACAGTGCCGCGCAGGCCTGCCTCCAGTTCGGCGACGGTGGCGTCCCCCAGGATGCCCTTTGCCGTGTCGATCGACATGGTCGGCTCCTCGGTGTGAGTTGGTCGGGCTGACACTCAGGACCGTAGGCAGCACCTCTTAGCATCCACTCAGCAGCCGCTTTGACGGGAGGGCGACCAGGGCAGCGTGCGCCGCAGGACGGCCGGGCCGCGCGTGTCGCCGAGACCGGCGAAGAGATCACCCGCCCGGGCGGCCGCCGCCTCGGCCGCCTCGCGGTTGCCCGTCTCCCACAGCAGGCGGGCCAGTATCAGGGCGAGCCACCCGACGGCGCAGGTCGACCCGGCGACGTCTTCCAGGCGCTGGGCGCGGGTCAGCAGGGTGAGGGCCCGCGCCGAGTCACCCGCGGCCCTGGCCACGAGCCCCAGGTGGAGCAGGGTGTTGGTGGTGCCCGGGATGTCGTCGGTCTCTTCGAAGCCCGCTCGGACGTTGCAGAGGGTGGCCTGCGCGCGGTCGGTGTCCCCGGCGGCCAGGTGGAGCAGGCCCAGGCAACCGAGAGTGATGCCCTCCGCCCGGCGGTCGCCGAGCCGGCGCCGGATCGCCAGCGCCGCCTCGAGGTGCTTCAGTGCCGCGTCGTGGCCGCCGTGGCTCCGGTGGATGTTGCCGAGGGTGTTGAGGGCGAGGGACTCACCGTGCGGGTCGTCAAGCGCGCGGAAGCAGTCGACACCGTGCTCGGCCGCCGCGACGGCGGCACCGGTGTCGCCGTCGACGCGGCAAGCCCACGCGAGAGTCGCCAGGGCGTAGCCGAGTGCCCGGGCGGGGCCGACCGTACGGCCGACGAGCACCGTCTCCTCGTAGAACAGCGACACCTGCCGCGCCGCGTCGTCCTCGACCACGTAACCCGGTGTCATCACCGGGAAGAACGGCCCGCTCCCGCCCTGGACGTCCTCCAGCAGCCGGAGACACTCCGCGCAGGCCTGGCGCGCCACAGAGCCCTCGCCCCGGCAGACGGCCCAGACGCCCTCCAGGTGCGCGGCGGCGGCGAGGAGCGAGGGATCGCCCGCATCGTGGGCGAGGGTGCGGGCCAGGTCGAGGGCGGTGCGGGCGCGGTCCCACGTACCCCGCATCCACAGCAGGATCGCCTGCTGGCAGTGGGCGTACGCCAGCGCCGCCGGGTCCGTCCGCAGCTGGTGGATGCCTACGATCTGCTCGCCGATGTCCTCCAGCGGGGAGCGGTCGCCGAGGCGGATGGCCAGCACGGCGCGCCCCATCAGCGCTCTCGCCCGAGGGAGGGTGGGCTCCGGCGCGGCGGCCAGGGCGTCCTCCAGCCAGCGCCGGCCCTCGGCGAGGCGTCCTCGTTCTGGCCAGAACGAGCGCAGGGCCACGGCCAGCCGGAGCGCACTGTCCGGCTCGTGGCGCAGGAAAGAGCGCAGGGCGGCCCGGAGATTGCCGTAATCGGCCTCCAGCTCGAGCGAGGTGGCCCCGGAGATGCCGGTGGGCGGCTCTCGGTCCTGCGCCTCGGCCAGCTCCAGGTAGAACCGGCGATGCCTGGCCTCGGTGGCGGGCACTTCCCCGGCGGCCCGCAGCCGCTCGGCGGCGTACTGCCGGATCGTCTCCAGCAGCCGGTAGCGGACCTCGTCCTGCCGGGGCTCCGCCCACACCAGGGACTTGTCGGCCAGCCGGCCGAGGAGATCCAGCACCGAGGTGCCCTGCACACCGTCCGCGCACACCTCCTCGGCCGCGGCGAGGGAGAACCCGCCCGCGAAGACCGCCAGCCGCCGGAACAGCCGTCGTTCCTCCTCGTCGAGCAGCCGGTGGCTCCACTCCAGGGTGGCCAGCAACGTCTCCTGGCGGGTCGCGCCGCGCCGGCTGCCCCGGCCGAGGAGGGCCAGGGCGTCGTCGAGCCGTTCGGCGATCTGACGCGGGGCCAGTACGGGCACCCGAGCCGCCGCGAGCTCCAGGGCCAGGGGCATGCCGTCGAGCCGGAAACAGATCTGCGCGACGGCCTCCGCGTTGCCGGGGGTCAACCGGAACCCGGGGTCCGCGTCCCCGGCCCGCTCCACGAACAGCCGTACCGAGGCGAACCGGCCCAGCTCCTCCACGGACGGAAGTGTGCGGGGATCCGGCAGCCCCAGGGAGGGCACCCGGAAGGTCCGTTCCCCGTAGCTGCGGAGCGGCTCACGGCTGGTCGCGAGTACCAGGACGCCGGGGCAGCGGGTCAGGATCTCCGAGGCCAGGGCGGCACACGCGTCGATCAGGTGCTCGCAGTTGTCCAGCACCAGCAGCATCTCGCGGCTGCCGAGCTGTGCGAGCAGCGTTTCCCGGCCGCCGCCGGACGGTGGCAGCTGCAGTTCCAGGGCGGCGGCGACCACCTCGGGCACGAGGTGCGGTTCCGCAAGCCCGGAGAGGTCCACGAACCATGCCCCGTCCCGGAAGTCGTCGCCCCGGCGAGCCGCCACGGCGAGCGCGAGCCGGGTCTTGCCGCAGCCACCAGCACCGGTGAGGGTCAGCAGCCTGCCCCGCCCGAGCAGCTTCTCCACCTCGGCCATCTCACGCTCCCGCCCGATGAGGGCGGTCGCAGGCGCCGGCAGCCGGTGCCGTGGCGCCGCCGGCCGCTGCTCCCGCGCCTCGACGGAGCCGGCCAGCAGTTCACGATAGAGACGGCGCGTCTGCGGGTCGGGGTCGGCGCCGGTCTCATGACGCAGGACGTCCCGCAACTGCTCGAAGTCGGCCAGCGCCTCCCGCCGTTGCCCGGCGTCGGCCAGGACCCGCATCAGCGCCCGGTGGCCCGGCTCGTGCAGCGGGTCCTGCGCGACCAGGGCCCGCAGTACGTCGAGGGCCTCGGCCGTGCGGTGGTCGCGCTCCAGCGCCTCACCCAGCCCCAGCCGGAGCGCCGTACACCGCCCCTCCAGCGCCTCGGCCGCCTCGCTCGCCCAGGGCTCGTACCGGTCCTCGGGCAGCAACCCGGCATCGGCCAGGGCGAGCGCGGCACGGTAGTCCGCGGCACCGCCACCGTCCGAAGCCCGCCGAGCCGCCTGCTCGAACGCGTCGAGGTCGATCCGCACACCGCCGTCGGGTGCGAGCACCACCATGTCGTCACGGAGGACGAGCACGTCTCCCGGCGCGCCCGTGGAGGCCAGTGCATGCCGTACGGCGTGGAGCACCTGGTGGAGGTTGTTCGCCGCGGACGCCCGGTCGAGGTCCGGCCACAGAAGGTCGTAGAGCCGTTCCCGGTGCATCTGGCGGCCCGGTGACAGGCAGAGCAGTTTCAACAGGCTCCGGGCCTTGCGCAGCCGCCACGCCCCGGCGGCGACCGGGCGGTCCCCGACCGCAACGGCGAAACCACCGAGGAGCCGGATGTGCACCTCATCGGCCATGGCTGCCCTCACGAGCAGGCTACCGCCCGACCGCATCCAGGACCCGCGGGCCGTTCCCTACCCCCGCCCAGATGCATGATCGCGCTCGCGGCGGAAGGATCGGCAGAGAAGAGTCGGCCCATGTGGTCCACACTCCGCGACGCAGCGCGGGGCTCACCACCGACCGATGCCTCGGCACCCGTCCGAGCTGGGGGTATCGCCCGTTCCGGCGTTGTTACCGGAGCATTGACATGGACAAGAAACACACATTGCGACGTCTTTCGAGCCCTACAGGCACAGGAGCACACGCCGCCGGCGCACCCATGGCCTCCGCCGCCGACTGGGGCCTCCTGCTCGTCCGACTGACCATCGGACTGCTGATGGCCGCGCACGGCGCGCAGAAACTGTTCGGGATCTTCGGCGGGGACGGCCTGACGGCAACCGGTCGGTTGTTCGCGAGCATCGGTTACCGACCGGGAAAGCTCTTCGCCGTGATCGGCGGCCTGTCCGAGTTCCTCGGTGGTCTCGGCCTGGCCCTCGGACTGTTCACTCCACTCGCGGCCGCCGCCCTCATCGGCATGATGATCAATGCCATGGTCACCGTCACCGGCGCCCATGGCCTGTGGGACGCGGACGGCGGCGTGGAGTACAGCGTCTGCATCACCGTGGTCGCCATCGCCATAGCAGCCATCGGCCCGGGCCGCCTCGCCCTGGACCGCTTCTTCCGCTGGGGCACGGGCGGCTGGGGTGAGGCGGCGTTCGCCCTCGGTCTGGGCGGGGTTGCCGCTGCGATAACGCTGAGTCTTTAGCTGACCTCCAAGGGCAACTGAAGGCTCTGGTGAGGCTTGAGGTCCTACATATAACCCTCCACCCCTCCCTTGGGCTCAACCGCTGAGGAGCGCGCCATGCAGCCGACACCGGACATGCCGACCGGTCGGGACCGAACTCACCTGCTGGCCGCCATCGAAATCGCGGCCGGCGCGCGGAAGCACGGAAACCATCCGTTCGGCGCGCTGCTGACCGACTCCGCGGGAAACGTCCTGCTCACGGCCGAGAACACGGTGCTGACGGAACGCGATGTCACGGGTCACGCGGAGATCAACCTGGTGCGGTCGGCCTCGCGCACGCTGGAGCCGAATCAGCTCATCGAGTCCACGATGTACACCAGCACCGAACCGTGTGCGATGTGCGCCGGCGCCGTCTACTGGAGCGGCATCCGCCGAGTGGTGTACGCGCTCGCAGCCACGGAGCTGAACGTCCTCGCGGGAGCGGATCCCAACGAACCACTGCTCGACCTGCCGTGCCGCCAAGTCTTCCAGTCGGGTGGGAACACCGTGGAGGTGTCCGGGCCGTACCTGTACGAGGAGGCGGCAGCGGTGCACGCCGGGTATTGGGGGTAGGGGAGGGGTTCACCGTCATCTACGTGCGGCGCGTGGCTCGTTGAACCACAGCTGCAGCAGCCGGGCGGCCGGGTAGCGTCAGGTTGTTGCACACCTCATCGGGATCGACCCCGTGGGCCAGGAGCCGAGCCTAGGTCTCCGCGTCTTCGTGCTCGACCGCTCAATGAGCCGGCGTCCAGGTATTCGCCACAGCGGTATTCATTCGCTTGCCCACCAGCCCAACCAGCCGGTTTCCATGCGGGAGAGGGAGCTTCACGTGTCGTTCGTGCTCGTGTGGGTGGTGGCTCGCCGCGTGGTGCTGGCCGAATGGGCCGAGCAGTTGCGCAAGGAGTTGGCCGAGGCGGGTGGCCGAAGTCGTCAAAGGAGTTCGTTCTCCAAGGCCTACCTCGGAGGGGATGATCTTCGCCCCGCCAATGAAGCCGAACAACGTCAATCGGCGCTTGGTTGACGAACGGCACGAACCGCTCGTCGAACTCACGTGTGGTGCCGGCGGCGGTAGGGGACGCGGACCGTGCGCTTGGCGCCTTGGTGGGCCATGTCGGCCCAGCAGGGGATGCCGGCTGCAGCCAGCGCGTCGATGACGAAGAAAGGCCGGGTAGTTACGGGGATGACGTTCGTAGCGAAGGCTGAGTCTGCAGTAGCCGGTCAGCCAGGAGATGGTGTGTTCGATGACCCATCGGCGTCGCCCCAATCGTTCGCTGGACTCGATGCCTTTGCGGGCCACCCGTACTCCGATGCGCTCGTGTCCCTGCGTGAACGCAAGTCCCGTCCAATGGGGCAGGGTTGGCTCGTCCTCGGGCGGGAGCCTCGAAGCGGATGAGCCCGCTGCGTTGTCGGTGACGTGCACTCAAGGGCTGGCTCGGCGGCCTCGAGCCGTGGGCCGAGGCCACGGATGCCCGCTCCAGCCTCTCGGCTACCGGATCTCCGCGCGAGCGGAGGCGTTAGAGACGTAACGCATCTCCTGCGTGCTATTCGGCCCACCGAGAGCTGGCTTCCTCAAACCTCGGCTCCACGGCGAAGCACTCGAGCGGTCCGTGCTGCCGCGTTGGCAGGGCTCCAGGGGTGTGAAACGCTTGATTTATGACATATCCATCCCTTGTCTGCACGTCGATCTCGAACGAGTGAGCCCGGCTGCTCTGTCGGGAGCCCACCCGGGTCCAGGCTCCCGTTCGGGGAGTGAGGAACAGCCATGACGACGACCGAGCACGCTCACCACAGCGACGATCACAGTGACCCCACCTTGTACCGCTCTCCGGTGGATGCCGTCGCCGCGCCCCCGGAGAAGCTCGCCTATGTAGTCGGTTTCGACCCGACCGCACAGCGCACCGACGCATTGTTCACTGTGGGTACCGACCCCGAATCCTCCGTATACGGTCGCGTGATCTCCCAGGCCGAGCTGCCCGAGCCGGGCAACGAACTACACCACTTCGGCTGGAACGCCTGCTCGAGCGCGCTGGCCCATGCCGGTCACCAGCACGCTGAACGGCGCTACCTCATCGTCCCGGGACTGCGCTCGTCCCGGCTGCACGTCTTCGACACCAGCCCCGATCCCGAACGCCCCCATCTGGTGAAGGTGGTCCAGCCCGAGGAGTTGGCTGCCAAGGCCGGGTACTCCCGCCCGCACACACTCCACTGCGGCCCCGACGGCATGTTCCTGTCCTGCCTGGGCGGCGCGAACGGTGCGGACGGGCCTGGCGGCGTCGCGCTGCTGGACCACGAAAACTTCGAAGTGCTGCGTGCCTGGGAGAGCGACCACGGACCGCAGCGGCTCGCCTACGATCTCTGGTGGCATCTGCGCCAGAACATCGCCGTGACCAGCGAGTGGGGCACCCCCTCGATGTTCGAGGATGGCCTTGTCCCCGAACTGCTGCTGGGTCGCCAGTACGGCCACTCGCTGCACTTCTGGGAGCTGGACTCCGGCCGGCACCTGCAGCGCGTCGATCTGGGGGATGAGAACCAGATGGTGCTGGAGCTGCGTCCCGCGCACGATCCCGAGGCGACGTGGGGGTTCGCACACGCCGTAGTCAACGTGGAGGACCTGTCGGCGTCGGTGTGGCTGTGGAACCGGGAGGGCGAGGACTTCGTGGTCCACAAGGTGATCACCATCCCTGCCGAGCCCGCCCCGACGCAGGACCTGCCCCCGGCGCTGCAGCCGTTCGGCGCCGTGCCCCCATTGATCACCGACATCGACCTCTCGGTGGACGACCAGTGGCTGTACGCATCCGCATGGGGAACCGGCGATCTGCACCAGTACGACGTGAGCGACCCGTTCCATCCGAGGCAGACCGCGTCGGTGCGTCTCGGCGGCATCGTCAGCCAACAGCCGCATCCCGCCGAGCCGGACATTCCGCTGACGGGTGGAGCGCAGATGGTCGAGCTCAGCCGCGACGGGCGGCGCGTGTACTTGACGAACTCCTTGTACGGCGCCTGGGACGAGCAGTTCTATCCCGCGGGCATCGACCCGTGGATGGTCAAACTCGACGCCGACACCGCGCACGGCGGGCTCCTGGTCGACAGCGGCTTCTTCCCGCACGGCACGGAGTTTTCCGGGTTGCGCGTGCACCAGACGCGCCTGCAAGGTGGCGACGCCTCCTCGGATTCGTACTGCTACAGCCGATGACATGCTGCTCTCCGTGCTCTGCGCGGCAGGCGCGCAGACCGACGAAGGGACCGGGTGGCAGCTGCCCTCCACCGAAACGCTGGTGGCCGTGGTCCTGGTGGCTGTGGCCACCACGGCCGGCGCCTGGTTGGCACGGCGCGGATCCGGCCGGCCGGAGCTCCTGCTTGCCGCGGCGTCAGGGATTCTGCTGATCATCGCGGTCTTCGACCTTCTGCCCGACGCGTGGGATGAAGCGAAAGAGGTCGGCGTGCCGCAGTGGGCAGTGCCGCTCGCGGCGCTCGCCTCGTACGGGGTGACGGGTGCTGTGGTCCGTATCGGCTGCCCGTGCGAGCGGGGTCGTGCGGGCGGCATCGGCTCAGTATCGGGGCTCGCTCTGCACCGCTTTCTGGAGGGGGCGACCCTGGCACTGACCCCGTCAGTCGCCGTGATGGCTGCGCTTCTGGTTCACGCGGCCGGTGAGGGGCTGGCGCTGGCCGCCCTGCTGGGAGTCCACCCGAAGCGGCGCGTGGCTCCATGGATCGGGTTGGCCTGCTTGAGTCCGGTCGCGGGAGCCTTCGTGACGAGCGCCTTGCCCATCCCGGACGGCCTCATGCCACTGCTGCTCGCCGTCATCGGCGGCGTACTCGCACAGGCGGCCTGGGTGGCGCTCGTACTCGCCCATCAGCAGCGGCCCGCGGACCGGCGAGTTCTCGCAGTCCCGGCCGCGGCGGCGATGACTCTCGCCGCCGTCCTCACTGCGCTTGTCCTCGTTGTCGGGGCAGACAACCACTGAAGCATCACCGACAGTCAGTGTGGGTTCACCGGCCGACGGCGGCCGGGCCGCAGTCCGATCGGGTTCCAGTTGACCGGGCCGGACGGTGCCTTCTCACCCGGGGCCAGGCCGAGCACGTCGACCTGTCCCAAGTCCCGGCCCCGAAAACCCTCCAGGATCTCCAGAGTGGTGGTCTTGCCCGTCCCGTTGCGGCCGAGCAGCGCGAAGATCTCCCCGTGCTTGACGGCGGCGCTCACCCCACGGACCGCCCACACCGTGCCGTACCGCTTGTGCAGGTCCTTCACCACTACCGCGTCAGCCATGGCCGCCTCCGATCGCTCGGTGCGCGGCCGTGGGTGTCAGCTGCGGACGCAGCGGATCTCCAACGTCAGGTCGAGGTGGCGTCCGGCCATGCCACGGGCCGCTGTCACACCGAACTCGGTGCGGTCGACCCGTGCGGTGGCACGGACGGTGAAGGCATCCGCGAGCACCTCGGCGTGCACGAGCGAAAGGCTGGTCGGCCGGGAGACTCCGCACACGGTCAGGGTGCCGGAGACAGTCGTGGTGTCCACCCGGTCGGAGGTGAACGTGATCAGCGGATACCGGTCGGTGTCCAGGAACTTCGCCGACCGTACGGCGTCGTCCCGTTGGGCGTTGCCCGTGCGGAAGCTCGGCGCGTCGACCTTCGCGTGCAGACGTGACTCGGAGAGCGGTTCGGCCACCTCGACGGTGCCGCCGCGGATCGCGAAGGTGCCGCGCACCGGCAGGAGGCCGAAGATGTGTCTTGTCCTGAACGAGAGGGACGAACGGTCTGTGTCGATCGTGTAGCGACCGAGCCAGGGCGTCGTCGCGACGGTGGTGTCTGTCGTATCCATGCCTCCATTCCACGGCGGTGGGCATACGGCGCGGCAGGGCCGGCGGTTGGTTCCTCACCCGACGAAGGCTTGCTCACGGAGTGCGGCATACGACTTTCGTAGGGTCCGCCCGAGGCGGAGGTATGCAGTGCTGCCGGCCGGGGCGGGTCCGCGAGGCGGATGGCCTACGGTGAGCCTCATGACCGACGACCGGGGGGCGTGTGACGGACCATGGCACCGCCGGCACCGGCTCGCCCTGGACGTGATGATCGCGGCTGCCTTCGTGCTGCTCGACACCGGCCTGACCCTGGCCGATGCCACCTGGTGGCCCGCCCATCCGGGGGCACTCGCCTGGGTCATGCTGGGTGTGCAGGCGCTCGCCTGCGCCTCGCTCGCCGTTCGCCGCACCGCCCCGCTGACCGTCGTCGGCGTGCTCGGCGCGTTCACGCTCGCGGTGACGCTGCTGATCTCACCGGCGGGCGTGCTGACACCGGCTCACGAGGGCCAGTTGTGGGCTCCCCTCTCCACCATGCCGGCCGCCTACGGCCCGCTCTTCTACCAACGGAACCGCCGGACTGCGTACTTGGCGCTCGCCGCGTTCACTCTCGTCGTCATGCAGCCCTGGGAGCTGTCCGTCCCGAACATGACGATCGGGCTGCTGCGGATCGCGGTCGGGCCGCTGCTGGCGCTCTACTTCGACACCCGCCGCAGGCTGATGCAAGCACTGGTCGAGCGCGCCGAACGGGCCGAACGGGAGCGTCATCTGCTGGCCGAGCGGGCCCGCGCCGACGAACGCGCCCGGCTCGCCGGTGAGATGCATGACGTGGTCACCCACCGAGTGAGTCTGATGGTGCTGCAGGCCGGTGCCCTGAAGGTGACGGCACCGGACGAGCCCACCCGGCGAGCGGCGGAGGACCTGCGTGCCGCGGGCTGCCAGGCGCTGGAGGAACTGCGGGACCTGGTCGGCATTCTGCGTACCGCGCCGGAGGGCGACCAGACCCCCTCGGTGGCGGGCTTCGCCGACCTGGTTGCCGAGTCCGTGGCGGTGGGGATACCGACCGAGCTGCTCGAGCAGGGCGACCCGGCGCTGGCCTCACCGGTCGTCGGCCGCACCGCCTACCGCGTGCTGCGCGAGGCGCTGACCAACGTACGCAAGCACGCTCCCGGAGCCCGCGTGAGCGTGCGCGTCGAGTACGGCAGCGCACAGCTGCGGCTGACGATCCGCAACACGTCACCGTCCGGCGGTCCCCGCGGCGCCCTCGCCGACACCGGCTCCGGTCTCGGGATCGCCCAACTACGGCAGCGCATCGAGCTTGTGCACGGCACCTTGCGTGCCGAACCCTGTTCCGACGGCGGGTTCAGCGTCGAGGCGACGCTGCCCGCGTTCGTCCCGACCGCGAAATCGGAGTTGTGAGCATGGCCCGGGTAGTGGTGGTGGACGACGAGCCGATGGTGTGCGGTTTCCTGCGCACCATCCTCGGCTCGGCCCCGGACATCGAGGTCGTCGACGAGGCGCACGACGGCGCGGCCGGTATCGAGGCGGTCCGGCGCAGCCGCCCGGACGTCATCCTGATGGACCTGCGCATGCCGGGCATGGACGGGCTGACCGCGATCGAACGCATCAACGAGCTGGCCGACCCGCCGAACATCGTGGTGCTGACCACCTTCGACGCCGACCAGTACGTGCTGCGGGCGCTGCGGGCCGGGGCGACCGGCTTCCTGGTCAAGTCCACCCCGCCGGAGGAGCTGATAGGCCTCGTGCGGACCGCCGCCCAGGGGCACACCGTCCTGTCACCCTCCGCCGCCCGCCGGCTCATCGCCGCCTCGACGGACAAGATCTCGGCCCGCGACCGCGCCCGTGAACTGGTCGGCTCGCTGACCGAGCGTGAGGTCCAGGTGCTGGCCGGCGTCGGCGAGGGCCTGTCGAACGCGCAGATCGCGGCGCGGCTGTACCTCTCCGAGGCCACGATCAAGGGCTATGTCTCGCGGATGCTGGACAAACTGGGCTGCGTCAACCGCACCCAGGCCGGCCTTCTCGCCCACGACGCGGGGATTGCCGACGCCTGATGCCGCGGGCGGCTGGTACTGGGTCGGCTCCTGATCGCCGGCCCCTCGAGAGCGGCTGGCAGGAGCGACACGGCCGAGCAAAATGCGATCGTGTAGCGCGTGTTGTCCACCTACACTGCCGGGCATGGCATGCCGTATCAGTGAGCTGGTCATCGACTGCGCCGACCCCGTCCGGCTCGCCGCCTTCTGGAGCGAGGTCCTCGGCTACGTCGAACTCGGCCGGGAGGACGACGGAAGCATCGAGATCGGGCCGCCCGGCATCGGCTTCGGCGGCCCGCAGCCCACCCTCGTCCTCAGCCCCAGCAGCGACCCGCGGACCGGGAAGCTCCCCCTGCACATCGACGTCAACGCCACCGACCGCGACCAGGACGCCGAGCTGGAGCGACTGCTCGCTCTCGGCGCCAGGCCCGCCGACGTCGGCCAGACCGGCACCGAGAGCTGGCACGTCCTGGCCGACCCGGAGGGCAACGAATTCTGCCTCCTGCGCACCCGGCTCCAGCCCCTCTGAAGCGGTCTACTCCGCGTCGAGCTGGTGGTCGGCCCAGACGTAGCTTTCGGGCAGCAAGTCGGTGATGAGGACGCTGCGGATGCGGTCGCCTTGGCCGACGATGACCCTGAGGGCCGGGAAGTAGTCGAGAAGGACCTGACGGCACCGGCCGCACGGGGGAACAACCCCGCGGTCGCGGTCGCCCACGGCGACGATCGTCTCCAGGTCGTAGGCGCCCTGGGCGGCTGCCGTGCCGATGAGGACCAGTTCCGCGCAGGGGCCTCCAGTGAAGTGGTAGGCGTTCACCGCGGTGACGATCCGGCCGTCCTTGGCGCGGGCCGCGGCTGCCATGGTGTGGTTGTCGCCCCGGCAGCGCGTGCGGGCGACGTCGCCTGCGGCCTGGATGAGTTCGTGGTCGACGGGGTGGGTCAGCGTGGTCATTCTTCTCTGCCTTCGTCAGGGTGCCAGGTGACGTTGACCCGGGTGACGCTGATACGCAAGCGAATATTGGCGGTGTGCTTGTTCCGCGGTGGTGTGAGGCTACTGAAGCCCTGAGTGGACAGGCGAGGCTCGGTCGTCAGGAGGGTGCCGAGCAGGTGATCGAGGCGAGCGCGTGTCGGAGAGTGCCGTCGGTCGACGGGTGGTCCTGCCAGCGGGCGCCGATGTGACCGTCGGGTCGGATGAGGAGCGCTCCCTGCGGGTTGATGCCGCAGAGGTCGGCGTGCTCCTTCGGAAGAGGTTCGATGCGCAGTGGCCACCGTGCGTCGGTGTGCTGGGTCCAGTGGGTGGGGCCCGGGGTGAGCAGGGTGAACCATTCCCCGAAGGCGTCCAGCGTGGAGCGGTCGGGTGTGAGCCAGAAGTGGGGCATGCGGTGGCCCGGCTCTGCGGTGGGGACGTAGCCCGTGTCCCCGTCGGACAGTTCGGGTGGGGTGCTGTTGCCCGTGAGGACGGCTGGGGAGCGGTAGGTGACGCCGAGCACGAGGCCCAGTTGGGCGAAGTACCACTCCGCCCAGGGGAGTTCGGTCTCGGACGATTTCGATGCGCCGTTGGCGAGCTGGGCGCGGCGCCTGGTCAGTACGTGGACCATGAGCTTGGTGTTGGCCACCGCCTGGCGGAGGGTCCGGTGGGCGACGGGGTGGCGTTCCCTCTCGTAGGTTTCCAGCAGGCCTGGTTCGGCCCAGCCGCGGAGCACGCCCGCCAGTTTCCAGCACAGGTGCACGTCGGCGAGGCCGGTGTTCATGCCCAGGCCACCGATGATGGGGAGCGCGTGCGACGACGTCGGGCCAGTCGGAATCCGTGGTGTGTTCGGGTGTGGCGCCGAACCAGGCCCAGCCTCCTTCGGGGTAGAGCGGGGCGAAGGAGCCGTGCGGGGTGAAGTAGACCCCGGCGGGTTGGTGCGCGCACCAGCGGCTGAGATCGGCGTCGAACACGACGGTGGTGAAGCCGCCCAGTGCTCCGGGGCCCTCGGTCTCGATCCCGAGCAGTGGCCGGACGGTGGAGCTCGCGCCGTCGGCGGCGAGTACGTAACGGGCACGGATGCGCGTCTGCTCACCGCGATGGTGGTCGGCGAGCAGGGCCACGACGCTGTCGGCTTCTTCGGCCAGGTCGACGAGTTCGACCCCGAACCGCACCTCCGTGTCTGCCGCGGCGAGCAGGGTGGGTTCCAGGCGGTCCTGCGAGGTGACCACGCCGATCACGGGGCTCTCGGGAACCGGCGCGTTGACCCCGGCCATCGCCGCCGTGGCGAAGTCCCGGTCGTGCAGGGTGTCGCGGAAGCGGACGCGGCCGTACTCCGGTGCGAATGCCATGGCCGCGATCCTGTCGGCGAGCCCCAGCTGACGATAGATCTCCATCGAGCCCACGTTGACCAGCCGGGACCGCGGAAACGGTGACAGCTCGGCGTGTTTCTCGACCAGCAGCACCCGCACGCCCCAGCGTTCCAGGAGCGCTCGGGCGGTGAGCCCGACCGGACCGCCGCCGACGATCAGTACCTCCACCTCGGCGTTCGCCACAGCCATGTCGAACTCCTCCTGCTCACCTCGGAACTGTCGGAACCCTGGTCGGGTGGGTCAGGGCCTGAGGAAGACGACCGAGCGGAGCTTCAGGCGGTCCGTGGCCGGGTTGCCGTGGGGGCGGAGGGTCCAGGGGTCGCCGGTGCAGTCGGGCTCGGTGAAGACGATCGCGAACTCGTCGGTGTCGTTGTGCGGCGCGAAGGCGGGCTCGGAGGCGCCCGGGTCCGCGACTTCGGGCAGGGTGACGCACTCACCGCTGGGCGGGTCGTGCAGGGTGGCAGCCTGGGGCCGGCCGTTCAGGCCGATGAACTTGTAGCCGAAGTCGCCGGTGGCGGCCTGGGCGGGCGTGGCCAGGACGGCGGTGAGCGCGATGGCACCGCAAACGGCGGCGACGGTGTTCCAAAGACGCACGGAGTTCTCGTTTCGTGAGGACGACCAAGGTCATCTGCAGCCCTGCTCTCCGCGAGCGCCTCGTATGCGGACCGTCGGAGCAGAAGCGTTCCGCTGTCACCCGTTCGGACGCGCTCTTGTTCCGCCTCGCTCCCGTTCCGCCACGCTCTCGTACGGCCGCGCTCTCGTACGGCCGCGCTCTCGTACGGCCGCGCCCCCGGTCGGCGCCTCGGTCGGCGCCTCGGTCGGCGCCTCGGTCGGCGTCCCGGTTGTCAGTGGCTCGTGCTACCCAGGGTGGTGAACCGGGAGGTGGCCCCATGCTGCTCGACATGACCGCACAGCCGGCTCTTGCCGCCGTCGAGGCGATCCACGCGGGCGACGTGCCCGCCCTGCAGGACCTGCTCGCCGCGCATCCGGGCCTGGTCACGGCCCGGCTGGGCGACACGAAGACCGCCCGCACGCTCTTGCACGTCGCCACGGACTGGCCCGGCCACCACCCGCGTGGCCCGCACACCGACACTGCCCTGGTAGAGGCGGGAGCCGACGTGAACGCACGTTTCATCGGCCCGCACCGCGAGACACCCCTGCACTGGGCGGCCGGCAACGACGACGTGCCCGTGCTGGACACCCTGCTCGATCTGGGCGCAGACATCGAAGCCGACGGCGGGGTGATCGGCGGCGGCACCCCGATCGCCGACGCGGTCGCCTTCGGCCAGTGGAACGCCGCCCGGCGCCTGCTGGACCGCGGTGCCCGCACCAGCCTGTGGCAGGCCGCCGCCCTCGGTGAAGCCGACCGCGTCACCGCCTGTTTCCCGCCCCAGGCCGAGCCGCCGAGCCGCGAGGAGATCACCAACGCGCTGTGGTGCGCCTGCCACGGTGGACAACAGCCGGTCGCCGCCTACCTGTTGGAGCGCGGCGGTGACGTCGACTGGATCGGTCACGACGGGCTGACCGCACTCGATGCCGCCGACAGATCCGGCCACCCCACCCTGGTCGCCTGGCTACGGGAGCAGGGAGCGATGTCGGCCGAGGGCCTCGCCTGACACCGCCTCGGCCGGACCGTCGCGTGCTGTGCGTCGCTCACCGGCCGGGCGCCCCCGTCCGCAGGCCGTCCAGGACGAGGTCGAGGAGCCAGGCGGCGCGTGCCTGCCAGTCTTCGTGCGGGTCGAGCTGCCACAGGCCCCCGATGGCGAGGAAGAAGTCCTCCGGGGTGACTCCGGGGCGGATCGTGCCCGCCTTCTCGTTGGCCCGGAGCAGGAGTTCCGCCGCGGAGGTCACCGGCGTGTGGGCCGGCTTCGCCGGGCTTCCCGGTGCGCTGGTGGCCTGGCGTATCGCGTCGGCCAGGCCGGCCTTGGTCATGGCGAACTCGGCGAGCCGGTCCATCCAGGCACGCAGGGCCTGCTCGGGCGCCCGCGTGTCGAGCAACTGAGCCGCGCTGTCGGCGACCTGCCGCATCTCGTGGCGGTAGATCTCCAGGACGAGTGCCTCACGGTTGGGGAAGTTGCGGTAGAACGTGCCCTGCCCGACGCCGGCTTTCCTGGCGATCACGCTGAGCGGGGCGTCCGCGCTGCGCGTCAGCTCGACGAGTGCCACTTCCAGGATGCGCTCGCGGTTGCGCTGTGCGTCGGACCGCAGCGGGGCGTCCTTCTTCTGTGGCACTCGTCCTCCTCAAGGGTTCTGGCCGAACCCCGCCCTTGCTAAGCGGACAGCTGTCCGTATAGGTTCCTCAGGTACCGGATAGCTGTCCGGTTGTGTCCACGGTAGCCGTGGACACCGCCCTGCGGCAGACGGCATGCCACCTTCTTCGGCCCAAGCATCCCGCACCTTCGATTCCCGCTCCGGCAGCGGCCTGCTCGACGCACTCTCCACAACCGTCCTGGAAAGCGAAAGAAGTTGTTCATGGCTTTATCGACGTCCAGTGTCATCACCCTGAAGATCAACGGCGAGAAGTACACACTGCCCGTCGACCACCGCACCACGCTGCTCGACGCACTGCGCGAGCGCCTCGATCTGACCGGCACCAAGAAGGGCTGCGACCAGGGCCAGTGTGGTGCCTGCACCGTCCTGCTGGACGGGCGCCGGACCGTCGCCTGCCTGCAACTGGCCGTGGCCGCCGAGGGCCGCGAGATCACCACCATCGAAGGCGTCGCCGACGGCGAGCAGTTGCACCCTGTGCAGCAGGCTTTCCTCGACCTCGACGGCTACCAGTGCGGCTACTGCACCCCCGGACAGATCTGTTCGGCGATCGGGATGATCCAGGAGCACGCGGCGGGCTGGCCGAGCGCGGTCACCGACGACGTACGGCCCGAAGCGGGACCACCACCCCTGAGCGCCGACGAGATCCGCGAGCGGATGAGCGGCAATCTGTGCCGCTGCGGCGCGTACGTCTCGATCGTCGAGGCGGTGGCCCGGGCGGCCGAGGCCGGAACGGACACCGGAACAGCCACGGTGGCGCGCACCAGTTCCGAAGCCGAGGCCAAGGAGGCTGTGGCATGAGGGAGTTCAGCTACCAGCGGGCCTCCGACGTCGCCGGCGCCGTCGCACTGCTCGGTACCGATCCGGCCACGCGCTTCCTCGGCGGCGGCACCAACCTGGTCGACCTCATGAAGGCCGGCGTCGAACGCCCCGCCCACCTCGTCGACATCCGCGAACTCCCGCTCGACGAGATCGAGTCGACGTCGCAGGGCGGCCTGCGCATCGGGGCCACCGTCACCAACGGCGACCTGGCCGCCCACCCCGAAGTCCGGCGCCGCTACCCGGCGCTGGCACAGGCGGTGCTGGCCGGCGCGTCCGGGCAGCTGCGCAACATGGCCACGGTCGGCGGCAACCTGCTCCAGCGCACCCGCTGCGGCTACTTCACCGATGTCACCAAGCCCTGCAACAAGCGTGCCCCCGGCAGCGGTTGCCCCGCCGTCGAGGGCGAACACCACAACCACGCGATCCTCGGCGCATCCGACCACTGTGTGGCCGTACACCCCTCGGACATGGCTGTCGCACTCACCGCCTTCGACGCCGTCGTCTCGTACGAAACCGCAGACGGGCCGGGCGAGTTGCCGCTCCGCGAGTTCTACCTGCCCGTCGGTGACACCCCGCACCGCGAGACCGCCCTGCCACCAGGCGCGCTGATCACCGGCGTCACCCTGCCGCCCGCGCCCACGGCCGCCAACTCCCGTTACCGCAAGGTGCGCGAGCGCGCCTCGTACGCGTTCGCCATCGGCTCGGTCGCCGCCGCCCTCGACATCCGTGACGGCGTCGTCCGGGACGCACGTCTGGCGCTCGGCGCGGTCGCCTCCCACCCGTGGCGAGCCGTCGCGGCCGAACGTGTCCTGACCGGCGCGCCGGCCGACGCCGAGACCTACGCCGCGGCGGCAGCAGCCGAGCTGACGGCCGCGCGGCCGCTGCCGCACAACGACTACAAGGTGACTCTGATGCACAACCTCGTGGTGGCCGTGCTGACCGAACTCGCCGAGGAGGCCGCCCGATGACCACCGTCACCACCGGGACACCCACGCCGACACCCTCCGTCGGCACCGCGCACACCCGCGTGGAGGGCAGGGACAAGGTCACCGGAGCGGCCCGCTACGCGGGCGAGGTCCCCTTCGCCGACCTCGCGCACGGCTGGCTGGTCCTGTCCACGGTCGCCCGCGGCCGCATCCGCGAGATCGACACCGCTCCCGTCCTCGAACTCCCGGGCGTCCTTGCCGTCCTGGACCACCGCAACGCCCCGCGTGTGGAGACCGACTACGTCGGCCTGATGGGATCGAAGCCCGACTTGACCTGCGCCGTCTTCCAGCACGACCGGGTGCCGCACCTGGGCTGGCCGGTGGCGCTGGTCGTCGCCGAGACGTCCGAGCAGGCCAGAGAGGCCGCCGAGGCGCTCGGGGTGCACTACGAACAGGAGCCCCACGACATCGACTTCACGGGTGAACACCCGGACGCCTACCCGCTGGACGGCCATATGCCCGCGGTGGCGGAGAAGGGAGACCTCGACGCCGAACTCGCCGCGTCGGCCGTCGTCCTCGACGCCGAGTACACCACCCCCGAAGAGCACCACAACCCGATGGAACCGCACGCGGCGACCGTCCGCTGGGACGGCGGCCGACTCGAAGTGGTCGACTCCAACCAGGGCGCCACCTGGGTCGTCGGCGAACTCGCGAGCCTCTTCTCGCTCGACCCGGCCTCGGTGCACGTACGCTCCGAACACGTCGGCGGCGGCTTCGGCAGCAAGGGCGTCCGCGCCCACCAAGTGGCCGCCGTGATGGCCGCGACCGTGCTGCAACGCCCGGTACGCGTGGTCCTGACCCGCCGACAGATGTTCTCGCTCGCCGGCTTCCGCAGCCCCACCGTCCAGCGCGTCAGGCTCGGCGCCGACGCCGACGGACGGCTGCGCGCACTGGAGCACCGCTCGGTCAGCCTCACCTCCACCGTGCACGAGTTCGTCGAACCGAGCGCCGGGGTGGCCCGGGTGATGTACGACGCCGACGCCCACCACACCGCCAACCGCGTCGTACGGCTCGACGTACCGACCCCGACGTGGATGCGCGCCCCGGGTGAGGCACCGGGGTCGTTCGCGCTGGAGGCGGCGCTCGACGAACTCGCCGAGCAGTGCGGGATCGACCCGATCGAGCTGCGCCTGCGCAACGAACCCGACAAGGGGCCGGTCTCCGGCCTGCCCTTCGCGGGCCGCAATCTGCCCGCCTGCTTCCGCGAGGGCGCCCGACGGTTCGGCTGGGCGGACCGGGACCCGCGTCCGGGCCTGCGCCGGGACGGTCGCTGGCTGCTCGGCACCGGCACGGCCGCGGCCTCCTTCCATGCGGGTGCCATGCCGTCCACGGCTGCCGTGACCGCGCACCCGGACGGCACCTTCACCGTCCGGATCGCCGCGGCCGACATCGGCACCGGGGCCCGTACCGCACTCACCCTGGTCGCCGCCGACGCGCTGCACGTGCCCCCGGAGCGGGTCCGCGTACGTATCGGTGACAGCGACTTCGGACCGGCGATGATCGCCGGCGGATCCATGGGCACCCGCTCGTGGGCGTGGGCGGTCACGGCCGCGGCCGACGAGCTGCGCGACAGGCTGGCCCTGGGCACCGGCATCCCGCCGGAGGGCATCACGGTGCGGTCGGACACCACCGCGGCCATCGGCGCCCTCGCCCCCGCCGAACGTCACTCCTTCGGGGCGCAGTTCGCCGAGGTGGCGGTGGACGTCACCACCGGTGAGGTGCGCGTGCGGCGCATGCTCGGCATCTTCGCGGCAGGCCGGATCGTCAACCCGCTCACGGCACGCGGCCAGTTCACCGGCGGCATGATCTGGGGCATCTCCATGGCCCTGCACGAGGAGGCGATCCGGGACCGCGCCTCGGGCGGCCACGTCGGAGCCGACCTCGCGGGCTACCACGTGGCCACGCACGCCGACGTACCGGACATCGAGGCCGACTGGATCGACGACTCGGACCCGAGGGATCCGGTCGGGATCAAGGGCATCGGAGAGATCGGCGTCGTGGGCGCCGCGGCGGCCATCGCCAACGCGGTCTGGCACGCGACCGGCGTACGCCACCGCAGCCTGCCCATCCGACCGGACCGCGTCATCCAGGCCGGGGTGCCAAGTGCTTGACATCGCCGAGCAGTTGCTCCACTGGATCGAGGAGGACCGGGACTTCGCCGTCGCCACCGTGCTGGCGGTGGGCGGCAGCGCACCGCGCGGTCCCGGCGCCGCCCTCGCCGTCGACAGCGAGGGCACCGTCATCGGCTCGGTCTCCGGCGGGTGTGTGGAGGGCGCGGTCTACGACCTGTGCCGGCAGGCGCTCGGGACGGGCGAGAGCGTCACGGAACGGTTCGGGTACAGCGACGAGGACGCCTTCACCGTGGGACTGACCTGCGGCGGGACGATCGACGTGCTGATCACGCCGGTGAGCGGGCACGCACCCGCCCGGACGGTCCTTGCGTCGGCTCTGTCTGCCGCTGTCCGGGGCGAACCGGCGGCCCTCGCCCGGGTCGCCCGTGGTCCGGCCGAACTCCTGGGCCGGGCCCTGCTGGTACGGCCCGACGGCACGTACGAGGGCGCTCTCGGCGGCCACGCCCAGCTGGACCTGACGGCGGCGGCCGAGGCCCGGGCCCTACTGGAGGCCGGGCGCACCGGCACGGTGGGCGTCGCCGCGGACGGCTCGCACTGTCCCGGCGGCCTCACCCTGCTGGTCGAGTCGAACATGCCGCCCCCGCGGATGATCGTCTTCGGCGCGGTGGACTTCGCCTCGGCGCTGGCGCGGGCCGGCAAGTTCCTCGGCTACCACGTGACCGTCTGCGACGCCCGCCCCGTCTTCGCCACGCGGGCCCGTTTCCCCGACGCCGACGAGGTCGTCGTCGACTGGCCGCACCGCTATCTGCGGCGCACCGCGACCGACGCCCGTACGGTCCTGTGCGTCCTCACCCACGACGCGAAGTTCGACGTACCCCTGTTGAAGGCGGCCCTCGCGATGCCGGTGGCGTTCGTCGGTGCGATGGGCTCGCGCCGCACTCACGAGGAACGCGATCGGCGGCTACGGGAAGAGGGCGTGAGCGAGCGGGAGCTGGCTCGGCTGCGCTCCCCGATCGGCCTCGACCTCGGCGCCCGTACACCGGAGGAGACCGCCCTGTCGATCGTGGCGGAGATCGTCGCCGCCGGACGCGGCGGGACGGGCGTTCCTCTGACCGGCACGAAGACGCCGATCCACCACGACCAGAGGGGACGTGACGAGGCTACGGCCGCCTGACCGCTTGAGGGTCACTGCCGTCCATACCGGGCTCAGGCCCGGGGGCACAGGACGAAGTCCGCGTGGGCGCGCCAGGTGAGGTCGGCGCCGAGTTCGGTGAGCGCGTCACGGATCCTGCGGAGGTGAGCGGGGGTCAGCTGGAGCGGGGGCTCGTCGGGCTGGTAGGTGGTGCGGACCGGGTAGTCCACGCCGGGCTCGGTGGTCATCTCGATGTGACAGCCGAGCACATGGGTCACGGGCCGGCGGTCGGCGAACTCGATCAGACGGTCGATGCTGCGGGCGAAGGCGGGGACGTCCTCGATGTAGAGCCGCCCGGGATACACGCTGTCGCCGGTGAGCAGCAGGCCGGTGGCCGGGTCGTAGTACGTGACGGCCGCCTCGTGATGGCCCGGGGTGGCCAGGCACTCCAGCACCCGGCCGCCCAGGTCGACGCGAGCCACGGCGTCCGGGTCCGCGTCGAACCCGAAGTACCGCCAGGCGCCGGCGCGGTCGGCCCCCACCACCGTCGTGTCGGGGCGATCGGTGAACTGGTCGTCGCCGGCGACGTGGTCGCCGTGCCCGTGGGTGTGCAGCACCAGCAGCTGGTAACCGTCGCGGGGGTGCCGGGCGAGCCAGTCCGCGAGGAGCCCGTCGACCACCCGGCGCAGGGGGAAGAACTCGGCGGACCCGGTGGCGCCGGTGTCGATCAGCACCGCCCGTTCGTTGCCGCACAGCAGGAACAGGAACGGCGCCTCGTAGTGCACCGCCATGTTCTGCCGCAGGATGAACGTGTGCTCGTCATAGGCGTGGACCTGGACGTCCGGGTCGGTGTTGTGCTTGGCCGACGGAGAACCGTGGATCCACCGCACGTCCAGCGGACGGGCCTGGGGAGGGGCGCTGCTGAAGTCGATCAGGTGCGTGCCGGTGTCCACGATGCCTCCGCGCGTGCGTCGTCTTGGCGGGCCGGGTACGGCGCACATCTCGTCCGGGGCAGGCACGTCAGAGCCTCCGACGGGACGCTACCACGGCGTCCGACGGGGCCCGTGGCCGTCGCCGCACGTCCTGCCGTGCACTCGCAGGGGCCTTGGTCGGCGGCCGCCGTAAGGACCTTGGACGGCGGCATCACGGCGCCCCGCTACTTCCGCCCGCCCCGTCCGACGGAGGAGCCGGCTCGGCCGGCTGGTCGGCGAGCAGGCAGGCGGTGAGCGCCGCGATGTCGTCCTGGAGGCCGTTGTGGCTGTAGGCCATCAGGTCGCCGTGGAGCTGTTCCAGCAGTTCCCGCGGCGGAAGGGGTCCCCAGGAGCGCAGCCGCTCGAGGAGGGGGTAGAAGACACCGTGGGGGTCGCGGGTCTCCGTGATGCCGTCCGTGTACAGCAGGAGCTGGTCGCCGGGCCGGAAGTCGTAGACGTCGACGCTGTACGGCTCTCCGACCAGCACGCCGAGGTTCAACGGCGGAGCCGACCGCCCCCGGTCCAGTTCGCTCACCTCGTCGGAGCGGATGAGGAGCGGGGGCGGATGACCGCAGTTGACGATCCGGACGAGATGACCTTCGGTCGGGATCTCGGCGAAGACGGCGGTGACGAACCGCTCGCCCACCTCGCCTCCGCCGAGCAGCATCGCCCTGCGGCCCATGCTGACCTCCACGCGGTCGGCCAGGGAGGGCAGATCGGGTTCGTCGTGCGCCGCCTCGCGGAACGCGCCCAGCAGGGTGGCGGCGGTCTCGACCGCGAGCAGACCCTTGCCGCGGACGTCGCCGATGAGCAGCCGGACCCCGTACGAGGTGGGGACGGCCTCGTAGAGGTCGCCGCCGATGCGCGCCTCCGCGGCGGCGGAGAGGTAGAGGCTCTCCAGGAGAAGGTTGCCGATCCGGTGCGGCACCGGCCGCAGCAGGACGCGCTGCGCGATCTCGGCCACGAAGCGCACGTCGGCGAGCGTGCGTTCACGGCGGGTCCGATGGGCGGCCAGGACCGTGCCGATTGCGCCCACCAGGATGGTGCAGACGTAGGAGGCCACGTAGTGGCGCTCCCACAGGTAGCCGACGGACCGGCCCGCACAGCAAGGGGTACCGGCCAGGACTCCTTCGAAGAGGACTGCGAAGACCGTGACGGCGGCGACCCCGAGCGGCCCCTGGGTGAAGGCGGCCAGCAGCGGCACGGTGATCAGCGCGAAGCTCACCGGCCAGTCCACCGGCGTGAAGGGTTCGACCAGCAGAAGGGCCGCGACGAACAGCGCCGGAAGCCAGCGCATCCACGCCGGAGGCGCGGGCAGCTGGGTCCGTACGGCCATGCCGGCCTCCGGCTCCCGACGGGTACGCTCGAGCCTCACCCGGTGCTCCCGCGCGCGCCCGCCGTGGGAGCCGCCGACTCGGCCCGGGAAGCGTGCCGTGCCGGTGGACGACTTGCCTGATGGTTCGGCTTACGCGGCCTTCGCACACCGGACTCCTGATCGCACGACCCCTGCAAGAGGTCCAGCCTCCTGTGCGGGGTCCCGGCACACCGGTGATTGCTCCACTTGGCGGCATGTTCGCGAGGCCAGGGTCATGGGTGGAGGACGCGCAGCCATGCCCGCATCGCGACGGTGATCGGGATCGTCTGGGTCTATTGGGCGCTCGGCGGTACGGCCGGTGTCGCGCGTCCCGCGGACCAGGGGGCCGGCGGACGGCTGCTCACGGGGGTGTGGGGGATGTGGGCGCTCGTCGCCTCAGCTGCCACGTGGACGCTCAGCTGCCGGCGGCCTGCCCGTCTGCCCCGCCGGGTCCCCTTGGCACTCGGCTGGCTGGGGACCGGCTCGCTGTTCGCGTGGAGCGGCTGGAGGCTGCCGATCACGCTGTACGTCGCGATCGCGCACCCCGCCGATGTGTCGCTGCCGGAGCACCTCGCGTTCGCGGTCGTTCTGCACGCCGCCGCCGTCGCTGCAGGCGCGGCCATGCTGCCGGTACTCGTCCGCTCCCGCAGGCTTCCACCGCACGCGACGCCGCCAAGGCCTCGGCGTGACGAACGGACTTCCGCCCGCGCCGGGGCCAAGTGCCCTCCGGCGCGGGCGGATTGCGGCGACGGCAGCAGGAACGCCGCACCATCCGAGCCGACTTCGACGCCAGGGGCTTGGACCCATTCGACCCATCGCCCACCAGGCCGCACTTCATCTCGCGGCCGTCCACACGTGGGCTCGGACGACCACGTGCCGGCTCAGCTCATGGCCGGCCAGGGAACCGTGGTCTGGGCCGGGGCGGCGTAGTCGGTTCCTGGGACGTGCCACCCGTAGAGCCGGCCGACCTGCGCCTGGAACCAGTCGGTGTCCGCGAGTTCGGCCAGCGTGTCGGTGGCCGCGGCGGCCCAGCGTTCGTGGACGGCGTCCTGAACCTTGTCGTCCATCTCCCAGCCGTCGAGGCGGATCCGCTGCTCCTCGTCGAGCTGGAGCGGCACCGCGCCGGTGAGCTGTTGCCAGAGCGTGGCGGCCTGCTGAGCGGTGCTCTGGAAGTCGTTGCCGAGGACGGCGCGGAGAAGGCTGGTGTAGAGGGCGATGGACGGGATGGCGGTCGAGGCCTGGGTGACAGCCGCGCCGGCGACCACGGTGTGGGCCTGTCCGCCGAGCGGCGCCAAGTTCTGCTGAAGGCGGCGCGCGGTGTCCTCCAGATGCTGCTTGGCCGCGCCGATGGTGCCGGCCCGGTAGATCGGTGCGGTCAGGTCGGAGCCCACGTAGGAGAGCGCTGCCGTGTGGAAGCCGTCGTGGATGAGGCCACGGTCCGCGAGGGCGTCGATCCACAGCTTCCAGTCGGCGCCGCCCATGACGTGCACGGTCGAGTCGCGCTCCGCGTCGTCGGCCGGCTCGAGTTCCAGGGTGCCGACGAGTGGGGTGTCGCCGTCGAACTGCAGGGTCTTGGCCCGGTAGGCGGATCCCAGGGGCTTGATCACCGAGTGGTGGACCTCGCCGGTGGCCGGGTCGGTGCGGCGGGGCGCGGCGACGCTGTAGATGAGGTAGTCGACCTTGCCGTACCGGGCAGCGAGGTGGTCCAGTGCCTGCTCCTTGGCCGCGACGGAGAAGGCGTCTGCGTTGAGGAAGGCGAAATCGCTGTCCGGTCCGGCGAGTGCTGCGGTACGGGCCGTCCGGTACCAGCCCGCGGAGGCGGTACGGCGCTCGGTCTCGGGGGCCTCGAAGGCGATGCCGATCCCGCGCATACCGTAGGTGCGCAACGCGGCGACGGTGGCGGCGAGTCCGTAGCCGGCGCTGGATCCGATGATCAGGGCAACCGGCCCCGCCGCGCCGGCCGGGCCGGTGGGTGCGGGGGTGCGCTGCCACAACTCGTCGACGACAGCGGCGCAGCCCTCGGGATGGGAGTTGACGTAAAGGAAGCCACGGTTGCCGGGCTTGATCTCGCGGAGAGTCATCGATTTCCTTCGTGCTGAGGAGCCACCGCCCGGTGAAGAGCGTGCGCCAGGCCGGTCAGGCCTCCATCCTGTCCGGTCAACCCGTATGGGGATGTGGCGACATGTGCCAGGGTCCGGTCAAGAATCTTGTCGATGTCGTTCTCATCCACGCGGCACGGTGTGCCGACCAACGAATGAACGGCTTGGTGCCTCTCCGGCAGACGCTCACGTCGGAGTTCGCGTGGCCCGGCGTGCCGGCATGTTGCTCGCCACGGCGGTGCCGGTGAGGGGACGTTCCAGGCAGGTGCCGGGGGCGGTGCCAGTGGCGTCGACGGCGGACCCGGCCTCAACGTCTGCCACGACCCAGCACCGGCCCCGGCTGCAACTGGCCCACCCCGCAACCCCGGCCGCGCCCGCCACCACCGGCCCCGCACCCCCGCTCGACAGCGGCCGGGCGCGGGGCCCGTTCCGTGCGGCGCGAGCAGACCCTTCCGGTCGCAGACCCGAGCCCTCTCGTTCGGATCCCGCTGGGCTTGTGATCCGAACGAAAGACGCTAGGCTTCCCGCCCCACGGAGGTGAACGACATGTCCGGGTAGCGGTCGCCCGCCACCTGGCCCGCGATCGACTCCAGCAGCGACAGTTCGTCGGCGGTCAGTGTGATCCGGGTGGCTGCGGTGTTCTCCAGAAGGCGGCTGCGCTTGCGGGTCCCGGGGATCGGTACGACGGTCAGGCCGTGCACCTGGGCCCGCTGGTGCACCCAGGCGAGGGCGATCTGCGCCGTGGTGGCGCCGCGGTCGGCCGCGAGCTTGCGCAGGGGCTCCAGGAGGGCGGCGTTCGCCTTGGCGTTGTCGCCGGTGAAGCGCGGCTGATACTGGCGGAAGTCGCTGCTGGAGAGTTCCGTGCCCGCGTCGACGAAGGCACCGGTCAGGAAGCCCCGGCCCAGCGGCGAGTACGGCACGAACGCGACCCCCAGCTCCGCGGCCGCGGCCACCGCGCTGCGCTCGACGTCCCGGCTGAAGACCGACCACTCCGACTGCAGCGCGGTGATCGGGTGCACTGCGTGCGCCTCGCGCAGCTCGGCGCCGGTGACCTCGCTCAGGCCGAGGTGCCTGACCTTGCCCTCCCGGACGAGTTCGGCCATGGCGCCGACGGACTCGGCGAGCGGGACGGCGGGGTCGCGCCGGTGCATGTAGTACAGGTCGATGACCTCGACGTTCAGGCGGCGCAGGCTCGCCTCGACCGCGCTCTTCACGTAGGCGGGCTCATTGCGGATACCGCGGTAGCGCGGGTCGTCGGCGCGGCGCTCGATGCCGAACTTGGTGGCCAGAGTGATCTCGTCGCGGTGCGCGGCCACGAACGGCGCGAGGAACTCCTCGTTGGCGCCGGAGCCGTACATGTCGGCGGTGTCGATGAGGGTGACACCCGCCTCGAGAGTGGCCTCCAGGGTGTCGCGGGCCGCCGCGACGTCCGTCTCGCCGTACGCGTCGCTGATGCCCATGGCGCCGAAGCCCTGCACGCCCACGAGGGGGCCGCCGTTGCCCAGCTGGACCTTGCGGATCTGTTCGATGGCGTTGCTCATGCCCGTCACGCTAGATCGTTCGAGTGCGCTCGAAGCAACTGCTTTCCGGACACCGATCGGCGGTTTCCGCGCAGCCTTTCGCAGGTCGGCCGCCGCGGCGAGGAGTATAGTATTCATCGCCTGATGAATTATGTGACTGATGAATTACTGCTCTCGTGATCGTGAAGGGCAGGACTGCGATGGAACAAACCACGTGCTGTGTAGTGGGAGGCGGTCCCGCGGGCATGGTGCTCGCCCTGCTGCTGGCCCGGGCCGGCGTCGCGGTGACGGTCCTGGAGAAGCACGGCGACTTCCTGCGCGACTTCCGCGGCGACACCGTCCACCCCTCCACCCTTGCCCTCCTGGACGACCTGGGGCTGGCCGAGCGCTTCGCCCAGCTGCCGCAACGCCGGGTGAACACCGTCCAGCTGCCGGTCGGAGCCGGCCGTTCGACGGTCACCGTCGCCGACCTCACGGTGCTGCGCGGACCGTACAACTACGTGGCGATGGTGCCCCAGTGGGACCTGCTGGACCTGCTCGCGGACGAGGCCCGGCGCGAGCCGTCCTTCCGGCTGAGGATGAACACCGAGGCGACGTCCTTCCTGATCGAGTCCGGACGGGTCACCGGGGTGCGCTACCGCACCGCCGACGGCCGTACCGGCGAGTTGCGGGCTGTGCTGACCGTCGCCTGTGACGGCCGGGGATCACTGGCGCGCTCCCTGCCGGAACTGGGGCTGCGCAGCTTCACCTGCCCGATGGACGCCTGGTGGTTCCGCCTGCCACGGAAGGAGGGCGACCCGCGCGGTCTCGTCGGCAGCGCCGGGGACCGCTTCCTGACCGCGATGATCGACCGCGGTGACTACTGGCAGTGCGCCGGACTCATTCCGAAGGGCACCGACGCACAGCGCCGTGCGGCGGGCCTGGACCGCTTCCTGGCCCAGTTCACCGCGGCCGTCCCGTGGATCGCCGACCGCTCGCACGCCCTGCGCTCGTGGGACGAGGTCAAGCTCCTGGACGTACGCCTGGACCGGCTGCGCCGCTGGCACCGTCCCGGGCTGCTGTGCATCGGCGACGCGGCGCACGCGATGTCCCCGGTCTTCGGCATCGGGATCAACCTCGCGGTCCAGGACGCCGTGGCTGCCGCACGCTATCTGATCGAGCCACTGCGCAAGGGGACCGTGGGCCTGCGCGACGTACGCGGTGTGCAGCGCCGGCGCCTTCCGACCACGGTCGCCACCCAGGCGCTCCAGCGCACGGCCCACGCCCTCTTCATCGGCCCCGTCCTGCAGGGCCGTCCGCCTCTCGGCAGCCCGGAGCGGGCCCAGCGCCTCGCACGCCGGGTCGCCGGATCGCGATGGATGCGACGCCTGCCCGCGTACTTCATCGGATACGGCGCACTCCGGGAACGTCCACCCGCGGTCGCCATTCGCTAGCCGCCGGGTAGGCGAGGGCTACGGGCCGTGTCAGTCGCTGCGTACCGGCCCGAACGCGAAGACCGCGGCCACATCGGCCTCCACCGCCCGGGCGGTGGAGATCAGCTGCGGCAGCAGACGCTCGCGTGACTGCTCGGGTGTCTCCGGTCCCGCGTGCAGGGCGACATTGAGCGCGGCCACGGCCCTGCCGCGCGCGTCGTGCAGGGGCACCGCCAGGGAACGAAGTCCCAGCTCCAGCTCCTGTTCGACCATGGCGTATCCGTCCTGCCGTGCCTGGCTGAGGACTTGGGTGAGATCCGTGGGCGACGTGCGGGTGAAGGAGGTCCGCGGTCGGGGAGGCAGCGCGGCGAGCAGCCGCTCCTGGTCCGGCCGGGACAGGTCGGCCAGCAGCACGCGACCCATGGAGGTGGCGTAGGCAGGCAGCCGTGCTCCTGGGTGGATGCTGACGCTCGTGACCTGCTGGGTGGCGGAGCGGGCCAGGTAACGCACCTCTGTTCCGTCGAGTACGGCGACGGAGGCGGACTCATGGACGCGGGTGGCGAGTTCGGCCAGATGCGGCTGCACGATGTCGGCCAGGCCGAGACCTGAGAGCCGGGCGTAGCCGAGGCCGAGAGTGCGCGGGGCGGGAAGGTAGTGCCGTCCGCGTTGCTCGGCGTAGCCCAGGTGCTGCAGGGTGAGCAGGTTGCGGCGCGTGCTCTGGTAGGACAGGCCCGCGGCCTGCGCGGCCTCGTTGAGGGTGAGGCCGCCGCGAGCCCCACCGAGCGCGGTGAGCACGGCGAGTCCGCGAGCCAGCGCCTGCAGGAACAGGGGCCCCAGTTCCGTCTTGGCGTCGGCGTAAGGGGACGGGGTCAGGCCGTCGGCTGCAGGACGGTCGGCACCGAGCGCGTCACCCATCTCCTGCGCCGCCCGGGTGAGATGGGCCAGGGCGTGTGCGCGCAGCGCCTCCGCGCTGAAGCGGCTCGTGTGCGCGAGGACGCTCAGTGCGTACCGGGGCCCGCCGTCCTGGCCGGGAACGGGAACGGACAGGGCGACCAGGCCCGGGGCGGCGATCTGGTCGTCCAGGGCCCAGCCCTGCTCGGCCGAGTCGGAGATCCAGGTGGCGAAGTCCGCCTCCGCAGCCTCCTGTTCGAGACGCGTGAAGCGTGGCGGCAGGGCCGGGTATCCGGTGTCGAGCGGGTCGGTGGCGCGGTGTGCCCGCCAGGCCGCGTGCTGCTCGGGGTCCCAGTCGCCGGCGAGTACGGCACCGGCCGCGCAGCGGTCCGCGGGCAGCAGGTCGCCGACCCGGAACCCCAGGGGAATCACCCGGTCCTGTGGGATCGCGCGAGCGACGATGCGCATGTCGCAGCCGTCCGCCGCGATCAGCGACACGGATTCGTCCAGGGTGCGGGCCAGGCCGTCCAGATGAGGCTGGATCCGGTCGGGCAGGCCTGCCGCGCGCAGGTACGCGTTGCCGAACTCCATCAGCCGGGGGGCGGCCAGGAGATCGCGGTCCACCAGGCGCAGATGGCCCAGGTGGGTCAGCGTCGCGGCCAACCGGTCCACGGCGGAGCGTGCCAGGCCCGTCGACCTGGCGAGGTCGGCCGGGCGCACCGGCCCGTCGGCCTCCGCCACGGCCTTCAGCACGGCCAGGCCCCGCGCCAGCGGGCCCTCCGACTCCGCGCCGGACCCCGCCTCCGTGGCACCACCGGTCGTCGCCCTCGCGCGTCCTGCCATCGCCGGCCCAGCTCCTGTGCTCCTCGCCCTGATCCCTGACGAGAGAACGCTACCGAGCGTTGACAGCGCCGCACACACACCGCAGACTCTGGTTTCACGCAGAACGAACGAAAATTCACTCAGCGAAAAAATCAGGTTGCCTGGCCCTGCGGGACATCACCGGTCCGGCCCCAACCCTGAGGACAGCCATGAGTTCTTCCGTCCTGAGCCGCGCGGACCTCGCCCGTCACGCCGGCTATGAGTACCTGTCGACGACTGTGCTCCTGTTCGGCGTGGTCAGCCTGGTGCGCCTGCTCGCGCTGCCGGACTCGCCCCTGGCGATCAGAGACGCCCACCTCATGCTCGGCACGGCCGGCGCCGTGGTGGCGCTGCTGCTCGCCGCGCTCATGTACGCCCCGACCGGACGTGCCTCCGGCGGCCACTTCAACCCCGGAGTGACCGTCTTCCTGTGGGCCGACGGCCTGTTTCCCGGCCGTGCGGTCCTGCCCTACATCGCGGCACAGCTGGCAGGTTCGGTCAGCGGCCCCGCCCTGGCCCGCCTCGTGTGGGGCGACCCCGTCCTGCGCATCCACTACGCCCTGGTCGCGCCCGCCCCCGGGACCGGCACGACAGCGCTGTTCCTGATCGAGACCGCCGCGCTGATCGCCGTACTCGCCGCCGTCGCCGTGGTGATGAGCCGCCCCCGGCTGCACGCCCTCATCCCAGCCGTCATCGCCGTCGGCGTCGGCCTCGTCATCGCCTCGCTCGGCACGGTCACCGGCGCCAACATCAATCCGGCCCGTGCCTTCGGTCCGGCGCTGCTCTCCGGCGAGTACACGCACCTGGGGACCTATCTGCTCTCACCCCTCGTCGCCGGCCTCCTCACCGGCTTGGCCCACCGCACCCTGCGCACCGGCCGACCGGCCCCCGCCCAGCCGGCCACCACCTGACCACCCCGCCCCCCTGCATCCTGGAGCAGTTCATGCCCACCACCCGCGGCCTGATCATCGACGGCACCGAGGTGCCCGCTTCCTCCGCCCGTACGACTCCCGACATCAACCCCTGGACGGGGGACGTCCACGCGGAGGTCGCCGCCGGCACCGTCCATGACGTGCGCCGCGCGGTGGACGCCGCCGACGCGGCCTTCGAGCGGTGGGCCGGCACCAAGCCGGCCACACGCCGGCAGATCTTCCTCAAGGCGGCCGAACTCATGGTCAGTCGCACCGACGAGATCGTGCGGACCATGGCGGCGGAAGTCGGCGCCACCGCACCCTGGGCCGCTTTCAACGCCCGCCTCGGTGCCGACATCCTGCTGGAGGCGGCGGCCGCCGTCAGCCGGCCGGCCGGACAGGTGCTCGCCACCAACGCCGACGGAGTGATCTCCACCCAAGTGCGCGTTCCCAAGGGCGTCATCGCCGCCGTCTCACCGTGGAACGCCCCGGTCATCCTGGGTGTACGCGCGGTCGCGCTGCCGCTCGCCGTCGGCAACACGGTCGTGATGAAGCCCAGCGAGGACGCCCCCATCGCGTGCGGCCTGCTCATCGCCGACATACTGCACGAGGCAGGGCTGCCCGCAGGGGTGCTCAACGTCATCACCAACGACCGCGCGGACGCCGCCGACGTGGTCTCCGCGCTCGTCGCCGACGAACGCGTACGCATGGTCAACTTCACCGGCTCCACCGAGGTGGGCCGTGCCATCGGGGTCCAGGCCGCCCAGCACCTCAAGCCCGCGGTCCTCGAACTCGGCGGCAAGAACGCCCTGGTGGTCCTGGAGGACGCCGATCTCGACTACGCCGTCGACGCGGCCGTCTTCGGCTCCTTCATGAACTCCGGCCAGATCTGCATGTGCCTCGACCGCCTCATCGTGCACCGCTCCCTCGCGGAGGTGTTCACCGCCAAGCTCGCCGCCCGGGTGACCGAGCTGAACTGCGGCGACCCGGCCGACCCCGCCGTCGCCGTCGGCCCCGTCGTCAACTCCCGGGCCGCACAGCGCGTCACGGCACTCGTCGACGACGCGGTCGCCAAGGGCGCGACCCTCGCGGCGGGCACCGGCACGCCCGAAGGACCGGACACCCTGATCCGCCCGGTGGTGCTCACCGGGGTCACCAAGGACATGAAGATCTACTACGACGAGACCTTCGGCCCCGTCACCGTCGTCCACGTCGTCGACAGCCCGGACGAAGCCGTGGCGCTGGCCAACGACACTCCCTACGGCCTGACCGCCGGCGTCATCACCGAGGATCTGGCCGCAGGGCTCGACGTGGCCGCCCGCCTGCGCACCGGGATCGTCCACGTCAACGACCAGTCCATCGCCGACGAGCCCCAGGCCCCCTTCGGAGGCGTGAAGGACTCCGGCTACGGCCGCTTCGGCGGCCAGGCCGGCATCGAGGCGTTCACCGACACCCGCTGGGTCACCGCCCAGGTCCGCGGCCACGCGCACTTCCCGATCTGAGCAACCGGCAGAGGCCGGGGCGCTGCGGTGCGCCCCGGCCTCCGCGTACGGACCGACGGTCAGATCAGGCGAGCTACGGGAAGTTGACAGTGGCGTCGGTGGAGATGGACACCACGACGGAACCCGCGGTGTCTGCGGTGAAGGTGTCGACCGCGGCGATACGAGAGCCCCAGCGCTCGACGAGTTCGGCCTGCGTGGCCTTGGCGACTCGGTCGATCCAGACCTTCTGGGCCGCCCAGGCGTTCGCCGCCTCGACCTCGGAGGCCGCCTCGCTGAAGGAGATCGCCCCCATGTGCTTCTTCGTGGTGTTCCAGAAGTCGACGAAAAAGGCCCGCGACTGCTCGACGTCGGCCCGCGTGCCGGTGCGGTAGACGTGACCGCCGACGTAGGTGTCGAAGTCGAGTCCGAGGACGGCGTCGTGGGCCAGGAGGATTCCGGGCAGGTAGTCAGCGTTGCCCCAGCCGCGATAGGGGGCCCAGCCCGGCATGACGACGTCGGTCATGACGGCGAGCCGCTGGCGCGGGAAGTAGGTGAGGATGTTCCCGGACTCATGGTTCGAGCCGGGATAGATCACGTGGATCTCCTCGCCGCCGATGTGCAGGGTGTTGTGCTTCCCGTGGAGGACCCGCTGGGGCAACGGCCGCGCAGGGTCGTTGTGCAGCGCGAGAATCGTGGCGCAGTCGGCGTGGGCGATACGCACCGCATCCGGGAAATCGGTCACAGCCCCCACGTGATCCAGATGGGAGTGGCTGTAGATGAAATGCGTCACCGGCTTGTCGGTCACGGAGACGATGGCCTCCTTGAGCTTTCCACGGGAAGCGGGCGGTGCGTCGACGATCACGACGCCATCGCGGGTCACGACGAAGACGGACTGCACGAGGCCCGTGATGACGACGTAGCCGTTCTTTCCGGCACGCTGCAGCCGATAGCCCTTTCCGTTGTCGGGCAGCGGCTTCGCGTCCGCGGGCAGCGGCAGAAAGCCCGAGGTCTCTGCCGCGTGACCGGAACTCGGCCGGAAAGCGAGAGCGCCGACGACGGCGGCGGCACTGCCACCCCGGATTATGGAACGGCGGTTGATCATGCCAGTCCTCTTTCTCGGTGAGAGGGGTCAAATGGCCGGCCGAGATCAACGCTAGGAGGTACTTGAAGTTTCATCAAGTTGCTCGGATGGCTGACATTTATGTCACCAGGTCACTCTCGGGTGACTTGGTCGGAATTGAATTACCGTCACGGAATGAAGGTTTATCGAATGAGTACGCCCCCTTGGCCTGAAGCCGAGATCTACGGCGCCGGTACTCCGACGCGAGAAGCGGTCGAGCGCATGGCCAGCAGGTGGACCGTGCTCATCACCCACGTGCTCGAAGGCGGCCCCACCCGGTTCAACGACCTGAAGAACCGGCTCGGGGTGAGTGGGCAGGTGCTGGCCAGAACCCTCCGCGATCTCGAGCGCGACGGGCTCGTCGCTCGCCGGGTCTATCCCGAGGTCCCGGTCCGTGTGGAGTACGAACTCACGGCCCTGGGCGGGACCATGTGCCCGGTTGTACGGGAGATACGGCGGTGGGCCGAGCTGACTGCTCCGGCGATCGGCGACGCGCGGGCGGCCTACGACCAGAGCCAGAGCAGTTGACCGAGGCCGCCAGGGTCAGGCCGTTTCTCACTGCGCGGTCCCGGGGGCAGCACCTGTCCTTGGCATGACTTGGCGGGCCGACCTGGCGGGGAAGCCGCCTACACGGGCAGCTGCTGTTCGGTCCAGATGACCTTGCCGTCAGGCGTGTAGCGCGTGCCCCAGCGGTCGGCGAACTGGGCCACGAGGAAGAGGCCGCGGCCGCCCTCGTCCATGGTGGTGGCCCGGCGCAGGTGCGGGGCGACGCTGCTCCCGTCGGACACTTCGCAGATGAGGGTGCGGTCGCGGATCAGGCGCACGCTGATCGGACCGGTCGCGTGCCGGATGGCGTTGGTGACCAGCTCGCTGAGGATCAGTTCCAGGGTGAACGCCTCCTCGTCCAGACCCCATGTGCGCATCAGCCTGTCGGCGCAGGCCCGCACGCCGGCGACGGCCGAGGGATCGGAGGGCACGTCCCAGACCGCGGTACGGTCGCTGTCGAGCAGCCGGGTACTAGCGACCAGCAGGGCCACGTCGTCGCGGGGTGCCGTCGGCAGCAGCGCGTCCATCACCACCTGGCATATCTCTTCCGGCGTCCGTCCGGCGTGTGCAAGGGTGCGGCGCAGCTGCTCGATCCCCTCGTCGATGTCACGATGCCGCTCCTCGATCAGGCCGTTGGTGTACAGCACGAGGGCGCTGCTCGCGGGCAGGCTTATCTCCGCCTTCTCGTAGGGCAGCCCGCCCAGCCCCAGCGGGGGACCGGCCGGCACCCCGGCCAGGTCCGCCCGGCCGTCCGGGTGCACGATCAGGGGGTCCAGGTGGCCGGCTCTGGCCATGGTGCACAGGCCGGACACCGGGTCGTAGATCGCGTACAGGCACGTGGCACCCGTGAGCGTCGGCGCTTCGCCGTTCTCTTCGTCCCGGTCCTGGTCGATGCGGGTGACGAGTTCGTCGAGGTACCAGAGCAACTCGTCGGGCGGCAGGTCGAGGGTGGAGAAGTTGTGGACGGCGGTGCGCAGTTGCCCCATGGTGGCGGCGGCGTGCAGACCGTGCCCCACGACGTCGCCCACCACGAACGCGACGCGGGCCCCAGGCAGGGGGATGACGTCGAACCAGTCGCCGCCGACACCCCCGAGCCCCGCCTCCGCCGGGAGATAACGGTGGGCCACCTCGACAGCGCTCTGCTCGGGAAGCGCGTGCGGCAGAAGACTGCGCTGCAGCGCGACGGCCATGGCGTGCTCCCGAGTGAAGCGGCGGGCGTTGTCGATGCTCACCGCGGCGCGGGCGACCAGCTCCTCGGCCACCGAGAGGTCTTCCGGACCGAAGGGCGCGGGCTCCTTCGACCGCCAGAAGGTCGCCACCCCGAGGATCACCCCGCGGGCCCGCAGCGGAGCCGCGATCATGGAGTGAATGCCATAGGCCACCAGCCTGCGAGCGCGGTCGGGGGCTTGTACCTGCCAGCCGGAGAACGCCGCCATGTCGGCCTCCAGCACCATCCGCCCGGAACCGAACCCGGAGGCCTGCGGCGTGGAGGCGTCGAAGTGGATGAGCCGGCCGGGCGGATAAAGCGGTGTGCCCTCCCGGATGCCATGCAGGGCGACACGCCGCAACTCCGCCATGTTCGCCAGGTTCGGTTCCTCACCCCGCAGGACGGCGTCGGCCAGGTCGACGGTGACGTAGTCGGCGAACCTGGGCACGGCCAGTTCGGCCAGCTCCTCGGCCGTACGGGTCACGTTGAGCGTCGTGCCGATGCGGATGCCGGCGTCGTACAGCAGCTTGAGCCGTTCCTGTACGTCCTCCACGCGGCCCATCAGCGCACTGAGTTCCGTCGTGTCCCGCAGGGTCGCGACCGCGCCGCCTGGCCCGGGCTGCGGCGCCATGGGGCGCAGGCTGATCGCCAGCAGCCGGTCGCCGACCCTGATCACCTGGTCGGTGGTCGCGGTGCCGGACAGCAGCAGCCGCTCCGCGCTCGGCTCGAGTCCCAGACTCTCGACAGGGCGGCCCTCCACGTCCGGCGCGAGCCCGAGCAGCCGTCGTGCCTCGTCGTTGGCCAGGAGCAGACCGCCTTGCGGATCGACGATCAGAACACCTTCGCGCACCGCGTGCAGAACGGCGTCGTGGTGCTCGTACATCCGTGTCATCTGCACCGGGCCGAGACCGTGTGTCTGACGGCGCAGCCGCCTGCTGATCAGCGCGGTTCCGCCGGTGGCCGCCAGGAGCACCACGCCGGTCGCGACCAGGACGAGCGGTACCTGCCGGTCCGCAGCCCCGCTCACCTGCTTGATCGTGATGCCCGCGGAGACCAGACCGATGACCTTCCCGTCGGACGAGGTGACCGGGACGACGGTCCGCACCGAGCGGCCCAGCGTCCCCGTGGTGGTCTCGGTGACGATGCCACCGTGCTGCGCCGCCGCGATGCTGCCGATGTAGTGCTCGCCGATCCGCGCCGGATTCGGATGGGTGTAGCGAATGCCCTCCGGACTTATCACCACGATGAAGTCCACCTTGGCGCGCTTGCGGACCTCCTCGGTCTGCGGCTGGAGCGCGGCGGTGGGGTTCGGGCCTTCCAGGGCCTGACGTACCGACGGGGACGAGGCGACGGCCGAGGCCACGGCGAGTGTGCGGTTGCGGGCCTCGCGCTCGGCGTCCGCCCGGGACTGCAGCAGCAGGGCGACGACAGCCGCCGCCACCAGGACCACGATGATGAAGACCTGCAGGATGAAGACCTGGCCGGAGACGGTGCGCAGCCCCTGCCAGGACCGCAGACGCCCGGGCCGCCGGTCCATAGACCCATCTAACCTCGGCTCCAACGCGCCATCATCCTTGAACGACCGCCATGCTCCGCCCTTCACGTCACGTGCCCGCGTGCGTGCACGCAGCGAGCGGCGCCCGAGCGGGTTCCGCGCGCCGCCGCGCTCCGTCATGCGTGCGTGACGGGGAGAAACGCCGACCTCGACGTCCTGGGCCGCAAGGGCCGCGCCTGGGCGTACGTCCTTCTGTCGCCGGCGTGGTGGCGGCTCCCCGGGCGTGATGCTGGTTGAGCACAGGACATCCCGGCAAGATTGATCTTGCTGGGGTTCGCCTTCTGCGTGGGGACCTCAAGCTGGCGGTGGATGGGGGAGGCTCCCTGACCACAGGCGACGTCTGGAGGGTAAGCCGCTCTGAACTACCGTCCGCGGCGGGGGCGGCGCCGCGGACTGCACTCCGGCTGGCGAGGGGAACGGCCGTGCCGTCGGAGGGGCGTCGTCTCCGCCCGAGGCACAGCTGGTCAGCGGCTGTTGCCCGGGTGGTAGACGCTGAGGTCGCCGTAGGCCGACAGAACGCCGGCCAGGTCATCGGGTTTGTGCCGCAGGGTGGTGTCCAGGAAGGCAAGAGTGGCTGCGGCGACGACGTGCGGGCTCTCGGTGCGGCCCAGGGAGCCGACTATCGAGGGCACAGGCGGCAGGTACAGGGGGCCGTCCATGAAGGTGAGGTGTGCGGCGCCGGGGATGGTGAGCCGGTAGCTCGTCGCGGTGTTGAGCTTGAGGACCTTGGTGAGGCGGGACATGTAGCGCGGGTCGGTTCCGGGGGTGATGGCTTGGGTGAGCGCGAGCGTCGGCTGCTGGAGGGAGGGGGAGGTGGGGCCGTGGGGGTAGCCGTCCAGATCGATGACGGCGTCGAACCGGTGGTCCTGCCGGGCTGCCTGCAGGGCGGCAGCACCCCCCATGGAGTGGCCGGTCACCGCGACATGGCCGGTGTCCAGGCGTCCGGTCAGCGGGCCGGCAATCTCGCCTCTGTCCAGACGACCCAGCTGAGTGAGGACGAAGCTGAGGTCGGCGGCACGCACAGCCGTCCAGCCAACCGCCAGCTTGTCATCCTTGTCCCGGTCGCCAGTGGAGGCGATCTTGGCGTGAATCGTTCGGCCGTCGGTGAGGACGACGGCTGCGGAGTCGTACGGGTGGTCGAGGGCGGCGACCACATAGCCGTGACTGGCCAGTTCCTCCGCCCAGGCGGTGTTCTGGGTGCGCACCCCGCCCGACCCGGGAGAGAACAGCACGACCGGGAACCGTCCGCCCCGGTCGGCCACCGGGGCGTTGAAGACCGAATGGGTGTGGGCGCGCGGGACGCCGTCGACCAGGAAGCCGGGCAACCCGACCGCACGGGCGAGGGCGTCGGAAACGGTGTGCGCCTCGTGCTCCGTGCGTCCGAGGTACTGGGCCCGCTGCGTGCCTGCGGGGCTCTTCTGCGCGGGATACCAGAGCTGGACCACGACCGTGCGCCGGTCGTGCGGATCGGCGGTGAATCTCTCGGGGCGGCGTGGGTCGGTCCACTGCACCACGCGGGTGCCGACCGCGAAACGGCCTGACGGATCGGGGAACACGGGTACAGGAAAGGCCCAGGCGGCCACCGGACCCGTGGCAATCAGGCCGACGCAGGCCACCGACCCCGGCAACGCCAGCCATCATCGGGCCCGCCACGCCGGCCGGCCGGTACGGCGTCGCAGCAGGGGAGAGAGGGCGAACGGCAACGCGACGGCAACGCCTGCCAGTACCGGCAGCATCTGCCAGCGGATCCCCACCACACTCAGCACGATCGCGGACAGCACGAGAACCGCCCCCGCCGCGATCGTGACGCGTGGGCGGGCAGCGGGGGGAAGCCAGCGCGCCACCACCAGCGCGACGGCACCCAGCAAGGCAAGGAATTCCAGGGAGGACATGTACAGCCCCGTGATGATCTCGGTCACCCGGCCATCCTCAGGGCGGGGCACGCGATGCCACATCGATCCCGGGTCGCCATCGCATGCAATCGGAGTCGCAATCCGAGGTGTGTCCCCTGTGCGACCGGAGTCGCATCCAGGCGTCTCGCCTGTGCCACCGGAGTCGCAATCGAGCACGCCTGGTGAACGGCCGCTTTGCGACCGTGGAAGGTAGCGGGACTCCTCCTGAGGTCGTACCTCGGCGCGGTGCCATCAGACGGTGGACTCATGTGCTTCGCGGGCCCGCGGCCTACCGTGACAGGGCCGCGGTAGACGCCGGGGAGCCCGGGGTGTGCGCTCCTTGTACTCGGCCCGGCTCCGGCTGCATGCGGTGGTGGCCCCGACTGGGGCCACTATGGCGCTGAACCGACAGGGACGTGTGATGACCGAGGCGGCCGCAGAGCCCGGCGATGCCCACCCGGTGCGCTACCGGAACCGCGTGCGGCGGACGAGGACGGCCGTACGGATGACGAGGTACGCCGACCTGGCCTCCGCACGAGCGGCACGACTGGTGAGAGCCGCCCGGCGCTGGGGCCTCCGGCTGCCGCCCATGGTGTGGGACTCGCTGCTGCCGGCCCTGCTCCTGCTCAACATCATGACCACGCGCGTGTCGCAAGAGCTCCCGGTGGCCGTGGCCCTCACCACGGCCCTTGCACTGCCCCTGGTGTGGCGGCGCCGGGCACCGCTCACGGTGTTCGGCGCCGTGGCAGCCGCGGCCTTCGTCCAGTGGCTGATGGACGTCCAACTGCCGGCGGACATCGCCTTGCTGGTAGCTCTCTACACGGCGGCCGCGAACTCGGGCCGGCGCGGCACGCTTGCCGCTGGTGCCATCGTGGAGGGCGGGGCCCTGCTGGCCTGCCTGCGCTGGGCGACAGAAGGCGCATTCCTGACCCCCTTCGTAGCGGTGACCGCGATGGTCGTCGCCGCCGCCGTCCTGGGTGTGAATGTGCGGACCACGCGTGCCTACCTCGCGGCCCTGGAGGAACGGGCTGCACGACTGGAGCAACAACAAGACCAGCAGGCGCGGCTGGCCGTCGCCGAGGAAAGGACACGTATCGCCCGGGAGATGCACGACATCGTCACCCACAACCTGTCCGTCATGGTCGCGCTCACCGACGCCGCTGTTTACGCGCAGCACCGGTCGCCCGACAAGGCCACCACCGCGATGCTCCAGATCTCCGAGACGGGCCGGCAGGCTCTGACCGACATGCGGCGCTCGTTGGGCATCCTGCGGACCGACGAACCGGACGCGCAGCGCCACCCGTTGCCCGGCATCGCACAACTGGAGACCCTCGCCGACCAGATGTGCGCCGCCGGGCTGCCGACGCGCCTCGAGGTCCAGGGCGGCCACACCCACATACCCGCCACCGCACAACTGACCGTCTACCGCCTGGTACAGGAAGCCTTGACCAACACCCTCAAGCACACACCCACCGGCACACATGCGAAGGTCCGGATACGGTGCTCAACCGAGACCGTCACAGTGGACGTCACCGACAGCGGCCCCTGCCGGCCACTTCCCGGCGCCACACCATCCGGCCACGGCATCCCAGGCATGCGCGAGCGCTCGGCCGCCTACGGGGGGAAGTTGCAGGCCGGACCGCTTCCGGGCGGCGGCTGGGGAGTCCATACTCGCCTCGTCCTCGCCAGCAGCGGAGCGGCGGCCGCATGACGATCCGCATCCTGATCGCCGACGACGAAGCGCTGCTCCGTATGGCCTTCAGCACGGTCCTGGAGGCCCAGCCCGACATGGCACCGGTCGGCGAAGCCGCGGACGGCATCCAGGCCATACGCCTCGCCCGGGAGTTGCGCCCCGATGTCGTCCTCATGGACGTCCGGATGCCCGGGACGGACGGGATCGAGGCGACCCGGCAGGTCATCCGGATCTCCCCGCAGAGCAGAGTGTTGATCCTCACCACCTTCGACCTGGATGAATACGCCTTCGCCGGACTCAACGCCGGAGCCTCGGGCTTCCTGCTGAAAAACACCAGGCCCGAGGAATTGCTCACCGCGATACGCAGCGTGGCCGCGGGCGACGCGGTGGTCTCCCCGCGGATCACCCGCCGCCTGCTGGAGAACCTCCGCCCGCACATCCCCGACGGCAGCAGCGCCGACCGCGACGAGCGGCTGAGCCGGCTCAGCGGCCGTGAACGCGAGGTGCTCATCCACGTGGGCTGCGGCCTGTCCAATACCGAGATCGCGGCCACCCTCTACCTCGCGGAGGCGACCGTGAAGTCCCATCTGGGCCGAATCCTGCAAAAGCTCGAACTCCGAGACCGGATACAGGCCGTGATCTTCGCCTACGAAAGCCGCCTCATCCACCCGGCATGACGCCGCCGCCCGGAGCCAACGGCGATGTCCTCAGGTGACCCTATAGTCGATGGGCGTCGGGGGACGGGGCGCACAAGAGGGGTGGGAATGACGGGGGTTCGCGGGGAACTGGTCCGTCCGTTGGTCGAGGCCGTCCAGGCGCATGCGGCACGCGCGGGGGAGAGGACCGCCTTCCGGGACGCGCGTCGGGGCGTGACCTGGGAGCAGTTGCATCGGCGGACCGCGAGGATCGCGGGGCATCTGGCACGGCTGGGCGTGCGCCTCGGGGACCGGGTGGTGTTCTGCCTGTCCAACCGCGTGGAAATGGCCGAGAGTTGCCTGGCGGCCGTGCGCGCGGGGGCCGTTGGGGTGCCACTGGATCCTGGGGCGGCCGACGCCGAGTTGGCCCATGTCCTCGGCGACAGCGACGCGGTGGCGATCGTGGCCGAGGCGTCCCTGCTGGAGCGACTGGAGCGGGTGGCGACAGGACAGCAGGCGCCGCGGGTGGTGGTCGTCGTGGGTGCGCAGGCGCTGCCGCCCGGAGCGCCCGCGGGTGCGGTCTCGTACGAGGAACTCGCCGGGACCGATCCGGACTGTCCGCCGTACGACCGCCTCGGCCTGGACGAACCGGCCTGGATCCTCTACACCTCGGGCACCACCGGCGAGCGCAAAGGTGTGGTGACGAGCCAGAGGGCCGCGCTGTGGTCGACGGCCGCCGCCTATGCCCCGCTGTTCGGCGTGTCCGAGGAGGACCGGCTGCTGTGGCCGTTGCCGATGCACCACGCCTACGCGTACTCGCTGTGCATCCTCGGGGTGGTCGCCACGGGTGCGAGCGCCTACCTCCTGGACCGCGGCGTGGACGTGCTGGAGGCACTCGAACAGCAGCCGTTGCAGGGGCCGTTCACGATGCTGGCCGGGGTACCGGCCACCTACCACCTGCTGGTGAGCGCACTGCGCGACGCTCCGCGGGCACCCGGCGGGCTCCGGCTCTGCGTCACCGCCGGAGCGCCCTGTCCGGCGGAACTGCGCTCCTCCGTCGAGGAGTTGCTGGGCGCGCCGCTGCTGGACGGCTACGGCGCCACCGAGACCTCCGGCAAGATCGCCGTCGACCGGCTGGAGGTGCCGGGTCCGCAGCGCGTGCCGCAGCCGGTGCCCGGAGTCGAGGTCCGGGTGGCCGACCCGCTGTCCGGTGCCGGCACCGCTGACAGTGACGAGGGCGAGATCTGGGTGCGCGGCCCCGGCGTCATGATCGGCTACCACGGACGCCCCGACAGCACGGCGCAGGTCCTCCGGGACGGCTGGTACCGCACCGGTGACCTCGGCCGCCGGGAGCCGGACGGCGGGCTGCGGGTCACCGGGCGGGTGGGCGACCTGATCATCCGCGGCGGGCAGAACGTCAATCCGGTCGAGGTGGAGCAGGTGCTCCTGGCGTGTCCCGGTGTCGCCGACGCGGCGGTCGTGGGCCGGCCGCACGACGTGCTGGGGGAGGTTCCGGTGGCGTTCGTCGTCCCCGGGCCGGACGGAGTCGACCTCGCGCCGCTGCGGGCCGCGTGCCGGGAGCGGCTGTCCGCATTCAAGGTGCCGGACGAGATCCGGCTGAGCGGTTCGCTGCCCCGCACGTCCTCCGGCAAGATCCAACGGGCGATACTCGCCGGGCAGTTGGCCGAGGTGCTCGTCACCGAGCGGGAGGACGCCTCCGCCGCCCTGCGGGCCCGGCTGCTCGCACTGCCGGCCCAGGAGCGGCGCCGTGCCGTGCTGAACCTCGTCATGGCCGAACTCCGCGTCGACGGGGAGTCCGACCCGGAGCCCGACCAGGCTTTCACCGATCTGGGAGTCAGCTCCCTGCACGGCGTACTGCTGCGCGACCGGCTGGGAGCGGCGACCGGCCTGCAGCTCCCCGCGACCCTCGTGTTCGAGCGCCCGACGCCGGACGCGGTGGCCGAGTTCCTGCACGACACGCTGCTCGGCGCCCCGACCCCGACCTCGACCCCGGCGGCGCGCGAGGCCGGGCCCGGCACACCCGGCGACACACCGCAGCCCGACGAACAGGTGGCCATCGTCGCCATGGCCTGCCGCTACCCGGGAGCCGTGGACGACATCTCCTCACCGGAGGAGCTGTGGCGGCTGATCGCCGACGGCACGGACGCCACCTCCGCGTTCCCCGCCGACCGGGGCTGGGACCTGGCCGGACTGTTCGACTCCGACCCGGACCGGCCGGGCACCTCGGTCACCCGCCGCGGCGGCTTCCTGCGCCGGGCCGCCGACTTCGACGCGGCCTTCTTCGGCATGTCGCCCCGGGAGGCGCTGGCCACCGACCCGCAGCAGAGGCTGCTGCTGGAGACCGCCTGGGAGGTCGTGGAACGGGCGGGCATCGCCCCCGGCGCCCTGCGCGGCAGCGACACCGGCGTCTTCGTCGGCGTGATGCACGGCGACTACGCGGGCCGGCTGCTGCACCTCGGAGGACACGAGTACGAGGCACACCTCGCGCTCGGCTCGGCGGGCAGCGTGGCCTCCGGGCGCATCGCCTACACCCTGGGCCTGGAGGGGCCCGCGGTGACGGTGGACACGGCCTGCTCCTCGTCACTGGTGGCGATGGACTGGGCGGCACGGGCGCTGCGCTCGGGCCAGTGCTCACTGGCCGTGGCCGGCGGAGCCACCGTCATGGCCAGCCCGGTGCCGTTCACCGCGTTCAGCAGACTGCGCGGCCTGTCGCCCGACGGACGGTGCAAGCCGTTCTCGGCCGCGGCCGACGGTACGGCCTGGGGCGAGGGCGTCGGACTGGTCCTGCTGGAGCGGCTCGCCGACGCCCGCCGCAACGGCCATCCGGTGCTGGCCGTCCTGCGCGGCTCCGCCGTCAACGGCGACGGCGCGTCCAACGGCCTGACCGCGCCCAGCGGGCCCGCCCAGGAGCGGGTGATCGCCGACGCCCTCGCCGCCGCCGGACTCACCCCGGCCGACGTCGACGCCGTGGAGGCGCACGGCACCGGCACCCCCCTCGGCGACCCCATCGAAGCCCGGGCGCTCCTCGCGGCGTACGGGCACGACCGCCCGGCGGAGCGGCCGCTGTGGCTGGGATCGCTGAAGTCCAACATCGGGCACACCCAGGCCGCGGCCGGTGTCGCCGGGGTCATCAAGACCGTGCTCGCGATGCGCCACGGCGTGCTGCCGCGCACGCTGCACGCCGATGAGCCGTCACCGGGGGTCGACTGGTCCTCCGGCGCCGTACGGCTGCTGCAGCGGGAGCAGCCGTGGCGTCCCGCTCCCGGGAAACCCCGGCGTGCCGCGGTGTCCGCCTTCGGCATCGGCGGAACCAACGCCCACGTGATCCTGGAGGAAGCGGTCGACGAGCAGGAGGCCCCGCACCGCGAGGGTGCCCGGACCGCCCCGCAACCGCCGCTCCTCCTGTCGGGCGCGACCACCGAAGCGCTGCGCGCCCAGGCCCGGCGTACGGCCGCCTTCCTCCGCCAACGGCCCGAACTGCCGCTCGGGGACGTGGCGTTCTCCTCGGCGGTCGCCCGCGCCGCGCTCCGCCACCGGGCGGCGCTGCCCGTCCAGGACCGCGCCGCCCTGCTGACCGAACTGGACCGGCTCTCGGCCGCGGGGTCGGCAGCCGTGCCGTCCCCGGTCCGGACGGGCGGACGGCTGGCGCTGCTCTTCACCGGGCAGGGCGCCGGATGGGCGGACCTCGGCAGGGAGTTGCACACCGCGTACCCCGCCTTTGCCGGCGCCTTCGACGCCTTGTGCGGCCGGTTCGACGCCGTCGGCGTCGGGGAGCGGCTCCTGCGCGAGGCCCTGTGGGACGGCCCGGGCACAGCGCTCGCCGACGTGCGGCAGCACAGGACGGATGTCGCCCAGGCCGGCCTGTTCACGTTCGAGGTCGCGCTGTTCCGGCTGCTCGAATCATGGGGCGTGCGACCGGACTTCCTGGCCGGCCACTCCGTCGGCGAGCTGGCCGTGGCGCATGCCGCCGGGATCCTCTCGGAAAGCGACGCCGTCGACCTGGTCGCCGCCCGGGGCCGGTTGATGCAGCAACTCCCGGCAGGCGGCGCCATGCTGTCCCTGGATGCCACCGAGGAAGAGGCGTTGGCCGCCCTGGCCGAACTGCCGGCAGCGGCCGGGCCGGTGGCGGTCGCGGCCGTGAACGGCCCCCGGTCGGTCGTCGTCTCCGGGGCGGAGAAAGCGGTGACGGCGGTGGCCGAGCGCTTCGAGGCCCGTGGGCGTCGCACCGTAAGACTGCGCACCAGCCATGCCTTCCACTCGCCGCTGATCGAACCGGCGCTCGCGGAGTTCGCCCGAGCCGCCTCCCGTGCCACCTACCGTGAGCCCCGCATCCCGATCGTTTCGACACTGACCGGGCGTCAGGCCACGGGAAACGACCTGCGCTCGGCGGCCTACTGGGTCCGACACGCCCGCGAAACGGTGCGGTTCGCGGACGCCGTACGTCATCTGGTGCGTGAAGCGAGGGTGACCGCATTCGCCGAGGTGGGCCCAGGCACACAGCTCACCTCGGCCGCGATGACAACGGTCGAGGCGCCCGGGGAGCTGGTGTTCACCCCGACGGCGCGAGCCGGCCACCCGGAGCCCGACACCGTCCTGGCGGCACTCGCCCGACTCCACGAGCACGGCACGGCGATCGACTGGGCCACCGTGCACCGGACAGCACACCCAGGCGGGCGAGGCCGACGGGTGGACCTGCCCACCTACCCCTTCCAGCGGGAGCGCTACTGGCTGACCGAGCCCGTCGACCCCACCCCGACCGCCGCGCGCACGGCCGCCGGCGGCCACCCGGTGCTGACCTCCACGACCAGCCTCCCGGAAACGGGCCGCGTGCTGTGCACCGGCCATCTGTCGGACGCCGACCAGCCCTGGCTGCGCGACCACGTCATCAACGGCCGCCTGCTGGTGCCCGCGTCCGCCCTCGCCGACCTGGCACTCCACTCCGGCGGCGCCTGCGGGCTGGACGTCCTGGAAGAGCTGACCCTGCTGCTGCCGCTCCAACTGCCCGGCTCCGGCGGGCGCGTCGAGGTCCAGGTGGCGCTCGGCGAGCCGGACCCGGCCGGCCGCAGGACCGTCGACATCCACGCGCGCCCCGAGGACTCCGGCCCGGTAGGCACGTGGACCCACCACGCCACCGGCCGGCTGGCACCGTCGACCACCGACCCCGCCCCGAACCCCGGACCGCAGGGATCCTGGCCACCGCCGGACGCCGTACCGGTCGACGTGACAGGGGCCTACGACCGGCTGGCGCGCGAAGGCTACGCCTACGGCCCGGCCTTCCGCTGTGTACGGGCCGTCTGGCGACAGGGAGACGACCTCCTCGCCGATGTGCGGCTCCCCCACACAGCCGTAGCAGAGGCGCAGCGGTATGGCATCCAGCCCGCGTTGCTCGACGCCGCCATCCACGTCCCACTGCTCGTCCCCGGGGACCAGGGAGAGCCCGAACCGCCCCGGCTGCCGTTCGCCTGGCGGGGCGTCAGCCGATACGCGGCCGGCGTCACCGCGCTACGGGTACGCCTGCGCCGTACCGGGGAGGACACGATCGCCGTGGACCTCACCGACCCGGCAGGCAGGCCGGTGCTGCGGGTGGAGGCGCTGACCACCCGGGCGGTCCCGAGCACCGCCGACCGCGTGCAGGCAGGACCGCTGTACCGGCCGAGTTGGACCGCCGTTGCCGCCGCCCACGCCACCGTTTCCGCGCTCTCGGTGGCATCCCCGGACGACCTGGACCTGAGGGCAGCGCTGTCCGGCGCCCGGCACTCCGGCTCCCTCGAAGGCGATGCCCCAGCTGTCGTCGTCTCCCTGGCCGCTCCGACCCCGTCCACGACCCCGGCCGCCGACGCGCGTGCCCTCGTCACGCGGGCCCTGGAGCTGCTGCACAACCGGCTGCCCGCCCTGGCTCCGGGATCGCGCATGGTCCTGGTGACCCGCGGTGCCACTGGTCCAGCCCCGGACCTGCCCGCCGCAGCCGTCTGGGGACTGGCGCGCAGTGCGCAGTCGGAGTACCCGGGCCGCCTGACCCTCGTCGACGTCGACGACCACCCCGAGTCGCTGCGCCGGCTGATGGCGGCCCTGGAGACGGGCGAACCCCAACTCGCCATACACGCCGGGAAGGTACTGGTGCCACGGCTGACACAGGCGGCTGCCACACCGTCCCCGTCGGCTCCGTTCAGCGAGGACGGCACCGTACTGATCACCGGGGGCACCGGAGCTCTCGGCGCGCTGCTGGCCCGCCACCTGACGGGGCATCACAAGGTTCGCCGACTGGTGCTCACCAGCCGCAGTGGCCCGACGGCGCCCGGCGCCCGGCAACTGCAGGCGGAGATCGAGCAGGCCGGAGGCCGGGTGGAGGTGGTCGCCTGCGACGCGGCCGACCGATCCGCACTGGCGGAGGTGGTCGACCGGTACGCCGCTGACCTGACCGCCGTGGTGCATACGGCGGGTGTCCTCGACGACGGTGTGCTGGAGGCGCAGACGCCCGGGCGGATGGCGGCCGTCATGCGGCCGAAGGCGGACGCGGCCTGGCACCTGCACGAGCTGACGAAGGACCTGCCGCTGTCGCAGTTCGTGCTCTTCTCCTCGGCGGCGGGCCTGCTCGGCAATCCCGGTCAGGCGGGCTACGCGGCCGCGAACGCGTTCCTCGACGCCCTCGCGGTGCACCGGGCCGCCCTGGGAATGCCCGCGCTCTCCCTGGTGTGGGGCCCGTGGTCGGGAGCCGAGGGGATGGCGGCCCGCACCGGCCGGACCAGTGACGGCGTGCTGCGCGCCGTCACACCCGCCGAAGGCATGGCCCTGTTCGACGCCGCCCTGGCGGCGGACGAACCCGTCCTGGCACCGCTGCCGTTGGACCCGAAGGCCGGTATGCGGCGGAGGCCGGTTCCGCCGCCGTTGCAGGGTCTGCTGAGCCCGTCCGGCTCGGCAACAGGCCCGGGCGCGGACCGTAGCGGCGGAGGACCGGCGGCCGGAGTCACCCAGCCGACCCACGACTCGCCGGGAGCGTGGCGAGAGCGCTTGGCGCAGCTGCCCGCCGGCGACCGCCACTCCGTCCTGCTCACACTGGTCCGGGAAGCGGTCGCCGAGGTGCTGGGCCATCCCGGCGCGGCCGCCGTGACGGCCGACCGCGCCTTCATGGAGCTGGGTCTCGACTCCCTGACCGCCGTTCTGCTGCGCAACCGGCTGAGTCTGCTCACCGGCCTGGAACTGCCCGCCACCCTCACCTTCGACCTGCCCACCACCGCACGACTGACAGGCCACCTGCTCGCCGAACTGCACGAGGAGCTGCCCCGTCAGGAGGCGGTCACCGGTGCGCCGCCGTCACGCCCCGCACAGACCCTGGCCTCCCTCTACCGCCGCGTGTGCGGGACCGGCGACGTTGTCTCGGCGATGCACCTCCTCGTGACTGCCTCACTGGCCGTCCCCGGCTTCGGCCCCGAGGACTGTGCCGCGCACGCCCTGCAGCCACTCAAGCTGGCCACGGGCGCGGACGACCGGCCACCTCTGGTGTGCTTCCCCGGCTTCTCCCCGGCCCTGGGCCGGCCCTGGTACGACGCGCTCGCGCGGCACTTCGAAGGCGACCGGGACGTCCTGGAGATGCGGCACCCCGGGGTCACCTCCGGCGACGCGCTGCCCCGCGACTGGCAGACGCTGGTGGACCTGCACGCAGCCGGCCTGCGGGAGCAACTGGGCGACCGCCGGCCCGTCCTGCTGGGCTGGTCGATGGGCGGCTGTCCGGCACACGCGGTCGCCGCGCGGCTGGCGGAGACCGGCACCCCGCCCGCCGGCCTGGTCCTCGTCGACACCTACCACGTGACCCCCGAGCGGGAGGCCGAGCCGTGGCTGCTCGCCCTGCCCGCCCGCGCGGCCCTGGCCATGGGGGAGGGGTTCGACACTGCGGTGGAGGACATGGCGCTGGCCGCACTCGGGGCCTACACCCGGATGCTCCGCGGCTGGTGCCCCGAACCGGTCGATGTACCCACACTCCTGGTATGTGCCACCGATCAGTTGCCGGAGATGCGCACCCACGGCAGCCGTGAGACAGGAAGCCACGACTGGCGGGCCTCCTGGCCCCAGCTGTCCGAGACCGTGGACGTCCCCGGCGACCACTGGACCGTCGCCGAGGAACACGCACCCACCACGGCACAGGCGATCCGCTCCTGGGTCAACAGGGTGGGAAAGGCCATGGATTGAGGCATCGTCAGTGATTCCGGCACGGATGCTCAGTGCCCCAGGAGCAGCCCCGACCCCGTGACGTCGGCGTGGATGCCGTCCTTGTGCACCGTCACGCCCCGCAGGCGCAGGGCGCCCGAAGGCGGTTTCGGGAGCTGGAAGGAGAAGGAGAAGCGGTCGGCGATCTGCGGGCGGGTGAGCTTCGTCAGTGCGGTGAGGAGGGAGAGGTCGAGGCCCAGCCGCTTGAGGAGCCCCGGGTGGGCGAGCGCCACGTCCACGAGGTTCATCCGGGTCAGGTCGTGCAGGAAGCGCGGTGCGCCGGTGAGTTGATGGAGCCTGTCCTCGTCGTGCAGCGCGGCGCGCACCGCGCTGTCGGGGACGCCCAGGCGCCGCACGATCTCCGGGACGGCCAGAAAGGCCCTGATCTTCTCCGCCTCCCGGGTGAGCCGGCGTGCCGAGGCGCGGGTCAGGTGGAGGCCCTCGGCGGGGCCGGTGCCGGGCCGGTACGTCGCGAGGTCACCGATGTCGAGGCGCATGCCGCCCACGGAGGTGGCGATGCCGCGCTCCCCTTCGCGCCGGATGCGGACGTCGGCTCGTACCCGCAGATCGTTCCCCGCGACGCGCAGATCACCGTGCGCCCGGACACGGCCCGGCCCGCGGGCCGTGAAGGACACCTGGGAGGCACCGAGTTCGCGGTTCATGTCGGCGAAGGACAGCAGGACCCGACCGTGCACCTGCCGCACGAGTGCGCCGCGCACGGCGGTGGGTCCGTCGCCGTCGATACGTATGTCGCGTGCGGTGGCGGTGACCTGGGTGAGGGTGACCCGACGGGCCGGGACGCCGGGGACGGTGATCCGGACCGAGTCGAGGCGCTGTGCGGCCAGCTGGGTGAGGAAGGGGAAACCGCCGATCCGTACCTCGGGGGCGGCGGCGAGATGCAGTTGGTCCTTGAGCCGCTCCGAGGCCTTGTGCTCGGCATACAGCAGCGCCCAGCGGTCGGCGAGGGTGACGAGGCAGGCGAGGGTGAGCGCCCAGGCGAGGACTCTGACCACGGTGGGCAGGCCGGTGGCGCGGTTGCGGCGGCGGCTGCCGCGCCGGTGGTTGGGCGGTGCCCAGGGCTCCTCGGCGTCGTCGTCCTGCGAGGTCGGCGTGGTGTCGTCGGTGAGGAAGTCCTCCAGCGGATTGTCCGCCAGCGCGGCGAGTTCGTCGTACGGGTTGCGGCTGGATGGAACCCGCTCGGCGGAATGCCCGTCGGACTGGGCAGGTTGATGCGTCGGTATGTGGGGGGTACGCATCGGGAGATTTGATCATATAGTCCCACCGGACTTGCAAGTCCTACCTGAAGTAAGGCTCGAAATCAGCCACTTCACGGCCGACGGCCGGCGGTGTGCGCGTGGCAGACACCTGAGGGCTGTTGCTCACTTTCGGGTGACAGGCCGGTGTGCGCTCATGTGAGGAATGGCTTGAGAAGGCCATAAAAAGGGCATTCACCGCATAGATGGACTATACATATGAGTGTCACCAATATGTGTACGATCTGTAACACGCCTCGTGTGTGCCCTGCTTCTCTTGCCCGGGGCAGGAGGGTGTGGATGCGCGGCCGCACGGCCGCTCTTCACATGCCGCACCCCCGGTCCACGGCCCGATGCCGTGGAGCCCGGACGTGCCCACACCCTGCAAGGGGGACCCTGTGTCCGCTTCCGTTTCTGTGACCCCGCGTCGTCTGACTGCAGCTGCCGCCGTGGCGGCCGCCCTGGTCGGAGCGGTGGCGCTGCCCGCCTCCGCCGCCGACCGACCGAGCGCGTACCCGGACCGCGCTCAGGTGGTCATCGGTGACGTGCAGTCCAGCGTTCATGGCCGCTACGAGCGATCCAACCCGGCCCTCAACCGGGAGTGGGTCGACGTCACCAACCCCAGCAGTCGCAACGTGAACCTGAGCGGCTGGACCCTGTCCGACCGGGACGGCAACACCTACACCTTCCGCAACTACTGGCTGGGGAGCGGAGCAACCGTCCGCGTCCACACCGGTGTCGGCCGCGACAGCTCGACCGACGTCTACCAGGACCGCCACTACTCCGTGTGGAGCAAGGCCGACACCGCCACCTTGCGCAACGACCACGGCCGCATCGTCGACGTCTCGTCCTGGGGTGACGGCGGGCGTGACGACCATCGCGACTACCCGGGCCACGACCGTCACTACCGCGGTGACGGCGACCGTCACTACCGCGGCGACGACCGCAACCACCGCGGCGACCACCGCTTCTGACCGTCCCCGGGTGCCGACGCCCCTGCCTCGGCACCCGACAACCCCACGGTCTTGGGTCTACGGCCTTGTCGGCCGTGGGGCGACCGGCTGCCCCATCCGGAGGCTGAACCACGTCGTCTTGCCCTCGTCGGTCGGCCGGACTCCCCAGTCGTCGGCGAGGGCCCGTACGAGCTGCAGCCCCCGGCCGGACTCCTCCTCCTCGGCCGCGACCCGGGGCTGGGGCAACTGCGGGCTGGGGTCGCTGACCTCGACCGTCAGCTCGGTGTCCGTGTGGCGCACGCGCAGGCCGATCGGGCCCTGCGCGTGCTGCACCGCGTTGGTGAGGATCTCCGACAGCAGCAGACACGCGTCGTCCGCCCGCTCGACGAAGCCCCACGTGCAGAGGGTCGCGGCGAGGAATCCGCGACCGTCACGCACCGCGCGCGGCTCCGCGGACAGTTCGGCCCCCGCCGTGGCCAGCGGGGCGGCCGGCACCTGCGTGAGCAGCAATGTGACGTCGTCGTGCCCGTTCGCGTCGGGCAGCAGCGTCGTCAGTACGTGGTCGGCGGCGGCCTCCAGGTCGAGGCCGGAGCTGGCCAGCTTGTCCAGGGTGCCGATCAGCTCGGTGAGCTGGTCCTCGATGTCGGTCCCCGGGGTCTCGATGAGACCGTCGGTGTAGAGCACGAGGGTGGCGCCGCGTGCGATGGTCGTGGTCCGCTGCTCGTAGATCACACCGCCGACGCCGAGGGGCGCGTTCACCGGCGTGGGCAGGGTGCTGGCACCCTCGCCGGGGACGGCGACCAGGACCGGCAGATGCCCCGCGGAACAGATGACCACTTCGCCGGAGTCGGCGGCGACGACGAGATAGCAGCAGGTGACCAGCTGGTCGGGGACGTTCAGGTCGGCCACGACCGTGTCCAGTGCCTGCATCAGCTGACGGGGCCGCATACCCGTCTTGGCCAGCGCGTGCGCGGCGGACCGCAGCTGACCCATCACGGCGGCCGCCTCCAGGCCGCGACCCATCACGTCACCGATCAGCACCCCGACGCGGCCGGCACCCAGCGGGATCAGGTCGAACCAGTCACCGCCCACACCGGCTCCCTGGGTGGCAGGGAGGTAGCGGCTCGCGGTGACCAGGTCGGGTATCGCGGGCGGCGTACCCATCAGGCTGCGCTGCAGCGTCAGCGCGATGTGCCGCTGCTGCTCGTACAGTTCGGTCAGTTCCGCCTCGGCCCGTTTGCGGTCACTGATGTCGCGGACGATCGCACAGGCGCCGACGACCGTGCCGTCCGGGGACCGGGTCGGCCACAGGGTGACGTCGACGTCGAGCATCCCACCGGACCGGGTCACCCGCAGCGTCTCGAAGTGCTCGACCTTCTCGCCCCGCCGCAACCGGTCCATGAGCAGCACGATCTCCTCCTCCCGGTCGGGCGGGGCGAGGATCGACACGTGCTGTCCGACCGCCTCGGCGGCCGAGAACCCGTACAGCCGCTGGGCGGCGGCGTTCCAGTAGGTGATCCGGCCGTCGAGGGTCTTGGCGAGGATCGCGTCCTGGGAGGACTCGACCAGCGCGGCGAGTTCGTTGATGCGTTCTTCGGCGGCTTTGCGTTCGCTGACGTCGCGTACGGCGGCGGAGACGAGGAGTCCGTCGGCGGTTTCGAGGGGGCTGAGGCTGATCTCGACGGGGAATTCGGTGCCGTCCTTGCGGAGGCCGTAGAGGTCGAGTCCGGCGCCCATGGGGCGTACTTGCTGGTTGTGGGCGTAGCCGTTGCGGTGTTGGGTGTGGTGGGTGCGGAAGCGGCCGGGGACGAGGAGTTCGACGGGGTGGCCGAGGAGTTCCTCGCGTCGGTAGCCGAAGAGGGCTTCGGTCTGGGCGTTGACGAGCCTGATGGTGCCGGTGTCGTCGACGATGACCATCGCGTCCGGTGCCGCCTCCAGCAGTCCCCGGAAACGTTCCTCTGCGGCTTTGCGTTCGCTGACGTCGCGTACGGCGGCGGAGACGAGGAGTCCGTCGGCGGTTTCGAGGGGGCTGAGGCTGATCTCGACGGGGAATTCGCTGCCGTCCTTGCGGAGGCCGTAGAGGTCGAGTCCGGCGCCCATGGGGCGTACTTGCTGGTTGTGGGCGTAGCCGTTGCGGTGTTGGGTGTGGTGGGTGCGGAAGCGGCCGGGGACGAGGAGTTCGACGGGGTGGCCGAGGAGTTCCTCGCGTCGGTAGCCGAAGAGGGCCTCGGTCTGGGCGTTGACGAGCCTGATGATGCCGGTGTCGTCCACGATCACCATCGCGTCCGGTGCCGCCTCCAGCAGACCCCGGAACCGGTCCTCCTCATCCCGGGGCCCGCCCACGGGTGTGCCGCCGCCGCATCCGCATGTCGCCCGCTCCGCCATGTGGGTGGAACCGGGCGGCACCGCCTCGGTCAAGTCGCTCATGTCCATCCCCGATCCGCGGCTCACGATGAGTCGGCCATCCCAGCGCAATCCGGAGACATCCGCACGGACATGTCACCAAGTGGCCCACAACGGTTGAACATGGCGCACCAATTTTCCTCGGTGACTGATTGGGGTCCACGAGACTCCGTCTCGGTGGACTGCTGCGGAAGGCGGTGAGCTGGTGAGGGCACCTGGGCAGGCTTGGCCGGCGACCTCACCCGGCACGTCGGGAGTCTGCAGCGCTGGTTCGCCCACACGGCCTTCTGATCCGGAGTCAAGAGAGGTCCGGGGCTGCTCAGCGCGTGCGCAGCCCCGTCGTGGTGGCGCCGGTGCGATCGCGCAGCAGCGTGCGCAGGGTGGCTGCGTGCTCGTAGCCGACCTTGCGGGCGATGGTCTCCAGGGACAGATCGGTGGTCCGCAGCAGATGCGTCGCCTGCTCGACGCGCAGGTCCTGGACGAACCGCACCGGCGTGGTGTTCAGGACCCGGCGGACGGTGCGCTGGAGCGTGCGCTCACTGACACCCAGCGCGCGCGCCGCCTCGGCCAGGCTGTTCGGAGTGTCGAGGTGCCGGCGTGCCCACCGCTCGAACGCGGCGACCAGTGGATCGCTCTGCGCGAGGGCACTCGGGATCGTGTACGCGGACTGTGAGGGGCGCTCGTCGACGACCAGGTAGCGGGCGACCAGGTCGGCCAGGGCAGGACTGGCCATCCGGACGACGGCGAGGGCGAGGTCGACGTGCCCGAAGGCGGCCCCCGCCGTGGTCACCCCCTGCGATGTGGTGACCATGCTCGTCTCGTCGAGCGCGACGGCCGGATAGCGACGGCGGAAGACGGGCGCCAGCCACCACGTGGTCGTCGCCCGGTGGCCGTCCAGGATGCCAGACTCGGCCAGCAGGAAGGTGCCCGTACAGGCCGAGGCGACGGGTGCGCCCCGGCCGCGCCGGCCGGCGATCAGATCCCGTACGTCGGACAGATCGGGCCCCGCTACCCGCTCCAGGAGGGCGTCGGGCCGGCGCTCGGCGAGTGCGGGAACGAGCAGTAGATCCGCGGTATCCGCGCCGGCCGCGGGCTCGGTCGTGACGATGTGCCCGGCGCCGGTGCGCACCTGCGGACTGAAGCCGATCGTCGTCACGTTCCAGGCCGGTGGCGGCTGGGGGAGTTCGCCGCGCATCGCGTTGGCGGCCTCCAGGACGTCCAGCGCCGCACAGAGCCCCGAGTCGAACACGCCGTCGTAGACCAGCACCGAGACGTCCATGTCGGAAACGCTATCAGAGGAGTCGTTTCCGACACTGGGGCCGGAGGGCTCGCCGACCTAGCGTGAAGGGTGTGCCCCGGTGAGGGGACACACGACCGAGCCGAAGGAGCCCACCATGAACAAGATCGGTCTGCTGGCCCGTATCGAGGCCAAGCCGGAGCACGCCGACGAGATCGCCCGGATGCTGACCGAGGCCGTGAAGCTCGCCGAGGAGGAGCAGCGGACCCTCACCTGGTTCGCCTTCCGGGAGGACGCCACCACCTTCGGTGTCTTCGACACCTTCGAGAACGACGAGGACCGCGCCGAGCACCTGCGCGGACGGATCGCCGCCGCGCTCATGGGTGCCGCGGAGACGATGCTCGTCTCGGCCCCCGACATCCGGCCTGTCGACCTGCTCGCGGTCAAGCTGCCCTGACGGCCCCGCACGCCACACACCGCGCTCCCGACACCCGTAAGCACAGGAGATCCACCGATCATGACATCCATGACCCCCGCGCCGGCGACGGACACCGAGGCCCAGCGCGGCGCGGGGCCCACCGTCCGCTCCCGCACCCATACGTGGGCACCGCCCACCAGCTATGCCGACGGTGCCGGCCACTCTGGTCTGGAGGTGCTCGAGATGTGTGTCGAGGGCCGTCTTCCCCAGGCGCCGATCGGCGGGACGCTCGGATTCCGTCTCGTGGCGGTGGAGCAGGGCCGGGCGGTCTTCGAGGGTGAGCCCGGCGAGCACCTGCTCAACCCCATGGGCACGGTGCACGGCGGATTCCTCGCCACGCTCCTCGACTCGGCGCTCGGCAGCGCGGTGATGTCGACGCTCCCCGTGGGACGCGCGTACGCGACGATCCAGCTCGGAGTGCACATGGTGCGCCCCGTCTTCGCGGACACCCCGACCCTGCGCTGCGAGGGCACCGTGGTCCACGCGGGCCGCACGACCGCGACCGCCGAGGCCAGGATCATCGGCACCGCCGACGGCAAGCTCTACGCGCACGCCACCACCACCTGCGCGGTCTTCGCGCTGCCCGAGGGGGCCTGACCGGACCGGCCGAGGGCGGGCCCGCGCGTTTTTCACAGGGCGGGGCGATGGCGGATGTCCATCGCTCCGGCCTCCTCCTGCCGGCCTGCGTGAACGGTCGGTGAAGAGATCGGCACGGATAATTCTTGACCGATCCTTGGCGATTCAACCAGCGCAAAGGGCTGCACGTTTGCATTCGGGTTGCTTCGAACCTGCGTAAGCCCTGTGAAGATCGGCCGTCGGAGGGCCTCGGGGCTGCGACCAGGGGATTGATCTGACCGCGTCAAGTGGGCACTCTCGCTGAGCGCGAGCAGAACTTTGCCGCCTGAACGTCAATCCCCCCACACGCAAACGAGGAGACCCCTCTTGACGGCGCATCACAAACGCATAGGCAAGGCCAAGACCGTCACCGCGATCGCGGCCGTTGCAACCGTCGTAGGCGCGGCTGTGTACGTGTCCCCTGCCGCCCAGGCCGGACAGCCCGCGGAAGGCAAGGTCTACGGCCTGCACGCTGAAGGAGCCGTGTCCGGCAGCTTCGTCGTCCTTCTGGACCAGAAGGCTTCCGCTGCCGAGAAGAAGGACCTGGCCACGGAGTACGGCGGCAAGATCAGCCGTACCTTCGGTTCGGCGGTGAACGGTTTCTCCGCCGACAGCCTCACCGAGACGGAGGCCAAGCGCCTCGCCGCCGACCCCGCGGTCGCCACGGTGGTGCAGAACAAGAAGTTCCACATCGACGCCACCCAGGACACCCCGCCGTCCTGGGGCCTGGACCGCATCGACCAGACGGACACGGCCGGTGACAACAAGTACACCTACCCGGACAAGGCCGGGGAGGGTGTGACCGCGTACGTCATCGACACCGGCGTACGCATCAGCCACAAGGACTTCGGCGGCCGCGCGAGTTCCGGGTTCGACGCCGTCGACAACGACAACAACGCCGACGACGGCAACGGGCACGGCACCCACGTGGCCGGAACCATCGCCGGAACCGCCCACGGTGTCGCCAAGAAGGCCAAGATCGTCGCGGTCAGGGTGCTCGACAACAACGGCTCAGGAACCACCGAGCAGGTCGTCGCCGGCATCGACTGGGTGACCAAGAACCACCAGGGGCCCTCGGTGGCCAACATGAGCCTCGGCGGTGGCGCCGACCCCGCTCTCGACGAGGCGGTCAAGAAGGCCATCGCCTCGGGCGTCACGTTCGCCGTCGCCGCCGGCAACGAGTCGGCGGACGCGGGGCAGGGTTCACCGGCCCGGGTCCCCGAGGCCATCACGGTCGCCTCCAGCACGAAGGACGACGCCCAGTCGGACTTCTCCAACTTCGGCAAGATCGTGGACCTGTACGCGCCGGGCTCGGACATCACCTCCGACTGGAACGACAGCGACGAGGGGACCAAGACGATCTCCGGCACCTCCATGGCGACCCCGCACGTCACCGGAGCCGCCGCCGTCTACCTGGCCGGACACCCGGACGCCAAGCCCGACCAGGTCGCCTCCGCACTGGTCGGCGCGGCGACCAGTGACAAGATCACCAACCCGAGCAGCGGAACGCCCAACAAGCTGCTGAAGGTGACCGAGTAGGAACTGCTGTGCTGCGTCCTCGTGGACGACACGAGGACGTAGCCGCCCGACGGCGCCGCCGGCTCGTACAGCGGCGGCACCGTCGCGCGGTGGTCGGACTCGCCGGAGCCGTCGTCAGTCGCTGTGCACGCCGACCTCGTACAGCGAGTACCCCCACTTGGTCCCGCGTTCCGTGCCCACGACGCGGATGTACCGGGCCGGCGTTCCGGTGAAGCGTGCGGTGTCGAGGCCGCCGTCACCGGTGGTGGTCGACCAGGCGGTCTTCCAGTTCACGCCGTCCGTCGAGAGTTCGATACGGTACGACTTCCCGTACGCGCGCTCCCAGTCGAGCGTGACCCGTCCGACCCGGTGGGTCGAGCCCAGATCGATCCGCAGCCACTGGTCGTCGCTCCAGTCGCTGGCCCAGCGGGTGTCCCGGGTGCCGTCCACGGCGCGGCTCGACGCATAGCTGACGAACGGGTTCCACTCGGTCGAACTGGCCGTGGTCGAGGCCCCGTTGGCGAGATTGGCGCCCGCCTGGTGCCGCTCGGTCGCGCCCCAGGTGCCGAGGTAGGACTCGGCGCCCCGGAAGAGGTCGTTCACCACGCCCTGGCCGCCGACGAGCCTGATGTCCTCGATCCAGTCCGGGACGAGGCCGTAGTGCGCGGCACCGTCGGTGTTCAGGTCCCAGGTGCGTTCACCGGTGGTCTGCCGGTCGATGAGGGAGCCGCCGTCGACGCTGCGGAAGGGGTACGTGACCTTGTTGGGCGCATCGGCGCCCCGCGGTCCCGGCCAGCCGCCGACACCGTTCATGTCGGTGCCGTAGCCGTACCCGACACCGTACTTGTCCCGCAGCGCCTTGGTGCGGTTCGCCTCGGCCACGAATCCCTCGGAGCCGTGCATGTACTGGGCGATGAAGCCGCCGAGGCCGTAGACCCGTTCGGTCCAGTTCAGGTCCATCCAGCTGTGCGAGGAGATCACACCGGGGTAGGACTCGGACTCGAAGATGTCGAGCGCGCGGCCGACGGCCTTGACGCTCATGTGGTCGATCTCCAGCATCATCTTGCGCTTCATCATGCCGCGTACGGCGTACTCACCGAGGTCGGTGAGCCCACGGACGTTGCACTGCGCGTCCGAGGCGTACGACGGAACCGTCACGCCCGCCGGGAGTTTCGCCTCGGCCCCGGGCGCCGCGGCCGAGCCGATGGGGTTGTCGTGCTGCGGCCCCGCGCACTTCTCCGTCTTCCAGAAGGTGCCGGTCGACAGGAACTGCCCGACGTTGATGGCCGTTCCGAGCCCGCCCGAGTCGAAGCGGACTCCGCACAGCGCGTTGTCGAACTTGTGGCACAGGAACATGCTGCGCACACCCAGCGAGTACAGCTCGTCCAGGCCGGCGTCGATGTCCTTCTTGTCGCACTGCGCGACGTCCAGGATCTGCTTGCAGCCGAAGGGCTCGGAGGTCTCCACACCCAGGATGACCGCCAACTTGCCCTGCTTGATGACGTCACGGGCCTGCGCGCTGTCGGTGACGATCCGGAACCAGCCCTTGCCCGGACCTCCGTACATCTTGTCGACGTACGCCTGCAGGTCGTACGTCATCTTCGCCTGCAGCCGGAGCGACGTCATCTCGTCGCAGCTGCGGTCCTTGAAGAAGTACACCGAGCAGATCACGCCGTTGGTGACGAGGTCGTTGACCAGCACCCGCTGGCCGCCGCGCCAGGCCCGTTCCACCCACGCGTAGTAGTTCTGCTGGTGGGTCAGCGAGTCATGGGCGGGCCAGTCCTTGAACGTGGGCCAGCCGACCGGGTCGTGTCGGCCGTCACCGCCCTTGGTGATGAAGTCGAAGACGGCCAGCGAGCCGTCGGGGTAGTGCTCGGGGCAGTCCTTCAGCGCGTCGGCGATACCGGCCTCCGAGAACGTCTTGCCGCAGATCAGGCGCCCGCCGAAGGCCTCGTTGGCGAACAGGTGGTCGTGGGCGTCGACGAACCCGCGCACCTCGCCCTTGGAGTTGGTGCCGGTGAACGGCTCGCCGGTGACGTTGATCTGGGAGTCCGGCGAGGGCCGTGCCGTCGGGACCCACCACTCGTTCCCGGCTGCCGAACTCGGGGTGGGGCCGAGGAGAACGGCCAGTACGAGGAGGAGCAGTGACCCCATGGTGACGTTCTTGCGTCTGTAGTACCGGCGTCTGGATATGGCCACGGCCCACGTCCCTCGGTAGGCGGGATGCGCGGTCGACGGACGAGGACGTCCGGGGTTCGAAGACCCTTGCGCACACCGGTTTGTCATGCTCTTTGCAAAGTGCGCCCAAGGATCGCCAGTGCCGCCCGTGGAGTCAATACTCAATTACTGATGAGTATTGTTCAGCTTTCAATGGTCGGCCCATGCGGAATCGACCGAGTTGGAATTGCGGACTGACGACGGGGCGGGGCTCACAACGCGACGACGACCAGGGCGATGTCGTCCCGAGCACCATGGCTGACGCCGAGACGCGCGAGCAGGGTGTCGGCCAGGCGCTCGGGGCCGAGCCCCAGGCACTGGGCCAGGGCGTCGGCCAGGCGCTGCAGCCCGGTGTCGATGTCCTCGTCTCGGCGTTCGATGAGGCCGTCGGTGTAGAGGACGAGAACGTCGCCGCGGTGATATGCGGTACCGGCCTGGGGGCGCGGGACATGCGCCGGACGGGCCCCCAGGGGCGGATCTGTCGCACGGTCCAGCAGTTCGCAGGCGCCGTGGCGGTGCATCAGCACGGGAGGCGGATGGCCCGCGCTGGAGTAGACGATCAACTGTGAACGCGTGTCGACCAGGGCTGTCACGGCGGTGGCCGCCAGGGCACCGTCCACGGAGCGGGCGTACAGGCCCAGGATCTCCAGCGCCTGAGCGGGGCCCGCGACGGCCCGGCTGGCCGCGGACAGCGCGCTGCGCAGCATCCCCATGACGGTGGCGGCCTCCAGACCATGGCCGACCACGTCGCCGACGGCGACGGTGAAACGCCCGTCGGTCAGATCGGCGGTGTCGTACCAGTCGCCGCACACGTTCAGTGAGCCGATGGCGGGCAGATAGCGCACCGCCACATTCGAGTGCCGGGCCAGGTCCGGCGAGTGCAGCATGGCTTCCTGCAGCGTGATCGCCACCTGCCGCTCGCGCGCGTGCGCACGCCGCAGCTCATCGTTCAGACGTTCCAGTTCCTTGGCCCGGGCGTACAGCTCGGCCTCCATGCCCTCCGCCGGTCGGCCTTGAGGGGCGGTGCTGTCCCGCTGCCGCTGTCGGCGCTCACGGACGAAGGAGCTCACGTCCTCGACCCTGTGAATGATCCATGCGACTCGTCCGTCCGGCCCGACAACCGGGGTGTTGACCGTGGACCACCAGCGCTCCTCGAAGGCGTCCGGCTGCCCGGCGATGGGGATGTCGTACCGCTGAACCGCCATGGTGTCCGGTTTCCTCGTGGCCAGCACCCGCTCCAGCGAGGTGGAGAGGTTGAGGACTCCGTTGGCCTTGGCGTCGGCGGGGTTGTCGGGAAAGGCGTCGAAGAAGCGCTCCCCGAGTAGTTCCTGACTGGTGCGGCCGGTCGCCCGGCAGTAAGCCTCATTGACGCCGACGATCACGAGGGCGGGGCTGAGCACCAGATACGGACTGGGGGCGGCGGCGAACAGCGCGGCGTAGTCGACCTGATCCACGGTCGGCTGCCCGGTGCCGGCAGTGACGCCCATTTATTCAATGTACGAGGTCACCGCCGCGGCCGCCGCTCGCCACGTGGCCGTGGCTCTGCGGAGTCGGCAGTGTGGGTCGGCAGCGGGCACGGAGGTCGGCCGCCCAGGACAGGCTCTGGGTGCCGGGCGTCGCGTGGTGCGTGATCCTGTAGGGGTGTGTGGTGTGTCAGCCGGTTGGATCCCGGCAGCCTACGCCGCCCCGGGCCGCCGCGCGCTGCGCGTGACCGTGGTCGCCGCGGCCGGTTTCTACCTCTTCCGGTACGGCCTCGACAGCCCCGTCGCAGCCACCTACGCCCTCTTCGGCACCGTGGCGCTGGGCGGACTCTCCAAGATCCCCGGGACCGGGCGCCAGCGGGCCGCGGTGGTGCTGCACGCGCTGCCGGTGTGCTGGCTGCTGGTGGTGATCGGCACCTATCTGTCGGTGCGGACCTGGAGCGCCGTCACCGGCATGTTCGTGGTCGGCTTCGCGCTGGCCTTCTCCGCCGTGGGCGGACCGCGACCGGCAGGAGCGGCGCCTGGCCTGCAACTCCTCTACATCCTGCCGTCCTTCCCGCCGTACGATCCGGCCTCCCTCGGCGAGCGGCTGATCGGCACGACGACCGGGCTGACCCTGCTCATCGCCGCCGAGGCGCTGATCCTCCCGGTGCCCGCTCCGCCGACCTACCAGGAGCGGGCGGCACAGGCAGCGCACACCGCCGCACGCTGCACGGCCCTCCTCGCCGCTCCTCCTTATGCCCTGACCGGTGCGGACATCCGCGCCATCCACGAGGCCGGCCATGCACTGCGGTCCGTGACCGTGCCGGAGGCGGAGCGCCCGGCGGGACCAGGGATGCGCGACCGCGCCCTCACTCACACCGGTCTGGCCACCCGCACCCTGCTCAACCGACTGACGCAACTGCCCGTGACGCCGGGCGACCCTCCGGGCCCAGCCGTGATCGCCGTACTCAACGCGGTCGCGCGACTGGCCACAGCAACCGAAAGCTGCCTGAGGGCGGGCACGTCGCCCGAGGCGCCGTACCAGGAACTGGTCACTGCCCGCGCACGTCTGGCGGCCTCGTCCGCGACGGCTCCCGCCTCCACCGACGGGGCCGGTCCCGGAGTGGACTTCCCGCCCGCCGAACTGCGCCGGCACGCCGCCGTACTGGAGATCGCCGACGCCGCGCTGACCATGGCCACGGCGGCCGATCTCGCCGTACGAGGCAGGCAGGCCTCGGTGGAGGCGGCGGCGGGGCGCTTCTGGTACGCCTCGGTCTGGGCCCCGTCACTGTGGTGGCACCGGATCCGGGGCCACGCCGAGCGCCGGTCGGTGTTCTTCCAGAACGCGGTGCGCATCGCCATGGCTCTGACGGCGGCCCGGCTGGTGGCCGGGGTGGACACGCTGCCCCACGGGTTCTGGGCCATGCTGGCCACGCTCACCCTCACCCGGACCACCATGGACGAGACCTGGAGCACCATCCGCCTGGCTCTCGCCGGCACGCTGGCCGGCGCCCTGGTGACCGCCGGGACACTGGTCCTGGTGGGTGCCGACACCACGGTGTACGCGGTCCTCCTGCCGCTGGGGATGCTGGTCGCCTTCACGGTCGGGCCGGTCAAGGGTGTCGGTTGGGCGCAGGGGATGTTCACCGTGCTCGTGGCCCTCGTCTTCGCCCAGCTGGCGCCGCCGACGTGGCAGCTGGCGGAGGTCCGGATGCTGGACGTCCTCGTCGGCAGCGCCATCGGCGCGGTCTTCGGCCTGCTGGCCTGGCCCCGCGGTGCCCACGACGAACTGTGCCGCGCGGTGGCGGGGCTCCTGCGCCGCGCAGCCGAGATCGTGGTGGCGACCAGCGCCTCGGTGGCCGGAGGCGGGGCGACGGCCGCGCCGCCCGCGGCGACCGGCCACCGGTCACTCCAGCACGCGGTCATCCTCGCGGAGTCCGCCTACGCGCAGTTCCAGAGCGAGCCGACACCCTTCGGCGGGCGGCGGCGCGGGGTGGCGTTGCCCGAAGTGGACTGGCAGGCCACGCTGATGGCCGGTCACCACACCCTGTGGGGCTCGGAGCGGCTCCTGGAGCCGCCGCTCACCGGCCTGGGGCCGGCGGCAGCCGAGTCCGCCGACGGGCTGGGCGACCGGGTGGCCGGACGCATGCTGCTCGTCTCGGCAGCGCTGGACCCCGGCGGTGACACCCCGACCGCACCACTGCCACCGCTCGACCCGGCGCTGGCGGGATTCGCCACGGAGCCGCCCGGCGCGCCGCGGCTGTACTACTCCACCGTGTCCTGGCTGGGCTCGCTGATGACGGATCTGTCGCGGATCGCACGAGGTGGGCCGGGACCGGAGCACAGCGACGACGTGACCACGATCGGCAGCTGATTGCAGGGCTGGGTCGAGGGAGTCGAATTCGCTGCAACCCGCACGACAGGTAGGTGAGGATTGCCGTCATGGGATTGGCGACGGCGTTCACGGATCTGTTCGGTGTGGAGCATCCGATTGCCCTGGCTCCGATGGGTGGGTCGGCCGGTGGTGCCCTGACCGGGGCGGTCTCCCGTGGCGGTGGGCTTGGTCTGCTGGGCAGCGGGAACGGCGACCAGGAGTGGCTGAGCCGCGAGCTGCCCGTCCTGGTGGGCGAGAGCGCGGGGAAACCTTGGGGCATCGGCTTTCAGGCCTGGGCGATCGACGACGGTGTGGTCGCGCGGGCGCTGGAGCACGAGCCGGCGGCGTTGATGTTGTCCTTCGGTGACCCCAGTCCGTTCGTGGAGCGCATCCGCAGCGCGGGCACACCACTGATCCTCCAGGTCACCGACCTCGAAGAGGCCCGACGGGCGGTGGATCTGGGCGCCGATGTGATCGTGGCGCAGGGCACCGAAGCCGGTGGGCACGGAGCCCGGCACGGGCGGTCCACACTGCCGTTCGTGCCCGTCGTGGTGGACCTGGCGGCACCGGTGCCCGTGCTGGCGGCCGGCGGAATCGCGGACGGCCGCGGCGTGGCGGCCGCCCTGGCACTGGGGGCTGCCGGAGCACTGCTCGGCACCCGCTTCCAAGCCACGACCGAGGCCCTGGTCGCCCCCGCGACGGCCAAGGCGATCGTCGAGGGACGCGGAGAGGACACAGAGCGCAACAGGGTGCTGGACATCGCCCGCGGCTCGCGGTGGCCGGCCCGGTACACCGCGCGCACCCTTGGTCATCCGTTCCTCGACGGATGGCGGGGCCGGGAGGACACACTCGCCGCTGACCCGCATGCCCAGCAGGCGTACCAGGACGCCGTGGCAGCAGGGGAGATCCCCGCGCTGCCGCAGTGGGCCGGCGAGGGCGTCGACCTCATCAACGATCTGCCGTCCGCAGCCGATCTGGTCGCCACCCTGGCCGCCGAGGCCGAGGCCGCGCTGGCCCGAGCCGGCAGACGCTGACCGCGATCGCGAGGATGACCGCAGGGCAGTAACGATCACGGCTGGACAGCAGCGATCGCGGTCGGACAGCAGACCCGTCACGGTCATGGCCCCTCCCGGCCGCTGTCGCACGGCGGCCACTCGATCAAGGTTTCAATGTCCGAGCAAGTAAGCTGGATGAACGTGAGAACCGGCACGTCAAAGACCGTGCCGGAGCGCGGCTCGACACGAGGGAGCGACCGATGACAGTGGGAACCGAGCGAGCCGTACTGGCGGGCGGTTGTTTCTGGGGCATGCAGGACCTGATCCGCAAGCAGCCGGGCGTGAAGTCCACCCGCGTCGGGTACAGCGGGGGTGACACGCCGAACGCCACGTACCGTAACCACGGCGACCACGCCGAGGCCATCGAGATCCTCTTCGATCCCACGGCCACGAGCTACCGCGACATCCTGGAGTTCTTCTTCCAGATCCACGATCCGACCACGCGGGACCGCCAGGGCAACGACCTCGGGCGTAGCTACCGGTCCGCCATCTACTACACCGACGAGGAACAGCACCGCGTCGCCGTGGACACGATCGCAGACGTCGAGGCGAGCGGGCTGTGGCCGGGGAAGGTGGTCACGGAGGTCGAGCCCGTGGGCGACTTCTGGGAGGCCGAGCCCGAGCACCAGGACTACCTGGAGCGCTATCCGAACGGCTACACCTGCCACTTCCCGCGCCCGAACTGGAAGCTGCCGCGCCGATCCTAGTCCCGGACGAGCTGAGTCGCCGACCGCGCCGAGCCGTCGGGTGGGGCGCGCGGGCCGTGCAGGGGAATTGGGGTTCGGCAGGCAGAAGGCGCAGGAGCCACCGAGGTTCATCCGCCTGGCCTGCCGTCCGCCCCGAGCAGACCTTCTTCGAGGATCCGGGCGCGCGACGCCTGCTGTGCTACGTGGAACCGGCCGTGGAGGTCGGCGGAGAGCGGCGGCACATCGTGCGTGACGGGGTGGGGCAGGCCGTCGGCACCCTGGTGCGCGTACCGCCGAAGCGCCGTCCGTTCAAGCACTCCTGGCGCATCGAGCAGCCCGGCCAACCGGAGGTCTTGGGCCGCAGCGAGTGGGCCGGCGCGGGGATGCCAAGGAGATCACCGGACGTCTGGTCGAGAAGCTCATCGGGGGAGTCCTGGACGCGATCGCGGACCTGGGGGCCGACGGCGGTGATCAGCGTTCCAGGGCACGGGCGCTGGAGTGGCGGGCCGAGGACAACATTGTCATGGTCTCGGAGGGGAGCGAGCAGGTGACCGTGCGGGCGGGCTGGGTCGACCGCCGTTTCGCCTTCGCGTTCGCGCTCGTCGGCGACGACTGAGACACGACACGTCAGGACGGCGTCGTCGGCACGCACGCGGGTTCATCGGGCGCCGCGCAAGCGGAGTACAACCTGCCGTCACCTGCCGTACGTCCCACTGCGGCAGTGTCGCCCCGTGACGTACGACCCGATACCGACCGTGGACGCGCTCATGGCTCTGCTGGCCGATTGCGCGGACGTCTGGGACACCCCGGACCGTTCCGGCGACCCGGTGGACATCCTCGACCACGGCCTCCAGGTCGCCGCCGTGCTGGCCGAGCGCCACCCGGACGACGAGGAACTTCAGGTGGCCGGACTGGTCCACGACATCGGCCACTACCTCGCGCCCGGCGACGAAGCGGGGCACGGCGCACACGCCGCGACGGCGGTGCGGGGCCTGCTGGGACCCCGGGTCGCCCGCCTGGTCGCCCTGCACGTCCCGGCCAAGCGCTACCTCGCCGCCGCCGACCCACACCTCGCGCTCTCCCCGGAGAGCGCACGGACCCTAGGCTGCCAGGGCGGTCCCATGACTCCGCCGGAAGCGAGCGCCTTCGAGACCGACCCCGACTTCTCCGGGGCGATCGCGCTGCGCCGCGCCGACGACGCCGGCAAGGTGGTGGGCCTGCGAGTGGCGGCTCTGGAGTCCTGGCGCCCCGTCGTGCAGCGCGTCGCCGCCGGTTGAGCAACCGGCCCGCCGGTGCCTGCCTGATGGCGACCAGGGTTGGGCGACAGTTCACCCGTCGGAAGGTGCCGGTGTGCGCCGATGGCAGCCGCCGATCACACTGGCGACAAAGAGCCCCGACCGCGTGAACGGAGCGGGAGAGCCACGATGACCCAGCCGATCCCCACCTGTGAGGCCAACCGTCCGGCTGTGAATGGCAAAGTCCCCGATGATCTGCTGCGGGTGAGCGACCTCGACCCACAGACCCTGGTGGGGCTGCTGGACCTGGCGGAGGGCATGAAGCGGGAGCCGCTGGGGTGGGAGCGCGATCTGCGAGGGGGCGCCATCGGGTGCATCTTCGAGAAGCCGTCCACACGGACCCGGGTGTCCCTGGCCACGGCTGCCCAGCGCCTCGGCATGGCGGCCATCGTGCTGAACCGTGAGGACCTGCAGTTCGGCCACGGCGAGACGGCCGGCGACACCGCCCGCGTCCTGTCGTCCTACCTCGACGCGATCACGGTGCGCACCTTCGACCACGCCACGGTGGAGCAGATGGCCGACGCCTCGACGGTGCCGGTCATCAATGCCCTGTCCAACACCCACCACCCGTGCCAGTCCCTCGCCGACCTCCTCGCGCTGCGCGAGCACTTCGGCACCCTGGCCGGCATGACCGCCGCCTTCATCGGGGACGGCACGAGTAATACGTGCAACTCGTTCCTCGCGGCGTGCGCGGCCTCCGGCATGCACCTCGTCGTCGCTACTCCGCCCGGCTACGAGACCGAGGAGGACATCCTCGGCGAGGCCCGTGAGCTGATGGCGCAGACCGGCGGTTCCGTCACGCTCACCGCCGAGCCGATCGAGGCTGTCGGCGCCGCGCAGGCCGTCTACGCCGAGGTGTGGGTGCCCATGGACAGACACCACGAACGCGCCGAAAGGACCGAACAGCTGGCCGCCTACCGGGTCGACGACGCCCTGCTCTCCCATGCGCCGCGCGATGCCGTGGCCATGCACTGCCTGCCGGCCGTCCGCGGGCAGGAGATCGCCTCAGAGGTGCTCGACGGCCCCCGATCCCTGGTCTGGCGCCAGGCGGCGAACCGGCTTCCCACGGCCCAGGCGATGCTGCACACCCTCATCAACACCGCCCGCCGACGCAGACGTACCACCTGACGGAACAGGTTCACTGGTCTCCGCACAGGCGAAGGGCTTCTCGCTGAGCCGATCAGTAAGCCCCGGGGTCGAGTTCCTGCCGGACGGCCTGCCCCGCTGCACGGTGCTCGGCGGCCCCGCCCGGATCAGTCCCGTCGAGGACGATCGCGATGCCTTCGTGGGCCAGCGCTTCCTTGAGAGACCACGCCTGGTTGTGCAGGTGCCCGTCGTCGCGGGCCAGCGCCAGTGCATGGCGCAGGTGTTCAGCCGCCTCGTCCGGTTCCTCGTGGGCGATGGCGACGCCGAGCGTGATCCGGGCCGTCAGAGCGGGCGGTCACGCCGGGTCGGTGTGTGGAACGCCGAGCACCTCCCGGGCCCGCTGCGCCGCCTCCTCGCGGTGCCCCAGCTGCGGCATCGCCCAGGCCTCCGACACGGCAGCGTGGGCCACGCCCGCCGGACTTCCGGCCTGCTCGTACAACTTTCCTGCCGGCCGGAAGAGTTCGAGCGACTCCTCGACGTGCCCCGCATCCCAGCTCAGATGGCCGCGGCGCATGGCCAGTTCGGCGTCCACCTGCGCGTCCTGCGCCTCGGACAACCGGAGCAGAGCGGTTCGATGAGGAGTGATGACGGGCGATGACGGGCGATGACGGGCGACGAGAGGCTTCTCCCTCAGCGCCTACGCCTCAGAACACGGCCCGTACCTCTCCCACCTCCAGCCCTCCGCCCAGCAACGGCATACGGCCGACGCGGTCGATCACGGGCGAGGTCAGGCCGGTCAGACGAAGCGCGCGGGCCAGGACCGGCCCCAGGGCCCGGGCGCCACCGTCCTCTATCTTGAGGGCCAGGGCGCGGCCGTCGGGCAGGGCGACGGCCTGCACGGCCTCGGCGCCCACCTTCGACAGGGCGCCCGGTATCCCCCGCATGAGCCAGGTGTCGTGGCGGCGGGTTCCGGCGACGTACTCGGGGTGGGCGCGCATGGCGTCGGCGACCCGCCGCTCGGGTGTGCCGGGCGCGGCCAGGACGAAGGAGCGGAAGGCCCGGGCAAGCCCGGTCAGACTGATCGCCATCAGCGGCGCCCCGCAGCCGTCCGTGCCGACGGCGGCCACCGGCTCGCCGGCCGCCTCCTCCACCACGGTGCGGATGAGCTGCTGGAGCGGGTGGTCGGAGTCGAGGTACGAGTCCAGCGGCCAGTTCCGCAGTGCGGCGGCCGCCAGCATCGCCGTGTGCTTGCCGGAGCAGTTCATGGCCACCCGGTCGCGGCGTGCGCCCGCTGCCAGGTAGGCCTCCTGCTCCTCCTGGTCCAGGGGGAGGGACGGCGGGCACTGCAGGTGTTCAGGGCTCAGTCCGTGTTCGTCGAGCATCGTGCGCACCAGGTCGCGGTGGAAGGCCTCACCGGAGTGGCTCGCGGCCGCCAGCGCCAGCCGCTCGCCCGCGAGGTCCAGGCCGGCCCGTAGCACACCGGCCGCCTGCATCGGCTTGTTGGAGGAGCGCGGGAAGACGGGGGACGTCACTCCACCGAGTGCCAGTTCCACCGAGCCGTCCGCGGCGAGCAGCACCAGGCTGCCCCGGTGCCGCCCCTCGACGAATCCGGAACGGACGACCTCGGCGAGGACCGGGGTGGCGACGATGGCGGCGGCAGTGGCCATGGCGGGCTGGGGCATCGGCGGTGACCTTCCGTACGCGGAGGGAGCCGACCTGCCCGACCGGCCCCCGGGATCGCCGGAGCCGCCGGTCATGAGCAGGTGGTCCACCTGGGTTTGCGCGTCACAGTACCGCCGGGCGAACGCGGCGCCGCAGCCGTCCGCCGGCCACTCAAGCCGCAGCCGTCCGCCGTGCCCGGGGGCTGCTGCCGACGCCACATGGGGCCTGCCAGGGGCCTGCCGACAACTTCCTTTCATGTCACATGAGTTCGTCTCTACCATGGTGTTGGGCAAGCGACGGGGAGCAGCGTGTCGGCCATTGCCTGCGGTCCTGGTCGGGGGAGTGCTCGTTACGGTGAGTGCTCTGCTGACCGGCGCGCGCTCCGGCTCCCTGTACGGCCACGCGGGGTGACGCTGCATTGGACAGTGCCACGCCCCGCACGCACGCGAGGAGAAGACAAGTGAGGGTCGTCATCACGGGCGCCTTCGGCTTCCTGGGACGCCGGCTGGTCGCCACACTGCTGCAGACACGCACGTTTCGTGGCGCACCGATAACCCGACTGGTGCTTGCCGATCGCGTCGTGCAGCCCGACTTCCCGGCGGCGACGGACCCGCTCGTGGACGTCGTACACGGCGACCTGATCGACCGCCTCGACGACCTGTTTGCCGAGCCGGTCGATGTGCTGTTTCATCTCGCCGCCGCGGTGTCGGCCGAGTGCGAGGCCGACTTCGGCCTCGGCATGCGCGCCAATGTGGACACCACCCGCGCCCTCCTCGACGCTGCCCGTGCCCAGGCGGCCGCCGACGGGCCGACGCCCCGCGTGGTGTTCGCCAGCAGCCTCGCCGTCTACGGTTCGAGTCCTGAGCTGCCCCTGCCTCCGGTGGTCAGCGAGGCGTCCATGCCCATGCCGCAGTCGAGTTACGGAACCCAGAAACTCATCTGCGAGCATCTGATCGCGGACTACACGCGCCGTGGCTTCCTCGACGGACGCGTCGCCCGCCTGATGACCGTCGCGGTGCGGCCGGGCCGCCCGAACGCGGCCGCCTCCGGCTTCCTCTCCGGCATCGTCCGCGAACCGCTCGCCGGACTCCCGGCGACCTGCCCGGTACGGCCCGACCTGCGCGTGGCCCTCGCCTCACCGCGACGGACCATCCAGGGAATCCTCCGCATCGCGGAGGCCGAGCGCGGCGTCGGGCCGGGTCGGCTCGAAGGCCAAGCGCCTGTCAACCTTCCCGCGCTCACGGTCACGGTCGCCGAGATGCTCGCCACGCTGCGGAAGGTGGCCGGCGATACCGTCGCCGACCTGGTGACCCTGGCTCCTGACCCAGCCATCGAGGCCATCGTTGCCTCGTGGCCCGCCGTCTTCGACAACAGACGCGCTGCCGCACTCGGTCTGGAGCCCGACCTGAGCTTCCTGTCGGTCGTGCAGGACTACGTCGCCGATCACCCCGACGCAGTCCAGGGCGGCTGAGTTCGGGCTGACACCAACAGCCGGACCCGGACGACCCGCTTCAGTCGAGGAGCATCAGGGCGTTGCGGGCGTCGCATCGGCCGGGTGCGTCCTGGTCGGCCGTGCGTGCGGTGAGGACGGAGGAGCCGATGGTCGGGTGCAGTCCGAGGCGGCGCAGGGTCTGGTGCACTGAGTCGGTCTCCAGGTCGGCGGTGACCAGCGCGTCGAGGGTGGCGGGGAACACCGCTTGTTCGAAAGCACGTCCTCACCGAGAAGCCGTCCGCGAGCAACGCCGAGGAGGCGACCGAGGCCCGCGAGGCCGCTGCCAAGTCCGGCACCGTGTTCATGGAGGGCTTCCACTACCTGTTCCACCCGGTCAGCCGGCGCCTGCACGAGCTGCTGGACAGCGGGGAACTGGGCGATCTCCGGCACGTCGAGGCCATGGTCGCCACCTCGGGAGTCGACGAGTGGCTTTATGCCGACCTGGAGTTCCCGGGCGGCGCCACCGGCACCGCCCGCTGAGCGCACCGAGAAAGTCGGCCGCAGGTCGTCGTTCTGCTGCCTGATCACTTACCGACTGCTGGGAAGGCCACATCGTGTTGGCGTTCACACTTGTCGTGCTGGAGGTGCAGTCGGCGGAGGTCTTGCAGTGCAGCGACGGGAAAGGGGTGTCGCATCCACTCCGCCAGGTAACCCTCCTCACCGTGAAGCCGCAGTACTGACTGAGCAGCCTCCAAGACGGCGTGAGCGAGGACGGTTCGGGGGTGCGTGGAACCCCAGACGAGCGTGCCGTCCTGGTCGGGCAGATCGAAGGCCGACGACATGTCAGGAAAGCGGTAGATCGCCATGTCAACGTCCACACCGCTGCCGCGCAGTACCCACCTCACTTCGGCCGGCTCAAGATCGAAGGAGAAGCGCTGGACAGCAGTGGGACCGTAGAGACCGGCCACACCGTGAAGCACGTCGGCAAGGGCGTCCGTGCAGTAGCTGACGACGTCCTTCCGGTTCGCGAAGTCGTCTTTGATGCGGCAGGTTGCCCAACCACTGCCTCTCAGTTCCCAACTGAACTGGAGACCGCTCGTCATCCCGCCCCTCCTGGTGATCGCCTCCGGAGACGGTACAGCGCACAGACAGATGGAGAGTTCCCACCCCACACGCCGCCGGTGATGACCTCGCCGGTCAGGAGCTCAGCGTGGCGGCGAACTGCGCCGACTGCTGCGCCTGGGCAGGCCACTGCGCGCGGGCGGGCGACCCGTATCGGGCGGTGTCGAAGCCGGTGAACATGTTCTCCGGCCTGCTGAACTTTCCCATGTCGAGTGTCGTCCAGCCTGCTCGTAGTGCGGTGGCCGTTGCCGCCGATGTACGCGGGAGCAAGCAATCCGATCTCGTCGTAGTGACGCAGGGTCCGGGACGTCACCCCGGATTGCCCTGCTGACACCACCGCCACCTGCCCAGGCGGCCATCGGGAGGAACTGGCCGAGGGCGCTCTCGCTCCGCGCGTATCCACCTGAGGACGGAAGAGTTACGCAAGGGGCTGGCGGCCCGGAACGCGCACGCCGTGCTGTCACGACGCATCCTGTATCTGCGGTTCTTCCGGGACGTACAACGCGGTGATTACGGAGGGAACGTAGTGGAGCAACATACGGATTCCGTTGGACGGGGTCGCGACGAGACCGAGGAGGAGAGGGCGGACCGGCGGTGGAGCGAGTTGCTCCAGGAGCTGCGCGTGGCTCAGACCGGCGTCCAGATTCTCTTCGGCTTCCTGCTCACCGTGGTCTTCCAGTCCCGTTTCGCCACGCTGTCGGACACCGAACGGACCATCTATCTGGTGACGGTGGTCTTCGGAGCGGCCGCGACCGGCGCTCTCATCGGGCCGGTCGCGGTGCATCGCAGCCTGGCCGGTCGGCATCTCAAGCCGCAGACCGTGGACTGGGCCGCACGGCTGGCCATGACGGGTCTGCTCCTGCTGTTGTGCACGATGGCGAGTGCCCTGTTTCTGATCCTGCGGGTGGCCGGGCTGGGCGAGGTGGCGGGCTGGATCGTCACCGCGATGCTCCTGTGGTTCGTACTGTGCTGGTTCGTCGTCCCGCTATGGGCCCGGGCTCGCGCCACCGCGTCCAAGGACGCGGGAGAGCCGGCGGACCGTGACATGGGCAGTGACGGCCGATGAGGGTGGGTCCTTGTCGGGGCCGGGCGCCTCGGTGATGTCCAGGAACACATGCTCGGCCTGCGGCCACTCGCCGCTGATCCGCTTCTTGATCCGGACACAGACCAGCTCGACCTCCTCGCTGTCGAGCCCCGGTGCGAGATCGACGCGAGCGGCGACCAGCACGGAGTCCAGTCCCAGTCGCATCGTCAGCAGTGCCGCGACCCTGTCGATCTCGTTCTGGGACGCGAGGAATTCACCGATCCGGTCGCGCAGCTCCGTGTCGACCGCCTCGCCGATCAGCTGGTCCCGTGTCTCCCGGGCCAACCGATAGGCCACGCACACCAGCAGGAGGCCGATCCCCATGGACGCGCCCGCCTCCCACGCCACCTGGCCGGTCGCCAGGTGGAGCGAGATACCGCCCGCCGCGAGGAGCACACCGGCCACGGCCGTCGAGTCCTCCGCGATCACCGTGCGCAGTGCCGGGTCGGCCGCGCCCTCCCGGTGCCGACGCGCCTGGTGGAGGGCGCGGACCAGGGATCCGCCTTCGGCCAGCAGCGCCACCCCGAGCACCGCGAGCCCCGCCAGGTAGCCCTTCAACGATTCCTGCTGGTCCACTCGCAGGGCCTGGACGCCCTGGTACACGGAGAAACACCCGCCCATGACGAAGATCCCCACCGCGGCCAGCAGCGCCCAGAAGTAACGCTCCTTGCCGTAGCCGAACGGATGACGGTCGTCGGCGGGGCGCCTGCTGCGGCGTACCGCGACGAGCAGGAACACCTCGTTCAGGCTGTCCGCGACCGAGTGCGCCGCCTCCGAGAGCAGCGCGGGGGATCCGGCGAAGAGCCCGGCGACCGTTTTGGCCGCGGCGATCACGAGGTTGGCTGCGAGAGCGAACAGGACGGTGACCCGAGTGCGTACGTCCCGGGCCGTGGAGCCCCGATCGCGCTGCCCGTCCGTGCGCGTCACCAGCGCTGCCCTCCAGCCTGCCGTGCGGTCTTCGCGTTCCGCGTCGCCCCAGGGACGCGACGGTGACCGTGCGGAGGGCTCACCCTCCGCTCCGGCGAGGATGCGGCGCCGGCAACAGGGCACCGGCGTCGCCCTCTCACCGGCGACTGCCCCGGTGGGCCCCGTTCATGCGGGGCAGCGGAAGGCCTCGGTAGCGGGATGGGCGGGTAAAATCCGGAGACGTACGAGTGCATGTTCCGGGACGCCCGCGTGACGGCGGAACGGAGGTTGCCTTGACCATGTCTGCGGGGCCCGCCGGAGCGTCCGCCGACTGGGCCGATTCCGGATTCACCGGCCTGGCCGCGGAGATCGAGCGGCTCCGGGCCGACTCCGCGCGCCGCCATCTGACCGATCTGGCCACGGGCGTTCTCGCCGCGCAGCTCGGGGTCTCCGTCGCAGACGCGGCCGCGCACCTCGACGCTCTGGCCGGGGCGACCGGACTCTCGCCCGCGGATCTCGCCGCCGACGTCGTGAACTCGGTCGCGGCGCCGGGCGACCAGCCCGTCGTCCCGAGTCCGGTCCCGCCGCTCCAGGCTCGGCAGCAGCGCCGCACCGCCGCGGCCGCCGAGGCGACGGACAGTGTCGGGGACGCGGCCCGGACGCTGCTCGAGGGCGCCCTCGGCCCGCTCGGGGCGGACAGCCTGTGGCTGTGGCGTTCGGCCGCCTCCGGCAGCCTGAGCCTCGCCGGGCACGCCGGGGTCGGGGCCTCGGAGGCCGCGGCCTGGCGCTGGATCTCGCCGGCCTGTCCCGAGCCGTTTCGCACCGCCCTTGATGGCAGCGTTCCCCTGTGGCTGGAGGGCGGTCCGGCCGAAGGCTGCCCGATGCCCGGAGTACGGGCGGACGCGGCCAGGGCCCTGCTGCCCCTGAGGCGGCAGGGGGAGTTGATCGGCCTGGCGCTGGTCGGCTGGCCGGGACCCACACTGTTCGACGCCTCGCTACGGCGCGCTGTCACCGACCTGATGGGCATGGCGGTAGCCGTCCTGGACCGCCCGGACAGCCCCATGCCGGCCGTGCCCGTGATGGTCGACCTCCTCGACGCTCTCACCCAGCCTGCGGCACTGCTGCAGACGAGCGACGCGACCGGGGCCGTGATGGTCGAACACGTCAACGGAGAGGCCGTCGCCACCCTCGGGGGAGCGCTCTCGGCAGGTGACAGGCACCTGTCGCGTGTCTTCCCGCTGACCCACCAGGCCCTCGGGCGGCTGATCCGGCAGGCCCGGCAAAGCCGCCGCCCGCAGCGGGCCGCCCGGCTTCCGGCCATCGCCCGCACGGAGCCGCACGGGGCGCCCGCACCGCTGCTGGATGTCCGGGTCCTGCCGGCCGGGGACGCTCGGTACGTACTCCTGTGGAACACCGTGACCGACTCCGGCCTCGCGACCGGTCGCGCCGTTTCCCGGCTGCAGCGCGTCGCCACCTTCCAGGACAGCCTGACCGGCGGCGAGACCGTGTGGTCCGAGCAGGCCTACGACATGTTCGGGATGGGACGGGACGAGGCCCCGGTGCCCCTGCTGGCGCTGCGGGGACGGATCCACCGAGGGGACGACGGCGCCCTCACGGAACTGCTGCGCTCACTCATGGACGGCAGGACAGGCGCGCAGTCCGTGCTGCGGATCGTGCGCCCGGACGGATCCGTGCGGCATGTGCGGGTGGCGGCGGAGCCGCTGCTCGACGGGGAGACGGTCACCGGTTTCGTCGGGGTGTACCAGGACGAGTCGGTGATCCATCGCACGGAACTCGCGCTCAACGCGACGTTCGACAGCCTGACCGTGGTCCGCGACCAGGCGGAGCTACGGCACCGACTCGCTCTCCAGCTCCAGCAGGCCATCGTTCCGGAGACCCCCGCCCCCCAGGAGCTGCCCGGGGGCCTGGTGGTCGCCGCTCGATACCGTCCGGCGGCGGAGGAGTACCAGGTCGGCGGCGACTGGTACGACGTGCTGCCGCTGCCGGACGGCAAGCTGCTGGTGGCCGTCGGTGACATCGCCGGGCACGGAATCGACTCCGTCACCGGCATGGTCGCGCTGCGCAACGCCCAGCGGGCGCTCGCCTTCACCGGCGGGCCGCCCGGGCAGCTGATGGGGTGGCTCAACGAGGTCACGCTGCGCACCGGCGACGGGACGAGCGCGACAGCGGTGTGCGCCCTGTACGACCCGGACGCGCGGGACCTCGTCTGGTCGAGCGCCGGGCACCTTCCGCTCCTGCTGCTCCGGGGCGGTCGCGCCCGGCTGTTGGACACCCCTGAGGACATCCTGCTCGGCGCGGTCCCGTCGTTCCCCTATGCGGAGCGGCGCATCGCGCTGCGGCCGGGAGACACCCTGCTGCTGTACACGGACGGGCTGATCGAGCGGCGGCACGACGGGCTGGGCGTGGGACTCGCCCACCTCGTCGCCGCGGTGGACGAACTCGCGACCGACGAACTCGCGACCGGCGGGCAGCTGGGGCCGCTGGTCGACGGACTGCTCGGCCTGGCCATGGGGGACACCGACGACGACACGTGCATCGTCGCCGTCGGGGTGCGGTGACCCGCGAGCCGGAGCGGGGACGCGCCCCGTCCCGCCGGTGAGCCTCGAGGGTGAGGGACCGGCCGGGCCGGGGAGCCGTCACTTCGCCAGCCGGTGATGGATCATGGCGAGCAGCTCCGTCTGGTCGATGGGCTTGGCCAGGTAGCCGTCGGCGCCGGCTGCCAGGGCGCTGGCACGATCGCCGGGCATCGCCTTCGCGGTGACCACGATGATCGGAAGGTTCGCGCGGCCCGGGAGCCTGCGGATCTGCTCGATCGCCTCGTACCCGTCCATCCCGGCCATCATGACGTCCATCAGCACGAGCTCGATGTCGTCGCGTTCGGTGAGCAGTTCTATGGCCCGGCGTCCGCCGTCGGCGGTCACGACCCGTAGCCCATGGGTCTTCAGAACCTCCGTGAGAGCGAAGACGTTGCGCTGGTCGTCGTCCACGACCAGCACGGCCGCAGCGGACTCCGCCGCGCAGATGCCAGGAGCGGAGGGCTCCGGGAGCGTGTGCCCCCGAGGACGGGCGTCCTCGCCCGTGGCAGGCGCGGCCGGTGTGGGTGGCTCCGTGTGCACGGGGAGGTACAACGTGAAGCGGCTGCCGCGCCCCAGTGTGCTCTCGACCCCGATGGCGCCGCCGATGAGCGTGGCGACCTCCCGGCTGATGGAGAGACCGAGTCCGGTGCCGCCGTAGCGGCGCGCAGTGGTGCCGTCGCCCTGCTGAAAGGCCTCGAAGATGTGCCGGAGGCGTTCGGTGGCGATGCCGATTCCGGTGTCGGTGACGCGGAAGGCGAGTACCGGTGCGGCACCGTGCAGATCGGTGGGCGTCTCGGCGGCGTCGGCGGGTTCGACGCTCAGCGTGACGCTCCCTTCGTCGGTGAACTTCAGCGCGTTGGAGAGCAGGTTGCCCAGCACCTGACGCAGCCGCGCCTCGTCGGTGGTGAGGGACTCGGGCGCCTCCCGCGCCACGGAGACGGTGAAGTCGAGCCCACGTTCGCTCGCCACGGGACCGTACGCCGCCGTCAGGTGCTCCAGAAGATGCGACAGGAGGAAGGACTCGTGCCGGACGTCCATCTTGCCCGCTTCCACCTTGGACAGATCCAGAATGTCGTTGATCAGCTGGAGCAGGTCGGAACCGGCCGAGTGAATGACCTCCGCGTAGTTGACCTGCTTCTTCGTCAGGTTGCCCTCGGGGTTCTGGGCGAGGAGACGGGCCAGGGTGAGCAGACTGTTCAGCGGTGTCCGCAGCTCGTGACTCATGTTGGCCAGGAACTCGGACTTGTACCGTGAGGTACGGGACAACTGCTGGGCGCGTTCCTCCAGTTCCTGCCGGGCCTGCTCGATGACCCGGTTCTTCGACTCGATGTCCTTGTTGCGCTCGGCGAGCAGGGCGGCCTGCTCCTGCAGTTCCGCGTTGGACCGCTGGAGTTCCTGCTGCCGGGCCTGCAACTCCTCCGTCTTGGAACGGAGTTCGTCGGCGAGGTTCCTCGACTGGGCGAGCAGCGCGTCGGTGCGCAGATTGGCCACCAGTGAGCTGAGCACGGCTCCGGCGCTCACGACGAACCGGCCGAGGAAGTCGCGGTGCAGGGCGGTGAAGCTGTGGAGGGCGGCGAGTTCGACGGCGCCGAGCACCAGGTCCTCGACCACGATGGGCAGCACGATGAGTGCCGTGGGCTCCGCCGATCCGACGGCGGAGGAGATGGTGGCGTATCCCGGGGGCACCGAGTCGACGAGGAGGGCACGTCGGTCGCGGGCGGCCTGGCCCACGAGGCCCTGGCCGACGCGGAACCGGCGTGGCGTGCCGGACTCGGGCGGTTCGGCGAGCCCGTACCCGGCCGCCATGACCAGCTCGGGGCCGTGCTCGCCCTCTTCGACGACGAAGAAGGCACCGCACTGGGCCGAGACCAGCGGCGGCACTTCCGTCATGATCAGCTGGGCTATCTCGGGCACGCTGCGGGTGCCCTGGAGCAGTCCGGTGATCCGGGCCAGATTCGTCTGCAGCCAGTCCTGCTCCTGGTTGGCCCGGGTCGTCGCGCGCAGCGACTCCACCATGGCGTTGATGTTGTCGCGCAGTTCGCCCACCTCGCCGGGTGCGTCGACGGTGATGGAGCGGGTGAGATCCCCCTCGGCCACGGCACTCGTGACCTCCGCGATGGCCCGGACCTGCCGGGTCAGGTTGCCGGCGAGTTCGTTGACGTTGTCGGTGAGGTCCTTCCAGGTCCCGGACACCCCGTGGACCGTGGCCTGCCCGCCGAGCTTCCCCTCCGTTCCCACTTCGCGTGCCACGCGCGTCACCTCGGCGGCGAACGAGGACAGCCGGTCCACCATGGTGTTGATCGTGGTCTTGAGTTCGAGGATCTCGCCGCGTGCGGCGACGTCGATGCGGCTGGTCAGGTCGCCCTGTGCGACGGAGGTGGTGACCTGGGCGATGTTACGAACCTGGTTGGTCAGGTTGTCGGCCATGAAGTTGACGTTGTCGGTGAGGTCCTTCCAGGTCCCGGACACCCCGCGGACCGTGGCCTGACCGCCCAGCTTGCCGTCCGTACCGACCTCACGCGCCACACGGGTGACCTCCTCCGCGAACGACGACAGCCGGTCGACCATGGTGTTGATCGTCTCCTTGAGCTCCAGGATCTCGCCGCGTGCGTCCACCCGGATCTTCTGCGTGAGATCCCCGCGGGCGACGGCGGTCGCCACATGAGCGATGGAACGCACCTGCAGAGTGAGGTTGTCCGCCATCGCGTTGACGCCAGTGGTCAGCTCATGCCAGGCCCCGCTCGTCCGCGGTTCGTGCACGCGGCTGCCGAGCACCCCTTCGTCGCCCACCTGTCCGGCGACCCGAGTGACCTCGGACGTGAGCAGGGAGAGCCGGTCGACCATGTCGTTGTAGACCACGGCGATGTCCCCGAGGGTTCCGGCGGCGTCCTCGGGGAGCTGGACGGAGAGATCTCCGTCCCGTACCGCGGTGAGTCCGGCGAGCAGTCGACGCAGGCCGTCCTCATCCGAGCCGGCGGCGGCCGGGGCCGCGCCGAGGCGCGCTGCTCTGCGCTTTGCCATGAGAGCACCTCGTACGAGCGGGCGACGCGTGGGCCGACAGGCCTGACTGCGGAGTGGCCACGCACCGCGTTTCCACTCTAGGACCGGTCCGGAGCAGCGGCTTCCGGGACGATGTCCACCTCGAACCAGACGGTCTTGCCACCGTGAGAGCCGGGTACGCACCCCCAGCGCGCCGCGAGCCGCTCGACGAGATACAGCCCGTGCCCCGAGGTGCGAGACGCACTGTGCCGGCCCTGCAGATGAGGAGCCGCCGGGCTGGTGTCGCTGATCTGCACCCACAGTGCCCGATCGGTTGCCGTGAGGTGCAACTCGGACGGAGCGCCCCCGTGCGTGCAGGCGTTCGTGACCACCTCCGACACCAGCAGCACGGCGTCGTCGGCGGCTTTCCGGCCGGGCCCGCCGGCGGATCCGAACCATGTGAGCAGCGCCCGCTGTGTGAGGGCGCGGCAATGGGCGACCACTCCGGGTTCCGCCGGGAGTTCGTAGCGCAACGAGCGGTCGCCGGTCGGCTGCTCCGTGGTCCTGGCCACGCGCTGCGCCTTTCCAGAGCACACCGCATCAAAACATCCCATAGCATTCCATAGGGGGAGAATGGCTACAGGATGCTCGACCGACGGACCCCACCGCGTTCACCGCGGCGCAGGCCCACCGCCACCGTCGAAGGAGCCTCATGTCCACCGTCCAGGCCTCCGGGACCTCCGCCCATGACGCGGGCGCCGCGATGCGCCGCGCGGCCCTTGCCGGACTGCCCGACATCACGCGGCCGACCGAGGTCTCGACGGATGACGCGCGGTCCCTCTCCGCGGCCCTCTTCCCCCGCCTGCGTGAACTCGAGGAGGGCACGCCCGAGTACTCCTACGTGCGCAACACCCTGGTCGAACTGAATCTCAGTCTCGTCAGGTTCGCCGCCCGCCGGTTCAGAGACCATCCGGACGCGGCGGAGGACATCATGCAGGTCGGCACGATCGGTCTGATCAAGGCGATCAACCGTTTCGACGCCGACCGCGACGTCGAGTTCTCGGCGTTCGCCCTGCCGACGATCGTCGGCGAGATGAAGCGGTTCTTCCGTGACACGACCTGGGCCGTGCGGGTTCCCCGACGGCTCCAGGAACTGCGGATCGAGATGGCGAAGTCCGCCGACCGCCTGGAGCAGCACCTCGGGCACCGGCCCAGTCGCGGCGAACTCGCCGCCCAGATGCATGTCACCGAGGAGTGCGTGGCCGAGGGCGAGCGCGCCGCCAACGGCTATGCCGCCCGCTCCCTCGACGCGCCGGTCGAGGACGACGACGCCGACGCGCTGCGTCTCGTGACGCGGCATCTGGCCACATCGGAGCCGTCGTACGAACTCGTCGAGGACTTCGAGTCGCTGAAGCCGCTGATCGCGCGACTGGGCGAACGGGATCGTCTCGTGCTGTCGCTGCGCTTCGGCGAGGAACTCACTCAGGCGGAGATCGGTGAGCGTCTCGGACTGTCGCAGATGCACATCTCGCGTCTGCTCAAGCGGATTCTCGGCGAACTCAGAGCGGGCTTGGTCGACGACGAGCCGACCGCGCCCGAAGGGACTTCTGCTCGGGCGGGCGGGTGACCTCCACCCATACGACCTTTCCGCGGGCGTGATCCGGCTTGGCCTCGGATCCCCACGTGCGGGCCAGCCGATCGAAGATCATCAGGCCGTGTCCACCGGGAAGCGCGGGCGAACGCGGAGCCTTGGCGTGCGGATGCTCGGGGCTCGCGTCGGACACTTCGATGCGCAGCCGTTCGCCGGCGTGCCGGAGGACCAGTTCCTCCGGGCCCCCGGCGTGCAGACACGCGTTGGTGACCACCTCCGACACCAACAGCAGCACATCCTCGACCTGTTCGCGTGCCTCCGGAGTGGCGACAGGAAGCCAGCCCCAGTCGGTCAACGCCGCCGCGGTGAAGTCGCGGCAGCGGGTCACCGCCCCGCTTGTGCCGCGCAGGGCGAGTCGTCTGACCTGCTCATGGTCGGCGCCTGTCGTCGTCATGGTCCCTCCGTCGGCTCCGACCGCCGCGCGTCACGTGCCTGCCTCGCCGTCCATGAGTGCCGTCTCGACGTCCTGGAACACCCGGAAGACGTTGTGAGCGCCGGTGATCTCGAACATGCGGTCCACTGGCGGGCGCAGTCCGGCGAGATCCAGGCGTCCTCCGTGGCTCAGCATGCGCAGCCGGGCCTTGAGCAGGACGTTCAGCCCGGTCGAGTCGCAGAACTGCAGCCCGGAGCAGTCGGCGATGATCCGCCGTGCTCCGCTTCCCTCTTCCAGGGCCGCCTTCAGGGGCCCTGCCGAGTCGTGGTCCACCTCTCCGGTCATGACCAGTACAACCGTGTCCGTCCGGGCCTCGGGCCGTATCTCCACGACGAGCCGAGGCTGCCGGCCTGTGCCCATCGCGTGATGGTTCGTTGCCCGCTCTTCAGCGTCCACGGCAACGCACGCCTCCTCCCTGCACCCGGGAATGGGCAGGATTCCCTGCAGCAGGATGCCATCACCAACACCATCAAGGGGTGTATGCCCAAATTGTTACGTAATATCCGCCTCGTCGTGCGCCCGTCAGCCGCGCAGCAGCGGCAGGACCTTGGTGCGGTAGTACGCCGCCCCCGTTCTTCGGTGACAAGTTCGGACGCGCGCTCGAAGTGGCGTGGGGTCGGCAGGATCTGCGCGAGTTCTCCGGGCAACTGCTCGTTGGCCCACAGACAGTGTGCGGTGCGGACGGCCTCACGCCGGTCGGTGCCCCAGCACACCTTGACCCCACTGGGACTGGCTTGGCGCCGACGCCTCCGCGCCGAACCGCTCGACCATGCCGGCATCGGGCGCCATGGTGATCGGCCCGTCACCTGCTGGTCGTTCCAGTCCTCCCGGGTCGAGTGTGCCCCGTCATGGCGACTCCGCTGGTGAGTACCCGGTGGAGGTCGGGTCGTGCCGGGTGTCTCAGGAGTTCGCGGTGAGGCGCACGGTGCGGGGTACCCGGCAGCAGAGCGCGCGGTGACCGCGCCCTACCGGAGAGCGGAAGGGGGCCGAAATGGTCAGGAAAGTGCGCGACATCATGACCGATGCTCTGACGGCCGTGGACGCGCGGGCGTCGGTGACATCGGTGGCTCAAGTGATGCGCGATCAGGGCATCGGTCTCGTCCTGGTGACGGACGACGGCGACCTGATGGGGCTCGTCAGCGATCGGGATCTGGTGGTCGGCGCTGTCGCGGACGGAGCCGACCCTCGGCAGCTGCCCGTGGCCCAGGCGGTGTGCCGGGACCTGGTCACAGTCCATGCGGACGAAGACATCGATCACGCCGCGAGGACGATGCGTGAGCGGTCGGCTCGGCACGTCGCGGTGATCGACGAGGGCGGACCCGTGGGTCTCGTCTGCCTCGACGACCCGGCCATCGAGGCGACCTCGGCACCCATCGTGGCACCGACGCCGGATCTCGACAGCGGCGCCGGACCCGCCGAATGACAGGAGACGACGACAACGGGAAAGGAGCGTCGACCGATCATGCGTATCGCGTTTCTGACAGCGCCCAAGGGCGTCGAACAGGTGGAGCTCACCGAGCCCTGGCAGGCGGCATTGGAAGCCGGGCACGAGCCGGTGCTGGTGTCCACCGAGCCGGGCGAGGTCCAGGCCTTCCACCACCTGGACAAGGCGGACAGGTTCACGGTGGACGAGGTCGTCGGTGAGGTGTCCGCGGATTCCTTCGGCGGCCTGGTCCTGCCGGGCGGGGTCGCCAATCCGGACTTCCTGCGGATGAACGGCAAGGCCGTGGCGTTCGTGAAGGAGTTCTTCGAGCTGGGGCGCCCGGTCGCCGCGATCTGTCACGCGCCCTGGACCCTCGTCGAGGCGGACGTGGTGCGGGGGCGTGAGCTGACCTCATGGCCGAGCCTGCGGACGGACATCCGCAACGCGGGCGGCACCTGGGTCGACGAGCAGGTGAAAATCTGCGACCACGGGCCCAACAAGCTGGTCACCAGCCGCAAGCCGGGCGATCTGAAGGCCTTCTGCGCAGCGTTTCTGGACGTGTTCGCCGAAGAGATGACGGCACGATGACCACGACCCCCGACCTCAAGGACGAACAGCTCGAGCAGTCGTCCACGCGCGAGGCGAGGACGCGTACGGCTACTTGAGAACCGTACGCATTCTGTGCCGAGTTCACCCGCGCCGCCTTTCTCCAGGACCCCGACGTGCGCACGCCGGTCTGCGTACGGTTCGCGACAGTGACTTCGATCGGCGTGACCTGCGGGACACGATCGATGGGGCTACTACCCGGAGTTGATCCGGCTGGGCGAGCCCGACTTCAGCGAACGGCCGGTGAACCGCCCGGTGGGCCCGGGACACCGCGAGCACGGTTCACACGCGCGATCGTGGCCGCCGTCGCGGCACACCGCCACTGGGGCCGGTGGCGAGCGCGTGCAGCAAGGACCTGGTCACCGTCACTCCCGACGACGACGTCGATCAGGTCATCGGACTGATGCGTGAGCGGGCGGTGCGCCGGGTGCCGGTGATCGAGGGCGACCACCCCGTCGGGGTCGTCTCCTTGGGAGACCTGGCCATCGAACGCGATCCCCGCTCCGTGCTCGGGGACATCAGCTCGGCACGGCCCAACGAGTGATAGGAGGCACTGACCCGAGCGGGATCTCCCTTGCGGGTGGCCCGGGGATGCGCACACATACGCGTTGCTCCCTTTGTGTTGAGTCGCCGTCGCCGCCCTGTGCGCGTTCCCGGCGGCACGTGCAGGCGGCATGAAGCCCACCCTCGTGCTGGTGGCACGGTGCCTTCGCCGACGGTTCCAGCTGGAACGGAGTGGTGCGCGGCCTGCAGCAGGCCGGGTATCCGGTCGTCGCTCCCGCCAACCCGCTGCGCGGGCCGGCCAGTGACGCCGAGTAGCCGCCTCGGCCCTGGGAGAAGGCCACCAGGGCCGCCTGGAAGACCATCCCCTCCCGGACTCTGATCACCACCGAGGACCGCAACATCCCACCGGCCGCACAGCGCGTCATGGCCCAGCCCGCCCACGCGCACACCGCCGAGGCCAATGCGTCCCACGCCGTCTCGGTCTCCCGGCCGGGCGCGGTCGTCCGCCTGATTGAACAGGCAGCCCGGCCACCGCCACCACGGCGACGACCGGCATCGAACCCTCCGGTCCGACCCTTGCGACGACCGGCTCCGGGCGGCCGGTCATGCAGGCGATCACCCTCGGCGGCATGGCCGCCGGGTCGGTGGCCGCCGGTTCTGCCGTCGTGCGCCTCGACCGCCGGTGGCGATTGATATCGAAGAACGGTCGCTGAGACTCGCCCCGCGGCCGCAGACATCCACCACCGTGCCGCGAGTACCCCGCCTCGTGGGGGGTACTCGGGCGGGGGGCCCGTAGCCACCCGGTGACGAGCGCGGGCCTCAGGCGGAAGGAGCGACGGCCATGGGCGCGGTGAGGCAATCGGTCGGGGGCGACGGCGAGTCCGGTGCGTGGCGCGGCCGGGCCGTTCCAGGGCGATGACTCGCCATGGCCGGGACGGGAACCGAGGTCCGGAGCAGCCAAGCGCATGACGCGACGCCCTTCCTTCCGGGTCGGCGCGCGGGGCTGCCCGGGCTGCGGAAGGCGGCCGCGCTGTGCCAGGGCTGCCCGCTGTACCGAGAGGCGACCCAGACCGTGTTCGGCGAAGGCGACACGGACGCACGCGTCCTGCTCCTCGGCGAGCAGCCCGGGGACCAGGAGGACCGGCAGGGCAGACCGTTCGTCGGCCCCGCGGGCGGGGTGCTGAAGCGAGCCCTCGCGGACGCGGGCATCGATCCGGAGCAGGTCTACGTGACCAACGCGGTCAAGCACTTCAAGTTCACGGTGCCCGAAGGCCGTAAACGCCGCATCCACAAGGCGCCCACCCTGCGCGAGATGACGGCCTGCCGGCCCTGGCTGGTGGCTGAGCTGCGGGTCGTGTCACCGAAGGTGGTCGTCGCGCTCGGCGGGACGGCGGGCAAGGCCCTCCTCGGCCCGGGATTCCGGGTGACCGAGCAGCGTGGCGCCCTGCTGCCCTGGCCCGGCCTCGACGAGAACGGCGACGCAGGCGGTGCCGGCGGGGCCGACGAGGGGATCAGCGGGCTCGTGGCGACGATCCACCCGTCCGCCGTCCTGCGCGCCGACGACCGAGCGGCGGTCTACGACGGCCTGGTCGCCGATCTGCGACTGGTCGCGGACGTCCTCGCGGGTGACCTGGCGGACGGCGGCGGGCGCGCCCGGAGAGGCCAGGACCGATGACCTTCCCGCATCCCGCCGACCGGGGCGGCGACCGGCGCCGGTGGTTCGAACGGTTCGCGGAGGGAGCGTCGCTGTTCACCAGTTCCCCTCTGTTCTTCCTGCTGTGCCTGGCGCTGGTCGCATGGATGGTGATCGTCCATGCCCTCGGGATGGGCATGGAGTGGCAGGTGCTCGCCGGGGACGCCATGACGGCCGTGACGCTGCTCCTGCTCGCCCTGCTGAAGAACTCGGAGCTACGGGCCGAGCGCGCCATCCAGCGCAAACTGGACGCCATCGCCGCGGCCCTGCTCGAAGCGCAGGAGGGCTCGCCGGGCAAGGCGCATGAGGACCTCAGGGCCGCCATCCGTATGGAAGAGGAGATCTGACGAGAGCGTGTGGCGAGGTTCGAGCGCGTCCTTACGTGCTCCGGGAGGCAGGCATGCCGGAGTTGCCCGACGTCGAGGGCTTTCGCGACGTACTGAACACCTGTGGCCGTGGCCGGCGCGTCCGACGCGTCGACGTGCGCGACACGGGCGTCCTGCGTGGGGTCACCGCGAAACGGCTGCGACGGGAGGTGGAGGGGAGACGGCTCGGCCGGCCGTGGCGGCATGGGAAGCTGCTGGTCGTCCCGGTCGGTGACGGTCCGGCCCTCGTCTGGCACTTCGGCATGACCGGCGAGCTGGTTCGTGCTCGCACGGAAGACCCGCTGGACACCCATGACCGGGTCGTCCTGACCCTGGACGACGAACGGCAGCTGCGCTACCGCGACCAGCGCAAACTCCAGGGCATACGGTTCTCCCCGAGCCCGCGGGCGCTGGAGCGGCTCCTGGCCCGGCTGGGCCCCGACGCCCTTGAGATGACACGCCCGGACTTCCTGAAATTGCTCGCCGGGCGGCGAGGAGCCGTCAAGGGCGTGCTGATGGACCAGTCACTCATCGCCGGCCTCGGGAACCTGCTCAGCGACGAGATCCTCTGGCGGGCGCACGTGACTCCCGTACGCCCTGCGCGGGATCTCGGAGACGCCGAAGCACGTCGCGTGTTCACGGCGATGCGACGGGTGCTCGCCACCTCCACCCGCGCCGGACGTGTGCCGCCCCGCCGCACCTGGCTCACCGGCCATCGCGACGATGCCGAACCGGCGTGCCCGCGCTGTGGTGGACGGCTGCGCTCACGCCGCGTCTCCGGCCGCCGCACCGTCTGGTGCGAGCGCTGCCAGCACTGACCCGGGCACTGCGCCGGTCGGGGCCGAGTCGCTCACGCCAGGGTGCGCTGAACGCATTCGGTGACGACGTCCCGCAGGCTGCCCGTGCGTTCCAAGAGCGCCCGCTGTTCGCTCGCGCCGTTTCCCCGGCTCAGCAACTCGGCGACGGCCCGTTCGACGCGGGCCGCGTCGCCGCTCTCGATCAGAGCATCCCCGGTGTGTTCCAGGAACGAGCGCACCACGTCCGCGGCGGGCCGGGGCCGCATGGTCGCGGGATCCAGTAGATCCTGCCCCAGGCCCGACCGGGCGGCCTGCCAGGCGGCCAGCCGCATCAGGCTTACGCTGTGGTCGAGCGGTGGCCTGCCCGCCCGCCAGTCACGTGCGGCGGTCTCCACCAGGGCGCGGACCAGTGTGGCGACGAGCACGGCGGTGTCCGCGCATAGGCACACATCCGCCACCCGGACCTCCACCGTCGGAAAGTGCGCGCACAGACGGGCGTCGAAGTACGCCATCGCCTCGTCCAGGATGACGCCGCTGGCCACCATGTCGGCCACCAGCCGGTGGTAGCGCTCGGCGGACCCGAACAGCTCGGCCGGCCCGGCCGACGGCCAGTGACCCCAGACCCGGGTGCGGTAGCTGGCGTAGCCGGTGTCGCGGCCTTGCCAGAACGGAGAGTTGGCGCTGACCGCGCAGAGCACGGGCAGCCAGGGTCGGATCCGGTCGAGGACGGCGACGCCCTCCTCGTCGGACTCCACTGCCACATGCACATGACAGCCGCAGGACAGTTGGCCCCGGGTACCGATCCCGTACCGGTCGGCCATCCACTGGTAGCGCTCGTCCACAGTGATCGACGGGCTGACCGGCAGCGGGGAAGTGGCGAGCGCGGCGACCGCGCACCCGATCTCGCCGGCGTGCCGTGCCGCCTCCTTGCGGCAGCGCACGATCTCGGCGCCGAGGTCCGCCATCTCCGATCGCGGGCGCGTGGCGAACTCCAGCATCTGCCCGAACAGCTCCTTCTCGAAGACCTCCCGTCCGGGATCGTCCTGGGCGGCACGGGCAAGAATGTCGGCCGACACTGCCCTCGGCTCCCCGCTGTAGGCATCGACCAGGAGGAGTTCCTCCTCCACTCCCACGGTACGCACCTGACACCGCCCTCCTGCTCTGCCGTGCGGGGCCGTCCGGCGGCCGGGGCCGTCGCCGAAACCCGGGTGTGCGCTGCTTACGCCACCTCAAGCTTGCCGCGCCAATGGACCGCAGTCGAACCGCCGACCGCCGGGGTGTGCTCGGTTACGTCGGATCCTGCGTCTACCAGCGCAGTGTCCAGTGCCCGACGCAGGTCGTCGGGCAGTCGACCGGTCTCCGCCCAGTCGACGAGGAGCCCGGCGATCGCACGCAGTCCGATGTCGGTGCGCCGGGAGCCCGCCGTGAGGACTTCGATGCCCTGATCAGGACGGAGGCCGCCGACGGCCTTGACCACGCCGATCGCCTGGTCGATCACAGCGTGTGACACGACGGCGTCTTGCAGATGGTGGATCTCCCCTCGCAAACCACTGATCTTGATGTGGAGGTCTTCGCAGGTCGGGAGCGTGCCACTGCGGTGCGCTCCGGGTGGCCAGGATGTGAGCAACCCATCGTCATCACGTCCCAGAACTGGCTCTCCGCCCCGGGCCGGCGCCGACGTGCCGGAGTACGGGGAGGACAAACTCCCGAGTACCCACAGAACGCATGTGCGTGCATCATGGGCCCGATGCCGAGGACCGTCGTCGGCCCCTGTTCGCACTGGGCTTCCCCCGGGTGGCCGGGGTCGTCGTCGCCCGCCCGTCACGCTCCCTTGCGCACCACCCGAGTCACCTCGCGCCCGATCTCCGGTGTGACGCGCCCGTCCGGGACGGGGATGCCGAGCGAGGTGGCGAGGCTCGCTCCATGGAGATCGACCGCCGACTCCATCAGCTGAGCCAGGTTCGTGACGGCCGACCGGCCTCGGACAACGGCCGTGAGGAGCGCTCCCAGCCCTGCCGGCCCGAGGGGCCACCAGACCGCTCCGGCGAGGATGTACAGAACGCCCCAACCAGCCACCGCAGCCGACCTGTTGACCGCATCCCTGCTCTCGTCCAATACCGCCCGGACCTCCTCGGGCAGCACCAACCACAGCCGCGGCCAGCCGTGTTCGAGGTCGAGACCGTACTCGATCCCGACGCGGGTGCTCAGCGCCGCGATGCTGTCACCCATGCGCGTCGGCCTCGTCGGAGGCGCCAGCGCGATGCGATTGCGCCGGTACGCCAACTGGGCCAAGGTCTCGTCCGACTGCCCCTGGCGGTACGCCTGTTCATAGCCCTCCTGGGCGCGAGCCCAGCGGCGACGGCGCCGATCGGCCAGTGCCTCGCCGGTACGTCCGGGCCACTGTCCGAGCCACAGCCAGTGAACGGCCCTCCCCGCGCCCTGTGCCAGCAGCCCCGCCCAAGCCGACAGCAGTACGGCGCCCAGAGCGGCGGCGGCGAGTTGACCACCCGAGGCCCTGCCCTGCTGAAGCGCCGCCACGAAGTGATCGCTGCCAGGCCACGACCCGAAGTGCATCCGCCAGCCCACCACAACAGAGGCGACGAAGAGAGCCCCGGGCACGACGAGGAGGGAGACCCACTTGCCGGCCAGCTGCTTGGCGAGCTCGTTGAGGAAGGAGTTCACCGAGCGCGCCGCTCCGACGTCGCCCGCGCCAACGGCTCCCCGAACAGGTGGCATTCGGGCGTCGCCACACCCGGCGCCCGTACCCAGTCCCGGTCGCACCGCCCTGCGGGACAGACGAACAGCCCGTCGACCGGCACCCCCGGAGTCACCCCGGGCACCCCGACCACCGACCTGGCACCGACGGCCGGAATCCCGAACTCCCGGCCCAGTTCGTCGAGTTGAGCCACCACACCGCTATCCGTCCGCATCCGGTGCACCAGCTCCGCGACCTCGTCCGCGCGGCCCTGCGCCGCGGCGAGCCGACGCAGGAGAGGGAGAGCCTCACACCAAGCCGCGACATCCCCCCGACGTTCCATGCTGCCCCTTGTCCCTGATGGAGAAGACGCGTCAGCGTCGCTGCATGATGGTACGGGCGCCACACGCCGAACAGCCACCGCGGGGGAGCGATGGAGCAGATGAGAAACTCACCATTCACCAGTCTGCAGGCACGGCTCGGACGTTTCGCGTCCACCGCCGATCCGCAGGAGGTGCTCGGACCCGAGGCCGACACGGCGGCCAGGCTCCTTGCCGAGTCCCTGCACACGGCCTGGAGCGACGAGGCCGCCCACACCCTGGGCTGGTTCCACTGGTCCCGCTGCCTGGCCCAACAGACGTACGACGGGGCGGACTTCCACCACGCCCTGGAGCTCTTCCGGCCCCTGTGGGCGCGGATGCCGGACGCGGTGCCGGACGCGATCGGCGCCGTACTCGCGCGGGAGGCCGCCACACCTCGACGACTCGAAGAAGCCCTGCAACTCGGCAACGAGGCAGCCGACCGCGCTGCCACCTACCGAACCATCAACCTGGTGGACGTCCTTCTGCAGCGCCACGCGAGAGGCGGTGATCCCGGCTCGCTGGAAGAGGCCGTCGGCTGGGCTTCGCGCACGATCGACTCCCTCGCGTCGGTCCCCGACGAACAGGCGGTACCGCTGCTCGGTCTGTTGGGGGCAAACCTGCTGAACGCCTACCGCGACGGTGCGGCCGGCCCCACGGGCCCCGATCCGCGGCTGCTCTCCCTGGCCGTGGCGGCATGGGACCGTGTCCAGGAGAAGGCCACGGACCAGGAGACACGGGTACACGTCCGGCTCCGACTGGCCGCGGCTCTCATCGAGGGCCACCTGCGCACCCCGTCCGCCGAGTGGCTCCAACAGGCCGGCGCCTACATCGAGCGCGTGCCCGGCGAATACGCTCCGGCCGACCCCCGCTCGCGTCGCGTCCTCGATACCCTCACCACCGTCGTACCGCTGCACGTCGCCCAGGGCGAGCCCGTCCTGCTCCGCGTACGAGCCCTCGTGCTGCGCCGTCTCGTCGCGCACCCCGAGGTGAGCGACGTTCAGCGTCGCGCGTACCAGGCGGACCTCGGTATGTGTCTGCGGATGACGCACGCTGCCACGGGCGAGGCCGCCGCGCTGGACGAGGCGGTGGAGGTCCTGGAGGCTGCGCTCTCCGGGGCGGACGGTTCGGGGCCGGACGCCGTGAGCCGGATGGTCAGTCTCGCCAACGCCCTCAAGTCGCGTGCGCACGAAGGGCGGAGAGAGGACATCGACGCCAGGGCCGGCGAAGGCGCGCGGCAGGACATCGCGGCGGCCGAACTGTGGGCGGGCCGTGCCCGTCAGGTGGCCCCGGAAGAAGCCGGAACGCTGTCCTGTCTCGGCAATGTGCTGCGGGTGAAGGCGCTCCTGCTGCGCGACGTGGAGGCCCTGCGAGAGTCGGCGCGGCTGAACCACGCAGCCGCACGAGCGTTGGATCCGGCCGATCCGGCCTACGCGGCGCAGCTGATGAACGCCGGACTGTCCCACCAGGAGTCGGCCACAGTCACCGGCGACCTCTCCGACGCCGACAACGCGGTGACCGTGCTGCGGACGGCGGCCGAGCACTTGAATGCTCGACACCCTCAACAGATTCCTGTACGCGTCGAGTTGGGCCACTCGCTGACTCTGCGAGGCGAACTGGGCAAGGACCGGCAGGCCGTGGCGGAGGGCAGACGTCTCCTCGAATCGGTCGTGGCCGAACTCCCCGCCGACCATGCCGAGGTGCGCCGCGCGAAGTCCCACCTCATCGACTCCTACCGCGTCGAGTTCCAGCTCACCCGGGAAGAAGCAGCGCTGGACGAGTCTCTCAGGCTGGCCCGAAGCTACCTGGAAGACCCCACGCTGGACGAAGACGAGCGCGGCCTGTTCCTCGGCAGATGTGCGGGTGCCCTCACCGCCGCCTACGAAAGCACGCAGGACAGAAGGCTCCTCGACGAGCTGGTTCCCGTCTGCCGCGCCGCCGTAGGGTTCGCCCGGGAAGGTTCCTTCGACCGGGCCCAGTCCCTGCTGGAGTTGGGTGTCTGCCTGGTCTCCCTCTACGAGGTGTCCCGGGACAGCTCGGCGCTGCTGGAGGCCATCGACGTACTTGGAGAGGCGGCATCGGGTCCCGAGGCCTGGCGTACGACACCGGAGGCCATGGCGAGGCTGGCGGAAGCGAGACTGCACCACACCCGTCAGTTCGCCCCCTTCATGGACATGGCCCGCAGGGCCCGAGAGAGCAGCCCCCGCATCTTCACGGACCTCTTCGCCCAGCCCTTCGCCGCGCACGAGCGTGAACTCGACGCGATCGTCGACCTCTGCCGGAAGTCCCTGGCACTGCGCGCCCCGGGCAGTCCGGAGCGCTCCGTTTCGCTGTCCTACCTGGCCGTGGTGCTACTGGGCCGCGCGCGGGACCGTACGTCGGCGCAGGACGCCCGCGAAGCCGCTGAACTGCTGCGTGAGGCGATCCGGACAGGCCCTGCCGACCACCCGGACCGGCCGCTCTGGGGCACCAACCTGGCGAGCGCTCTGCTCGACGTCCACCGGTACGACACGGATGCGTCGCTGCTGGACGAGGCCGAAGCCGCGACGCGCGACGCCATGGCCGTCACGGGCCCGGACGATGTACGGCACGTGCGAGCGCTGCTGGTGCTGTCCCACGTCCTGGCCCGACGCGACGACGACACGGAGCAGTCGGCCGCGGACGTGCTCGAACTGAGGCGCCAGGTCTACCGAACCCCCCACTTCTCTCTCCCAGATCGTATCGAGGCCGCCAAGACGGCTGGTGGCCTGGCTGCCGGTGTCGGCGACTGGGAAGCCGCGGCCGCACACTACGAAGCCGCGGTGGACCTCTTGCCGCTCCTGGTCGGGCACCGGCTCGCACGCTCCGACCGCGAGCTGCTGCTCGCCGACGAGTTCCTGCTCGCCTCCCAGGCCGCGGCCTGCGCCCTGCAGCTGGGCGATCCCGAGAGGGCATTGGACCTGCTCGAACGTGGGCGGGGCATCCTGCTCGGACAGCTCACCGAGACTCGTCGCGACCTGACGGACCTGCGTCGCCAAGCACCGGAACTGGCCGATGAGTTCACCCGGCTCAGCGAGGCCATGACCTCCCTCGGCGCGAACACCGACCGTGCCTCGACCCACGCGCCCGGTCCCAGCAGGGACGAGCACCGGCTGACGGTCCGCTCCTGGGAGCGCGTACGCGACAACATCCGTGGCCTGCCCGGCTTCGAGACCTTTCTGCGGCCGGGAGTACCTGACCTCGGCGCACTGACCGGGGCCGGCCCCGTGGTGGTCGTCAACCTCGCGACCCTGCGCAGCGACGCGATCGTCCTCGCCGAGGGCACGGCGAGATGTGTGCCGTTGCCCCGGGCCGACCTGAGGTCCGTGTCGGACCGGTTCATGGCCTTCAGCTCGGCGGTCCGCGCGCTGCACGACCCGCACGAGCCTGCGGAGCACCGCTGGGAGGCAGGCACCGTCGTCCTCGACACACTCGCCTGGCTGTGGGAGGCGGTCGCCGAACCAGTCGTCCGCCACTTGGGTCTCGAACGCGGCGTCGGCCACCTGCCGCAGCTGTGGTGGTGCCCGACCGGCATCCTGAGCTTCCTGCCCCTGCACGCGGCCGGGCGGTACACCGGCGATGCCCCAGAGGGAATCGCCGACTACGTCATGTCGTCGTACACGACAACCCTCAACGCACTGCGCCCGAAGACCGCCGCTCACGACAGCTCCAGCCGCTCCCGCGCCGGCCGTGATCCGCGCCTGCTGGTGGTCGCCACGCCAGAAGTGCCCGGAGCAGCACCACTGCGGCACGCCGCCGCGGACGCACAGGCACTGGCGGAGCTGTTTCCCCGGACCACCGTCCTGACCGGCGATGCCGCAACGAAGCACGCTGTGCTCCGCGAGCTCACGCAGCACTCCTGGGCCCACTTCGCCTGCCACACGCAGGCCGACATTCTCGGCAGGACCGCCAACAAGCTCGTGCTGCAGGACGGTTCACTGTCGCTGCCGGACATCACGGCGCTCTCCCTCGACGCCGAGCTGGTCTTCCTCGCCTCGTGCGGATCCGCTGCCGGCTCCTACCACCTTGCCGACGAAGCCCAGCATGTCGCCTCGTCGTTCCAGCTGGCGGGCTTCACCCATGTGATCGCCACCCTGTGGGAGGTCGCCGACGGCGACGCCACCGAGTTCACCATGACCGTGTACGGCCTCCTGGCGGAGGGAGTCCCGCCGGCCGAGGCGATACACCGAGTGACCCGCGACCTGCGGGAGCGCTATCCACGCAGCCCATGGCTGTGGGCCCCCTATGTGCACATGGGGCCCTGACCGGGCAAGAAGCTCGTGTCATGTCCAGACGGGCCCTTGACCGGGCGAGACGACAGTCAGCTGAACCGCCCGGCCGGTGTCAGCCGATTTCGCGTTCCAGGACGCGGCGGGCCGCCTCGGCTTCCGCGGCCGGCGGGGAGAGTTCGTCGAGGGTGTCGAGCTCGTCGTCCGACTCCAGTTCCCGTTCCCAGGCCGCCGCGAGCCGCTCCTGCTCCGCTCGCGGTTTGGCGCCGACGGACTCCCGGTGCTCCGGGTCCAGGGCCGCCAGGAATCGTTCGACCGAGTCCGTCGGCATAACCGTGCTCCTTGTCGCCGGGAAGGGGGTGCACACCCCGCCCAGCATGGCCAACCGGGCTCATCCCGGCCGCCCGACACGGCCTGGGACCACCCTGATGGCCCCGCCGTACTCAATTGCACTGCACAGTGCCGCGCCCCGGCACGCGCTGATCGACGTTCCAGCCGAACGGCAGGCTCTCATCGCAGAAGACGCAGACGAAGTCGTCCTCACGCACGATGTTGACCTGCTGGCATGACACGCAGCGACGGAACACGACCCCGTGGGTGAATCCGCCAGGGTGAGGAAGGCCGGCTCGGCCAAGGGCAGCCGCAACGGCCGGCCACGAGCCGACGTCCGGGCAGTATCCGGTCGACAGGTTGCTGACCTCGTCGACCACCCACCGCCCGGACTCCTCGCGGAAACTCATCTCACCAGCGCTCAGCACCGTCCCTCCGCCCGCGCAGACCACATGCTCGCTGCGGCGTGGGGCCAGTCGGAGTACGCCCTCGGGATCGACCACGAAGGTGAACGGTTCAGCCAACTCCGTCGCGCTACGGGCCGAGACCCACAGGGCGAAGTCTGCTGCCGCGCGGATGCTCGCACCCTCTCCGCCCGGCCGGACAAGACCCTTCAGATGACTGGGCCCGACATAGCGATATCCCCGTCCCGGCACTCCCATGTCGGCCAATCTAGACCGACACCGTGGCCGGGAATGGGAATTAAGCATGTCGATACGGGCTCAACTCCCTTGCGGCACAGGAGAAGCGTGTTCCCGCAGCGCGCGTTCGGCGGCGCTCGGAGCCGTCAGGGCGAGTAGGCGGTGGATGCGGCGGAGCATCATGCGGGCCATGAAGGGGTGGACGCGTTTGACCGCCGCCCAGTACAGCCTGCCACGCCAGTTGTGGATCCGCACGACCGTACTGAGCGTGACCTGACGGTCGTCGACGTGGATCGAGGCGCGGAAGTCGAGGTGTCCGGCGTCCTCGCCCAGGAGCACTTCGCCGCCCTCGCGGCCCACCACCGGAAAGGAGGCGCCGCGCAGGACAGCCCGCCAGGGCTCGGGATCCCGCGGCATGCCCGGACGCATCGTCATGCGCCAGGCGTCGGTGTAGTCGGTCTGCTCGAAGGCGGCACGGACCAGGCGGGCGTCGGTCGGGAGCGGGCCGCCGGTTGCCCTTTCCCACGTCAACCGGTGGAGCAGCCGGACCCACGGCGACCACCGGACGGGGTTGGGCACCGGCCCGGTGACGGACCGCTCGATGTTGTCGAAGAGTTCTTCGATCACCGTGTCGTGCATCCAGCGCACCGCCAGGGCCCAGCCCAGCACCATCGGGCCACGGCGTTGCAGCTCCAGGGTGTGCCGCACGCGGCAGCGGTCCTGCCCCAGCGGCTCGATGACGAACTCATGGTGGCCGCTCATGGGCGGGTTGAAGTCGAAGCGGGCGCGGCGGCCGGGCTCGTACGCGCAGACGCGGTAGCGGACGAAGCCGTGGCCGCCGTCCGCACCGACGCCCAGGGGGCGGTCGAAGCGCATCGGGGGCCAGGCCGGCGCCGGCCAGACCGGGTCGTGGGGCGAGGAAAGCCGATCGAGGAGGAGCCCGACCGACTGGGCGGGTGCCTCGATGGTGCGCTCATGGACATTGCGGATCGTGCGGAACCTGCGCATAACGCGCCTCCATACGCTGCCGTATGTTGTCGACCATACGGTAGCGTATGGACATGGTGCAGCGACATGCGGGGGGACCCCGCGCGGCCGGGCGGAAGAGACTGACCGCGCAGGACTGGGCGGACGCGGCCCTTTCGGCGATGGGCGAAGGCGGTCTTGCGGCGGTCGCCGTCGAGCCGCTCGCCGCGCGCCTCGGCACCACCAAGGGCAGTTTCTACTGGCACTTCGCCAACCGTGAGGCGCTGATCGAGGCCGCGCTCGACCGCTGGGAGCAGAAGTCCACCGAGAGTGTCATCGCCGGGCTGGAGTCCGAGCCGGATCCGGCCGTGCGGCTGCGCAGACTCTTCGTGCAGGCGTCCGAACTCGCCGCCGAAGACCCGCTGGAGGTCTCGCTGCCCGCCTCGGCAGGGCACCCGCGAGTCGCCGCCGTACTGCGCCGGGTGACGGAGCGTCGGGTCGGCTACCTGGCGCAGCTCTTCAACGAGTTGGGCTTCCCTCCGGACGATGCGCGCCGCCGCGCACTGCTGGCGTACACCGGCTACCTCGGCCACACCCAGCTGGTGCACGCGGTGCCGGAGACGCTTCCGGCCGGTGAGGAGGGCGAGCGCTACCTGGCGTCGGTGCTCGACACGCTGCTGGTGGCCACGCCGGAGTCCTGAAGCGTGTCGTAGGGGTCAGGCGCCGGTGACGACCCGCATGAAGACGACCGGTTCGGTGCCGTCGTTGCGGTAGGCGTACTGCTGGTCGCTGGCGATGACGGCACTCTGTCAGGGTGCCACCACGTGAGGTCCGGTCTCCAGCGTCAAGGTCAGGCGGCCGGCGAGGACATGGTGGATCTCCTGCGCGCCGGGCCGGTCGGGTTCGGCGTCGTAGTGGCCCCCGGGGGCCAGGGTCCAGCGCCAGAGTTCGGCCCGCGGGTCCTGTGTCGCCGCGAGGAGCAGCGCGTGGCTGCCGTCGGCGTCCTGCCATACGAGCGTTCCCTCGACCTGCTCGTCCTCCGTGTCACGCTCCAGCAGGGCCAGGGTGGCGAAGTCGGTGTCCAGGGCGCGTGCGACGCGGTCGACGGTGGCCAGGCTCGGGTTGGCCTGACCCAGCTTTAGGCCCAGCCCATTCCTGGCATCGACGCACCCGCGCCGGCGGTCCATCATCAGCCCAACGCACCACGCCGGTGCCGGGCCCGGCTGACGGTGGAGGGCGTCGTGTGGGAGGAGCGCGCCACCGTCACCCGCATCCCGGCGCCGCCACGGAGGCGGTCGGTGCGCGGCGGATCCGGCTGCGTGTCGAGGTCGCCGACCGTACCCATGGCCGGCCCGGGGGGGTACGAGCTGGTGTGCGGTGCCCGCGCCGCTCAGACGCGATTCCCGGGGTGCTGCTGTTGGGGCTCGGCTGGAGCCGTCAGAGCGGGTTGAGGCGTCCCTTGAGCAGGCAGAACTCATTGCCCTCGGGGTCGGCGAGAACGTGCCACTGCTCCTCGCCGGTCTGACCGATGTCGGCCGGGCGTGCCCCGAGCTTCAGGAGGCGTTCGAGCTCGGCGTCCTGGTCGCGGTCGGTGGGGTTGACGTCGATGTGCAGCCGGGACTTCCCGGGCTCCGGCTCGTCCCTGCGGCTGAGGATGATCGTCGGCTGTGGGCCGCCGAACCCTTCGCGCGCCCCGATCTCGATGCAGTCGTTCCCTTCGCGATCGAGCACCACGAAGTCCAGGACCTCGCACCAGAACCGCGCCAGCACCTCGGGGTCGCGGCAACCGAGAACGAGCTCACTGATACGACATGCCATTGACGAAACCTACTCTCAGCGTGGGAACTGCGGGGCGGTCGCGCGCGGAGCCATCGGACTCCCCGCAGCGGGAACACGCTCGAGACCGTACCGGGCGAAGTGAGCAGGTGCGAAGGGTTTTTGGGGTCCTCGCCTCGCCCCCCATGAGCAGCTCGGCAACGCTGTGGCCGCCTCTCCGTCCATATGAGCAAGCGCTTAGTAGTATGGCGAGGGGTAGAACGTACGACATGAAGGGACCGCTATGCCGATGTCGCAAGCCGAGGCCTTCTACGAGCGGGAGGCTTACGACCGGTTCCTCCCCACCGGGTACACACGGGGGCCCTGGGACGCCGACTCCCAGCACGCCGGTCCGCCGGCCGCGCTGCTCGGCCTGGCCGTCGAACAACGACCGGATGGCCGGCCGGACATGCGGGTCGCCCGGCTCACGTACGAGATCATGCGGCCTGTCCCGATACGGCCGCTCACCGTGACCACGCGCGTGCTGCGCGCCGGGCGCAGTGTCGAGCTCGTGGAGGTCGGTCTGACACCCGACGGCGGCCAGGAAGTGATGCGGGCGACGGCCTTGCTGATGAAGACGGCGCCGGACTCGGTACCGGAGGTGTCGCCGGCACCGCAGGTGCCCGGGCCTGAGGCCGTACCCTCGAAGGCGTTCTTCCCGGTCCCGTGGGAGCAGGGCTATCACACCGCCATGGAAGTGCGCTTCGCCGCCGGTTCGTTCCTGGAGTCCGGACCGGCCACGGCGTGGATGCGCATGGGGGTCCCCCTGGTCGCGGGCGAGGAGATCACCCCGCTCAGCCGGGTGCTGACGGCAGCCGACTCGGGCAACGGCGTCAGCTCCGCGCTGGACTTCCGCCGTTACGTCTTCATCAACGCCGACCTCACCGTCAGCCTGCACCGCCACCCCGAGGGCGAGTGGGTCTGCCTGGACGCCCGGACCATGGTGGACGGCGCGGGCATCGGCCTCGCCGAGTCCGCGCTGCACGACGAGAAGGGACCGCTCGGCCGCAGCACCCAGACCCTGTACGTGGCCGCGCGCGCCTGAGGCACCCAGCTGCGGAACCGGGCCATTCGGCGGTGCCGGCCAAGTCGTCGTGTTGACCGGTCACTTCTGTGCCTGGCGTGTGGTGGGTGTGGCTCGGGTTGTGGTGAGAACCTTCAGGACCACGGCGGGGTGGAACAGCAGGGCGGGGGAAGCGACCATGTTCACCACCCGGACGAACTTCGCCCATACGGCCGCGTCTTTGACCGCGGTGTGGAAGAGGCGGGTGTTGTACCAGTGGGCGAAGCGGGGCGGTAGGTGGGCTCCTGGACGGTGCGCCGGCCGATCTGCTGGGCCAGCCGGGGGTTGTCCAGGCCTTCGGCGAAGGCGAGGTAGCCCTTGTCGTCGGTGGGCGGCTGGTCCTGGAAGGCGAACAGGCCTTCACGGTCCGCTTCGGCGGTACGGAGCCCCCCATCGCGGCCAGCCAGTCGGTCAGTGCGCTGGAGCGTCCGGAGGCGTCGACGACGAGGTCGGCGCTGATGTCGGTGGGGTCGCCGCCGAGGGGGTGGCAGGTCACTCCGTCGACCCGACCGGAGGGGTCACGGGTCAGGCCGGTGCACGGGGTGGACGGCATGAGCCTGACCTGGGGGAGTGCCAGTACCTTGCGCCGCCGCCGGCGGCCGAGTTCGTCGCGGGTGAAGGTCTGGATCCGGACGCCGGTGCGTTTGCGGGGTGCGAGTCCGACGGGCAACGGGAAGTCGATGCCTTCCCCGTAGTCGACGACCGGTGCGCCCGCGTCCTGGAGTTCTCCGCGCAGTCCGGGGAAGAGCCGTTCCAGGATTTCGCATTGGGGGAGCGCGTTCGGGCCCGCGATCCGGTTTCGGCGTCCGGCGAACCTGGGTGCCGCACGGCACTCAGGATGCGTTCAGGCATCCGGTGGCACGGTCGCTGTCCATGACCTACGAAACATCTGGGACTTCCGCCCTCCCCACGGCCGACGGGCCCGCCGCTCCTCCACGGCACCGGCTGCGCTGGAACAAAGTGCCCGAGGTCACCGTCTACTTCTGGTTCATCAAGGTGCTGTGCACGACGGTCGGCGAGACGGCGGCCGACCTGCTGAACGAGAAGGCGGGCCTCGGCCTGACGGGAGTGTCGGTGCTGATGAGCGCCCTGCTGGCCGTGGTGCTGGTGGTGCAGTTCCGCACGAGCGCGTACCGGGCGGGCGTGTACTGGCTCGCCGTAGCCCTGATCAGCGTCGTAGGCACCCTGATCAGTGACAACCTCACCGACAACATGGGTGTGCCGCTGGAGCTGAGTACCACGGTGTTCAGCCTGGTTCTGGCGGTCGTTTTCGTCGTCTGGTACCGCCGGGAGCGGACGCTGTCCATCCACAGCATCGACAGCACTGGCCGCGAGTCCTTCTACTGGCTCGCCGTCCTGTTCACCTTTGCCCTGGGTACCGCGGCCGGGGACCTGGTCTCCGAACGCATGAACCTCGGTTACTGGCTGTCCGTCGTCCTGTTCGCACTGGGCATCGCCGCGGTCGCCGTCGCGCATTTCACGCTCGGTCTCAACGCGGTAGGGAGCTTCTGGATCGCGTACATCCTCACCCGGCCGCTCGGCGCGTCGATCGGCGACTATCTCTCCCAGCCGACCGGAGACGGTGGTCTGGGCCTGGGCACCGTGATCACCAGCGCGTTGTTCCTGGCGGTCATCCTCGGTCTGGTCGTGTACCTGAGCGTGACCCGAAAGGACGTCACCGGGCCGGAGCAGGCCCCCCGATACGCGGCCTGACCTGCGACCTGTCCGCGTTTGGGACGCGTTCAGGATGCGTTCAGGATCTCTGTGCCACGGTCGTTGATCACGGCCGCCGTCGGCGGCCGACTGATCTCACAGGGCGCTCGTCCCGATTCCGGGGGCGAGCGCCCTGTTGTTAGACCGAACAGGAGAAGCTCAGTTGGACAAGAGCGAGGTCCTCACCGACCTCGACGTGGCGAGCACGTCGAGTACGACCAAGTCGGTGATGAAGAAACTGCCTGAGGTCACGCTGGCCTTCTGGATCATGAAGACCGCAGCGACGACCCTGGGTGAGACGGCGGGCGACCTCTTCGCACAGACCCTGAAGCTGGGTTACTTCCTCACCACGATCGCGCTGTTCGTGATCTTCGTGGTGACTCTGGTGATCCAGCTGCGTTCCAGCCGCTACAACCCGTTCTTCTACTGGACAGTGATCCTGTCGACCAGCATGGCCGGCACCACGATGTCCGACTTCATGAACCGCGATGCCAGCGCCAAGTTCCTCTCGAACGGCGCGACCAAGCTGGGCTGGGGCCCGCAGGGCCTCGGACTGGGCTACCCCACCGGAGCGGCGATCCTGATCTCGATCCTCCTGGCGATCTTCCTCGCCTGGAAGCTGAGCGGGATGACCTTCCAGATCCGCGACATCGTCACCTTCAAGGGCGAGGCCCTGTTCTGGTCGGCGATCCTCGTGTCGAACACCCTCGGCACCTCGATGGGCGACTTCCTGTCCGACAGCTCCGGCCTCGGCTACGCAGGTGGCGCGCTACTCGTGACCGGGCTGCTCGCCGTACTCGTGGCGCTGATGAAGGTGCCGGCCGTGTCGAACGTCCTGCTGTTCTGGATCGCCTTCGTCCTCACCCGCCCGCTGGGCGCCACCGCGGGCGACTTCCTCACCAAGCCGGTCGCCAAGGGCGGTCTGAACCTCGGTACGGCAGGCTCGTCCGCCGTCCTGCTCACCGTGCTGTTCGGCCTGATGGCGTACGCCCAGGTGCAGGAGCGCCGGACCGCCGGCGCGCCGGCGGGCGAGGGCCGGGAGCCGGTCACCCCGCAGGGAGACTGACCGTGAATCTGGCCCCGGGCGCGTGTCCGGGGTCGTAGGAGACATCGCCACCGACGGCGCGGGCCAGGCGTCGCGCGAGCGGTAGCCCGAGGCCCGCGCCGTCGTGCCCGTCGCCGGGGTCGGCGCGTCGGCCCGGCTGGAACAAATCGTCCACGAACGTCTCAGGCACACCGGGGCCGTCGTCCACGACATCGATCCGCACGGAACCGGGCAGGCGCCGCGCGGACACGATCACACTGGAGCGGGCGTAGCGGACGGCGTTGGCGAGCAGCGGGCTGAGGATCCGTTCGAGAAGAGCGGGTGCGACGCCCGCCCCCACCACTTGCACGCCTGTTTCCACCGTGGCTTTCAGCCGATCCGGTGGGTCGACGTGCTGGAGCAGGCGGTTCAGGACGGGCCCGACGTCCGTCGTCGCGGCAGCCGTCGCCGGGTTCAGCGCGTTCTCGCGGGCGTCGTTGAGCAGCGTGTCGCAGATCGTACGCATGGACTGCGCGGCCTCGGCGATCACCTCGTGGGTGGCCCGGGTCTGGGCGTCCGTGCGCGGGCGGGTCCGCCACCAGTCGAGTTCCATGATGATGCGGGTGAGCGGCGTGCGCAGTTCGTGGGACAACTCTCCCGTCAGCTGCTGTTCGTGGCACAGTACGGTGCGTATGCGATCAAGAAGCGCGTCCAACGAGCCACCCAGCCGCGCGAGTTCGGCCGGGTGATCGTCCGTGCCGAAGCGGTCGTCGGATCCCACGGCGCTCCACTGCGTGGCCTGGTCGGTCATCGTCCGCACCGGGCGCAGCGCCCGGCCGACGGACAGGCGCGTGAGTACGTACGTGCATCCGAGCATCACGGCGTCCAGGACGAGCGACCCCAGCAGCACGGTCTCGGCCGAGCTGCGATACGGAGCCAGGTCCAGCGCGGTGACGACAGTGGCTACGGCGTTGCGACCGTGGATGGGCTGGGAGCACATCCGGACGGGCCTGCGACCGTCGACCGTCTTGCACACATGCTTCGGCTCTGCGGCCAGCCGGCCGGCGGCCCGGGTCAGCGGGCTCCCGGCGGTGGCGGACGGCGGCCTCTCCAGCAGACGGGTGCCGGCGTAGATCCACACGTTCGCGTCGAGGAGGTGGTCGTTGACGGTTTCCAGGACGTGCACCCGTGGACCGCTGGTGTCGACCGTCGTGGTCACCGCTGCCGCTCTGGTGCGCAGTTCGTCGTCCGCCTGGTGTCGCAGGTGCTCGTCCATCACGGCGTTGAACGCCACGGTCAGGACCGTCATCAGCAGGGCGGCCGTGGCCAGCGCGACGAGGGAGAGCTGACCTCGCAGGGTGCGGGGAACCAGGCGGCGAAAGCAGCGAAGGACACGGATCATGACAGGCGGTGTCCGACCCCGCGCGCCGTGTCGATCGTCAGTCGGCTGCTAGCCTCGCGCAGTTTGCGGCGCAACCGGCTCAGGTACTGGTCCAAGGTGTTGTCGCTGACCTGCGCGCCTTCGGGCCAGCCGGCCCGCACCAGGTCACGACGGCGCACGAGGCTCCCGTCCGCGGCGACGAGCGTGGCCAGCAGCCGGAACTCCGTGGGGGAGAGGTCGATGCGCATACCGTGCACGATCGCACTGTGATCCACCGCGTCCAGGACCAGATCACCGGTTGTGGCGGAGGACCGCGGGGCGGCCCGTCTGACCCCGGCACGCAGCCTGGCGGCGAGTTCGGCGAGATGGAAGGGCTTGGGCAGGTAGTCGTCGCCCCCGGCGGAGAAGCCGGACAGGCGGTCGGTGAGCTGGTGCCGGGCGGTCAGGAAGATCACGGGAGCAAGGAACCCGTTGGCGCGCATCGCCTGGCACACGTCCCGGCCGTCCGAGTCGGGCAGGCCGACATCCAGGACGGCCGCCGCGATGTCGGCGGTCGCCAGCCGCAGGGCGGTGGCGCCGTCGGCGGCGAGTACCGGCTCGAACTCCTCTTCCTGCAGGCCTCGCCGCAGCACGTCCCGCAGGGCGTGATCGTCCTCAACAACCAGGATCTTGGGTCGCATGATCCTCCGTCGGTCCTCCGGTCGAGCTCGTACTTGCGATGAAGGAAGGACTCGGGCAGCCACCGGTCCTCAGCAACGACTACAGGAGAGTAGACGGTCTACGTAACTGTAGACGATCCTTGGTCGAGGAAGGTTCCCGAGCGACGGGTGCCGCGCGAAGGCCGTCCGTGGTCACACGGTCGGCCGACCTGTCGCTGCCTCGGCGCACGGTGCCGATGACGGTGGCGCCGCCCCAGCGGGCGAGCTGCGCGGCGAGCGATCCGACGCCACCGAGCACTCCGTACCGACTCCGCGCTCAAAAGCAGTGGCGCGGCCTGGTCGCCCGCTATGACAAGACCGCCACCATCTACCTGGACGAACTCCAGCTCGCAGCCATGCGAAGGAAGGATTCCGCCCGGCCGTCGGCCATGGGGGGTGCGGTACGGTCCTTGAGCCGTGGCCGGTTCAACCACCATGATCGCTCGGCTTTCCGAGCCCCCTCGCGCGCCCTGCCCGATCAGGCGTGGAACGCCTCGAACTTCACGTCGGGGCCGCAGACGTTGAACGTGGCTGCCGAGCCGCTGCCGTTGACGACCTTGACCGTGCGGCCGACATCCTTGGGCAGAGCGATCTCCACCTTCGAAGCCTGGACCCCGCACACCTCGCGGGCCGACTGGCTGCCCTCGAAGTTCAGGTCGGCGTAGAGCACGTCGGCGGTCGCCGTGGCACCCGGCGCCAGGTCGACGGCGTCGGTTCCGGCCGCGGAGTTGTCGGCCTCGATCGGGTCGCTCTTGCCCTGGTCGTCCTTGGCGACCAGGCTCGTGGCACCGACGATCGTGCACGCCTTGCCCGACGTGTTGGTGATCTTCACGGTGGCGGCAGCGGGCTCGGACTCGGTCGCGTGCTTGGTGGCCGCCACGAACGTCACGCTGGTCGTCTTCGTGGTGCAGGCAACCATCGTGCCGCCCTTGCCGCCCGATGTGCCCTTGCCTCCGGAGGTGCCGGAGCCGGCCGTGCTGCCAGACGTGCCCTTGCCGCCGGTGCTGGTGCTCGTGGTGTCGCCCTGGGACTTGCCCGGCGTGCTCGTGGCCGTGGCGGTGCCGGCGTTGGACGGGCTGTCGGCGGCCTTGCTGTCGTCTCCCTGACAGGCGGTGAGGGCCAGCCCGGCGACGAGCATGGTGGCGGCGGCGACTGCGGTACGAACTCGCATGGAAGTCCTTCCTGAATGAGCGTTCAGTAAATGCATGCGAGGAGACGCCTTTGATGCCGCACTCCGTTCCGTGCCGGTGCATGACAAGGGTCACAGGCCTGGATGCGGGGAGTGCGGCAACCGACTGCCAGATCCTTCCGTCGGGCAGACCCGCGTGACATGACGAAGTGCCCGGTGCCGCGGAGAGGCCGACGACGTACGCCACACCCCAACCCGGGATGCCGTAGACGTCCCGCAGGACTTGGTCGCTGTAGCCGACATGGACGCCGGATGCCTGTTGGCACTGTCCGCCAAATCACGTGCTCCAGCTCGGGATCGGTGGGCTAGTGTCCTGGTCCCCGCCGGTCCTTCGAAGGAGAGTCATGTCCTTTCCCGGGCTTCCCGAGCCCGCGCCTGGTGAAGCGCTGTTGGTCTGCACGTACTACAAGGACGGCAAGGCCCTGTGGGGCGGATTGCTCAACGAGATCGGGGGCCGACGAGAAGGCGACGTACTCGTCCTCGGGAGCAGTGGGGTGCGGCTCCGCCTGGCCGAAAACCACGGATGGGACCACCTGTACGGCGGCAACGTACCGGCGCTCTGCCGGGCCAGGTCCCGGCGCTGATCCCGCCCGAGGAGCACACAACGCTGGTCGCGCTCGCTGACGCCAGGACCTTCGCCGAGCCCGGCCGACCGCTGACCGCCGTCGATCTGTACGACACCCCGGGGCAGACCGCCGTGCTGCCATGCAGCATGGTCGGATCGATGGCATGCAACCTGGAGATCGGCAACATGGACTTCCACGAGTTCGTCGCCGAGGAGAGCACGGAGCTGTGGCGGGAGGGATGATCGGCGGATCATGTGACCGCTAGGCTGCGACGATGGAACGGATGACCGGCGTGCCCGAGAGCTTCGCCCAGTCTGCGGATTCGGCCCAGGTGAACGACTACGACAGCTTCGCCGAGGCGTACTCGGCGGAGAACGAGAAAAGCCTCGTGAACGCGTACTACGAGCGGCCCGCGATGCTGGCCCTCGCCGGAGACGTGGTCGGCCGTCGGATCCTGGACGCCGGTTGCGGCTCGGGCCCCTTGTCCGCTGCGCTACGCGACCGCGGCGCGGTCGTCACCGGCATCGACGCCAGCGCGGGGATGCTGGCGTTGGCCAGGCGGCGCCTCGGTGACGACGCGGACCTGCACGTGGTCGACCTGAGTGACCCGTTGCCGTTCGACGACGGTGCGTTCGACGACGTGGTCGCGTCGCTGGTGCTGCACTACCTGGAGGACTGGGGGCCGACACTGGCCGAGTTGCGGCGAGTGCTCAGGCCCGGCGGCCGGCTGATCGCGTCGGTGGACCACCCTTTCGTGGCCTACACGATCAAGGATCCTCGGCCCGACTACTTTGCGACCACCAGCTATACCTTCGACTGGACGTTCAACGGGCAGTCCGTCCCGATGAGGTTCTGGCGTAAGCCGTTGCACGCGATGACCGATGCCTTCACCACCGCCGGTTTCCGCATTACCGGCATCAGCGAGCCGCAGCCCGACCCGGCCGCCCGCGACCTGTTCCCCGACGACTTCCACGACCTTTCGACCAAAACCACCTTCCTATTCTTTGTCGTCGAAGTACCGTCGTCGGCTGCGGGCTCGGTCGACTAGGTTCGTCCAGCGGATCATTGTCGGAGCCGGCCCGTCCGGTTCACGCCGTCCGGCTAGGGCGCGGGCGAAGCCTCGGTGAGAGACGTCCAGTGCCGGACTGTGTCCTGGTGGGAAGCGGTCGCCGTGCCTGCGGCCACTGTCTGCGCGTCCGGGACGGAGCACGGCGCCCCCGCGCGGGTCAGAAGGATGAGCGACCACTCGGGGCCCGGGCCGGTCCCGGCTCCGTCGAAGGCGGTCCAGTCCCACGGTCCGTCGAATCGCCATGCCGTCCTGCGGCGTCGGCGACCTCGTCACCCGGCCGGAGAAACGCGTACGGCCGCATCAACAGCTCGAAGGAGAAGGGGATCCCGTCCCCTGGGCGAATGGTGTAACCCGAGCCGTCAAGATGGCTCTCGTCCGGAAACTCCCGATAGGACAGGCCGCGACGCAGCACGGTCACGGTCAGCCGGGCACGTGCAGTACTCAGCTGTCGCCGGGAATTGCTTTCAGGATGGTGTGTGTCCAGTCGGCAGGGGTCGGGGTGGTCAGGCAGGCGGCGAGGCGGGCGGTATGGAGGCGACGCTGGGCGGGGCTCATCGTGAGGGCCTGGTGGAGGGTGTCGACCAGGTTCTGCGGTGTGCCCGGGTCGGTGAGAAGGGCGGCCCTGCCCAGGTGTTCGGCGGCGCCGGCGCGTCGGGACAGCACGAGGACGCCGTTGCGTCCGGCCGCGGCCTGGCATGCGACGTATTCCTGCGCAGTGAGGTTCATGCCGTCGGCCAGGGACGTCACCCAGAAGACGTCCGCCGCAAGGTAGTTGTCCACGATGTGCGGGAAGGGGAGTGACCGGGGCACGTATTCAACGGGTTGCCAGGCGGGGGAGCCCCAAAGGGAGTTGAGGCCGTTGATCGCCTCCTCCAGTTCGACCCGGGTCCTTTCGTAGGCCTGGATGCCCGGCTCGGGGGGCGGGCAGATCAGCCGGAAGCGTACGTTGCCGTGAAGCGCGGGCACCTGATCCAGCAGAGCCGCCAAGGCGCGAATCTTGAGCACGGGCGCCTTCGCGTAGTCCAGTCGCTCGACGGAGAGCACCAGTTGCCCACCGCTTCGCGGAGGACACCGCGCTGAGCGTGTGCGGGCGTGGGCTTCCACAGCCTGGCGGTCGATGCCGAGCGGATGCACCCCCGTACGTGGCGGGCACGGGGCGTCCTCCAGCAGCCGTTCGAAGTTGTCGGCGCAGGTGGCGGTGTGGAAGCCGGCCCAGTCCAGATGCGCGAGCGAGGCGCGCAGTTGATCGGCCGTGGGCAGTCGACCGAAGGTGTCCGGGGCGGGGAACGGGGTGTGGTGGAAGATGCCGATCTTCACGTCGGGGCGGCGCGGCTTGAGCAGGCCGGGGACGAGCCACAGGTTGTAGTCGTGCAACCAGATCGTTGCCCCGTGCGCGGCGTGGGCGTCGATGTGCTCGGCGAAGGCGGCGTTTACTTCCTCGAAGTCGGCCCAGTGACGTGCATCGTGACGGATCAGCTGGGGTTCGGAAACCAGGGCCGGCCACAGCGTCTCCTTGCACGCGCCGTGGAAGTAGCCCGCCCAGGTGTCGGACCTCACGGGAAGCAGCGCCAGCGGGAGCGGGGTGGGCGGTGCCGGACACGCGCAGTGTGTGTAGCGGGTGTTCGGGCTGGGGGCCGGGGCGGTGTCCTGGTCGGTGACGAGGGCGGCCGCCCACACGGCGTCCTGGTCCCGGCGGCGGGGATCCAGGGCCGAAGTGAGCGTGGGAAGGATGCCGTTGGGGCTGGCCGGGGGCTGCCATCTGCCGTCGCTCCATTGCATGGGCGGGCGGTGGTAGCCGACCACCACCCGCGAGGGCGGGTCGATCCAGCCGAGCTGCTCCATGGCCGACAGGATGGCCGCCGCACCGTTCAGTGCCGGGCGATGCACGCGTGCGTCGAGCGGCACGCTGGTGGCCAGGCCGGGTTCGGCGTTCCCCATGATCACGCCGTGCGCGCCGAGACCGAACAGCGAGAGGTCATTCAGCGAGTCGCCCGCAACGAGCAGGGCAGAGAAGGGCCAGCCGAGCGTCCGGGCGAGTTCCCGCACGGCCGCTCCTTTGCTCGCGTTTGTGGGCAGGACATCGAAGTAGCGCCCTGCGGAGTACGTCCACGAGCAGCCCAGCTCTGCCACCGCCGCCTTGAGGCCTGCGGTCAGGTGCTCAGGGGCCAGGTAGAAGGAGCATCGTCCCTCTTGGACGACTCCGTCCTGGTGGACCAGCCCGTCATATCTCTCCAACGCAGACAGCACCCGGTCCGCGCCGGGCCATCCGGCACGCAGCCGAGCCTCCAGAGTGTCGACATGGCTCAGGTCGGCTGCGTCGATGACGCTGGCCCCGACATCGGCGACGATCCATCGCGGCGCCGGCACGAGCGGATCGCTCTGCAGGACCGAGCGGACAGAGTGCAAGGACCGGCCGGTGGCGAAGACCAGGGTGATGCACGGGTGGAGGCTCAGGAGGTGACGCAGTCTTCGGCGCGCGCGGTCATCACCACCCAAGAGGGTGCCATCGAGGTCGGCGACCAGCACACGTCCGGCGCTGGGTGACGTGTGCGGGTTGTATGGGGTGTGCGGGATGTTGCCCATCACTCCTCCAGGGTGGTGACGCAGAGTATGTGATCAACAACACATAGTGTTACCTTCTGTCGGAAACCGCCCACCGGTAACGCCCTCCCGAGGGCCAGATGAGATGACGTCCCGGAGGTGCCATGGACGAATCCGATCCCGCAGTCGCCGAGCTGGTGTCCTCCGCACGCAACGTGCCCACGGAACTCGTCACCCAACTGCTCCACAGCGAGGATCCGCATGCGGCCCGGCTCGGACGAGCCATCCAGGAAATCCAGAGGAGCAGCTCCGGCCCCTCGCCGACGAAGCCCTCCGACGGGGGCTGCGTCATCGACCCGATCACCCACGACCCGGCCTGGTGAAGACCGCCCGATCGGGTGGAGGACCCGGTTCCAAGCGACCAGGGACCAGGGACCAGGGACCAGGGACCAGAGAACCAGGGACCAAAGGCCGGAGGCCGGAGCGCCACGTGCCCACCGCGCTACCGCGGCGGCAGGACGCGCCACGCGACCTGCCGGACACGCTTCAGTCGTCGACGGCGCCAGGGGCCAGTGCCGGGGCGGGGAAGGCGTGGCGGACTTCGCTGCCGGACCACCACACGCCGATGGCGAAGACCGCTGCAGCCTCCAGGAGCGCCGCCCGCTCCAGACCGCCGCACGGCAGCGGGGTGCAGCCCATCGACGTGATCAACTCCCTGGTCACAGCCTCGGCGGGCGGGGCGTCCGTGCAGAAGGGCACTGCCAGCGGAGCACCCTCGAAAGTCGGTTGTGGCAGGGTCCAGATGCTCTCGTGGCAGATGCCGAACACCTTGGCGACATGAGCGTCGGGCGCGGCCGCGGCGATGCGCAGGGCGGCCGAGTCCGAACCTCCGGCAGTGGACAGGACCGGGCCGCCCTCGCTGGACGGCTGCATCGGCACCGTGCAGTCGAGGACGGTCCGCCCGGCGAGGTCCGCTGCCAGTTCCCTGGCCAGCTGCGGTGCGGCGTCGGCGGGGACGGCGAGCAGTATCGCCTCGCCGTACCGTGCCGTCTCTGCGGGGCCGCCGTACGCGGCGGCCCCGATGCGGGCGGCGATGGCGGCGGCGGAAGCGGCGTTGCGTCCGCCCACCATGACCTGGTGTCCGGCCTGTGCCCAAGCCCCGCCCAGAGCTGCTGCCATGCCGCCCGTGCCGAGAATGCCGATGCGCATCGCCCTGTTCCCGTTCGTGTCTTGGAATGTCATGCCCCGGACGCTAGGCGAGCCGATGCACACCGTCCGGTAGGCATCGGGCGGGGCAGGATGTGCGCATGGGACAGGTGGATGGGGACGGGGACGACCTGGGCGGGGAACCGTTCGCGGCGGACTGCCGCGCGCGCATCGCCGTCGAGGTACTGGCCAACCGCTGGGACAGCGTGGTCATCTACGTCCTCGGCGAGTCGGGCCCGATGCGGCCGCGCGCGCTGCTGGCCCGGATCGGCGGGATCAGCCCCAAGGTGCTCAACGACGCGCTGCGGCGGCTGGAGTACAACGGCCTGGCGCGGCGCCGTCGTTACGCCGAAGCCCCGCCCCGCGTCGACTACGCCCTGACCGAGGCCGGCACCGCCCTGCTCACCCCGATCCGCGCCCTGGGCGCATGGGCAGCGGCCTACGGAGACGACGTGCTGGCGGCACAGGACTGCTTCCACCGACGCCAACGCGTCCCGGACGGGCCAACGGATGACGACCCGTCGGACAGGCCCTAGTAGGCGCCGCCACGGAAGCGGATGCTGCCGTAGTGGCGCGGGCGGTCGCCACGTTCGTGGGCCGCGTCGGAGCGGTCGGCCGGGGCCGTGCGCTGGGCGAGGGCCCGGAGAGTTGCCAGGCCGGCCAGCACCTGCTCACGATGGCGAGCGGACTTCATCCAGACGGGCAGCCGGGCGAACATCGCCATGGTGGGGGAGGCGTGACGCTCGCGCAGCCGGGCACCCACATAGGCGGCGAGAGCGTCGACGTGCTCCACGTCGTAGGCCCACAGGATCCGTCCCACACAGTGGGTCTGAAGCCAGAGCGGCCGCCGGAAGAAGGGGTCCTCGGTGCCGCCGACCACAGCGCCGACCAGGCCGCCACCCTGCTGCTCGGCAGTCCATTCCGCCACCGCGCCGCAGCCGGCGCAACTCAGACGGCGGGGCTGGAAGAGCAGTTCACTGAAGTACTTCGGCGATGCGAGACCGGGCCGGGGCACGACGAGCGCGCGACCACCGCACCTCGGGCAGACCACGAGCATCCGGCCGGTGAACCGGACCAGCCACGTGCCGTGGTCGTGGTGGCGGACCTGTTCGGGGTGCGCGGGCTGGGAGCTCATGAGGGACACTCTGCCAGGCCCGACCCACCTTCCCGTACGGCGCGTGACCGATTCCCGACATCAGCCAGGCCACCGGGGCACTAACCTGATCCTCTATCAGCGACGACCCCTGCCCGGCCGCGGACCGTCGCGGGGGAGTGGGGTGGGATCATCGGTCACCAGGGGGATGCATGGCCGGCGAGAAGCAGCGGGACCACGGCGAGGGAGACGTCGCGGGGCTCCGGGCCTGGGCCGCCGTCGCCGTTCGCCAGGCTCACGAGGTCTGGCCCCACGCGCGGAAGAATCCGCAGCTGGCCGAGTTGCGGCTCGTGACCGAGCATCTGGACACCGTCGAGCGGCTGTTACCGGCGCAGGACCCGGCCCGGGCAGCCGTTGTGCCCTGGCTGGGGTTGCTCATGAAGGCGCGGCTCAAGGGCCGGCGGCACGCCGATCCGCGGGAGCGGGCGGCCGCTCTGAGTCATCTCCGGTGGACCGACCGTTCCAGGCCGCTGGACGACCGGCTCGCCATGATGGCCCGGGGCAACCTGGCCGAGCTGCTCATCCCGCCAGGCATTCCTCCGGAGGTGCGCGACGGCTCGGGATCGCCCGCCGTGGCCGAATCCCTGCGGGAGCAGCTGACCGAGGCCGTGTACGTTCTCGCCCGCGTCGTCGCCGGGGACCTGACGGCGCGGGAGAGTGTGATGGCCGCCATGGACAGCGCCGCGACGATGCTGTCCTTGATCCCCGGCTCGCCCGCGGGGAGTTCGCCGTCTGCGCCCGAGGAGGGCGACGATGGTGAGGAGGCGGTGGGGCAGGCCGGTGGGGTCCTCCACGGGGAGCCCGTGGAGGAGGCGCTGGCCGACGCTCTCCAGGGGGTGGTGCACTGGGCGCGCCGGGACGCGGTGCGTTTCGCGCGCCTGCTGGATTGGCTGTGCATCACCGTGAACGATCCCTGGGTCTCCACGGCGGACGCAGGCCGGGAACTGGCGGAGCTGGGCCTGGACCAGCCGGAGTTCGCGCCGCTGCGGGAGCTGCTCGCCGCGCTCAGATCGGGCGGGCAGGAACCCCGGTCGCTCGTCGAGCGCGTCCGCGGCTTCGCGCAGGCGACCAGGGAGGTGTTGCTCGCTTTGCCTGCGGACGCACCCGAGCGGATCCGCGTCGCCAAGTTCCACGCGGCCCTGCTGGTGGCGGGGAACCGCCGGATGCCCGAAACACTGGACTTCGGCGAGGTGGACGCAGCCGCGATGCGGCCGGACCCGGACCCTGCGGCGCGTTCGGCCTGGCGGCGAGAGCTGAGCCTGGAACTGATCCTGTCCACCTCGATCGACAGCCTGTGGGTATTGAACGGCGAGATCGCGCGTGTGGAGCGGAGCGCGGCATGGCTGCGGGCGGAGATCGACGCCCTTCCGGCGGACGGGGCGAACGCCGCGGCCGCCCGGCGGTACCTGTCCGTCCTCCTCGCCCATCGCGTCGACTCCGCCGCGAGGCTCGGAGGCAGCCTCCAGGACAGCGCCGCCGTCCTGTCGATGGCCAAGGGGCTGTCTGCCGCGGATGAAGGCGACCATGTGCAGGCGCTGTTCAGCCTTTACGCCGGGTTCCAACTGGCCCGCCGCAGCCGGGACCAGGCTGCTCTGGCCCGCGCAGCGGAGGACCTGATCCAGACGCTGAGCGACCGATACGCCTCTCCTGCGCCCGACGGGGGCACACGCTTCCTCATCACCGGCATGCTGGGCCTGGCTCACGGCGAACGTGCCACCCACACCGGAGACCAGGCCGACCTCCGCGCCGCGGCCCGGCACCTGCGGGAGGCAGTGGAGATCGATCCGGCCACGGTCCCGCCGCTGTTCGCACCGATTTTCCCCGCTACGCGGGCCCAGCTGATGGCCGGGCTGGCCATGATCGACCCCCGCCGGGAGGTCATCGACCGCGCCGTCGCGGAGGTGCACCGGGTGATCGAGGAATCGCGGACGTCGCCCTGGGACGAAGCCCAGCTGCGGTTCGCCCTCGGCCGGGCCATGCTCCGCGCGACCACCCACCGCAGTGATCTCAGCCTGCTCGACCCGTGCATCGCCGAGCTGAGCCGGGTTCGCGCCCTGGCCACCGAAGGCCAAGGCATGCCGTTGAACGTCGAGGTTCTTACGGAGCTGTCCAGGGCCTACTGGATGAGCGCGGTGGCCGGTGGCGGGCGCGCGAGTGAGGACCGGAAGGCGAGCCTGGACATCCGCCGCGAGGCACTTGAGCTGATGGCGGCCGATGTCCTCCTTCAACTCGGCGCCGAGCACGCCCTGTCGGTGGCCCGGGCCGCGACCGGCCATGTGCTGTGGCTGGCCCTGCGGTGCGCCGAGGACCGCCGCCCCGCCGAGGCCGTGGAGGCACTGGAGCTGGGTCGGGCCCTCGTGCTCCAGACGGCCGCGGCCGCACACGGCGTGCCCCGGCTACTGGCGGACCGGGGTCACTCCGACCTGGCCGAGCGGTGGCGGGCACAGGCACCGTGGCACCCACTCCAGCCGGGGCCGCGCGATGGGGTTCGGGTTGAGGGGGACGAGGGGCGTGCGGCTGAGGGGGACGCGGGCGAGGGGCGTCCAGCTGAGGAGGATGCCGGCGAGGGACGTCCGGCTGAAGGGGATCCGCTCCGGCCGAGCAGAGCGGCCGCGGAGGCGGCTCCGGCCCCCGGCGCTGAGCTGCCGAGCAGCCTGCGGCGCAAGGCGCTCGCCGCGCTGGGGGCGGGAAACGGCACCGGCGCCCGGGAGTTACTCGGTACTCCGGACGCCGCCACACTGACCGCCGCGCTGGCCGCCTCGGGAGCCGACGCGCTGGTCTACCTGGTCCCCGGCGAGGGCTTCCGCCCCCACATCCCCGGCCACGCGCTGATCCTGCGCCCCGGCGGCGCCGAGCCCGCCGTGCTGGACCTTCCGCTGCTGCTCTCCCCCGGCAGCCACCAGCTGGAGCGTTACCTCGCCTCCGCAGCCGAGCGTTCCCGCAGGGCGGCCGACCCGGACACGTCGCGTGCGTCGCGGGAGGCCGCCGAGACGGAATGGCAGGCGGCGCTGAGCGAGCTGTGCGACTGGGCCTGGCCCGCTGCCGTGGGGCCGGTCCTCGACTCCCTGGAACCCCTGGGCCGGCCGCCGCGGATCGTGCTGATTCCCTGCGGCCCCCTCGGCGTCGTCCCCTGGCATGCGGCGCGCATGCACATCCCGCTGGGGGGTCACCGGTATGCCTGTCAGGACGCGGTGTTCAGCTACGCCCCGTCCGGGGCGCAGTTACTGCGGGCCGTCGCCCGCCACCGGCTGCCCGCCACCGGGCGCCGGGTGCTGGTCACCGACCCGCGGCTCAGCCTGGTATGGGCCGAGGTCGAGACGGAGGCGCTGCGTTCGGCCTGCTACCCGGACGCCCGGCGCTACGGCGAGTTCGTGGCGGCCGAGGGCGTGCCGGATGCGCCGGGGAGCTGCGAGGACCTGTTGGCCGTACTGCCGGGCGGCGGCGGTGAGCCGGCTGCGGTCGTGCACGTGTCCTGCCACGGCGTGGCCGGTCCGAGTCCTACGCGATCGGCGCTGTCGCTGGCCGACGGCGAGCTGACCGTCGCCCGGATCCTGGACCACGCCGCGGCCGCGCCCGGCCCGGACGGCCCGCTGGTCGTGCTCAGCGCCTGCGAGACCGACCTGAGCACGGGCGACCACGACGAGGCACTGACCCTCTCCACCGCCCTGGTCGCCCAGGGTGCGGCCGATGTGGTCGGCTCCCGCTGGGCCGTCAACGACAGCGCGACCGCCCTGATGATGGCCGCCTTCCACCACTTCCTCACCGGCCAGGACCTCGCTCCCGCCGACGCGCTGCGCGCCGCCCAGCTGTGGATGCTCGACCCGGACCGCCGGCCCCTGCCCGGCCTGGGCGACCCGCTGCACCGCGAGGCCGCCCGCGCCGACCTGCAGGAGATCCACCTGTGGGCCGCCTTCACCCACCAGGGCAACCCCGCGGCCCGCTGAGCCCCGCCCGCGCTGCTGTTTCTCGTGAACCTTCACGGACCTCAAGATCCGCGCTCATCCACGAGATCTCAAAAAAATCCGGACGGCGATGTCGAGAACCCGTGACCTGCTCCGTCCCCGTGGTGAACGCGACCACAATGGGTCGCACGAGCACTGAGGAGAAACACGATGGCCAAGTACTTGCTGCTCAAGCACTACCGAGGCGCCCCGGCTGCGGTCAACGACGTGCCCATGGACCAGTGGACGCCGCAGGAGATCTCGGCGCACGTGCAGTACATGCGGGACTTCGCGGACCGGCTCGAGAAGACCGGCGAGTTCGTCGACGGTCAGGCGCTCGCCGCGGAGGGCACCTGGGTCCGGTACGACGGTGAGGGGCGCCCGCCGGTCACCGACGGCCCGTTCGCCGAGACCAAGGACCTCATCGCCGGCTGGATGGTGATCGACGTCGACAGCTACGAGCGCGCCGTCGAGCTGGCCGGGGAACTGTCGGCCGCCCCCGGGGCCGGTGGGAAGCCGATCCACGAGTGGCTCGAGGTGCGCCCGTTCCTGGCCGCGTCGCCCACCACCACGGAGTGCCCTCATTGATGAACGAGGCCCTGCTGAGGAGCCTCACGCCGAGCGTGCTCGCCATCCTCGTCCGCCGCGGAGCCGACTTCGCGGCGGCCGAGGACGCCGTGCAGGAAGCACTGGTCGAGGCGCTCCGCGTCTGGCCGGCCGACCCGCCGCGGGACCCGAAGGGCTGGCTGGTCACCGTTGCCTGGCGCAAGTTCCTCGACGCGACCCGGTCGGACGCCGCCCGCCGCCGGCGTGAGGACCTCGTCGACGAGGAGCCGGCGCCCGGGCCCGCGCACGCGGTGGACGACACGCTCCAGCTCTACTTCCTGTGCGCACACCCTTCGCTGACTCCGGCGTCCGCGGTCGCGCTCACGCTGCGTGCCGTCGGCGGGCTCACCACCCGGCAGATCGCCCAGGCCTATCTGGTGCCCGAGGCGACCATGGCGCAGCGCATCAGCCGGGCCAAACGCACCGTCTCCGGCGTCCGCTTCGACCAGCCCGGCGACGTCGCCACCGTGCTGCGCGTCCTCTACCTGGTCTTCAACGAGGGCTACTCCGGCGACATCGACCTCGCCGCCGAGGCCATCCGGCTCACCCGGCAGCTCGCAGCCGCGATCGACCACCCCGAGGTGGCGGGGCTGCTCGCCCTCATGCTGCTTCACCACGCCCGGCGCGCCGCCCGGACCGCGCCGGACGGCAGCCTGGTACCGCTCGCCGAACAGGACCGCACCCGCTGGGACACCGCCACGATTGCCGAGGGCATCGAGATCCTGCAGGCGGCCCTGGCCCGCGACCGGCTGGGCGAGTACCAGGCCCAGGCCGCCATCGCCGCCCTCCACGCCGACGCGCCCACCGCCGAGGAGACCGACTGGGTGCAGATCGTCGAGTGGTACGACGAACTCACCCGCCTGACCGACAGCCCGGTCGTCCGGCTCAACCGGGCGGTCGCCGTCGGCGAGGCCGACGGACCGCGAGCCGGCCTGGCAGCGCTCGCGGCGCTGGACGCCTCACTGCCCCGCTACGCCGCGGTGGCGGCGTACCTCCACGAGCGCGACGGCGACCTGGCGACGGCGGCACGCCTGTACGCCGAGGCGGCCCAGAAGGCCCCCAATCTCGCCGAACGCGACCACCTGACGCGCCAGGCCGCCCGGCTCAACTCCCGCCGAGGACGCTGACAGGCCGGGCCCGGAACTCCCGCACGACTCGGCGCGGCCTGCCCCCAGCCAGAGCCGTGACCCCACAGCGGGCGGGCTGGTCGAGACCAGCTGCACGACGTGCTGCCGACGGGGAAGCCTGGCAGCAACGACTGGCGCGCTGCTTCATCACCTTCGCCCGCCGAACTCCCAGTCGTGGACCTCTATGTCCGCGTACCGGTCCGCGGTCAGGACGGCACGCGCCGTTTCCGGGTCCGGGGACCGGACCAGCGCCGCCGTACCCAGCCAAGCGGTGGCGTCGTCGGACAGCAGCGGCCCGAACGCGATCAGCTCGTCCCGGTCGGCCGGCACGACGAGGTCAGCGGCCTGCCCCGTACCGAGACCGAGCACCAGATACCGATGGCCACCGGTCCGGCCGCCGGGGAAATCCCACATGTTGCGCCTCAGCAGGTTGCGCCACCGACGCAGCAGCACGTCCCGGTACACGCCGGCCTGGTAGTTGGGCTCGTCGAAGGCGAACGCGCGGGCAGCGGCGGGATCGGGCAGGTCGACGATGTGCACGCTACCGGTGGGCGTGTCGCCGTCGTCGGCGAAGGTCGGGCCGCGAGCGATCATCTCCGCCGCGTACCGGTCCATGTAGGACCAGTGCTCCTCCAGCAACTCGTCGCGCAACGCCACGGAACCGGCCCGATCACGGTGGTAGCAGAAGAACTCCATGACCACAGACCCTTCCCCAACCCAGGGCGGCATCTCAACTGGCTTTGGCGACGGCCATCGCGTCACCGCAATGACGCGTGGGGTGCCCTGTCAGGGCACGGAACGGCGTCTACCTCGCCCCGGGCGAGACCCCGGACGAGGCCGAGGCGGTCCGCGCCATGCACCAGGCCCTCGACCTGGGCGTCACCCACCTCGACACCGCGGAGGCGTTGCCGGGCGGGCAGGTCCAGCGCGGCCGGCCCATCGAGGAGACCATCGGGGCCCGCGCCGACCTGGTCGCGGAGGGCAAGATCCGCCATATCGGCCTGTTCGAGGCGGCCCCGGAGACGATCCGCCGTGCTCACGCCGTCCATCCGATCGCGGCGCTGCAGTCCGAGTACTCCCTGTGGACCAGGGACGTGGAGGCGGAGATCCTGCCGCTTCTGCGTGAACTCGGCATCGGCCTGGTGCCCTGGTCCCCGCTGGGCCACGGCTTCCTCACCGGTACGGTCCGCTCGACAGACCATTTCGACGCGAACGACTGGCGTGCGAACAACCCGCGCTTCACGGGGAGAACCTGGCCCGCAACCTGCGCATCGTCGACGAGGTCGTGGCGGTCGCCGCCGAGGCCGAGGTCACGGACGTGGCGGAGCGGAAGTGGCCCACCTGCTCCTGACCCGGCGCTACGCGGGTGACTGGCGGTGGGACGGATGGCTGAAACGCTCGTGTGCCAGCTGGTCCAGGAGCACCATCGCGTCGTGGTCGGGGGCCCGGAGCGGTGTAGAAGGCCACCAGGAACTGCCCGTTGGTGCCATTCAGCGTCATCCCCTGGAAGCCAGGGCGAAGTCGCCGACATCGGGATGGTGGAAGAGCCGACGTCCCTGGGTGCTGCCCACGACGTCGTAGCGGTCCCAGAGTTCGGCGAACTCCAGGGTGGTCGGGGCGACCTCGACAGGTCGCGCGTGGTGTACGCACGCACACACCGGCGCAGGCTGCGCGGTCACCAGTACCTGGCCGCCGACTTCGCCAAGGGCCGTCCGTTCAATCCCATGGAGCGGCTGATGTTTTCCGCGGCAGCGCGCGACGAGTCGATGGCGCGACACATGCATCTGGTCGGTTCCCGCCTGATCGGTCCGCTGCGCTTCTTGAGCCCCGTGGCAGTGGCCAAGGCTTCGGCCATCAACATCAAGCATCGCGGGGCGGCTGCGCCAACCTCGCACCTGTCCCGCACGGAGTCATGACCGGCTCCCCTCCTGCACGCCATGGCACATCCGGCGAAGATCCCGTCGAGCTGCGCCGCCGTGTGGTGAGGATGGGCCTGTTCGGCGCCTGGCATGATCAATGGGTGATCAGTGAATCTGCGCGGTCCGGCCGCACGAAGTACGTCCTGTTCGATGTCGACGGCACGTTGATCGACGCGGTGAGCAACCAGCGCCGGGTCTGGGGCACTTGGGCGGAGCGGTACGGGCTGGATGCGGACGAGGCCTACCAGGTGGCTCTGCGAACACGGCCGTTGGAGACGTTCGCCCAGGTCGCTGCGGACCAGGATGCGCACGAGTGCCTGGCCACACTGCACGAGCTGGAGGACGAGGACGTCCGGTCCGGCGTCTATACGGCATTCGACGGTGCGGCGGAGCTGCTGCACGGCCTGCCACCGGCGTCCTGGGCACTGGTGACCTCGAACTACGAACACCGCGTGCGCGGCCGTTTCGAGCGGACGGGCTTGCCGCTGCCGGACGTGATCGTGGACGCGGCCGCCGTCGCGGAGGGGAAGCCCTCTCCCGTCCCGTATCTGCAGGCCGCTGCACAGCTCTGCGCCGAGCCGGGAGACTGCCTGGTCATCGAGGACGCCCCGTCCGGAGTGCGGTCCGGGTTGCGCGCCGGGATGACGGTGTGGGGTGTGAACGCCGCTGCCGCGGTGGAGGGCGTGCACCGCCACTTCGTCAGTCTGCGCGAGGCGGTCCCGCACATCCTGGCCTTCGCGTCCAGCGCTCACGGGAATGCCGCAGCCTGAGTCCGTCCGTCGATGCCGAGCAGGCGACAGACCTTCGCCGATCACGACACAGGTGTGCCGAGTGCACGATGCGCCGGGCGGGCAGGTCCAGCGCGGCTGGCTGTAACTGGCGCCCGGGTTTCCGTTCATGCCGACGTGGGCTTGCGGGCGAGGATCTGGATCCCGGTCGACTCGTGACCGTTCATGGTGGGCACCGTGATGGTCCGGGTGGCGATGGGCTGGAACCCGGCAAGCAGGGTGGAGAACCACTCGCGGGGATGATGGCGGCAGACCGCACCGTCGCCGGTCTCGAACACGCCATAGCCGGCGTAGTGACCAGCAGAGCGGTTGTAGCGGTTGCGGTTGCGTTCGTCGTCCTGCAGCAGAAGGTCGCTGACGTAGAGGATCCCACCGGGCTTGAGGACGCGGTTCAACTCGCCGATCAACCGGTGTTGGGCCACATCGCCGGGGACACAGGTCAGCACGGCGAAGAGCAGAACGACGTCGAAGCCTGCGTCCGGGTAGGGCGAGGCCGGTGGCGCGTCCAGGGCGGCAAAACGCAGGGTGGGGTGCAGACGGCGTGCCCGATTGATCATTCCAGGTGAGGCGTCGACGCCCGTGAGGTTGCCGAAGCCGCTCTGTTCGAGCTCCTTCATGATGCGTCCGTATCCGCATCCGTAGTCGAGGATTGCGGCGTTCCTGCCGATCCCGTCGAGCCAGGGCAGGTGCAGAGGGTGAGTGAACGTCTTCGTGGCCGCTGCGGCATCCCAGTAGGGAACCTGGCTGTCGAGGTCGGACATGGCACGTGCCTTCCTGGGGGCTGGGGTGAAGCAGATAATTCACCGTGGAGAAAAGCTATTGGCCGGTGACCACCGGGCAACGGTATGGGACACGAGGCGGAACCACGTGCGACTCCCCGCGCTTGAAGTCGTTGGTCACGACCCCAGGCTTCTCCATGAGGGTGTTTCAGATGTCCAGCCGTCTGCAGCGACCCATGACCCACGGCCGGACCGTACCTTTCACTGGCCCGGCACCGAGGTCGCAACCAGTCGGCGGGTGCGTCGTTGGTGAGGGCGTGGGTTCCCGGTGGTCAAGACTGGGGACGGCTGCTTGCCTTCCGCGTGGCCTGGGTCGTGGGCCCGGTTGGCGTGGTGTGGTCGAAGGGTTGGTCCGGGAGTGGCGGGAAGCTACGAGGCGTTCGCCGACTCGCCTGAACTGCGGGAGTCGTACGAACGGTGTGAGCAGGAGATGCAACGGCGCTCCTACTGGTGGTGGGCAGCGACTACCTGGGCGCCCGCCGCGTTCCAGCCGCCCTTCTGGGCCGTGAGCGCCGTCCTCGCGGAGGCCGATCGCATCGCCGACGAGGGGCCGCCAGCCGATCGTGAGCGCTCGTTCGCCCGCTGGCGGGCCGAAACCCTGGCGGAGGTCCGGTCCGGCCGCAGCGAGCACCCGCTGCGGAGGGCATTCGTGGACACGATGAGGCGGTGGGATCTCGACGTTGCGGTGCTGGAAGAGTGTCTCGAAACCCTTCACGCCGATGCCGCGGGCCCGCTGGCATTCGCCGAATTCGAGGACCTGCGCCGCTACCTGCGGGGAGCCTCCGGAACCACCTTCGAGCTGATCGCCCCACTGATCGAGGCTCGTGACTCGGAGGCAATGCGGTTGCTGTCCGTGCTGGCCGAAGCGCTCGCGCTGGTGGATATCTTCGAGGACCTCCCGGAGGATCTTGCTCAGGGCCGGTGCTATCTGCCGCGTGCGGATCTGCGGCGGCTCGGCCTGGAAATCGCCCACCTTGGAAGCGGCGAAGGCAGTGAGGCGTTGGACGAACTGGTGCGGCTCCAGGTCGGCCGCGGCCGCGAGCTGCTGGCACAGGCGGCACTGGTGACGCAGATGGTGGGGGCCGAGTTCCGGCTGGGGGTGCAGGCGCTCCTCGTCGGTGGTCGGCTGCGGTTCGACGAGATCGAGATCCTCCGGTCCCGGGTCTTGGCCGAGGGTCTCGACCCGATGCTTCCGGCCGGTGCCACCCGGATCCGGCCGCTGCCGCTGAACGCCGGGCCGGCGCCCGGCCACGTCGCGGTGATCATGGACGGCAACCGGCGCTGGGCCGAGCAGCGCGGCCTTCCCGCCTTGGAAGGCCACCGGTCCGGCGAGTTGGCCCTGGGACACCTGATCTACTCCGCGCTGCGGCTGGGTATCCGGCACCTGAGCGTGTACGCGTTCTCCACCGAGAACTGGAACCGCTCGCTGGAGGAGCTGGCCCCCCTGTTCGACACCATGGCCGACTTCCTCACCGAGAGCGTGGAGAGGCTGCAGCGGCTGGGTGTGCAGGTGCGCTGGTGCGGGCAGCGCGACCGGTTCGATCCGTCGATCGCCTCCGCACTGGCGCTGCTGGAGAGCATGACGTCGAACAACTCCGCGCTGATGCTGACCATCTGCGCCGACTACGGCGGCCGGGAGGAGCTGGCCGCCGCCGCCCGGGCACTGGCCGCCGAGGCGGTCGCCGGCACCGTCCGGCCCGAGGACATCGGTCCCGCCGACCTCGCCCGCCACCTGTACGTCCCGGAGCTGCCCGACGTCGACCTGCTGATCCGCACCTCCGGCGAGCAGCGCATCAGCAACTTCCTGCCCTGGCAGCTCGCCTACGCCGAGCTCGTCTTCGACCCCGTCCTCTGGCCGGACTTCGGCCTGTCCCAGCTGCACAACGCCGTCGCCGTCTACGCGGGTCGGCAGCGCCGCTTCGGCGCCGACCTGCCCGGCCGGGCCCGCCCCGCGAAGCCGGCCCGGACCGGCTGACAGACCACTCGGGCCAGCCCTCGCTCACCCCTTCGGCGGGGTGTACACGCCCTCCACGGTTACGTGGGCCAGAACCGAGTCGGCGGTGAACGGCGGCGCCTCGCCGAACGTGGCGGTGTAGGCGTCCATGACCTGGGGGTGGGCCGTAGCGGCACGTCCGCCAAGCGGATCTTCATCGGCTGCCCCAGGGGCACGCTGTTGTTCGTCAACCGGCCCTCGGCCAGCGCGGGCCGGTACGCCGCGCTGTGTCCGACCTCCATGCCGTTCACCAGGGCCTTCCCGGACACCAGCCCGTCCTGCATCCCACCGCGCAGCTCGGTTACCCGGAAGTGCCCGTTGGACGTGCGCACCGCGAACCCGCCGTCCAGCGCCCCGTCTCCGTGAGCCCCCGCCAGGTTGGTCATCGACGGATCGCCCTCACCCGAGCGCACCGGGAACCGCAGCGCCGAACCCCGGGCGTCGGTCACCAGCTGCGCCGGTGCCACCGCCTCCACCACCGCCTGGAACTTGTCCAGCAACGCCTGAGCCTGCGGGGTCCAGCGGATCTCGATCCAGCCGTCGGAGATCGTGCCCAGCGACCCGGCCGCAGCCGCGTGGGAGGACCCTCCGGCGAACTGGCCCAGCAGCGGACCAGCCAAGGCCGCGCCCAGAATCCCTCGTCTGGTTGTGCTCATCGACGTGCAACCATCCTTCCTCGGGCCGCAGGACACGGCCCCCGATGGATCATCCGGGCGCGCGGTCACCCCGGGCCGGAAACGCGCGGGCGCAATCACACGATCAGGGGGCCGATTCCGCAGGCTGTGCGATCGGCCGGACCGCAGTGTCCGCCGACGTTTCGCGGCCTGACTCGAGTGTGTTCCTCCGCACGCTGGCACGGCAGTACGCTCGACCGTTCCAAAGGGTGTCGTTACCGCCGTTCCGCCACTCTCGCCCGGCCTCTTGGCCGCAGTCACGAGACCTCTAAGTTGACGCTGTGACAGAAGTAGCGAAGGAACTGCAGGATGTCGAGCCGGAGTTCGACGGTCCGAGTCTGTGGCGTCAGCGGGATTTCTTGCTCCTGTGGAGCGGCCAGACGGTCAGCGAGATGGGATCGGCGGTCACCCAGGTCGCTTTGCCGCTGCTCGCGGTCGTCGCGCTCAAGGCGAGCACGTTCCAGGTCGGGCTGCTGACCGCCGCCACCACGGCAGCGTTCGCGCTGATCGCGCTGCCCGCGGGCGCGCTCGTGGACCGCGGCTCCAAACGATCCATCATGATCGTCTGCAACATCCTCCGCCTGCTGCTCATCGGCTCGGTACCGCTGGCGGCCGCCCTCGGCACCGTGACGATGGCGCAGCTCTACGTCGTCGCAGTCGCAGCCGGCGGGTGCACGGTGTTCTTCGACGTCTCGTACCAGAGCTATGTGCCGTCGCTGATCCGAGCCGGTCAACAGATGGACGCCAACGGCAAGTTGGGGTCCACTCAGGCGTTCGCGCAGCTCGGCGGACCCAGCCTGGGCGGGGGACTGGTCGCGGCGTTCGGCGCCGCTGGGGCGATGACGGCCGACGCGATCTCCTACGCCGTCTCGGTCTTGTCGATATCCGCAATCAGGACGCGCGAGGAGCCGCCGCCGGCGCGGCGCGAAGGCGAGACGTTGCGGAGCCAGATCGCCGAGGGACTGAGATTCGTCGTCGGGCACAAGATATTGCGGAGGGTCGTGGCGTGCACGGGCACCGCGAACCTGTTCTCCGGCATGACTTCGGCGCTGGCGATGGTCTTCCTCATCCGGGTGCTGCACGTGCGTCCCGCGCTGACCGGGCTGATCATGGCGGTCTCGGCCATCGGCGGGATCGCCGGGGGAGTGTTCGCCGGCCGGCTCGCCAAGAAGATCGGCTCGGCGCGGATCATCTGGATGTCGATGCTGGTGTTCAGCGCGCCTCAGGTCATCGCGGCGGCTGCCTGGCGAGGCTGGGGGGTGCTGCTGTTCCCGCTCGGCTGGGGCGTCACGGAGTTCTCCGCGATGGTGTACAACGTCGCGCAGCTCAGCTACCGGCAATCGGTGACACCGCCGGAGCTGATGGGCCGGATGAACGCGGCCGTGCGCTGGGTCGTGTGGGGCACACTGCCGCTCGGCGGCATCCTCGGCGGGCTGCTTGGCACGCTGATCGGGGTCCGGCCCGCACTCTGGCTGGCCTTCGTCGGCGCGTGGGCGGCCGGCTGGTTCGTGTTCTTCTCACCGCTCCGCCACATGCGCGATGTTCCGGCCCCCAGCGTTGCGCGTTGATGGTGAGCGCCGCGGCCGACCGGGTGCGCGGCTGCTCGGGCAGGAGTCCGGTCCGCTCGTAGAAGCGTCTACTGTCGGCCCAGAAGGCCGTGAGCTGGGAGGAGATTCCATGCGGATCACTGTGCTGACCGTGCCGGACTGCCCCCACACGCCGGTGGTCGCCGAACGGCTCACCCAGGCGCTCGACGGCCGCGACGCCGAGGTGGAACGGATCGAGGTCGACGATCCGGAGCAGGCTACGCGTCTGGGGATGACCGGATCACCGACCGTGCTGATCGACGGGGTGGACCCCTTCGCCGTGCCGGGCGCTCCCGCGTCTCTGTCCTGCCGTCTCTACCGCGGGCCGGACGGCCGCATCGACGGGGCTCCGAGCCTCGCTGACCTGCGTCGCGCTCTCGGCGACGCGGATGCCGTAGACCAATGAGACTGCGACCGCACGCCGATCGACGCGGCCCGCCGCGCGGGCCGGGGAGGTCTCGCCCCGACGGCCGGCGACCGTGACCCCGAACCGAACTTCCCGGCCCTGTCGCGGCGACGCCTCCTCAGCGACCTGCTGCGAAGATCGTTTCCCGGACCGGGCTTGATCGCTTCCAGCCGCCCGGATGGGCCTCCGCGGACGTACAACCGTCGCCGGATCGCGAGAGGAGCATCCGCTGGCCCTCCCGGGGGCTGATGTCGGCGAGCCGGATGTCCCAGCAGCCACCTTGCCGGGTGAGGGAGACCGCGGACAGGGGTGGTACAGCGAGATGCCAGAAGGCCCTTGCCGGTGCGGCCAGAGCATGAATGAGCGCGGCTCGGATTACGGCTGCTTCGGTGATGGCTACGGTGTGGCCGCTGTCGGGCGCCGCGGTGCTCAGCCAGTCCGCAGTCCGGCGGCAGAGGCGGCGTACGGACTCACCGCCGTGTGGCGCGGCATCCGGGTCCGTGAGCCAGGAGGTGAACCCGTCGGGTTCGGTTGCGGCGATGTCGTCGACGGTGCGACCGCACCACCTACCGAGGTCGAGATCGCGCAACGCGGGCTCGGACACTGCAACCAGTCCGAGGGCGTCAGTGATCTGCGAGCAACGGATCGAGGGCGCCCGGACGGCCAGACCATGGGGCGGGAGAGCTGGTACCGCTGCGGCTGCGATACGCAGGCTGCGCTCACTCAGGGGAACGTCGCCGAGGAGCGGATCCCGGGTGGCGTCACCACCGGGCGTGCACAGAAACGTCAGGCGGATCGTCATATGACCGACCTCCTTGAGTGAACAGGACAGCGGAGCGGCCCCGAGCCACCTCCATCACCCAGCCCCGTGGGGCACCCACCGGTGACTCGGGACCGACAGGGGCCTCCGACATGCCCAGGGGCGTCAGAGCGTGTGCCGGATCGACACCGTCCAGCCACCCTGCCGAAGGCGAGCACGAGGCGGAGCAACCGGCCCGGCAGCGGATGAAACCGCCGGCGCCATGTCGTGTGCCTCATGTGCTCCAGAGTCGGCGAAAAGCCTCCCGCTGCACCATCCGCCAGGTGTCCGGAAGCCCCCTGCCGACCGGCCGGCGCGGCCCCGCCACCCGGCCGCACTCGGCATCGGTCACCCGTGGCACGTCGCTCGATGTGGCGGAGCGTTCACCCGTTCCGCTCGACGGGCAGTTCTAGGCACAGCTCATAGCCCCCTTGGGCCGTGGGTCCGGAGGTGACGGTGCCGCCGAGGAGCTCGGCTCGTTGGGCCAGGCCGACCAGGCCGTGGTGGGCGCTCGGCAGGGCGTACGCGCGTCGGGTGGGGGCGGTGTTGGTGACGGTGGTGCGGAGGGCGCCGTCCTTGTGGCGGATGCGGACGGTTGCCGTCGCGCCGGGGGCGTGTTTGCGGACGTTGGTCAAGGCTTCCTGGACGGTGCGGTAGACGGCGCGCTGCACCGTGGGCGGAAGCTCCTCGGGCAGGTCGGTTTCCAGCTTCGCCTCGATGCCACTGGCGTCGACCAGGCGCTGCAGGTCGGCGAGGGAAGGCTGGGGGGTGAGTTCCGTGGGACGGCTGCCGGAGGCCCTCAGGACGCTGACCATGTGCCGCAGCTCGTCCAGGGTCTGCACGCTGAGACGGCGGATCGTGGCAGCGGCCTCTCTCGTTTCGGCGTCCTGGCTGCCCACCTGGAGCGCTCCGGCCTGTACGGCAATGAGGCTGACCTGGTGGGAGACCACGTCGTGCATCTCCCTGGCGAGCTGGGCGCGCTCCTTCGCCAGAACGCTCTGGGCGGTCAGCAGCCGTTCCTGCTCACGGGCCTCGGAGATGTCGGCGAGCCGCAGGGAGAGTTCGCGTCGGGCCTGGACGAGTTGGCCCAGGAAGACGGGAGCCGCTGCGGTGGCCAGCGTGTAGCTGAGGTGGAACAGGGTGTTCGTCTGGCCCAGCTCCGCGGCGTCCAGGGACGACCACGGCCAGGGCAGAAAGTCGATGACCGCGTACGCCAGCGCACAGCCGGCCAGCAGGAGACGGTGGCGGCTGAGCGAGGACAGCGTGTACAGCGCGGCCATGGGGGCGACCACCGCGTCGGTGACCAGGGCGGTGGGGAGCGTGAGGACGAAGGTCGTCAAGGGCAGGCGGCGACGCAGAGCGAGGGCGAGAGCGCCGACCAGCGCGCAGGCGGTCGCCGATGGATCCCCGACGCCGATGACGTTGACCCATGCGTCCGCCAGCGCGAACCCGACGAGGGCGATGTCGAGCAGCAGCTCCGGCCGTCGGGGGCTCACCGAGCGCCCTCGTCCCGCTCCGCGGTGAGCAGGCCCGCGCGCTCGGCGATCAGCACCGCCTGGACGCGGCTGCTGACCTCCAGTTTCCCGAGCACGTTGGTGACGTGGCCTTTCACCGTGCCGGTGCTCAGATGCAGCCTTTCGCCGATGTCGGTGTTGGCGAGTCCCTCGGCCATGAGAACGAGCACGGCACGCTCGCGCTCGGTCAGCCGGCCGGCGAGGCGGACGGCGGTGGGCTCGCGCCCGCCGTGGTCGAGGTAGCCGTCCACGACCCGGCGGGTGACCTGGGACGACAGGACGGTCCCACCCTCCGCCAGTGTGCGCACAAGGCGCGGAAGCTCCTCCGGGTCGGTGTCCTTGAGCAGGAATCCGGCGGCGCCCGAGCGCAGCGCCGTCGCCACGTACTCGTCGGCGTCGAACGTGGTGAGCATGGCGACCACCGGAGCCTGCGGCATGCGGCCCAGCTCGGCCAGAATGGTGAGCCCGTCCACGTCCGGCATCCGGATGTCGAGCAGAACGACGTCGGGCTGCAGCTCCCGCACCGTGCGTACGGCCTCGCCACCGGGTACCGCCGCGACGACCTCGACGTCGTTCGTGGTGTTGAGAATGTGCGTGAAACCCGTACGGATCAAGGCTTCGTCGTCGACCACCAGTACCCGGATCACGTGCGCTCCGCTCGTCGCATGCCCCGTTCGATGCGTACCCCCGCGGGAGTCCCGTCCAGCGACCGGCACGGAATACCCGCCGGTTGGCGGCATGATCCCGGCCGGTCGGCCGGGGGCGCCCAGGCCGACCCGCCGGGGTGGTTCCGGCCGGGCAACGGGGTGCCTTCGGAAGGTCGCCGGGGTGGCTCGGGCGGCTCATCGGGAACCCCTCAGGCATGGCGCCGAAAGCACTCTCGGCCGAGCCGGCGGACGTGTCACCGCCGCTGGGGCTCGACCGATTCCACGTCCTCGCCGACCGGTCCTCGACGGGGCGGCTGATCGGTATCGACCTGGCTCGCGGACTCGCGGTCTTCGGCATGTACTCCGCCCACATCGGGCCCGATGTGACGGTCGGCGGCCCGGTGGGATTCCTGCTGGAGACGGCGCGTGGCCGCTCCTCCGCCCTCTTCGCGCTGCTCGCCGGTTTCTCGCTCGTCATCATCACCGGCCGCCCGCGCCCCCGAACCGGGCGTGCGGGCCGCCAAGCAGTGGCCAGGATCGTGATCCGCGCCGTCGTCCTGCTGGCGCTCGGCTACGCGCTGACCGCCCTGGACACCGACGTCGACGTGATCCTCAGCTTCTACGGGCTGCTCTTCCTGGCCGTCCTCCCGCTGCACCGGCTGCGGGCAGGGACGCTCGCCCTCGTCGCTGCCGCGAGTGCGCTGATCCTGCCCCCGGTCCTGTACGTGATCAGAACGTCCATCGAGGACGGGAACTGGGCGGACACCGTCACCGCCCATGACCCCTTGGCCCAGATCACCGGCACGGACGGCGTCATCGAACTCTTGTTCACTGGTGCGTATCCGGTGCTCACCTGGATCCCGTTCCTGATCGCGGGCATGGCAGCAGCCCGGCTGGACCTCGGCCGCCCAGGCATCAGATCCCGGCTCGCACTCGTCGGCGGGGCACTGGCCCTGCTGGGTTACGGCGGCTCCTGGCTCGCCCTGCGCCTGGTCCCCGGTGCTCTGTCCGCCGTCGCCGCCGCCACGGACGGCGGCTCGGCAGCGTCGGCCTGGTGGTCCGACACCGTCGGCGAGCCCGCGGGTCACCCCCCGCTCGCCTGGCTGCTGGTGGCCGCACCGCACAGCCAGACGACCTTCTCCATCGTCGGCAACACCGGAGTCGCCCTCGCCGCGGTCGCCGCGTGCCTGACCGTCGCCGAACGGATGCCGCGCCTCACACGCCTGGCCACACCCGTTGCCGCGGTCGGCATGACCGCGCTGACCATGTACGTCCTGCACATCGTCGCGCTGTGGTTCTTCAGCGACGTGTGGTACGTGCCGGCGGTCGATGGGGACATCCTGTCCGCCCTGCCCGCGCTGCTCGGCTTCATCGCAGCCGCCATGCTCCTGGCGACTGTGTGGACCCGACTGTTCCGGCGCGGTCCCCTGGAACAGCTTCTCCGTTTCGCCACGCAGTTGGCACAAACCGTCAAGTAGAGCGAAGGGGGCCTGCGCTGCTTCATGCCTCCCGGGAGTGGAGCGCGGCGGCTTGGCGGAGGGCATCACGGCATGCCCGGATGGCGGGATGTTGGGCTCGGCCGCGGCGTACGACGGTGAAGACGCGGCGTGTGCGCCGGCCTCGGGGCAGGTGCCGGAGCGGGACGGTCGGGGGCCGACCGCTCCAGACCAGATCGGGGAGGAAGGCGGCGGCGTGGTGTTGCTCGACCAGGCGGACGTGGAGCAGGAGGTCGGTGGTCTCGAACCGTACGTCGGGTTCGAAGCCGGCGTTGCGGCACAGGGACATGGCCCAGTGCCGCGCGGCCGTGCCTTCGGGTTCCATCACCCACGGGTGGTCCGCGAGTGAGCGCAGCGTGGCCATCGGGCCGTCGGTCTCCGCGCTGTCCCCCGGCTTCGGCAGGGCGAGGTGCAGGGCGTCGTCGAGCAGGTCTTCCTGCTGGAGTTCGGCCGACCGTGGGTTGGGGTCGGGCGGTGGGTACGGCTGACCGACCTGGGCGACGGCTGCCAGGGTGCCGCGGTGCAGGGCCTTTTCCGGTTCCATGTGGTGACGAATCCCGCCCCCCACACCGTCACCGTCAACGCAGACCGGCTGTGGCAGTCCCTGATGGACCTCGCCGAGATCGGCGCGTACGACGACGAACGCACCGGCCTGCGCGGCGTCAACCGCCTGGCCCTCACCGATGCGGACGCGGCCGGCCGCCGCCAGGTCATCGGGTGGATGGAACAGGCCGGACTGGCCGTATGCGTCGACCGGATGGGCAACATCTACGGCCGCCCCCCGGGCACCGATCCCACCGCGGCCCCGTTCCTGACGGGCTGGCACATCGACAGCGTCGCCACCGCCGGCGCCTTCGACGGCTGCCTCGGCGGCCTGGGCGGCATCGAGGTCGTCCGCACGCTGAACGAACGCGGCATCGCCACCCGCCGTCCGATCGAGGTCGGCGTCTTCACCGAGGAGGAAGGCGTCCGGTTCGGCACCGACATGCTCGGCAGTGCCGTCGCCGCCGGCCGCCTCACCCTGGAGTACGCCCACGCCCTGACCGACCGAGACGGCCGCACCCTCGGCGCGGCCAGGGCCGCAGCCCCGGAGAGCGTCAGGGGCATCGCGTTCAACCAGAACGCGACCCCGCCGACCGACCTGGTGGCCTTCGCGAACACCCGAGCCGTGCGAGCGCTCGCGCCCACCTCATCCGGTGGGGTCGGCACCGCACGGGGTGTGGCGGGGATGTACGCCGCGGCAATCACCGAGGTGGACGGCCGGGCGCCGCTGCTGAAGCCGGAGACCATCACCGAGTTCGCCCGGGTCCACTATCGCGGAACCGATCTGGTCACCGGGAACGAGGACGTCTTCGGCCTCGGCTTCGAGGAGTTGAGTGGCCGCTATCGCGTCCTGGGCGCGGACGCGTTCGGCCACAGTGGGGCAACAGGCTCACTCGCCCTTGCCCTCGCCGACCCGGACAGCGGTGTGGCCTACGCGTACACGCGCCGCCGCTTCGGCATGCCGTCAGGATTCGGTGTGTATTGACTCGCAGCGTTGGACTCACTCGGTCCAGAACGGCGCGAGCGCCCCCTGTCGGAACGGCGCCGGGCTCACGCTGAGGTCGCCGGCGAAGGGGCGGTCGGGGACGAAGACCAGGAGCAGACTGAACCCGATGAGAGCGGCGACGGAGGCGACGAAAAGGATCTGGATCCGCAGCTTACGCATGCCGTACAAGAAGGTGAGCGGGATCAGGACGACGGCGCCGCCGAACGCCAGGACCTGCAGCAGTGGGGGCAGTTGCTGTTCGGCCATCGTCAGCCGGGCCCGGCGCTGGGAGGCGACGTCGTTGACGTGCTCCACGGCCTGCTCGTAGAAGACCTCTTCGCGGGTGGCCTTCGGTTCGTACGTCTGCAGCACGTCGTACACGGACTGGAGCTTGCCGGCAGTGGCCCCGTAACTCGGCTGCCCCGCACGCATCCGAGGCCACTGCTGCTCCACGACCGCGTGAACGTAGCCGCCGAGCGCGGCGTCGAGGCGGGTGCGGACCGTGGGCGGGAAAGCAGCGGCATCGCGGGCGATGAGCGAGACATCGGTGGCCTCGGTGGCGACGATGGTCTCCGTACTCTCCAGCTGCGTCCAGAGGGTGACGATGACGAAGGCCAGGATGATCCCGTAGATCGCGCCGAACATCCCCAGCGTCACTCCGACCATGTCGTTGTGCTCGCCCTTGGCCAGCGACGGGTATCTGCGGCGGAGCAGCACGCTGCCGGCGACGGCCAGGACGACGGTCCCGCCGACGGTGATCACGGCCAGGGTGAAGGTGCTGAAATGATTGAGCAGCCAGAGCAACATGTGCGCGGAGTCTAGGGACATGAGGCTCCCCGTCATCGCGCCAGGCGCTCTGGCCTACGGGCGCGAACACGGCCCGAGAACGGCACCTCTGCGCTCTGCGAAGCCCACGGTCCGTTTCGGGGTGCGCGTCCGACGCCCCGAGGAGTCCACACGATCGAGCGTAGGAGAGATCGTCCTGTTAACGCACCGGGTGGCCGGGCACGGGCTAATTCCTGTCAGTCGCGTTCGACGGTGATCGTCACTTCGCTGCCAGGGGCGGCCAGGATCCATGCCTTGCCGGCGGTCTTGCGTAGCGTGACCGCATTGCCGTCGGTGGTGATGCGCCAAGGGCCCGGAGACAGGGATATCTCTGTCAGCCGGGAGCCGTGGCGTGCCGCGGTGTAGGTCAGCCGGTACACGGCATCGGCGGGGCTGTACGACGCGGAGCGGATCGTGCCTGCCACGGCCTCCGCGTACGGTTCGGCGGTCAGCTCCTTGTTGGTGCGGAAGGCGCCGGAGTTGTCGACGGCGCAGTACCCGCCGCCGTAGCACCAGACATAGCCCGCCCAGCCGGAGCTGTAGCGGCGCAGCGAGTCCATCGCGTCGTGGTAGAAGCGCTTCATGTTCGGCAGGGAGCTGTTGAGCGGACCCCATTCCCCGACCACGATCGGGACCTTGTACTGCTTGGGGTACTCAGTGACGGCCTGCTCGTACGCCTCGATCCAGCCGGCGCCGGGATCGTAGTCGGCGCCCGCCTCCATGGCGGCGTTGTAGAAGTGCGGCGCATACACCACCTTGGGATCGTCGATGCGTCCGAGGCCGGTCGGTACGCCCTCGCCCACGATCGGGGTGGGTTCGACGAAGACCCAGGAGTCCGGGTCGACCGAACGCACCGAGTCGGCCAAGCGGTTGTACATGGGGGTGAGCTGATCGTGCTCGATCCGGTGGGCGGCCGTCGGCAGGTCTTCCCCCTGGCGCAGCTCGCCCATGGGTTCGTTGATGAGGTCGTAGCCGAGGAGAGCCGGGTGGTGAGCGAAGCGTTCCGCGAGGACCCGCCACGCCCGGGCCTGGGCGCGTCGGAGGTCGCGGTCCTGGTAGAGGTGGGTGAAGGCGCGCTGGACGGCGGGCTCGAAGTACTCGGCGAACCAGTCGTCCGGGTGGGCGGTGAAGGGAAGTCCATCGGTCCTGGTCGCCCACTCGGGGATGCCGCGATGGCCGAAAGCGGGTCCGAAGACGTCCTGGTGGGCGTCGATCACGACCTTCATGTCATGTCGTTCGGCCCAGTCCAGGATGCGTTCGATCTTCCGCAGGTACGTCTCGCTGCAGTGGCCGCGCCGCGGTTCCAGGTCGTCCCAGAAGACCAGCAGCCGGGCGAAGTTGAAGCCCTTGGCCCGCATGTCGCTGAAGTGGTTCTCGGTGATGGCCGACAGGGCCCTTTCGCCCCGGTTCGTCTTGTCCTCGATGTTCCAGCCGCGCAGGCTGAGGACACGTCCGTGCCGGTCGGTGAGTTCGGGAATGCCGTCCGCGGCTTGCCCGGCGTGGGCGCTCGTGGGGGCGAGCAGTGCGGCGACAACCGCGCCAGCCGTCAGGGTCGTTCGCAGCACCACGGGAGACCTCCGGGCCGTCGGGTTCGAGGTGCCGCGCATCCCATCAGTAGCCGTGGCATGTTTCAAGTGGTCGTACGAACCGTTTCTCGCCTCCATGTCCCCCTGCAGGAGGGCGACTTGGTACGCGGACGCCCGTCACAGGTGATGGTCGGTGCGGTGGCGGCTCGGCGGGGTTCCCCATTGACGCGTGAAGGCCCGGGAGAACGCCGATACCGAGGCGTAGCCGACGCTCCTGGCCACGGCCGGCAGCGCGTCGGCGGTGTCACGGAGGCGCCGGCCGGCCAGTTCCAGGCGCCAGCGGGTGAGGTAGGCCAGCGGTGGCTCACCGACGAGGTCCGTGAAGCGTCGGGAGAGCGTGGCGCGGGAGACACCGACCCGGTGTGCCAGTTCCTCGACGGTCCAGGGCCGGGCCGGGTCCTCGTGCAGGAGTGAGATCGCGGCAGCGACCTGCGGGTCTCGCAGGCCCAGGACCCAGGAGGTGCCGTGATCGCCCTGATCTGCTGTCCACCGGCGCAGGATGTGGACGAACAGCACGTCGGTGAGTCGGTCGATGACCGTCTGGGAACCGGGCCTGGGTTCGGCGAGTTCGGCTGTGAGCATCCGGAGGGTGTCGGCGAGCTCGCTCCGCTCGGGCGCTTCGCCGTCGGCAGCGGGCAGCACCAGCACCGGTGGGAGGGTGAGCAGCGGGCGGGAGACGCGTCCGTCGAAGCGGAAGCCGCCGCAGATGATCCGGGTACGGGGCCCCGGGCCGGGGATGTGGATCTCCGACTCCCGGTGTCCGGGGCGAGCGGCCACGAGGTCGTCATAGGGGGTCGCCGGGCCGCTCGGGGCGCCGGACATCACGTGGCCGGTGCCGACGGGCAGCAGGACCAGGTCGCCGGTGGCGAGCCGGATCGGCTCGGCTCCTGGGCGGCGCAGCCAGCAGGAGCCGTTGATGACGGTGTGGAAGACCGCGATCGGCAGCTTCGGGAACTCGATGCCCCAGGGCGCTGCCACGTCGACCCGGGCGAGCACGGTGCCGCCGACCTTGGCTGCGGTGAGGACATCCGCGAGCGCGTCCATGCCGGCAGCGTAGCCGAACACGTGAGACGAACGGCAATGAATATGCGCATCAGAGGCATGGATCGGCTCAATCGGTGCTCGTAGCGTCGAGATGTCCGAACCTGTTCACTCTGAACGGAGTACTCCGTGCCCGGCACGAAGGTCATCCCCCTCCCGATCCTCGGGAAGCGGAACGTCAACGCCTATCTGCTCCTCGGCCGCCGGCCGGTCGTCGTCGACTCCGGTGTTCCCGGCAGCGGCCGCAAGGTCTACGAACGCGTCGCCGAGCAGGGGGTGGACCCGAACGACATTTCCATGATCGTCGTCACCCACGGCCACATCGACCACTTCGGCGGAGCCGCCGAACTGAGCCGTCTGACCGGGGCGCCGATCGCCGCGCACGTGGACGATCTTTGGCAGTACACCAGCGGCCGGGTGCGCGAGCCCTACCTGCCGACCGGGAGGTTCGGCAGGCTTGTGGCCCCCCTTCCGCCGTTCCATGTCCGAGCCGAGCCGTTCACACCACAGGTCCTCGTCCGCGGGGAGACGCCGCTGGCGGACTACGGCATCGACGCACGCATCGTCCCCACCCCGGGCCACACCGCCGGGTCGGTGTCAGTCCTCACCGAGGCGGGCGACCTGGTCGCGGGAGACCTGATCGCGACACCGCTGCTGGGACTGCTGCCCCGCCGGCCCTGGAACCCGCCGTTCCATGACGACCCGCTCGCCAACCTGGCCAGTCTCCGGCGCATGCTCGACCTGGGACCCGAGCGGCTGTACGCAGGCCACGGCGGCATGCTGTACCCCGACCGGGTACGGCGGTGGGTGGTGAAGGAACAGCGACGGCTGGAGCGGCTGGAGGCGAAAGGACGGTTGCGAGTACGCGTGGATGACGACGTTTCCAGCGCCGCCTGAGAGCCCGTCACCCACCCCCGCGACCAAGGTCGCCCTTGAAGATCTGGACCGGCATGGTGCTTGCGGGTCGGCTGGAGGGTCGAAACCCGTGAGCTTCAGGGCTGTCGCCCCTGCGCTCGAGACCGAAGCACGGGTGCCGGGTCGGGGTCGTTGGCATTGAAGGTGCGGCGATAGGTGGCGGGTGAGACCCCGAAGGCGGTTCTCATGTGCGCACGCAGGGAGTTGGCGGTGCCGAAACCGGCCCGGTGCGCGATCAGGTCGATCGGCAGGTCGGTGGTTTCCAGCAGTTGCTTGGCGAGTTCCAGGCGTTGTGCGGTGAGCCATTGCACCGGCGTCATACCGACCTCGTCGCGGAACCGGCGGGTGAAGGTGCGCAGGCTCATCCGGGCGTGCTCGGCGAGCTGGGTGAGGGTCAGCGGTTCGTCGAGGTGTTCGAGGGCCCAGGCGCGGGTGGCGGTGGTGCTGGCGGTGGTGGGCTCGGGGACGGGGCGATCGATGTACTGGGCTTGTCCGCCGTCTCGCCAGGGAGGTACGACGCACATGCGGGCGGCCCTGTTGGCGGCGGCGGCACCGTGGTCGCGGCGGATCATGTGCAGGCACAGGTCGACGCCGGCGGCGACTCCGGCGGAGGTGAGTACGTCGCCGTCGTCGACGAAGAGGACGTCCTCGTCGACCTTGACGTTGGGGTAGGCGCGGCGGAACTCGGGGGCCAGGTTCCAGTGGGTGGTGGCCGGCCGGCCGTCGAGGAGTCCGGCTGCGGCGAGCACGTAGGACCCGGTGCAGATGGACACGAGTCGGGTGCCGGGGCGGATGCCGGCGATGGCGGCGGTCACCTCGGGGGGCAGGGGACCACCCTGGCCCAGTTCGGGCATGGCGTGGGTGGGCGGGAGGATCACGGTGTCAGCGGCGGCCAGCGCCTCGGGTCCGGCGGCGGGCTGCACGGTGAAGCCGGCGTCACTGAGCACGGGGGCGCCGTCGGCGGTGCAGACGGTGACGTCGTAGAGCGGGCGACCCTCGGCGTCCTGCACGCTGCCGAAGACACGGGAGGGGATGCCGAGCTCGAAGGGCGGGACGCCGGGCAGGGCAAGGACGGCGATCCGGTGCCGCCGGGGCGTCTGCTCCGACCGGTTCCGCTCGTCCTCCATGATCGGCCCCCGCACATCGCTCATGGCCAGATCCTGTCACATAGTGGCCAAACGGCCAACACCATGGCGAGCCGGGGTGCCGGATCGTGGACTGCGTCGCGCCGGGGACGTCCCGGCGACGAGCCGATCGAGACGAAAGAGCGAGGCGGACAGCATGCGTGCGGTGGTCGTGGAGCAGTGGGGCGGACCCGAAAACCTGGTCGAGCGCGAGGTCGAGCGCCCCGCGCCGGGACTGGGTGAGGTCCTGGTGCGGGTGCACGCGGCCGGGGTGAACCCGGTGGACTGGAAGACCCGTGCCAGCGGTGCCCTGATCGAGTGGGGCGCCGCGCCGGTGGTGGGCTGGGACGTGTCCGGCACGGTCGAGGCCGTCGGGCCCGGCGTGGGGGTGTTCCAGGTCGGTGACGAGGTCTTCGGGATGCCACTGTTCCCGCGCCAGGCAGGCGGCTACGCCGAGTACGTGGTGGCACCGGCCCGGCATCTCGCCCCGAAGCCGGCGGGCCTGTCCCACGTGGAGGCGGCGGCGCTGCCGCTCGCCGCGCTGACCGCCTGGCAGGCCCTGGTGGACGCGGCCCACGTGCGTCCCGGCGAGCGGGTGCTCGTGCACGCCGCGGCCGGCGGGGTGGGCCACCTCGCGGTGCAGATCGCCAAGGCCCGCGGTGCCTACGTGATCGGCACGGCCAGCGCCGGCAAGCACGACCTGGTGCGACAGCTGGGCGCGGATGAGGTGGTCGACTACCGGTCGGTCCGGTTCGAGGACGTCGTGGGCGACATCGACGTGGTGCTGGACGGGCTCGGCGGCGAGACGGCCGAGCGCTCCCTGAAGGTGCTCAGGGCCGGCGGCCGGCTGATCACCCTGCCCGGCCCGGACGACGTACCCGCCGCCCAGGCCGGGGTACGGGCGGCGTGGGTCCTGGTCGAGCCGGACCACCTGGGCCTGCGCGAGATCGCTGCTCTGGTGGAGCAGGGTGCGCTGCGGCCGGTGGTCGAGACGGTCCTGCCACTGGAGGAGGCCGCGAAGGCGCACGAGATCGGCGAGCAGGGCCGCACTACCGGCAAGATCGTCCTTACGGTCGCCTGATCGGATCAGATCTGATCCGATGCCCTCCACGCCGCCTCTCGCGGTCATTTGTGACAACCGCTGACTGGGCATCGCATCGGCCGCCCTCTACCCTCTGTGCCCGACCTCGGCCTCTTCCCCCAAGGAGGGCGTACGAAGATGAGACGTGGAACGGACGGCACTGGCTTACGGCGTTCGGCGGCCGGTCTGGTTGCCCTGATCCTTGCTGTCGCGGCCATGGTGACCGGCAGCGGCCCCGCACAGGCGGCCCCGGCCGGTCGGGCCCCGGCCGCGACGGTGGACCTGTCGCGATGGATGGGCGACATGCACGGTTACCTCGACAACCAGCCGCTCAACCGGATCGCGATGCCCGGCAGCCACGACTCCGGCAGCTGGAGCATCCCGGCCGACCCCGCCCTGTGCACCAGCGGCTGGTCCTACAACGTCGCCAAGCTCGACTCGCGGCTGGCCGCCAGCATCTCGCGAGCCCAGAGCGACAGCCTCACCGACCAGCTCAACGAGGGCGCCCGCTACCTCGATCTGCGGCTGTGCTTCGAGGGCGGGCAGTGGAGGACCTTCCACGGTGCCCCGATGGGAGGACTCTTCTTCGACGATGCCTCGGGTGAGGCGGCCTCCCTCAAGCGCTGGATCGACGAGCACCCTTCGGAAGTCGTCATCATCAGCGTGTCGGCGGCCGTTCCGGCGGGCACCGACGCCGCGGAGCCGGTGACCAGGTTGCGGGACCTGTTCGGCTCCCGTGTCGCCCTGCGGACCGAGCTGTCCCCGGCCTCCACCTACGGTGATTTCGTGAAGGCCGGGAAGAACGTCGTGCTCGTCGACTCCTCGGCGGTGGTCGACCAGCCCTGGGCCTGGCACGCGGACAGCGTCTCCGACCGCGGCAGCTACCCGGCAGGAGACCCGTCCTGGTGGGAGATCCTCAAGGCCTTCTTCAACGGCAGCCCGCCCCAGCAGATCTACGACCAGACGCTGTCGCTCAACCAGGCGGCCCTCGCCCGCGACCCCGGGACGGACGCCGGCCGGTTCTTCGTGCTGTCGAGCATCGTCCAGCCGGACCTGCAGATACCCCAGCTCTTCCTGATCAGGTTGCTCTCGCCGTTCTTCCCGGCGTCGGTCCGTGACAACTACCTCATGTACCTCGCCAATGGTCTGAACCCCCAGCTGGTCACCAAGCTGAGGACGGACTGGCGGGCGCCTGAACTGGCTCGCAACATGAACATCGTGTCGATCGACGACCTGGGCCACCGGCCGCAGGGCGACCTCCAACGCGCCGTCATCGACATCAACACGCTTCCTGGCCGGTAACCGGCTCGGGGGTCGTTTTGCCGGCATCACCCGGAAGGCCGAAGGACGGAGCCCGAGTGGCGGTACTGCGGCCGCTTTCGGACAGTAGGAACCATGAACCGTCATCGACGCCGGCGCCGTCGGGCCCCGTGGATCGTGGGCGGTGCCGCCGTACTCATCCTCGGCGGCATCGGCGTCTGGGCGTTGGTGACGCCGGACCACGGCACGCCCCGCCCGCCGCCGTCGGGCATGACACAGCCCACGCCGACACGTACGCCGACGCCGACGCCGACACCCACGCCGACGCCCACGGCGACGGCGAGCCCCCGGCCCCGGGAGTCGACGCCGTCACCCAGCCGGCCCCAGCCGACGCCGGGCACGACGACAGCTGCCCCGTCGCCCCCACCCGAGCCGGAGGCGACACGGAGGCAGCCCTCGGCCCCCAGGCCGTCGGCGACGACAGCACCGAAGACCACACCCGCGTCACCACCGTCATCGCCGCTGTCCCCGTCACCACCGTCCTCACCTCCGGAACGGCCGACACCCTCGTCACCGCCGTCCCCCTCAGCGTCCTCATCGCCTCCGGCACGGCTGACAGCGCCGTCGACACGGTGGTACACGAGTCCGGTCGCAGCGGCCGCTGCTCAGCGCATGGCTGCCGCCAAAGTGGTCGGCGACCCTGCCTGCTCGCTGTCGGCCGTCGGCCAGCCGGATCCGGCATTGCTACCAGGAGGCCTCGCAGCGGTGGGCACCGGGCAGGCCGGCCCTTACTGGTGCCTGATCTGGTAGCGCCTTGCGGCACTGGCGCGGTTGTGAAGCGTCTGGTCGCCGCTGATCGGGGCATGACCGTGTCCGCGAGGCGTCTCGTTCTCTGACAGCCGCTCAGCTCCTTGCGCAGCCGTCCGCTGCCGAATGGGTGACGATAAATCAGATAATCATGATCCGGATTCGTTTCGGCCTAACTCCCCTTCCTTTCATGGAATTTGATGTGCGTTCAACGGGGCGGGTGGGTGCGCCCCGATCCCTCGTTCGGCCCCCTGGGGGCATTTTTCCGGTATGTGCGATAGGGCGGCCATGGAGATAGTGAGTGCGTTGAGTCCCGTGCCGACTGCCCCGGCCGACCCTTCTCAGACGGGAGAAGTTGCATGCGCAAGACCCGGTCCACCGCTGTCACCGCGGCCGCCGTGGCCCTGGCCGCGGGCGGCATCACCTATGCCTCGGCCTACTCCGGGCCGACCACCCATGCACCGGCAGCCCACGCGCCGGCCGCCCACCCTCCGATCGCCCATGCGCCGGCGGCCCAGCAACCGGATACCCCCACCGAGTCTTTCCTCGGCACGGGCACGGGCACGGGCACCGACACTGACGCTGGTGCCAGCGGCGCTCCTGGCGCAGACGCCGGCACCGGCGGCGTTCCCGGACCCGACACCGGCACTGGCGGTGCTCCCGGCGCCATCGCGGGCGGTGGCACCGGCACTGGCAACGTCGGCGGCACCGGCAACGTTGGCGGCACCGGCGTCATTGGCGGCACCGGCGTCATCGGTGGCACCGGCGTCATCGGTGGCACCGGTGTCGTTGGCGGCACCAGTGCCGGAAAGGGCAATGAGGGCGTCGTCGGCGTCGCGGGGATTGCCGGCAATGTGGGTAACGCCGGCCGTAACAACGAGCGCAACAGGGGCCACGAGGAGGAGGAAGGCCGGATCCAGATCAACGAGCGGACGTACAGCAGCCACCCGGGTGACTGCATCACCGTGGTCCTCCTGAACAACGCCAATTCCTTGAACATCCGCAACGACAGCCGTCGTGCCGTCGACGTGTTCGACGGGCCCGTCTGCGACAACGGTGCTCCGCTCGCCACGGTAGGGCCCCATGACGACGCATTCGGTGTGACACCCACCGGCAACTTGGCGAGCTTCTGGGTGATCGACGAGCGTCGTCATGGCCGGGACGACTGGTGAGCGGGACTGCATTGCCTTCACGTCGCTGCTGAGGACTCCGAGCCGTAGAACAGCCGGAGGAACTCCTCCATCGCCGCGTCGACGCCGGCGCGGTCACCGGTGGCGAGCAGGTCGAGCAACAGGCCGCGGACGGTGGCGAGCCCCAGCCTGGCGCGATTGCGGGCTGTGGCAGGATCCGCCCCCGCGGCCATCTCGGCGGCCGCGAGCGGCTCCAGCCAGTCCGTCACGAGCCCTTCGAGGACCGGGACGGCCTCGGGGCGGCCCCGCAGCGCGTGGCCGCAGATCTCGAAGAACAGCCGCTCCTGACCGGCCAGCCCGGGGTCTGTGAGCTGCTGCCACAGTCGCCGCGCGGCATCGGCGGGTGAGAGACCGGGTTCCAGTCGAAGCTGGGACAGCAGGTCGCGCTGGCGCCGCTCCGACGTCCTGACGATCTCCACGAGCAGTTGTTCCTTGGAGCCGAAGTAGTGGATCAGCATGCGGTGACTGACGCCGATCGCGGCGCCCAGGCGGCGCAGGCTCAGGTCCGCGATGCCGTGTGCTGCGACATGGTCGACGGCCGCGTCCACCAGCCGTGCGCGCCGGTCCCCGCCCGTGCCGTGCGCGGCCTGGTCCGCAGGGCGCGAGTCATCCGCATTCACCACGTCATCCACCGCGTCATTCACCACGTCGCGAGTGTACCGATCGGTACATGAGGCATGTACCGTGCGGTACATGCAGTCTGTCACCGTGTCCATCGACGTACCGCAGACGCCCGAGCAGGTCTACGACTTCCTCGATGTCATGGCTCACCACGAGCGATTCACCAGCCACTACCTGACCCACTGGCGCTACAGCGGCCCCAGCCGCGGCGTCGGATCGGGTGCCACGGTCACCGCCGCGCTGGCCGGCGCGAAGACCGAGGTCATCATCGAGGTCGTCGAAGCCGAACCACCGCTGCGGTGCAGCCCGGCATTTCCACCCGACGCGCCGGTGTCGGGCGGGATCGCAGGTGGCTGTCAGTCAGGACTCAGGCGTTGTTGACCAGCATGTGGTGGACCACTTGAGATGCACGGCGGTCTCGTGGAACGTCGTCGGAAACCGCCCGGTCGGGCGCGTAGCTCGTCACGACGCCGCTGAGCAGACGGTAGATGTCGTCGGAGTCCGAGCGCGTGGCGTCGCGGATGGTCATGTCATGCCGGTTCGTTCGTCGGGAGGTCGGCGATCGGTGCCGTCCTGGCTGCCGGAACGGCGGCCAGGAGCTCCGCCGCTTCGATCTCGATACTGCTGTCGGGCCGGCCGCTGCCGCAGTGCACACGCCCCAGGCTGCTGACGGACTCGTCGAACACCACCACCGCAGCCCGGTCCGCGGACACCGGGCACACCCCGCCCGGCTGCATCCCTGCCCGCGCAAGCCGCCAGGCGTCGGCGGGGGACAGGTCGCCCATGCAAGCCGCGGATCCAACGAGCATCTTCGAACTTCCCTGGGAGGAAGGCGACTTCACGCGCAGACGGACAGGCGTGGAACCGTGCCTGTTTCGCATACTGATCGGCATGGCCACCTATGACTCGATCGGCGCAACGTACGCCCGGACACGCCAGCCTGATCCGCGGGTCGCCGCGCAGGTTCACGCCGCACTCGGGAACGTGACCGACGTGATCAACGTCGGTGCGGGTACGGGCTCTTACGAACCGCGGCAGACGGCCCTCGCGGTCGAACCCAGCCAGGTCATGATCGCCCAGCGCCCGTCAGGATCCGCGCCTGCCGTGCAGGCGGTCGCAGAACACCTCCCGCTGCGCGACAATGCCGCCGACGCCGTGATGGCCCTGCTGACCGTCCACCACTGGTCCGACCTCGCAGCCGGAATCGGCGAGCTGCGCAGGGTCGCCCGCCGCCGCATCGTCATCCTGACGTGGGACCAGCACATCTACCGTGAACGGTTCTGGCTCGTGCGGGACTACCTCCCGGAGGCAGCCGCGTTCGACGACACCCGCGCCACCCCGACCGACCAGCTGGTCGACCTGCTCGGCGGGGCGCGCCAAGAGCCGGTCCGGATCCCCCATGACTGCACGGACGGATTCGGCGCCGCCTATTGGCGCCGCCCCAGCGCCTACCTCGACCCGCGGGTGCGCGCGGGAATCTCCATGCTCGCCCAGACCGGCGAAGACACCCTCGCGCCCGGCCTGACCCGCCTCGCGGAGGACCTGGCGACCGGCCGCTGGTACACACAGCACGCCGAGCTGCTCGCGCTCGACACCATCGACGTCGGGTACCGGCTGCTCGTGGCCGACCACTGACTCGGTCGTGTTCCTAACCGGCTTCCGGTGCGTTGTCGGAAAGGTTGTACCCGGTGAAGTAGGTGACCGGGACGTATCCGATGCGCTGGTAGAGGGCGTTGCTGGTGGCGTTGGCCGGGTTCGTGAACAGGACGACGTCCGTCGCGCCTGCGGCCAGCGCGGCCCGGGTCACCTCGACCGTCACGGCGCCCGCGTAGCCGCGACCCCGGAGGTGGGCCGGGGTGTAGACGGGGTCGATCCGGATCATGCCGCCGACCAGCGAAGTCGAGCCTGCCATGGCGACGGGAGTGCCGTCCGGGGTCTGCCAGAACGTGAAGTGCTTGTCGGCGAAGCGTGAATTGGCCCAGGTGTCGGTGTCCAGGGTGGGGGCTTCTCCGACGTCGGCGGCGAACTCGTTGCACCAGTCGATGAGTTGCCCATGGTCCTGCGTGCCCAGGACGCGACCCCGGCCGTCCGGGCGCGGCTCCGGCGGGGTGAGCGTGCCGAGTCGGTAGAGACGTCCCCGCCAGTCACGTACCGGCGTTGTGCCCGTGTGCCGCTGCCATGCCTCGGCGAAGGCGGTGGCGGTGTCGTGGTCCGCGGTGACGCCGGAGAAGGAGTGGCCGAGGTCGGCCAGGTGGGCGGCGAGGGCGTCGGCCTGCTCGGGGGAGAGGGGGGTGAGGGTCAGGCGGCGGGTCGCAAGGCGGTAGAAGATTGCGCGAACCTCGCCCGAGTGCTCAAGGTGGCCGAAGACTGTGGCATCGGCGCCGTATGCGTCCGCCCCACGCGTTCGCAGTCTCTCGATCACCGTCAGGGGCGTGTTGTGGAGGGCGGGTCGCGAACGCAGGAAGTCTCCGGCTCGGGCGAGGAAGTCATCGAGGTCTTCGGTGAGGTGCCAGTCATCCGGGCGCATGCTTCATGATCCCTGATGCACTCGACTCGGGGGAGCGCTTTCCCGTAGGTGAGCCATCGCCCAGGTTCCGTACGGTGGTGCCAGTCAACCGGGAATAATCGGTTGCCTGTCGGCGATGGTGGCGGATGCAATGTCCGGCATGATCACCCAGGTGCGCCTGCCACGGCGAGATGCGACGGACGCGTACCAGCGGGCCTTGCCGCTCTGCGATCCGGGCAAGCTGCAACCGGGTCGTCACGCGGGAGACGCCCACGCATGATTACGCCACAGTCGCCACGTGGGTCGGAACGGCCGGACGGATCATCCGTCCAGATCGGCGCTCTCGTTCCGCTGACTCGGCCTGGCTGGGTCGAGGCGGGTCGACACTTGCTCGCTGGACTCGAGTTGGCCGTACACGAAGTCAATGACGCCGGCGGGATCGTCGGAAGACCACTCGAACTGGTGGTCCGAGACACCGCGGCTGATCCTCAGCGGGCCGCGGCGGCCGTAGACGAATTGGCTCGCCTGGGCGTGGCTGCCTTGGCGGGGGAGTATCACAGCGTCGTCGCTCGCGCCGCTGCCTCCAGGGCCGACGCCCTCGGTCTGCCGTTCCTCTGCTCGTCAGCAGTCCTCGACGCGCTCACCGAACAGCCGACGGAATGGGTCGCGCGCCTCGCCCCGGCGCAATCCCACGGCTGGCAGATCTACGCGGACTTCCTCCTCAGTGCGGGCCACAGCCGAATCGCCGTAGCAGCCGAGCCGAGTGTCTACTGGGCATCTGGGACCCGCATTCTGCGGGACTACCTCGCTCCACGCGGCGGCACCGTCATCGAACTCGACATGCGCGCGCTCGCCCCCGCGGCCGTGTGCGACGAACTCGTCGACCATCGCGCGACAGCCCTGCTTCTTCTGGTCGGCCACCCGGAGCCGGCCGTGCCGATCGTCAAATCCGTCCGTCGCGACCAGCGCCTCGCCGGCACCATGATCGGCGCTCCGGCCGGGCAACCGGAGTTCGCCGAATGGGCGACGTTGCTGGGCGACGACGGCACCGCGATCCCGTTCTTGCGCTACCTGCCCGAGCGCCTCAGCCCACTCGGCGCACGAGTCGAGACGGCCCTTTGCGAGCGGCTGGCCGAAGCGCCCTCCTTCGTCGCCTTCGAGGGGTACGACACGGTCGCCGTCCTCGCCGATGTCCTGCGTTCTCACGGCCCGGACCGGGCGCGCACTGCCGAGGCCTGGCCGCGCGTTGCAGCCGAGGGCACCCGCGGGCAGATCCGGTTCTCCCGCACGCCAGGCATCAGCGTTTGGCAATGGGCTTGGACGCCGGTCCAAGTCGTCGACCGAGATCCGGCGGAACCCGATCGCTTTCGGATCCTCCACGCAGGCTGAGAGAGCACGTAAGACGGGCTCTCAGCTTCGCGGCGGGGACCCCGACCGCATGGTCAGAGCGCGTCCGTGAAGTCGTCAGCCCGGCGTGATCCGTACAGGCTCGGCCGAGGACGCCCCCTGCCGCGATGAGTTCCGGCCGGGTCGCAAGTCTCTTCTGGTGACCGTCGTAGGACGGCGTACGACGCTGCCCGGCACGAGACACCACGGAGGACACCATGACGACCACGCCCAGTGACCCGACCACCGCGCTGCCCGGCCGCCCGCCCGTCGTCGACCTGGCCACCTGGCAGGCCGCCCGTGACGAGCTCCTGGTCCGCGAGAAGGCTTACACCCACGCGGGCGACGCCCTGGCCGCGGCCCGCCGCCGACTGCCGATGGTGGAGTTCGACGGAACGGTCGAGGTCGTCGGACCCGACGGCCCGGTCCCGTTCCTGGACCTGTTCCAGGGCCGCGACGAGCTCGTGGTCTACAAACACATGTGGTACGACGGCGCGCCGCACCAGGGGCAGTGCGAGGGCTGCACCACCACGGCCTGGCACCTGAAGGACGCCGTCTACCTCAACGCCCGCGGCGTCTCGTTCGCCATCCTGACCACAGGCCGGTGGGACGAGGTGGCCTCCTACGTTGAGTTCATGGGCTACACCCAGCCCTGGTACTCGGTGCGCGACGTGGAGGCGCCGGTCGGCGGCGACATGGGTTACATCACCTGCTTCCTGCGCGCGGGCGACCGCGCGTTCCTCACCTACTCCACGACGGGCCGCGGCAACGAGCGGGTCAACGGGTCCCTCGGCCTGCTCGACATGACGCCCTACGGCCGCGGCGAGGCGTGGGAGGACAACCCCGAGGGCTGGCCCGAAGGCGGCAACGCGTGCTGGACCTGGCGCTCGGACGCTGACGGTAACGCCACATGGGGTCCGACCAGCCGACCCGTACCGCAGTGGACCCGCCCCGGCGCGACCCCTGTGCAGACCCTCGGCCGACACGGCCACCACCACTGACGCGCCTGCGTCGGCGGCCTCGGCACGGGCGTGATGGACCTGACACTCTGTCGGGTCGGCAGAACCTCCGGTCGGGCCGCCTACGGCGCGGCGGGCCGCACCTGCTCGGCGGTCTCCTGCGCGTCCACCACGCGCATGACCTCGCCGGGCTCGTGCGAAGTGTGTGCTTCGACAGTGTAGAAACGCACCTCGTGACCCTGCTCTGAGTTGCTCGAAGCGCTGTCCGACAGCGAATACGCGACACCTGAACCTCTGAACTCACCGGTTCCGACGCCGATCACCGTCACCTAGGGGTGTTCGCAGAGTTGGAGGAGGCCGCCGAGTGAGAAGCACAGGGCGCCGATGAGGGTGCCCCAGTTGGCGATGCCGGCGTTGACCAGGCTTCCGGTGGCGGGGCGGGTGAAGGCGGCGATCGCTGAGACCATGAACAGGACGGACCCGAACTGGTTCACGGCGACGATCCACCAGCCGAGGCTGTGCGGGCGGGCACAGAGCCGGCCGTGGCAGATCTCGACGAAGCCCAGGTGCCCGGAGACCAGGAACAGCACACAGCCGACCAGGTCGGGCGCCCAGATCAGCCGGTTGACCTGCTGGACGCTCAGACCCCGCAGGAAGGAGTCCAGCAGCGAGACGCCGAAGACGAGCGTGCCCGCGAAGAGGACGAACGCGCTCAGCCAGTCCACCCGCATCGGCTCGTAGCTCCACCACCGCCAGCGGCGGGTGACCAGCCGGCCTTCGCCGCCGGCGACGTGGCGGGGTGAGTTGATCACCTGGAGCAGCGAGACGTAGCCGCCGGTGTTGAAGAACAAGCCGCCAGCGAAGTAGATGGAGGAGCACTCGGTGGCGTCGCCTGAGCCGAACTGGGCTACGGCCGCGCCGGCGGCGAAGAGGGCCCCGCCGATGACGAAGGCTGTCGCCGCGATGACATTGAGTCTGCGCAGCCGGCCGATGGCAACGGCATCCGCACGGGTGGGCCGACTCTCCGCCGCACCGGGCTGACGGACGGCGAGCATTCCGCGCCGGCGCGCGATCCGTGATTCCCACACCGCGGTGCCGCCACCGGGAGGGTGCCAAGTAAGCCTGGTAGTGAACGGTCCCGCGCCCTCGGCGCGCTGCTCCGGCTGCCCCACGGGCCGAGCCTAGACCTCGGACGGGACCGGACGGCGCGGGAAACGCCGTCCCGCCGAGCCGTCGGAAAGCCTGCGACCACGCGGTCGCCGACGCCGGCGCCCCCGCGACCGTGCGCAAGCTACTGCGCCCCGGCGACGTCCTCGTCACTACGGTCGGCGCCTTCGAACGCTACGGCCATCCCGTGCGTGGGCGGCCGTCGACGCCGGCGCGCACTACATCGACTCCACCGGCGAAGTTGGCTTCGTCCGCGCACTGCGCAACCGCTGCCACGACCGTGCCCGCGAGACGGGGTCGGTGCTGCTGCCGGCCTTCGGCTACGACTACGTCCCCGGCGTCCTCGCCGGAACCTTGGCAGCCAGGCAGGGCGGGGACGCCGTGCGCGCGATCGACATCGGCTGCTTCGCCACCGGACCGCTCCTGCACGGAGTGAGCCAGGGCACGCGCACCACCATGCGCGACGGCCTGACCGTGCTGTCCGCCCGGTGGAACCAGCGTCGGCTGGTCGAAGAACGCACCGCGGCCCATGTCCACCCCTTCACCGTCCGCGGCCGCCGGAAGAACGCCTTCCTGGTCTCCGGCACCGAGGTCCTCTTCCTTCCTGAGTCGTTCCCTCTGCTCGACGCCGTCACCGTCTACAACGGCTGGTTCCCCGGCGCTCAGCCGCCCCACCACCGTCCTGTCCGCCATGGCCGACACGGTGACCCGGCATCCCACCGGCCGCCGGATGATTGACACCTTGACCCGCCCCCTGATCGGGCCGCCCGGCGGCCCGGACGCCACAGAACGCGCGAAGACCCGCACCCACGTAGTCGCCACGGCCTCGGGCCCCGCGGGCGGCACACCGCTCACCGAAGTCCACCTCGAAGGACCCAGCATCTACACCCTCATCGGCGAACTCATGGCTTGGGCCGCCCACCGACTCGCCATCCACGGCGGCCTCACCCCTGGCGTCGTCTCGCCCATCGACGCCTTCGGCCTCGACACCCTGCGCCAATGCTGCGCCGAAATCGGACTCACCACGGTCTGACCCGTCATCCATGCTGGAAAGACGTATGCCGGAAAACGTGTGTGCGAACGAGATCTCGGCCGTGCCAGGATGGCGACGTGAAGCGAGGTCTCGTGGACGAGTTGAGGCGATTCCGCCTGGCGCTGACCGCGTGGGCGGCCGGCGGAGCGGAGGCGGATGCGGCCGCCGAGGTGGCACGGGAACTGGCCGGTGGCGGTGTGCGGACGATCGTACTCGTCGAGGGGACCAGTGATCAGGTCGCGCTCGAAGCACTGGCCACGCGCTACGGCCGCGACCTCGATGCAGAGGGCGTCGTGGTGGTTTCGCTCGGCGGCGCGACGAACATCGGGCGATTCCTGGACGTGTGCGGCCCTCCTGGGCTCGACCTTCCACTGGCCGGTCTTTACGACATCGGCGAGGAGCGGCATTTCCGGCGTCATCTCGAGCGGGTCGGGCTCGGGTCCGATCTGCCGCACGGCGAACTGGAGACACTCGGGTTCCATGTGTGCGTCGCCGACCTGGAGGACGAGCTGATCCGCGCTGTCGGGGCCGACGGCGTGCAGCAGGTGATCGAGGCCCAGGGCGAGATGCGCCCCTTCCGCACTTTCCAAGGCCAGCCGGCACAGCGGGAACGGCCCGTGGAACACCAGCTGCGCCGCTTCATGGGTACGCACAGCGGCCGCAAGGCGCTCTACGCGCAGGCGCTGGTCACGCACCTACACCTTGACAGCGTTCCCCGGCCGCTGGAACGCCTCCTCACACACGTCTGAAAGCCGAAGTGCAGCTGTAGGCTCCTGACGCGTGACCCGTGCTCCTCACCGCATACCTGCGCCGCTCTGCCAAGAGCCCGACCCTGAGCCGAGGGAAGAAGAGGACGACGACTCGTTGATCAAAGCGCTGCAGGCTCGCGCATGGGATCCGGGCCTGCGATTCGACCACGCGGACGTCCCCGTCGCGTGGATCGTCGAGCGTTATGGCAAGCTCCGGTTGGCGCGGGATCGAGACGACATAGTGTCGTACGGCAGTGACGGGACGGTCCAGCTCAAGGCCGGGACCGAGGAAGTGACCGACTACTACGCCGACGCTCCTCGCGGGCCGCTGTTCCCGCCGATCTCCCTGTCAGAGGTCGAGAAGGCAGAGCGCAGAATCGGACGCCGCCTTCCCGAACTGCTTCGGCGTGTCTACACCGAGGTCGGCAACGGAGGATTCGGACCCGATAGCGGCCTTGCCTCCCTGACCGACGGCAACCGGGCTCCAGGGCACGTCCGCGACTGGCCGTGCGCGGCCGGCGTCCACGAGCGCAGCCTGTCAGAAGGCATGCCGCCGTCATGGCTTTTCCTGACCTACGGAGGCTGCACGATGGAGTGGCACGTCTCATTGACCGCGGTCGACAACCCGGTGCTTCTCTACGACACCGACGGCTACGCCTTTGGTGAAAACCCTCACGACGGCCTGCGTCATGCGACCGCCTCACTACGAAAATGGCTGCGGACGTGGGCCGACGGCGGCGACGTATGGGACGAAGTCCTATGAGTGCGTGTTCTTGAGACCTGGCACGACCAGTTGTCGGTGTGACTCAGCGCTTGGGTTGGCGAGTTGAGTGTTGTGGTCGGCGAGCGAGCTGATCTCGCCCCCGACACCATGACCCCGGGTGGGTTGGGCTGCGGCGGCTCACGGGTCGGGGTGCCGGCCAAAGCTCCGCGTCAGGACGGGGCGAGGACACAGAACTCGTGGCCCTCCGGGTCGGCCAGACACGTCCACGGGACATCGCCCTGACCGAGGTCGAGGTCGGTGGCACCGAGGGCCCGCAGCCGGGCCACTTCCGCTGCTTTGTCGTCACCGGGGTACGGCAGCAGGTCAAGATGGACGCGGTCCGGCACGGTCTTCACGTCGGGCGTGCGGAGGAACTCGAGGTACGGGCCGACACCCTTGGCGGAGCGCAACACCGCATGATCGTCAGTCACTTCATGCAGCGTCCAGTCCATCGCCTCACCCCAGAACCGGGCCATGGCCCGCGGATCCGCGCAGTCGACCACCACCGCGGCGATCGGCCCGGTGTCCCGGTAAACCTCCCGAGGCTCCAGCACGCAGAACTCATTGCCCTCGGGGTCGGCGAGGACCGTCCACGGCACTTTGCCCTGGCCCACGTGGGCGGGCGTCGCACCGCGAGCCTTCAGGCGCGCGACCAACTCCGCCTGATGGGCCGCAGAGGTGGTGGCGAGATCGAGGTGCACACGGTTCTTTGTTGTTGTCTTGGGTTCCGGGACGGGAACGACGTCGATGCAGACGGCGACCGGGTCCGGCCAAACGAGGCCGCCGGCGGGTCCGACGTAGGTGGTCACGCCGGGGCTGTACGCACTCCAGCCGAGCGCCTCCGCCCAGAACCGGCCGACCGCCGAGCCATCAAGGGCCTTTATGTTCACCTGAACAGGTCGCAGTGCCATGCGGCGATCCTATGCACCGCTCTGCAACGACATCCGCAGGTACCGCCGCCGAACAGAGCTCAATTACAAGCCTAGTAGCTTGTTCTTCAACCTTCGCCCGGGTCGTACGGCAGTGACGGTTGGTTCCAGACGGCGTCGAACCGGCTGACGACCTGGCGAAGTTCGCGCGCGTTTCGAGGTGACATGGCCTGCATCACGGTATCGAGGAGAGCACGGGCCTCGAGGGGACTGCCGCAGCAGTACCAGTGCACGTTGCCCCACTCGTAGTCATGCCACAGCTGACGCTCAGGGCGGTGGATGTAGTCCTTCCACAGGCGCATGGCCGCGCCGACGTCTCCTGGCTGCAGATAGTTGCGGGTGCGTTCGAGACGGAGGATCTCGGACATTGCACGCGAGGACAAGCCGTCGATGTCCGGCCTTGCTTCTTGCGTCCGGTGGCGGGGAATGCCGGCCCGGATGCGTCCTGGCCGTCTACGCGGCATGGACCTTTCGGTTCGTCGTCATGCCGTACATCGTGCCACGATCTCGGGCGGTGTCGAACGGGTTAGCTCGCAGGGCCGTCGACCGGACCCGCACCTCACATGCGGGGCAGCCGTTTGCTGCGGTCCATCAGGCACTCGCCGAAGCCTTGCAAGACGAGGACGCTCGGAATGTTGTGCCCCAAGTCGTCGAGGAGCTGGCACGACAGATCTCCGAAGCTCCTGCAAGCCGATGAGCAGCGGCGGTAGCGAGTGTCTGACTGCGTGGCAACGCCGACGTACAGCCGTGGACGAGTACGGACGTCTGCGGAGCATCAGCGCAGGCGAAAGGCATACCAGCCCAGGACACAACCCCCACCCAAGTTGCTTCGGGACGAAGAGGTCGTGGGTTCACATCCCGCCACCCCGACAGCCTCACCTGTTTCTGCGTGCGTGTCTATCTGAGTGACTAGCGTGAGGCGGGCCGGGCAGAGCTGGAACGGGTCGTGGGTGAGGCTGCCGACGAGCAGGACGACACCTATTCGTGAAGCCCTGCAGGGGGGCGGGCGGGCAGCCGTGCCCGCGATCCCGCCCCGCCTGAAAAGCCATCCCCAGTAGAACTTGAGAATTAAGGGAAGATAGCGTCCGCAGCGTCCGCCGGGGATCGCTCGCCCCTTCTGACCTGCACTCTTCCTGCGGACGCTGCCCCCTCCGGAACAAAACGAGCCTGTCCGACGGGTCACGGCACCGACCCCGCACCCGACGACACTGTCACCCGAATAGCGCAACATGACGTGCCACCCATATGGGTGAAGATCAAGCTGACTAGTGCCCCAACCGAGGCAATCCGTGAAAGGCGAACCAAATGCGCATTCGACGAATCCTCGCCGCCGTCATCGCCACGGCAGCCCTCGCCGGACTCGGCCTCACAGGCGCCGCGACCGCCGCCGCCACCACCGCACAGGGTGCCCCATCCTACGTCACCCCTTCTCAGTGCAAGCAGGGCGGCGGAACGGCCGATCTGACGGACAACACCTGCAAGGGCGGTATGTACGACGGGGAGAAGATCGACTGAACCCCGCAAGGCGCCCCGCAGCCACGCGCCGCGGGGCGCTCCCGCGAGCGTAGCCGGGAGAGTCGCAGGGACTGTGCCGACCCGTCGGGCACGCCAGGTCCGAGTCGGCCCGAAGCACGTGGCGGGCGGGAGCTCCCGAACGCCGTCGCGCGCGAGCGCAGCGAGCTGCCAAGGTTTGCGCGGCGGTAGGCCGCACCTTCTCCGGCGGAGATCGCGGCGCGGCTCGCAATCGCCGAGGGCGAGCTGTGTGTCCGGACGACGGACGAGTTCCTGGCGGACGGCAGGCCAGTGCAGCCGTCGACGAGTTGGGAGCCGTACGACCTCACCGCCGGCACTCTCGTTGTCCTCCCTGAGGGAGGGCCACGCACATCCGGCGGACGTACTACAGCGACCAGGGGCGGCCCGTGGAGACGGCGGACACCACGCGACCCCAGGGCAACAGGCCTGCCCCGCCGGGCGGGACGCGGCCAAACCTCCCCGCCCAACGTGGTCACGGAGTGGGTCCGAGGCGTGTCTGCAGCCGTCGGTGGTCGGGCCGGCCGACGGCGTCCGCGTCGGTCAGCGGGTGCGGAGACTGCTGGTGTACACGTCCGTACGGTTCTGTGGTGCGCCGGAGTGGGTCTCGGTGAGCACCGCCCGTACTCCCTTGCCGTCTGCCACCAGGCCTTGGTAGTCGCCGAGGAAGTAGCCCCCTGCGAAGGGTGCCTGCAGCCAGTCGAAGACCCGCGAGATCCGTCGTTCGGACCGGAGCTTCGGGTTTCCGTGCTGCAGCGTGGCCAGTTGGTAGGCGGTGGGCAGGGTGGTGGTGTTGCCGGGCTTGAGGAAGCGCAGGTCGTAGTAAGTGAGCGCGACCGTGCCCCGCTCGGCGACCGCGATCGACGGTGAGAAGGCCGGAACGCCCTTGGGGCTGATCAGCTCCGGGGTCCCCCAGGTGCGTCCGCCGTCGGTGGACCGCACAAGCTGGACGGAGTCGAACTTTCCGCCGGAGAAGTCCGAGCCCTCGTAGGCCATGTACAGCGTGCCTGTCCTGGGGTCGACGGCCGGGCTCGGCAGGGTGGTCCCGTCGCGCAGCAGTTTGGTGGGGTCGTTCGGGTCGACCTCCGGTACGGAGGTGTCCCGGGCCACGGTGACCGGGGCGCTCCAGGTCTCTCCGGCGTCGGTCGAGGTGACCACCTCGTAGCGGGCTTCGACGACGGTGCTCAGGTCGTCGGAGTAGGTGATCCGGTCGAAGAAGTCGTACAGGGTGCCGGTGCGCCGGTCGGCGACGATCAGATGGCCGATGGTCTGGGTGTTGGGCACGCTGCTGGTGTCGACGAACGGCCGGGCCTTGCTCCAGGTGCGGCCGCCGTCGCGGGTGAGGGAGATGTAGCCGGGACCGTCGAGGGAGCCGGGGCCGGGTGGGTCGTTGTCGAGGCGGTTCCAGACCTGGTAAGCGGTGCCCTTGCGGATCGGGTCGGCGGTGAGTGTGGGCTTGTCGTTGAAGAACGGCTGCTCGTCGACGTGTGTGGCGGTGAGGTTCTGCCAAGTGCGGCCGCCGTCGCGGGACGTGACGGCCAGGAGGGCGGTCCGCGTGCTCTTCGTGAAGTCGACGCCCTCTCCGCCGGCGTAGACGGTGCCGTCCGGTCCGGTGCTCACCCAGGGGTCGGTGGCCCGTTCGAAGTCCGCGCCGCCGGGGGCGCACAGGCTGAACGGCAGCGTGCTCCGGTGGAAGGTGCGGCCGTCCCTGGTCCAGCCGGCCGCCAGGCCGCGGGCGCCGCCGTCGTTCCAGCGGTCCTGCTGGAACACGGTGACCACGCGCTGCGGGTCGCGCGGATCGACGGAGAGGTACGGCTCGACCTCGGTGCCCGGGTAGACGACGCTGTCGGGGGACCTCGCTCCGATGGTGCACTTCGCGTACGGGTCGCCGTTGGACACCTTGACCAGTGGCGTGCCGTCGAGGTCCCGGTCTGCTGCAGCGGGAGTCGCGCCGGTGACCGTGACGAGCAGGAGCGCGGCGGTGGCGACGGCGGTCAGGGGCAGGCAGACGCGCATGCGGGGGATCTCCTCCGGGCCTGTCGGCGGGGTACGGGACCGCCGTCATCGGGCGGCCTGGGGCGCGGAGGAGTACCGGAACGCGAGGGTGGGGCGACTCCGCTTGGTCCTTTTCGGCGTTGCGGCCGGTGCCCTTGATGGGCCGAACGACGGAGTCATCCTCGGGGTCGTCGAGGAGCACGGCGGAGCCGACCGGCGGGTGCCCCCGCCGGTCGGCTCCTTGGTCGTGCTGTTACGGCGCCGTCTCGTAGGTCCCCGGAGAGGGCCGTGGGCCGCGTGCCGGTTGGCGATGCCGGCGGGGTCGGCCTTGACTCGGACGGGTTGGAGCGGGATGACCTGCTGGACCTCTTCGACGGTCGGGATGAGTCAGGGCATCGGCAAAGGGCCACCTCAATGCGGACAGCGGCGCGATCATCGCCCGCGCCAGAAGGAAGACTCCCTCACCGTCGGCACATCCAGGCTCGAAGGCCGGCGGGACTGCTCGTTCTTCTGCGCCTCTTCAAGACCTGCCGGGTGTCAACAGCGCTCGTGATTAATACAGCTGGGAAATCCGAATCGATACAGGCAGGAAATGCGAACGACCTCGTCGGTCACTGTATGACGACATGGCCGAGGCCGTTCAGGACGGCGGCGAGCGCGGTGTTCAGAACGGCGCGGACCGTCTCGAAGCGGTGACGGCCTTGGCTTCGAGACGGTCGGCGTCCACCATCGCGAGTGCCACGGTGTCGAGACGGGCGCGGGCGATCCGCCCGACGGTGGACCGGGTGCCGTCACTCCATACCCACCGCGCCGGGTGCACCGGCCGGACTGGTTGCCCAGCCGTGCGCCGACCGGTCAAGTGATCGCCTGCGTGGTCCCGTCAGGCAGCGCGCAGACGTAGCCGGCGTAGGGGCGTGCAACGATCTGTCCGCCGGCGGCCGTGCAGTCGTCTCTGGAGATGTTCGGAGACGAGGCGGCCCCGGCGCTGACAGCGCCGACGGTGCTCACGCCGACAAGGGTTGCCGCGGCCAGGGCGAGGCCCAGGATTCTTCGCATGCGCATGACTTCCTCCTCCTCTCAGGCGCCTTCGTTCGGCCTTCGGGAAGGACAAGTCTCAAGACGACGGCGCCCTCTTACTCAGCATGGGCGCTCCGCATGAGGCCCGCGAGGCAAGGCTGGGCGCCGCGCCCGGGCGGTGACTGCCCGGCCCCGGAGAGGCATGACGTCACCGACCTCGACCGGCCGCATCGGTACGCCGCGTGCGCGTCGGTGGGAGCGGGGCGACGTCGATGTCCTTGGCGTCGAGACTGCCCACCGGGACCGCGTTGTGTCCGGGCAGGCCGGGGGTTGAGGAGGAGACGGGCCGTACCTGCCTCCGACCGGTGCCGGCGGGCGGCTGCCCCGCGCGGTCCTCTAACGTGGTTCGAGGGCCGCCGCCCGGCAGGCAGCGGTCGCGGCGCCGCCCGCCACTCCGGCCCCGGTCAGCCCGGTCACACAACTCTGCAGGTCTCCGACCACGCCACGGCTGCAGGCTGCTGTGACGGCGGCGGAATCCGTGGCACCGGCCAGTTCGGCCATCTGTACGCAGGCGGGGATGTCCGCCCGGACCGCGGGAGCGGCGAAGACCGCACCACCGAGGGTGAGGGTCAGGCCGGTGAGGGCACCGGCGATACGGGTCGACGTGCGCATGGGACGCACCTGCCTTCCGGGTTGGTCGCGCGGTCCTGGTCCCGGCGGGCCGGATCCACGCGGTAAGGCCGCATGGCGACGCTCGGTGAGTGGTGCCCCGCCGGCGGGCTCACAGACTGACCGCCCGATGCTGCGGCGCATCCATTGAGCCGCACCGGGACATGGTCGCCAGGCCGAAGGAGAGGGCCCCGGACCGGATGAGACGCACTCGGACCTCCATTCGCGGGCCCCTCACTCCAGCGTCGCATCCTCTCCCCAGCCCGTCCTGGGCACCCGGGGGCGGCCGCGCTGAGTAACTGCGATTGCGCGAAGCGCGGTAGCCGGCCCGTCCGGCCGACCAGGTGGATCGGACGGCCCAGCGTCCCGCCCGGCCTGTCTCCTGCACACCGCCAGGCGCGGCTCGGCCGGGGAGGCGGCCGGCCTTCGCTTCCCCGCGAGGTGCTGGGCCGATACTGTTCCCGGCTTCGACGACTTTCCCTGTAGATGGCAGCCCGCGACTTCCTGAGGAACGCCAGCAATCATGGCGTCCGGGCAGCTGCACGAGCTTGGCGACGTTCGGGGCCAGTGCTTACGTACAGGAGTCCGACAAGATGAGCCATCCGGCGAACGTAACAGTGAGCCCAGATCGGGGGTGGCCGCTTTCGCAAGCTGGGTCGGTCTTCGGAGCGAAGATGCGACTCAGGTGGTCCGTATCAAAGACGCCCGCTGTCGACCGGGGGCAGGCCCTGCAGGAACCAGCGCCGGCCTCAGGTGAGTGTTTAACTGCGTGACAACGCCGACGAACAACGGCGGACGAGCACGGACGCCTGCGGACCATCAGCGCAGGTGAGGGACGCACCCACCGAAGGCGGATGCACCATGCAAGTTTTCGGGACGAAGAGGCCATGCCAGAACGTGCGGGGCACGGGAAACGGCACTGCTAAATCATCTTGGCTTCCCAAGCGCGTGGCCCAATTGAGCGGGGATTCACTGTCTATTGGCTCGCGATTGGCCGCATAGCAGGGCAGGATGCCGTAATGGTCACTCCGTTGGTCAACATCCATGGGAAGGCCGAGGACGGCCCGTACCCCTGTCCCTGCTGCGGCTTCCTGACGCTCGATGAGCCTGGCTGTTTCGAGATCTGCCCTGTGTGTTTCTGGGAGGATGACGGCCAGGGCGACGACGATACTGACCGGGTTCGGGGCGGTCCCAACGGTCGGCTGAGCCTCACGGCAGCCCGAAGGAATTTCCGTGCTCTGGGGGCGAGCGATGAGCGACGCACCAAGTTCGTACGCGCTCCTCTGCCGAACGAATACCCCACGGTCTGACATCATCAGCTGACATCAACACGGGTGGTCACTGATGACCAGGGCGCCTCTTCCTGAGCAGGCGGTCCATATGCGTGGCTCATGGCTTCGCGCTGCGAGGCCGGACGTCGAGCGAGCCCACGGCCGTTGACTGGCTCACGCCCGACGAGGTCAGCGAGCGCATGGCCGACTCTTCGCGATTCGCCTCCTGGACGCATGGGACAGCTTCGGCCTCGCCGGCGAGATGCCCATCGTCGCCGTGTCGGTCACAGGACTCCTTCAGTGGTTGCTGTCCCTGAATGGCAACAACCCGGTGGACCACCTGCCCACTCTGGGCGATGCATACGACGCCTATCCAGGACAGCACGCTGACCAGCACCACACCAACCAGTCGGGGTAGTTGAGTTGAGTCACAAGACACAGGCCTGGACAAGCAGCGGGATAGGGCTTTCCTTATTTCGTCAAGGCCCGCGCACGGCGCGGGCATGATCGGCTCAAGCGCAGAGACCAGCAGATCCGGCAGACTTTCCGCCATCACTCCCAAGCGCACATCATCGAACTTGCCGCGAAGGGGCCCCATCCTGGGCGCCGAGTTCATCGTCGTGGCCGGTGATCCAGGCTCCTACGTCGAGGCAGGCCACCTCGCCTCCGTCGTCGGCCTCGTGCCCGTTGCTCGGGACTCCGGACGCCACCCTGTCAACCTCCGCCGACCCAAGCGCCACTGCCGACGCCTACGCCGAGTCTTCCATCTGTCCGCCCGGACCAGCATCATCCGCGAAGGCCCCAACCGCGACTACCACCTGAAGAAGCGATGTGGTGCCAGGCGCTTTCACGCCCGCCCTGGGTCACGTCATCCGCCCGCGCCGTCCTCGGCCTCCCAGCGCAGCAGGTCGCCCGGCTGGCACCTGAGTACCTCGCAGAGCGCGGCGAGCGTCGCGAAGCGCACCGCCTTGGCGCGGCCGTTCTTGAGTACCGCAAGATTGGCGGGCGTGATCCCCACGCGGTCCGCGAGTTCACCCACGGACATTTTTCGCCTGGCCAGCATCACGTCGATGTCGACGACGATCGGCATCAGATCACCTCGTCCAACTCGGCCTGCATTTGCGCCGCTTCGACATCGCGCGCGACGGCCTGGGCGAGCAGCATCCGCAGCACGAGCACGATGAGCGCGACCCCCAGGATGGCCACGCCGACCCCGCCCATGATGACGGTGACGCCCGGGTCGTCCCGCTGGCCGGGCGCATTGATGGCCGTGACCGCGAACCACAGGAGGGCAGCCGCCGCGAAGGCGCCGATCACGCCGTCCACGTACCGGAAGGCGGCGTGGGAGAACACGGTTCCGCGTTGCACCATCGTCACCAGCCGCCATACGCAAACCAGGGCGACCTGGGCCGACACCATGCCCAAAATCGTGATCACGCGCAGCGGGGACAGCGGGAGCGACCCGTCCTCCGGGTCGGTGGCCAACGCCCACACCATCCCTGCCTGTACGAACACGGTGCCGGCGAGCACCACCACGAGCACGGCGCGCAGCGCACGCACTGTCAGCTTTCCCACGACCCATCCTTCCATCGAGTTGCGATCAGAATCTATCGATATTCGATAGGTTGAACAAGGGCTGGGACGGAGGGTGGGCGGCGGTTTCGCACCGTGGCGGGACGCCGCCGCCTCCCTTGGTATGACGGTTGCGTGAACCGTCTTGATCTTGTCGAAGTCGGCCTCGCTTGAGCATGAATCGGACGTCACCCGACTGCGCCGGAGCCCTGGAGCGAGGGCGCGCATGAGCGGTCCCGTCCGGCCTCGACGGTGCCATGCGACCCCACCAAGAGCTCTCTTGAAAATCCTGATGCGGTGCTCATGGATGAGCGCCCTCCCGGGCCGTGGAAGGGCGCTCAGCAGTGAGTCTGGGTGGCAGCCCAGAACGGGGCCCGGAGTGAACTCCTGAAGCGGGTGTCGATGCCCTGTTGAGCTCAGCCTCCCGACGGGTGCTCTCATCCGATCATCCGTATGAGCGGTCTTCCGAAGTGGTGCGGCGAAGCCGCTACGATCGGACCATGACGTCACATCAGGCGGATGCCACGTAGATCCCCGCGCGAGCTGAGGGCCACCGTGCCCAATAAGCAGAGCGACGGTGCGGTGAGTACGCTGCTCATCAGCGCGTGTCCTGGGCCGTCGATGTGTGGTGCCGTGCACACGTACCTCTTCGTCGATGGCCTCGACTTGGTAGCGCGCAGCGACAGCAGGATGGCGGGCCTCGGCCCGAGGGGGCTGCTCCGCCCGGGCGGACCGCTCTATCCAGCGGACATGCCGCGCATGGTGGATGTGGCGGCCGAGGAGCAGCCCGACCCAGGGCCGGGCAGGCTGACCATCCGGGTCCAGCTCCGGGGCGAGACGGTCATCTGGTCCAACCTGATGTACCCGGGCCTCGACGGCAGGGCCATCGACGAGGTTCGCTTCCGCCTCGAGCAGTACCTGGGCGAGGTCGAGCGAGCATACGCGGCGTTGAAGGACCGCCTTTGATCGTCGACAGGTTGCCAACCCGAGCACCAGCGCCCTCGCTCATCCACAGATCGAACAGGTCCTGCCAGGGGGGCAGGACCTATGCTGTGACCTGCGGCCACTACCTGATCGGGGTCAGGATCTGGGCCCGAGTGCGACCTGTGGAGTTGAATGGGTGTAGTTCCTCTCGAGGGATGGGCTGAGCTGGGAAGACACTGGTTGTCGTGTGGTCGGCGCCGTCGTACTCCTACCGTGGCGGGGTGGAGGAGGGCCGCGATGGTGTCGTTGCCGGAAGAGCTGGAAGCGCGGGAGGTCGCGGCTCGACAGCGTGTGGAAGAACTTCAGGCCGAGGCTGTGGAGTTGGCTGTCCGGCTGGAGAAGGCCCGGGCGGATCTGTCGCGGTTGGAGATCACGCGAGAGACCGTCGCGCAGGTGCTGGCGGCGCCTCGCCTGGAGAGAGGAGACGGGCCGAGCGATCCCGCCGGACGACCGCAAGGCCCTGCTCGCCTCGGTCACCGCGCAGATGACGGAGCTGGCCGCCCTGATCGGCGACCTCCAGGAGCTGTCCCGCCCGGCACCGGACCAGCAGACGGACAAGGTCCGGGTCCTGCCGCTGCACGACATCGCGCAGACGGCACTGGAGCGAGCCCGTGTGCGGGGTCCGGAGCTCACGCTCACCTCCGACCTGGACCCCTGGTACGTCCGTGCGGAACCTGCCGCCCTGTTTGAGTGAGCCATCGTCAACGTCCTCGACAATGCCGTGAAGTTCAGCCCTCCGGGCGGCACGGTCGAGGTGGCTCTCCTCTCGGGCAGCCTCACGGTCCGCGACCACGGCCCCGGCATCCCGCCGGAAGACGTCCCCCACGTCTTCGACCGCTTCTGGCGCTCCCTCTCGGCCCGCGCCCTTCCCGGCTCCGGCCTCCCCATCGTCGCTCGCACCATCACCCCGTGCGGCGGCAAGGTGACCCTCGACCCGGCCGAGGGCGGCGCAACGGTGGCAACAATCGCCCTCCCGGGCGCGCCCACGCCTCCGCCGGCGGCTTCCAGACTCCGTAGTCCGCCCGCATCGCTCCAGGCCGCTTCCTGCACCATCGCGCGCACAGCACGCGGCCGGGGCCCGCGAAGTGCGGGCCCCGGCCGGCGAGCCAGCAGGCGGCTGAGGTGCTGGTCAGTCGGTTCTGCTCGTGCCCGAGGTGACTGCCTCAGGCGCGACGCGACTTCTTGGGGTGGTCATCCTTTGCAGCCACCGCGGTTCTTGTGGTGGCAGGAGTACTTGACGGTGAGCGGGTTGCTGGTGGCGGTCACCGTGCTGCCGTCGGGGAGGGTGCCGGTGACCGTGGCGGTGACGGTGACCTTTCCGGCCTCGACGTCGTCACGGGTGGTGGTGTAAGTGGCCTTGCAGGTGATGCTCTCGCCCGGCTGAAGCGTGGTTTCCGGGCACTTCACCTTCGGCGAGCCCGGTGCGGAAAGCGTGACCGCGATGGAACTCAGGGGCTCCTCACCGGAGTTGGTGATGACGAAGGTGAAGTGTAGCTTCTGCCCGCGGCCGGTGAACCTGGACTCCTTCACGGAACCGTGGATGCCGAGACCGGAGAACGGCACCGTAACGCCGTTGCTGCTGGCAGTGAGCTCCGCGCCGGACGGCGTCGTACCGGACACCGTCGCCTCGTTGACGACCTTGCCCGCAGCCACGTCCGCGTCTGTGGTGGTGTAGCTGGCGGTGCACTCCACCGACTCACCGGGCGCCAGCGTGTCCTTGGGGCAGGTGACGGTCGGCGACCCCGGGCCGGTGTCCACGACGCTGATGCCGGTCAGAGGTTGCTGGCCGCTGTTGGTCACCGTGTAGGTGTACTCGAGTGTCTGCCCCGCTTCGGTGAACTGGTCCTGGGCGGCGGACTTGACCACCGTCAGTGCCGCAAGTGGGGTGGTGACCGTGTTGCTGGTCGCCGTCACGGTCTCCCCGCCCGAGGTGGTGGCGGTCACCTTGCCCTGGTCGTTGATCTGCTTGGCTTCGACGTCGGCCGCCGTCGTGGTGTAGGTGGCCTGACAGGTGGTGGACTCGCCGGGCGCCAGCTGGTTGGTCCCGCAGCCGGACACCTTGACGCCGGCCGTCAGATCGGTCACGGTCACATCGACGAGCGGCGCCTGACCGTTGTTGGTGACGGTGTACGTGTAGTGCACCGTCTCCCCGGGGGCCTGGAAGTCCGCGTCGATCGCCGACTTCGTGATGGACAGCGCTCTGAGCGGGATGGTCAGCTCTTCGCTGGTACCGGTCACGCTCTCGCCGCCAGGGAGGGTGCCGGTAACCGTCCCGGTGTCCGTGATCTCTCCCGCTTCCACGTCCGCGGCAGTCGCGGTGTAGGTGGCGGTGCACTCCACCGACTCACCGGGCGCCAGCGTGTCCGTGGGGCAGGTGACGGTCGGCGAACCCGGGCCGTTGTCCGTCACCGCGATGTCGGTCAGGGGCTCGGTGCCGTTGTTGGTCACCTCGAACTTGTAGTGGAGCGTCTGCCCCTCGACGAACGAGTCCTCCTCCGCCGCCTTCGTGATCGTCGGAGCAGGTGCCGCGCCTCCGCACTCGACGTGGCCCACGATGACGTTGGCCCCGCCAAAGGCCGGCAGCAGCTTCAGGTGCACGGCGTTGACGGTGATGACCCCGTTCACGTCCGTCGACTGCTCGTTGAGCGTGACCTGGCCCAGGCCGGGGACGTTCACGACGGTGTTGGGTGCAGCGTTCGCCTGGAGGGCGATCCCGGGTAGGCCGTCGAAGGCTACGGACCCGGAGGCGATCACCCCGGACCCGGTCGCACCGGTGGGAGTCGCCTTGCAGCTGGACCTGACACCGGTGAGACCCAGAGAGCCGACGGCCGCACCGAAGTCGGCATTGATGGTCTGCACCGTGGCGGAGGCGCTGGAAGTCCCTGCGACGGGGTCCCCGGCGGTGATGGCGGTCAGGGTCGAGCTGTTGACGAACGGCCCCGCGGTGAGGCTCACCTGGGTCGTCGTACCCCCGGGTGGATAGGTCGAGACCGGTACGGGCGCCACGGCGACGATTGATCCGATGGCATCGGCCGAGGCGACGTACGCCTTCGCGATCGGTGAGGGAAGTGCTGCGTGGGCCGGTGCCACGGAGCACATTGCGCTGGCGAGAGCGGTGAGCGCGGCGATGGCGAAGCCGCGTCTGAAACGTGAGCTCATATGGAAGTTCCTTGTCTCGCACCACAGGGTGAGCCGGTTGTGTCATGGCTCTCGGCGACGGCAGGAGAGATGACCTGTCATTGCGGGGGTCGGGGGCCGACCGTAAGAACGATGCGGTTCATTTCTGTCATGCGGACCGATCAATCCTGACCATCTACTTCAGGGAACCTGCCGCGTCAGCTGGGAAAAGCACCCGCGCGGTCCAAAAGTCACAACGGCACGTCGCCCATCACCCCGTACCATCCGGCCGGGTGTGCTGCCAAAATGACCGTCGTCAGGTTTGCCACGTCACCTGAACCGCCCCGGCACACAACCGGACCCAACCCACCATGATCACCGGCACGCGCTACGAGGGGAAGGTCAATCCCAACTTCCTCTGCAATCACGGACTTCACGCTACGAGGGGGTGCGCGCCACGAAGCACCGTGTGATCGAGCGGGGGTGAAAGGACTCGGGTGCGGCTCTTCTGAAGTGAGGTCGCCGGTCAGGCCAGGAGTTCGTAGTTGTGCTGGTCGGGCTGGGGGTAGAGGCGGCACGGTCGCCGGCAGCAGCATCGAGCCCTCTCCCTTTGTCGACACGCGCTCTCACCCTGGAGGTCGGGCGAGCCCGGCAGCTCCTAGGCGCAGGGGAATGGCACCTGTCCTCGGCCGATGCCCGAGGCGGCGGTGGCGTTGCAGCCGCGGCCCCGAGGTACGTGACCGTGCCGGGGACAACGGAAGGCGCGGCGCCGAGCCAGAGCGCTCAGCCGCAGACGGGTGGTGAAGCGGACGATGGTGTGGTGCCGGCCCGACCGATCGCCGTCCTGGCAAGATGGCGGCATGGAACGTGTGCTTGGAATCGGTGGTTACTTCATGCGGGCCGCCGACCCGACGGCCCTGAGCGCGTGGTACCGCGACTGCCTGGGCCTGGACTCCGATGAGAACGGCCTGTGGCATCAGGGAGTCGGGCCGACGGTGTTTGCGACGTTCGAGTCCGAGACCGACTACTTCGGGTCCCGCGCCCAGCAAACCATGCTCAACTTCCGGGTCCGCGACCTGGATGCGATGCTCGCGCAACTGCGTGCCAAGGGAGCGGACGTGGCCGAAGAATCGCAGGACATGGACGGTGTCGGTCGATTCGGCTGGGTCACCGATCCTGAAGGCAATCGGGTCGAGCTGTGGCAGCCCGCCTGACCGCGTCTTCACGCAGGCGGTGACGTGCTGGTGGACCACTGGGTTGGCGAGGTGTGAACGTTGGTCAGGCGCGCGGATGTGGACCGACATCGCCCGCATGCGTCTGCAACGGCACGGACTGACCCGTCTGCATCACAGCGCGTTGCCCGGACGGCTGACCTGGTGTCCTGGCTGCGCCGTGTTGTCAGTGCCCGCTGCGATTGTGGGGGACATGACGCCCCCTACCGTCGAAGCCGTCCCCGACGTGCTGGTCGCGACGCTGCGCGTGCCCGTGTGGAACACCCTTGCCGCGCGGGCCGACGCGATCCGCCGCTGCCTGCCCCCGCGCCCTGAGACAGCTGTGGAACGCCTTGCCTGGCTGCGGTCGCTGAGCCCTGAGCAGGCGCGCATGGCCGTCCTCCTCGACCGCCTGGACGCCCTGTGCGGGCACCTCGCCGGTCGCCCGGCTCTCGGCTGTGCCGCCGACGATCCGCTGCCGGACGCAGCCCTCCAAGAGGCCGAGGGGTTCAACCGTCAGCTCACGGCCCTCATCGCCGCCTACCGGGTCGCTCGTCGGCTTCCGGATGCCCCAGCCGGATAGGGTGACCCGAGGTCTGGCGAACCATATCGACGCCGATGCCGTTCGACATCATCGCATCCGCCGACCGGGCTATGGCGGACACACACTCGTCGCGCTCGCTGCCCGGGCCCTCAAGGACGGCCGCCCCACCTCTCACCCGCGAGGGGTGGGGCTCTTTGCCTCTTGGGGCGAGTCGCAGGCCATCATCGCTGCGGTTGATGTGCTTGCGGATCGCCGACGGCTTCCCGCCACTCCCGGATCAGCCCGCGTCGGCACGGCTGGGGTCGGGTGGGCTCGCGGCCCAGGCGACGGCGTCGTCGAGCTCGGCGTATCCGAACTGCCTTACTTCGGCTTGGACGAAGTGCTTCGCGAAGTGCGGTGCCAGCTCGGCCAACCTGCTGTCGGCCGCCAACGCGACCCTCCTGACCTTCCGATGATGGTCACGGACGAAACGTACATGCCGGAGCAGGCTTCCGAAGTTCTCCCAGCCCGGGAATTCGCGGGCGTGCACCACGACACCGGCCAGCGTGTCGTGGCTTTCGAGCCAACTGTCGGCTGTCTGCGCCAGTGCCTCGAAGTCCGCGGTGCGCAGGGGTTGTTCGACCTCGATCACGAGCACATTGGAGTCGGACAGGAGCTGGTGGGACACCCCGGGTCCTTCGGGCAGTGAGACGAGCCAGCTCAGGGCCTCCTCGCGCTCCTGTACGTCGAAGACGCGTACAGGGCAGGGCATCAGGAAACTCGCGAACCGCGTCGACTCCCGGATCCAGCCGATGTCGGTGACGACGGCGCACCCCTCGAACAGCCGCAGGGCGCCGATGCCGACCTTGAAATCCTCCCACCCGGCTGCGGGGGTGAACGACCGGAATTCCGGGCCGAACTCGTACAGGAGCCGGATACGGCGGCCTTCCCTGCGTGCGGCATCGACGATCGGCTCGATCACGGTTTCGTAGTCGTGCTTCGACACGGTGCCGATCGCCTTGACGGCGTCGACCCCTGGTGGCGCGTCCTGGGCCCAGTCAAGCATTCCGTTCCTCCGTACAGCCAAGCCCCCCTGTGAATACCGTCGCATCGACCGAGAACCGCCGCGACCTACCCGTACGGCCCCGGATCGGGCGGCGTTCGGCCGGATTGCGGCATGCTGGGGCGCGGTGATGCTGGAGGCATGCGGCCGAGCAGTTCCTCTGGTGCGCCCCTGAAGGACCATGCCATGCCTGATGCTCCGCACATCGTGAGCGATGTGATGACCCGTTCCGTGGTGGCCGTCGGGCGCGCTGCGCGGTTCAAGGAGATCGTGCGGGTCATGGAGCAGTGGCAGGTCAGTGCCGTGCCGGTCGTGGCAGGGCAAGGGCGTGTGGTCGGTGTCGTCTCGGAGGCCGACCTGCTGCCCAAGGAGGAGTTCCGGGACGACGGACTCACCCGGCGTGACCGGATCCGTCACCGGTCAGTCCTGGCCAAGGCTGAGGCGCTGACCGCTGAGGAGCTCATGAGTACGCCCGCTGTCACGGTCCGCCCCGACGTCACGCTGGCCCAGGCGGCCCGGATCATGGCGAAGGAACACGTCAAGCGGCTCCCCGTGGTCGATGACGAGGACAGGCTTTCGGGCATCGTCAGCCGAGGCGACCTGTTGAGGGTCTTCCTGCGCTCGGACGAGGACATCGAGGAGGAAGTCCGCCGCACCGTGGTGTCGTACCTGTTCCCCGCGGTCGCTCACGCCATCCACGTGTCCGTGCGGGACGGGGTCGTCACGCTCCGCGGGCGCGTCCCCGACACCTCGCTCAGCTGGGTCGCCGAGCGCCTCGTCCGTGCTCTGGAGGGTGTGGTGGGCGTCGAGACACGGCTCGTACCCGAGGGAGCCGCAGAGGACGGATCAGAGACCACGCGGTAAGTGGCTTGGCAGCTGCGCCCCTCAACAGCGCTCCGTGTCTACTGGTCGGCCGGAGTGATGCGACGGCCCGTGAGGCTCGTGGGGCGGATCGACACCCAGATCGCGCGTTCGCCGCCGGCCCATGGCGTGGTGTGGGCGCGTTGGACCAGCCTGCGCACGGTCTCCGGCTCCGTCACGACGGTCGCACGGCCGACGGCCAGCACGCTCCAGCCCTGGCTCAGAGCCTCGTCCACGTGGTCGACCTCGAAGGCGACCTCCGTTTCCGCGGCTGCTGCGGCCATGGAGTCGGGCGCGGTCCGGAAGACGATGGCGTCATCGACGACGTCGTAGTTGACCGGGACGACCGCCGGGCGGCCGTCGGGCGCCGACACCGCGACGCGCCCGATGCCGTGCGTGGAGAGCAGAGCGCGGCATTCGTCGGGGCTGAGGTCTCGCAGTTGAGGGTGCAGGAGTGCGTAGCCCTGGCCTGGCGGGAGATCCATGCCGCCGCCGAGCAGTGCCGTGGCCGAAGTACCCAGCGCGTCGGCCAGCCTGAGGAGAGCCGGCATCGTGGGGTCGGCGGGCTGTTCCTCCAGGTATGACAGGTAGCGGGGCGACATGCGCGCGCGGCGGGCCGCTTCCTTCAGGCTGAGTCCCCGTCTGCGGCGTTCGGTGCCCACGCGCCGGCCGATGTCGCCCGGGTTGCGCGTCCCGGTCGGAGCGCCGGCCGCGGACACAGGCTCCGCCCCGGCCGTGCCCGGCCGTGTCTCATGGGCGGTCCCGAACTGTTCGTGCTCGAGATGGCGAATGTGCGCGTCGGGCCCGGGAAAGACAAGCGTCACCTCTTCCGTGTCCGACCAGCGCACGTCGTACGGAGGGGTTCCGTCCGCGTGGTGGAGGCCGACGATCTCGCCGTCGCGCTTGGCCCCGCCGGTCGTCGGACTTTCGATGACGAGTTGGTCGCCGAGGTGAGCTCGCATGATCGCCGCCCTCTGCTCAGAATGGTGCTGTATTCCAACCTGCCACGCGGGACGCACCGCCGCACGGGACGAGACCCCGCATCCGCGAGGCGGGCTGCCCGTCTCAGGAAGGCGACATGCACCACCGAACGGTCGAGGAGCTTCATGACCCGGGACATCGTCCGGGCACGGCGTGACACGCCGTTCAAGGAGCTGGTCAGGCTGCTGACGGACAACGACGTCACGGCAGTGCCCGTGGTGGACGACCTGGAACGCCCCCATCGGTGTGCTGTCCGAGGCCGACCTGCTCCGCAAGAGCGCAGACCAGGCCGATCCGTCGGGCAGGGTCCCCGTCCCGAACCTGGGGGCCTGGGAACGGGCCAAGGGCCGAAGGGGTCCGCGCCGAGGAACTGATGTCGTCGCCTGCCACATCGCGTACCGGACGGACGATGCCGGCGTTTCCCCACCACTTCCTGAGCCGCAGGGTCCCGGACGGGCCGTCCAGCGGGGTCACGGGTGCCCGTCGGACAGCGGCGGAAGCGCCCGGACCACAGCGGTTCCACCAGGTCCCACTCGGCCTCCCACTGCGCGTACCTTCTCCGGTTCAGAGCCAGGCGCGTGGCTGCCCGTGCCGCATGCGCCCCGAGGGCCACACCGAGCGCCGCCATGCCGGCCACGAACCAGCCGCTTGCCTGCGCGCCGGCCGTGTTCATCGGCGGAGCGGTGACGTACGCCTGAGCGGGTTGGCCTCGTGTGGCACGTCCCCCTTGTGCGGCCGGGGCGGACCGGATGCGGACCGCGAACCGTGTGTGCTCATGATGCGGCCTCCAGCACGTCGCTGGTCCGATTCCCCTGCCTCGATTCCCCCGCCTTGTCCACCATCGGACAACTGCCGCCTCGGTCACAGGGTCGAAAGTCCCTGCCGACCGGCGTCCGGTCCCAAAGGGGGTGGTCGGCACGGGCCCTCTCAGCCGCTGGCCGTCATCCGGCCGTCATCTGTGGGGTACGACCGCGGTGGGACACGGCGCGTGATGCAGGAGCGCATGATTGATCAGGCCCAGTTGCAGGCCCTGACGCACACGTCGCGGGCGGGCACCGATGACCAGAAGATCCGCCTCCGACGCCGCTTCCAGCAGTGCCTGTCGTGCCGGTGCCTCGATCAGCCGCCGCTCGACCAGGGTGTCGGGGTACCGCGCCGTCGGCCCACGCAGGGCGTCGTCGAGCACCTGTGCCGGTGGCCGGAGGTGCGCCTCCAGAGGCCACGACGGGGCCTGAGGTGTACTGAAAGTGCCCGATGGCGCGACCCAGGCGTGCACCGCCACCAGCCGGCAGCGCCGCGCCTGGACCTCGCGGAACGCGAACTCCAGGGCCGTGCCGCTGTTCTGCACGTCCTCGATGCCGACGACGATGTTCCCGAACCGGGCCTCCCGGTGAGCCGCGTCGCCGCGGACCACGACGACCGGGCAGTCGGCACGCGCGGCCACGGCGAGGCTGACCGAGCCCAGAAGCATGTCGGCGAGATCTCCGAGCCCTCTGGACCCGAGCACCAGAGCGAAGGCGTTGCGCCCCCTGCCGATCAGGGCGGAGGGCGCGTCTTCACGCGACACCTCGCTCGACAGCCGCACCGTGGGGACGCCCCGCCTCGCCCGTTCCGAGGCTGCCGTGAGAAGGTCCGACGCCTCGTGGCTCCCGGGGGCCGCGTGCAGGATGAGGAGCGGCACCCCGTGCCGGACCGCCTCGTCGGCCGCCCAGTCGACCGCCTCCAGGCTCGCCTCGGATCCGTCGACGCCGACCACCACGGGAATCGTCACCGTGTCTCCTCTCGCGGGGATTCCACGCCTCCACAGGTCCACATGCGTCTCGGAGGGGATCGGGGTGATCCTCGAAGGAGAGAAGCACCGCGATCGGCATCCAGGTGGTGTCCGGGCCGACCACCGGATCGGACGTCCACCGGTCATGTCCAGCTTCTTACGAGACGGAGGCCGCCGCCATGCAACCAGCCGTCACCGTGGGCCTCGACGGTTCACCCGAGAGCCTCGCCGCTGCCCGCTGGGCCGCCGACGAGGCCGAGAGGCGCAGGCTGACCCTGCGCTTGCTGCACGCGTGGCCGCTGCTGGCCCCTGAACCGGCCCGCGCCCCCGCGGAAGTCGATCAGAACTACTGGGCGAAGCGCCTCGTCCACACCGCGCGAGCGGAGCTCCAGGCGCGCCACCCGAGCCTGTCCATCGTCGGGAACCTGGTCGCCGACGACGCCCAGAGCGCCCTTCTCCAAGCCTCGTCGGAGTCGGAGATGACGGTGCTGGGCTCGCGTGGTCTGGAGCCCGTCGAGAGCTACTTCCTGGGTGACATCAGCATGCCCGTCGTGGCACGGGCGGAGCGGCCGGTGGTGCTGGTCCGTGCCGATCCCGCGGAGCAAGGAATGCCGTCGGCACCCGCGAGCCGGGTGGTCGTGGCCCTGAAACTGCACGGATCCTCCGACACCCTGCTTGACTTCGCCTTCCACACCGCTGCGGCCAGGGGCCTTCCTCTCCTGGCGGTCCACGGCAGCAGCGTGCCGCTCCATGCACGGGTGCCCTGGGGCGTGGACCACGAGGTCACCGATGAGATCACTCGGGACGCGTACAGGCAGCTGAGCGAGGCGCTCCACCTGTGGCGGGGGAAGTACCCGCGGGTGGATGTGACCGAGAGCGTCCGTCTGGCAAGCCCCGCCAAGGCCGTCGTACAGGCCGCCGAGGGCGCCGCGCTGCTGGTCGTGGGCCGTCGTCGGCATCGCCATGGTCTGGTGCCGCACCTGGGGCCCGTGGCGCAGGCCGCCGTTCATCACGGGCGCTGCCCCGTCGCCGTCGTCCCTCATGACTGAGCCCGGCCCCGGCGGGACATCGGCGCGGCCGGTGCCTGGGGCCACCGATGCGTCCGTCCTCCGGTCCGGTGCGGGGCACGGTGGTGAGCCGCTGCCGCGCGCTGAGGTGTACGAGACCCACACCGCGATCGTGTTCTTCGCCTGCGACCGCGCCTACAAGGTCAAGAAACCGGTCGATCTGGAGTTCTTGGACTACACCACGGTGGCGGCTCGCCGGGCCGCCTGCGAGCGCGAAGTCGCTCTCAACCGCCGCTTCGCGCCCGACGTCTACCTGGGTCTGGGCGAGTTCATCAGCCCGGACGCGGAGGCCCCCGAACCCCTCGTGGTGATGCGCCGCATGCCGGCGGACCGGCGTCTCTCCCGCCTGGTACGTGAAGGAGCCGCCGTCGACGACGTCCTGCGGGCCGTCGCCCGACACCTTGCCGCCTGGCACGCGGACGCGCCCCGTGGCGGCGAAGTGAACGAACAGGGCACGCGGGATGCGCTCTCGGCCCGCTGGGAGGCCGGCTTCGCGCAGGTCCGCGCCCTGGCCGCCGAGGGTTTCGTCCCGGACCAGGTGCCCGAGGTCGAGCGGCTGGTCCGCCGCTACCTCGCCGGCCGCAAGCGGCTCTTCGACTCCCGTATCGAGCAGGGGCGGGTGGTCGACGGCCACGGCGACCTCCTCGCCGAGGACATCTTCTGCCTCGACGACGGCCCCCGCGTCCTCGACTGCCTGGAGTTCGACGACCGGCTCCGCTACGTCGACGGCCTGGACGACGCCGCCTTCCTCGCCATGGACCTGGAACAGCTCGGCGCCCCGGAGGAAGCCGCGTACTTCCTCGCCCAGTACGGCGAGTACTCCGGCGATCCCGCGCCCTCTTCCCTCAGGCACCACTACGTCGCCTACCGGGCGTTCGTCCGCGCCAAGGTCTCCCTGATCCAGGCCCGGCAGGGCGCGCCCGGCGCGGAGGCGGCGTCGCTGCGGCTGGCCTCGACGGCACTGCGCCACCTGCGCACCTCTGCCGTCTCGCTCACCCTCGTCGGCGGACTGCCCGGCAGCGGGAAGTCGACCCTCTCCGGAGCGCTGGCCGACCGGCTGGGGGTCACCCTGCTCAGCAGCGACCACCTCCGCAAGGAACTGGCCGGCATCCCCGCGGAACAGTCCGCCGCGGCCGCCTACGGCGAGGGCCTCTACACGCCGGAGTGGACGGCCAAGACCTACGCCGCCCTCCTCGACCGCGCAGCCGCACTGATGTCCTGCGGCGAGTCCGTCGTCCTGGACGCCACCTGGTCCGATGCGGGACAGCGCGAGGCGGCCCTGCGCGTGGCCGAACGCACCAGTGCCGACCTGGTGGCCCTGCACTGCCACGCGCCGGACGACGTGTCGACCGCCCGCCTGACCACGCGCGCCGTCGGCCCGTCCGACGCCGGCCCCGACATCGCCGCCGCCATGGCGGCCAGGGAACCACCATGGCCCGAGGCCGTCGCGGTCGACACCAGCGGCTCCTTGGAGTCCGCGGTCGCCCGGGCACTCGCAGCCGTACGCCCATGGGGCGCCGGCGAGGCCCCGGTGTTCCGTCGCCCCTACACGGAGCCGGACTGAGCTCCTGGAAGGGCCCACGATGATGTTGTTGCTCTGCTCGTCGGTGGGGCGGTGGTCGCAATGACGCAGCAATACCTCGTCGGAGAGGCGTCCGTGCTCCTCGCGCAGCTCCAGGCATCCGGCGCCTATCCACCGGCCGTACGCGAACTCGCGCAGCTGCGCCGCGAAGCGGAGACCGGGCCGGTCAGCAGTCTGGGGTCGGTGGCACTACGGGCTTTGGAACTGACCGACGATCTGTGCCAGGACTCGCTGCAGCGGGGCGATGTTCCCGGTTTCCTGCGCCAGTGCGCCAGCGGTGCCGAGCTGCGCGAGTTCTGCCTCTGCGCGCAACTTCTCGTCGATGCGTGACCCCTCCGGCTTCAACGGCCAGGTCCCGTAAGGTCTGTCGCGGCCCTCGTGCGCCCTACAACGCGTTGACCGGCGGCGGGTTCCGGGTGCCGTGGCGGCGTGGCAGGCAGCCGGCCGCAGCGATCGAGCATGTGCCTCCCGTGGTGCAACGGCACATCGTCTCGTTCAGATTGGGGCCCGAGGCGGTGCGGCGAGCCCGGGAAGCGGTGACTGAGTACCTCCCCGCGGCCGGCGTCTCACCTGGGTCCGCGTTCGCGGATGCAGCGCTGTTGGTGACCAGCGAGCTGGTCACCAACGTGCTGCGGCACGCTCCTCGGCCGCCGGTGATGGACGTGGGGATCACGGTCGCTGCCGGGCAGTTGGTCGTCAGCGTCGCGGACGCCGAGCCGAGGCTGCCGGATCTCAGCGACGAGGCCATGGGAGCGGGGTTGCGGATGGTGGCCGAACTGGCCGCCGACTACGACGGCGACGGCAGCGCGGAGCCCGCCGTCGACCATGACGGCAAGGTCGTCCTCGTGCGGTTCGGCATGCCGTCGTAGCTGCGAAAAGGGCCGACCGGCCCTGAAGTCGGCCCGGCCGGACCAGGACCCGGCTCCGTCCGGCCGGGGAAGATCAGCTGTCCCGGCGGGCGGCTGCGCCGTGTCTCCGTCCCTCTCGAACGACCGTTTCGCGGAGCGGCCCACTACCTGTGGGTGGGCGCGGAGAAAGGACTGCCTGAAGTGATCGCTGTTGTGGGACACCCTGACCTCACCGCGCCCACTCTGGCGATGCTGGAGGAGGAGCTGCGCCGACGTCTGGCCGAGTTCGCGCTGGCGGGCAAGGCAGGGTTGGTCCGTGTCGGGCAGGGGCTGCCGGTCGCCTTCGGAAGGGCTGCCCGCGCCGCGGGACTGGCGCTGGTGACCGTCCTGCCCTCCAGGAACGGCGTGCCCGACGTACTGGAGTCGTGCGATCGCAGGGCAGCTGGAGAACTGTTGTTGCTCTCGGAGCAGGTGCGGCTGCTGGAGTACGACCCGACCGACCGCGGTGCCTGTGTGGTCGCGGACGAGAGCCTGCTGCGCTCGTGCGCCCGGCTGCTGGCGGTGTGGGACGGCTCCCCGACCGACGGCCGGGACGCGACAGCACATCTCGTGGCCTTCGCCCGCAGCAGCGGCATGGACGTCGAGGTCCTGTGGCCCGAAGGAGCCGGCCGCATGACACGGGACGAGAACGTCCTGACGCGTCAGAGGTCGTTGCCCGCGTAGGAGAGGTTGAAGCTCTTGTTGGTCAGCGGGAAGTCCGGGACGATCGTGTCCGCCAACGCGACCGGCAGGGCCGGCCAGTTGAAGAACGACGGGTCGACCGGCTTGACCCGGGCAAGGGTGGCGTCGGGGGCGAGTTCGACACGGGTGGCGATGGTGCCGCGCCAGCCCTCCACCAGGCCCACGCCCGTGCCGGGGCCCGCGCCGGGTGGCGGCTGGGCCGCGACCATCGCCCTGGGAGCAGTCAGCCCGTCGGCGAACTCCTCGATCAGGGCGAAAGAGGTCTCGATTTCCTCGGCACGGACGAGGAAGCGGGCCAGGACGTCGCCGCTGTCCTGGACGGGCACGTCGAACTGCGCACCGTATCCGGTGAACGGATGCGCCACGCGGGCGTCGTCGGCGATGTCGCTGGCACGGGCGACGTAGCCGAGGCAGCCGATCTCCCTGGCCGCGGCGGTGTGCAGAATGGCCGTTCCGGTGAAGCGGTCGCGGACGGTGGAGTGGCCGAGGGCGAGGTCGGCGATCTCCCCGACGTCCTCGCGGATCGCCTTCAGCCGGGCCGAATCGGGCAGCGCGCGCAGGGCCGCGCCGCCGGGGACGACGCCTCCACGCAGCAGCCGGTGCCCGGTGACTTCCTTGTTGAGGCGCAGGAGTTGCTCGCGTACCCGCTGGGCATGGGCGTTGAGGATGCCGTGTCCGACATCGTTGCAGAGCATGCCGAGGTCGGCGACGTGATTGTGGATCCGCTCCAGCTCCAGGAGGAGAGCGCGGGCGCGCTGCGCCTGAGCCGGGACCCCGGTGCCGGTGGCCTCCTCCACGGCCAGGCAGTAAGCCAGGGCATGGCCAACGGCCGTGTCGCCGCTGATGCGTTCGGCGAGCGGGAGGCCCGCGGCCACCGAGCGTCCCTGGAACAGCTTTTCCACGCCTCGGTGGACGAACCAGAGGCGGGCCTTGAGTTTGAGGATGGTCTCGCCGACGACGGAGAAGCGGAAGTGGCCGGGTTCGATCAGGCCGGCGTGCACGGGCCCGACGGGGATCTCGTACACACCCTCGCCCTCGACCTCCAGGAAGGGGTACGGGCCTTCCTGTTCACCGAACTGCGGCGGTGGTCCGGCGTCGGGGTGCATGGGGTACCAGCCGCGCGGCCAGTGAAAGTGACGGACGAGACGGCGGGGCTGGGGGTGACCGAGGGGGACGATGCCGAACAGGTCGCGCATCTCGCGCTCGAACCGGCCGGCGGGGAAGGACAGATGGGCGAGTGTGGGCACTTCCGGCCGGTCGGTGTCGAGGCGGACGTGCAGTTCGGTGCGGGTGTCGGGCGGGCCGGCCACGAACAGGTACACCACGCGCGGCCCGGCCTCGTCGAGGTGGGCGGCCACCAGCGCGAGACGGTGCCCGTCGGCCAGCAGCCGCTCGGCCCGCTGCGGCAGTTCGGTGACGTCGACTTCGTGGGTGGTGCGCATCGCTTCAGCCTCCGATCGCCTGGGCGGCGGCGTGCAGCAGGTCGGTGAGTGGGCCGAGGGTCACGCCGAGGACGGCGCAGGCGATCAGGCCCAGAGCGAGCGGCCAGACGGCCGTACCCTCCGGGCCTGCGGGCGGGGCCGACGCCGGGCCGAGCAGCATCCGGGCCGTGCGCAGGGCGAGCGCGGCGAAGGCCACGAGGACGAGCAGCAGGGCCGCCGCCGTGACCCAGGAGAGCCCGCTGCCGGCGAGGAAACCGGCGCGGACGATGCCGAGTTCGGAGGCGAAGAGGCTGAACGGCGGGAACGCCATCAGCGCTACCACCGCGAACCCGAACATGCCCGCCAGAGAGGGTGCGCGGGCGAGCAGCCCCCGCACACGGCCGATCTTCGCGGTGCCGGTCAGCTGGAGGATCCGGCCGGAGGCACAGAAGGCGACCGACTTGGCGAGCCCGTGGCCTGCGATGTGCAGCAGGGCAGCAGACAGAGCCAGCGGGCTGCCGATCGCCGCGGCCAGGGCGATCAGGCTCATGTGCTCCATGCTGGAGTAGGCCAGCATCCGCTTGTAGTCGCGCTGGGCGAGCAGCAGTCCGGCGGCGAGGGCAAGGGTGAGCAGGGCGATCCCGGCGAGCAGGACGCGGGTGAAGTCAGGGCCGAGGGCGGCGTCGGCGATGACCCGGTAGCGCAGGATCGCGGCGAAGGCGACGGAGAGCAGTACCCCGGACATCAGCGCGGAGACCGGCGCGGGCGCCTGGCTGTGGGCGTCCGGCAGCCAGGCGTGGAGCGGGATCAGGCCGGCCTTGGCGCCGAAGCCGAGGACGATGAGGGTGATGCCGAGCCGGGTGACCGCCGGGTCCAGGAGGTCGGCGTGCGCGACGAGGGTGGGCCAGTCGAGCGCCCATGCCTCGGCGATGCCGGCCTGCCGGGCGGCGTAGTAGATCAGGACGGTGCCGAGGAAGGCGAGCGCGATCCCGGCCGAGCAGATCACCACGTACTTCCAGGCCGCCTCCACCGACGTTCGAGTACGGCGGTGGCCTACGAGGAAGGCCGTGACGATGGTGGTGGCCTCGACAGCGACCCACAGCACGCCGAGGTTCGCGGTGACGACGGCCAGGCCCATCGCGCCCAGGAACGCCTGGACCAGGACGTGGTAGCGCCACACCGTCTGATCCGTCGCACGCCCGGCGACGCGCTCGCCTCTCAGATACGCGGGGGCGGAGCCGCAGGCGATCAGCGCGACGGCGCCGACCACCAGCAGCATCCACACGGTCAGCGCGTCCGCGCGCAGCAGGCCCGAGTACGCCTGCCAAGCCCCGCCGTCGACCACGTCTTTCGCCAGCAGGCTCCCGCACGTGAGGATCACTGCGGGGGAGACGAGCCCGACCCAGTCCGGCCCATGCCACTTGGGTACCTCGCCCGGCTCGGGGGCCTGCGCCGTCAGGACGGAGCCCCGTGCGGACACTCGCTGCCGGGCCTCGGACGGCACTGCGGCGCGGGCTGCTGCGGTCGAGCGGGTGCGCAGTGCGGCAAGTGCATACGCACCGGCCACCGCCAACGGCACGGCGACGGGCGCGGTGAGCAGCAGGGCGGAAGCAGTAGGGCTCATCAGTCGTGCAGCTCCCGCAGGTCGTCGATGTCGGTGGTGCCGAACGCCTCCCGCACCCTGGTGGTGAGGATCTGCAGCACCAGCACCGCCAGCAGTACGTCGAAGGAGACGCCGAGTTCGACGATCAGCGGCACCCCGGAGGTGGCGAGGAAGGCGGTGGCGGTGATGCCGTTGTCCAGCAGCAGGAAGCCGACCACCTGAGCCAGCGCGCGCCTGCGCGTGACGAGGACGAAGAAACCGATCAGGACGACGGCGAGGCCGACCGGCAGGGCGCGGGTGGCGGGGGTCGGGTTCAACTCGGTCAGGGGGCGGGCCACCGCATAGGCCAGCAGCGTCAGCAGCGCGGCGGTCAACAGGGATGCGGCCACGTTGACGAGGGGCTGTGTCTCGCGTGTCTCCGCTCCCTCGTCACCGTAGCGCTGCCTGTCCCCGCTGAGCGCGGCCAGGGCTCGCCGCATCAGATACGGCAGGACGCCCGCCCTGAGAGCCCCGATGCCGAGGCCAACGGCGATCAGGTCCCAGCGTTCCTCGTGCGCGCCGAGCAGGACGGCGATCGCGGCCAGCGCGAAGCCCTGCAGCGCGAAGACGCGAACGATCGAGGCCAGCTCGCGCCGCCACAGCACGATCACGGCCGCGAGCAGGAAGGCACCGCAGGCAAAGTCGAGGAGCTGGGTGTACAGGTCGCTGCTCATGACGCTCCGCTCAGGAAGTAGGAGGCGGTCACCGCGAGCAGCGCCAGCAGGAAGGACCCGGCGAGCAGTTCGGGCACCCTGAACAGCCGGACCTTGGCCCAGAACACCTCGGCCGCCGCGAGCACCGCGCCCAGCAGACAGACCTTCGCCGCGAACAGCACCAGCGCGACGGCGAGGGCCGCCCACGAGGCGCCGGTGGCGATGCCCCAGGGCACGACCAGGGAGGACAGCAGGCCGAGCAGCAGGGTCAGCCGCATCTGGGCGCCGAGTTCGACCAGAGCCAGGTCGGGTCCCGCGTACTCCAGCACCATCGCCTCATGAATCATGGTCAGTTCAAGATGGGTGGAGGGGTTGTCCACCGGGATCCGCCCGGTCTCCGCGAGCACCGCCACCGCGAGCGCGGCCGTGGCCAGCAGCCCGGCCGGGGAGGCAAGGCGGGCCGGTTCGTGGGCCGCGCCGGAGACGATCGCCGGGATGTTGGTCGTTCCGGCCGGTATCGACAGGGCGAACACCGACAGCAGGATGGTCGGCTCCACCAGCGCGGCCACCGTCATCTCCCGGGAGGCGCCCATCCCGCCGAACGCGGTGCCGGTGTCCAGGCCGGCCAGCGCGAGCGCCAGGGTGCCCAGGGCGATCAGCGCCACCACCAGGATGAGGTCCGCGTGGGAGCTGACCGGGGTGTCGGTGGACAGAAGCGGCACAAGGGCGGCGGCCACGACGGTGGTGGCGACCAGCAGTGCAGGGGCCGTACGGAAGGCGGGCCCGGTCCCCACCGGAGTGATGGGCTCCTTGCGCAGCAGCTTGCGGGCGTCCCGCCAGGGCTGGAGCACCCCGGCCCCGGCCCGGCCCTCCAGGCGGGCCCGTACCTGCCGCATCCACCCCGTCACCAGGGGCGCCCCGGCTCCGACCACGACGATCTGGCCGGCCACGGCCGCGTATTCCACAGCGGTACTCATCTGTTCGCTCTCACCAGCCCACCGTCAGCGCCAGGAGCAGGACGACCAGGCCGACGAAGCCGTAGCCGAGATAGAGATGGACGCTGCCGCCCGCCAGCCGCCGGGCCGCCCGCCCGGCTCTGTCCAGCGCCCGCAACACCGGTTCGTACAGCCGGTGTTCGATCCGGTCGGGCACCCGGTGCTGGAAGCGCACCCGCTCCACCAGATACGTCGACTCCCGCACCGGCGTGACGTCCACGTCCTGCTCGGGTGCGAGGACGTCGTCGAAGACCCGCTGCAGCGGTTCCGCGAACGAGGTCGCCGTATAAGCCATGCGCGGGGTCGGCGCCCCGCCGCCGCAGTCCCACAACCGGGCGTTCGCCCGGCGCCTTCGGCGTGCGTACAGCCGGGGCAGCCCGACGGCCAGGGTGAGTGCCGCAGTGAGAGCGGCGACGACCCACACCGGGGACAGCGACGCGGAGATGTCGGCGAGCCGCACCCGCACCCCGCCGCCCGACACCGCGCCGGCGCCCGGAAGCCCGACCGTGCTCACCGCCCGGTCCAGGCCGTCGCCCAGCAGCCCCGGCACCAGCGCGAGCGCCCCGCACGCGGCGGCGAGCAACCCCATCCCGGCGATCATCAGCGGCGGCGCCTCCCGCGCGGCGGTCGCCTGTGAGCTGCGCGGCCGGGCGAAGAAGCCGACCCCGAGCGCCTTCACGAAGACGGCCGCGGCGATACCGGCCGACAGCGCGATCAGCGCCACCGACAGCGGCAGGACGACCGCCACCGCGACGCCCGGTACCTGGAGTCCGTGGATCAGGGACTGCAGCAGCAGCCACTCACTGATGAACCCGTTGCCCGGTGGCAGTGCCACCGCGCCGAGAGCGGCCACGGTGAACAGTGCGGCGGTGACGGGCATCCGGGGGCGCAGACCGCCAAGGCGGTCGAGGTCTCTGAGGCCGGTGGCCCGCAGCACCGACCCGGCCGCGCAGAACAACAGGGCCTTGAACGCAGCGTGGTTGACCACGTGCAGCAGCGCCGCCGCCAGAGCCAGCGCGGCCAGCGGCCGGTTGCCGTGGGCGGCGAACAGCCCGGACGCCCCGACGCCGATCAGGACCAGGCCCATGTTCTCGCTCGTCGAGTACGCCAGCAGCCGCTTCAGGTCGGAGGCCATCGCCGCCTGGAGGATCCCGTACACGGCACTGGCCCCGCCGACCGTCATCACGCCCAGCCACCACCACGCCGGACCGCCGCCGAGCAGGTCGAGGCCGGTGCGGACGAGGCCGTAGACGCCGAGGTTGACCATGGCGGCGCTCATCAGCGCCGAGACCGGGCTGGGTGCTTCGGGATGGGCCCTGGGCAGCCAGGCGTACAGCGGCACCGCACCCGCCTTGGACGTGAACGCCGCCGCAACCAGCACGAACACGAGCCCGCGCACCGTTGGCGACACGGTGTGCGCACCCGCCCGCAGTGCAGCGAAGGTCTCGCCGCCGGCCTGCGCGGCGAACAGCGCGAGCCCGGCGAGCAGCAGCACCAGGCCGAGATGCGTCATCACCGCGTACCAGACGCCCGCCTGCCGTACCGGGGCCCGCTCGCGGTGTTCAGCGAGGACCAGCAACAGCGAGCCGAGCGCCATCAACTCCCAGAGCACCAGGAATGTGGACACCGACGCGGCCACCGGCACCAGCACCAGGGTGAGTGTGAACAGCGGCAGCACCGCCTGCGCCGTACGCGAGCCGAGCCCGAGTGCACCGTGCCCGGCCGCGTAGCCGATGCCGTACACCGCGACCGCGGCCACGACGGCCCCCGCCACCGCCATGAAGAGGCCCGCCAGCGCATCCACCGCCACATGCGTCCCGGCCAGCGGAAGCAACCGGGGGAAGGTGCCTGCCCAGCGGCTGCCTCCCAGTGCAGCCACGCCCGCCGTACCACCACTGACCCCCACGCCTGCCGTCAGCACTCCCACGACCGGCACGCGCAGCCGGTACGACAGCCCGAACCCGGACAGCGCCCCCGCGCCGCCCAGCCCGGTGGCCGTCGCGAGGGCGGCCGGAATCACGCTCACCGCCCGGTCACCCTCCTGAGTGCCGCCACGATCGCCTCCGGCTCGGGTGGGCACCCCGGTACGGCCAGATCCACCGGTACGACGTCGGCGACCGCGCCTTCGACGCCGTACCCGCCGGCGAACTCCCCGCAGTCGATGGCGCAGTCTCCCACCGCCACCACCAGCCGCGGCTCGCCCATCGCCGCCACGGTGCGGCGCAGCGGCTCGGCCATGTTCCGGGTCACCGGCCCGGTCACCAGCGCCACGTCCGCGTGCCGGGGCGATGCCACCAACCGTGCCCCGTACCGCTCGGCGTCGTACATCGGGTTGAACGACGCGGTGATCTCGATCTCGCAGCCGTTGCAGGAGCCCGCGTCCACGCAGCGCACCTGCACCGAGCCGCCGAACTCCCGTGCCTTCTCCGGCACGTCGCCCTGGGGGAGTGGCGGCGCGGGCTCAGCCACCCGCCCGGTCTCGCGGATCTTGCGCAACAGGCCCATGAACCCTCTCCCCGAAACGGTGAGGACGTGTCTGCAGGTGGCCAACGGACCGCCCGCGAGTGGAGTTACTGCGCTTCCTGTACTGCCTGGGCTTGCGGAATATCACCGCAGGTGAAGGCGATCGCCTCCAGGTGCGCAGAGCGCGCTGTCCAATTCCCGGGAGGCGATCGCCGTCCGATGGCCGTCGCTACGACGGCGGCTTCCCCTCCGACTGGGCCGCCTGCAGGTCCGCGAGCAGCTCCGCCTGACCCGCCAGCACGCCCGACAGGATCGTGCGCGCCACCCGCAGCAGTTCCGCCACTTCCGGAGTGGCCAGCGAGTAGTACACGTTCGACCCCTCCTTGCGGGTCCGCACCAGGTTCGCTCGCCGCAGCACGGCCAGCTGCTGCGAGAGATGCGCGGGCTCGATGCCCACCTCGGGGAGCATTTCGGCGACCGCGTGCTCGCGCTCGCTCAGCAGCTCCAGGACGCGGATGCGGGCCGGGTGGCCGAGGGTTTTGAAGAACTCGGCCTTCAGTTGGTACAGCGGCGTACTCACCGTGCCGTCCCCACCCCGGTACAGCAGCACGGCCCCACCGGCCGGGCCTCGGCGCATCGCATCCACCCACTCATCACGGACATGCGGCTCATCCTCGCGTGCGGCAACTGCCGGGCCGAATCCAGCGGTGACGACTTCAGGAATTGCCAAGATTAGCAATTCGTGAGGTCGCGAGGGGGCTTTACGCGAGGATCACTCCGCCTGATCTCCGGTCGGCCATCCTGTGGTGCGCCACTCTTGGCGCCCCTCCGCCTCTTCCCCGTCCTTTGTGCCGTGTGCGGCCAGCGCGGCGGCCAGATCGGCGTGAACCGGGATGGGCGGGCAGTCCCCGCTGGGGACGAGGGACCCGTCGGCGGGTATGGCGGCCAGCTCCAGGCTGCGGCCGGCATCGGCGAGGCGGCGGGCGGCCTCGGTGATGGCCAGCTGGCCCTCGGCGGACCAGCTGCGCAGCTCGGTCAGGTCGACGACGACCGGTCCGGTGCCGCGGGCGACGACCCAGCCGACGGCGCCGCCGAAACGACGTACCGCCTCCGGGCCCAGGTATCCGGCGACGGACAGGATGCCGAGGTTGTCCTCGACGGTGTAGCGCCAGTCGATTGTCATGCTGGTGAACTTCCTTGCGCGGGTTGCCGATCGGGTCTGCCGTCTGGTTCAGAGAGGGAGGGTGATCCAGATGCTCTTGCCACCGCCGTCGGCGTCGCCGCGGACCACCGCTGTTCCGCCCAGGGCGAGCGTGAGTTCCATGACGGTGGCCAGGCCGCCTGTCCTGGTGCCGGTGTCGGTGACCGTTCCGTAGAGCGGTGGCTGGTAGGGGTGGCGGTCATGGACGGCGAGGGCCAGGCAGTCCGGGCCCGCCGCGTAGATCACGGTCACGGTCGGGGAGAGGACCGCGGCGTGCCGGACGCTGTTGGTGACCAGCTCGGCGAGTATCAGCAGGGCTGGGTCCACCGTGGGGTGACGCAGCCCGATGCCCCACTCGAGCAGGGCCTGCTCGGCCGTCTCGCGGGCTGTGCGTACGGCGGACGGTTCGGTGGGCAGTGTGATCACATGCCGGTGGGGCAGGGTTTGGAGCTCCGTGGACATCACGCCTCCGCGCGGGCGAGGCGGAAACCGGTGACGGTCTTGGGGTGCAGGCGCAGCAGGGTGTCGTGCGGGCCGTGGGTCCAGCCCGCGAGGGTGCGCCGGTAGTGGGCGGCCTCGTCGGGGTCGGTGATCACTTCGGCCGGTCCGGAGACGGTGACCGTCCAGCCGGTGCCGGTCACGGCGCGGATGTCGTCGACGTGGTACGTCGCCGTCGCCGGAACCGCCGCGGCCGGGGCAGGCGTACGGACGACCAGGCGGCCGTACTCCCACACGTGCCGGGCGGGCCGCATCACCGTCAGGTCCCGTTGCACGTACACCAGCCGACCCAGCGTGCTGCCCTCCAGCAGCCACAGGGCCTCCGCGCCGGAGACCTCGACCATACGGAGGGAGGCGGGGAAAGTGCTCATCGCAGGGCTTCCTCGGTGGAGGTTCGGTGCATCTGGGCGGGAAGGACGGGCAGCACTCCGGCCGTCTCCAGATGGTCGCGGGCGGCGCGGATCGCCTCGGGGGTGGTGGCGTACTCCCGGCCCTCGTGGCGCAGCGGTTCAAGGGCGCCGACGGATTCGAGGACCTGGCGCTGGCCTTCGCGTATGCCGGAGGCGAGGACGACGATGCCGCGCCGCTGCAGCTTCTCCACCGCGTCCTTCAGGACGAGGGCGCCGGTGGCGTCCATCGTCGACACCCGTGACATGCGCAGGATCACGACGCGTACGTCGGCGACCTCGGTCAGTTCCAGCAGGAAGCGGTGGGCGGCGGCGAAGAACAGGGGGCCGTCGATGCGGTACGCCACGATGTGTTCGGCGAGCAGCGCGTGTTCCTCGGCGCTGTGGTCGCCCCGGTCGAGGGGCATCTGGTCCAGGCGGGCCTGCTTGGCCACGGCGCGCAGGGCGAGGGCGCCGGCGACGACCAGGCCGATGATGACGGCGTAGACGAGGTCGAGGGCGAGGGTCGCGACCGCGGTCAGCACGAGTATCACGGCGTCGGAGCGCGTGGCCTTGGCCATCGCCTTCAGCGAGCCGACCTCGACCATGCGGATGGCGGTGGCCAGCAGGACGCCGGCGAGGGCGGCCAGCGGGATCTTCGAGACGAGGGGTGCCGCGGCGAAGACGACCATGGCGAGGATGGCGGCGTGGGTGAGGGCGGCGAGCCGGGAGCCGAGCGAGCCGAGGTCGAGGAAGGACAGCGACGGTGCGGGCAGTCCCGACGGCAGGTCGCCGATCGGCTTGGCCGCGCCCAGGTGGGGCAGCTGGGCCACGATCGTCGCCGCGATCACGGCGACGATCGAGAACGGCACGGTCGGCCGCCACCGGGCGCCGAGCAACACGATCGCGGCCACGGCGACCGCGAAGCCGGCCGCCGTCCAGTTCGGATTCTTCGCGAACTCCGCGACGGCCCGCCAGGTGACGACGAGCACGCGGTCGCCCTCGGGCTTGGGTACGCCGAGCGCGTTCGGGATCTGCTGCAGCCCGATCACGCAGGCGATGCCGAGGGTGAAGCCCTCGACCACGGGCGCGGGCACGTACTGCATGTACTTTCCGGCCCTGAGCACGGCCAGGCCGACGAGCATGAGGCCCGCCATCAGCCCGACGGTGAGCACACCGGTGGGCCCGTACTGGCCCACGATCGGCACCAGGACGACCGTCATGGCGCCGGTCGGGCCGGACACCTGCAGATTGGACCCGCCGAACACTGCGGCGAGTGCTCCCGCGACCACCGCGGTGGCCAGGCCCGCCTCGGCGCCGAGCCCGGAGGAGACACCGAAGCCGAGTGCGAGGGGCAGCGCGACGATCGCCACGGTGAGGCCGGCGAGCAGGTCCCGGCGCGGGTCGCGCCGGATCTCCGCGAGGTCGGCGCGACCGGGCAGCAGCGCCACGATCCAGGCCCACACCTGGCTGACTGCCCTGGTCATCGCGCGACACCCTCGGCTTCCCGCAGCTCGGCCAGCAGCTCGTTCCGCCCCGCGAGCATCTCGGTCAGGATCCGCCGAGCAGCCTTCATCAGGTCGGCGACGTGGCCGCCCGCGAGTTCGTAGACGACGGTCGAGCCCTCGCGGGTGGAGCTGACGATCCCCGAGCGGCGCAGCACCGCCAGCTGCTGGGACAGGCTGGAAGGCTCCACCTCTATGGCGGCCAGCAGGTCCCGCACCGGCATCGGCCCGTCCTGCAACAGCTCCAGCACCCGGATCCGTACGGGATGCCCCAGCATCCGGAAGAACTCGGCCTTCGCCTGATACAGCGGAACCGACACGACCCCTCGACTTCCCATACGAGGCCCACCCGGGGCAGACGCGAAAGGCTGTGCCTGCGGCTACCTGCAGGCACAGCCAACACACCATCTAACCAATTGCGAAATTTTGCAATTCAGCATCCGGCTGCACCCCGGACAACCCGTCCACGGAGGGGGGTGCCTGCGGGGTCAGGCCTTCTTGACCACGCTCGACTTGAGCTGCATCGCTCCAAAACCGTCGACCTTGCAGTCGATGTCATGACCGTCGACTCCGTCGACCAGCCGGATGTTGCGCACCTTGGTCCCGGCCTTGATCCCCGAGGGGCTGCCCTTGACCTTGAGCGCCTTCACGACCACCACGGAGTCGCCGTCCTGCAGCACATTGCCGACGGCGTCCTTGACGACACGCTCTCCGGCGGCCTCTCCGCCCTCGGTGGCGGCCTCGGCGGGAACCCATTCGTGGCCACACTCGGGGCACACCACCAGGGCGTTCATCTCGTACGTGTACTCACAGGAGCACTTCGGGCAGGGGGGAAGATTCTCGTTCACCCCACCAGCGTATCCGGGCCTGCACCTCGAACGTTTCCCTCGGCCGGGCTGCCCCAGCCCCTCAGCTGGGCTCCGGGAGATGGCCGAGGTGCTTGATGACGCGCTCACGCAGCAGGAGGTACTCCTCCCAGCGGCGGGGCAGAGGGCCCGGCGGGCGCTCGACGACACGGGCAGCGGTGATGCTCTGGCCCTCCTCGAACTGCTCGCGCGTCAGGTCGAGTTCAACACCGTTGGGCAGCCGGTTCCACCAGTGGAAGCCGTACTGGGTCCCGTCGAGATGCACCTCGCCGACCATGAGGTCGCCGCCGAAGACGTCGTTGACGATCAAGGCTGTGATGTCGCAGTGCCCCCAGGCCGGGTTGCCTGGCTGCCAGTCCGCCTGGTTGTCGGGCGAGGAGGTGTCGGCGGCCCAGCTGGTTCGCAGGGCCTTGTCAAGATCAAGCAGGTTCCAAGGGATCATTCCGGCAGCATCGCAGCCACCACTGACATGTCCGCAACGAGGTGGTTCGAGCAGCTCAGCCCAGGGATGAACGGCCCTGCCATCGGATCCGGCGGGCGGAGCAGGCTGGACGTGCAGCGGCCGTCACGGGGCCCGCGCTGCAGGCCCCGGCCCAGCCGCCCGCCTCCACCCAGCAGAAGCCCGCACACCACCACGGGGGCGTCATGACCACGCACATCCCGAAGCCTGCGCATCAACCGCATCACCTGCACCGGCCAGGGCCTGTGCGCCGAACTCCTCCCCGAACTGATCGACCTCGACGAATGGGGCTCCCCCATCCTGAAAGACCGAGCGGTACCCGACCAGCTGCGCACCCACGCCCGCCGCGCCGTCGCCGTCTGCCCCGCCTGGCCCTGCACAGCGGCCGGGGCCGACCGTGACCAGCAATCCGGTCCAGGGCCGGCCGGCTGAAGTCGACCGCCTCATGCCGACGCCTCCGATGTGTCCTGGGCGGAGCCGACCCGTTCCAGGGTGGAGATGTCGCCCTCGGGCAGGCCGAGTTCACGCGCTCGCAGCAGGCGGCGCATGACCCTTCCACTGCGGGTGTGGGGCAGGTGCTGGTCGAAGGCGATCTCACGTGGTGCCACGGCCGGACCGAGTCGGCGCCTGGCGAAGGCCAGCAGCTCCTGCCGGGTCTGCGTGGTCGCCTCGAAGCCCGGCCGCAGCGTGACGAACGCCTTCACGATGCTCCCGGCGACGGGGTCGGGCCGGCCGATCACCCCGGCCTCGGCGACCGCCGGGTGCTCCATCAGGGCGCTCTCGACCTCGAACGGCCCGACCAGTTGTCCCGCCGACTTGAACACGTCGTCGGCGCGCCCGACGAACCAGTACCAGCCGTCCGTGTCGCGTCGTACCAGGTCGCCGGTGAGGTACCAGTCGTACGCGAAAGCCGCGGCGGTGCGAGGTTCGTCGTGCAGATAGCCGCGGAACATGGACGGCCAGCCGATCCGGAGCGCCAGTTCGCCCTCCACGACGGGCTCCTCCACGACGGTGACGCGCCCCTCGGCCCGCTTCGCCCGGCCGTCCTCCCCGCATCGCAACACCGCAGCCTCCACGCCGGGGAGCGGACGCCCCATCGACCCGGGGCGGATTTCACCGGCGGCGAAGTTCGCGATCATGATGGCGCCGGTCTCGGTCTGCCACCAGTTGTCGTGCACCGGCAGCCCGAGGACGTCCCTGCCCCAGAGCACGGCCTCCGGATCGAGCGGCTCACCGACGGATGCGATGAACCGCAGTGCGCTCAGGTCGAACGAGCGGGGCAGATCGTACGGCCCTGAGCGCGGCGTCGTCCGCATCAGCATCCGCAGCGCCGTCGGCGCCGTGTACCAGACACTGACCCGCTGGTCGGCGAGGATCCCGTACCACCGGCGGGCGTCGAAGTCGCCCTCGTCGACCACGACCGTGACCCCGTGCATGAGCGGCGCGACGATCCCGTAGGACATGCCGATGTCCCAGCCCGGATCCGCGGTGCACCAGAACACGTCGTCCGCGTGGAGATCGAGCGCGTACAGCGCGGTCGTGTAATGGGCGACGGCAGCCTCGTGCACGTGCACGGCGCCTTTGGGGGTGCCCGTCGTGCCGCTGGTGAAGTGCAGCAGGGCCATGTCGTGGGGTGAGGTCGGCGGAATGGTGAAGGTGTCGGCCGCCTCGTCCATCAGCGCGCCGAGGGAGACGGTGCCGGGCAGCTCGTCCGCGCCCTCGCCGACGATCAGCACGTGCCGCAGGGCGGCGAGTCTCTCGCGTTGCCCGGCGACCTTCGTGCGGTACAGCTCCGCCGTGGTGACCAGTACCTGCGTGTCGCTCAGCGTCAGGCGCATGGCGACCGGTTCCGGTCCGAACGCGGAGAACAGTGGGCACAGCACGCTGGTGTTCTTGAGCGTGCCGAGAACCACGGTGTACAGCTCGGGGCAGCGGCCGAGCAGTGTCGCCACCCGGTCGCCGTGGCCGATGCCGAGGGCCTGGAGCACGTTGGCGAACCTTGCGGTGGACCGGGCCAACTCCCCGTACGTCACACAGGTCACGGAGTCGTCCCGCCCGACGCAGCGCAGCGCGACGGCCGCGGCGTGGTCCGAAGCCGCGTGCCGGTCCACGGCCTCGTGCGCGATGTTCAGTCCCCGCCCGTCGGGCAGCCCCTGCAGGTGGGCGCGTGCCTGAGACCAGGCGAAGCCGGCACAGACCTTCTCGTAGTCGCCCAGATTCGGCTCGACGCGAGGCGGAACGTCCTTCCGGACCGTTTCCGATCGCATGGCGGCCACCTTCCTCCCGGCTTTCTTTGACGATCTATCGGGACTGCTTCGCATGCACTGGGCCGAACGGCCCCCGTGTGTGGCCGTCGAGGCCTATGAGGCCCCGGACAGCCGGGGGCGTCGACCCGAGTGGGCCGAGTGGGCCGAGTGGGCCGAGTGGGCCGAGACGAAAGAACCCGAGGCTGTGGCCCGCATGGCCCTACTGGTGTGGTGCCGGACCGGAAATCCTGCGTTCGTGGACTTCATGAGGCACCGGGGACGTCCCACCTGTCCGAGGCGGTGCTGAAGGAGAACGGCCATGACTGCGGACCCTGACGTGAACGCCGCGTCGTCTCCCGCGTCCAGCGGGCTGGTGATGGGCAAGGACGGCATGCTCGCGCTGGTGGAAGTGTTGTCCCGGCGCGGTTTCACCGTGGTCGGCCCCACCGTGCGGGACGGCGCGATCGTGCTGGCGGAGCTGGAGTCGGCCGACGAGCTGCCGTACGGGTGGGGCGTGGAACTCGAAGCCGGGACGTATCGGCTGCGGGAACGGGCCGACGGCGCCGCCTTCGCGAACGCGGCGGGCCCCCAGTCGTGGAAACAGTTCCTGCACCCGGCGAAGGTGCGGCAGTGGCGTGCCGACCGGGTGGGCGAGGACATGGTGTTCACGGCCGAGGAGACCTCGCCGCCGCGGTACGCCTTCCTCGGGGTGCGTCCCTGTGATGCACGAGCCATCGCCGTCCAGGACCGGGTGCTCACCGCAGGTGCCCACCGCGACCCCGAATACCAGGGGCGGCGTGCGGGAGCGCTGCTCATCGCGGTCGAGTGCACGGAGCCCGGCGGCACCTGTTTCTGTGTCTCGATGGGCACGGGACCCGCTGCCCCTCCCGGCTGCGACCTGGTGATCACCGAGGTGGTCGATGACGACGGCCACCGCTTCTGGATCCGCGGCGGCAGCCAGGAGGGCGACGAGATCCTGGCCGAACTGCCCGTCCGCCCGGCCGACCCCGCCACCTGTGCGGCGGCTCGCGCAGGCGTCGCCGCCGCTGCGGACCGGATGGGACGGACCATGCCCGAGGCGGACCTGCGGGAGCTGATGGCCGGCACGCTCGACGCCCCCCGTTGGGACGACGTCGCCGGGCGCTGCCTGACGTGCGGCAACTGCACCATGGTGTGTCCCACCTGTTTCTGCACCACGACCGAGGACGTCACCGATCTCACCGGTGACCACGCGGAGCGGTGGCGGCTGTGGGACTCCTGCTTCGACCTCGACTTCTCCCACCTGCACGGCGGCCCCGTCCGTACCTCCCCGCGCAGTCGCTACCGGCAGTGGATGACCCACAAGCTGGGCACCTGGTACGACCAGTTCGGCTCCTCGGGCTGTGTGGGCTGCGGCCGCTGCATCGTGTGGTGCCCGGTCGGCATCGACATCACCGAGGAGGCCGCCGCCCTGCACGACTGGACGCGGTCCCGACCATCGGGAGAGGCACCATGACCGGGGTGCCACCACCTCTGGACCTCCTCTCGCCCGCTCAGCGCGAGCGGTTGCTGGCCGTCGGGTTCGACGTGACGTTCCCGGCCGGCACCCGCCTGTTCGACGAAGGAGAGCATGCCGACCGCTTCTGGCTGCTGCGCAGTGGCGAGGTCGCCCTCGACATCTGCGTTCCCGGCAGACAGCCGGAGGCCCTCGTGGAGACGCTCGGGCCGGGCCAGCTGCTGGGCTGGTCGTGGACCTGCCCGCCGTACCGCTGGCACCTCGGTGCACGGACGGTGACCGCCGTGGAGGCCATGGAGTTCCCCGCCGCCGACGTTCTCGCCCTCTGTGCTGCCGACCCGGAACTCGGATACGCCCTGATGCGCCGCTTCACCGAGGTGGTCGCCGAGCGGCTGCAAGCCACCCGGATCAGGTTGCTGGACCTCTACGCACCCCACGGGAGTGGTCCGCCGTGAGCACCGTGACGCCGCCGCTGCCCTACCGGGTGGCCGGGATCCTGGCGGAAACCCCCGACGTCCGTTCGCTGGAACTGGTTCCCGTCCGCAGGGAACTCCCGCCCTTCTCACCCGGCCAGTTCGCGATGATCTACGCGTTCGGGATCGGTGAGGTGCCGATCTCGGTCAGTGCCCTGCGCGGCCCCCGCGGGGGAGTCGTGCACACCGTCCGTGCGGTGGGCGCGGTCTCCGCCGCCCTGTACGAGCTGCGCCCGGGAGACACCGTCGGGCTGCGCGGGCCGTTCGGCACCGGCTGGGATCTGCACGCGGCAGCCGGCCAGGATGTGCTGGTGGTCGCGGGGGGTATCGGGCTCGCGCCGCTGCGACCGGCGGTCCACGCGGTCCTGAACCAGCCGGCCGCCTACGGCCGGCTCGGGGTCCTGGTGGGCACCCGTACCCCTGGCGACCTGATCTACCGAGAGGACATCGAGCGTTGGCGGGGCGGAGCCGAGGTGGGGGTGACCGTCGACCGCCCCGGCCCCGGCTGGCACGGTTCGGTCGGGGTCGTCACCGCCCTCCTCGACGCGTTCGCCCTCAGGCCGGACCGGACCCACGCGCTGGTGTGCGGGCCCGAAGTGATGATGCGCCACACCGCACGTGCCCTGATGGGCCGAGGCCTTGGCGCGCACCGCGTTCAGGTGTCGCTGGAACGCAACATGCGGTGCGCCACCGGCCATTGCGGCCACTGCCAGCTCGGCCCGCTGCTGCTGTGCCGGGACGGACCGGTCGTCCGCTACGACCGCGTGGAACCCCTGCTGGCCGTACGGGAGCTGTGAGATGGAAACCGACCGAGGGCCGGCCGACGCCCACCCCCTGCCCACGCTCGCCGTCTGGAAGTTCGCCTCCTGCGACGGCTGCCAGCTGACCCTCCTCGACTGCGAGGACGAACTGCTCGGCCTCACCGAGCAGGTACGGATCGAGCACTTCCTGGAGATGTCCGGCACCGAGGGCCCCGGCGGGGCGCGGGCGGAACTGGCCGGCCGGGGACCGTACGACCTCTCCCTCGTCGAGGGCTCGATCACCACGGTCGAGGACGCCGAGCGCATCCAGCACATCCGGCGCATCTCCCGGCACCTGGTGACGATCGGCGCCTGCGCCACCGCGGGCGGCATCCAGGCGCTGCGCAACTTCGGGGACGTCGACGAGTTCCGCGCCGCGGTCTACGCCCGTCCGGACTACATCGCCACCCTGGAGACCTCGACCCCGATCTCGGCACACGTGCCGGTCGACTTCGAACTCCGGGGCTGCCCTATCGACCGCCGTCAGCTCCTGGAGGTCATCACCGCCCACCTGGCCGGACGCAAACCCCAGGTCCCCGCCCACAGCGTCTGCTTCGAGTGCAAGAGGCGTGGCACCACCTGCGTCACGGTCGCCCACGGCACCCCCTGCCTGGGCCCCGTCACCCACGCCGGGTGCGGTGCCATCTGCCCCGCCTACGGCCGCGGCTGCTACGGCTGTTTCGGGCCAACGGAGCGGCCCAACCTGCGGTCCATGGTCGCGCAGCTGCGCCGCGACGGAATGAGCGAGGTGGACATCCTGCGTGTCTTCCGCACTTTCAACGCCGCCTCGCCGGAGTATGCCCCCGTAGCCGATCTCGCGGCCGAGGAGAACGACGCCCCTCGGGCAGAAACAGAAGACAACCCGGAAAGGCCCGCATGAGCCATCGCGGAACGCGCGTCCTGCGGCTGGACGCACTGGCCCGGGTGGAAGGCGAAGCAGCCCTGCACCTGCGCGTGCAGGAGGAGACGGTCACCGAGGCACGCCTGCGCATCTACGAACCACCCCGGTTCTTCGAAGCCTTCCTGATCGGGCGCGCCCACACCGAGCCGCCGGACATCACCGCCCGCATCTGCGGCATCTGTCCGGTCGCCTACCAGATGAGCGCCTGCCGGGCGATCGAGAACGCCTGCGGTGCCACCGTGGACGGGCCTCTCGCGGAGCTGCGCCGCCTGTTGTACTGCGGTGAGTGGATCGAGAGCCACACCCTGCACATCTACCTGCTGCACGCCCCCGACTTCCTCGGCCGGGCCGATGCAATCGAACTCGCCCGCGACCAACGAGCCGCCGTCGAGCGCGGTCTGCGGATCAAACAGACCGGCAACGCCATCCTCGAACAGCTCGGCGGACGCCCCATCCACCCGGTCAACGTCCGCGTCGGCGGCTTCTACCGCACACCGGCGCCCGAAGAGCTGCGACCCTTGGCCGAACGGCTGCGGCAGGCCCGGGACGACGCACTGGAGACCGTCCGCTGGGTGGCGGCGTTCGACTTCCCCGACGCGGCGAGCGACCATGACCTGCTCGCGCTGCGGGACCCGGGCCGCTACGCCATCGACTCCGGCACACCAACGGTCGTCGCCGCCGCCGGTGGGACGCTAGCGCCCCGCGAGTTCCCGGTGTCCGACCTCGAACAGCACGTCCACGAGGAGCAGGTGCCGCACAGCACCGCTCTGACCGCCACGCTCGACGGCCGCCGCTACCTGACCGGCCCACTGGCCCGCTACGCGGTGAGCGGCCGGTGGCTGCACCCGGTGGCGGCCGAGGCCGCCAGGGACGCCGGGCTGGGCGATCCGGTGGCCGGGGACATCTGCGACAACCCCTTTCGCAGCATCGTCGTCCGCGCCGTGGAAGTGGTGCAGGCTGTCGAGGAAGCGCTGAGCATCATCCGGGACTACGAACGACCGCCACGGCCGGCGCTGGACGTCGCCCCGTGCAAGGCAGTGGGCACCGGAGCGACCGAAGCACCGCGCGGACTGCTGTACCACCGCTACGCCCTCGACGAGAACGGCACGCTCACCGCGGCCCGCATCGTTCCGCCCACGGCCCAGAACCAGACGGCCATCGAGGAGGACGTCCGCCGGGCCGTCCAGGCACGCCTGGACCGGGACGGACCCGCTGCCGACGACGAGGAACTCACCCGCTTGTGCGAGCGGGCCATCCGCAACCACGACCCCTGCATCTCCTGCGCCGCCCACTTCCTCGACCTGACCGTGGAACGCGCATGACCGGCCGAATCGTGGTGATCGGAGTGGGCAACCCCCTGCGCGGTGACGACGGAGCGGGGCCGGCGGTGGTGGAGGCCCTGCGAGGCCGTGTTCCCGACGACACCGTGCTGGCGGTCAGTGACGGCGAACCCGGCCGGATGCTCGAACTGTGGCGCGGCGCGGACACCGCGGTCGTGGTGGAAGCCCTGCGCCTGCATGAGCCCAGGCCGGGCGAGCTGCACACCCTGACAGCGACGGAGGCGGCCGGCCGGGCGCGGGGTACGGCGAGTACGCACGCCCTGGGCCTGGGGGAGTGCCTCGCCCTGGCGGAAGCCCTCGACCTGCTTCCGCGGCAGGTCGTCGTACATGCCGTGGAGGTGGCCCACGTCGAACTCGGCGCGGGGCTGAGCGAACCGGTGCGGTCGGCCCTCCCCGAACTGATCGAGCGCACCCGCGTCTCCGTACGACAGGCTCGCGAAGCCAACCACCGGCATCGGACGCCGGGCGGTGCGGCTCCACCGTGACCGGCTGCGGCGTGGATGGACGAGCGATGGTCCTGTGGCCCCCGGAAGGGGCCGAAGGGCCCCTCGTGCCCCGGTGAGGGAGGGTGCGACGGTGAAGTCGTCCCATGCGCTGCAAGCCCCGTGAAAGGCGGTGGGGACGATGACACTTCCTCTGGTCGCAGGCATCGACGGATCGAACTCGAGTCTGCTCGCCATCGACTGGGCCGTGGACGAAGCAGGCCGTCATGGTGTTCCCCTCAGGCTGGTCTACGGCTCCCTCTGGGAGCGATACGACGGTGGCCTGCCGTTCACCGGCCTGGGGCGTCCCTCCGAGCAGGTGCTGGCGGAGCACATCGTGGCTTCCGGCGCGGAGCGCGCCGCGCGGCGCAACCCTGATGTGAAGGTCACCACCGACGTGATCCCGGACGATGCTGTCTCCGCCCTCGTGCGCGAGGGGGATGGTGCGTTCGCACTGGTGACGGGGTCGCGTGGTAGGGGTGAGCTCAAAGGACTGCTGCTTGGTTCGGTCGGGCTGGCCGTGGCGGGCCGGGCCCGTGGCCCGGTGATCGTCGTCCGAGGCGACCAGGCGGGAATCGCCGGCACACATGAGCGGATTCTGTTGGGGCTGGGGGACGCCGACACGGCCGTCGAGGCCGTTCGGTTCGCCTTCCGCGAGGCCGAGGTGCGCGGTTGCGTCCTGGACGCGGTCCGGGCCTGGCGCAGTCCCGCCCGCCTGAGCCGCCACGCCGAGGAAGCGGCGAACACTCCCGAGGAGGAGGCCTCCGTACTGCTTGACGGGCTGCTCGCAGAAGCGATCGCCGAGCATCCGCAGGTACGTGTGCACCGTACGACGGTCGAGGGGCCGGCCGGCAAGGTCCTCATGAACCGGTCGGCAGCCGCCGACCTCGTGGTCGTCGGGTCCCGGCCCAGGACGGGCCATGTCGGGCTCCAGCTCGGCCGCGTCAGCCACACCCTTCTGCACCGTGCCCTGTGCCCGGTCGCGGTCGTGCCGCAGAGGCCGTGAGGTGGTGAGGACCCGGGAGAGAGGCGAGCGGGGGTCGGCCAGACCGTGGTCAGCCGTCCGGCGTGACGGGCACGGCGTCTCCCGGATGCCCGGGCAGCGGCTGCTCGGTCCAGATGGTCTTGCCGCGGCGGGTGTGGCGGGTGCCCCAGCGGTCGGTGAGCTGGGCGATGAGCAGGAGTCCGCGGCCGCCCTCGTCGGTCGTCCGCGGATGGCGCAGATGGGGTGCGGCGCTGCTGCCGTCGGTGACCTCGCAGATCAGGGTGCGATCCTGGATGAGACGTACCTGGATCGTGCCCGGGGCGTACCGGATGGCGTTGGTGACCAGCTCGCTGACGATCAGCTCCGTCGTGAACGCCAGCTCGGACAGCCCCCAGTTGGTGAGCTGGCGGTCGGCCAGGGTGCGGGCGGTGGCCACGATCGCGGGATCGCTGGGGAAGGTCCAGGAGGCGACCTGGTCGTCGCGCAGGACGCCGGTCCTGGCGAGAAGGAGCACGACGTCCTGCGCGGTTCGTCCGGACAGCTGTGCGTAGATCACCGCGTCGCACGCCTCGCGCACGCACGCATGCTGCTGGGCCAGGACGTGCTGTACTCGCGCGACGCCTGCGTCCTCGTCCGGCGACCGGCGGACGAGTCCCTCGGTGTAGAGAGCGATCAGGGTCCCTTCCGGCAGGAGTGTTTCCCAGGTCTCGAAAGGCAGCCCGCCGCCGCCCAACGGCGGTCCGGCGGGCGCGTCGGCCGGCGCCACGTGCCCGTCGGGGTGGGCGAGGAGCGGTGCTGGATGCCCGGCGCGGGCAACGACGAGACGCCGGCTCACCGGGTCGTAGACCGCGTAGGCACACGTGGCGGTGGTGGGCTGACCGTCCAGTGGGTCGTTCGCGGCGGCCGGACGGCCCTCCTCGGCGAGCCGGACCATGAGGTCGTCCAGGTGCGCCAGCACCTCGTCGGGGGTCAGGTCCAGGGCGGCCAGGCTGTGGGTCGAGGCGCGCAGTCGGCCCATGGTGGCCACGGCACGCATGCCGTGTCCCGCCACGTCCCCTACCACCAGTGCGGTCCGTGCGCCGGACAGCGGGATGACGTCGTACCACGGGACGTCGTGCCACGGGCCGCCGGCGTGCCCCGGCACATAGCTGAACGCCGCATCGACGGCGTTCTGGGCGGGGATCCGGCCTGGCAGCAGACTGTTCTGCAGGACGAGGGCGGCAGTGTGCTCGCGTGTGTAGCGGCGGGCGTTGTCGAGGCCCAGGGCGGTGTGCGTGGCGAGTTCACCGACGATGGTCAGGTCGTCCTCGTCGAAGGCATCGGAGGTCACGGAGCGGTAGAAGCTGGCCACCCCGAGCACGACGCCGCGGGCGGCCAGCGGCACGACCATCATCGAGTGCACTCGCGCGGCGCGCATGCGGTCCGCCCGGAGCGGATCGTGCGCCAGCCATGTGTCGTCGTCGACCCTCTGGATCAGACGGGGCCGCAGATCGGCCAGGCACTGGGTGAGCGGTGTCGGGAAGCCGTAGGAGGCCTTCTCGCCGGTGGCGTAGGCGGGCTGAAGGCCGGAGGCCTCGGTCGCGCGGAACGCGGTGCGCCGGAACGTGACCTCGGCGGGCACCGGTCCGGGCTCGGGAGCCTCACCGCGGTAGACGGAGTCGAGCACGTCCACGCCGACGGCGTCGGCCACCCGGCCCACCACGGTCTCGGCCAGTTCCTCCGCGGTACGGGCGAGGTCCAGGGTCGTGCCGATGCGCATGCTGGCGTCGTTGAGGAGTTCCAGGCGCGCCCGGTACCGGTAGCGCTCCGTGACATCGATGGCCAGGCTCGCCACACCCAGGGGTTCTCCGGCGCGATTGCGCAGCCGGAACGCCGACAGGGAGAAGATATGTTCTCTGTGCGGATCGGCGGGTGGATACCCCGGCTGGACGAAGTCGATGGCCGGCTCCCCCGAACTCAGGATCTGCCGCAGCAGGTGCTCGACGGTGTCGGTCACCAGGGTGGGCGAGACCTCGCGCGCCGGTCTGCCGATGACGTCCTTGGCGCGCACGCCGCGCATGCCGGGCGAGGCGGTGTTGAACCGCACCAGACGCAGATCGGTGTCGAGGACGTGCAGTCCGATCGGTGACTCGGTCAGCAACGCGTCCAGCACCGCCCGGTCGAAGTCGCCCGGATCCGCACCGCGCGTGGCGGTGAGGAACACCGCCCAGCTCGCCGGGCCCTCGGGGCCGATGTGCGGGCACATCCACCACTCGGTGTCGACCGGCAGGCCGGACCGGTCCCGCAGTCGCACCCGGCAGCCGCCGTTGACGGGTGGCGCCTGGGGAGCGCCTCCCTCGCCGCCCGGCTCCGGCCGGACGAGGAGCGACGACAGCGGTCGGCCCACCATCTCCCCGGACCGGTGGCCGAGCAGTGCTTCGGCCTCTGTGCTCCAGTCGGTGATCACACCGTCGGCGTCCAGGAGGACCCTGGCCTGCGATGCCGCCGATGCTTCACCGCCCGGACCCTTGTCTGAAGTGGTCATGGCAACCCTCCCGCCCCGGAGGTCTGCGGCGTCCGCTCGGTAGGCACCGCCCCACCGAGGACCGGGCCGGGCCGGTGCCCCTCCTTCAGGGTGGCAGGCGACCCGGCCGCCCGGCATCTCGAGCTTCGGGCCTCCGGCGTGCCCGGGACCCGCGCGGCATTTCGCTCGGGGATCGTGTCCGGGCGTCCCGCCGTTGGACGCGCGTTTCGCGGGGCGCGTCTGTCGAATTCAGCCGAACAGACTCTGCACCCGGATCGTCTCGACACGCCGCCATGTACCGCCAGGGAGCAGCAGCCAGTCGCCGTCCTTGCCGCGGCCACTCCGACGGCCCGAGCCGCCCGTCGCCCGCGCGGCTGCGCCCCGCGACGGCAGCCGGGTGCTGCCGCAGCCGTGTTCAGCCACCCGCTTGGCTCGCCTGCGCTTGCTCATTCGTCGCTTCCATCTGCCGGGTCGCGGTCCTGATACGCCCAGCATCGCTCAGGTGGCACGGTTCCATCCGATCACCTGCACATGTCCGGTGGAGCACAGCCGTGTCATACGCCCGGATCCGTATCTCTCGCGGGGCGGCGATGCCTCGCGCAGCGTAGAGGCGAAGGGACGACCGTCAGGACGGCGTGCGGGCCGTAGGAGAGGTGGGACAGATGGACACGGATGTCTCCGGGCCGAGGGTCGTCGTCGGCGTCGACGGGTCGACGTCCTCGTACGCGGCCCTTCGGTGGGCTGTTCGCTACGCAGGCCTGGTGGGCGGCACCGTGGACGCGGTCGCGGTGTGGGAGCTGGCGGGCCTGTACGGCTGGTCGGCGCCCGCTGTGGACCTGGATGTCGACGAGGACGATGCCCGGCAGCGCATGCGGCAAGAGCTGACCGATGTGCTGGGCGCGGACGCGGCCGGGGTGGTCAGGACACACGTGGTGCACGGCAATCCCGCCGACGTCCTGCTGCGGGCTGCCGAGGGAGCAGAGGTCCTGGTGGTGGGCAGCCGGGGGAGGGGCGGATTCGCCCGCGCGCTGCTCGGTTCCGTCGGCCAGCACGTGTCGCAGCACGCGAACTGCCCGGTTGTGATCGTGCGCCCCGATCCGTCGTGACCTGGGATGGGGCCCGGTATGGTCCGGCGACTCGGGCGGGGCCGGTGTCATCGGCCGGCCGCATCGCCGCGTGGGGCCCCCAGGTAGGCGGTGGCCAGCCCGCCGCCCACACCGCCGGCCCAAGCCGCCACGCGCAGGCCGAGCGCGGCACTCACCGGCTCACCCGCGGAGCGGCTTCCTCGACCACGACGCCGTTCCGGAAGGCGACATGATTCTTGATCTTCCGGGCCAGCGGGCTGGGATGCGGGTAGTACCAGGCGGCATTCGCATTGGTTCGCCCACCGGCAGTCACCGTGTAGTAGCGGGCGAGCCCCTTCCAGAAGCACAGCGACCTGGCCCAGCTGTCGGTGAAGCACTCGCGGTGCAGCGACTCGGGCGGAAAGTAGTGGTTGCCCTCCACCACGACGGTCCGCTCGGCCTCCGCGAGTACGACGCCGTTCCACACGGCGCGCATCACGACCGACCACCTCCGACAAGATACTTGTAGTCCATGCCTAGTCCATGCCTCGACGCTAGAACGCCCATCGGTGGCCCGACGGTGAGCGCGCTTACACTCCGCCTTCCGTGTCGGCGGCTCCATGTCCCCAGGATCGCGAGATCGCTCCCCGCTCGGCCGGTTCAGGGGGCATTCCGGTCTGCCACCGCCGAAGGCGGCCCCGGCGGCTCCTGGAGCACGCTCCAGGCGACCGGTCCGAGCAGGTCGGCCAGCCGCCGGAAGAGGTCCAGGAACAGGTCGTCGACCGTCAGCACGCCCACCACGCGGCCCGCGTCGAGGACCGGAAGGCGGCGCACGCCGGTGCGGCGGAACGTCCGGTAGGCCACCTGGAGGTCGTCGTCCGCGTCGACCGTGGCCACCTCGGCGGACATCACTGTGTCCACCGGTGCCTCGCACGCCAAGCCACCGCCCAGGCCACGTACGGCGAGGTCGCGGTCGGTGACGATGCCGCGCAGCACTCCGCCCTCGACGACGAGGACGGAGCCGACGGCGGACTCGGTCATCCGCCGGGTCACCTCGAGCAGCGGTGCATGAGGCGCGACGGACACCGGCGGCGCGGTCATGACCTCGGAAACCTTCATGCGACCAGACCTGCCTCAGGCGATGTCGAGCACGTCGGCCACCGGTCGCCGCGGGCTCGCGGGGCCTTCGGGGCCGTAGCCGAGCCGGAGCACCATCTGCACGTGGGCCATGGCCGAGAACGGGTCGCGAGCCACCCACCGGAATTCCGGCCACTCCAGGGGCTGGGAGGTCATCGAGGCGACCAGCCCGTCCGCTGTGGCCTGGAGCAGGACACGCTCCAGTGCCTGGCCCGCCAGCAGCCAGTCGCCTGGCCCGTCATGGTCCGTGCCCAGCAGGGCGATGTGCGGGTTCTTCTCGAAGGGCGCCCAGCCACGCCCTGGCATCGGACGCCCGAGGGCGAAGTCGCGCACGGGGGCTGTGGTGCCGTGCTGGCGAGGGCCGAACGCCTCCGCGGGGATGCCGTCGGGTGCGCCCACGACGTCCGATGGTTCCGTACGCGTCCACTGCGCCGTTTCACCGAGGATGCCGGGGTCCATGGCCTGCCGGCCTTCGGCATCCTGTACCAGTTCCAGAATCTCCCGCACGTGCCAGGCGCCGGGGAACACCAGCTGGGCGCCCTCGGCATGAGCCGCGTCGCACAGCCGCTCCACCACGGCGGCCGGGATCTGCTCGTCACGGAAGGGGAAACGGCTGGAATGACGGCGGGAGATCGCCGGGTACAGCCGGGCGAGTGCCTCGTCGGGTGACGCGGATCCGCGCAGACCCACCTCGGCGAGCAGCTCCGCATCGTCCAGGTCGGGCAGCAACCGTACGGCCGGTGTCAGCCCCTTCGCAGCAGCGGCCACGCGGAGGTTGAGGAGCGCCGCGCCGCAGCCGAGGTGCAGGCCCCGCCTGTCCGGATCGATGTGCGGCAGGGTTCGCTCCAGGTCGGCGTACACGCGCAGGACGGCGCTGTCGCGCAGAAAGCGGAACCTCCACGGCTGCGCGTTGTGCTGCGAGGGTGCCGCCGCGGCCTCCGCCACCAGCTCGGAGACGACGTTCACGTCGATGGGTTGTGCAGTCACGGTGGCTTCCCTTCTCAGCAGGGCCGGCGACCTCGGCCTCACGTCGGCCTCGACGGAACGGCGATGACGGGGCAGCGGGCGTGGTGCAGCACGCCCTGGCTGACCGAGCCAAGCAGCATGCCGGTGAAACCTCCGTGCCCCCGGGTCCCGACCACCAGGCCCAGCGCATGGGCGGAGGCGTCGGTGAGCACCTGAACGGGATGCCCGACGACCAGCTCGTGGTGCAGGTCCACCTCCGGGTAGCGGTCGTGGCGGCCGGCTACGGTCTCGGAGAGCAGCCGGTGGGCCTCCTGCTGCGGGGCGTACTCGTCGAAGATCCGGAGCCGGCCGGGCTCCCAGACGTAGAGGGCCCGCAACTGGGCGCCGTGCAGGGCCGCCTCCTCGAACGCCACGTCGACCGCGGCGGCCGAGTGGGCGCTGCCGTCGACGCCGACGACGTAGTACCCGGGCTCCTGCGTGGTGTGCTCGGGCTCGGGGACGACGATCACGGGGCAGCGCGCGTGGGCCATGACCGGGACGGCGACCGAGGCGGAGCCGAACACCTCCTGGGCCCGGCTCAGATGCCGCGAGCCCAGCACGACGGCCGTGGCATCACGGCTCTGCTCACGCAGCACCCACACGGGGTCGCCCTCCGCGAGCAAGGCGTCCACCTCGACCTGCGGGTGCCGTGCCGCGATGAAGTTCGCGGCGTCTTCGAGCACCTGCTTCCCGGCCTCGTGCAGCGACTCGTTCCATCCCTCCCAGGACGGCGGGACCTCCCGCCCTCGGTAGCCCCTGGTGGGTACGCCCTCGACGTGGACGGGCCGCAGTGGCAGTCGACGGCGGGCGGCCGCGTCCGCCGCCCAGGCCAGCGCCGTCCGCCGGCTGGGATCGGGATCGACGCCCACCACGATCGGGAGGCGATCACCGGGCCGTGACATGACGGCCTCCAGCCATCTCGTTACGGCCTCCAGCCGCCTCGTTCGTCCTTGTCGGTGCGGGAGCGGACATCTCGCTCGCCTCCTCCCGGCGGTGCCGCGGAGCAGCACCGCCGATCTCATGGAAGACCTGACGCGGTCCGGGATCCAGGGGCCATTGGTCCTCGCCGCGTCCCTGTCGGCCCCACCGCACGGCCGTTCATGGTGCGCCGGCCGGCAGTGTCCAGGGGGGCGTGGCAGCGGTGCGGTGGTCCGGACGGAACCGTGCCTCGATGTCCGCACGTACCGTGGCCGTCAGCTCCTGCAGAGCGCGGGACGTGACCGGTCTGACCGGTTCGGGGTCGTAGATCCGCCGCGCCGTGCCGGGCAGGCCGGCAAGGTCCTCACGGAGCCGGTCGCGGGCGTCCTGCCAGCGGTCCGGCGGCCCTGTCCGGCGGCCGTCGCGCATCACCGTGCGCAGCAGCGGCCGTGCCGAGCCAGGGGGTTCCTCCCGCCACAGGCCGATGACGTCGGGCTGCCCGGCCCGGCGGAAGACCTGCTTGCGGCCCGGGGCCGTGACTTTCGCCGAGGACAACTTCATCACCGGGCGGCCGTCGTACTCGACGAGCTTGTACGCGACGTCCAGGTACGGGGTGTCCGCGGCCACACCGACGCGCGTTCCCACGGCATACACGTCGATCGGGGCACCGGCGCGCACCAGCCTGGCGACGCCGTACTCGTCCAGTCCGCCGCTGGCCACGATCCGTACGTCGGGCAGCCCGGCGGTGTCCAGAAGGGCGCGTGCCCGGCGCGAGAGCACGTCGAGGTCTCCGCTGTCCAACCGGATCGCGCAGCCGGGACCGCGCCCCAGGTCGCTCAGCACCCGCGCCGCGATCCGCACGCCCTCCCCGGTGTCGTAGGTGTCGACGAGGAAGGTGACCGGGCCCGGATGACTGCGCGCGAAGGCCCGGAAGGCTTCTTCCTCGCCGGAGAACGCCTCGATGTACGAATGCGCCATGGTGCCCGAGGCCGGGATGCCCAGAGCGGTGGCGGCGGCAACGTTGCTGGTGCCGGCGAAGCCGACCAGGGCGCCGAGCCGGGCCGCGTGATAACCGGCCCAGGGGCCGTGGGTGCGGCGCAGCGAGAAGTCCACCACGGGGCGTCCGGCCGCGGCCAGGACACAGCGGGCCGCCTTGGACGCGACGACCGTCTGGTGGCAGACCTGGTTCAGCAGGTAGGTCTCGACGAGCTGGGCCTGCGGCAGCGGCGCGGTCACCTCCAGCAGCGGCTCACCCGAGAACACCGCACGACCCTCCGGAACGGCGCGCACCTCGCCTTCGAAAGCGAGGCCGAGCAGTGGTTCGAGGTCCCGGACAGGGCGGTGCAGCGCGTCCGCGAACACCTCGACGTCCTCCCGCTCCACGCGGAGGCCGGCCAGGAAGTCCAGGGCGGACTCCAGCCCTGCGGCGACCAGGAAGCCCCGGCCGGGCGGGAGGTCGCGGACGAAGAGGCTGAAGGTGGCCGGGGCCCGCATGTGCTCCCGCAGGTAGGACATGGCCATGGTCACTTCGTAGAGATCGGTGGTCGTGACGTCGGACATGATGATCGCCGCCGAGTGTGGTCGTCCCTTCATCCACCAGTCTGCTATCCACCAGTCTGACCGCATACGCTGAGAAGGGGACTTCAGGGACCCCCGGCAGGGGCTGTTCGGCCTCAGCAGTCCGGGCCCGTGCGCGCTGGACTGGAGGTGTCGGCAGGCCGGACCAACAGCCGAGGAGGTACGGCGATGGCCACACTGGCACGTAGGCAGAGGTTCACGTTCCCGGAGATGCCGGACTGGTTCGAGAACCTTCCGGCCCGGTTCGCGATGCCCGGGATGGGCGACCTGTACACGGTCCGGATCGAGGACTTCACGGAGGATGACCGCTACGTCGTGCGAGCGGAGCTTCCGGGCATGACCCCCGAGAACATCGACGTCTTCATCAGCGAGGGGGTGCTGACGGTCCAGGCCGAACGCACGGAGAAGGACGTCGCGAAGAACCACAGCGAGATCCGGTACGGCGCGATGAGCCGCAGCGTGACGCTGCCGCCGGGCGCCGACGAGGACGACGTCAAGGCGGACTACACCGACGGCATGCTCACCGTCAGCGTCGGCCTGGGCGCCGAGAAGGCGGAGGCCAAGCACGTCGAGATCAAGCACGGCACCTGACGACAGGTGATGGCATGTGGCGGGCTCCGGTGCGGGCCCGCCACCGTCGTGCGCTTCTCGCGCCGCCGTCACCGTGCCCCGTGGGAGGCGGCCCAGCGCCGTCGCACCGCTTCCTCGTGTTCGGTCTCCTCCAACGCCGGCTCCAGGGCCGCCAGTTCGCGCCGAAGCCGGGGGATCCAGTGCCGGCGCAGGGCGCGCACCCGCTGCCGGGTCCGTCCGGCTTCGGCGGCGAGCAGTTCGGCGGCTGCCCGGTGAGCGGCGTACTCCGCCGCGGCGCGCACCGCGGCCCGGTAGGCCGTCGCGGCCTGCGCGAGCGCGGTGTTGGGCGGTGTCGGCTCCGCCGGGGAGCGAACGGGGGCCGTCCGAGCCACGGCCGCGGGATGGCGTACGCCCATCAGCGCGGCCCACTCGACGTCGACGCGCGCCGGCCTGCGGGCAACGCCTGGGCCGGCGCCTGTTCGCCCCCGAGCAGCACCCCGCGCACCAGCCAACACCAGCCAGGTGTCGGCCCGGGCCAGCTCTTCCCGCCACGCCGAGCCCGCGTCCTCTGCCGCCCGTCGTTCCGCGCGCTCCCGGTCGAGCAGTAGCCGGAGTTTGCGTTCCAGCAGATCGGCTCCGCGCAGCGCGGTGGCGAGGTTACGGCGAAGCCGCAGCCGCGCGGCCCGTCCCGGCGGCACCCGGCGCCCGTGCGTGCTCACGTCGGCTCCTCGTCCTGCCGTGCGGCGTGGCTGTCGAGCTGGTTCGCCGGGATCATGCCGAGATGGCTGCGCGGCAGGGTCAGCAGCACTTCCCAGGCCCGGCCCACGGACTCTTCCAGTGACCGGTTCTCGTCCGTGCCCTGGGCCAGGAACCGGTTCCGGAAGGCGTCCTCCAGGTCCAGGTGGCCGAGGTCGGTCGGGCTGAGTGCCGATCGCCCGATCAGGTCGGCGAGTTCCGGCACCTGCCGGGACCGGCGGCGCCGCAGGCGGCGAGGCCGCGCTCGATCCCCGTTGGCCACCTGGCTCAGCGAGAGTTGGCCAGTTGGGCTACTGACTGATCCCGGTCGGTGTCCGTGGGGCGTCAGTTGCAGCAGTCGCAGCCAGGACGGTAGCCGCAGGCCCCGTTCTGTGACTGAGAGCTTCAGTTGGTTGTGACCGCGCTTCCGTGATGGGTACGGCCGACTCGCTATCGGTCGTACCTCATTGAGTCGATCCGAGTCTCGCGATGCGCCCCCACGCCTTCGTTCGATTTGCGCTCACGCGCGGACCGCCGAGCCATAGCCGTACCTGTCCTGCCACCACCACAATGGGAGCGAGAAGCCACCCTGCAGAGCCGGAGTGCCGATGCTCGACTCCTTAAATGTCGCGGTGTCACTCTTGATCGCCGTAGCCGCGCTGGCAGTGGCAGTGCATCAAGTCCGAAGGGCCACACGGATTGCCACGGACACCAATGGGCTCAGCGTGTTCTCGGCCCTCTACCGCGAGTTGCGGTCGGTGGAGTTCCGGCGTGACCTGGACCTGGTCATCCGCCATCCACCCCGGACGGGGCTGGTGGAGGGCTGGGGCGGTGACGGCACTCCGGAGGAGGAACGGCGCATCGACGCCGCCTTCAACGTCTGCGCGACGCTCGAGTGGCTTGGCATCCTGGTCGCGTTCAGACTCATCGACGAGAAGCTCGTCGTCTCCGCGAATGCCACGATGATCATCCGGGCGTGGATCGCGCTGCAGCCTTTCGTTGAGCGTGAGCGTTCCCGTCGTCGCGACACCGGGATGGCCGGTGTCCCACCAGGCTTCATGCCCTTCTTCGAGCATCTGGCCGCTCGCACGGTCCAACACAGGTCGGGCGCCCGAGGCCGACAGCTGATCGCAAGCCTGAAGTTGGACACAATGCCCGATACCCTCCACGTCCTCGACGTGGCCCCGCCACTTCATGCGCCCGATCCGCTGCCAGCCCCGCGCGGCCAGAGTACGGACCCCTCAACACCGCTGGACTGAACTCACAGCAGTTCTCCGCATCCGCCGCGGTGCGTGGCGTCGTGCATCCATCACACCTCGGCTCGACAACGGAGCGCGCATCCCGCTTCTGACGTAGTCATCACGCAAAAGCGGCCAGAACCAACTGAAGCGCTCAGTTTTTCTCAGGGATAGGTGGCCACCGCGGTCTCGACCTATCCCGTGCCCCGGGCCGATATCCCGCCTGTGCACGGATTTGCCGGTCGGCGGTCACTCAGCGTGGATCCTCGGCCGGACCTCCACGATGATGTCCGCGTCCGCCTCGTCGCCCTCCTCGCCGCGCCAGAGGAAGACCCGCACGTGCTTCGCCCGGGGAAGGCCCCGCATCTTCCACTCGCTCATCAGGTCGGTGACGACGAGGGCGACGACGTAATGGGCACCCTCGCCCGAATCGTCGGCGGTGATCGCACCCCGCCACCGTTCAGGGTCGCTGCCGTAGGGGCGCCATCCCTCCGAGCCGTGCGGCTCGAACACCCGGTACACCCAGCCCGTCTCGGTGCCCATAGCACCGATCCTGTCACTGCAGGGAGTCCCATGCGCGTATCGGACGACGCCTGCCGAGCGCGGGTCGACCGGCTACAACGACTTCCCCGACGTCATCCACGACGTCACCCGTGAGCACTATCGGCTCTACCCCACGCCTGGCCAGCAGGGAATACAGCCTGACTACTTGATCACGAACTTCCCTCACTGCGATTGGCCAACTATCGCTGCGAGTCACACATGGGCGGGTGCAGTGGCGGAGTAAATCGAATCGAACACATGCTTGAATATGGCCGCGCACCGCGGTCCGGAGACGACTGATCCACCTGTCGTCGGAGGTGCTGTTCCACCCGTACTTGCAGGGCCGGCGGTCGGCGGGCTGGGCGGCGCTGAACGGTGCACGCCATGTCCGAGCCACCCCCTGACCCGCCGCTGCCCTCTGACCCGCCCCGGCTCCGGGAGATCCTGGCGTATCTGGACGAGCAGCTCGCCAAGACCGAGGCCATCGCCATCTACCTGCGCCTCCAGCGAGACAAGGTCAAGGCGGCCCTGGCCCGCGCCGAAGGTCCGGCCCAGCAGGAGCGACCAAGGCAACCGGAGCGACCGATGCGCAAAGTGAAGGACGGCGGCCCTCTTCCGGGCTTCGCCCAGTCACCTATGAAGACCGGCTACGTCGTCCGGCGGAAGCGGACCCCGCACGGACCTGAACCCGCCTTCATCCACCTCGCCTACTGCACGATGGTCGAGGGCACGCCGCACCGGATCAGGCCAGATGAGGCGCGGGCTGCGCTCACCGACCCGAAGATTGAGCCGTGCCGGTTCTGCCGTCCCGACACCGAGCTGGGCACGGACCTGGCGTGAGCATCCTGGGTCGGCGAGCTGCCCGCCCAAGTGGCCGGACGTACATTCGGTCACATGGACGAGATGCCACAGCGCATCGACCCTTCAACGGACCGGGCCGCCGCCGCTCTGCTGCTGGGATGTGCCCCCAACCAGGTCGGCTACTGCGCGCGCTGCCAGGGGCTGACGCGCCGCTACGGATCCGATGCCCAGGTCGTGTGCCGAGCCTGCCGAGCGGCCGAAGCCGCCCAGGGATCCTCCGGCTTATCGGCGGCTGTCACCCGGCGGCAGGCACAGCTCCCTGTCCGAAAGCGGCGACGTCCCCGGGCGCCATGTCCTCGCGGAGGCGTACGAATCGGGCTGGATGCCTCCAGGCCCCTCAGCCCTGGGCGGTGTCCACGTCGGTCTCGGCGACCAGCTCCGGCTCGACGAGGACGACGTCCAGCGGGGTTCGGGACCCCCATGTCGTCTGTCGGGCTCGGGATCTGCCGGGCGATCTTGATTTCTCCGGGACGGATGGGCGGCCGCAAGGCGACCCGACGCAAGCCCCGTCGAGAGGCTCGCGGAAGAACGCCGGCAGCTCCACCGTCTTCCGCGACGCCGGTTCACCACTGCGCGTCAGGTGACCTGGGAGTCCACGAGAGTGGTTTCCGTCCAGCTCAGCTTTGCGTGCCGCGGATCGTGCCGCGGAAGCCGAGGGGGCTCTTGCCCGTGTGCCGGTGGAAGAACTTGCTGAAGTTGGTGGCGCTGGAGAAGCCGAGCTGGGCGGCGATCCGGGCGGCGGACTGGTCGCTGTGGGCAAGCAGCCGCTTGGCCTCCAGCAGGACGCGGCGGTCGATGAACTCCTTGGCGGTGACTCCGTCGGCCGCGAGCGTGGCGCGGGAGAGCGTGCGCGCCGAGTGGCCGAGGGCGTGGGCGTAGTCCTCGACGCGACGGACGCCGGCGAAGTCGCGGTCCACCGCGGCACGGAACCGCACATACGGCTCGCCCGGGTCGGTGGCCGGGCTGCCCGGGGCTGGATGTGGGCGGCGCGCGCCCCGCCGTACGGCGCGCCGGGTCTTCCCCGTACGCCCGGAAGGGCACGTCGAGGATCCCGAAGTGCTGCGGGTGCAGCGGGTGCGGGCCTGGGTGGCCCTCGCCATGTCGGGGGTGCTGCTGGCCGTGTTCGGTAGCTGGCAGGACGTGTGGGAGGCACAGAGCCAGTTCCTGCAACGGCTGCTGTTCGCGCCCTGGTTGGCGCTGGCCAGCTCCCGCAGATGCCACAGCAGCGCGGCGGTCACCGCCCGCTGCGCCTCGGGCAGGCCGACCGCCGTTCGCACGTAGCGTGAGTACGGCGTCGCCGCCAGACGCTGCAGGGCATCGCCGAGCGAGGCACAGGCCGCGATCTCCCGCGCACCGTCGGCGCCCGGGTACCGGTTCACGAGGGCCTTGGCGTGCACCGCCCCTGCCACCCAGTCGGCGCTCATGGCGCTCCGCCGACCCTGACCGCCAGGCGCAGCGCGTCGGCCACCGCGCGCTCCACCAGATCCGGCATGCGCTCCGCGGCCCGCTCCCGGGCGGCCGCCACGAGGCGTTCCGCCTCCCGTGCGGTGTCGCGCCGGACGGCTTCGGCGGCCTCGTCCGCGGCGGCCCGGATGCCCGCCGCCTCCTGCTGCACGCCCGTCAACTGCGCGAGCGTGGGCTCCAGTTCCGCGGCGCGTTCCGCCGTACGATCGGCGGGCACCCCGGTGGCGGACGCTCCCGGCGTCCCCACCGGACGGAACCGCTCCAGGAAGTCCCGCAGACTCATCGGCGGCCTCCTGCCCGCGGCTGCCCCGACCGCGGAACGACCTTCGCCGCCCGAACCCAGGGCCCCGCTGGTACGTGACGTCATGAACGTACCCGCCGTCTCCCTGCGCGACGACCTGCCGTACCGCGACATCGCCCGTCTGCTCGCGCGCGAGCAGGTCGGCGCCGTCCCGGTCGTCGACGCCGATGACCACGTGATCGGTGTCGTGTCGGAGTCCGACCTGCTAGCGAAAGTGGCCTTCGAGGCCTCCGGCCACCGGCCCGGGCGCGTCGGAAGGCTGTGCGAGCGTCGGATGCACAGCAAGACCCGCGGTGAGACGGCCGCCGACCTGATGACGAGCCCCGCGATCACGGTGCTCCCGGTCGCGACCGTCGCCGAGGCCGCCTGGCTGGCCACACTGTCCCGGCTCAAGCGGCTCCCGGTCACCGACGGCGTGGGCCGCCTGGTCGGCGTCGTGCGCCGCAACGCGCTGTTCCAGGCCCTCATCAGGGACGATGCAGGGATACGGGCAGAGGTCGAGGCCAGGATCGAGGCCTGCTGCCCGCCGGAAGACCGCACCACGGTGGAAGTGGCCGTCCAGGACGGCATCGTGGAGCTGACGGGACGGATGCCGCCGGCCACTACGGCCCGGCTGGTGGCGGAGGTGGAAGCCATCGCCGACGTCGTCGAGGTGAAGAACCTTCTCACCGCCGTTTGACCCGGGGCGCGCCGATCGCTGGCCGGCGCGCACCGGCTAGCGCACATTCGCCCCTCGGGTGAGGTCGAACTCGACGTCCACCACTCCCTCGACGGCGCGCACCAGACGCGCGGCCACGGGGACCAGGGCGGTGTCCTGGACCTGGCCCGTCAGTGTGGCGACTCCGTCGTGCACATCCACCTGGATGGCCGAGGTCGTCAGCGGGAAGAGGTACGACATGATCTCGTGCCGGATCTCCTCGGCGATGTCCTGGTCGTCGCGCAGGAAGACCTTGAGCAGGTCGGTGCGGCTGACTATGCCCGCCAGCAGACCGGCTTCGTCGACCACAGGCAGCCGCTTGACCTTCTCGCGCGCCATGATCCGCGCGGCCTCGGACAGGGTCGCGTTCGCGCGGACGGTGATCGCGGGCGAGGACATCAGGTCTCCCGCGGTGACCGCACCGGCCTTCGCCACGTCGGCGGGCCGGCGCAGCAGCGCGTAGCCCTCCTCGGGGCTGTCCCGGAGTTCCTCCGTGGGCAGCAGGTCGGCTTCCGAGACCACGCCGACGACCCGGCCCTCGCCCTCCAGCACGGGCAGGGCGCTGACCCCCCATTCCTGCATCATCCCCACGATCACCTTGAACGAGGCCCACCGGCCGACGGAGGCGACCGTCTGGGTCATGACATCGCTGACGATGTGCGGGGTGCCGTACATGGTGACCCCCTAAGGTCCTCGGCGGGTGGTCCTGCTGTTTCCAGGGTGTGTCGGTACGGAAGGTTTGGGAAATGGGCCCGTAGGCCCCTGGACGGGCCGTTCGGCCTCCCGTCCCCGCCACCGCGGCTCCGGTGGGTCGGTCGGCCCCGCTCAGGGACCTCTGGCCTTTGACCTCGGCCCGACCGTGCCACCACGCTGGAATCGGACCCTCACGCGGGAGGTGGAGACCATGCTCCGAACCGTCACCATCGGCCTCGACGGATCACCCGAGAGCCGGGCCGCCGCCGAGTGGGCGGCACGTGAAGCGACGCTCCGCGCCGTGCCGTTGAAGATCGTCCACGTCTGGGAGCAGGTGCCGGGGCATGGGGCTGAGGCGGCGCTGCTCGGCCCGGAGACCGACCAGCACTGGATCGAGCGGATTCCGCACGAGGCCGCCGAGGGCATCCGGCAGAGCCACCCCGGTCTCGAAGTGACCAGCGAGCAGTTGAGGGGGAGCGTCGTCGACCTGCTGTGCGAGGCGGCGGGCTCCGCCGACCTGTTGGTGCTCGGCTCGCGGGGCTTCGGCGCGATCGGCGGGTTCGTGGTCGGCTCGGTGAGCCTGTCCGTCGTCGCACGCGCCGAACGCCCGGTGGTTCTTGTACGGGCGGGTGAGCAGGCCGCGGACGAACACGAGACGGACCAGGCGGGCGTGCCCTCCGCCGAGGCGCCCTTCCGGCCCGTGGTGCTCGGCCTCGACACCGACGATCCGGACGACACGCTGCTGGAGTTCGCCTTCGACGCCGCCGCACGCCGGGAAGCGTCCCTGCGAGTCGTCCACGGCTGGCCCGAGCCGCCCACTTCCTTCTACCGCTTCCCCGGCGACGCCGAACTCTACGACGCCCTCGAACGCCGGCATGCCGCCGCTCTCACCGAGGTCCTGCGTCCCTGGCGGCAGAAGTTCCCGGGCGTCGAGGTCATCGAGGCGAGCCGGTGCGGCAACGCCGCGCAGATCCTCGTCAACTCCTCGCGCGACGCGTCGCTGGCTGTCGTCGGCCGACGCATCCGCACCAGCCACCTCGGCGCACACATCGGGCACGTCACCCATGCCGCCCTGCACCACATCACCGCCCCCGTCGCCGTCGTGGCGCACAGCTGATCCGACACTTCACGGACGACAACCCATGAAGCGTCGGTGCCCGGCGCCGCCACGGCCACTTCGGCCTCCGGCTCGGCCGTGTCGCCCACGGGGTGCTGCATCACGCCGCATGCCGGGTGGCCGTCGTGCCGGAGCGTGAGTGACGTCGAACCACGCTCCACGGCCACGGGCCACGCGCACGGCCACGGATCAGCCGAACTCGATCTGTATCTCGGGCGGTTGCCGCAATGTGTTGTGCACCGTGCAGTGATCGACCACCCACGCAGCGCATCGAGCCTGGCCCCGCTCAGCTCGTGCGGCACCAGGACCCGCAGGCGCACGGAGGCGATACGGGCAGGCCGGTCGTCGGCCATGGTGAAGTCCGCCAGCACGCGGAGCTGTTCGCGGTCGAGGCGGTGGCGTTCGAAGAAGCGTCCCGCGTAGTAGGCGACGCATGAGGCGAGCGACACGACGAGCACTTCGACGGGCGTCGGGCCACGGTCGTCACCGCCCGCCTCGACCGGCTGATCGGTGACGAGGGTGTGCCCGCGTACCGTGACCGCGAAGGCGTGACTCTTGAGGTGACTCACCTGCACCTGGTGCGCAGGCACCGAGGTGGCGGGCGGGGGGATGGTCATCACGTCTCCTTCGGATGTTCGGGGCGCTCGTGGCGCGGCCCTGCGGAGCCACGAGCGGTGGATGTGGCCGGCCAGGCCAGGGCACGGGTGATGTCGGCGAGGGTGAGGATGCCGACGAGGCGGCCCTCGTCGAGGATCAGCGCACGGCGCACGGGGCTCGACTCCAGACGGGGGAGCAGATCGAGCACGGGTTCCTCGGGGGCGGCCGTGACGACCTCGTCGAGGGGGCGCATCACTTCGTGGACCGTCGTGCGCGCACGGGCCTGGGGCGGGGTCGCGTCGACGCGCCGAAGCGTCAGCACACCAGCCACCGAGCCGTCGGCTGCCAGCACCGGGAACGCGGAGTGGCGGTAGTGGCCGAAGGGCCCCTCGGCAAGGAAGTCGGTAAGGGTCGCCGTGGCCGGCACGGTGACCGGGTCCGGCGTCATGGCCCGGCTGACCGGGACACCGCGCAGAAGGCTGCGCATCTCGGCCTGGCGGGCCTCGGCGGTGGCCGCGGCTATGAGGAACCAGCCGATCAACGCGGGCCACAGAGCGGACAGGTCACGTCCGTACAGCACGGCCAGAAAACTGGTCACCACCATGAACCAGCCCAGTGCCCGGCCCGCCGACGAGGCACCTCGAGTGGCCCGCAGCCGGTCGCCGGTGCGGTGCCACAAGTACGCGCGCAGCAGCCGTCCTCCGTCGAGCGGGGCTGCGGGCAGCGCGTTGAAGACGGCCAGCAGAATGTTGATCGCGGCCAGCCAGGCGAACGCCTCGACCACCAGTCCGGACGTGTGGAGCGCTTCCAGCCCTGCGGCGACGCCCGCGAGCAGGCCACCGGCCAGCAGGCTCGTGAGCGGGCCCACGCCGGCGATGCGCAGCTCCGCGGCCGGCGTCGGCGCCTCGTCGTGCAGGCGGGCGGCGCCGCCCAGCATCCACAGAGTGATCCCGTCCACCTGGACGCCGTTGCGGCGGGCGACCACGGCATGCGCCAGTTCGTGCACCAGCAGGGAACCGAGGAAGACGACGGCGGTCACCAGGGCGAGTCCCCAGTACACGACGGCGGAGTGGCCCGGGTGCGCGGCGGGAAACCGGCCGCGCGCGAGCGCGACCCCCACCAGGGCGACGATGACCAGGACACTCCAGTGCAGGCCGACCCGCACGCCGGCGATCCGGCCGAGGGACAGCGTCTCGTTCATGACATCTCTCCTCACCCTCCGGCTGGTGCCTCGTGCGTCGTTCGGGCGGACGGCGCCGATCTCCCTGCCGGGAGCAGGTCCGCGGCACCTTCATCGTCCGGCGGTGGCCGTGTCGCGGGGAAGGGCCGATCGGCTCGCAGGAGGGACGACCGGCCCGGGCGCTGCCGCACCGTCTCCGGCCGGGATCGGCACTGGTCGGCCGACGGTGAGGGCCGGACGGCCCAAGCGCGGCCCCATGCGCGCTGCCAGGCTGGAAGGTGCGGGGCAATCCGGCACCGCGCCGGAAACGGCTTGTGCCGTTCGTCGTAGGCGCCGGAACCAGGGTCCCGCGGCAGACCGACGAAGGTGAGGAGCGTCATGCAAGGCTTCGTCTTCCACGGTCCCGGCCAGGCTTCCTGGCAGGACGTCCCGGACCCGGCCGTCAAGGAACCCACCGACGCCATCGTGAAGGTCGGTGTCGTGACCATCTGCGGGACGGACCTGCACATCCTCAAGGGCGACGTGCCCGAGGTGCGCCCCGGTACGGTGCTCGGGCACGAAGCCGTCGGTGAGATCGTCGAGGTCGGCAGCGACGTACGCACCGTCCGGCCCGGAGACCGGGTGCTCATGTCCTGCATCACCTCCTGCGGCCGGTGCCGCTTCTGCCGTGACGGCAGCTACGGCCAGTGCCGGGGCGGCGGAGGCTGGATCCTCGGCCATCTGATCGACGGCACCCAGGCCGAGTACGTACGCGTGCCCTTCGCCGACCTGTCCGTCCACCCGCTGCCCGGCGGGCTGCGCAGCGAGGACGCCGTACTGCTCGCGGACATCTTCCCGACCTCCTACGAGGTCGGCGTCCTGAACGGGCACGTACGCCCCGGTGACACCGTCGCCATCGTCGGCGCCGGCCCCATCGGGCTCGCGGCGATCGCCACGGCCCGGCTGTTCTCGCCCCAGCGGATCATCGCCGTGGACCTGACCCCGGCCCGGCTGGAGGCCGCCCACCGGCTGGGTGCCGACGCCGTGGCCGACGTCCACGAGGCTCCCGCCCAGCTGGTCGCCGACCTGACCGACGGGATCGGCGCGGACGTGGTCATCGAGGCGGTCGGCGTACCGGAGAGCTTCGAGCTGTGCACCCGCATGGTCCGCCCCGGCGGGCACGTGGTCAACGTGGGTGTACACGGCAGGGCGGCCACGCTGCACCTCGAAGACCTGTGGATCAAGAACGTGACGATCACGACCGGGTTGGTGGACACCTACTCCACCCCCACGCTGCTTCGGATGGCCGCGGCCGGTCGGCTGCCGACCGGGCAGCTGGTCACCCACACCTTCCCGCTGGAGCAGATGGAGGAGGCGTACGAGATCTTCTCCAGGGCCGGCGAGACCGGCGCGCTCAAGGTGGTGCTCGGCGGGGAGCAGCACGCGGAAGTGGTCGTGCCCGCGGCCTGACGAGAAGAGGGCCGGCTCGCCGCCCGGCGGGTGCAACTCGCCCTGACACGGCGGCGGGTGGCGGGTGGCGGCGCGGGCCGGGCACGCACCGCAGTTCACCCGGGCTGCGTCCCGGCGAGTGCCGCACGCTGCTGACCCTGAATCAGTCGTCCTCCGGCGCCTCGCCCCGCGCGATGAGGAGGATCCCCGTGATCAGGTCGGGATGGATGCGTACCGTATGGTCCATGCCCGGCTCGGCTGCCCAGGGCTCCAAGAGCGCCCGATGCGCACCAGTTCGCCGGGGTCTGTCACCGGCCGGGCATAGCCCGTGACCACCACACTCCAGCCAAGACGTGTGCCTGGGTCGATGGCGTCGGCCTCGTAGGCGACGACGACGCCGTTGTCTTCGGCCGGTTGGGCCTGGGAGGTGAGGGCCGATCCCTCATGGGTGCGTATGACGATGTCGCCGCAGTCCAGGACGTGGTTGACCGGACGGGCCGTGGGCAGGGCCTGCCGGGTGAAGACGATCCTGCCCATGGACATGGTGCCGAGCAGTCGCAGTGCCTCGGCGCGATCGAGGTCGATGCGCTGTGCCGGGCGGTCATGACGGTTCATGGCTGGCTTCTTCGCGCGTGTGTCGACCTGGAAGCCGTCGTCACCTGGTGTCGCTCGAGTCCGTGCTCCGCAGGGCAGCCCGGCCCGCCTCCAGACGGGCGACCGGGACCCGGAACGGCGAGCAGGAGACGTAGTCCAGTCCAGCTGTGTGGAAGAAGTGGATGGACTCGGGGTCGCCGCCGTGTTCTCCGCAGACACCGGTCTGCAGGTCCGGGCGGGCGGCACGGCCCTCCTCGACGGCGATCCGGACCAGCCGGCCCACACCCTCACGGTCGAGCGTCTCGAACGGCGAGGCGGTGAACACGCCCTTGTCGAGGTAGGCCGAGAAGAACGCGGCTTCCACGTCGTCGCGGGAGAAGCCCCAGGTGGTCTGGGTGAGGTCGTTGGTGCCGAAGGAGAAGAACTCGGCCTCCCCGGCGATCCGGCCGGCCGTGAGCGCGGCCCTGGGCAGCTCGATCATCGTGCCGACGGGGCAGTGGACGGGCATGCCGGTCTCCGCGCTGACCTCAGCCATTACCCGCCTCACGTCCTCACGGGTGAGCCGGAGTTCCTCTGCCGCGCCGACGAGCGGCACCATGATCTCCGCCCGCGGGGATCCGCCGGCGCGAGTGCGCTCGACGACCGCCTCGGCGATCGCACGCACCTGCATCGTCACCAGTCCCGGTACCACCAGCCCGAGCCGTACGCCGCGCAGGCCGAGCATCGGGTTCTCCTCGTGCATCCGGTTCACGGCGTCGAGCAACTCCACGTCGTGTGCGTCCGGTTGTCCGCCACCGGCCTTGGTGGCGGCGATCCGCACGGCGAGGTCCGTGCGGTCGGGCAGGAACTCGTGCAGCGGCGGATCCAGGAGCCGGATGGTGACTGGCAGGCCGTCCATCGCCTCCAGGATGGCCGCGAAGTCCCGCCGCTGGAGCGGGAGAAGAGCCGCTAGAGCATGATCGCGCCCGGCGTCCGTGCGGGCCAGGATCATCCGTTCGACCAACTTGCGCCGCTCGCCGAGGAACATGTGCTCGGTGCGGCACAGTCCGATGCCCTGTGCCCCGAACCGCCGGGCGCGGGCGGCGTCCTCGGGGGTGTCGGCGTTGGCCCGCACCTCCAAGCGCCGCACCGAATCGGCGTGGTCCAGGGCGCGGGCGACGGCGGCCACCGTGGTGTCCAGGTGCTCGCCGGTCTCCAGATAGCGCATCGTCGCGGAGGCGACCAGCTCAATCGCACCCGCGTACACGTCCCCCGTCGAGCCGTCTACCGAGATGACAGTGCCCTCGTCGACGACTGCGCCGGCCTGGGCGGTGAAGCGGCGCGCCTCCGCGTTGACGGTGATGTCCTGCGCACCACACACACAGACCTTGCCCATGCCACGGGCGACCACCGCCGCATGGCTGGTCTTGCCGCCCCGCCCGGTCAGTACCGCCTGCGCGGCGACCATGCCGGGCAGGTCGTCGGGGGTGGTCTCCTCGCGCACGAGCACAACCTGTTCTCCGGCCGCGGCCCTGCGCACGGCCTCCGCGGAGTCGAACACGGCCGCGCCCACCGCGGCACCCGGCGAGGCCGGTACGCCATGGGCCAGCGCGTCACCGGTCGCGGCGGTGTCGAAGCGGGGGAACATCAGCCTGGCCAGCCCGTCGCCGCCGACCCGGGCCAGGGCCTCGTCGGCGGTGATCAACCCCTCCTCGACCAGCTCTGCGGCGATGGCGAAGGCGGCCTCAGCGGTGCGCTTGCCCACCCGGGTCTGCAGCATCCACAGGGTGCCGCGCTCGATGGTGAACTCGATGTCGCACAGGTCCCGGTAGTGGCGCTCCAAGGTCTGGGCGTGATCACGCAGTTGCCGGTACGAGCGCGGGTCCAGCCGTTCCAGCTCGGCAAGCGGTACGGCGTCCCGCACGCCCGACACGACATCCTCACCCTGCGCATGCGGCAGGTAGTCGCCGTACAGGCCGGGGCGACCGGTCGCCGGATCGCGGGTGAAGGCGACGCCGCTGCCGGAGTCGGGGCCCAGGTTGCCGAACACCATGCGCTGCACGGTGACCGCGGTCCCCAGGTCGTCCGGGATGTGCTCGCGCCGCCGGTACAGACGGGCACGCTCGGCGTTCCAGGACCGGAACACGGCGAGGACCGCCTGTTGGAGCTGCTGAGCGGGGGACTGCGGGAAGTCGTGGCCCGTCTCGTCCCGGATCAGGCTCTTGTACGTCCCCACCAGCCAGGCGAGGTCGCTCGCGTCGAGACGGAGGTCGTCGGGGGCCTCGCGGGCCTCCTTGAGCAGGGTCATGGCCTCGTCGAACAGGGCCGGATCGACCCCCATCACCGTGCTGCCGTACATCTGGACGAGTCGGCGATAGGAATCCCAGGCGAAGCGCTCGCTGCCGGACACCTTGGCCAGGCCCAGCACGGAGGCGTCGTTCAGGCCGATGTCGAGGACCGTCTCCATCATGCCGGGCATGGAGAAACGCGCCCCGGAGCGGACGGACACCAGCAGCGGGTCGTCCGCCTGCCCGAGCAGCCGCCCGGTGGCCGTCTCCAGTGCCGAAAGGTGCCGGGAGACCTCCGCCGACATGCCCTCCGGCTCCTCGCCGGTGGCCAGGAAGGCGCGGCAGGCCTCCGTGGTGACGATGAACCCCGGCGGCACCGGCAGACCCAGCCGGGCCATCTCGGCGAGGTTCGCGCCCTTGCCGCCGAGCAGGCCGGCCAGGTCGCGGCCGCCGTCCTGGAAGTCGTAGACGTAGCGGACCATGACGCCTCTCCTCGGCTCTGCGGTCTCGTACGTCTCCAGGGTCGGACGGGACCGGGCTGCTGAGCGAGGTGCTCTCAGACCCCTGGGGTGGGCCGATCGGCCCCCTCACCCGCAGGACTGCCCGGCAGAGCCCCCGCCACTGACAGAGAAACCGCCCCGCAGACCACTACTCGTCGGCCGCGGTGAGCCGGCAGTCCACGCCCACCACGCCCTCGACGCCTCGCACGAGACGCACGGCGAGAGGAATCCGGCTGGCGTCCGGCACTCGTCCGGTCAGCGTGGCGACGCCCTCGGTGACCATGATGTGCACGGGCTCGACCGGATCCGGGAAGAGGACGTCGACCACGTCGCGCCGGATGTCGTCGGCGAGGTCGTTGTCCGGGCGCAGGAACACCTTGAGCAGGTCGCTGCGGCTGACAACGCCTTCGAGCAGGCCTTCCGCGTTCACCACGGGAAGCCGCTTGACGTTGCGCAGGGCCATGATGCGGGCTGCTTCGGCGAGCGTGGCGTCGGCGTGGACGGTGACGGCCGGGGCGCTCATCAGCTCCTCGGCCCGGACGCCGCCGGCCTTGGCCATGTCGGACAGCCGACGCAGCTGGGTGACGCGGTCCGGATCGCTGTCCCGGAACTCCTCCTTGGGCAGCAGGTCGGCCTCGGACACGACCCCGATCACCCGGCCGTCGCCCTCCAGCACGGGAAGGGCACTGACCTTCCACTGGTCCATGCGCTCGACGATCTCCTTGAACAGAGCCTCGCGGCCCACGGCGACGACGGCATGCGTCATCACGTCACTCACTCGATGCGGGCTGCTGTGCATGCTGTCCTCCTCGCGGGACCGGGCGGTCACGTCAGGCCACCGCTGCCGTAGGGGGCGTAGAGGTCGAGCAGCCGGACCCGGGAGGCGTGCAGCCGCTGGGCCACCACCCGTCCGATCCAGACCGCGATCGCCCGCCCGAACTCGGGATCGGCGGCGCACATCTCCCGGACCGTCTCGGCGTCGAACTCCTAGGCCCGCACCGGGCTGGTCGCTTTCGCGCCCAGGTGCCAGATGTACGGCGGGAAGTGCCAGGACCAGCCGACCAGTTCGCCGTGCCCGAGTGACTCGATGACGGCGGGACGGCGGCCGGGCACACGCAGGTCCAGGGCGACGGTCCCGGTACGGACGATCCAGAAGCGGTCGGCGTGCCGGCCCTCCTCGAACAGGTGGGTCCCGGGCTCGAAGGAGACCTCGCGGGCGAGGCGCATCAGCCGTTCACGGTGCTCGGGCTCAAGGGCCGTGGTCATGGTCGTGGCGGAGGTCATCGCACCGGCTCCCTTCATGGTCTCTGCTTCCAGCGTGGGCGCATCCGTGCCCCGCCGCCACGGGCCGCTCGGATCCGACCAGGGCCCTTCGGCCCATGGGCCCCGGTATCCGTCGCCACGCAGGCTGGAAGCATCCGCTCTGGGGGATGGATCGCCGCTGCTCGCGGATCCACCGACCAGGCCGCGGCATGACTGGACGGGAAGGGCCACCCACTTCTCGCGGATCCGGATTGCGCGGTGCGCGGCTGCCGGCCGCTTCCCCGCGTCTCCAAAGGGTCCTTCCCGCCACCACCAGCACACCACGGGAACCGCCGTTCCACCAGGGCCGTTCGACCCCAAACCGGCGACATACGCGAGGAGTCGAGACCATGACCACCGCGACTCCCGGGCCCGCGGCCCGGCCACTGCGCGGGCAACGGCCCGCGGCAACTGCGGCCTCTTCCAGGGCCTCGCCGACCTGCGTCGGCGCAACTGGCGTGGCATGCCGTGTGCCGCCGAGGACATCGAGGCCGTCGTGATCACCCACGCCCACCTGGACCACTGCGGCTACCCTCCGCGTCTGGTCCGCCAGGGCTTCCGGGGCCCGGTGGTGACCACCTACTTCACCGCCCGCCTCATGGACCGATCTCGCAGCCGGCACCCAGCTCACCCTCCACTCCGCCGGCCACATCCACGGTTCGGCCTGGGCACGCCTCACCCGCTGCTCCTGCCGCCGGAACCGTTCTCCGGCGCGGACGTGCTGCTCATGGAGTCCACGTACGGCAACCGGGAACACGAGCAGGAGGCCGGGCGAGCTCGCTTCGTCGGCGTACTGAACCGGACGCTGGCCCGGGGCGGCACCGTCGTCATCCCGGCCTTCGCCCTCGACCGCACCGAGGTCGTCCTGCACGAACTCGCCGAGTTGGGCCGCGCGGGCCGACTCCCGGCCGATGTCCCCGTCTACTCGAGCGCCAGATGGCACTGGCTGCCCTGGACGTCTACCGGGACGCAGTCCTCAGCCGGGACCCCGCAACTCCGCCCCGAGATCACCGCGGAAGGCATGGCCGCGCTCAGCCCCGAGCCGTTTCTCGCCGTACGGTCCGTCCAGGAGTCCGTCGAACTCAGCCGGTCCGGCGGCCCGGCCATCATCGTCTCCGCCTCCGGAATGGTCACCGGCGGACGCGTCCTGCACACCTGCGCCGACTGCTGCCCGATCCACGCAACGCGATTGTCGTGGTCGGCATCGCCGCGCAGGGCTCCCGTGCCCGTGACCTCGTCGACGGAGCCCGAGTGCTGAAGATGTTCGGCGAGTACGTCCCCGTCCGGGCCACCGTCGCCGACCTGCCGCACTTCTCGGCACACGCTGACGCGGGGCGGGTGCCGCGCGGAGCATGTACTCGTCCGCTGAACGAAGACGCATGAACGAAGACGCATGAACGAAGACGCACCAGGACCCGGCCGCAAAGGCCCTCCCCAACGCGGGGCGGGCCGGGACGAGCGGCCCGGGCAGGATCAGGAGCCGCCCTTCTCGCCCGTCGCCGTCTTCGAGTAGGCGTCGTGCCAGGCGGCCTTCGCGCCGGAGTCGCCGATCCGGTAGACGTCCACGACCGCCCCCGCAGCAACGGCGAGCGAGAGCACGCCTACGACGATGCGTACCGGGAGGGCGGACCAGCGCCTGCCGTCGCTCTGCCCGGGCTCCGCAGGAGCGCGCCGCCCCGCCCACCAGACGACCGCTGCCAACGCGAACAGGCCCAAGGCCCAGGGCAGCAGCCCGTCGCCCAGCTCGGCGTGGCGGCGTACCAGCGCGTCGTCGTCCACGTGTCGTTCGAGCCACTCGCCGGCGTGGGTGGTCAGCGGCACACTGATCAGAGCGATCAGAGCCAGCAGCGGCAGCAGCGGACCCAACCGCCGGGCGGCGCGCGGCCACAGCGCGGCTGTGACCAGGGCCAGCGCGGTCAGGGGTATCAACACGACGACCACATGGACCAGCAGGACGTGGGTGGGCAGACCGTTGACCAGATTCATCGAGGCGCTCCTGAGGGGTGGGGCGCGTCAGCCTGGCACAGCAACCTCTCAGTTACCTCTCAGGCCCCGTCAGCGCAGCCTGCGCAGACAGGGGTGGTGGGGGTGGCGCGGTACGAGCCGGACGCGGACGTCGAGCGTCGTGACGCCGCGCTGCCCGGCCAGGACCGGGTGGAGGTCGGCTTCCGCGAGTTCGGGCAGGTCGGAGGCCATACGGGAGAGCCGATGCAGCAGCTGTTCCAGGGCGCCGAGGTCGGCGGCGGGGCTGGCGGCGTAGCCGAACAGCAGCGGGGAGCACCGGGGCGAGGTGAGCAGGTCGTGCACGTCGAGGCCGCGTGCCGTCACGCCGCCTACCGTGCTCGCAAAGCCCAGTGGCTACGCGAAGCCGTCACACCCCCGTCCGGTGTGGAGCCTGCGCGAAGCCACTCCGCGGCACTGACCGGCATGGGGTGCCGTTAACGAGAGACGAACCAGATGACACGCCGATGACGGCGCTGACGGGTGGGAGGTAACCGCAACGTTGGCCCACCGCAGTCGGGTGAAAGGAAGCAAAGCTCGGCGATACGATCGCGTTGATCCATTGCGGGACTCCCGCGGGCGCGCACACGCCGTGGCCGGCGAAGGAGCGGCGCACATCAGCGAATCTGAACCCTTGTTCCTTGCCGGTCTTCCGGATGAGGCTGTCCAACTGGTCTGTCAGGGCGTTGATCCGGATCCGGCGTGCAGGAGTCCCGTACGGGCACGCGCTTGTTCCTGCTTCGAGCAAGTGAGGGTAGCCCGCCAGTACGACCCTTGCTTTGGGGGCGGCTGCGGCGATGTCCTGGTACGTGCGCTGCAGGTTTCCCGGCAGCTCGTGTTGCAGGATGTATTCCGATTCGTCGAGCGCAGCGTTGCAGGTCGCATCAGTACTGGTGGGCAGCACGCATGCCGCGACACCCTGGGAGAATCCCAGGTCGTTTCCCCCGACAGTGAGAGTCAGCAGCGTGGTCGCCGGTGAGATTTCAGGCACCTGGTCTTTCTGGACATCGGTCGTGGTCGCCCCGCTGCATGCGATGAACTGGAACGTCTTCGGGTGGTGGGCCGCAGCCCAGAGGGGGCCGTACGCACGAGGGCTGCGGAAGCAGTCGCCGCTGGCCGGGATGTAGTCGCCGGCACCCACACCGGATGCGAACGAGTCGCCGAGCGCGGCATACCGTGTTTTGCCCTGCCCTCCATACACCGACGGGTCGGCCTGCGCGGGAGATGTACCCAGCGCAATGGGGAGAGCCAGCGCAATGGGGATGATGCACTTGGGTGCCGAAACTCTCACGAAGGCTCCACCCTTACTTGTAGTAGCACAAAGCGACTATTTGACTACATTGCGTAGCTATCATGGATGTACCGCTTCCAGAGGCGCTGACACGCAGGATTCATTGGCGACATCCGAAGTCGTCTCGAAGCGGCATCCGTACTCACCGACACAGCCAGCGGCGGGCGTGTTCGAGCGCGTCCATGAGAAGACCTGAGGACTCGGCCACTGTCCCAGCGGACTCGGAGGGATGCTGCAGCGGAGGGCAAGGTCTGAGATGGGACGCCGTGTGCCGCCCGTCCACCGGGACGACCTCGCCCGGACCCACGACAAGCGGGTCACCTACGGCGACTGCGGCCGGCGGAACCGTGGCGACTCCGTAGGCCGTCCGGCGACGCGCCGAGCGGGGCGCACGCTCCAGCAGCGCACGCAGATCGTGCGAGGCCCGCCGCTGGGCTGCCGCCTCCAGCGTGCGGCCGGTCGCGAGCATCAGCGCGATGAGCGCACCGGCCAGGTACTCGTGGACGGCAAGGGTGCCACCGAGAGTGAGAACCGCGATCAGGTCGACCCCCGCACGGCCGTGACGGAGAGCGGCGAGCACCCAGCCCACCGCCGGTGCCACCGCGGACACGGTGCCCAGACCCACATGAGGTCGGCCAGAGCCTCGTCACCGGCGAGCCAGGCGGCACCCCCTGCGGTCAGGGCCGCCGCCGTGATGACCAGGAGGGTCGGCTCCAGCCGTGGCGAGGCGACCGCCCTGGTCAGAGAGCGCAGCCGGGCGGCGAAGGCGGAGCGGTTCATGCCCACCTCCGTCTGTTCGGCGTCGTTGCCCGCGATCCGGTCCCCGTCCATCACGCCTCGGCTCCGTGGGCCCGTGGCAGGGGACGAACGGATCTTCCGCCAGGGCCGTACGGATGCTGTTCGCGCCCGTGCGCCTCTGTCGTCGCCCTCAGGTGTCGCCCTCCGGTCGACGAGGGTCCATCGGCCCCTCGCATTGGCCTCACCGGCCCATGACGTGCTCCGCGGGCCGGGCGAGCTTGAGGAACACATACCGTGAGGAACACACACTTCGTACCACCGTCGCCTGACCGCTCTGGGAGGAGGCAGCCGTGGACGAGAGGCTCTCCGTGGGCGCCCTGATGGGTGAGGCGCCATACTCGATCAGTGAGGACGAGACCGTTCTGATGGCCTGGGAGGTGGTCGAGCGGTCCGGGCAGCGCCACCTGCCGGTGGTTCGCCAGGACGGCAGCTGCGCCGGTGTGCTGGACCGCGCCGAGCTGGCCGTCGCGTGCGCGGACCCCGCGGTGACACTGTCCCTCAGGAAGGTCCGCGACCTTGTGCACGGGCGCCGCACGGTCACGGTCCATCCGGAGGAATCGACGCTCCACGCGGCGACTGTGATGGCGGAGGAGGACATGGACGCGCTACCGGTCACCGACGCGCACGGACGACTGACCGGGCTGCTCACGGCCCGGGACTACGTGGCCTCGGCCGCAGGTCTGCACGGCCGAGCCAAGCCTGTCAGCAAGGGCCCCGCACGGGCGACCCTGCCCGGGCTGCCACCTCGTCGCGCAGTGAGGGAGCACGGGATCGTCATTCCGTAGGAGAGACGAGTGGCCCGGTCGCTGGAACCAGAGAGGAAGGCTGACGTCATGGTCTGGGCATCATGGACCACCCCCGGGGTGTTCACCGGCCGGGGCGGCGCATGTACCGACGAGGCGGGGGTCGTGAACGGCGATCTGACCGTCCACACCACCTGGGACGGCAACGAAGCCGACGTGACCGTCCAGTACACCGGCACCTCCGAATGGTTCACCCTGACAGGAAGCCCGGTGCCCTGCCATTCGGAGCAGGAGAGCCGGAATCTGCACCAGGCCGTGGTCGCGGCCGTCAGAGCAGGCGGCGGAGTCACCCTTGAACAAGGGCGCATCAGGGAAACAACCTGAGACGGCGACGGACCTGGCTCGGTCCTTCGTCGGGAGACGGCGGGCGTAGACCTTCTGTTCCGGACAACGCCCCTGCATCACCCGGGCATTGACCTGTGCGACGGCTCGGACGGCGGTACGGTCGACCTCGGCGCGCAGCATGCCCGTGGTCGCGCCCGTGAAGCCGGGGGAGGGCAGCAGGTGAAGCCGGGGAGGGGCAGCAGGTGAATCCGTTACAGGTGCTGGCCGCGGTGGCGGCAGCGTGGGAACGGCTGGGGCCGTATCTGACCTGCCTGTCGGGAGAGTCCCGGGAGCGGTTGGCCTCGGCCCTGGAGGCGCTGCGCGCGGCAGACGCTGGAGGCGAGCAGCGCGGCCACGCCGAAGCCGCCGCACGGCTTGTCCTCGACTGCCTTCCGCCGGAGGAAGCCCGGCGGCTGGGTGCCGGGGACGACGCCCGTTACACCGGAACCGCCGGGGAGATCACCGTCCACGGGTTCCGCGCCGACGACCTCGCCGTGCTCCTGATCGACGGCAGCCCCATGGTGGGTCCCGTGCTCGGACCCGTCCGCACGCGCCTGCTCGCGCAGCCGGCGCTGGACGACGCGGACGTACGGAGCCGGGGCGGCGATCCCCTGGCCCCGGGCCTGATCCGGCTGCCCGGCGCCGGGGGGCGCGGGTTGCTGCCGGGCTTCCAGTTCCGCGAGGACGCGCTGCCGTGGCGGGTGGTGCTGGAGGTGAACGCGATCCTCGACGCGGGCCGGGACCCGTGGGGGGCGGCCGACTGGTGGCTGTCGGACAACGCCTGGCTGCGCACCGCGCCCGCGTCGCTGCTGGGTACGGCCCGGGACGAGGAACTGGTCGGCGCGGCCCACTCGCTGCTGGAGGGGGAGTAACGGTGCCGAACGTGCCTCCGCCGGCCGCACTTCCCCGCACGCCCACGAAGGTGACGCTCCCCGCGGGCACCGCACTGTTCCGGGTGCACCTCTCGTCCCGTGCCGGAACCGCGTTCAACCCGGCCCCGGCCGACCGGCTCTACGGCGGCGGGCGCTTCGACGCGACGGAGCACCGGCCCTACGCCTACCTGTACGCGGGGCTCGAGCCCACGGCGGCCGTGTGCGAGTCGCTGCTGCGATCGGTGCCGTTCGCTCCGGACGGCGGGCCCCGTGTACTGCCGCGCGCGGGCGTCGTCCGTAAACGCTTCACGTTCCTCAGGCTGGCAGCCGACGTCACGGTGGTGTCGCTGATGTCCGGCGCCGACCTCGCGGCGGTGGGGCAGGACTCCTGGCTGGTGCAGGCGGAGGCCGCCGAGTATCCGTGGACGCGGAACTGGGGGCACTGGATCCGCGACCGGACCGAGCCGTGGGCGCAGGGTTTCGTCTGGCCGTCCAAGCGGGAACCCGCCGACCGGGCCGTGATCCTGTTCGCCGACCGGTGCGCGACGGACACGGTGGCCGAGTCCGCCGAGCCGGCCGTCGACTTCGGCACCCCGGAGGGCGAGGACTGGCTGAACTCCGTGCTCGCGCCGTATCACGCGCGCGTGGCGCCCTGAGCGGCATCCGGGACCGAATCGCCCGGCGCGCCGGTCAGCCGTGGGCGGGGCGGTCGGCCGGGATGACCGTGCGCACCGGGATCGTCCGTGTCGTCCACTGGCCCGGCCTCCCCTGCGAACGGGCCTCCCCCATGTCGCGGTCGCCGTGGCCGGGCGGAGTGAGACGCAGCATCCCGTCCGCGCCGGCCCGCCGGGCGCCGCGGTCGTCGGGGCTGTCGGGGTCCCAGGCCGGCAGATGGAAGGGGACGGTGTTCAACTCGCCCTCGGCCACGATGAGTTTCAGCCAGTCCCGCACCTCCGCCCCGGGGCGTGCGCGCCGCGCCGGGACGGACATCGCCACCGGCCGGTCGTTCAGCGCGAAGCCCGAATGGCCGGGCCCGATGAAGTGGCCCGGGTACAGGTCCGTGTGGCCGGCGTAGCTGTCGGTGAGATTCAGCAGAACGCACCACAGCGTCCGGGTCGCCGAGCGGTTGTGGAGGCGGATGGACAGCCAGGGCTCCTGCGGACGGCCGGAGGGCGAGTGGCGGTAGCTGCAGACGACCTCGCCGCTGCCGTCCGGGAGGATGGGGCTCGGTCCGTCGGAGCTCCAGGGCCCGTCGTACGTCCAGGGGAGGATCTCGACGCGGACCAGATCCCTCAGCGGTGAGGACGGGTTGTCCAGGGTGAGCAGCTGGTGCCAGCGCGTCAGATGGTGCAGGCAGTCGGCGACCCGCCGGGCCTCCTCCGGCCGGTCGAGCCGTAGCGGCGGCACGGCGGCCGAGCCGTCGCGCCGCAGGACGTCGGCCCCGAGGCCGCCGGTGCAGTGCTCCGGGGACACGACGACGCGCAGCAGGTGGCCGGGGGCGGAGCCCTGGCCGTCGACCAGCCGCAGCAGCGGTGTCGGTCCGCCGTCAGGGCCCGCCGAGGCGATGGCCTCCCGTACCAGCTCGGCAGCTCGGCGGGCTGCGGTGGAACCGTCCGGTGTCTCGACGCGAACACAGGTGGGCGGCAGTGCGAGCGCCGACAGCGCCACCGGATAGACCCGCCGGCGATCCGGCTCCCACCCTCTGGGTTCGACCTCGGTGCGGTCGGCGTGGACGGTCCGGGCTCGTACGACGCGGGATGCGGCACCGGGCGCGGTGACGGTGAACTCGGTGACACCCGGGCCGTCACCGAGCAGCCCGTGGACGCGGCCGCAGTCGATCTCCCAGCCGTGCGGGCCGTTCCGCAGCAGGTGGGGGGCGAGGCTACGGGTCACCGCCCCGCCGAGGAAGGGCTGGTCGGCGATGCCTCCGGGCTCCGGCGGGAACAGGACCGGGTGCTGGTCGGCGCGCTCGGTCTGGACCCGGCAGTGGGCGGCGGCCAGCAGGTCGCGGTAGGTCGCGCCCGGTCCCGCCGCCCGCAGTGCCTCCAGCAGGGCGTGGGTGAACACCCCGTACGGCACTTCGTCGAAGTCCCTCTCGTGGGACAACTGGTTGAGCCGGCTGGCGGCGAGCAGCACGTGGCGGCCGGGCGGCGCGCCGGAGCCCTCGGTCAGCCGCCGTTCCCCCCGGGCCTCGCCCCACCAAGCGGCGGGCGGCGCATAGCGGGTGGTCAGGTCCGCCGCAGCGGGCCGGCGGGTGGCTCCGCCCGAGAAGCAGCAGTCGAGGACGGCGGCGACATGCGCGCCCTGCGCGGCGACCGCGTCCAGCAGCGAGCCCAGCTCCTTGTCGACGAGCGGGCGGCCGCCCTCCCGTGGACTGTCGACGCAGACCAGCGCCTGGTAGCGGCCGGTGGCCTCGGTCCGCCGGTGCAGGGGCAGGACGGCCTCGTAGTCGGTGCCGTGCCCGGAGAACCAGAAGAGCGCCGTGTCGCCGCGCCCGGCGGCCCCGAGATGGTCGCGGATGGCGGCCACGACGGCATCGGTCGTCGCCTCGTCGTTCCTCAGGAAAAGGGGCTCGAAGGCGCCGCCCCCCAGACCGGCGAGCAGCCGCGCGGCCGCTTCGACGTCGTTGACGGCGCCCCTCAACTTCCGCTGTGGAACCGGGTAGTCGTCGATCCCCGCGAACAGCGCGTACACAGTCCCCATGGAGGAAGTCTCGCAGGGCACGGCCCGCTCTTGCGTGCACAACCAGGCTGTTTGCGGGGCGGCTTCCGGTTGCCGTGTCACTGGCCGAGGTGGTGAAGCCCGCCCAGCCCCGCAGGTCGTCCGGGTCCACGGAGCCGACCTGGGCCGCCAGTTCGGGAGGCATCGTCGCGGGCGGCCGCCGCCAGAGTCTCTTCGCCGGCCCGCTCACGCAGCAGTCGGCCGTAACTCCTCAGCACCGGCAGCGGAAGCGACGCCAGGGCCAGGGCGGCATCGCGCGCGTTGCGGTGCTGCCGGGCCTCCGGCAGCCGCAGGAGCAGAATCCGGGCGAGCTGGGCGCGGGCGATCGGGAACCAGCCGTCCTCGCACTCGGCGGAGTTCTCGCCGTGCTCGACGGCACGCCGTGTTTCGGCGAGGGCCCGGTCGAAGTCGGCGTCGGCGCCGGTCAGATCGAAGCGACGGGCGTACTGCTGTCCGTAGTGGAAGCGGAAGAAGGCCGGCTGCTCCATGGGTTCGGGCGCGCCGTCGAGTGCCTCGCCGAGCTGCGTGATCGCCGCTTCGACGTCGGCCGGGTCCTCGGTGCTGAGGAAGCGAGTCCCGTAGGCGATCCCCAGCCGGGCTCGGACCTGCCGGGTGATCTCCTCGCCCGGTGCGAGGACGGCCGCGGCGGCCTCCAGCTGCCGGATGGGCTCCGCCAGGAGAGCGGCGAGTTGGTCCGGGGGCGTGCTGGATTCGTAGGTCGCCTCGTACCGGGCCCAGTGCAGCTGGCCGAGGATTCCTTGCCATTCCGGCGCGTCGTGGTGGCCGGGGTCGTCGGCGAGCGCCTGATCGATGGCGGCGATCGCGGCGTCGAGATCGCGCGGGTCGCCCTGCCGTTGGGCCAGCTCCGCGAGCCACAGGGCCAGGGCGACCCGCGTCGCCGACGCGTCGAGATCCCCGTCCAGCGGCTCCCGTGCCAGTTCGGCACGGGTCTCGGTGATCCACTCCCGCAGTTCCTCGTCGGACACACCAACGAGGTCCCCGTCCACGCGTTCCTGCTCGGCCGTGCCGTCCGACATCCCGGGGCTCCGTCCCGAGGCGCCCCCGCGCCCCCCCTGTACCAGTGAACCTCAACTCCGGGCCAGTCATTGGCTGTTCGACGGTCGCCCGCCGGGCGGATCCCGGTGCTGCGGTCAGCGCCGTGACACGTCCCTTCCGATCTGTCTCATCGATCAGCCGGCCAACCCACTACCCAGTAGTGCATGGGTCCAGAGGAAGGTTGCTGCGATGCAGAGGGCGGCTTGGTAGATGCGAGCGGTCATATAACCTCGGCCCTTATGAGTTGGCTGCCTGACGACTTCGTCCACCCCGTGTACGTGCCCGTGCCCGACACTGCGCTTCACCTGCGGCCGATCCGGGAGGCGGACACCGCGATCGACTACCCCGCCGTGATGGGCTCCCGAGAGCGCTTGTGGGAGATCTTCGGCCCGGCCTGGGGCTGGCCCAAGGAGACGATGACGTATGAAGAGGACCGCGTCGACTTGCTGCGGCACGAGAAGGAGATAGCCGCGCACCAGTCGTTCAACTACGCGCTGCTGGACGAGGAGGAGACGGCGATCCTCGGCTGCGTCTACATCGATCCGCCCGAGCGCATCGGCTCCGACGCAGAGGTCTCCTGGTGGGTGGTGGACGACCTTGTCGACGGCGAGGCGGAGCGCGCGCTCGACGCGCTGGTGCCGCAGTGGATCGCCGCCGACTGGCCCTTCCAGCAGCCCCGTTATCTGGGCCGCGACATTACCTGGCAGGACTGGCTCGCACTGCCGCGCCCCTCGTGACACGTTTGCCCTTCGCCGGCTGTGTTCACGGGAAGCGGATCGGGCTCAACTTCTCTGGTCCGTGAACGCCGAGCGACTGCTACCCGGGCCCTTTCCGCCCGGGAAATCCTCACCTCGTGGTCTTCAAGGCTGTCTGGACGGTGATGGTGCACAGTCGCTTGGTGGCCCGGGTCAGGGCGACGTACAGATCGCGCTCACCCCCAGGGCGGGCGGCGGTGATCCCATCAGGGTCGACCACGACGGCAGCATCGAACTCCAGGCCGCGCGCCTGTGAGGCCGGCACCAGTCGGGCATGCTGCTCGATTCCCGCAGCCGTGAGCTGCTCCGTCCTGCCATCGGCGCAGATCACCCCGATCAACTCGCCCGGGTACGCGGCGCCCTGCTCCCGCAGCTCCCGCACAAGGGCGGCGACGAGCGACTCCGGGGCCGCGGCGAGGGTTCGAGGCACCTCGCCGCGTCGGATCGACCGGACTGCCGGCCGGCCCGGGGCGATCCGGGTGAGCAAGTCCCCTGTGGCGGCGAGGATCTCCTGGGTGGTCCGGTAGCTGACGGTCAGCGTTCGCAGGTCGAAGCGCCTCCCGAGGTCCGGGCCGAGAGCCTCCTTCCAGTCCCGGGCCACCGTCGCCGGGCCTGCCTGGGCGAAATCTCCTACCAGCGTCATCGACCTGCCCGGGCAACGGCGCACGATCATCCGCCACTGCATGACGGTGAGCTCTTGTGCCTCGTCGACGACGACGTGCCCGAAGGCCTGCTCAGGCGGGCCGTCGACCAGGCTCGCCGCCTCGTCGAGAAGCGGCACGTCAGCATCCGTCCAGGGCGCACCGGGCGTTCGCCACAGCAGGGCCCGCTGGTCGTCGGTGAACTGCCGCAGGTACGCCGCCAGCGCGTCAGCATCCGTCAGCAGGGCGCGGACCACGTCGCCGGGCGTGAGCCGGGGCCACAGGTCCTCGACGGCCTGATCGAGCAAGGCATCGTCCAGGAGGTCGGCGCGTACGGCGTCGGCGTCGAACTCGTCGGCACCTGTGGCGGGCGTGTCCTCAACACCGAGGCGGCGCAGGTCCGCTGCCGCAGCCCGGTCCAGGTCGAGGCCGGTCAGCTGCGCGACCTCAGCGTCGATACGCTCAAGCGCCTCGGCGCCACTGCGGGCAAGCTCACGGACGAGAGCGTCGACCAGCAGCTCCTTGAACAGCCGACGCGCCGGGTTGTGCGCGAGACCACTGGTCCGTGCCGACTCCCGCGCTTGTGCGACATCCCCTTCCTGCAGACGAATCCACTCCTGCCCGACCCGGACGTCGAAGTCACCGCCCGGGGCCTGCCGTGAACGGACCACAGCGGCCAGCCCGTCGGCCAGTGCGGCACTCCCCTTCAGGCGCGCCACCTCGAAGGGGTCCGTGGCGCCCGGCACGACGCCGGCCAGTTCCTCGCACGTTGCCAGGACGACGTCGCTCTCCCCGAGCGAGGGCAGGACCTGACAGATGTAGTCGAGGAACCGCGCGTTCGGCCCCAGTACGAGCACGCCGCGCTCCGATGCCTTCGGAAACGCGTACAGCACATACGCGGCGCGGTGCAGCGCTACGACCGTCTTTCCGGTGCCCGGACCACCCTGCACCACCGTTACCCCGCGGTTGGGCGACCGGACGATCGCGTCCTGCTCGGCCTGGAGCGTGGCAACCGCCGTACCCATCCGCCCCGTGCGCCTCTCCTGGAGCGCCGCCGTCAACGGGCCGTCGCCGACCACGTCATGTCCGGTGGGTGCGGAGCCGTCAAGCAGCTCGTCGCTCACCCCCACCACCGTGCGTCCCGCCAGGCGCAGATGGCGGCGCCGCCGCAACCCCATGGGATGAACCGGCGTCGCCTCATAGAAAGGCCGCGCGGCCTCGGCCCGCCAATCCACCAGCAGTGGCAGCTCGTCCGAGTCCCTGTGCAGCCCCAGCCGCCCGATCCGCAAGACGGTCCCGTCCGCCAGGTCGATCCGGCCGAAGACCAACCCGTCCTCGGCTCCCTCCAGCCGACGAACCTCCCCCGCCAGTCGCCCGGCCGCCACCTCCCGCTCGTACGTCTCACCCGCACCATCGGACGGCGACGCGAGCACGTGGGCCAGCTGCGCCCGCGTCCCGGCCAGTCGCTCGTCCAACAGCTCGCCAATGACGGACACCTGAACTCGCTCAAGCTCCACCTCGCGCGCGGCACCATCGTTGATCGGCGACAAGAAAAGCCCCTCCCTGTTCAGCCCGCCGCTATTTCGAGGCGCCACTATGCAGACGGATTCCGGGAAAGTAAATTTTGACCAGCCCAGGTGGAATGTGGCCTCAGATGCGGCACCACGCCCGCCTGCGGTTCCGGCATCGAATTCCGGTTGCTCGCGCCGCTGACGTGCTGTCGGCGGGCCCGCTGGCGTCGGCCGGCTCTGTCACAACGGCTGAACCAGGCCGGCCCGCCACTCCGGCGACGGATCGGAGCCCAACTCGGTCCAGTACTCCCGGCCGGCCATGCGGACGTAGTGCGCCGGCCCTACGATCCGTTCGCCGCTGACCGACCACTCCACCACCAGGCCCTCGGCCAACAACTCACGCAACCCGGTCAGGACCCACTCTCCAATCCGCCCAGCAGTCAGCGTCACTCGTACCTGGCGTCGTACAAGTCGGCACCATCAGTAATCCAGGGGAACGTGATCCAGGGGTACAAGGTGGAGGACGCCATCTGCAGATCGAAGGCGAACACGGCGTCGACGAACATTTCAGGTGGCAGGTAGCCGTGGTCGGCTACGTAGTGTCCGACCAACTGCGGAGCGGCGAAGGCGATGCCGGGCGGGCCAGGGACACGGATCTCGCTGGTGCCCGCACTGGCACAGCGATGCCCTGGCCGGGGAGTGAACCACTGGTTGGAGTCGTCCAGTACCGGACAGAAATCGCAGTGGTGCAGCCGCAACGTCCCGTTCACTTCCTGTACTGCCAAGATTTTCACCAGCTTGTCGGTGAAGCCGTCGGAGACCGGCCCTTGCGTCCAGGGCTGTGCGGCTTCCAGCCAGCCCACGTTGAGACGCTCGTAGGCGGGCTGGAAGCTGACAAAGCGCACGCCAGTGGTGCAGTCGGTGAACGTGTCTCCGTCATCGGAATAGCTGTAGGCGCTGAGGTCTTCGTAGAACACCAGCACATCCCACCATCAGGAGTGGGTGGAGGCCATTGCCGTCCGTGGCCCGTCGTCGCGGGTGTCCCTCTGCGATTGCTGTTGGGGCAGCTGACGCGGTCCTTGCCTGCCTCTGGGCGTGTCGTCAGCCGATGAGGACGCCCGGGTTGAGGATGCGATGGGGGTCCAGGGCGTCCTTGGCGGCGCGCAGCGCGAGAGCGAAGGGCTCTGGGCGTTGGCGGTCGTAGGCGGGGCGGTGGTCGCGGCCGGTGGCGTGGTGGTGGGTGATGGTTGCGTGGTGGCGGTGGAGGACGTCGTTTGCGGCGGCTTTGATGTCGTCCCAGATGTCGAGTTCGTTGCCGGGTCGGCCGGCGACGGCCACGGTGAAGTAGGGGGCGGCGCCGTCCGGGTAGACGTGGGTGAGGCGGCAGTTGATGGTGGCGGGGTTTCCGGTGGCTTTGAGGGCGGTGGCGCTGACCTCGGTCCGGACGGCATCGATGAGGGCGGGGATCCTGTCCCAGGTGGCGGCGGTTTCGAAGGTTTCGACGACGGCGCCCATGCGGGCCAGGCCGTCGCGTAGGTAGGGCATGCGCAGGAACGCGGAGCGCCAGGCGGTCACGGCCGTGTCGGCCGGGGCGTCCCGGTCCGTGGTCGGTGTCCCGGCGCGGCCGCCGTGGGCGCGGGCCAGGTCGAGGGCGTCGGTGAGGCGGTCGTCGACGCGGGTGGTGGCGGATTCGAAGCCGAGGATCAGGACGGAGGAGCCGTCGTGGGAGGCACCGGAGAGCAGTGCTTCGCCGGGGTCGAGCAGGCGGCAGTTGGCGGGGGCGAGGTCGGACTGGGCGATGGCACGTACCGCGTCGAGCGCCTGGTGGAAGTCGGTGAAGGTCACGGACGCCGAGGCCTTGTGCCGTGGGCGTTCCTGCAGGCGCATCCAGGCCTCGGTGATGACGCCGAGGGCGCCCTCGGAGCCGAGAAACAGGCGGTCGGGGGAAGGGCCGGCGCCGGATGCGGGCAGGCGCCAGGACGTTCCGGCGCCGGCGGGTGTGACGACGTGCAGGGACTGGACGAAGTCGTCGATGTGGGTGTGGCCGGTGGCGTAGTGGCCGCCGGCGCGGGTCGCGAGCCAGCCGCCGAGGGTGGAGAACTCGAAGCTCTGCGGGAAATGGCGCAGGGTGAGACCGTGCGGCCGTAGCTGCTCTTCGAGTACGGGGCCGAGCGCGCCGGCCTGGATGCGGGCTGAGCGGCTGGCGGTGTCGATCTCCAGGACCCGGTCCATGGAGGTGAGGTCGAGTGAGAGGACGGCGCGGTGGGTGTCGCCGCGGTACTCCACACCGCCGACGACCGAGGAGCCGCCGCCGAAGGGGAGGACGGCCACGCCGTGCTCGCCGGCCCAGTCGAGCAGGTCGGCGACCTCCTGGTCGTCGGTCGGTCGGGCGACCAGGTCGGGAATCCTGCCGGGTCGGCCGCGCAGGGCCCGGATGACGTCGCGGTAGGCCTTGCCCATGGCGTGGGCGGCGCGCGCCTGGGGATCGGCGGTGACCAGGTGTGCCAGTGCGGGCGGGGGTGTCGCGGCGGGACGGGCGATGGGCAGGTCGGCGACCTGGGGTATCGGCAGAGGGCGGGCGAGTGTGCCCGGCAGCAGTGCGCCCATGGCGATGCATTCGGCGTCGTCGGGGTGGGCGTCGGCATAACCCCAGCCCCACCAGGAGCGGGTGCGGGAGGCGCCGGGGCGGGGCGGGGTGGCAGGCATGAGTGTGCTCCCAGCAAGGTCCGAGGTCGGAGGTCCAGGCAATTTACCCAACGGAAAATTACCCTAGGGTAATATCAGGTCTATGACAACGCTCCCTTCCAGGGCCGGCACCAAGGGCGTGCCCAGGGCCGCGCGCGAACGACAGGTCCTGGCCGCGGCCACCGAGGAGTTCGGCCGCCACGGCTACGAAGCCACCACCGTCGCCGCCGTCGCCACCCGCGTGGGCGTCACCAAGCCGCTGCTGCACCACTACTTCGGCAGCAAGCAGGACCTCTACCTCGCCTGCCTGAACCCCGTGGGTGACCGACTGCTGGACGCCATCCGCTCCGCGATGGCCGAACACGCCTCCGACGCGCCGCCCACCTCCCTGCGTGTGCTGCACGCCCTGTTCACCGCCCTGGACGGACAGCGCGAGGCATGGTTCGTCCTCTACGACGCCACACTCCCGCCCGACAGCGACGCCGCCCGACGCGCGGCGCACTACCGCAGCGCCATCGACGACCTCGCCGCGACCGGCACCGCCGACCTCCTGCAAGCGGCGGGATCGAGCGACCCGCTCGACGCCGACGCCCTCAAATACGCCTGGCGCGGCCTGTGCACCGCCCTGGTCCGCTGGTGGGTCAACCACCCCGACCAGTCACCCGAAGCCATGACGCAACGCTGCGCACGGCTCTTCGCGGCCGGCCGCACCCTCCTCGCCGCCGGCGACGAGACCAGGTGAGCGGGACGGACCGACACCCCCACCTCCACCCCCAACTGTCCAAACCCGTGAGCATGTCCCCTGGAGCCGGGCGTGGGTGGCTGGTTTCTTCGCCTCTACGTCTAGGACGCCGACGCCGTGCACCGGCAGGCCGTTGAGGCCTGCGGTACCTCGGTCACGGAGGTCACCCACCTTTTCTTCGGCGACCGGGTCGGCCGGGTGCGCGATCCGCTGGGCAGCCTGTACTGGATCCAGACACGCGTGGAGGACGTGAGCCCGCAGGAGATGGGACGCCGCCTCGGCGACCCGGAGTTCACCAAGGCGATGGAGTACGTGCAAAGTGCCGAGTTCTTCCCGGACCGGGCTGCGACACCGACCGAGTGACTGGTGGCGGTGCGCCCGCGGTGTCGCCGGCCCCGCGCGGATCCGCCGATCTGGTGGCGTAAGGTCTCGCGCTCGTCGTCGGTGAGCTCCTGCCCACGCAGCTGCGGGACCAGCAGGCCCAAGGTGGCCACGGAACTGCGGCAGGACCTGGCCAGGTCGAGGTACTCGATGGTGTGCTCGATCGTACGAACGGCCGTGGTGTGTTCGCGGATCCGGTCACGCGTCTCGGCGGAGTTGTCGAACTGGGCGCGGTTGACGAGCCTCCCTGTGGTGTCGTCACGTATCGCCTTCCGGGTGACGTCCGGGGGACGCAGCAGACGGGTAGTGGCCTCCTGGGTGAAGGTGTCGCCCCTCGTCGGCTCCGTGACGACCCCGCACTTACTCGACGGGGGTGGCATGCAGGACGCTCGTCCCGCCGGCTGCTGCAAGACTCCATCAGGGTGAACAGGTCATCGGTGGCCGGCTTCGACACCGAGCGCAGGTCGGCTCTGTGGCGAGTGGCCGACTTCGGATGAAACCGCTCCGTGGCCCGGCCTGGCCCGGCTCGTGCGGTTTGCGGGTGAGGGATCGCCACGAGACCGAGCGAGGCCGCTCGCCCCGGGCCGACGGCGCCGGTTCCACGTACTCTCGACATATGCGGTGATCAACGCGGAAAAGGAGCCCCCATGGACCTCCAGCTCAAAGACAAGGTCGCTGTCGTCACCGGGGCGAGCAAGGGCATCGGCCTCGCCATCGCCGATGCGTTCGCCCGCGAAGGCGCGCACGTCGTCGCCGGCAGCCGGAGCGTCACTCCCGAGCTCGAAGCGCTCCATGAGAACTACGGCGTCACCGCAGTCCCGGTCGACCTGTCCACCGCAGAGGGACCGGACACGCTCGTCAGGCTCGCGACGCACCAGTACGGCAGGGTCGACATCCTGGTCAACAATCTGGGTACCGCGACGTCCCGTCCGAGCTTCCTGGACATCGACGACGCCGAGTGGCAACGGATCTTCAACATGACCCTGTTCAGCGCGGTCCGGGCCAGCCGCGCGGCGCTGCCCCACCTGCTGGACGCGGGCGAGGCGTCCATCATCAACATCAGCTCCATCAACGCCCGCCTGCCATTCCCCATGGTCGTGGACTACTCCGCGGCCAAGGCCGGGCTGACCAGCCTGACCAAGTCACTGTCCGAGGAGTTCGCACCGCGGGGTGTCCGGGTCAATGCGATCGCCCCAGGACCGGTCCGGACTCCCTTCTGGACCGCTCCAGGTGGCTTCGCCGACGCGACGGCAGCCCAGGCCGGAACCACCGCACAGGAAGCCATCGATGTGGTCGTGCCCCAGAGCATGGGCATCTCCACCGGACGGGTCACCGAACCCCACGAAGTCGCCGATCTGGCTCTCTTCCTCGCCTCGCCACTCGCCGGCAACATCACCGGTGCCGAGTTCACCATCGACGGTGGCCAGGTCAAGACGGTGTGATCTCATGCCCCGCTGGGGCTCTGCCCAGGACGATGTTGGACGTCCTGGGCTGTAGATACGGGTGTCCCCGGACCTTGGAGACTCCGGCGCGGAGGGCGGTGTCCGCCACGACGGTCCTCCTCGCGGTGAACGCCGCCCCTGTTTTTGGCCTCCGGCCGACTGTCGAAACCTGGCGGTCCTGCCGAAGCTTCCTATCAGCGGCCGGAGACCTCGCGCAGCCGTCGCGCATGCTGACGTATGCGGGATGCGTCCTCGGGGAAGTAGCTGGCCCAGTCCTCGTTCAGAGACTTCCAGGCTGCCGGCTGTCCACTCTCTGCGGCCAAAGGCGTCGCGCCATCCACGACCGCAACGAACGACAGCCCGAGTGTAGCCGCCCACCCCGGGCGATAGGAACGCACCGTCGCCATCGCCGGCTCCGGTAGTAGCTCCGCCTTGACGCCGGTCTCCTCGAAGAGCTCACGGCGTGCCCCTTCTCGGGGCGTTTCCCCCGGCTCGACGCGCCCGCCCGGCGGAACCCAACCCCGCCAGCGGTGATGAACCAGCAGCACCCGAGCGAGATCCGCGTTGAAGACCCAGACCTCTGCGGCAAGAGGCTCCGAGGGCCCCTGACCGACGGCCGTCAGCCACATGCCGGCCCCGTCGAATTCCGTTCTCGCCAGCCGGACATCGGCGGCCGCGGCCTCTATCACCCGGTGCTCAAGCGCTTCACGAATCACTGGGCCAACATAAGGCGACGGTCTGACACCAGCATGGCAACGGACGACGTCCCGGACGCCCTGCGCGCCGCCTCACGCACGGCAGAGACGATCCGAACGGGACGCAGGTCGGCCCGGCCTCCGGTGCGAACCAATCCCTGAGTTCATCGTGCAAGAGCGGGTCTACGGCCTTGAGTTCACCACGGACTGCCTGGTCGACCGCGACGGGCGAGCCTCGGTGATCCTGCGCCGCCGGGACCTGGTGAGAGCCGGACTCGCAGCCGCAAGCACCACGTTCGAGGACGACACCGTGTGCAGCCTGTTGGCGGACATGCTTCGGGCCGTCCGTGCGGGGCCCTGGCTCTGCCTCGTCCTCGAAGCAGAGCCAGGCGTCTACACCGCATGTCTTTCACGACGGGCCGCTGTTCGTCCTTCCATGCAGGGCCCTTCGCCTCGTCGCGCTCGGTGGCCTTTGCAGCCGGTCGACCAGGTCATCGACCAGCAGCGGGATCGGGTCGAGGTCGTCACGAAGCTCAAGCAGGTCGTGGGTGTGAAGGGCTGACGCCCGGCATCTCGCCCGCCAGCGCGCCGCCGCCGGGCTCGGGTGCCGGGAACGGCGGCTTGTCCTGGCGGCAGGTTGTTCCGGCCGGCGAGAGGGTGCCGTCGGCGAAGTTGCCGAAGGCCATGCTCGCGTGGCAGGCCCGCCGGTCGGTCGAGGGGAAGACGCTCGCGGAGGTCGAGGAAGCCCAGGAGGAACTCCGACCGCCCCCACTTCTGGCCTGCGAGGTCATCCACAGGAAGTACCCTGGCCGGCGTCACCAGCGGTCAGCCGGTCACCAGCCGTCCTGACCGTCTGCCAGTGTCCCCAGCAATATGCGATGGATGTTCGAGCGCCCTTCCTGTTACATCGACCTGCCGCCGGCAGCCAGGCAGGTGGCAGGCAGGCCTAATCGTTGGGAGATGGACCGCTTGCGTGACGCGCTGCTAGGGCTGGCCGAGAACCCGGCCCTGCCCGCGGGACTGTTCGCCCGGCTCGTGGCGAGCGGCGACGAGGAGGTCCTGTTCGCGCTGGCCGATCGTGAACGGCTGACACCCCCACAGGTCAGGGACCTGCTCACCGTCGGCAATCCGTCGCTTACCTGTTTTCTGATCCGGAGCGGGCTGGTGCCGTGGCCCAAGATCCCCCAGGAGCATCCCGGACGGCTCCTCGACGCGGTCCTCGGCGGGGTGGCGCCGGCCGCCGCCTGGCGGCAGGCTGCCGCCGATCCAGACCCCGAGGTACGGCAGGAGGTCGCCTATGCCCGCGACGCACCCGCCGACGTTATTGCCTCTGTCGCCCATGACCCGGACCCGGAGGTCGTCGCCAGCGCCGCCGGAAGCCCGCACGTTCCGCCCGAGCTGTTCCCTCACCTCGCGCGCCACCCCAGCACCGTCGTGCGGCAGGCCGTCGCGGACAACGAGAACGCGCCGCCCTCGCTGCTCGCCGCCCTCCTCGCCGACGGCGGGCGCCCGGCTCCGACCCGCTGCGGTGCCTGTCACCGCAGCGAGGCGGCGTGCGCGGACCACACACCCGGCATCCGGCGCGTCCAGTTGGCGGCCGCGAGCCACCCGGCCGTGCCGCCTGAAGGGCTCGCTGCTTTCCTGGACGCCCCCGAGGTCTGGGCGGTCGAGACGTTCGCTGCCCGCACTGACCTACCCGCCGACTTCCTGAACCGGCTGGCCACACACCCCTCCTGCGACGTCCGCGCTGTGATCGCCGCGAACCCCGCCGTCCCCGAAGCCCTGCTGCGTACACTCGCCGCCGACTCCGCTCCTGTGGTCCGCCGGGCCATCGCAGAGAACCCGGCCGTCCCGCTCGACCTGCTCATCACACTCGCCGCTCACGAACGGCTGCCCGGCGAACCGGCACCCCGCGTCGAGTCCGCCACCGAGCTTGAACTCCGTACGCTGGCCACGAGTCGGGTGGCGCAGGCCAGGGCGCTTGCCGCCAACCGGACCCGGCTGCAGGGCGACCTCGCCGAACAGCTCGCCACCGACCCGGACATCGCAGTAGCCCAGCGGATCGCCGCCCGGCCGGAACTGGCTCCCGAACGGCTCGCCGAACTGGTCGAACGGCACGGGCCGCCCGTCTTTGCCGCGGTCGCCCGCCACCCCGGTTGCCCCGCTGCCCTATTGCACTGCATAGCGGCGAACCCGGCCAGCACCAGCCGCGCCCTGCGAGAGGTCGCCCGCCACCCGGCGGCACGGTCCGAGACACTGCTGCTCTGCCTGGCCGCCCAGAATTCCGACACACGGCGCGACGCGGCCGCCCACCCTGCTCTGGCCCTCCCGGTCCTGGAAACCCTGCTCGACGCCCCTGACAGCTCCCTTGCCCGTGCGGCGGCGAACAACCCGGCGCTGCCCGAGACGGTGATGGAACGGGTCATCAGGCGAGCCCTGGGATGAAGTCGGCCCGGCATACCCAGTGACCAGCCGCGCTGCTTGTCCATCGGCAACAGCGCCTCCAACCCGCGTCGTCGCCCGGCGACGGTGGCCGATGGCGGTCCCCTTGAAGCGTCGGCGTAGGCGCGGGGAGGTCGGCCGATGGCGCTAGTGTGCCTGGACTGTCCGGTACGGGTCGCGGATGTGGCAGCCGGGAGGAGCCTGTGGTGCAGGAGCAGTCGTTCACCGTTGTGCCGATCGGTCGGGTGGAGTCACCGTTGCGGCGTCTGGAGGATGCGCCGCGCCAAGGTGACGAGGAGGCGCCGGAGGCAGATCTGGTGTTCGCCCCGGCGGTCGCCGCCGGGCTGGAGGGCATCGGGGTGGGGGCGCGGCTGCTGGTGCTGACCTGGCTGGACCGTGCGGAGCGCGATGTCTTGACGGTGCACCCGCGCGGCGACGTCTCCCGGCCCGTGACGGGTGTTTTCGCGACACGGTCGCCTGATCGGCCGAATCCGCTGGGTCTGCACCGGGTCGAGGTCTTGGCCCGGGACGGTCTGCGGTTGCGGGTCAGCGGTCTTGAGGCGCTGGATGGGACGCCGGTGGTGGACGTGAAGCCGGTTCTGGGTCCGGTCGGTGAACGTTGACCCGCCCGCCTGGGACGATCCGCCGCCGCGCGAACAGTGAGCGACGCCCTGACCTGCCGGCCCCTCGTCGAATGCGCCGACTGCGGCCCTCCTGGATCCACCCCCGATGAGGACCTCTGCCCTGCCTGCCGGGCGAACGGCAGCACGTCCCGGACGGGCAGGTCGCAGGGGAGCATCGCACCGACACCGACACCGCCGCGGCCGGGGGTGGCGTCTGTCTCGGGCATCGGGGCCCCTGCTGCGGGGCGGCGGGCTTCTCCCCACCGGTCAGGTAGCCGACTGGGGGCGAGCGGGGAGCCTGTGCGGCACGGTGTCAGGGCCGTGCCGCACAGGCGGTCAGCAGCTGCTCTGCACCATCTCGCGGGTGCGGTCTGATCCGGTGCGCAAGATTCCGGCGGTCGCAGCGGCGATCACGCACAGCAGGGTCATCAGCAGGAAGGAGTGGTTCAGCGCCACGAGGTGGGTCATCCAGCCGATGACAGCGGGGCCGGCGAGCATGCCGAGGTAGCCGAGCCCGGCGACGCGGGAGACGTTGGTGCCGGCAGCGGAGGGGTCGGCGTGACCGGCTGCGCTGAACAGCTGGGGTATCAAGCCGGACAGTCCCAGGCCGAACAGGGCCCAACCCGCGAACACGGGCCAAATCCACGGGGAGAGTGCCACGATCGTGATTCCGACGGCGGCCATGGCCGAGCCGTGGCGCAGGATGGCCACGGGCCCGAACCGGGCGGTGAGGCGGTCGGTGAGGAGGCGGCCGATGGTCATCGTTGCCGCGTAGGTGCCGTACCCGAAGGCGGCGGTGCTCGCGGGTGCACCGAGGATGGTCTTCAGGTGCAGCGCGCTCCAGTCGTTGGCGGCTCCCTCGCACAGCATGATCATCAGAGCTACGGCGGCGAGGATCCAGATGTGCCGGGGGGCGGTGCGCGGCTTCGTGGCCGGCTCTCCCTCACCTTCCGCAGTCGCAGTCGGGGTCGCAGTGGCGGATGTCGGCGCGGCCGGCAGCAGACCGCGTGCCGAGACCAAGGCGGTCACGATGCCCACCACTCCTGTGGCGCCGAGCGTCGCAGCCGGACTCATGCCGGCGCTCGCGGCGCCTGCTCCGACGAGCGCGGCGATGACGCCGCCGACGGAGAACATGGCATGGAAGGCCGACATGACGGGCCGGTCGTACGCCTTCTCCACGTGCACGGCGTGGGCGTTCATGCTCACGTCGAGGCAGCCGTTGCCGAAGCCGAAGACCAGCAGGGCACCTGCCAGCGTCCAGGGATCCCGTGGGAGGCCGGGCAGTACCAGGGCCGCGCTGCAGAGAACGCCGGTGGCGGGGACCACGACTCGCGTTCCGAGGCGGTCGGCCAGCCGACCCGCCACCTGCATACCGACGAAGGCCCCGAGACCCAGCAGCACCAGGAAACCCCCCAGCGTTGAGTGGCTGATCCCCACGCGCTCCTCGATGGCGGGGATCTGCACCACCCACATGCCCACCAGGGTGCCGTTGAGGACGAAGTAGACGAAGGTCGCCACACGGGCGGCTCGGAGCGAAGGATCCATGCCAACGACCATAACGAACTTCATGTGTGTTTGAAAAACGCGTTTGCGAACAGCTTGCGTGTTCGTTTTGGGTGGTGTTCAATCGCGGTATGAGCAACGCAGACCGTCACCGGCTGATCGCCCAAGCCGTCAGAGAGTCGGGCAGTGCCACGGTCCTGAAACTCGCCGAGCTGACCGGCGCCTCGGAAATGACCATCCGGCGCGACCTCGACACACTGGCCGCGCAAGGCGTCCTCGAACGCGTCCGCGGCGGGGCGCGCACCCTGCTGCTCAGGGGTGAGGAGCCGCCCTTCGCGCTGCGCGCTCACGAGGCCGCCGACGCCAAGCGCCGGATCGCAGCCGAGGTGTCCTCACTCATCGCCGACGGCGAGACCGTCCTCCTGGACAGCGGCACCACCTGCCTGGAGGTCGCCCGCCTGCTGCGCGGACGGCCGGTCACCGTGATGCCCCTGTCATTGCAGGCCATCCACATACTCAGCGACTCGCCGAGTCCGACCACGCTGATGGTGCCCGGCGGACGGCCCCGCGCCGCGGAAGGGGCCCTGACCGGCCCCCTCACGCTTGCCTCTCTGTCGGCACTGCGCTTCGACACCGCGGTCGTCGGCTGCTGCGGCCTGAGCGCAGCCGAAGGCCTGACCGCCTACGACCTCGACGACGCGGCGGTGAAGAAGGCAAGCATCGCCTCCACACGCCACATCATCGCCGCCGCGGACGGCAGCAAGCTCGGCAACACCGCCTACGCCTACGTCGGCCCCTCCACGCTCCTGCACACCCTCGTCACCGACACCACGGCGCCCGCCGACGAGGTAGCCGCGCTCGACGGCGCCGGCACCGTTGTCAAAACCGTCTGACGCCGCTACGAGCGGCGCACGCACCGCGGACCAAGAAGGCCCCGTCCGTCATCGGCTCTCCGGAGCAGGCAGAGTTCCCGCACGGACAGCGCCGCACCGCCGACTCTCTCGTCGCGACTGAGCGGGGACCTGCCACGGCGCGTGTTGACGAGGCGGAGACGGTCGGGTCGGACGCGCCCGACCCGACCGTGCCGTCGGCCCGTAGCGTCGCCACCATCCGCCAGGCACTCCCCGCACAGAGCAACTGCGAGCGCGAGGTCGAGCACTCGCCGGCAGGAACCGATGCGCTTGCTCACTTGAGAAGTGCCTCCACCTGGTGCGGGAACGAGGACCTGGGCGATCCTCATCCTCACTGGTCAGAGGCACTTCTTACGGAGCTGGCCACCTGCCGGCAGCCCGCTTCATGAAAGCGCGCGGCTAGCCTGCCGACTCCACAGTCAAGTCACCGTTCGTTGTCGACAGATCCAAGCGGTACTTGCCCGAGGGGTCGTTCTTGAACGCCACCTTCTTGTCGCCGTGGGAGTCGTTCGCCGAGATCTGGTACTTGGCGGGCGGGGCCGTGACCGTGAGGCTGCCGTTCGTCGTGTGGGCCTCGATGTTCTGCGGGGTGGCCGTCTGGATCGTCACCTCGCCGTTCGACGTCTGCGTGTCGATGTCGCCGGCCTTGACGTCCTTGACGTTGACGTCACCGTTGGACGTGCGTAGCTTCACCGGGCCTGTCGCATTGTTCACCGTGATCTCGCCGTTGCTTGTGTGCGCGTCGACCGTGCCGACATTGCTCAGCGTGAGGCTGCCGTTGGACGTGGCTCCCGTCACCGGAAGACCGGCGGGCACCTTGACGACGTAGTTGACGCCGCAGTCCTTGCCGCAGCCGGAGAGTGTCAGGACGCCGTTCTCGACGCTGAACGACGTGCCACTCGGCTTGTCACCGCGGTAGTTGACCTTGCGGTGCACGGAGATCGTCGAGATGTCTGCCGAAGCGGCCACCCTTACCCCGCCGTTCCTGCTGTCGAGACGGATCGACGTGATTTTCTGGTGCACCTTGGCGTCGTCCTCGAAGGTCTTCTGGTCGAGGGCCGAGCACGCGGAGAGGCCGCCGATGGTGAGAGCAGCCAAAGAGACTGCTGTAAGGGCGCGCGTCTGTAGGCGTCGCATGAAGTTCCCCCGTGTGGAGCGAGTTGAATCGGTGATCAGTCACTGCGACTTTACGCAGCCACAGTGCTGCCCACGATGGGGAAAACCCCCCAATGCCAGGACTGGGCTTACGCTCATGCCGACCGGGGCCACCGGCATGCTGGCTTCGGCATCCGCGAGCCCGTGTCAGTTTCCACGCCGAGCGCCAGGACACCTCGGCCGATGGGTGGCAGCGTCTACCGCCCGAGATCGGTGCAATGAGCAGCCTGGAGGAGCTCACCCCCTATGCCTCATACCGGCTGCACTGGTTCCCCTACGAGATCACCCGATGCTCCTCACTGGCCCGGAGCACGGTGAGCACCCGCGCACTGTTCGGGAACTACTCTGCGCGGTGATCTCGAAGAGCCGCATCAGCTTGAGGAGGATCGCCGGTGCCGGCGCCTCGTTGAGCGCGGTCCTGGCGCAGGCCGACGAGCGTGACGCTCTTGGGGAGGGTCCTGCGAAGCAAAGTTCTGCTGGCGCGAGGCGGCGTTGCGCGGGCTGCTGGGGTCGGAAGAGGCTGTGGCGGAGGCCGACGCCGGGCACGAGGCATGCCCGCGGCGCCCGGTAGCAGAACCGTTGAGGCCGCCGAGCAGGCCGCGAGCGCGGCGGGCCGCCGCGATGCCGGAATCCTGCTTGGCCAGCTCCTGGGCGAACTCCACGCTGTCCACAAGTACGTGGGAGCGACGACAGTCCGCCCGTCCGTCCGGCCGAGGCCCGGGCGTCGGTGAGAGTTGCGTAACCGAAGGCGTTGCCTCCCGCTGCACGGAGAGGACGATCAGCCACTGCTGCCGCACCTGAAGCCCTCAGCTCGCCCTCCGCTCATGCGGGGAGGACCTCATTCCGATAGGCAGCACAGGCATCCGCTCAATCTCAACCTCGCGTCGGCATCAAGCGGCAGCATTGCTGATGACCTTCGCCAACTCGTCAGCCGACTCGGCGGTCAGACGGTAGAACCCCTGGAGGCTGATCGAACGCTCGAGGCGGCCATCGACCACGTACTTCAGGCCACGCGTGTGGCCTCGACGGTTCTGCCAGGTGAGCTCCGGCAGAAGGTCCCCGGGTATCGGCACGTCAAGGCGTACGGGCGTTGCGTCGACGTGCACCGCAGCGGCGCCGCAGCCCCCGGCACCGAGCATCGACCAGTCGCCGTGCCCCGGAAACGCGGGATCCTGCCACGACACGGGAACGGCGCCGCAGCAGTCGCGCCGCTCCATGTCGATCACCCGCATCCGGCTCACCACAAACACGACGCGCCGGTTCACGTGCAGCGCGTACACCTCATCCCCGGCACGGGCACCCGACCAGGCAGGTAGGGAGGAATGGACACCGCTGAAAGCGACCGGCGGCCGCTTACCGACGCGACCCCCCTTGCGCAGGGCACGGCACGTGTCATGGGTCCACAAGACGGTGAAGGCATCAGGCATGCCGTGATCCTATGAGCGAGCACTGACAACACTTCGTACTGCGCTCCTGGCGTCCTCACCTCCGTTGATCAACGAGATGACACCGTCCCGGCTCACCTCCGCCGTGAGAACGGCCGATGGCGTGGTCGGCCGTCTCGCCTGCCGGGGCCCCTCTTCGCGGGCCCCGGCGGCATGCTGGTGGGCACGGACGATGGTGGAGTCGACTGCTACGACCCAGTCCAGGTCGCTTCGGTATCGGCCTGGACGAGCAGGGCGGTGAACACCCGCTCCCAGGTGCCGTCGATCGCCCCGTTCCGCAGCCGCGTGTAGACGCCCTTCCAGGTTCCGTACTCGCGCGGTAGTTGCACCCCCTGCGAGCCGGTCTGGAACTTCCACGCGATCGCGTCGATGACCTGCCGTTGATCCCGTCAGCGCCCACCCCACCTGGAGATCTGTCTGGTGGCAACGGCTCGATTCGCGCCCACTGCGCATCGTTAACGCCACGCCCGGACCAACGATCCGATCGCCGGCAGGGGAACAGTCGCACCGCTTCTTCCAGGTCGGCTCGCCAAGTCATGCCAAGAGCCGCCACCCGGGATCTGCCTCAGCGCGGGCCACCTCTGCGTCGTACTCGTTCGCGAAGAAGTCGAATTCCAGCAGCTGGCCCGCTTTGTGAGGAACCTGCCAGCCCGACCACTGGACGACATTCCCCGTTCGCTGCACAACCACGGAGAGAAAGCCGCAGCACCCCCCGGTGCACTCCGGCTCGCCCAACTGCACACGGCGCGGCTCAGACGTCGCCCGCAGCGAGCTGGGGAGCCCGATGGGCAACGCTTCCACTGCCAGAGGCCCACGGCCCCCAGGGCCCACCGCCTGCTCCACCACGTCCTGGCCGTTGACCCAGAAGCGCAGCTGGGCAGGGAAGCGTGGTCCCGGCGGCAGCACCGTGATCTCCAACCGATCGAACATCAGGCCACCCTATGGCCGCCCACTGAACACCCTGACAGTGATCCAAGAGAAACGCCCAAGGTGTCCTGGCCCCCAGCACGGTCGACTGGCGCCCCTGGAACGAGGCCATGGGTGTCATCAACCTCGTCGTCAGCAAAGGCATCGCGGAAGCCGCACACGCCATTGATGAGGAGACCTGGCGGTTTCACATTGCGGTTCGGCGGGGTCTGACTTGCAAGGAGAGTTGGCTGGATCTTCGAGGGCGAGCCGTTGCAGCACAAGGGAACTTCATCGCCGTCGCCCGTCGCCATCTCCCGCCAACCGGGATCCTGGGCGCGCAGGCTGAACTCGCCCAGAAGTGGTGCACCGCTCTCTCCGACTCAGCCGAGCGATGCTCAATGAAGCCGAACAGAGAGAAGTAGGCGGAAGCACCGGACGGAGCCGCGCCTGGCGAGAAGGTGCCGGGGGTCTTGGTGCAGGCGGCGGGCGTTCACGTCGCAGCCGCCGGGGTGCCGAACAGTGCGAGGCCATGGCGAGTACGGAAGCGGCGGGGGCAGATGGCGGTGGCCACAGCGGCAAGGGCGAGTAGGACAGCTTCATGAGGACGAACAGCGTCTTGGAGTGGCCACAGATTCAGACCGCCCTGCTGTTCCGGCCGAGGCCGGGGCAGCAGGGCGGTCTCACCCTCCACGGGAACATCACCGGCCACCGCCGGTGGCGGCGATGGCAACGCGCCGCCGTACGCGGCCTGTCCCCGGGATGCCGCGTGGACTCCGGACAACCTCACGTATCCGGGCCGCAGCGATGCAGCAGACTGGCAACGGCACCTACCTGCACGCTGGACGTGACCTCACTCCCAGTCACATCCACGCCTGCCTGAGGCCTCAGGGGAGGAGGCCGGCAACCAGGGTGGCGAACTCGTCCGGGGTGGCGAGGCGGATGCCGAGTTGCTCGGCCTTGGCGCGCTTGGAACCAGCTCCGTCGCCCGCGACGACGAGGGTGGTCTTCTTGGAGACGCTGGAGGAGGAGCGTCCTCCGGCTCGTTCGATGAGTTCGTTCATTTCGTTGCGGGAGAGTTGTTCCAGGGGGCCTGTCATCGCGCCGGTGACCACCACGGTCATTCCCGCGAGGGGGCCTGGCTCTGTTGGGGCGGCGGCCGAGCCGTCGGGGACGGTGGTGCCGGCTGGGGGAGGGGTGGCGCCGGGCTCGGTCATGTTGACTCCGGCGTTGGCGAGCTTGTCTATGAGCGGTCCCAGTTCCGCAAGCTCTGTGACGATCGAGGGGGCTTTCTCAGTTCCGATGCCGTCGACCTGCTGCATCGCTTCAGGGGTGGCGGTGCGGATGTTGTCCATGGTGGCGAAGTGGCGTGCGATGCGCCGGGACATGGACCGGCCTGTGCCACTGACGCCGAGCGCGCACAGCACCCGTGCCAGCGGCTGCTGCTTGGCCTTTGCGATCGCGGTGAGGAGGTTGTCGGTGCTGGTTTCGCCCATCCTCTCGAGGTCGAGCAGCTGTTCGCGCTTCAGGGTGAACAGGTCGGCGAGATCGGTCACCAGACCCGCGTCGACGAGCTGGACGATGCGGGTGGTGCCCAGTCCCTCGATGTCGAGCTGGTCGCGGCCGGCGGCGTAGGCGAGGGAGGCAACCAGGTGGCAGTTGCGGCCCTGTACGCACCGCCAGCGTTCCTTGCTCTTGTCGATGTCGGACCCGCAGCGTGGACACTGCTCAGGGAACGCGATGGGCTTTTCGCCGCCTGTGCGCAGGTGGGTGACTGGGGCCTCGATGCGGGGGATGACGTCTCCGGCGCGGTGGACCATGACGTGGTCGCCCAGGAGCAGGCCGCGGCGGGTGATGTCGGCGGGGTTGTGCAGGGTGGCGTAGGTGATGGTGGAACCGTCGATCACGACCGGTTCGAGGACCGCGCGCGGCGCGACGATACCGGTGCGGCCGACGTTCCACTCCACCTCCAGCAGGCGGGTGATCTTCTCCACGGCCGGCAGCTTGTAGGCGATCGCCCACCGTGGTGCGCGCGAGCCGGATCCGGCTGCCTGCTGATCGGCGGCGAGGTCGGCCTTGATGACGATGCCGTCGATGCCGAATGGCAGCTCGGCACGCGCAGTGGCGATCTCCTGGATGTGGACCAGGACCTGCTCGGGGGACTCGGCCACGACGTCGGGGACCGCGGTCCGGGCGCTGGTGTGCACGCCGAACTCGGCGGCCAGATGCATCAGGTCGCTGTGTGCGGAGGCATTCAGTCGCTCGGCAAGGGCTGGGTCTGTGTCGGGCAGCGGCAGCAGGCCATAGCCGAAGAACGTCATCGGGACCGTGTAGGCGCGGTCTTTGGCTCGCAGCGTGCCGGCGGCCGCGTTGCGGGGATTGGCGAACGGCTGTCCGCCTTGTGTCGTGCGCACCTCGTTGGCGTGCTCGAACTGGGCATTAGTCATGAGAACTTCGCCGCGCACCTCCACGGTCACCGGCTCGGCCAATGTCTCAGGCAGCCCCTCTATGGTGCCGATCGCGTGCGAGACGTCTTCTCCGGCCGTTCCGTCCCCGCGGGTGATCAGCTGGGTGAGGCGACCGCCGCGGTAACGCGCGGCGATCGCCAGCCCGTCCAGCTTCGGTCCCACGCTGAACCGAGTGACATCACGCCCGATGCGGCGGGCCAAAGACGCCGTCCAAGCGGTGAATTCCTCCGCAGAGAACACGTTGTCGAGGCTGAGCATCGGGACCGTGTGCGGCACATCGCCCTCGACGGCGCCGCCGGCGACCTTCCCTGTGGGGGACTCGGGCAGCACCAGATCCGGATGCTCGGCCTCCCATGCGGCGATCCCCCGGACCAGCCGGTCGTAGGCGTCGTCGTCCAGCGGCGAGGTCCCGCCTGCGTAGTAGGCGGCCGACGCACCCACCGCATCCTCGACGGCCTGTGCGTAGGCGGCGGCGTCCACGATCACTGCTGCAGAAGTTGTCATGTCCGGCATCTTGCCGCCCACCACTGACAATGGGCCCGGCTGCGCCGGGTCACCCGCCTGAGGTCTTGTTCGAGTTGGGCGTGATCTCGCACGCTACGAGGCCGCAGCTCCCGCGTCGAGGCGGACCTCGGGTCCGTTGAAGCCGAAGTTTCACGTTGACGGACAGCAGGCTCCGGTCGCCCGCACGCCCAAGGACACCGTGTACAGCAGCTCGAGCGAATATCGCGTGTGCATTGGCGCCCCGGGCTCGACCGACTTGCCCGCTGTGTAACCAACTTCGGCGTCAGGTCGGCCGACCGCCTACCGCTCGGAAGGGTCGGCACGCATGGGTGGGCGCTGCGTGACGGCGAGTGGACCGTCATTCAGGACGGACTGGGCGAGTTGACCGGCGAGTCGGTCGGTGTCGGTACCAAGCTGCGCCGCGACTCCAGACTGGGAAACCGCTTCGCGGTGCCGGCGAGCGAGTTCGCCTTCACCACCCGCCTCGACTTCCGGTCACCGGAATCCGCCGGGTTCGAACTGACACGTCTCCGTGGAGTCCGTGCACGATGCACCGCCACAATCCACGATGACCGTGTCAACAGGCTGCTCATCCTGGCCTGCGTCGTGAACTTCGCCGAGCACCACACCCAGGAAAAGGCCTCTTGGAACCACTACGAAATGACTTCAAAACCGCGTTGGGGCTTGGACGGTGGGTAGCGGCCGCATGCGAGGATGCAGCTGTGCTGGATGAGATCGACGCGGTGGACTGGGCTTCCATACCGGGCCATCCCGACTGGTATGAACCTGATCGTGCCGCCCGTGGTCTGCGTGCCCTGGCCGAGGCAGCGAACCTGGTACAGGCGGCGAAGGCCGGCTCGCGGCTCGGCGGCGGTGGAATTGTTCATGGCCACAGTGCCGCTGTGTTCCCAGCGGCTGTGGTTGCGGCCCCGCTTCTTCTGGACATCGCCCAGCAGGGTCACCCGGCGGCAAAGGACGCCGCGTTGGGGCTGCTTGATGAGGCTCTGTCGTGCTATCCGCATGCCGGGTACACGCGGGTGGTGGCTCCTGACGGCACTGCGGTTCCCATCTGCTGTGCCATCGCCCACCATCTGCGAGCCCGCGCCGATTTCCTTGTCGGGCTGGGCCAGAAGGGCAAGTCATTGCTGGCCGACGCGGCCGCGCACTGGCGCTTCGAGATCCGTGAGTGCGTCGCCGACAGCAGTGACACGGCAGCCTTCGGCACCTTGGTCGGCTGTCTCCCCGACGGCGTGCATGCTGCGGAAATGCATCGCGAGGGTGTCATCACCGTGCTGAGTGAACTCACCCTCGAATACCCGCCCGCGGAGGGCTCTCTCGAAGCATGCCTGCGGGTGATCGCCCGGCATCCGGGCGAACTGCCCCCAGGCGCCCTGCTGTTTCCGGCGGAGTGCGGGGATCGCGTGCATTGACTGGCTCCAGTGCATTAAGAGGATGTTAAGTCCGTTTCTCATAGTGGACTGGTCCGGGTTGGGCGAGGAGGCCTCGGCGCCCGAGACGGCTGCGGGTGACGTTCATGTCTGGGCCATCGGTGGGCAGGCCGAGTAGTCGTGTCGTTCGCAGACCCTGAATGCCTGGTCGGGGTGCTGGTTGAAGGCATGCACGATCTGCTGGTAGGCGGTGCCTTGGTCATGGGGGCCGGACCGGGATCGGATATCCGGTGTTCTGGCCGCCCCGTGAGGACACAAGATGATGCGCGTGACTTTGGCCACCCCCGTACTGCACACCGCTCGCCTGCGACTGCGCCCCTTCACCGACGCCGACGCGGACCCCCTCTTCGCGCTGCACAGCAGTGCCTACGTGCTGCGCTATTGGGATTCCCCGCCGTGGACCGAACGGGCTCGCGCCGAGCGGTTCATCACGATGTGCCGGAAGATGGCGGACGAAGGCACCGGGGCGCGGGTGGCCATCGACCGTGCCTCTGACGGGGCCTTCGTCGGCTGGTGCGGTCTGACCGGATGGAACCCGGACTACCGCAGCGCGTCGTTGGGCTACTGCCTCGGCGATGCGATGTGGGGCCACGGCTTCGCGACGGAGGCCGCGCACGCTTTGCTGCGATGGGCGTTCGACACATTGGACCTGAATCGCGTGCAGGCCGAGACCGATACGCGCAACGTGGCATCTGCCCGGGTCCTCGAGAAGATCGGATTCGTGCGTGAAGGGACGTTGCGGGAGGACTGCGTCGTGAACGGCGAGGTTTCCGACTCTTGGGTGTTCGGGTTGATCAAGCGAGAGTGGCGGCCGTCGGTTGTGCCGATTCCAGCCCGCGAAGAGCGGCGTTAAGTCTGTTTCTGGTAGAGGCCGCGCCCGGGTTGAGTGAGGAAGCCTTGACGGGTGAGGCGTCCGAGACGGCTACGGGTGACGTTCATGGCCGGGGCATGGGTGGGCATGCCGAGGAGTTCGTGTAGATCACTGCGGTCGTGGCGCGGCAAGACGCCTCCAGCAGGTCAGGGCCCAACCGAGGGTGAGGAAGCTTCATGGTTGTCGTCGCGGAACTCCGAGCGGGTCCGCAGGCGGCGGAACCAGTGGAGGTGGGCGAAGGCGCGCTCGACGACCCAGCGTTGGGTGCCCAGCCCGGAGCCATGCTCGATGCCGCGTCGTGCGATCACGGGCTTCACACCGAGGTCCCAGACAAGGCGGCGGTACCTGTCGTGGTCGTAGCCGCTGTCGGCGAGAACGAAGTCCGGGCGGCGCCGGGGGCGCCCGCGCTTACCGTGTACCGAGGGCACCGCTTCGAGCGCTGCCCTACCTGCTCCGATCGACAGGGCTTCGTCACGCCTTGGATCTCCCCTCTAGCGCCCGGAAGTGCGAGCCGTCGACCGCCGCCCGGGAGAAGTCCAGAGCGTTCGCGCTGCGGAGCCTCGCGAGGAGGGGCTCGTGGAGCCGGGGCCACTCGCCAGCCCGGAACAGGCTCGGAGACCCAGCCGTACTGCGCCCCACGGGGGTCGGCGTCCAGGCGGATGATGTCGTTGTCAGCGAGCAGGCTTGTTCTGCACCGCAGGAGGGCCGACGGTCTGGTCTGTGCATCGAGGATCGATCCGGCGTTGGCCCTCGGGGCATGATGCGTCCTGGGAATCCTCGTGAGATTGAACGGAGTTCTGGACACGGTCATGGTCGGAACCTGGGACACTCTCGGGGGAGACTCATGGCCGTCATCACCGGCATCCTGCACGCCATCGACGCCATCGACGCCGTCCGCCGCGACGACGGCACCATCGTCCCGTCCCGCGGAGCCTGGGCGCCGCAGCAACACGTCGACCAAGCCCGTAAGGACGGAACTCGGATCACCATGAAGGGCCTGGCCTGGCTGCTGCGGCCGGTATCTCCACCGACTTCATCTACCCACACCCGACGTACGCCACCAGGTGGAGGCTCTGCCTCGCGCGCGAAGGTGCGGGGCGGGAGTGGCGACCAGCAGTGTCCCGGACGCCGATGCAGCCTCCGGCACGCTGGTCCGACGACTGAGCCAGGAACTGGCTGACGCCGAATGCTGCTCTGAGGGCGCTTCGTTGTTCTTTCGATGAGCACCACCCGAACCCCCGGCCGAAGCTCTGCTGTAACTGTTATGGTTACAGCGAGGGGGTGAAGGACGTGAGCGCGAACAGCAGGATGACGGTTGCCGTCCATGTGCTGACCTGGATGGCCCTGGTGCACGGCCGCGGGCGCGATGTGGTCACCTCGGACCAGATCGCCACGAGCGTGGCCACCAACCCCGTCGTGATCCGGCGCAGCCTCGCCGATCTACGGAAGGCGGGCCTGGTGACGGTCCGTCACGGCGCGGGGGCTGGCTGGACGTTGGGTCGCGACCCGGAGTCCATTGCGCTTCTCGACGTCTACGGCGCGGTGCACGACGAGCCCCTGTTCGCGCTGCATCGCGGCGAACCGAACCAGGCATGCCCCGTCGGCCGCGGCATCCAGCCCGCGCTGCGCCGCGTCTACGTCGACGCGGAGGAGGCCGTCCGGCGGGAACTCGCGGGGGTCTCGATCGCGGACGTCCTGCGGGACACGCTGGCCACCCGCTCCGGCTGAACCGCCGAGCGGTGCCGGGCGGGGCTCGCCCTTGCGTGAAGTTGTAACAGAACCTGTTTCATTGACTTGGATCATCAAGGGTCGCCGGACGGCCCGTGATCCGACATACGGAGGTGGAACGCCATGCGGGCGATCGAGTACCGGCGCCACGGCGGCTACGACGAACTGCGGCTCGTGGACCGTCCCGCCGAACCGGCCACGGGCGGCCGGGCGTCGATCCGGCTCTCCTACGCCGAAGTGAGTCCGGCCGACAACACCATCAGGGCAGGCCGGATGGACCCCTCCCTGCACCAGACGCCGCCCCATATACCCGGCGGCGGCGCGGTGGGGCGGATCACCGACCCCGGCGCGACCGGCCTGCCCAAGGGCGCGCGCGTCGTGGTCGGCGGCGGCGGGCTCGGCTGGCGCACCGACGGCACCTGGCGCGAGCAACTGACCGCGGACGCCAACCAGTTGATACCAATCCCCGCTGGGGTGAGCGACGAGGCCGCCTGCGCGCTGTTCGCCGGTGCCGGATACAGCACCGCCTACCTCGTCCTGACCCGACTTGCCGGGCTGAAGGCCGGCGGTACCGTCCTGGCGCCAGGCATCGGTGGCTCCGTCGGCATGGGCACCGTGGAGGTGGCCCGCGAACTCGGCGCATCCCTGGCCGTCTCCACCGCAAGCCGCACCGACAAAGCCGAAGCCGCCCGTGCCGCCGGCCACGAGCACGTCATCGACCTGTCCCGCGAATCCCTGACCGACGGCGTCGCGCGCATCACCGACGGCAGGGGCGTGGACGTCGTGGTCGACGGCGTCGCCGGTCCGCTCCTCGGTCCCTGTATCGCCTCTCTCGCTCACGGCGGCGTCTACGTCGGCGTCGGATACGCAGGCGGCGTCGAAGGCACGGTGAACATCACCGATCTGATGTGGAAGAACGCCACCGCCTACGGCTACACGTTCACGATGACCCCGCCGGACGTGGCACGCGCCGCCCGCGTGACCCTGCTGGAATGGCTGCGCGCGGGCCGCATCACCCCCGCCATCGCCCGCGTGTTCCCACTGGAACAGGCGGCCGAAGCGCAGCGTCATCTGATCGAGGACCGGCCCTTCGGCCGCGTCCTGCTCACCATGGCCCGCTGAACCGGGCCGAAACAGCAAGGGGGAGCTACGACATGCAGCCTCGCAAGGCCTCCACAGCAGATATACCGGAACTGATCCGGCTGCGCGCCGTCGCGCTGGAGAGCCTGAGCACCGATCCCGGACCGGCCGACGCACCGTGGCGGCAGATCGCCCGCGACTGGTTCGACGAGCGCATCAACCGCCGCGACGACTGCGTCTGCCTCGTCGTCGGCGGCGACCCCGGCGAGCCTCTCCTCGCCTGCGGCATGGCCTGGGTCACCTACCATCTGCCCGGTTCGCGCTGGCCGGACGGGCGCCGCGGCTACCTCGACGGCATCGTGACCGACGCCCCGGCCCGCGGCCGCGGCCACGCACGCCGCATCGTCGACGAACTGGTCGGCTGGCTCCACGAGGCGGACCTCCACTACATCCAACTGCACGCCAGCAAGGCCGGGAAGCCGGTCTACGAAGCCGCAGGCTTCGTCACCGGCCACTACCCGGGCATGGACCTGATCACGGCACCGCCGGCCAGCTGACCCCTGATGGGCCGCGCAAGGCGCACGCGGAAGCCAGTCGGTCTTCGAGCCTGCCCTCGGTGTGCCTGGCGGCGTCTTGCCGCTGACGCTGTCACCAGTGCAATTAGCTCCGTTCACCATCGCGACGCCAGACCTGCGCGGCCCAGCACCTCGCGCGCCGACGACAGCGGCAGTACGGAGGTGGGCAGCCTCATGCGGCCGCAGCCGCACGAGGCTGCCCGGGTGCTTCAGCTGAGTTGTGCCTCAGCGGAAAACGGCGATGTTGCGGGCGACCCAGTCGTTGAAGGGGCGCGGGGCGCGGCCGAGGACTCGTTCCACGTCCGGACTGATCCGCAGTTCGGCCGGGTTCGGGGCGGAGATGATGTCCAGGGTGTCGTCGGCGAGTTCCACCGGCACGAACTTGGTCATCGTGGCCTTGGCCTCGTCGCGGGTGAGTTCGTGGAACCGTACAGGCGAGCCGAGCGCGGCGGCGATCGCCTCCGCCTGCTGACGCGGCGTGATCACCTCCGGCCCGGTCAGCTCGTACACCCCGCCGGTGTGCCGGTCGTCCAGCAGGCAGGCCGCCGCGACCTCGGCGATGTCCGCAGGGTCGATGACCGGCACCCCTACGTCGCCGAAGGGTGCGGCGACCGTCCCTTGCGTGCGGACGGACTCCGCCCAGGCCAAGGCGTTGGAGGCGAAACCGCCGGGTCGCAGGACGGTCCAGTCCAGGCCGGACTCCCGCAACGCGTCCTCCACCGCCCGCATCGCGACCCGCGACGGGCCGAGCGGCCTGGTCGCCACGCCCTGCGAAGACAGCAGGACGATCCGGCGGACCCCACTGGCTGCGGCCAGGCCGATGATGTCGGCCGGCCTGGCTTCGGGGGCGTGCAGGTCGCCGGACAGCAGGAGGAACAGCGCCTTCGCCCCGTCCAACGCGGGTGTGAGGCTTGTCAGCTCGGCCAGGTCGGCCGCCACATGCCGGACTCCGTCCGGCATCGCCACCGCGTGCCGCGACACCGCCGTCACCTGCTCGCCCGCGTCGGCCAGGGCCTGCGTCAAAGGCCGGCCCACATTCCCGGTAGCCCCGGTCACCACGATCATGTTCAGCTCCTAGTTCGTTGTGCACTGCGGCAATTGACGCTAGGAGGCGGGCTTACTTTTCGTAAGAACATACCCAGAGGTAAGCTCCGGACATGAGGGAAGGCACGCAGCTGACGCAGGCCGAGGCGGGCCATCGATATGAGGTGTTTCACACCGACTGCCCCGCGCGTGACGTGGTCGATCACGTGACCAGCAGGTGGGGTATCTGGGTGCTGATCTCCTTGCGGAACAACGATCTTCGGTTCTACGAGTTGCGCGACAGCATCCAGGGCATCAGCGAGAAGATGCTCGCTCAGACCCTGCGCGCGCTGGTCCAGGACGGCTTGGTCTGGCGGGAGGTAGAGCCTACGTCGCCGCCCCAGGTCACCTACGGGCTGTCCGACTTCGGTCAGGACGTCAGCGAGCCGCTGACGGACTTGTTCAACCGGATCACACAGCGGCTACCGTCGCGTGGCCCGGATAGTGCGGTAGTGGTGGGCCTCGAAGGCGAATCCAGCGTGGTCTAGTGACCTACGTTGGCGCGTGGCAGTAACCGGCGAGGCTGTCGAGGACCTGCTTGAGCTTCTCGCAGGTCAGCTCCACGAACCACCGCTCGACCAAGTTCAGCCAGGACGAGCCGGTCGGGGTGAAATGCAGGTGGAACCTCGGGTGGGCTGGCAGCCACTTGCGGATCGGCTCGGTCTTGTGGGTGCCGTAGTTGTCCACGATCAGGTGCACATCCAGGCCGACCGGGATCTCCCGGCGTCGACCTTGTCCACGAAGAACGGGTCGGTGGACGGCTTGAACGACTCGGCGCGGTGGGGCTTGAGACCGAAGAAAGCCCGGGCCCATGTCACAGGCATGGAACGGCCCTGAAGGAGCCCACTTCGCTCGCAATCAGGACCGTGCACGAGGGCTTCAACAAGGCGCGCAACGACGCCACTGGAATCACCGGAGACGACCGGCCCCCTCGGCCTCGGTCGTGGCACCCGGCAGATGCCCTGGCCAAAGGGACGGTATCCGACGCTCGGCGCGGGGCCCCATCGACCTGGTCGGAGGGCTCACCCTTTGGGTTGACGGAGTGCCCAGTCTCGGTCGCTTGGCGTCGGCTCGGTTCGCCAACGAGCTCGTAGGACGCCGTCGTTGTCGGGCATGACAGCGGTGCACAGAGGCACACGTTCACCGGCATATACAGGCAGGAGTGCGGCAGCGCGGGCACTGGATATCCGGGCGGTCAGTTCCGGGAACTCCTCCTCGTCGGCGATGGCGCTGTGGATGAGGCCGTCGTCGTACTGCCACAGAGCTTCGACGAGGCCATCGGCGGGGAAGGCTCTCAGGACGGCGTCGATGTCGGTGGACAGGGGTGGCCAGACAGCGAGACGGGCCCGGGGAGCCAGTCCAACGCGAACCAGGCCGATGGCGTCGCTGGTGAGGTGGTGCCATCGTGAGACGCCTTCGAGATACATCTCTTCCAGGATTCCTGCGCGGCCGGTGGCGACTGCCCTGTGCAGATCTGCCCAGAAGTCATCATCTCCGGGCCGCTGGATGTCTTGCTCTTCCTCCTCGGAACTGAATGCGTACGGGGAGGCGTCCAGGCGTTCTGGGAACAGCCCGAGTTCGCGGGTGCGGGCCAGCGCTTCCTCGCAAGGCCGGCTACTGCTGACGTAGAGGTACTGGTCCCACCCCACGTGGACCGCGAACGTGTCCTCCGCCTCCAGTCGGCACCAGGCACCGCTGTCGCGCAGCATGACCCGCACCAGCTCCAGCGCGATATCGAGCAGCACCTGTGCCCCGTCGTGGAAACCGGCCTGGCCGGCTCGGAAGAGCCCGTCCAGTCCGAAACCGTCTGCCGGAGGCTCGACACCGAAGAACGCGAGGGAGGGAACCTGCGGTTCGCGTACGACCAGGTGATCGATGCCGGTGTCCGCGGCGAATGCCGCGACCGCCTGAAGATAGGCCGCCTCGATCTCGCCGTGGTCGCTGACAGTGTCCTCAGGACCGGTGTAGTGGCCATGTTCGTCGCGGTCAGCGGGGTCGTACTTGGTGACGCGGTACACGTAGGTCAGCACGGCCCCATACTTCCGCACACGCTCGACACCACACCGAGTCCCTCAGCGGTGGAGTGGGGTGTCGTCATGCCCTTCAGCGTGGGGCCTGGTGAGCCGAGGTCAGATCCGGGAATCCGGCGCTACGCCGCGCCTCAGCGTCGGACCGGGCGGACCGGGAGCGCTTCGACGCTGTTGCCGATGAAGCTGCGCTGGCGGGGCAGTTCGGCCTCGGGGACAGCGAGGTCGAGGTCCGGGAAGCGGGCGAAGAGCCGTTCCAGGGCGATCGTGGCCTCGAGGCGGGCGAGCGGGGCACCCACGCAATAGTGCACACCCTGGCCGAAGGAGAGGTGCCGGGCCGCGCCGGGCCGGGTGACGTCGAAGCGGTCGGCGTCCGGGCCGTGGACGGCCTCGTCGCGCCCGGCGGCGGTGTAGCCGGCGAGGACCGGGGTGCCCTGCGGGATCACGGTGCCGCCGAGGGCCAGGTCGCGGGTGGGGTAACGGAAGGGGAACCAGCTGACTGGTCCGTCCCAGCGCAGCGTCTCGTCCACCACGTCCGACCAGGTGGCCTTGCCATCCAGGACCAGCGCCAGCTGGTCGCGGTGGGTGCACAGTGCCCGTACGGCATTGCTGATCAGGTTGAGGGTGGTCTCGTGGCCGGCGGCCAGCATCAGGCGCATCGTGCCGATGAGTTCGGCCTCGCTGAGCCGGTCGCCGCCGTCCTCGCGGGCGGCTATCAGGGCGCTGGTCAGGTCGTCGCCGGGGGCGGCCCGGCGGTCGGCCGCGATCGTGCCGAGCAGCTCGACGAGCTCGCGTACGGCGGCCATCACCTCTGCCGGGGTGGTGTCGGTGGCGATGATCACCGTGTAGGTGAGGTCGTGGAGCCTGCCGTGGTGCTCGGGGTCCACGCCGAGCAGCTCGCAGATGACGCTCAGCGGGAGCGGGAGCGCGAAGTGGGTGCGGAGGTCCGCGATGCCGTCCGGGTCCTCGGCGGCGGCTCGGCCCAGATCGTCGAGGAGGCCGGCAGTCAGCTCCTCGATGCGCGGCCGCAGCCGCTCCACCTGGCGGGCGGTGAAGGCGCTGCCTACGAGGGAGCGCAGCCGGCGGTGGTCGGCGCCGTCGGCGGTGTGCATGCCCTGGGCGTTGGCGAAGACCCGTAGCGGCCAGTCCGCGGGGATCGTGCCGTCGTTCAGGGCCGGGCAGTGGTGGGCGTCCTTGGCCACGTCGGGGTGGGAGAGGAACTCCTTGAGCGCGTCGTGCCCCAGGACGACCGCTGCGGGCACCCCGCCGGGCAGAACGATGTCCGCAACGGGCCCCAGGGCCCGCAGGTCGGCATTCAGGGCGTGCGGGCAGCCGCCGGCGGGGTCGACGACGTGGACGGGCGCGGGAGCGGGGGTGGGGTTGGGGGAGGACAAGCTGGGACTCCTGACCGTATGGACGAATACCGGGCCAACAGTGCGGTGTCGAGGGCCGGTTGTACAAGTCCGTCCCGCCGACGCCGCGGCCGGGGGCCCGCTCTCGGGGCGTCCACGATGAGCACGGCCTCCTTTGCGAACCGCTTGCGAGGCCGGAGCGCGAGCTTGGGGCCGAGATAGTTGATGATCCGGTCGGCCGCAGACTTGGAGATGCCCAACAGCGGGGCGAGCTGGCGCATCGTCAAGTTCGTGCGCCAGTAGGCCGCGACGAGCAGCACCCGGTCCTGCAGCGGCAGGAGCCATGGACGCCCGCGCCGTGTCTCGTTCGCGCTCTCGCGACGCACCACTGTCACCAACTTGCCGAAAAAGCGCGGGCTCAGCCCGGTGAACGGGGCTATCCAGGACGGCTCGGACGCCGTGATCACACCAGCCACAGCGTGATCGTCCCAAAGATCGACCACATGGCACGATGACCACCATGTCAGGTCAGGTCTGGGTGTCACTCATATCGTTGGGCGGCGTTGTCCTCGGCGGCATGCTGTCCTACCTCGTCCAGCACAGGACTCAACTGTCAGCGGAACGCGCCGAACAGCAACGGCAGCAGAACACCCTGTCGGAGGCTCGGCGCGCGGAACGACTGGCGCTGCTGGAGCGGTTCATCGAGGTGGCGGCCGAGGCCGAACGCTCCGCGTTCAGCCGGCCTTCCGAGTTCGACGACACCCACCCCTGGTACCTCAAGACCCAGGATGCCATGAACAGGCTATGGGTTGCCGAGCGGCTCATCCGCATCCAGTTCCCTCTGGCGGTGCATGACGCGGCACGTGCGTACTTCCTCGACCTCAACCGGACGGTATGGCAAGGCCTACCCGACGGCGAGAGCGTACGGGACTACCTGGAGGACAACCGGCTGGCGTTCCTCGACACGGCCCGAGCAGTCATGGGGTAGCCCACCGCCGAGCCCTGAAGATCTTTACGGGACAGTCCTTCGTGCGCAGAGCAACGCACAGCTTCCAAGCCTTCAGCGCTGATGCTTCCTGAACGCCCGGTATTCCTGCCAGAGGATCTCCAGAGTCGTTGAAGTGGCTGGGCTCGCCCCGTTCTTGAGGACAGAGCCGCCGACGGCCTTCACTGCCTGAAGGCGCAATGTCTGGACGGCGATCAGGGCGCGCAGGAACGGGCGATACTGCGGCTCCACGAGTGAGGGCAGCTCCCGTGCCTGCGAGAACACGTGATCAGCAAGAGCCGCTTGGGCGTTCACCACCCTCTCCATCGCAGGTACGCACGCCTCGGGGTGTTCGCGAAGATCTTCAACGTCCAGACCATGACGCATTAGCTCGTCCCGGGGAACGCCGATGTGCCCTTCCTGCAGGTCCTCGGGCAAGTCGGCCAGGAAGTCGGTGCGCTGCATCGCCTCGATGAGTTGGCGGCACCCCCTCTCGAACGCCTCGTACTGTTCAGCCCCTGGGAGCGGGCCGATGAGGCAGGCCGTGAGCATCAGGGCCGGCATCGAGTAGCAGTCCACGTATGTCTGCAACTCGGCCTCGCTCTCGAAACCGCGCCAGGCGGCCTCGACGGGAGTTCCGTCCAAGAAGTCGCGCACGCGCTCGGCCATCTGCGGATGGCGCCGCACTGTGTCTTCCAAGGCCCGGAGCGTGTCCTGCTCGGTTATCGCGCCGTCCAGGACTGCCTTCACCTCACCGTTCCAGGAGCGAAGGGCCTCGTGGCGAGCACTGAGGTCTCCGAGGTCGATTCGGCGGTCCGTTTCGTGCATGAAGGCGACTGCGGCCAGGACGTATGGGCGGAGTTCGGCGGGAAGCAGTAGGCGAGTCGCAAGGTACTCCTCGCGGCGGTACCTCCGTACGAGCTTGCGCTGGACGTCGTAGGCCCGCCGCATGCGCTGATCGCTGACGCCGGCCTGGGTCAGGGCGGCGGACCATCGGGACACAGAACGATCTCCTCGCGTCATGGCTAGTTCCTGGCTCATGCGGCGGCGGTCAGTGGTCAGGCGCAGGGGTCGTGCGCATCAGGCGCGGGGAGGTCCGCGTTGCCTCGCTGACCGGGGCTGATTCCTTGAGGCCCAGGATGTTCTGGATCTCGGGCCGGCGGTGAGCCCAGGCAGGTTGCCTTCTCTGGGCGGTGCCCTGCCAGTGCCAGCGGGTACGACAGGGAGGCGTTCTTGCACTTCGCCGTTTCGTACTTGTCCTACGGCCTTTGATGGTGTGTCCAGCCGCACACCCCGGTGGTGTGGTGGATGCAGTGGTGGGCCGTGTTGGTGGACAGGAGTGTCGCCGAAGCGGTCGCTGCGCTGAAGAAGACGTCGGCCAGGGCGACAGCGAGGGCCGGGACAGCAAGACGTGCGCGCATGGGAATCCCCCCTCTGATGTGGAGCAAGTGCAGCGGGAGTTTATAGCTGTTTGAGCCAAGAGCGATGCCAGATCGATTGGTGCCTGGGGCGAGGCCTGTGTGTGAGCCAAGGTGCACGCCGTGATGGTCACGCGACCGCGGATTTGTCGGCCGGGGACCGGAGTTTGGGTATCAGGTCGGGGTGGTCCCGGCGGGGGCGAGCCGGACGGCGATGGCTGGCGACAGTCTGGCCGTCGAGCCGAGGGACTGCTCCAGTGCGGGCACGAAGTCGCCGGTCGAGCCGGGTTCAATTTCCTGCGAATGGCGTCGTGCTCATGCATGACGCCGCACACGAGGCTGACTCCAGGACGCTATAGCCTCCACCTGTGCCCAACAGCCGCAGCCAGAGCGACGAACCTCACCTCGCAGAAATCCCCCACCATCAAGAGCTTTTGGACGGTACGGATTGGTCTTCCCTCGAGACCCCGTCTGGGACGGGCGAACGCCTGCCGGCGGCGCTGGCACGCCTCCTGGACACCGACCCGGTCGTCAGGGCGGCCGCCATGGTTGACGCGCTCCGGGCGGTGATCCACCAGAACACCATCTACGAAGCCACCGTGCCCGTTGCCCTGTACGTTGCGGCCATCCTCAACCACCCGGCCACCGAAAGGGGCGACTTCGGCCAGGACACCGCCCCGGCATTGCATTACCCCACCCGCGCGGCACTGCTGGAGTGGCTCAGCAACACCGCTTACGACGCCAACGACGAGTGCGTCGCCATCGGCGAACGCATCTGGGGCGACGGCTATCTCGACGAATACCCGGAGATGTGCTCGTTTCGGGACCTGCGCCCGGCGATCTACTCTGCCGTCCACCCGCTCCTCGGTCACGTCACCGCGAATGTACGCGAGGCGGCCCTCGTCGCCGCCATCCCCCTGGTAGAGCATCCTGTCCTTGCTCCACAGCGAGGTGAACTGGCCGACCATGCCCGCTCTCTGCTGACCACCAGCACCGACCGCCGCAAACGCGACCGAGTCCTGGGGGCAATGGAGGCGTGGGGCCACGACATAAGCGGCCTGGAAAACGCCGACGACGTTGCTGCCCGCGAATTCCATGGGCGGCGGATCGCCGAGCACTGGACGGGCGGCTACGTCGAAGACCCGCCGTTTTGACTCGGGTCCCGCAGTGTATCCGGGCGTCACCGCGTCACCCGGAGTGCGCGTACCACAGAGACTGAGCCAGAACCAACTCGGTCCCGCAGTGGTGATGACCTTGAACGGGGTGCCCTTGCCGTCGCAGATCAGACGATGCTCACTGCCCGTCTTCCCGCGGTCGACCGGCGAGCGACGGTCCAGCCCCGGCACCCCGCACTTTCTTCACGCGGATGTGAGAGCTTCCACGCAGGCCCGCGACCAGTCCAACTCGCTGGCAGAGTGCAGTTCAATAAGCAGGATCTGGTGCAGACGCTCGAACACACCCACTTCGTGCCACCGGCCCAGCCGATGCCAACAGGTCTGCCCTGAGCCGAACCCCAGCTCCAGAGGCAGCAGTTGCCAGCTGACGTCGTTGTAGAGCACGTACAAGATGCCCTGCAGGCACAGTTGGTTCTCCAGCGGTATCCGCGCCAGGTGCCTTCTCCGGCCTCGGCGGCAGCAGCGGCTCGATCAGCGCCCACAACCGTCGTCCACGATTCACGGTCGATGACTCACACCCTCCAGAACGGCCGAATCATCAAGCCGGTCACGCCCCGGGGCGGCGTCGTTCAGTGGGTCTGTCCGGCTTGATGACGTGATGGCGAGGGTGGTCAGGGGGCGGGTGGCGTTGCGCGCGTGGTGGGGGAGGGGGCGGCGATACTCCGGTGTCCTGCTATGCGGAGGGCTCCGATGGCGAGGTTTGCGCAGCTGGCCACGGCCCGAGGGGGCCGTCAGATCGGCCGGCGTCCCGGATCGTTCACCGGCGTGCCGGAGAACCGCCCCCGACCCGTTTGCGCACCCGACGCACCAGGTCGTCGGCGGCCTGCGGCCACTGAGGATACTGGAAGTCGAAGCCTGCCTGGGTCAGTCGGCCCGGGACGACGCGGCGGCTCTTCAGCAGCAGTTCGGTGTCGGAACGCAGAGCGAACGCGCCGACCTCGGCCATCCACTTGGTCGCAGGGAGGCCTACCGGCATACCCCACGCGGAGCGCAGAGTGCGCATGAATGCGCGCTGCGGCAAGGGATGGGGAGCCGCCAGGTTCACCGGCCCGGTAATGTCCTCCCGGTCCATCAGGAACTCCACCGCGCGCACGAAGTCGTGTTCGTGGATCCACGACACGTACTGCGCTCCGCCGGCGACCGGGCCGCCGAGACCCAAGCGGGCCAGTCCCAGCAGGACGGCGAAGACCCCGCCGGGGTCCGGGCTCATCATCATGGCCGAGCGCAGGGCGACCTTGCGGGTGGCCGGCGTTTCGGCCTGCTGCTGAGCCTCCTCCCAGGCCTTGGCGATATCGACGCTGTACGCCCAATAGTCCGGCACGCCCGCTTCGGTGCCGCCGATCACGCCGGTGGCCTCGTCGTTGGGGGCGTCGAAGCGGTGCGCGTACACCGTGCCGGTGCTCATCTGCAGCCAGACCCGGGGCGGTCGGGCAGCGCCCGCGATCGCGGCGCCCACGACCCGGGTGGAGTCGACCCGGGAGCCCATCATGTCCTGCAGATTGGCCGCCGTGTATCGGCAACTCACAGTGCGTCCGGCCAGATTGATCACGACATCGCTGCCGTCGACCGCCGCCGCCCACGGCCCCAGGGTCCTACCGTCCCATAGGACCTCGTCCTCGCGCTTGGGATGTCTGGAGAGAATCACGACCTCGTGGCCGGCGGCGTCGAGTGCGCGCTTCAAGACCGCGCCGACCTGTCCGGTCCCCCCAGGAATCACGATCTTCATCGGCTACCCCTCCTTCGTCTCGGGGCGAGCCTAGCCCAAAGAGTTGAACGCGTTCAAAATTGAGAGGTGTGATCCGTGATACCCAGCCGGCCACGCCGGGTGGCGCATGACGCTGGACGTCAGCCGACCTGTCTGATCAGGGCGCGTCGTCCGGGAATCGGCGTGCGGGGCCCTGGGCGGCCCGTTCAGTGGGTGTGTCTGGTTTGATCGCGTGATGGCGAGGGTGGTCAGGTGGCGGGTGGCGTTGCGCGCGTGGTGGCGGAGGGCGGCGGCGATACTCCGGTGTTCTGCCAGGACCTGTCCGGGCGATCACGTGCGGAGCCAGATGACGATGGCTGCGACGGTGACAGCGCCGAGCAAGACGAAGCCGCGCCTGTCGTAGCGGGTGGAGACTGCTCGTGTGTGCTTGAGTGGGTTGACCGCTCGCTCGACGGTGTTGCGCTTCTTGTGCCGCTCTTCGTCGAAGCCGGGTGGTCGTCCGCAGCCTGAGCTTTTGCGTAGGCGGGCGCCCTGGCTATCTGTCTTCTCCGGAACGGCGTGCCGAATTCCTCGCTGTCGCAGGTACTGGCGGCAGAGTCCGTTGCTGTACGCCTCGTCGGCCACGACGCTCTGCGGCTTCTTGCGCGGCCTGCGGCGCCCGTGTCGTGGGACACGGATCTTCTCCAGCACCGGTGTGAACTGCGTGCTGTCGGCCCGCTGCCCCGGCGTGACGACCACGGACAGCAGGCGGTAGCGTCCGTCCGCGCTCAGATGGACAGTGGTGGCGAAGCCACCGCGCGAGCGGCCCAGCCCCTCACCCGATGCACCACTTCCGTACGGGACGGCGCCCCGTCGTACGCCGCATAACATCCGTCAGAAACACGACCGGCACCCCGGACCTCCAGACAGTCAGTGATCAACACGACTGTCGAAGGCTTCCGCTCCCGCCGAACCCCAGGTCAAAGCGCTCTCAAGCCTCCGGGGGCTCAGCGCCGGTTTTCGTTCCGATGTTCCTCGCCCCCCAACTCCGGATCGCCGACGTTGATCAGGCCACCGTTCTGAGCGAGGTGGGACAGCAGGCGGCGCCCCTCGGCGAGCCGAGCCGGGCGGGGGAGGCGGTCCGCCAGGTGCCGTCCGCGGAGTACGCGGCCCTGCGCTCGATGTCCTGCCGCACGCTGTCGCGCCACTTGAAGTGATGCACCGCGTAGTCGTCGTTAGGGGCGCGCACGGCGAGCCTGCACGCGCCTCAGCTCCCGGCGCTCTGACGAGCCGCCCCCGTGCGCCGTTGCCGTCGCCGTCGCGGCTGGGAGATCGTGGGGCCGCATCCGTCGAATCCAGCGGGTAAGGGACAGGAGTGCCTGACATGGCCATCATCGTCACCTTCGACCTCGAGAACACGCCTGCCGCTCAAGAGCTGTACGACACCTGCATCGATCGCGTCACCAACGGCCAGGGCTTCACCTCGGCGGCCGACCTGCCCGTACCAGGACTGCTCGCCCACGTCGCGGGGCCCGTCGGCGGCTGTTGGCGGGTCACCGACGTGTGGGAGTCTCCCGAGTCGTTCGAGGCCTTCGCCAAGATCCTCGGCCCTGTCATGGCAGACCTGGGCTACGGACATCTCCAGCCGGACGTCTCGCCCGCCCATAACGTCGTCCTCCGCTGAGCCGAACGGCCGGGGGAGGGGCGGTCTGCACGCCGCTCCCCCGGCCCGTGCTTCCGGAGCGTCCTCGGTTCGGGTGAGGTGGCGGCCGGTGCCCGTGCCCGGCGGGGAGCCTCGGCTACGGTTGCCCAGCCGGGTGGGCCGTGGGGCCTGGGGGCGGGCGTGGAACTGAAGCGATGGCTGGACCGCCTAATCGGTGCGTTCGAGGCGTGGGCCTAGCTGTACGAGGATTACGCGGCCCACTCAGCCATGGCGGTCGACGCGGAAGCCTGTGCCGCCGCGTTCGACGAACTGACCGGCCGACTGCACGGCACCTACCTGTTCTTCCGCCCCTGCTACGCGGGGCAGACAACCAAGCATCCGCATCGGGCGCCGTCGCCGGAGAACACCGCCGTCTCCTTCGCCGATGGCATCAGCGGACCACCACACCCACGACGCAACCGCGGCCCAGCGTCGTCGTCCGCAACGGCGACAAGCCGCAGCCGGTCGAACACTGTCCCTGCCCATGCGACCACCGTAGGAAACGAAGAGAGCCGCCGGGAATTCCCCATCGCACTGGCGATCAACTGTCCCCAGTGTCATGTACGGAGAGTGGCCTCGCCATCCTGGTCAGGCGAGATCTGTCAGGTCCTCCGCGAACACCTGCGAGAGAGGCTGCGGCCCCACATACTGCTGGCAGTTGCACTGACCGGACTCGTAACGCAGCGGCTTCTTGTTTTCATCCCAGGCCACTGGCACCTCGACGCGCTCGTGGCACTGGCCCTGCTTGTCGTGTTTGGCGAGATGGTGCGTGCATCCGCACACTGGCTCCGGAGACTTGCTCGCTGCTTCGACGGCCAAACGTTCCTGTCTCGCGGCCTCCAGCAACTCCAACTTGCGCTCATGCCGATTACGCAGTGCGGTGCGGACGTTGTCCGCTGCCCACGCGAAGCCACCCGTCCAAAAGACGATGAGAACCCACCAGAACCAGTCCATCCGCTGTCCCCTCCCCCTGTGCTGCTGCGGACCAGCATAGATGGCTCATCGGAAGCGCGTTCGCATTGTCATGGGGGACTCAGACACAGCTTCTGAGACCACGGCCGACGTGCACGTGCCGCAGAGCCGCGCGGGCGCATGCTGTCGGTGGTGCTGGCGCGTGCGTTTGTCACCGGAGCCGAGGTCAGCGGCAGCGAACGTGACGTCACTGCCGGGGGTGTCCCGTCCACCCCCGGCGTCGGATTTCGCCGGGGGAGGGAGGAGCGGTGGCCTACTCGGGTGAGCGGGCGCAGTACGGTGGCGGTGCGGTCGTCGGGTTGAAGGCGTGGAAAGCGCGAGGTCAGGTGATCTGGGGCGTTCAGGCCGTGGTGCAGAACGGTGCGGGGTCTGGGCGGGGGAAAAGCGTCGATGATGCGGCCGAGCGCACTGGTACGGATGTCCTGGGCGCACATGGCGGCGTACTGATATGGGTTCAGGGGATCGACTGCGACGTCCAGGAGAGGTCTGGTCAGCTGCTCCCGCAGGGAAGCGCAGCGTGCGTGCTGTGGCAGTTGCCCCGCGCCGCCACCGAAGACCCCGCCCTGACCACCGCCGGCTGTAGTTAGGCCTCGTACTCTGTGAGGTCGATTCCGTACACGCGCAGGTCGTGGCCCGTGTCCGGGTCTTGCGCAGTGCCCGTCGCACGCATGCCGAGCTTGTCCAGCACGTTCGCGGACGCGGTGTCGCTGGTGCGGCACACGGCGACGACCCGGTCCAGACCGCGGTCCTGGAGTGCGAACTCGAGCGTGGCCTGGGCCGCCTCCGACGCGTAGCCCTGCCCCCAGTACTGGCGCCCGAGCCGCCAGCAGATCGCCACCTGGTCCGCGACGGCGGGCGGGGAGTCGGCGAGGTACAGACCGACCGCTCCAGCCAGCTCCCCGGATGCGAGGAGTTCGACGGCGAAGATCCCGAAACCCTCCTCGTCCCACTCCTCCTCCCAGGCCTCGATGTCCTGGGAGGTCTCCTCAAAGGAGCGCGGCGCACCGTCGCCGACCCACCGCATCACGTCCGGGTCGGCGTGGATCTCGGACATGGGGACGACGTCGTCATCCAGCCAGCGGCGCAGGAGAAGACGGGGAGTGTGGATCTCGGTCATGGTCCCATCTTGCCCTTTACTTCCCTAGGGCTCTCACCACGAGTTCCGGCAGCATGGGGCCGTCCCCGAAGGCCGATGAGGTCCCATCGCTCAAGTCGGGTCAGGCAGGCGCACCGGCCAGGACTTCCACCTGAGACCGTACCCTTCACCTGGGCCGACCGCATTGCCGACCAGTCGGCCGTGGCGGCGGCAGAAGCCGCCAGGCACATCCACTGGTCAGTACAACACCACCGCCGTGAACACGGCCCGCTCGTCGCACGGCGCGGTCCCACCACGTGCGGACGAGCAGCGAACGACGGCAACAGCGGGACGACCAATTCCCAGAGTTCATCAGGAACCAGACGCTTCGACAGGTCAGCGCCCACGACCAGCATCATGCCGCTGTGCCGAGGCTCAGTAATTGTCACCAGCGTAGCCGGATGACGTGGTGAGTGGGATCGGTCGAAGCTGTCTGGTTGGCACAAGCGAGGCAAGCAGCTTGTCACAGACCCTCACGCGGCAGCATTTATGTCACCGGCTACGGGAGTGTGTGTGACAGGCCCGACAGCTCATTGGATCAGGTCGGTGTGCGGATGCTCAGGAGAGGTCGGGCAGACGTAGAGCTGCATATTGTCGGTGCTACCCACTTCCACCTTCGTCGGCTGCGCGGGGTCCTGGCCGGCGCGATGACTGGCGGCGTAGGCGGCGTCCTGGTCTTCGTACGGCGCCCAGCCGCGCCGCAAACCACCGTCCCATTCGAAGGAGGCGATGGTCAGCAACGGGATCATCTGGGCGTCGCAGACAGCGCAGTATCGGCGGTAGGGGTCGGTGCGGCCCCACGGCGGCCAGCCCCCGACCTTCCAGCCCGGAGCGTCAGCGAGATGGCCGTCATAGAACTCCGCCGGATAGTCTGCGTACGAGCTGTCCACGCCCACGCCGGCTGCCTGCCATCGGCTCCAGTCCTCTACCGCCAGCCGCATCTGCGGGCTCAGATCGAGGCTGTTGGGGTATTCGGTGATTTCTTCCGGGGCCAGCAGACACGGCTCCGGCACATAGCCCGGGTAGTTCGCCTCATACGGTTCCGGTGGTGCGGCGAGGATGTCGACGACCGTGGCGGCGGACCGCCAGAACAGTGCGGTCGCGGGCTTGTAATCCGGATCGTGGTCGTAGGGGCACCAGAGAACCTGGAGCAGATCGGCCTGGCCGGGCGGCCGCAACAAGGGTATGTCGCGCAGATACAGCTGGGCCACGGGCAACATCGGCACCGGGCACTCCGCGGGCCACGGAGGGCCGGCGTCGAGTCGCTCCCTCAGTATCGCGGCGTTGCGGTCCTTGATCGCCTCCTCCTCGGGCGTGAACGCGGGACCGTGGGGATCATGGTGCAGCCGGGCCAGCCTGCGCCTATCGAGCCGCACTTGTGCCGGCGACCGGCGGAACCCACTGTCCAGGTGCGCGCCTTCGCAGTGCGGCCACGGCTCCGCAGCTGGCCACAGCAACGGCCCCCCGACCGAACTCTCCCCTGTCGAAGGCGACCCGGGACGAGGATGCAGCCGCATCGCAGGACGCGCCAACGAAGCCAGCTCAGGAAAGACCGCGGTCACGTCCACAGGCCGCGGCGGAGTCGTACGTACGAAAACCATGCGGTGATCCTGCCACCAGCCACCGACAGTCCCCTGCCGCCTCAATCGGCGTCGTTGGCGCCGGTGCTCAGCTGGTCAAGTCCGACGCACGCAGACTGGGCCCCGGTGACAGCAAGCCTGCCTGTGTGACACCTGTCGTGCTTCGGCTCAGCCGCACGAGCATCACACCACATGAGACAACCTCTAAATGATCTTTGACATGCTGGATGACCTGCTTGCTTCGCCGTCACCCGGTGAGGGTGAGGTTGTGCAGGCGGGCGATGCCGAGCGCTGCGTAGTGGACGCCGTCGCGTTTGAGGCGGCAGTCGCGGAGGATCGCCAGCTCTTCATGTGGGCGAAGGCGTGCTCGACGCGTGCGCGGACCTTGCGGTGGGAGGCGTTGTGGTCCTCTTTCCAGGCCGGCAGCCTGGTCTGGCCGCGTGCGCGTCGGTGCGGGATGACCAGGCAGGTGCCGCGGTAGCCGCCGTCCGCGATGACCGTGGTCCCGCAGACTGCGTCCTTCGTGCCGGAAAGCTCCCATGCCTTGCAGCCGTTGCGATTCCCGGGCAGGGGCCGGCCGACGGCGACGACGAATCGGGTGTCGGCGTCATGACGACCTGGTGGTTGGTCGAGTAGCGGTAGTTCTTTGCCTGCTCGGCGATGGTGTGATCGCGAGTGGGGGCCAGGGTGCCGTTTAGTCGGCGACCAGCAGGACCCGGTCCTCCAGTGGCAGGCTCCATGGCCGTCCTTTGCGTACGGGCTCTGCGCCCTGGCGTAGTAACGCGGCGATCAGCCTGCCGGACTGTCGCGGGCTCAGTCCGCTGAACGGGGCCATCCAGGAGGTTCTGACGCCGTGATCACACCAGCCACGGCTGGATCGTCTCAGCCTGATCATGCTCCGGGCCCGCAGCCTCTGGCGGGACATATCTCGGTCGCCCGGACAGATTCGGCATGAGAGCCTCACGCCCGTGGCTACTGAAACCGAGGTGGGAGAGCTGTTGCACCAGCGCGGCTGGCGGACGGCATTCACAGTCGCTGAAAGGGTGAACGCATGGGCTGCTCTGGTGAGCGTCATCGAGCGCGGCTATGGCGACGACATCTACGAGTACACCAACGACCTCTACTGCCGAAACTGGCTGCACGAGGCGTGGCTCCTGCTGGACGACCACGTCGTCCAGCTCTGGACCCCGCAGATCAAAGCTGTGGACGACCGGTACAAGGCCGCGACCATCGACGACGACGGCCGAGCACTCGACCAGTTTCACAGGCTGCCCGACCCCGACCTCTGGTGGTGGCGGCGACACCCCCGCATCCTCACCGGAGGCCTCGGGCGTTCGCTTCGCTCGGCCGGCGCCATCGGCGCCGCCCCAGACACAGCATGACCCTCAGTCTCGCGAGGTTACGGGACCACTTGGCCCGCGCAACAGCGGCGGGCTACTGTACGGACACGCCGCGTTACTCACGGTTCAGATGAGGAGAAGCCTGTGTCATCGCCCTGCGACCCTCAGCACGCTCCCGCCGGCGATGTGGGCGCAGCACTCATGATGATCGACTCTCGGCTCAAAGCCATCTACGACGGCAAGGCCCAGACCGACGCCGAACAACAAGCGCTGACCGACCAGTTCGCCGCGTCCTTGGGTCCCGGCGGCGTCGATGACATGCTGGACGGCGCGTGCACGCTCATCTACATGTTCATGCAGTGGCTGCGGATGGCCTACGAGGATCACGGCAAGGACGTCATCGAGTACGTGGTGCCTAACCTTGTGGCCTCGATGCGCATGATGCCCAGGAGTGTCCGTCCCGAGGCCATCCCCATGATGGCCGGCCTGCTCGTCGCTGCAGGCACCGGCCTGAGCCCCAGCCTGTGGCGCAAGCAGTACGGATACTGGTCAGAGGACGAGATGAATCCCCTGGAAGCCACTGCATTTCTGCTCGCGGAGCACGTCAACCGGCTTACCGACGACCGCGACTTCGCCACTCGCATGATCACCGAAGCCCTGTCCGGTGTGGAGGAAGGATGAGGTGCAGCCTCCCCAGGTGATCAAGGTTCCGTGACGCGGAACATGCGCACTCCGGTTGGCGGCTGCGGTGGCGAGGACTGGGCCAACGATTCAAATGCATGAACGACTCCGCCAGAGGGATCGATCCCTCGGCTGACCCTGCGACGGCAGCGATCGTGCTCGGCTGCGAACCGAACCAGATCGGCCCCTGTGTACGGTGTCGGGGACTCGCAGTGCGGTACGGCAGCAACGCTCAGACGCTCGCCCGGCCTGCCGTGCCAAGGATCAGGCGCCCACCTAGTGGACGATGCGCGTGGCCGCCCCGTCCTCGGGGTTCCCGTACTCCGAGATCAACTGGGCATCGCTCATGCGGTCGACTTCTTCGCTTCGCTCGACGGGGAAGAGTACGTGGGTGTCCTTGTCCGTCCAGTACTCGATGATGCGAAGTGTGTCGGTGGCTCGGCTCATGCTGTGCTCCCTCGCTGCGCGTGGGGTTCACCTTGCATCTGTGCAGGCTGAGGGTCAATGGGAGTAGGGGCTTCCGATTCGGCAATCGGAAGAGTAGGTTCCGCTTACCCCGCGTCGGCGTCCTTGGAGACGCCGGCCCGCCGATCCCGGGGCGGCGGGCCACGCGGGGGCTAGGCTCTGCCCGTCGTGCAGAACACCAGCACGAGCGTCCGTGGCGGGGCCGCCTGGCGGGGGTGGTGGGAGGCGAGGGACTCGGCCGTTCCCGCGGTGGCGTCACCACGAAGGCCCACCTGAGCGCGGGTGGTCTCTGCCGGCCGTTGTTGTTGGTGGTCACGGCCGGGCGGCGTGCGGACACCACCCAGGTCGTCCCGGTGCCCGAAAAGATCCGCGTGCCCCGGCTGGGATCGGGGCGTCCGCGTAAGCGGCCGGACAGCGGCGCCGCGGACAAGGCGTACAGCAACAGTCCCTGCCGCGACTACCTGCGAAGGCGCGGCATCGCGCACACCATTCCCGAGAGGTCAGACTCCCTGGCGGCCCGCTCACGAAGGGGCAGAGGCGGCGGCCGGCCACAGGCTTTGACCTGGAGCGATACAAGATGCGCAACACGGTGGACCGGGCCATCAGCAAACTCAAGCAGTCGCGGGCGGTGGCCACCCGGTACGACAAGCGCAGCTATGCCTTCCTTGGCACCGTCACAGCTGCCGCGCTCGTCGTCTGGCTCAGGATGTGATCGCTAGGATCCGGTCGTCCGGAGCCACCGCAACGTTGCGACGATCTCTTCGCCGAAGCCCTTGCACAACACAAGCAACTCGCGACCGGCGTCGGAGTCGAATAGTCCTCCATGGGGGAGCGAGCGGAGGGCGTCGTGGCAGGCAGACTCGATGGCAGAGTTCCGAGCGGCTAGATAGCCCTGGCCACTGACCTTGTCCGCCAGGTCGGCAAGGTACTGGTGGTGGGATTGCTCCCACGGGTGGGAGTAGAGCGAGCCCTCGACGAGACCGTCGAGGTGGTTCGCCAGGCCGGATGTGGTTTCGACTACGCGCTCGACCTCGACTGAGCGAGGGCTGTCGAGCCACGCACCGAAGGTCAGCAGGCTGTCGATGGTCTCCAACTGGACGAGTTCGATCGTGTCCGGGTCTACTTCGGATGCGAACAGTTGGGCCGTGCGCAGCTCGGCGACGGCCTGCAGGTATGCCCGATCCGCCGCTTCACTGGGAGCCTTCGCTGCCAGGCGAAACAGAGACTCCAGTACGGATGGGTCGATACCCCACGCTTCGTCCAGTTCGAACGCGAGCAGCGGCGCACGCCATGGCCACAGGGCCAATGCAGCGGCCTGACGCCGCTGGTCTGGCGACAGGGCCGCCAACCGCTCGTTTCGCACGCCCTGCGTCTGCCCTTCCGATCCGCCTTCTCTGCCTACCCGCTCCCTCATCAGGCAGTGTAGGAGCCTCCGACGGATTGCATGATCGGCAGGGCAGTGCCTGGTACTCCAGTGCGACTTCGTGATCTGGCTAGGCGTCGAGGTAGTGGTAATTCCCATCCGGGAGGCCGATCACCAGGCCGCCGTTGTGGACCCTCCACTCGCTCATGCCGTCGACGTCGTGGCTGACCAGAAACAGCCCCCGGGGCCTCTCGTCGTACTCGTCATCCTGGTAGGAGGCCGGGATCTGGGCGATCTGACGCAACCTCTCCTCGAACCAGTCGAGGGACACCGCGCGGATGTCGCCCCCGTAGAAGGCCCACCTGACGTCGTTGTACTGCCGAGCGGGGAAGGCCCAGCCCCCGCTGTAGGTGCGCTCCGGATCGTCTGCTTCCACGATCTCCTTGATCCGGGCCAGCTGTCCGTCGTCACACTGCAGCCAGCCCCTGACCGAGACCATGGTTCCCACGGCGGATGCTCCTCATTCGTGTGGCGCCCGCTGTCCTGGCGCACGGTTCCAATGCGCTTGCACGCTAGGGGTGATCTGCTCGGTCGCGCAAAGGGATTGACAGGTGGATCAGCCGCCTCGGGCGAGAGCGCGCCATCCCCATCCGATCGGCCCTCGCGATTTTGCGCTGGGCCCGGGTGAGTATGAGAACGGCCGACGCGTGATCATCAGAGGTTGTGTGGACTCCTGAAGATCGTGCGATGGCCCCGGGCCACAGCATGGACGCGGCCGGCTGGCAGGCGATGTTCGACCAGGCCATAGCCTGCATCGTGGGCCGGTTTCGCCGAGTGGCACCGCGGGCGACGGCACGGACGTTCATCCTCGGACTATTGCCCGGCGTCGAAGGCAAGAACTGCTGGCAGCTGGCCGAAGTGGCTGGCCATGCCCGCCCCGGCGCGATGCAGAGGCCGCTGCGAAGCGCACGCTGGGACGCCGACAGGGTGCGCGACGAGGTCGGCTCCTACTTACTGGACCACCTCGGCGGGGACGGCGTGTTGATCGTGGACGAGACGGGGTTCATGAAGAAGGGCCTGCGTTCGGCTGGCGTGCAACTGCAGTACACCGCCACCGCCGGTCGAATCGAAAATGCCCAGGTCGGGTAGGTCGGAGAGGTGTTCGTCGGGGCGGGGGTTGTAGATGGTGCGGGCCAGGAACAGTCCGAGCGGGGTGCTCAGCGCCTGAGAGACCGGGGTGTCGGTGTCCAGTGAAGCGGTGACCCGTCTCCAGCGGGTTGCAGCCTGGGCGCCAGGACCTCCGGCGTCGCGCTCCGGACAGGCGGCCGCTTCCATGGGATCCAGCGGGAGGAGACGGATGCCCGCAGCTCGGTTGAGGAGCATGGTCACCCCTGCTGGTGTGGTCAGGGCGCTTCGGTACTCGGCGGTGCGGCTGGAGAGCACCAGTGGGCTGCCAGTCCGGCAGCGCCAGGTTGATGGCGTGCAGGGTCCCGGCCCGCAGGTCTTCGGGGAGTTCGTCCGGGCCGTCGAGGGTGGGCAGGACCAGCCGCTGCGCCAGCAGGAGCACGCGCTTGGGTGTCGGCGCCGGCCTGTGCGGGATCGTCGAGGGCGGGAGCCCTCAGGGCGGGGTGGTCTTGGGCGAACTCGTCTGCCATCCCCGTGTACAGGTCCTGCCGGGCCGGGTCCCAGGAGGCCAAGGCGAAGAGGACCGGGACGGCGCCGCCGGGCGGGCGGTGTTCGAGCACGTCCAGCAGCAGCGCCCGGTCAGCGTAAGGCCCGTCTCGATTCTGTCGGCAACCTCGGTGCCCTGTGCCCCCGTCGGCCGGAGCACGAACGTCAGAGCGATCTGCCCGTGGACGAACACGATCCACAGAGTCCGCCACCGGCGGTCCACCGGCCGCCAAAGAGACCGCCGCGCTCCGCAGTGCCTCCGCCAGGAGTGGTCAACCCGTGACGTCCACGGCGCCGCCCCGCAACCGCAGTGGCCGAAAATATGTCTCTCAACGCGTGCCGAAAGCGCCGAAACGAGTGGGATCTCGGTCGGCACAGCGGATCTGGGGGGAACGAAATGAACGCATGGGCGGTGCCCGGATACACCGAGTCGCTGGAGCTCGGATCCGGGGCGAGCGGACGGGTCGTACTGGCCGTGCACGAGGAGACCGGCCTTCCGGTCGCGGTGAAGTACCTCAGCGAGTCACTGCGCACCCGGCCGGGATTCGTACACGAGTTCAGAGCCGAGGCGCGGCTGCTCGGCGGGCTGGAAAGCCCGTACGTCGCCGGGCTGTACGAGTACGTCGAGAGCCCGGACGGCGCCGCCATCGTGATGGAGTTGGTGGACGGTGTCTCCCTGCGGGCCGTGCTGGCCGGGCGGGGTCCGCTGGATCCCGAGGCCGCGCTCGTGATCCTCAAGGGTTCGCTGCTCGGCCTGGCCGACGCGCACCGCATTGGCGTCGTCCACCGCGACTACAAGCCGGAAAACGTCCTGGTCGTGCCGGACGGTTCGTCCAAGCTCGTCGACTTCGGGATCGCGGTCGATACCGGCACCAGCGTCGGCGTCGCGGGAACCCCCTCCTACATGGCCCCGGAACAGTGGACCGGCGCGCCCGCCTCTCCCACCGCCGACGTGTACGCGGCCACGGCCACGTTCTTCGAGTGCCTGACGGGCCACAAACCGTACTCGGGTGACAACATCGCCGAACTCGCGCTGCGGCACGTCGACGCGCCCGTCCCCGCCGACGAGGTCCCCGAGCCGGTGCGCGCACTGGTGCGGCGCGGCTTGGCCAAGGACCCGGATGAGCGGCCCACGCACGCCGAGGCGTTCGTCTCGGAACTGGAGGCGGCCGCCGGCGCCGCCTATGGGCCCGACTGGGAGGAACGCGGCCGGGGACGGCTCGCAGCGCTGGTCGCACTGCTGCCGCTGCTGCTGCCGTCAGCGCGCAAAGCCCCGCAGAGCACGACGGATACCGCACGCACGGTCCTGGCCCAGGCAGCGGGCCACGGCCCGGCTCGGTCGTGGCTCCCGGGCCGGGCGGGGATGCTGGTGTCGGCGGCCGCCGTGCTCCTGGGCATCCTCCTGACCTACGCCGCCCAGCACGCCCAGGCAGCGGATCCGCAGCCGACGGCGGAGGCCCTCGCCACCACCAGCGCCCAGCCCGGCGCGACGTCACAGGGGCCCACCGCATCGACCTCGCCGGCCCACGTGTCTCCGTCCCCGACCGCCACCGTGTCCCCGAGCCTGTCCCCTTCGGGCCCACCGTCTCCGGACACCACCGGCACCAGCGACCCTTCGACGTCCACCACCATGACGGCATCCGGGGACACGACGTCCGGCGGGGCAACCACCGACGCGACACCGACAACCGCATCCCCCACCGCGCCGGCAGCTCCCGCCGTCAAGGACGTCGCCGTATCGGCGTTCCGGCAAACGGGTCCGTCCACCGCCTCGGCAACCGTCGACATCACCACGGACGGCACCGGGCCGATCTCCATCACCGTCTCGTGGTTCACCAGTGATTCCGCAGGAGTGCTCAGCATCCCGGACGGTGCGCCCCAGACCTTCGAACGCAGCGGCGCCACCCAGTACTCGCTCGCCGTCGACCACACCTTCCAGAACAAGGGGTGCTACTGGGCGGTGCAGGCCACGACGACCCCGGCCGCCGCCAACGGCGGCGCCTCGCAGCAGCTTCTGACCAGGCAGTGTGACCTCCGATGACCGCTCAGAACGACCGCACCCCGGCACCTGCCGACGACTGCGAGTCCACCCGCGTGCTGGACCCCGTTGACGAGTCCACCCGCGTGCTGGACCCCGCCGACGAGCCCACCCGCCTGCTGGACCCCGCCGACGAGCCCACCCACGTGCTGGACCCCAGCGACGAACACGCCCCCATAACCCGCCCAGCCCCCACCACCGAACACCCCCCGGCCCACGAAAACGGCACGAACGGCGCCGAGTACAGCGCCACCGTGCTGGCCAGCCACTGGATCCAGCAAGGCCCGGCACGCGGTCGAGTGCGGCATCAATCGCCTCAAGAGACATCGAGCCGTGGCCACCAGGTACGACTGACTCGCGGTCCGCTACAAGGCCACCGTCCTCGTTGCCGCCATCAACGAGTGGTTGTGACGTACTGGTCCGACGACAACTCGAACACCCGGACTCGCCGACCGCCGGTGGGATTGACGGTCTCACGGACCGGATGCATCCCCAGTTTGGTCATGATCCGTTCGGAGGCGCCGTTGCCCACTTGAGTGATGCTGACGATCCGCTGCAGCCCTCGCTCTTCGAACCCGAACCGTACAGCGGCCGCAGCGGCCTCGGTGGCCAAGCCCTGCCCCCAGTGGGAACGTCCCAGGCGCCAGCCGACCTCAACCGCCGGCAGTACCTCCGGCAAGAAGTCGGGCACGGAAAGGCCGGTGAACCCGGCCAGCTCGCCAGTGGACCGGATCTCCACGGCGAACAGGCCGAAGCCCTGTGACTCCCACTCGCTCTCCCATGCCTGGATCCCGCCGCGAGTCTGCTGTTCGTCACGGACGCTGCCGTCACGGATCCACCGCATGACCTCGGGGTCGGCATTGATGGCAGCCATGGGCGCAACGTCTTCCTCGCGCCAGCGACGCAGGATCAAACGGGGAGTCTCAAGCGTGACCATCCAATCATTCTGGATCACAAAGCGGGCTCTCCGCCATCGTCACCAGGCACTTTCGATACACGCCCTAGTTCGGAAATGCTTGCGTTCGTTGCTCGCTCCTCCGGCCAGATACAGCCCAGCTCGGCCGGATGGAGGAGATCCGCGACAACCTCATTGCCCGCATCGCCGAGGCCGAGCGCGAGAACTGGCTGGGAGAGGTTGAAGGGCTCCGTGTCAGCCTGGCCGGAGCGGAAGGCAAACTCGCGCAGATCACCAGACGCGCAGCCATTGCGATGGTCGCCCCCCGATGCCGACACTCCGCAAGGGGCCGTGAGCATGCCCGGCATGACGGCGCCAGCACCAACGGGACGAAGCGTTCCCGTTTCGCTATGCGCAGGACGACAGCCGGCGTGCGGCCTACTCCCATGGCTGAGGCTCGACCTGGTCGTCCCTGTCGAAGGCGTCCTCCTCGAACCAGCCCGTCCCTGCGAGCCATGTCTCCAGCCACGCTGCGAGGCTGGCGGAGTCGACGAACCAACACTGCTCCCACGATCCGCCGCTACACGGGTTCGGCTCGAAGAGCAGGACCTGACCGTCCTCACTGAGACAATCAACGCCTGCATACATGGCACAGCCCCAGGTCAGCATCGGTACGACGCCTTTGGCCACTCCGGGTGCTCCACTCCAATGGACGCCTCGCGTCGCGTCAGGTATTCGCTGACGAGGCTGGAGCCCGGACCAGCCGCGTGACCCGAGGTCGCAGGACCTCTTGACCGGTTGCGGAGTCTGATTGCGCGGCGCCCCCCTTGAGCTTGCGCAGTCGGGCTGTGCGACCGGTGCGCACAGGGGTGAAGCTGGTGTGATCGGCCCGACCATGACCCCGACCACGCCGGTTAGGTGTGGTGTCTCGGGACCTTGGTTACACGAAGTCCTCGAAGGTGAGCTGCTGCGGGATGTCCGCGAGTGGTTCGGGCGGCTGGTCGAGGACGATCCGGTAGTCGCTCCCGGCGGTCCGGCCGATGGGCGGTTGGCCGCCGAGCGCTGCGTGCGGCCGTTCGTGGTTGTAGTAGTTCACGAACTCTGCGAGTGCGACGCGGCGTTCATGCTCGGTTGTGCAGTCGCGGACGTACGCCCACTCGCGGGTGAGCGTCCCGGCATACCTCTCCACCTTCCCGTTCGTGCGCGGCGTGTACGGCCTGGTCCGCTTGTACTTCGTACCGGTCGCGGCGAGGACGTCAGCTCAGGTCGTAGACCGGTAGCAGGCCCCGTTGTCGGTGAGGCAGCGGCGGATCGGTGTGATGCCGTGGACGGCGGAGAAGGAAACGGCCCGGTGCCAGAAGGCGGCCGCGGTGACGGCCTTCTCATCGTCTAGGGCCTCGGTGTAGGCGAGTCGGGAGTGGTCGTCGAGCGCCGAATGCAGGTATCGTATCCGACCTTGTTGGTGCCGGGACCGGTGCGTTCGGAGCCGCGGGCGGACTCGGTGCCGACGCCGTGCATCCGCCAGCCGCCGCCGGTCGGGATGCGTCCGAGCTTCTTGATGTCGACGTGGACCAGGTCGCCGACCGGTCGTGCTCGTAGCGGATGACCTCGCGCAGTTGTTTCGCCGGTCGGTGGATCGAGGTCCCGGAGCCGGCCCACGTCCTCGCCTCACCAGGATGCGGTGGACGGTCGCCGGCGCGTGTGACGCCGTGCAGCCGCCGTAGGTCGGCGGCGACCCGGGCTGGTCCGTGCTTGGTCTGCCGCCGCAGCACCTCCACCAGGTCAGCGGTGTCCTCGGGGGTGCGGGCGGGGTTGGTGGCGGGGCGGGAGGGTGGTCGAGCAGGCCGGTCTCGCCGTGCGCGCGCCAGCGGGCGTACCCCTTGGCCAGGCAGCGGCGTGAGATTCCCGCTTCCGCAGCGACGTGTGCGATCGGACGTCCGGCATCGACCCGCAGGCACAAGCGCAGACGTCCTTCGGGGGTCAGCGGTGCGTTCCGATGTCCCCTGTTGGTGGCGCTCCTGAACGCGGCGGCCGCGTTCACCGGGAGCCCTGGGATCTCGGGGCTCCCGCGTGAGCGGCTGTGCGTGGCGTCAGCGTGCGAACTTTTCGATGGCCTTCGGGGCGACGGGGGTGAAGAAGTTGACGAGGTTGCCGTCGGGGTCGCGGAACAACAGCGACCGGTTGCCCCAGGGCATCGTGGTGGGCTCGTTGACGAAGTCGGTGACGAAGCCGGTCAGGTTCTGGTGAACGCGGTCCACGTCGTCGACGAGGAACTCGGTGATCACACTGTGGTTGTCCGCCGGGCGGGCAGAGCCCGGGGCGAACAGCGGGACGGTGCGGGTGCTGGCGATCGCGAGGGTTGCGCCCGCGGTCCTGAGTTCGGCGAAGTCCTCGGTGGCCCGTATCGCCTGCATCCCTGTGGCTCGCTCGTAGAACTCGACAAGGCGTGCGACGTCGCTGGTGATGATGCGGATCGAGACGAAGTCCATGGGAATCTCCTTGGCTGTGCTGGAGGCGTGCACGTCGCAGGCTAGGAGAAATAGTGGACAGAATCGGTCCTGTATTCGCGTTAGGCTGCGAACATGCCTCGACCCACCGGCCGCGTGCTGACACTCCTGGAGCTACTGCAGTCGGGCGGCACCCGGACTGTGGCCGAGCTCGCCGACCGTCTCGGCGTCGAAGGGCGCACTGTGCGGCGGTATGTGGACCAGCTGATCGACCTGGATGTGCCCGTGGAGTCGGTGCGCGGCCGCTACGGCGGGTACCGGCTGGCTCCCGGGTACCGCTTGCCTCCGCTCATGCTCAGCGACGACGAGGCGCTGGCCGTGCTGCTCGGCCTGGCCGCCGGCCGCCGGGCAGGGTTGACGACGACGGAGCGCACGGCAAGCGAGACGGCATCGGCGAAGATCCGGCGGGTGCTGCCCAAGCACATCGCCCGCCGGCTCGACACACTCCTGGCAGCTGTCGCCTTCACGGATCAGCCCGGCGAGTTCGACACTCCGGACGCTGGGGTCCTGCTCACGATCGCCGATGCGGTGCGCCACCACCGACCGGTCTCGATCCGCTACACCGACCGCGACGGACGGCGCAGCGAACGCACACTGCACGCGTACGGGATCGTCGCCCATGCGGGCCGGTGGTACGTCACGGGCAAGGACGCCCAGATCGGCGAGGACCGAACCTTCCGGCTCGATCGCATCGCAGACGCACGGACCCTGCCCGGCTCATTCGAAGCTCCAGTGGGTCCCGCTCCGGCACAGCGCGTGTTGTCAGGGTTCGCCACGGCCGAGTACCGGCATGAGGTGACGTTGCGGATCCACGGGACAGTTGAGCAGATCCGCGCCCACCTTCCGGCCAGCGTCGCGAGCCTGGAGCAGCACAAGTCCGTGGCCGACGAGGGCCGGGCGACCGAGCGCTGGCTTCGCGTCGAGGTGCGGGCGGAGAGGCTCGAGTGGTTGCCTCCGGTACTCGCCGCACTCGACCGGCCGTTCGTCATCGAGCGCCCCGATGAACTGCGCGACCTCGTCATCGCGCTCGCCGATCGCCTCACGTCCTATGCCCGCCGAGCCTGACAGTGAGGAGCCAGTGTCATGAGACGGCACAGTCAAGGCGTGCCGTTTGGGCCATCTGATCGTGGGTTGGGGTGTGGCCTTGACTGACGTGTAGGGGGTGTAGTTGGGGGCGGGGGGTGCTGCCTCCTCAGGCCACTGCTGGTTCTCGGTGAATGTGCAGGTCGTCATCGACGTCGGCGCCCGCCTGGTGGTGGCGTCAGCCCGGCCGGCCCCCGGGAACAGGGCAGAGGCACGTGTCTGGCGCGGGTACCTGCCTGCTATGGCGGCGGGCGCGGCGGTGGTCGCGGACGGCACTTGCATCGGCACCGGACTGGTCGTCGGGTATCGCAGAGGAGTCGGACGTCGCCTCCTGCGCGGCCAGGAGGAGGACGATGCCGAACACCGGTGCGTGCGGGCCCGCGTCGAGCACAGCTTCGCCGGGATGAAGATCTGGAAGGCTCTCCGTGGCTGCTGTCAAAGGGGCGATGGCCTCCACCACGCCGTCCAGGCTGTCGCCAGCATGCACAGCCTTGCTCTGGCAGGGTGAGCCAGCAGGCTGGTGGCCCCCAGGCATGCCCGCCGCCAAGTGTTCTGCAGCATCCTTTGCAGGCTGCCCGGTGAGCCTTGTGGGCTTGGGCAGGGTTCCTCGTTCCGTGCGCCGGGTGTGAGGTCGGCGATGCATCCTGGGCGGGCTGGGATTAGATTCTTGGCGTGTCTTCACATCTCAGTCGCGGTGCTTCGGGAGCCATCCGGCGTTTCGCTGGATGGGTTGCCCGTGGCTCAGTGGGCTACCCGATGCTGGAGGGGATCGACTACTGGGAGGTGTTGCGTGAGTTGCCTTCCCAGATGGAAATCTGCTTCGCCGTCTTCGCTAACGTCCTTGAACTGGACGAGCGGGGAGAGCCGGTCAACGAGAAGCACGCCGAGCGCCGGGCTGCAGCGTGGCTCTACGGATACTGCACCGGGAAGTTGCCCCCAGGGGAGCCGGACATCGAGCCGTGGAGATGCGAACTTCATTGAGTCTTCGCCATCTTCGAACGTGCAGGTCGTAGGCTCTGGCGTGGCGCTTGCTCCGGATACTCATGCTGATTTCGGGCGGAAGTCTGCGGCCTTGATCATCCGTCATGTCATCGGTCGAGACTGTCACATTTAGTCATTGAACCCAGCCCAGCCAGCCGGGTTGTTAATGTCAAACAGCCGCTCGCGGCGGCGCGGCCCGAAAGGCACATCAGCCCCCAGCGTCATCTCCCGGTCCGGTACGCTCTCGCGGCCCACGGCCGGCGACGGCGTCCGCGAGGGTCGCAGCCAGGTCTCCGTTGTATGTAGCGTGCGGACATGACAAGAAGCGAGCGGCTCGCAGAGCAGTTGGACTGGCACTGGCGCACGAACCTGCGGCCGCGGCTGGACGGCCTTACCGATGAGGAGTACTTCTGGGAGCCGGTGCGCGGCTGCTGGAGCATCCGCCCACGTGGCACGTCGGCCGCACCGATGTCGGCAGGTTCGGGGGAATGGACGATGGACTCCGCGTCCCCTGCCCCGGTGCCGGCGCCAGTGACCACGATTGCCTGGCGGCTGGCACACATCATCGTCTCGTGCCTGGGCTATCGGGCCGGATGGTACTTCGGCGGCCAGGACGTCGACTCCGAGACATTCGCCTACGCGGGAACCGCTAACGAGGCGCTGAAACAGCTCGATGAGATGTACGGGAGATGGAACGCGGGGGTCCGCGAACTCTCGGACGCTGACCTGGACAATCCGCCCACGGTGGGTCCCGAGCGGTTTCCCATGGAGAACAGGGTCCTGCACGTCAACAGGGAGCTGATCCATCACGGCGCCGAGATTTCCCTGCTGCGCGACCTCTACCGCTGGCAGGACGGAACCGTACCGCACTGAATCTGACTTTCCGGTAATCGGCGATCGAGCTTCGGAAACCTACGTGGACTCCGTGACGCTCCGTGGCTGCGAGCTTCAGTGAAGCTGCGCCCTCTTGAAGTAGCTGGTCAGGGTGGTGGCGTGAGGGTCGTTCCGGATGGTCATGCCGGTGTTGGGCGGAGGTCTCGGGTGTAGATCATCTGTTGTCAACGGGCTCCTTCGAGGTTCGTCAGGACGAACAGGGCGCGCAGCAGGCCGGTCGCGTGGGCGGGATCGGTGCGGAGCTTGGTGAGGATCCGCCAGTTCTCAGGACGTACGCCACGCTCATAGTGGGGCCCCTGGACGGATTGCTGCTGGACATAACGGACCTGTCCACTGGCCCGACCAGCCGTAAACGCCAGGCCGCTGTCATCGCCGTCGATGGCGCCAGTGCTGATGGACTTTCAGATCTACTTCCCGATGCGCTGGAGCATGGCTGAGGATGCTTCCGCCTTCGCGGCTAACCTTGCGCAGTCCGTGGGACTGGTCTGCTTCGACCCTCAGCTGAACAAGCTCAGGCCTTGACGGTCTTGGTCAGTCCGCCACCAGCACCGAAGGTCACGACGTATAAGCTCCATGGATGGCAGCCGCACAACTACCCCCGGGGTGGACTCTTCAGCAGATCCGCGACGTATCTGGGGACCGAGAAGCTGTCGCCCTGAATCCGAACCGGGCGGTGAAGTGGGTCGCCTTCGTGGGAGCCCACGAGGTGCTGCATCCAGAAATCGTTCTCGGGTTCCACAGTCTGTGCCTCGTGAAGCCTGTCGATGACGACGACTGGTACATGGGCAGCCTCTACGACGACGGCAGCATCGACTGTTGGGCAGCCTACGACGATCTGTACGAGGCGCTACGTGGTCTGTAGCGGCATGCGAGCGTAGAACGTCAGACGGCGACGGCTTCCTGAATCCCGCATACCTCGCAAGTTACTGGCCGAACTGCAGAATCTGCCAGTAAGCCGGAGAAGTTGACACGCACGGGTGTCAAGCAGTGAGAAGGCGCTCACCTGCTCACTTGCACTGTTCCCCGCGCGGAGGGCCTCGCCGAACCCGAGTGAACTCCAATTGGCAACGTCGCTGCGCCGCACCTGCTTCACCTCGCGGCGGCGCCTCTTCCTCGGGCGCGGCATCACCCGCTTCAGACGCCGGGCAGCCGGTCGGGGCGATGCGGGTAGCGGGGGCCGGGACGCTGCGGGCGGAAGAACGGCGCCCGGTCGCGGCAGACGACCTCAACGCCCGGCCGGTCGGCGAGCCAGGCCGCCAGGCTGGACGCCTCCCGGTCAGGCAGCGGGTCGACGGGGCGGCGGCTCTCGATGTCGACGAGGACGGTGCCGTAGTGACGGCCCTTGCGGGTGGCGTACTCGTCGACGCCGACCACCCGCGGCGCGGAGACCTCGGGATCGGGGAGTGCGTCGACCAGCCGGAGCACCGTGCTGCGGCTGACCGGTACCCCGAGAACGCGGGCGATGCGGGCTCCGGCCCGGCCCGCGAGGGCCAGACCGACCGCGGCCAGGGTGGAGCGCAACCGCTCGGTCCGCTGACCGTGCCGGCGTGTCAGACCAGGTATCTGCTCGACGAAGGAACGACGCGCACACCCAGAGTTCCCGCAGATGAACCGACGGACCCTCAGCTGGAGAGCAATGCTTCGGCCACCGCTCGGCACATCAGCGGGAAACCGCAGGCAGGAACCATGAACCAGGTTCGACCAGACTCCGCAGACCGGGCGCACGGCGCCGTCCGCGATGCATTGCGCATCAACGCGCGCTATCTCGATGTCCACGTCCACCGACAGCACCGCGATGTCCGCGATCGACGGGAACAACAACTTGTTCAGCCGGAGCACGACCTCTTCCACAGCCCCGCACTGTCAGCCCGACCGTCTTGCCCACGGACCATTTTCGGGCGACTTCACGTACGACTCGAAGAAGGCTTGGCTGTTACTCAGAGTGGCCGCGCCACAGAAGTTGAGCCAACGCCGCCTGCCGCGTATGAAGCCACCGCCCCGTGGCTCACCCCAGCACCAACAGCACCGCCAGAGCGACGAGGAGGGAGTCGATCCGGTCGAGGATGCCGCCGGAGCCGGGCAGCCACCGGCCGGCGTCCTTGGCGTGGGCGCCCCGCTTGACCATCGACTCCAGCAGGTCCCCGAGCGGGCCGCCGACCGCCACAGCCACCGCCGTCTGCCACGTCAGGGAGGACAGGACGGCCAGCGTGAGGAGACCGGCCACGGCCCCGGCCAGCGTGCCGCTCCACCGCTTGGCAGGCGACAGCGGGGAGAGCCGGGGGCCGCCGAGACGGCGACCCGCCGCGTACGCGACGATGTCGGCGATCGACACGGCCACGAACAGGACGAGGCCGAGGGCACCGGACGATACGAGGCCGGCCAGGGCGCCCAGCCACACGAGCCCCAGTAGGCCCGCCCCCAGGCGGCGGAGCCCGTGCTCCACATCGCCCGAGAGCAACGGCACCCCGGCAATCGCAAGCGCCCCGGCTGCCGCCGCCCGGAGCACCTCCCCGGGGGCCAGCCAGGCGGTGAGGACGAGTCCGACAATCGCCGCGCCCAGCACCGCCCGGTCCACCGGACCCAGGAGGAGCAGCCCGCCGAACTCCGCCACCGCGACCACACCGACCACGGCCGCGAGCACCGCGATCCCCGGTGGACCGAGCCAGAACGCGGCGGTCACCAGGGGCACTCCGAGCGCCCACACGCACCAGCGGACCATCAGCTCACGGCGGCGGGTCGCCGCCACCGCGACGCCTCCGACCGCCAGTGCCCCGCCGAGGTACGGCACGAGAGCGGCGACCGTCGTCACCGGGAGACCCGTCCCGGCGCGCCCGACACCACTGCGGCCGGCGTGCGCAGCGCGTCCAGGGCGCTCTGGCACGCCGCCACGATCCGTGCGTTCTCCGCCGTGTCGCGGACGGCGATCCGGACGGTCCGCCCCTCGTACGCCGGGGACATCGGCGACAGGTCACGCAGGAACACGTCGTGCCGCCGGCATTCGCGCACCAGCCGCGCCGCGCTCGGTCCGTCCGGCGGCAGGGTCACCGTGAGGAAGTTCGCCACCCCCTCGTCGACCGAGGAGAACCCGTCCAACTCCTCGAGGTCGTACGCCAGTTGCCGACGCAGCACAGGGGTGCGGGCCCAGCGCTCCGCGTAGTAGGCAGGGTCGCGCAGCGCCGTCACGGCAGCCAGCTGGGCCGGCAGGCTCACGGGCCACGGCGGCGTCCAGCGCCGCAGCTCCCCGGCCGTCTCCGGACCGGCCACCAGGTACGCGGCCCGCATCCCCGACAACGCGTACATCTTCGACAGCGAGGTGCAGACCACGACCCGGGCGTCGACCGAGGCGAGCCCGGCAAGCGAGTCCGCCGGATCGACATACCCCAGGTACGCCTCGTCGATCCACCACCGGGTCCGCACGGGCGAGGCCTCGATCACCGCGCGCAGCGCGTGGGCCGGGGCGTGGCGGCCGGTCGGGTTGTTCGGGTTGACCACGACCACGAGGTCGTACCGTCCGTCACCGGTCGTGGCGGCGAGCCGGACCGGGTCGAGCAGCCAGCCGTCCTCCCGGCGCAGCTGGAGCCGGTCGACCCGGCAGCCGATCACACGCTCGGTGACATGAGCGTACTCCCCATAGCCCGGATCGAGCAGGAGCACCCGGCTCCCCGGCGTCAGCCACCGGCCGAACGCACGGAAGATGAGATCGGACGAGCCCGCCCCGACGACCAGCGACTCCACCGGCAACCCGCGGACCCGGGCGATCTCCGCGAGCAGTCCCTCCGCGCCCGTCGGCGGCGAGGTCCGGGCCGCCCACCCCGGATCCTCCGAGAGGACCGCGCGGACCCCTGGGGACGGCGGGAACCAGGCGTCCAGCACATCCGCCGCGACCACCTCGTGACGGCGAGTCAGGGTCCGGAAGTCGGTGCCGATCGCCGAGAAGAACGCCCCGCCGTGCTCACAGCCGTCCGCACGCGGCGCGAAGGGCACGTCGAGCTGCCAGTCGAGGCCCGTCCGCAGCCGCTCCAGGATCCGGCCGTGGCGCTCCGCGACCGTCCTCGTCAGCTCGGCCACGGAGCCGCTGAGGACCTCGAACGAGACCGCGCCCGAGCGGACCGTGCGCCCCACCGGCCGCAGGCCGGCGGCGAGGTACATGTCGAGCAGCTCCGTGCGTCCCATCGCCACCACCCGGCGGCCGCCCCGCGCCGCGACCCAGCGCAGCGCCGCGTACATGAGGAGTGGCGCCGCCGCGGTGGACCGCCAGTGCTCCTCGACGGTCAGCACGCGGATCTCGAACGGCGCCTCCTCGGTCAGGACCGGCAGCTCCTCGCGCGTCAGGTACTTGTCGAGGGAGTAGCGGCCGACCCACGGCGGGGTGAGGCTGACGAAGCCGATCCGCGTCTCGCCGCGCGCGGCCACGAGATAGACGTTGTCGCCGTCGAGTCCGTCACTCAGCCTTCCCGACGGATCCACCGGATGCTGGCCGAGCTCCTCCGCGTACACGCGGTGGCGCAGTTCGTGGATCCAGTCGTGATCCCGAGGCGTGGCAGTGCGCAGCTGCAGGGCGTGGTCCATGCGTATGTCCCTCTGAGACGGTCCGGCGTTCGCGCCCCAGCATGGAGGAGTCCGGCAGACGGCACCTGAGTACGCGTACTCAGCCGGACAGCGGAGGAGTTGGAATCGGTCCAGGCCAGGGCCGAGTCCATGGGCAGATGCCGAACCACCGGCGCTGGCCGTGCCCCGGCACAGATGTTCGGCCGCGCTGGCTTCCAACTCCTCCGGAAGCGAGTCCTGTTGTCGTGACGGACGGTGATGGCGTCACAGAAGTTGTGCCAGAGCCGGTTCTCGTGAACAAAGCCAGACGGGGAAGCGCACCCTACGGTCCGCTCTCGCTCACTACTTTCATCCCTCGGCAGAGGCGATCGCTGAAGTCACCAGCCTGCTCGCGCCCGATGGCAGTAGGTGCTTGTGTCGGCGCTGGCGGCTCGGGTCGCTCAGAGACCGCTCGGATGGCTGGAAAGCCAGATGGCGTGTCGGTCGCGCATCCGGTCCCGCTCCTGGGGCGTGGTGAGGAAGATATCGGCGCCGCCGTCGTAGGGATGGTGGATGCGCCGCATCAGGATGTCGGTGATGAGGATGCCGGCCACCTTGTCATCGGCGATGTCACGTAGCGTCTCGTTGATACAGCCGTGCTGCCACGGCCGACGTGAGGCGAGGAGATGGCAGTAGGTGCGGAACTCCGGGTCGGGATCATCTCTCACCAGCAGGCTCTGCCAGTAGCCGGCGTCCGGCTGGTGCGGCGGCAGGCTGGGATCGGTCGTCCATACGGGAGTGATCACGTACACGTCCATGCCGGCGAACAGTTCATCGAGGACGGTGTTGTACCGCTCCAGGACGACGGCGTACTCGCCCTCGTCCTCTGCATAGCGCTTTGACTCCGGGAGACTGTGGAAACGCACCCAGACATCCTGATAAGGATCGCGGAGCTTGTACCCGACGGGAGGACACAGGGGCCATCGCTGTTGCCACAGCTCCGTCAACGCTGGCTGTCCGTCTCCGGCCACCCGCAGTGCCCGTCCTCTCGTATACGCCCCTGACTGGTGACCATGATGCATGCGCAACCGGGCGGTGGCGATTCGGTTCGTGAGAGCAGGTGAACGGAGCTGCGAGTCAGCAGGGTGGTGGGAGATCGTTCCGGTGCCTGTCTACCCGTCGCTGACCCGTGCTCTGGTCGTTGTTCTCTGGTTCGTTGAGGGATGCGATGACGAGCAGATGGATCCAGATGACGCGGTCAAGGTCTTGGAGGGCTTCCCCGAAGGTTTTGGACTCGTTGAGAATGACTCCTGACTTGGGATCTATTCATAATTCCTCGGGAAGGACATGATGAAGCTTCTCCTCACCGACTCCGGTATCAAGAACACGAGCATCCAGGACGCGCTGGTCGACCTCCTGGGGAAGCCGATCGCCGAGTCCAGCGCCCTCTGCATCCCCACCGCGGGGTACGGGGCCCCCGACGCGGATCCGGGCGGGCCGTGGCGATTCATCAGCGGACGATCTCCCAGCCCCATGACCGAGCTGGGGTGGAAGTCGGTGGGCGTGCTGGAACTCACCGCGTTGCCCAGCATCGACGAAGCACGCTGGGTCTCCTGGGTCCGGGACGCCGACGTCCTGCTGGTCAATGGCGGTGACGCGCTGTACCTGAGCCACTGGATGCGGCAGTCCGGGCTGGCGGAACTCCTGCCGTCGCTGCCCGACACGGTCTACGTGGGACTCAGCGCCGGGAGCATGGTGATGACCCCTCGCATCGGGCAGGACTTCGTGGGCTGGAAGCCGCCCACCGGCGGCGACAGCACGCTGGGCCTGGTTGATTTTTCGATCTTCCCGCACCTGGATCATCCGGCTTGCCCGGAAAACACCATGGCCGTGGCAGAACGATGGGCGGCCGGGATCGCGGGTCCGGCCTACGCGATTGACGAGCAGACCGCTATCAAGGTGGCCGACGGCGCCCTCGAAGTGATCTCCGAGGGCCACTGGAAGTTGTTCAACCCGACCCCATGAAGCGTTCTTCCATGGCGTGTTCGTGGTGCAGTGCTGGGGGGCGGGGGACAGGGGCCGCGCACGTGGATCGCAGCCGCTCGATCCGTCGGCCGAACCGGCGGGTGAACCCCGGAACCTGCTCGGCAAAGGTCTTGCGAGGACAGGTGCTCTCCGCACAGACGAACCGACGGACCCGTAACGACACCACGACGAGCTTGCCCGCCGTCGGCAGATCACGAGAAAACCGCAGATAGGAGCCATGTATTCGCCCGACCAGCGCCCGCAGCTCGGACAGTCCGCCTGCCTGCCCGTGCTCCGGGCCTCCACCTGGACAACCGCGTCGGCCACATCCACCGACTTCACGGACACGCCTTCCACCGAGGAGAACAGCAACTCATCCAGCTGCGGCTGTACTTCGTTCACGGCGCAGCACTGTCGACCACGCAGCAATCATGCCGGGCGATTTTCGGGCGACCTCAACCTCCGCCACACAAGATCGACAGCCACGCCGCGTCCGCGACCACAAGAAGTGGACCAGAGCCCCTAGAAATCAACGAAGCCAGCTCAGTAGGCGTGCACCTCGTACGCCGTCAGAACCCACCTGCGCGGACGGGGCATTCGTGCGGTCATCCCGCAGTCGACTGACCAGATCGCCGAACGTAAGCGCCGGGGCCCTTCGACCGCGACACCTACAAGCAGCGAAACGCCGTCGAGCGCCGCATCAACAAACCCGACACACATGCTGCAACCCCCTATGTGATCGAGCAATCCAGAAGTCGCCCGTCGCTGGTGCCGATGAGCAACCGACCATGCTGGGCCAGGGTCAGTGCCGTCGGTACGGCGGGCACTGCGGCTACGGTGAGGTGCCGACGCCAGCGCACGGTGCCGTCATGAAGATTCAGCCCGACGATCTCGCCATCGTCGTAGGTGACATAGATGGTCTCCGCGTCGCAATCAAGGCCGGTGGCCTTCCGATTCGTCCGGAAGACCCAGGCCGGCTGCCCATTCGTTGGTTTGCGCCGTATGACGAACGAGCCGTCGGGCTGCAACCCGTGGCCGTGGTAGACGGTGCCGGCATGAACGAGGCCACCATCTGCGGTCTCTACGCCAGGGCCGGCGAAGTGTGTCTCACCCGGCATCCAGGAGTAGGGGAACAGCCGTATGACTTCCGCCTTCGTCGGTTCGCGCGGGCGTTCGGCAACCGGCATCGCCTCCAGGTCGGCTGCGACGAGCCACGTTTCCTTCGGGCCGGGGTTCCGCTCGCCCTCCGCGCGCACGGTCTCCCGGGAGTAGATACGGCTGCCACGCCGGATGCGGAGCCTGCTCCGTTCTCCGGCTGATCCTGCAGGCGCGAGGGCCGGTGTGCCGTCAGCGCCGCGCACCAGGGACACCGGGGCGGAGGGAGTGAGGTGGTCGAGCTGTGCCCCGTCCGCTAGCGAGAGCCGGACCACGGCCTGGGGATGCTTTCCCCACTCGGGCCGGACCAGAGCGACCCAGGCAGATTGCTCATCTGCCGCGATGACAAGGTCCCGGCCGCCTTCGTCGTCCGGAACAGCCCACTGCCGCTGTCCCGACGGCAGCCAGGACTCCAGTTGGATCCCGTCAAGGGTTGCCAGGATCCTGCCGTCGGACAGCTCCTCGACTGCGCGGACGTTGCACCGGGGATCCCAGTCCGCGCTCAGAGAGGAGACCGTCCGGCGGGCGTCCTCCCGGCCGTCGGGGCGCGGAGCCGTCACGCGTGGCCCGGCCAGGTCGTATGCGGTGATCGACCGGGGTGATACGGCCCTCCAGTCGGGCCGACGCACCACCGCGACGTGCCCCTCGCCCCATGCATCTTTGTCCTGCCAGTCGTCAGGCGGTGCCATCAGCACACGTAGGTCCTCTTCGTTGAGCCATTCCAGGCCCAGGACCTGGCGGCCGAGATCGTGCTCGATGAGCGACGTGGGCATGCCCGTCTCCAAATCCAGCAGGAGAAGTTCCCCTTCAAAGAAGTAGCCCCCGTCGTAGCTGCCCGTGCCGACAGCCAGGAGGGGCAGCGCGGGGTGGAAGGCCATTGCGTGCACGGGGTAGCGCGCACGGAGAAGGGCTCGGCAGGCCAGATCGTCGGTGCCGTAGACACCAACCGGCGCAGTGCTGCCGAACTCCTGTATGCCCGCCACCGCCGTGTGTGTGCCCGCCACTGCCAGCAGACGGCGACGCTCGTCGTCGACCGCGAGAGTGGGTTCACCAACCTCGGCGAAGGGACGGTCACCGAGGATTCGGTCGATGCGGAACGGGATGGTCATGGCAATGATCTTCGCAATGGTCGAAGACGGCCGGAAGTCACGAACGTCAAGAAGCTGAAGACCCCGTACGCCGTCGAGGCCGTCTCTGGCGAACCTCGCGCTTGCGTCTGGAGCTAGAGGGCGTCTGAAAAGCCTGTCAGCGGGCCCATCTTGCGAGGCGACGCACCAGGAGCATGGCCATAGCGAGGTAGATGGCATTCTCCGAGCAGACGCGCAGGTACTCGTAGTCCTTCGACAAGCGGCGGCACCGTCCCAGCCAGGCGAACGTCCGCTGTACCAGCCAACGGCACAGAACCACCGCGAACTGGGGCACTTCCGGCGTCGGTGCCCCCACTCGGGCCCAGGTCGAGCGGAAACCACCGTCGCGGCGCTGCACGATCTCCACGGCGATGCCTGTGGCCTCCAGAGCCCAGGCGTGGAAGTCGGCGCCGCGATAGCCCTGGTCCGCCCACACGTGCTGCAGGCGCGGGAAAGCGTCGGCAGCCCGGGAGAACAGCACCACGGCGCCATCGCGGTCACCCACACTGGCCGGGCTCACGCAGGTGACCAGGACAGTGCCGCGGGTGTCGACGAGCAGGTGGCGCTTGATGCCGCTGACCTTCTTGCCGCCGTCGTAGCCGTGCAGACCACCGCTTTCACTGGCCCGAACACTCTGACTGTCCACGATGGCGGCACTGGGACTGGGATCCCGGCCCAGCTGCACCCGCTCGCGTTCCCGCAGCGCCGTCAGCATCCGCTCCCACACGCCATCCTTCTGCCAGCGCCGCCAGTAGTGGTAAACCGTCTGCCACGGCGGTAAGTCATGCAGCAAGAGTCGCCAGGCACAACCGGCCCGCAGCCAGTACACCAGCGCGTTGAGGATCTCTCGCCGCGCGTGCTTCGCCGGCCGTCCACCAGGCTTGACCGCCGGAACCAGCGGACAGAGCATCACCCACTCCGGATCAGACAGCTCCGTCGAGTAACGGGTACGCAGCCCGCACACCCCAGCCCCCGAACGTGCGTCACCGCCCCGCTATCAGGCGACTTGCCCGCTGACAGGCATTTCAGACGCCCTCTGGGGCGGTGCCGCGGTCGGGGCCGGTGCGGAGCTTGGTGAGGATCCGCCAGGCCTTGAGGTCGCGGCATCCAGCGGGAGGGATCGGCGAGCAGCCACCCACGCCGGGTAGCTGCCCAACAGGATGGGGCCAGCCACCGCTTCCACCGTGCGCCCGAACGCACCGAATTGTGCTGACGGCGCTTCGGTTCGACAGGCGGCCCAATCAGGCAGGCCCGATCAGCAACCCGAGGCGTGTCGAACCTAGAACGGAGGCCCGAAAGAGGTGGCGGGGACATCCGAGGCCAGCCGCAGAGCCTTTCGGACGTCCTGCTGGTACTTGTAGGAAGGGTGGTCCCAGGCGTCGTCAGTACGGTCCGAGTAACTGTTGTCCGAACGTGCCGCCACGGCCTTGCGCCACAGCTCGGCGCTCTTTCGAAGCTCCCCGACGTAGGCGGTGACCTTGGGCCTGGCACCGGCAGACCAGTTGGCGACTTCGAGGCCATCTGCCTCATGGTCCAGCGCGTCCGCCAGCTTCGCAGCCCAGGCACGACTGGCGGCCACGCTGCCCAGGTGCGGACAGGTCTTGAAGACGCGCGCTGAGGCCAGCTCCAGCTTGAGGAAGGCAAGCTGGTCTGCTGCCAGGCTGGTCTCCTGCTCGCGTACGCTGCCAGTGGTCTGACCGTCCGTGTCGGCCGTAAAGCAGGTGGCGGTCCTGTTACCCGACTGCTGGACCTCACGGGTCGGGTAGTAGTAGTTGATGCCCATCGTGTGGGGCAAGGACCAGTCGTCCATGACGTAGTCGGTCAGCCGATCGCTGCACTGGTGGTATGACTGTTTTGCGAGGAAGTCGTCGGCGCCGTTGGACCCGGTGAGAGCGACCGTGGCGAACACTTCGCCCTCGTGTGGCCGGGAGCACGGCACGGGTACCGCGGAGTAGACCTCTCCGTGCTGCGAGCTGGTGAAGCAGTCGCCCACCGCGAGGCTTACGGCCGACCGGTCGCCTGCGCCGGACATCCGCTTGTCCGGATTTTCGTCGGCGTCACCGGAGATGGCCCCGATTATCCGACTCATCGCCAGCACGACCCCACCGAGCGCTAGCGCACCCGCGATTGCTAGTCCGCGGCCCTTCTGGTTGCGCTTGGAGCCGGACTCAGACGGCGTGGGCAGCGGTATGGCTGGCATGGGTCTCCGGTCGACCTGGGCAAACACGTATGCGGAGCCGGAATCCTCGCACACGACCAGGCATATCTGTCACCCCAGTGCGCCATTCGACTCGCGCCTGATCTGGCCAACGGCGAGCCTTCGGCACGCTGGGGGCTAAAGGGTGTTGCGTTCCTGCCGGACCGCGCTGGTCCTCCTTGCCATGGCTCTCGCGCTCACGGCCTGCGGCAGGATCTGGAACCGGCCGCCGCCCGAGGGCGAATCCGTCGTGCTGAAGCCAGCCGAACTCACGACCACATGGACCGACGCCAACGGCGGCACCCTGACGCTGAAGCCAGATGGAACTTTCACCGCCAACAACGTATGCGGCGACTGGATGGGCGCCTCGGACTGGAACTGGACAGGACCCCGGTCAGGATCGGGCACCTGGAAAGACGACTCCGGCAAGACAGGGACCGCCGTCTGGCGGTCGTTCGACGCCAAAGGCCCCAAGGGGGATGACGTGGGAGACGTCCTTAGTCAGGCAGTCACATGATCACCCGGACAAGGTCCTAGAGGGTGCCGTATGCGCGGGGCTCCTCCGGCGGGTGCGGTGCGTTCTTGGCAGTGCGACGCACCTCTGCCAGCCGGGCCGGCCTGCTGCTGGGCAGTGAACCGATCTGGGCCGCGTCGACCGTGAGCCCCGAGCCCTGACTAGGTGTTTTTTCAACCCCCGATGGAGCACGCTGAGCGCTCGCCATGCCGAACACGTGGAAGGAGGGCGGCGACCGTCCGAGACGACCCTTGCGGTGCCTTGCATGGTGCCATCGTCTGACAGGATGGTGTGATGACGGCTAGTTTCGGACCCCTGCCTGTACCCCCGGTTCATGAGCCCGACTTCGAGGAAGATTTCACCGCTCCGCAGCTCAGGGAAGATCGCTGGGTCGATCACTATCTTCCGCACTGGACGTCACCCGAGCGGTCTCAGGCACGCTATGACATGGACGATTCCGGGCTGCGGCTCCGTATCGACGCTGACCAGCTGGATTGGCGAGAGGAAGACGCTCCGCTTCGCGTGTCCAATCTGCAAACCGGGGTCTTTTCCGGTCCAGCGGGCTCTCGGCGAGGAACACACCGGCATCGTTCGGATGGACTCGTTGTCCGCACGGAGACACCAGAGCGTTTGCTGTGGGCGCCCACCGCTGGACGTGTGGATGTGACCGTGAGTGCGAGTGTGAATGAGGGGTGCATGCTCGCGGCGTGGCTTGTGGGGACGGAGCATCTGTCCGAGAAGGACAGCGGCGAGATCTGCATCTTCGAGATCGACGCCGAGGCTGTCGGCGAGGGGAAGACTCACGCCCGGTGCGGAGTGAAAGCGCATTCAGACGCGCGGCTGGCAACCGACATGACGGAAGTCGTCCTTCCCTTGGACGCGTCGAAGCCCCACACCTGGACAGCCATCTGGGGACCATCAGGAACGCTTATCGGCTGCGAGGGCGTTGTCGTGAAACGGATGTCTCAGTCTCCCGGCTACCCGCTCTTCTTGATGATCGACCTCTTCGAGATCGGCCCTCGCTCGGGGTCCGACACCTCCTATCCGAAGAGTGCTCACATCCACCGCGTGCTTGGGTGGGATGCCGTTTCAACGTCTGACAGGAAGTAGCTTGGCGAAGAGGATGGCCCGGATCTGCCCTCGTAACCGGCTCAGGCTGTCGAGGCCGGCTTCTTCGACCAGCCCGGGGTGGGCATCTTCCGGATGAGCCGCTGGGTCATGAGGGTGATGAGTGCCCGGTTCAAATGGGCTTCGCTGTGCTGCGGGAGGCGCTCGTAGTCCCTCGCGTTGCGGCGGGCGTTCATGATCCACCCCAGGGTACGTTCGACTCGCGAGCATCGCGGGAGGACGACGAACCCTTTGACTCCCTTGGGGCGGGAGACGGTTTTGAGAGTGATGTGGAGGCAGCCATCGGCCCAGACCACGAGCTGGCCAGCGTAGACGGAGTCGGCCCAGGCCTGGGTGATCTCCGGGTGAGGATCGAAGCCACGCGTCGCCTTGCCTACGGTGGACGTGCCCTTGCCTGACTGCGAGTCGACGATCAGCACGACCGGATGGGGACATCGTCCCAGGCCAGTGCGGAGACGACGGCGGAGCTGGTCAGGGATGTAGAACCGTAAACGGTCTCCCACGGAGGCTACTTCGCCAAGTGGCAGAAGGACGGTGTGTTCAGCCAGCTCACCGGCGTGCTGCGTAGGCTGTTAAGGCAGCAGGAGGGCAAAAACGCGCGGAGCCGTCCGCGTGCGCGATCGACGCCCGCCACCAGCGTCCGGCCGCCGACCAGGGCAGGAGGCGGCGAAGAAGACCGTGGGCCGCAAGCGGAGCATCGTTACCGACCCCCTTGGACTGCTGCTCGCGGTGCTGGTCACGCCCGCGAGCGTGCAGGACTCCGTCGCCGGCACCCACCTGGTCGACCGGGTCGCCGCCGCCCATCCCTCGATCCGCAAGGTCTGGGTGGACGGCGGCTACCGCCAGCATCTCGTAGAGCACGCCACCCGGCTCGGCATGGACATGGAAATCGCCCAACGCACCCCCGGGAACAGGGTTCACTCCGCTACCCAAGCGCTGGACTGTTGAGCGGACCTACGGGCGGCTGATGTTCCGCCGCCGCATGGCGCGCGACTACGAAACCCTCCCGGCCCGGTCTGAAGCCATGATCCCCCTCGCCATGACCGACCTGATGGCCCGTCGCCTCAGCGGCGAAGCCACCATCTCCTGGCGCGACCCGACGCCCCTCTGAACCTTTTGTGACCGGATCGGTCCGCATCGGGGCATGATGGTGTCTTCTGCGTGAGCCATGGCGACGGCCAGGATCGGGGCATGAACAGAGCACTGATCGTCATTGATGTCCAGGAGTCGTTCCGGCAGCTGCCGAACTGGGCGGCCGTGTCCAACCCCGATGTCGCGGCACAGGTGGACCGCCTGGTCGAAGCCGCCCGGTCCAAGGGCGACCTGGTGGTATGGGTTCTGCACTCCCAGCCGGGCAGCGGAACCGCCTTCGACCCGGCCCTCGGCCACGTCCGCCTGATCGACGGCCTCGTCCCGTCCGATGGTGAGCCGGTGGTCACCAAGACCTCGCACAACGTCTTCACCACGACCAACCTGCAGCAGCTGCTGACCGAGCGCGGCATCCGCGAGGTGGTCATATGCGGCATCCGCACCGAGCAGTGCTGCGAGACGACCGCCCGGCTGGCCTCCGACTTCGGTTACGAGGTCACGTTCGTAACGGACGCGACGGCGACCCATCCGATCGAGCATTGGAACGCCCCCGCCGGGCGCTCCCTCGCGGAGATCCTCGCCGACCCGCTCAGCCTCTCCACGGACCAGATCATCGCACGCACCGAGTACGCGCTGGCGGGCCGCTTCGCGACCATCGCCAGCGTCGCCGAACTGACCGGCAAGGCAGCCACGAGCGGCGTAAGGGGCTGACCGGATCGTGACCCGTGTCGTCTTCCTGCTCGTCCCGCAGCTGCATCTCCTGGATCTCGCCGGGCCCGCCCAGGTCTTCACCACAGCGGCCGACTTCGGCTACGGGTACGAGGTGGGCTATGTGGCGGAGCGGGAGGACGTTCCCACCGCGCAGGGCGTGACGCTGCGGGTGGAGGTGAGCCTGCCGGAGGCCGCGCCCGACGATCTGCTGATCGTCCCCGGCTGGCGGGAGATGCGGCTCCGAGGCGGTGGGCCGATCGGCCCGGCCGCGCTGCGGTGGCTCGCGGATCACCACGCGTCCGGCGGCACCGTCGCCAGTGTCTGCGTGGGGGCGGACGCCCTCGGCCGGGCGGGACTTCTCGACGGTCGGCGCTGCACCACCCACCACGATGTGCAGGACGAACTCGCCCGGCGCTATCCCCGGGCGAGCGTTGTACGGGACGTCCTGTACGTGGTTGACGATCGCGTGGTGACCTCTGCGGGCATCGCCAGCGGCATCGACCTGGCCCTCCACCTGATCGCCGTCCGCCACGGCCCGGCAGCCGCCGCGCGCGTCGCCCGCCAAATGGTCGTCTACACCCGCCGAAACGGCGACGACCAGCAGGTGAGCGCGATGCTGCGGCACCGCGCGCACCTCAACGACGTGGTCCACCGTGTCCAGGACCTGATCGACACCCGCTTCACCGAGCACCTGGGCCTGGCCGATCTCGCCTCTGCCGTCGGCGTCAGCGAACGCACACTGACACGCCACTTCACGGAGTCCACGAGCCTGACCCCGTTGCGCTACCAGCAACTCCTCCGCGTCGAGCGCGCCGAACACCTCATCGGCCAGGGCGCGACGGTCGAATCGGCGGCCCGCTCGGTCGGCTTCCAGGACGCGCGAATGCTCCGCCGGCTCAGATCCCGTGGCTGAGCCCCCGGGGTGGGTGCGGTGGTGTGCGCCGGGGCCGGCGGGCGGGTTCCAGGTCTCTCGGTTCGGCAGGCTGCCGAGGGCTTCGACGAAGGATGTCAGAGGGCGGGCGAACAGGGCGCGGTCGGGCGCGGGCCACGCCGCTGTGAACGCCGAGCGGCGGCGGTGCACCTGGTCGGTCAGGACGCGTCCCGCCTCCATGCGGACCAGCAGGGCCCGGCGTCCGTCCGCCTGACCGGTCTCCCGCCGCCCGGCTGCGACGGGCGTTGCGCGGGGTCGGCGGTGCGGCAGCGGCCATCGACGATTCCGGCCTCCAGCCCGGCTCGAAGGCACCCTCAGTGGCGATGGGTGGAGGCCGGGTTGGTCAGCGCTTGCCGGCCCAACCGCTGCCGCCCTCTGTGATGTATAGAAAACTTGACATCATGTCGCTGCTGTTTGACACTGCCCATGTCAAGCTTTCTTTACATCGGGAGCGGCAGTGGCATTCGAAGAGAAACGTGCCTGGATCATGGTCCTGGTCACGGTCGCGTCATACGCGGCGTACCTGGGCGTCGTCCTCGGGCGGCACGAAGGAGCGGCGCCGCTGGCGCAGACGTCCTATGCGTCCCCGCTGCTGTGGACCGTCGGTGCGGCGATCGTCACGCAGATCGCGCTGAACATCACGGTGGCGATCGCGTCTCCCGAGGGCGCGAACACCAAGGACCAGCGCGACCGGGAGATCCACCGCTTCGGCATGTACATCGGGCAGTCGTTCATCGTGATCGGCGGCGTGGCCGGACTCGTCCTCGCGATGGTCCGCGCCGATCAGTTCTGGATCGCCAACGCCATCTACCTGGCGTTCGTACTGTCGGCGATCCTGTCATCCACGGCGAAGATCGTCGCCTACCGGCTGGGCTTCCACCCGTGGTGAGGCCGACCAGGGTCACCAACGCGATCCGCGCGCTGCGCTTCGCCCACGGCGAGATGACCCAGGCCGAACTCGCCCGCCGCATCGGCGTGACCCGCCAGACCGTCATCGCCATCGAACAGGGCCGCTACTCGCCCACCCTGGAGATGGCCTTCCAGATCGCCCGAGTGTTCGGCGTCCCGCTCGAAGAGGCTTTCCAGTACCCCGGAACCGATGAAACCGGCGAAATCGAGGGAGAGAGCAAGTGAAGGCCATCGTCCAAGACGCCTACGGACCGCCCGAGGACCTGCGTGTCCAAGAGATCGCACAGCCGGAGCCCGGTAGCGGCGAGGTGCTCATCCAGGTCCGGGCGGCATCCGTAGACCCGGGCGTCTGGCACCTCACCACGGGCCGGCCGTATCTGCTGCGCGCCCTCGGTTTCGGGCTGCGGGCGCCCAAGGCACGCGTCCGGGGCATGGATGTCGCCGGACGGGTCAAGGCCGTCGGCCCGGACGTCACCCGCTTCCAGCCGGGCGACGAGGTGTACGGCACCTGCGACGGATCGTTCGCCGAGTACGCCCGCGCCAAGCAGGACAGGCTCGCCCGCAAGCCCGGCAACGCCGGCTTCGAGCAGGCGGCCGTCGTCCCGGTTTCCGGCTGCACAGCCCTCCAGGCGCTGCGCGATGTCGGGCGACTGCGGTCCGGGCAGAGTGTCCTCGTCATCGGCGCCGGGGGCGGCGTGGGCACCTTCGCGGTGCAACTGGCCAAGGCCCTCGGGGCCGGCCATGTCACCGGTGTCTGCAGCGACGCCACAGCGGAGCTGGTCCGCTCCCTCGGCGCCGACGAGGTGATCGACTACTCGCGTCAGGACCCCACCGGCGGCACCCGCCGCTACGATCTCGTTCTCGACATTGCCGGCAACCGCCCCGTGGCCCGGCTGCGCCGCGTCCTCAGCCCCGGCGGGACGCTGGTCCTGGTCGGCGGTGAGGACGGCGGGAAGTGGTTCGGCGGCATGGGCCGGCTCCTGCGAGCGCTGCTGCTGTCTCCGTTCACCGGCCAGCGCCTCCGCGGCTTCTTCTCCACGCAGAGCCACGACGACCTGCGGCTCCTCGCGGAGCTCATCGAGGCTGGCGCGATGACCCCCGTCATCGACCGGACCTACCCGCTGGCCGACGTCCCCGAGGCCATCGGCTACCTGAGGAGCGGCCGCGCACGCGGGAAAATAGCCGTCAGCGTCTGACGGTGAGTTTCGCTCAAAGTGGGTGCCCGGCCAACGCCATGACTCCGAGAGGGAACGACATGCCAGTGTTGCGACAGGCCCGCGTCTCCGACCACGGCACGATCGTCGCATGTGTGCAGCAGTGGTGGGGGGACTCACGTGCCCCCGCGCAGGCCCGCGAGCTATCACTGCTGCTCCCCAAGTTGTTCTTGCAGTTTTTCTCCGGCACCAGCCTGGTCCTGGAGGACGAAGCCGGCATCAGGGCGTTCCTCATTGGTTTTCACGCCGCCGACAACGACGAAGAGGCGTACATCCACTTCGTAGGAGTGGATCCCAAGCTTCGCGGGCAGGGGGCTGCTCGGCATCTGTACACGACCTTCTTCCAGCAAGCCGCCGAAGTCGGCCGCACAGAGGTGCGCGCGATTACCTCGCCGGGAAACACAGGATCCATCGCCTTTCACCGCGCTATGGGATTCACCCTCGAAAGTGGGGACCGAGAGGTCGATGGTCTGCCCCTCCACAGTGACTACGACGGTCCTGGGCAGGACCGGGTCTGCTTCTACAAGAAGTTGGCCCTCTGATCCGCAATCACCACTTCGCCACACGAAGCACCGACGCGTAGATAGGGGTCAGCTGATGGGACTTCCCACAACGGCGCACACGTCCCGCCCCTGGCGGATCCACGAGATCGCCGGTGACACCTTGCCGTCGAGCAGGGGCACAAGCCACTGTCGGTGCTGATCACGACCGGACAGCGAGGCGACTCGCCGCAGTTCGAGCCGGTCCTCGAGGCGATCCGGGTGCCCCGGATTGGTCCTTAGGCATACGACTCCCGCGGCAACCGGGCCTACCTGCGAAGACGCGGTATCAAGGCGACCATTCCGGTCCCTGCCGACCGGGTCCGCAACCGCCAGAAACTCGGCTCCCGAGGCGGTCGGCCGCCGAAGTTCGACAAGAGCGATGGTTGTCACATAGGCGGGCTTGTTGTCATCTGCGAGGTTGGGCGCCGGACTCGGGGGTGTCGGCCGAGTCCATGGTGGTGGGTCGGCGTCCGCCGCAGCAGGCCACCACTGCTGTCGCCGTGGAGTTCAGGAGGATCGTGAACCACGATGACCTGTCCACCGCGTCGATGGATCCGGTACGAAGCGGCTCTTCCCCGGCTCGCCGAAGGATGTCGACGCTGTCGGCCAGGCCATCGATCGTGTGGCCACGCTTCAAGGAATGGTGCATTCGACGCCGGAAGACGCCCGCGTGCCGGTTGGCCGGGACCAGGCCGTCCCAGACGACGAAGTCAGCCCCGGCGATCAAGGCGTCACGTGCAGGCCCGCATGCCGGAGTCTGTTCGCGGAGCATGGCGATGAGGTCGTCGCGAGTCACACCGAGCCCCGGCGACAGGAAGACCAGTGATCGGCTATGTGTGACAACTCCAGCGCCTCCCTGGTGACAGTCCAGCTGCTTCGAACTGGTTTCTGTGCAGCCTATGTGGTGCCGTCGGTGACAACGGCCGAGCCTCGGCACACTTGGCCAGGTCCTTGATCCAGATCATCGCACCGCGAAGTGGAGGCCGGCGAGGTAGCTCGCGGGGGTCTTGTCGTAGCGAGTGGCGATGCCTCGCCAGGCTTTCAGCTTGTTGATCAGGCGCTCGACGGTGTTCCGCTCCTTGTAGAGCTCCACGGGTGGCTGACGGGCCAGCCACCCGTGGAGCCTCTCTTCTTCGGGTTGGCGGCCTGGTCCTTCCTTTCCGGGATGACTGCCTTGATGCCACGTGTGCGCAGGTGAGCGCGGTTGCCGCGGGACGAGTAAGCCCTGTCCCCGGCGACCGCGGCGGGGCGAGTACGCGGCCTTCAGACGGAGCTTGCGCCTGCGCCTGACACGTCGTCGCTCATCCCTTTCCGAGTCGGGTGCGGCGTCCTGCGTGTTTTGTTCCTCCGAGCCGCCCCCCTTTGCCGGGCCTTCTCCGCCTCCTCGGCGGCCGTCTCCCGATCGGCAAGCGTGTCGCAGTCGAGGTGCATCCCAGCGGCGTCGTGGTGGGCCCGGACGGTGGTGGAATCCACGCTGACCAGCGACAAGTCCACCTCACCCCGCTTCGCGGCTTCCGTAATCACGCCCTCCAGCAGGGCCTCGAAAACCCCGGCATCCCTCCACTGCCGGAAGCGGTTGTGGACAGTCGACCAGGCGCCGAACTCCTGCGGCATCTCCCGCCACTGGCCGCCCGTCCGAAACCGCCAGATCACGCCCTCGAACTGCCGGCGCAGCCGCTCGGGGTACGGGCCGTACTCACCGATCGGCAGGTACGGCTCAATGAACTCCCACTCGGCGTCTGTCAGTTGTACTCGCGTCACACACCAAGATCTGCCGGATCAGGCACGACCGCGAGGGCAAAACCCGCAAGCTGATCACAACCCGATACCCGTCCTAACCCGAGCCCAGGACGCCTGAATCAACCTCGGACTCACCCACACTGGCGGCAGCTGGCGACTCGCCCCGGCCCCATAGCGAACAGGGGCTGCCCGACCTACGGCCGGACAGCCCCGCACCAAGATCTTCATGAGCCTTCTAGCGCGACGCAGCGTGCACAAGCCGGACGAGATCGCCTACTACCTCGGCTACGCGCCCCTGGATGCCGGCTGGACGACCTGGTGCACGTCACCGGCACCCGGTGGGCGATCGAGGAGTGCTTCCAGGCGGCGAAGAACGAGTGCGGCCTGTGCTCCCTTCTGACCCGGAGACGACATCCAAAGGGGCATCAAGCTCGCGGTCCGCTACTAGGCGACCCGTCCTCGTGGCGGCCATCAACGAGCGGTTGTGACCAACAAGGCCATCGCAGAACCTAGAGCGGCCGCAGGAAGCGACGCTCATACCGGCGGATACATCCGGTCCGCCGAGCCAGCTCGATCGTGTCCTGACACTCGGGATCACGCGCGCTGTCAGTGCGGTACTGCTCATATGCCGCAAGGCTGGGGAAGGAGAAGAGAGCGTACGCGATGTCGCTGTCGCCCTCGCTGGGCAAGAAGTAGCCGTGATGTGTGCCCCCGAACCGGTTGACGAGGGCGACCCACCGACGACCGTATTCCTCGAAGTCCTCGATGCGGTCGGGATCAATCTCGTACTTGACGTGAACGGTGATCATGCGACGACATGATGCCTGAGTGGCGCCACACGACGGGAGGGGGCTTGGCGCCGAGGGCGCCGGAAAGGGGCATCGAGATCCACTTTCGATACCCGCCCTAAGCTCCGGTGCCAGCTGGCACGCCGTTCGCCCCCGCAAGCGGGTGTCGTCTCCTCCCAGGCGGCAGCGGTAGCGACCGCAGTGACGGCTATCAAGCTGACTGCGGCGCCGAACCCAGCCAGGCGGGTTCTCGACCCACGGCGCTTGGGGTCCGACCATGCTGCATTTGCGGCTCCTAAAGGCCAGGACACGTCCCGGGCGCACCGTTACTGACGCTGTGGTGCGCCCGGTGTGGCGTAGCCGAAGGCAAAAGACCAGGGGCGCCCATGCCAGCAGTCTGCACAAGGCCGAGAGCGAGCAGCGCCGAATCGACACCGGTGCTCAGGCGGGCACTGTCACGGCTGCTCCGATGGGCCACTGCGTCCCACCGCTCTCCTTTCGATGGCCGAAACTGCCAGAACCCCGTCCTTGCAGACACGCGCTCCAGTGCCGACGATGGCGTCATGGACGCGCCCCGCAGGATCGTGGTGACCCTCTTCGCCGGCGTCGAGTTGCTCGACGTGACCGGACCGATTGAGGTCTTCTCCGTTGCGTCCCAACTCGTCAAGAGATCCGGTGCACGCGGCTACGAGATGCAGCTCGCGGCGGAGCGGCCGGGGCCGGTGCGTACCGCCAGTGGTGTACAGCTGGTCGCCGACGTTGACCTCGCCCAGGCCGGGCGGGGAGCGGACACACTGATGGTGCCGGGCGCCATCGAGTTCGGGACCGCAGGACTGGAACCGGTGGTCGACCCTGCCCTGGTCGACTGGGTCGCCGAGACGGCACCCCGGGTGCGGCGAATCGCGTCCGTATGCGCAGGCGCCCACATCCTCGCTGCCGCGGGGCTGCTGGACGGACTCACCGTGGCCACCCACTGGTACACGGCGCCCCGGCTCGCCGCCGATCACCCGCGCATTGATGTCGACCCCGATCCGATCTTCGTCAGGGAAGGCCGGGTGTGGACGTGCGCCGGAGGCTGCGCCGGGATGGATCTGGCACTCGCATTGGTCGCCGAGGACCACGGTGACAAGGTCGCGCTGCAGGTCGCGCGGTTGCTCGTGATGTACCTCAAGCGGCCCGGTGGGCAGAGCCAGTTCAGCGTACCGCTGTCGCTGCAGGAACCCTCACGCGACAAGATCGGGGAGCTGCGCACCTGGATCGCCGACAACATTCGCGAGGACTTGTCCCTGGACGTCCTTGCCGACCGGGTCAACCTCAGCGTCCGGCACTTCTCCCGCGTATTCCGGGCCGAGTACGGTCGCACCCCTACCGCCTACGTGGAGGCCGCCCGAATCGAATTCGCCCGCCGGTTGCTTGAGGAGACGGACCGAGCCCTCGACGACGTCGCCGCCGCCTGCGGTATCGGCTCGGTGGAGACACTACACAGAGCCTTCCGCCGCCAGCTGGGGACCACACCGGCCGAGTACCGGTGTCGTTTCCGCACACGCGCTGCGGGACTCACACCCTCCTCAGTCCCAATCGCCGACGAAGCGGCCAAGCACGCCAGGACAACCGGCCGCGGTCCGCACCCCTGACAACTGCGACACAGACCCCCCAAAGACCACTCGACCACCCGTAGGTCAGCGTCGCCATGCCCGCAACCGACGGGCCAACCCACACCGCAAACACACTCGGGAGCACCACACCATGGAGATCACCACTACCTATGTCGGAACAGCGACCGTCTTGCTCACTATCGGGGAGCTGACAATCCTGACCGACCCCGTGCTCGACCCTGCCGGCAGCGAGTACATCGGCGAGGTGCCCGTGCTCGGTGGTACGTACAAGCTGCGCAGCACCACAGGTCCAGCACTCACAGCCGACCAGCTGCCCGCGATCGATCTCATCCTGCTCAGCCACGACGAGCACGAGGACAACCTCGATCTTGCCGGCCGCGCCTTGCTCCCCACCGCTACCACGGTGATCACCACGGTCTCTGGTGCATCCCGACTGGGCGGCAACGCGGTTGGGCTGGCGCCGTGGCAGAGCCACGAAGTCACGCACGGTGCCACCCGACTCAAGGTCACCGCCACTCCTTCACGGCACGGACCGGAAGGCATCGAGCCGATCATGGGAGACACCGTGGGGTTCGTACTGGAAGCCCCCGATGCGCAGGCCGCGATCTACATTTCCGGCGATACCGTCTACCACGACGCCCTCGACGAGATCGGCCGACGGTTCAAGATCGGCACGGCCTTCCTCCATCTCGGCGACGCCCACTTTGAAGTGGGTGGCGACACACGATTCTCGATGAACAGCGAGGAGGCGGTGGCTTTGGCCCGCTCCCTCGATGCGCAGAGCGTCGTTCCGATCCACTACGACTCCTGGGAGCACTTCGCCGAGCGGCCCGAGGCGATATCAACCGCCTTCGCGGACGCCGGCCTCGACGAGCGGCTGCAATGGCTCGTCCCAGGCAAGCCGCATCCGCTGACCTGGCCCACGCTGACCGCTTAAGCCATTCCGCTACTGGGGGTCTATCCGGCGCTGATTCGAGAGATCGGACATGAATGGCAGGCGAGTACCGGCGAAAGGAGCGCGGGATAATGGATTTGGCTGACACACCCTTCGGAATCACTGACTGGTCAGACGTTACCCCTTCCGTGCATGCGGGCGACTCGGGGAACGCGACCTGGCGCACACGTGAATTCGGTGGCGTGCGCGTTCGGATGGTGGAATACAGCCCCGGCTACGTGGCCGATCACTGGTGCAGTCGGGGCCACATCCTGTTGGTCCTTGAAGGAACACTCACCACGGAACTGGCAAACTGTGAAATCGTCACCATCAAGGCCGGCGGCAGCTATCAGGTCGGAAACGACACGCAGCCACACCGCTCAAGCACGCAAGAAGGCGCCCGTCTGTTCGTTGTTGACTGATGTGGCGATTAGGGTATCTACGCTATGAGCAGGAACGACCGGCCCGCGTTCCCCACCGCCCCACGGAGCACCGGCTGTGCCAACACGCTGAAGCACAAAAGCTCCCCCATCGGCTGTCCGCGGATGCGGTCCTCGGGCCGCGCCCGCTGACGGTGCTGCAGCTCGGGCTGTGCGATGGGGGCGCCGGTGGTGTTGGTCGCGAAGCAGGTCAGCCGCAGGCCGTCGGCGTCGGTTATCCCCCTTGGGCCAGTCCTTGAGGACGTCACCGCCGAGCTCGGTCACCCAGGCGCCATCGCGGATCTCCCCGCCCGGCTCGACTGCCGCTGTCCAGGCTGGCGCGGGAACATATACAGCGGCGTGGTGGATGGCGCCGGTGATGGTCATGCCGACCGAGTAGACAGCCACCGGCCGCGCCCTGGTCGACCGGGAGCTGTACCTGCCCAGGTCCTGGACCGACGACCGCGACCGGTGCCCCGCCACCCAAGTGCCCGACAAGCGCGACTTCGCCACCAAGGGCGCTCTCGTCCTCGCCCGCCTCGGTGGTCGGGTAGGCGCCGTCGACGCCGAAGAGCGAGGGCAGGTACACGCAGAAGCCGGCGTCGCGTATCCAGCGTGCCAACCGCGCAGCATCGGGGCTGATGCCGGGCATCTCGGGCATCAGAGTCACACTCGGTCCCCTTCCCGGCAACGGTGGGCCGCTTTGATGATGGCCGAATCTTCAGCAGAACCAGCCCAGCTTTTCACGAATAAGAACCCGCGCCGATAGGGGCGTTGGGGATCCCTGGTGGCCGGTTCGCTTCGGTCTCGGTGATCATGATGTTCCGACACTGTGTGATCATCGAGGAGGCCTGTGCCCGTCCTGCCATCATGGCTGGTCGAACCACTGTGGGAACAGTTCGCGGCATTACTGCCCGAGCGGTCGGTCCCTGGGCGCCGGTGAGTCACCTCACCTCGGTAAGGCACGCGGCGGGGGAACCGGGGGCGTGCGCCAGGGATGCATAATTCACGTAATTTCACCGGCCTTTGGCCCGAACTCGGGGACATCCACTCATGCGCTTTAGCACTGCCACCGTCATTGCCGCCGCACTCGTTCTGGGCCTCGGCCTTACCGCGTGCGGCGACTGGACCGACCCCGCAGACATCGGTGCCGTCGACGCGTGTACCACCGAGATGACAACTGTACGGTTCACCGCCTCGGCAAGCCACGCCAGCGAGTCCGAGCCTGCCGTCGCCACCATCAAGATCACCAACACCTCGGGCGGCACCTGTGTCATCGCCGATGGAGGCACCCTGACCGCCAAGGACGACCAGGGCAAGTCCGACCCCGTCGAGAGCGTCAACCACCCAACCGGCACCCACGATGTGACACTCGCGCCCGGCGTCTCGGCCACCGCCGATGTGCTCTACACCGACGTCAACTTCGAGGGCAGCGCGTCCGCCCGCGAAGTGTGCGGCGTCCAGGCCTCCCGTGTGCAGATCACGCTTCCCAAGAACTTCGCCCGCACGGTCAAGGTCACCAAGGCCGACGGCTCTGCCGGAGCCTTCAACGTCTGCACCCCGGACGGGAAGTTCGAGGACTTCCACGGCTGAGGGAGTTTCGGGAGGTTACTGCTCCTCGTCATCCAGGCGGGCCAGCCAAACGGTCAGCCGCTCCACCGCGCCCTAACGAGCTCGTGCACGGTAGCTGGTGAGACGCCGAGGACCTCGGCGGGGCTCGGTGTTCATGTCTGCGGTGTCGGGATCAAGGCTGTGGTCCGCTGATGGGAGAGCAGGCCGGCGACGGCACTACCGATGGGTAACTTGATGGTCGTATCGGCAGGCTGCATGTCCAGGGCATGGTCCTCGACGTAGTTCAGAGCGTGCCGGACGGCTCCGACCGAGACGATAGCGTCGCCAGTCGCGAGACGGCGACCAGTGGCGGAGTAGATGTGTACGTCGACAGCCGGGCTGTGAGGTCTGGGGTGATCGCGTCGGCGGACTCGGCGACCGCGCCGCCGATGACCACCAGTGCCGGGTTGAGCAGGATGCTCAGGGATGCGATCACCCGGGCCATGGACGTGGTCAGCCGGTCCAGGATCTTCAGAGCCACGTGATCCCCGTCGGCTGCGGCGGCGAACACCATCTCTGCCGTGAGGTCGTCGGGGGAGTTGTGGCACATCTCGCTCAGTGAAGTCGGCGCGGCGGACCGGACAGCTTCCCCGCCCCATGCGCGCGCGAGGGCGGCCAGACCCGAAAGCCCTTGACCCCCTCGAGCAGGCCCCACGTAGCCCAGCTCACCAAAGCCGCCCCGGCTGCCGTGCAGAAGCCGCCCCGACTCGAAGACTCCCGCGCCGATCCGGTCGCCCGCGAGTAGGACGGCGAGATCGTCAACGCCCTGGGCTGCTCCCCGCCACCGCTCGCCCAGCGCCGCCAGGTCGGCGACGGTGGACGACATCCGGTTGCATACCCCCTGCAGCGCCCGGAAGCCGAGCGGCTCCGCACGCAACTCCCACAGCACGAGCAGCATCCAGCGGCGCCCGAGCAGGTCCAGCAGCGTCATGATCGGCCGTCCGGTGCGCGATGACCACTCTGGTCGGCCGGGCAACGGCGCGGGCATGGGCAACCTCCACGATTACACTTCGATTTTCGAAGCGCTATGGTCGCTTCGTTTTCCGAAGCACACGTCAGGAGTGTAGTTCATGGCTCACACCCCCACTGGCCCTCGGATCCCACCCCTGGAGCCTCCCTACGACCCGACCACGAAGACCATGCTCGACAAGTGGATGCCGCCCAACAGCGGAATGGAGCCGCTGGCGCTCTTCCGCACCTTCGGGGTGCACGACGACCTCGCCTCCCGCATGCGACCGCTCGGCGCCGGCATCCTGGGACACGGCCGGGTCGAGCCGCGGCTGCGCGAGGTGATGATCCACCGCACCTGCGCTCTCTGCGGCGCGGAGTACGAGTGGGGGGTACACGCCGTCGGTTTCGCCAAGCCGCTCGGCTTCACCGATGCCCAGCTCTTCTCCACCGTCCACGGCAGCGCCGAGGATCCCGTGTGGTCGCAGGACGAGGCGCTGGTCTTCCGCCTCGCCGACGAGCTTTACGCGACGAACGGTGTCGGCGATGAGCTGTTCGCCGCCCTGAGCGCGCTGTTCTCGCCCGACCAGATCCTCGAGCTCGTGATCACCGCAGGGTGGTACCGGACGATCTCCTACGTCATCAACACCGCCCGGGTCGAGCTGGAGGAATGGGCACCGCGATTCCCTCTGGGATAGGTCGCACCCGGTGTGGCCGGGCCGGATACTCGCAGGTGACGGTACTGGCCGCCGGAGGCGGGTAGGGGTATCCGGGCAGGCTGCTGGGCGGACAGCACAAGGCAATGGGCTGATGGCCGCCCGGCTGGATGAGGGCGGCAAACCGGCAAGGACGGAACGCCTTGTGACCTCCGGCCCGGTCCTCGCACCACATGCTGGCCCGCCTGGCGCGGAAGATTCGGCGCCACCCCTCGGCAGTGTGATCGTCGGCGGCACCGGGTTCCTCGGGAACGGGGCCGCCTCGGCGAGCGTGTTCCCGGGGGTTTCGCACCTGTGCGAGGATCTCGACCCCGCTCTGCCTGCGCTGCGGCGGGGCCGGGCAGCCCTCCGTGTCCAGCCTCCCTGCTCGCGCGGATACCGCCACAGCTTCGCGCGCAGTAGTGCGGCCTTATCCAGGCATGGACCGGGCCGCCCACTCGGCTGCTTCACATGGCCCTCTCGATCCCGCCGAGGATCAGGTCGAGCCCGAACTCGTCGCTGTAGTCGTAGCCGGGGCGCAGCACCTGCTCCGGGCACGGCGCGCCGCCCACGGCGACCGTGACCGCCGACCGCGGCCCCCGGCCGAGCTGGTTGTTAGCTCGGCCAGGTGTAGGTACCGGTCGGTCGCCTCCTGCGTGAGGATGGCCTGCGCCAGCTCCGCAGTCTCCTCGGGGGTGTCGAAGGGCAGGCTGCGTTCCTGCAGGGCGAACCCGTAGACGTAGCTGCCGAGGGCCGAGTAGAAGACCTGAGCCAGAACGATGGTGAGGGCGATCTGTGCTGTTCTCATGCGTCGGCGGTCCTGCGGCGGCGGCGTTCGGCTCCCAGGCGGGCGTAATAGTCGACGATTTCGGGGGCGTCCACGGCGGCGGGGTTGGCGACCTGCTCGGGGGGAGTGCCCTGGAGAAGGCGCTTGACGGGGACTTCGAGTTTCTTGCCGGTGCGTGTGTGCGGGATGGCCGGGACTTCGAGGATCTCGTCGGGGACGTGACGAGGGGAGGCGCCGGTGCGGATCGCTTCCTTGATCTTCTTGCGGAGGGCGTCATCCAGGGTCACTCCTGCGGCGGGGACCACGAACAGGGGCATCCAGTAGCCGCCGTCAGGTTCCTCCGCGCCGATGACGAGGGCTTCGGTGATTTCGGGAAGGCGTTCAACGACGTCGTAAATGTCGGCGCTGCCCAGGCGTACGCCCTTGCGGTTCAGCGTGCTGTCGGATCGGCCGTGGACGATCACCGAGCCGTGACCCGTGATCGTGATCCAGTCGCCGTGCCGCCACACGCCGGGGTAGGAGGAGAAGTAGGCGTCGCGGTAGCGGGTGCCGTGAGGGTCGTTCCAGAAGTACAGCGGCATCGACGGCATGGGGCGGGTGACGACCAGCTCGCCGACCTCGTCGGTGACTGGGAGGCCGTCGGCGTCGTAGGCGGCCAGAGCCACGCCGAGGTGGGGCGCGGACAACTCCCCGGCCCAGACGGGCGTGTTGGGCGCGCTGCCGGCGAAGCCGGACACCACGTCCGTGCCGCCGCTGGTGGACGCGAGCAGGACATGGTCGCCCACGTGGTCGCGGACCCAGGGGTAGGCGGAGGCCGGCAGGGCGGAGCCGGTGCAGCCGACCACGCGGACGGAAGACAGGTCGTGGCCGGACGGGTCGATGCCGAACTTGGCCATGCTCAGCAGGTACTGGGGGCTTGTGCCGAAAACGGTCACCCGGTGGCGCGCGGCCAGCTCCCACAGGATGTCGAGCTTGGCGAAGGGCGCAGGGCTACCGTCGTACGTGCACGTCGTGGCACCGGTCAGCAGTGTGGAGACGACCAGGTTCCACATCATCCAGTGGGTGGTGGTGTACCAGAGCAGGCGGTCGCCGGGGCTCAGGTCAGAGTGCAGGCCCAGTGTCTTCAGGTGCTCAAGCAGAACCCCTCCGTGGCCGTGGACGATGCCCTTGGGCAGGCCGGTGGTGCCGGAGGAGAACACGACCCACAGCGGGTGGTCGAACGGCACCGGCGTGCAGGCCAGCTCCTCAGTGCGGGTGGACGCGTCCTCCCACGGCACCACCAGGGACGGGTAGGTGGCTTCGAGCCATGGCAGGCCCACGTGGTCCACCAGCAGCGTCGCCTTCAATGTCGGCAGGGCGCTGGCCAGTTCGAGGGCAGCTTCCCGGCGGTCGTGGGTGGTGCCGTTGAAGAGGTAGCCGTCGGCGGCGATCAGGACGGTGGGTTTGAGCTGTGCGAACCGGTCGGCAGCGGCCTTGGGGGCGTAGTCCTGCCCGCACACCGACCACACGGCGCCGAGACTTGCGGCGGCGAGGAAGGAGACGATCGCGTGTGGGGTGTTGGGCAGGTAGCCCACCACTCGGTCGCCCCGCCCCACACCCAGGTCGCGCAGGGTTGCTGCCACCGAGGCGACCTGGGAGCGTAGCCGCTTTCCGGTCATCTCGTACCCGAAGCCGGTCTCGTGGAGGGCGATGATCGCCACGTCGTCGTCCGTGAGGTTGCGCAGGGCGTGGTGGGCGTAGTTGAGGGTGGCACCGGCGAACCAGCGGGCGCCCGGCATGGTCTCCTCGGCCAGGACCCGCTCGTACGGGGTGTCCGCCTCGACGTCGAAGTACTCCCATACCGCGCCCCAGAAGCCCTCCAGGTCGGTGACCGACCAGCGGTGCAGGGCGGCGTAGTCGGCGCCGCCCTCCCGGGCCCCTGTGCCGAGCCGCCCAGCGCGCGAAGTCCACGATGCGGCTGGCCGCTGCGGCCTCCGCATCGGGTGTGAAGAACGGGTTCGGGTACGGCGTGTTCATCGCCGCATGCTCCTCAACAGGCTTTTCCGGACCGATCCGTTGAGCAGGGACAAGGGATTCGTGCGGTATGCAGCAGGGAAGCAGCGCGGCGTCCGCCCGTGCCTTGCGCAGCCAGGCGGTGAGCCGACCGTTGTCGCCGTGGACGGTCCGGGCACCGAGGCCGTCGGCGATCGCCTGCAGCGCGGGGACGGCGGTGCAGCCGTCACCAGGGCGAGGGAGTCGCCGAGCAGGTCGTCGAATCGGGCGCGGCGTTGGAGGACGACGATATGCATTCCGCGCTGGGCCAGGAGGGCGGCGGTCACGCCCACGGGTCCGGCTCCGACGATCACGACGGGTACGTCAGCCGAGTTGGCTCGACCGTCATGTGCGGCTCACTTCGGGTATCGGTTCGCGTCGGTCAGTTCGCGTCGGTCAGTTCGCGTCGGTCACGTGCGTTCGCTGCTCGCCGAGCTCGATGCGTCCGTCCGGGGTGGCGATGGTCGCGGTCACCACATCGCCCTGCCGCAGGTAGTGGGGGTTCTTCGCCTGGCTCTTGAAGAACGCCTTTCGTTGCAATTCATCGCGGACAGTCAGGCTCCAGGGCGGCAGAACCATCGCAGAAAGCCGTCAGCCGGGCGCCCATGTAGATGCTGAAGGGCTGGGAGACAAACGCCTCCCGGGCGAGTATCAGATTCGGGGTATATGCGTTCACCTCAGCCTCACTTCATTGGTGACTGAATCGATCTCACGCGTCAGGCGGGAGATGAGCCTCTGCGACGCGGCTGGCATCAGCCGCTGGTAGAGGCGCGGCGCGTGGCGCTTGGCCGACCACAGAATGCGGGCCTGCCGCGGGGTCACCACGTAGAAGTGTCCTGACCCAGCGGCGTGAAGCATCTCTTTTGCAACAGTGCGAGCGTCCACGCCCGAGCGCTCCGGCAGTTGCGCGGTGAGGGCACGTGCCTCCTCGCTCCCGATGGTCAGTTCTGGCAGCCGGGAGCGGTAGAAGGTCGACAACTTCACTGTGACGCCGATGCCGCTGCCTGCGAGGTCGGACGCCAGCGTCTCCGAGAGGGCGAGGACCGCCGCTTTACAACGGCTAACAAAATGAGGTGGATCGGCGTTGGTTGCCGTGTCCGAGGCGGGAGTTGAACGTTCGGCTCGGCGTGGACATCGCCGTGGATCGTGTCGGATGAGCTGTGGGACCGCTTGGAGCCGCTGCTGCCGCAGCGTGAGCGCCGCTTCCGGTATCCCGGCCGCAAGGCGTTACCGGACCGGGAGGTGCTGTGCGGGATCCTGTACGTGCTGCACACCGGCATCCAGTGGGAGTACCTCCCGAAGGAGCTGGGCTTCGGCTCGGGCATGACCTGCTGGCGACGGCTGCGGGACTGGAACGAGGCCGGCGTGTGGCAACGGCTCCACGAGGTCCTGCTGGCCGAACTGAACGCAGCCTCGCGGCTGGACTGGTCCCGCTGGGTGGTCGACTCTTCCCATGTCAGGGCGCTAAAAGGGGGAGCCACACGGGCCCCTCGCCGGTCGACCGGGGCCGGGCAGGATCGAAACACCACCTCATCACCGACGGACACGGCACCCCGCTCGCCGTCCTGCTGACCGGCGGCAACCGCAACGACGTCACCCAGCTCCTGCCCTTGCTCGATGCGATCCCGCCGGTCCGCGGCCGGGTCGGACGACCGCGCCGCAAACCCGACTCGCTCTTCGCCGACCGTGGCTACGACCACGACATCTACCGAGACCAGGTCCGCGCTCGCGGCATCGTGCCGGCCATTGCCCGCCGCGGAACACGGCACGGCACCGGACTGGGTACCTACCGCTGGGTGATCGAGAGAAGCTTCGCGTGGCTGCATGGCTTCCGACGTCTGCGGATCCGATGGGAACGCAGAGCCGACATCCACGAAGCGTTCCTCAAACTCGCCTGCTGCCTGATCACACACCGACAACTCAGCTCATTGCGTCAGCCGTTGTAAAGGAGAAGGGAGCGGCTACCCCGGAGGCAGCGCGCGCTCCCTGCGGTTGCGCTTCTCCATAGCCGCGCCCACCCAGATGCACCAGGCGACGCAGCTGGCCAGGAGGAGGAAATAGGTCATGAATCCGTTGGTGTCGCCGAAGAGCCACAGCACCAGTGCGGGGGGCCCGAAAACGATCAGCGGGCCGATGACCCACCAGGTCAGATATGTGCGCAGTATCTCCCCGCCGACGAGCGGCGTCTCCTCGTGCACCGCGTAGTGGGTGACCGAGGTACTGCCGTTCCCGTACTGTGTGTAGGACGAGTCGCCGACGGTCAGGCGATGCCGACGCAAGGGGATCACCGGTAGAAAAAGCAGCACGGCCCACTGGGTGGCGTGGTGCCTGCCGTCACGATTCGGGTAGCTGAAGCCCCGATACGTGGTGCCGAATCCGTTCCACGTCGACATTCTTCGCATCCTCCTCGTCGCCTCCGGCCTGAACTGTCTCACGTCTGGTGGGATTGGGGGTCGGATCAGCCGTGATCCGTACGTCGTAGGGCCTGTCCAAGCAGCCGAACCCTCTGGAGACTCAGCGCAAGGCCAAGTACGCCGGCGGGATCGCGTCGAGCAGGGGCAGCAGTTGGGTGCCGTCGTTGCAGTTGCCGCCGGTCAGCAAGATCGCGAACGGGGTGCGTCCGGCAACGGCTTACGGCCCGGACAACGGAAGCGGCGCTCACACTGCCGCAGCAGCGGCTCCAGGCGGTCCCACAGCTCATCCGACACGATCCACGGTGACGCCCCCACGCCAGACCGAACGCCCAACTCTCGCCCGCCCACGGGCGTCAGGAGCGATCCACCTCATTTTGTTAGCCGTTGTTAGCGGCGTTGTACGCACTTACCCGCGGCAGAGCGTGGAAGGCGGCCGCGCTGGCAACATTGACGATGTGTCCTGCCTTTTGCTGACGCATCACCGGTAGTACGGCGCTGCAGCCGTGCACCGTTCCCAGCACGTTCACATCCAGGACTTCCTTCCATACGTCGACCGGAAGCTCCTCGAAGCGCCCGCCCGCGCCGATTCCCGCGCTGTTGACAACAAGATCGACTCCGCCGAATGCGACCACGGTTTCGTCGACGACAGCTTGGACGGCATCGGCGACCTTGACATCGACACCGCTGTGCAGAGCGCGGCCCAGTGAGGAGTCTGCTTTCAGGCGGGCGGTGTCGATATCCGCGGCCATGACTCTCCACCCGGCGTCGAGCAGAAGGAGCGTGGTCTCGCGGCCGAGGCCGCTCGCCGCACCGAAGACGAGGGCCCGCTTTCCCGGGAACCGGCGGGTGAGCTGCGAGGCACTGTGGGTCATGACGGCAGGTACTCCGAGGTGATGTGATCGGCTGCCACTCCGTCTTGAACCATCCGGCGCACGGCGTCGGACTCCGCCCAGTCGGAGAGCGTGGTGAAGGTGTCGCTTCCGGGTTTGGCGGCCGGAGCGCCAGGTCGCAGCGGGCCGCGGCGGCTGAACCGCAGATAGGTCGGTGCCACCGCAGTGACCGATGTTCCGGCGGGGTGGTTGGGCTCACGGAGTAGGCCCAGCGTGCGGGTGGGGTCGTATGACGCTTCCTGCTCGCGTATTTCGTCGAGACTGCGTACAGGGATCGCTCCGGCTCCGGCGGCGCGCAGTGCCGCGACTGCATCGCGGACCGTGCGCCGTCGCAGTGCCGCAGCAATCTTCTCGGCCACCGCGCCCTCGCAGGTCAGGTCCAAGGACTCGGAGCAGGGCGCTATCGCGAGCGCGTGAAGGACGTCAGTGAGCTGGTCGTCGCGGGCACCAAGTGCGAGATGGCCGTCGCGGGCCTGGTAGAGGCGCTGGAGCGCGCCGACTCCGACTGCATTGGGCCCGGAGGGTTCTCCCTCGAATGCCGCATGGCCGTTGGTGAAGAGCGTGAAAGGTAGTTGGGCGAGGCCAGCGGCGGCCGCCAGTGAGGTGCGGGCAGGAGGCGGTGTTCCCCCTCGGGCTCGGACCAACAGGCCCGCAGCGGTTGCCAGCGCGGCGAGATAGCCGGTCAGTGCGTCAACGCAGGAGGCGATGGCGTGCAGTTCGGGGGCACTTCCGCCGTAGCGAAGCATGATGCCCGTCGCGGCCTGCAGGACGGGGTCGTAACCGCGTCGTTCCGCCCACGGTCCCGCAGAGGGTCCCTCAAAGGCGGAAATTGTGGTCCAGGCCACATGCGGGGCGGCAGCGCGCAGCTCGCGTGGGTCGAGCCCCAGGCGGGCCAATGTCTGGCCGGAGAAGTTCTCGACCACTACATCGGTGTGACTCAGCGCGCGACGCAGCGTCTCCGCGCCTTCGGGCCGAGCGATGTCGAGGAGGACGGAGCGCTTGCCGCGATTGACCTCCAATCCGTACCAGCAGACCATTCGCGGACCGTGATGAGGCCGCGGGGCATCGATCTTGATGACGTCGGCGCCCAGTTCGGCCAGGGTGCGTGCCGCTATCGGCCCCGCGACCATGCAGGACAGGTCGATGACGCGGCAGCCGTGCAGAGGCAGACTCTTGGGTGGCGGCACGGGGAACGGTACGCCCTTTGCCTCAGGTTCGGCGTCGTACCACACGGCCGGCCCCGGAGCGTGGATACCGTTGCGGTCGGTGAACAACCCCGCCAGTGCCGTCTCGGGTAGCGCCGCCCACTCCGCAGACGTCCGCTGCACAGCGCAGGGCAGACCCGCGTCGCCGAGCAGCCGTTCCCAGTCATGGGCGGGTCGAGTCGCGAATGCGTCGGCCAGAGCCTTGCGCACCTTGCGGCGTGCGGCCGGCGCAAGTGCGCTGCCGTCAAGAACGTTGTCGCGACGCGGCGGTCCGTAGAGGCTGTGGGTCCCCAGGCCCGTGGAGCGAAGACCGTCAAGGACACCGACCTTGTCCAGCAGCATGGTGGGGAGGCGGTCATGGTCCATGGCGAAGACGTAGAGGAGCCGACCGTCCGCGCAGGCGTAGGAGTCCATGAGCGGCGGGACCAAGCCGCTGGCCAGCCCTCCCACGCGTTCCCGAAGTCTCAGGGGCGCGTGCGCAAGGACGGCTCGCGCCGCCCCGACCAGCGGCTTGACCAGGGCAGGGAGAGGCGGCGTGTCGTAGCGGCTGGGCTGGCGTTCGAGGTGCAGCAGCACCGGCCCCATAGCAGCCAGCAGCGACGCCGCGAGTGGGACTTCCACATGATCCCCACAGCCGTCGCGCTCACGGCCGACCAGCGCTGCCACTGCTGCCAACGCTCCGTGTACCCCACCGTAAACGGACGCTAGCGGCAGCGCGGTGAATACCGGTGGCAGACCCACGAGCCCACGGATCAGGCTCGTGTCGGTGTACAGCCCACAGGCCGCGCCAAGCACGACCTCCCAAGCCGGCAGATTGGACAGTTCGGTGTCGGTGCTCGCGAAGCCCGGCTGGCTCACCCAGATCAGTCGGTCGTCGCGCGCGCGACAGTCGGCGGCGTTCAGGCCCGCCCGCTCAAGTGCGCCCGGGCGTGCGTTTTCGAGCACTACATCGCACCCTGCAATCAGCACCTCGGCCTCCGCGCGGTCCCGTGGCTGACGCAAGTCGAGCGATACCTCCTCCTTGCCGGCCGCCAACGCGCGGTTGAGTGGCTCGGGAAGCTTCGCCGACCCGGCAGGCACGACGCGGATCACGTCCGCGCCCAAGTCGGACAGGAGACGTCCAGCCAGGGCTCCGGCGAGCCAGCCTCCCAGCTCCAGAACGCGGATACCCTGCAGCGGTTTCACGCGGCCCTGCCTTTTTGGGTTCGTCCTGAAAGTTCCCGACCGCGGGGCTCCTGTTCGGCCTCCAGCAGTTGAATGATCGGGTTGGCCAGGTCGGGCGGAAGGGCGCCCGGCAGGAACCCAAGGGCCGGGGCTTCGGCGTGTGCGGCAGCGCTGCACGGGAGTTCGTCGAAGGCCGCCGCGGCCAGGACACCTTCGAGAGCCGCACCGGGGTGCGCGGTGGTGCTTTTCATCATCATCGTTCTCACAGGGGCAGGCGGGAAAGATGTCGCGACAGGTGGCGCGTCGCGGTCGCGAAGTAGGCGGGCGGCGGTGCCACACAGAAGCCGCTTCGATTTTGAAAGTACCGTAACGGTTCGAAAATCGAAGCACAAGTCGCCGGGAAGGCGGCACCAGCTGCGCGACGGAGCTTCACTCGCGCCCACCCCCGCTACCGGCGGGACCCTCCAGCTCTGACGGAAAGGTCGGCGCCCATGATCGAGGCGGTCACCACGCTCCCGCCCATCGTCGTCGCCGACCTCTTCGGTCTCCACCCGGAGGCGGCAACCTCCGCCGCGCAGTGGCACCCGTGTCCCCGCTCTCTGAAAGGAGGTGACGCAACCATGGAACTCGACCTCGAGGCTCTGGCGATGCCGCCCGCCGAGGAGGAGGCCGGCTACCTGTGTGAGTGGACCTGCACCGGAGTCGATGTCGACCGGAGGAGTATGCCTGCCTCTGATGCGGCACGGCTGTCCATGGGACCTTCTCGATTGCCGAACCGACGCCGCCTCGATGGGATTTCCTGAATTCGGCTCCGCCCGCAGTTTCGTTTGCGCCGTGAGGCGCTGCTGGTTCAAGTGGACGTGCAAAGACCGTGCGCCACGAGGGGCTGGCACTGATCCGCGTGCGGGTGTAAGACCTGCACCGTCGTCCCGACAGTCGGTCGATGCGATGAATCGGCAATGGACAGGGGTCCTGCGAGCGCATGCCGAGGCCGTCCAGGAGGCTGTGGCGCGGGGAGTGCAATGCCGATTGGATCTCCCGGCGCTCGTGGTCGAGCGCCGGGAGATCGGCGGCCGGGGCGCGCCGCGAGTCCTGCAGCGTGGTGGCCAGGCGGTAGTGGCCGACGACACGAACCCCGGCGCTCGTCGTGACCGAGACGTGCATGTCGATGACACGCAACCGCACACGGCGGACCCGCGTGGGGTAGGAGCCCGTCGGACAGGCTTGCCCGCCGGGCTCGCGTGCGCTGGCCCTGCAGGCGGACCAGCAGCTGCGCGCCCGTGGTCGCGCTTCTGGCCAGGAACTCGTCGCTGTCGAAGCCCAGGCCCCCAGCAGCAGCATGCTGTCGTCCAGCAGCGGCAGGAGTTGCTCGGGGGGACGGTCTCGGCCGAAGCGACCGGCCCGAAGACCGCGCCGAGCGGGGCCCGCGTCCCGGTCCCGTAGATGCGCTCTTGCGCTTCGCGGGATGCCGGCAGATTCCCAGCCGTACGCCAACTCGACATGGGAATCGGGTCAGGCGCCCCTGTAGGCGGGTTCCGGGAAGCGGGCGCCTGGCCCAGGCGTGCGGTGGATGGCTTCCGAGGGCAGGTGGGTGTGCCCTGCGGCGCATTCGAGCACGACCTGGACGGGCTGCTCGCAGGCTTATTCACTGCGACCCGGGCGGTTTCGTGGGCGTTCGTTCACCGGCCGGCCGCTGTCTACGTCCGGGGAGCACCCACGGACGCGCCCCGCTACAAGGCGTCCCGTCCGTGCCGGAAGGGCAGCTCGATGAGCACGGACGGGCGGGTGTCATCGCCAAGGTCACGAGGCGATCCTCGGACGCCGAGAATGGTCCGTGGCCACGCGATCCCAGTCGGATCTGGGTGATCCCCACCGAGGCCCCCGAGAGCCACTGGGGCGGACGCGGCCAGATCACCCCGCTCGCGGCCATTCTGGCCCGGCTCACCGGCTACGACACCGAGCAGGCCGGTGAGCTCGCGGCTCAACGCATCGCAGCCAGCTGGGCCGAACGCGAGCAATGCTCAATACCTGTTGGTCAGTCCTGACGGAAGAGGGCGTACCTTCCCGATGGATCGATCGGTAGGTCATCGAGCAAGGCCGACGTTGCAGCGTCGGTCGGAAGGCACGCTCGTGCTTACGGTAGGCAACGAGGACGACACCACGCCAAGCGGCCAGTCGGTGCTGGATGAGATCGTTCGGGAGGGCGCGCGGCGGATGCTGGCCACCGCACTCGAACCCGAAGTCAACGCCTATAAAGCGGAGTTGGGCAACGAACGCGACGAGAACGCCGTCGTCTGGTGGTCCGTAACGGCTATCAACAGCCCAGGAAGGTCACCACCGTGGCCGGAGCCGTCGAGGTCAAGGCACCGCGGGTCAACGACAAGCGGGTGGACGAGGCGCCCGTGGAGCGCAAGAGGTTCTCCTCGGCGATCCTGCCGCCCTGGTGTCGGAAGTCACCGAAGATCATTGAGGTGTTGTCGCTGTTGTATCTCCACGGCCTGTCGGCGGGGGACTTCGTGCCCGCGCTGGAGCAGTTCCTCGGCTCCTCGGCCGGCCTGTCGCCCGCGACGGTGACGCGGCTGACCGCGCAGTGGCAGGCCGACCACAGGGCGTTCCAGGACCGTGATCTGTCCGCCAGGGACTATGTGTATGTCTGGGCGGACGGCGTCCACCTGCGCATCCGTCTGGAAGAGGCGAAGGCCGCGGTCCTGGTTCTGATGGGCGTGCGCGGGGACGGCACGAAGGAACTGATCGCGATGACGGACGGCTACCGCGAATCCTCCGAAGCGTGGGCGGGCCTGCTGCGGGACTGCGCTCGCCGTGGCATGCGTGCTCCGGTCCTGGCCGTCGGCGACGGCGCGCTCGGCTTCTGGAACGCGCTGAACGAGGTGTTTTCCGACACCCGTCATCAGAGGTGCTGGGTTCACAAAACGGCCAACATGGTCGACGCGCTCCCGAAATCCGCCCAGCCCGCTGCCAAGCGCGTCATCCAGGAGATCTACAACGCAGAGGACAAGGAGCACGCGACCAGGGCCGTCCGCGACTTCCAGCGGGCCTACGGGGCGAGGAACCCCAAGGTCGTCAAGCGGATCACGGACGACGAGGACGAGCTGCTGGCGTTCTTCGACTTCCCCGCCGAGCACTGGATTCACCTGCGGACCACCAACCCGATCGAGTCGACCTTCGCCACCGTGCGGCAGCGGACCAAGGTCACCAAGGGGGCCGGCAGCCGAGCCGCCGGGCTGGCAATGGTCTTCAAGCTCGTCGAATCCGCCCAGGCCCGCTGGCGTGCGGTGAATGCACCCCACCTCGTCGCACTCGTCCGCGCCGGAGCCCGCTTCGAACGCGGCGTGCTGGTAGAGAGTCCTGAGACGATCGCAGCGTGACGAGCCATAGCGGTGCCGGCGCAACCTTGCGCCAACAGCTGAGCGAGCCCCACCGGCTGGACCGGGGCGTCTCTTTCGGATCATGGTGTGTGTCCGGGCCGGAGGATCGCGCAGTCTGCTTGATCACGAGGGTGGGATGACGGGTGGGAGGGGGCGCATCACAAGGACTTGGGGGCCGGAAGTCCTAGGCCGAAGGTCTCATTCCCCTTCCGTGATCGGCTTGTGACGATGTCGACGTGCCTGGTCTTCACCAACTGATCGCGTTCTGCGCGATGTCCTCGCTGCTCGCTGCCCTTCCCGGACCGAACGTGCTGTTCGTGATTGGACGCGCTCTGGCCCACGGGCGGCGGGCCGCGCTGGCCTCGGTCCTCGGCAACGCGGTCGGCGGCTATGTCCTCGTCATCGTGGTGGCGCTTGGACTGGGGACCGTGGTGGAGCGCTCGGTGCTGGTGTACACCGTCATCAAGCTCGGTGGTGCGGCCTATCTGGTGTTCCTGGGTGTCAAGGCCCTCCGGGCCGGTCGGACCGTGCGGCTGGTGACCAGCAGCACGCTCAGCGTGCCGAAGAGGGCGGGACGCACGGTGTGGGAAGGCACGATCGTCGGGGCGACGAACCCCAAGAGCATCGTGTTCCTCACGGCCGTGCTGCCCCAGTTCGTGGACCGGGACCTCGGCCATGTCGTGGGCCAGATGCTGCTACTTGGGCTGACCGGCACCCTGCTGGCCCTGTCGTGCGACTGCGTGTGGGGGCTAACGGCCTCGGCCACACGGAACTGGTTCGGCAGGTCCCCACGGCGGCTGGCGCTCGCCGACCGCGCGGGCGGCCTGGCCATGATCGGTCTCGGCCTGAAGGTCGCGGTAATGGACCGCACCAACTGACCGCCCCGTCAGTAATTAACCGCGCTACAGCAATAAAACTCCAGAGGCAGCAGGCATTTACATGAGCTTCGAACAGCAACGTGTCGTCATCACTGGTGCGTCCCGCGACTTCGGCCGCACCCTCGCCATCCGTTTCGCCCAGCAGGGTGCCGAGGTCTTTGTGTCCTCCCGCAGCCTGAAGGCGTCACGACGCGTGGCGGGCGAGATACGTGACCTCGGCCACGAACACGTGCACGCCTTCGCATGCGACCTGGCTGAGGCCGCCTCGATCCGGCAGTTCGCCGCCGAAGTGGCACGGTGCACCGACCGGGTGGATGTGCTGGTCAACAACGGCGCCCGCTGGCTGGAGGGGCCAGATCTCCTCTCCGCCAGTGACGAGGACGTGACCGACACCATCGCCGCCGGAGCCACCGGCACGGTCTTGATCGTGAAGCACCTTTTGCCGCTGCTGCTCGCATCCGACAGACCAGACGTGGTCAACATGATCTCCGCCGCCGGGCTTCCGGCTCACCAGCGCTCCAACGCACATGACGCTTTCTACGCCGCAAAGAGTGCACAAGCTGGCTTCGCTGACATCCTCTCCAAGCGGCTACGACCCCAAGGCGTGCGGGTCATCTCGCTGTACCCGCCGGACTTCTGCAACCCAGACCCGCTGTCCCCGCAGTGGGAGAGCACGCCACGCGGCTCCAGCGACATGCTCACGGCCCACTCCGTGGCGGAGTGCGTGTTCTTCGCTCTCAAACAGCCCCGGGACTGCTTCATCAAGTCGTTCCACTTCGAGCAGGCCCCTGACGGGCCGACAGAACATCGATAAAGGAAGCCGAGCCGTGGCGTTTGGATTGATTGCACGAGCGACGCCAGGGTCAGCCCAGCCTGCGGTTCTCACCCAGCATCCCAGAATGCCACTCATACCGGGTCTCTTGGCCGATGCCCGAGCACCCGAGAGTGGCACCGTGATCAGAAACAAGGGGCCTGAACAGTTTGGTTGGGATCTTCGCGCGGGCCAGGGGAACATGCCTGGGAGGTGGGGTCCGGCGAGGTGGACGGTAGCGGTCTTGTCGTAGCAGGTGGCGAGGACACCGCCACTGCTTCAGGCGGGTTGATGCATCGCCCGACGGACCGCCAATCCACAAGTCTTGACAATTACTCCGACCGGTGAGCGGCCCGGGTCAATCACATGGGAGTGGCAGTCGGCGCCCGGCACCTGCGGCACCCGTGCCGCCGAGGACAGGGCCGCGCCCGCACTCAGGACAGTGCCTGCACCCCCCAACCCGAAGCCGCGAAAAGTTAATGTCCAACCGTTGGCTACCCACTCACCCTGAGAGTCGCGCCGTCACCCTGCCCCAGGTCGGCGCCGAACGCCTTCGGGGCGGTCTCCATCGCGTGGCGCCGGGCGGGTGTCGGCAATGTCTTGAGCCCACGCCTTGCTCCAGGCGTCCAGGGGCTCAAGCGCGTCAAGCAGTTGCCGCCCTCGCCTGGTCAGCGCATATCCGGCGCCGGGATCGGCGGTCACCAGCCCCGCCTCGTCGAGCTCGGCGAGGCGGTCGCTCAGCACGCTGGACGACATCCGATCACACGCGTCCTGCAGTGCCCGGAAGCCGAGCGGCTTCGTGCGCAGTTCCCAGAGCACGCGCAGCATCCAGCGGCGCCCTAGCAGGTCCAGCAGCGCCATGATCGGCCGTCCTGTGCGCGATGACCGCACTGGCCGGCCGGGCAATGGTGTCGTCATGGGCAACCTCCGCGATCCGCTTCTATTTTCGAAGCGCTCGTATAGTCACTTCGTTTTTCAAAGCAGATATGGAGTGTAGTTCATAACTCAGTTTCCACGCTGGCTCGCAGATACCGCCGTTGGAGCCTCCCTGTGACCCGGCCGCCAAGAGGATGCTTGACGAGTGATTGCCGCCCAACAGCGGGACGGAGCCGCTGGCACTGTTCCGCACCCTTGACGTGCACGACGAGCTCCCCTCCCGTATGCGACCGCTCGGCTCCGGCATCCTCGGGTACGGCCGGGTCGAGCCGCGACTTCGCGAGGTGATGATCCACCGGACCTGTGCACTCTGCGGCGCGGAGTATGAGTGGGGGTACACGCCGTCGGTTTCGCCAAGCCACTCGGCTTCACCGACGCCCAGCTCTTCTCGACTGTCCACGGCAGCGCCGAAGATCCGGTGTGGTCGCAGGACAAGGCGCCGATCTCCCGCCTTGCCGACGAGCTCTACGCGACAAATCACAGCGGGGGAGCAACGGCACGGCGCGCCATCACGGCCACCTGGACTCGCCTCTATGCCTGACCAGCGAAGACGAAACCATCCTCACGTCCGGAATGCCGACAGCCGCCCATTTCATGACCTTGGAGCAAGTTCAGCGGGCTCCGGCCGGATTGGTGTCCTCGCCAAGGTAGGTGCCGTATCCCTCGATGACCAGCGGGCCGTCGAAGATGAGCACTTCGTTGACCAGGCCGCCCCTCTGGTTGCGGTAGTTGATGACGAGGCAGTTCACGCCGACGTAGCTGCCAAGTACCTCGAATCGCAGGTCGGGGATACGCCGTAGGCCCTCTGCCCAGTAGGCGCGCAGTGCGTCCTTGCCTCGGATGACCCCGTCACCACCGAGCAGTTGCGCGGCCACTGGCGACCGGAACGAAACGTCCTCGGCGTAGTGCGTCAGCACAGCCTCCAGTTCGTGCGCGTTCCACGCCGTTACCCAGGAGTCGACGAACTGCTGCGCGGTCGCATGATCCATGGGCGCATTGTGCCAGGCCGCCCCAGGACCGGGTCGGTCCACTCGGCGGGCGCCAGTTCCGTCGGAGCGGTGGGCAAGCCCGTCGCCGTCGAACTGTTCTGCGATCACGCCCTGATGCGTGGAAAGCCGCAGTCAACAGGATGCAGGGCCGACCATCGCGAGCTCCTCATGCAGTGCGGGCAAACGCCGATCTCCCGGCAACTCCGTGATCTACAGACTCTGTGCACGGACATCGTCCGGCTCACTACGGAGGACATCAATCTCACGAAACGAGCCCGCCAGCCAGCCTCGGAGTGCAAGTCCCTGAACAAAAACTCGCCGCCGCCCGCGACAACGTCTGCTTTGCCAACAAGCGCATCGCCGACCTCGAAGTCCAGCTCGCCCAGCAGAGTCACGACACACCATGTCCGAGGCTGCCCTCCCCAAGACGATCACACTCGGCGGCCACCACGCGGCAGACCTCGCCCGGCTACTTCGCGAGGTGGAGCGATTCCTCGCCCCCAGCACCTACACCGGCACAACACCGTTCCGAGCGCTCTACTAACCGGTCCTCCTCGCCCGAATCTGGGGGTCCAGCGCCGAGCTGGACCCCTTCCCGCGCCTCGCACCACCGTACTCGCGGTAATCAAGAGGGGCGGGCTGCACGATGGGAGTGGGAGCTGGAGGACATGAACCGGGTCTGTCCGGGTTCTGGGAGATCAGGGCCGCGTGCGGCGTTGCGGTCTGCTTCGCGGACAGGCCGGCGGAACGTGGCGCGGTAGTCCCGTGGCCGCTGGCCGGTGTGCCGGGCGAAGATGGTGCTGAAGGTGCTTGTGTCCGTGTACCCGAGGTCGGCGGCGATGTGTGCGATGGTCCGGTCGGTGGTCTCCAGCAGATGACGGGCCCGGCGGACCCGAGCGGATTGCAGGTAGGCGAGCGGGGTCTGACCTGCTTCCTCGCCGAAGCGGCGGAGCATGGTGCGGGTGCTGACGTGGAACGTTTCGGCGAGGGCGGACAGGTCGTAGCGAGTCCCGAGGTTCTGGTCGAGCCACCGTTTCACGCCGAGTGAGAACTCGCGGCCGACGGCGGGCATGAGCTCCGGGTCGACGTAGGGAGTCTGGGTGGAGCGTGCGTCGTCGACGAGTGCGATGCGTGCGGTGCTGCGGGCGACGCGGGGGCCGTCGTGCTCACGGATCAAGTGGAGTGCGAAGTCGTACATGGCGCTGAAGGCGGCCGTGGTCGTCACACCGTGGTCGGTGACCACCAGGTGCTCGGGGCGCACCTTGACGTTGGCGTATCGACGGGCGAACCGGTCCGCGAACAGCCAGGACGTCGTCGCCTCGCGCCCGTCGAGCAGGCCGGCCTCGGCGACGAGGAAGGCGCCGACACAGATCGACACGACAGCGATACCGGAGGCGGCCTGCGACCGAATCGACGCCACTTCGGGTCTCAGGTTCGCGAGCGTCGCGTCGAGATCGAGGCTGGGCGACAGCTCGAAACCCGGCACGATCAGGACGTCGACGGGGCGCAGCGCCGAGACCTCGATGGCCGAGCCGCCGGAGGCAACCACCCGTCGCCGGGGCGAGACGACGGACACCTCGTAGGGCGGTCGGTCCGACCCTTGCGCCGCGGCGATGTGATCGGCCATGGCCAGCAGATCGGGGATCCCGAACACCTCCGAGGCGAAGCAGCCGGGATACGCCAGCACACCCAGGCGCAGCGGGTTCATGATTCCTCCGACTCCCCGCAGGGTTGGCGATATCGCCGCACTTTGTGGCGATGTCGCCGCTTCTCGTGGGAGCAGTGTCTCACCACACTCTCGATCATGACAACGATGCGAGCACGGCGCGACGACCCCTTGGACGACTTCTACCGGAGAGTCGTCAGCGTCGATGACGTCAGCAAGACCGTGTACGTTGCCGGGACGGGACCCGGCGTCATCCTGATGCCCGAGATGCCGGGCATCAGCCCCGACGTCGCGCGGTTGGCACGCTGGATACGCGACGCCGGCTTCTGCGTCTACCTGCCCTCGCTCTTCGGCGTCGACGGCGCCTACCCGACCACCGAGGCAGGCGAGGCTGTCGTGCGGCGGGCATGCGTCAGCGCCGAGTTCCGTGCGTTCGCCGGGGGCGGCACCAGTCCCGTCGTGGCGTGGCTGCGTGGCCTCGCGCGGATCGCGCACGCGGAGTGCGGTGGGCCGGGCGTCGGCGCGGTCGGGCTGTGCTTCACCGGCAACTTCGCGCTGACCATGGCACTCGAGCCGGCCGTCATCGCCCCAATCGTCAATCATCCCTCGCTGCCGCTCGACGACCCCGGAGGGCTGGAGATCGCAGACGAGGACGCTGTTGCCCTGGCCCAACGCATCGAACGAGACGGATTGACGGTACTCGGCTACCGCTTCGACAACGACAGGTGGTGCACGGGCCAGCGGTTCGCGGCCTACCAAGCACTCCTCGGCGACGCGTTCGACGGCCGCGTTCTTCCCGGAGATGCAGCGAACACGAACCCTCCGCCCTTCTTCCGCGACGTCGTCGGGAGCGCCCACAGCGTCGTCACGGCACATCTCGTGGACGAGCAGGGTCACCCGACGGTGCGTGCCCGCGATGAGATCATCGACTTCCTCACGGAACGGCTCAGAGGGTGACGCGCGGGGCTCTTCCGCCGAAGCAAGCCCCTGGTCCATTCGCCCTATGCGTCCGTGCTGCTGTGGGCCGTCGTCACGCAGATCGCGCTGAACATCCTCGTGGCGATCCCGTCTCCCAAGAGCGCCCATACCAACGACCTGCCGACGGGAGATCCGATCCACCGCTTCGGCACCCGCACCAGCCAGTCGTTCCTCGTGATCGGCGCCGGAGCCGGAGTCGTCCTCGCGATGGCCCGCGCCGACCAGTTCCGGATCGCCCACGCGATCATCCTGGCACTTGCCCTCTCGGCGATCTTGTCGTCCACGGCGAAGCCGCTACTCGTCCACCAGGGGAGGGGCTTCCAGATCGCCCCTGTGCTCGCTGTCCCGCTCGACGAACTGCCCCAATACCCCAAACCGACGAACCCGCGGAACGAGGAAGGGACCAAGTGAAGGCCATCGTCCACGACACCTACGGATCGCCCGAGGCCCTGCGTCTCGAAGAGACCGCACAGCCGGAGCCCGGTAGCGGTGAGGTGCTCATACAGGTCCAGGCGGCCTCCGTCGATCCTGGCGTCTGGCACCTCACCACGGGCCGGCCGTACCTGATCCGCGCCGTGGGCTTCGGGCTGCGGGCGCCCAGGACGCGCGGTTTGGGCATGGATGTTGCAGGACGTGTGGAGGCCGTCGGCCCGAGCGTCACCCGCTTCCAGCCAGGCGAGGAGGTGTACGGCACTTGCAACGGGTCATTCGCCGAGTACGCCTGCGCCAAGCAGGACAGGCTCGCCCGCAAGCCCGGCAACGTCGGCTTCGAGCAGGCGGCCGTCGTCCCGATTTCCGCCTGCACCGCCCTCCAGGCGCTGCGCGATGTCGGGCGACTGCGGTCCGGGCAAAGTGTCCTCGTCATCGGCGCAGGCGGCGGCGTGGGCACGTTCGCGGTGCAACTGGCCAAGGCCCTCGGGGCCGCCCACGTCACCGGCGTCTGCAGCAGCGCCCAGGCGGACCTCGTCCACTCCCTCGGCGCCGACAAGGTGATCGACTACACGCGACAGGACCCCATCGACGGCACTCACCGCTACGACCTCATCCTCGACATCGCCGGCAACCGCCCGCTGACCCGGCTGCGCCGCGCTCTTGGCCCCCGCGGGACTCTGGTCATCGTCGGCGGTGAGGACGGCGGGAAGTGGTTCGGCGGCACAGGCCGGTTCCTGCGGGCGCTGCTGCTGTCTACCTTCACCGGGCAGCGCCTCCGCGGCTTTTTCTCCACACAGAGCCACGACGACCTCCGGCTCCTCGCGGAGCTCATCGAGGCGGGCGCGATGACCCCGGTCATCGACCGGACCTACCCGCTGGCCGACGTCCCCGAAGCCGTCAGCTACCTCAGGAGCGGCCATGCACGCGGGAAGATAGCCGTCAGGGTCTGACCAACAGCTTCGCACACACTGGGCGCCCGGCCCGCAACTCCTGGCATCGCCTCACGGCGTAGCCGCCTCGGGAGTCCAACGGAGCTCCCGCATAGTGATCTTGATCGACGCCGGTCTGCCAAGGACTCCGTTGCTTTTCCCAACCGGCTTCACGACGCACCTTGCCGGCTTCTTCAGCAAGCCCTCACTCCTCCGACCGAGCCAGGTCCAACGAGCCCGGCTCGAAGACAACCTCACGGCACGCATCGCCGAGGCCGAATGTGGGGGCCGGCGTGGCGAGGTCGAAGGATCGAAGGTCGGCTTCGCCGGAGCCGAGGCGCCAGCCCAGACCCGGGCCTGTCGCTTGCCCACTCGCCCCTCCTCGTTCCGCACGGCGTGCCGTCGGCTCAAGGAACACCCCGCCGTTCTCCGCAAACAGCGACCGCGGAGAGCCGGACGGCCACTCGTTCCGAGCCACATCAGGCAAGCCACCATCAGCCACATCCGGCCCTCCCAGGCCGCGTGACAACTTACGGAGACACCATGACTGAGAGCACCAATGTGGTCGTGATCGGCGGCGGATACGCCGGCGTCATGGCGGCCAATCGCTTGACGCAGCGCGACGACGTGACAGTGACTCTGATCAACCCGCGCCCGGTCTTCGTCGAGCGGATCCGTCTGCACCAACTGGTGGCCGGATCCCACGACGCGCTGGTCGACTACACACAAGTCCTGGGCAGCGGCGTCCGGCTGGTGGTCGACACAGTGACACGGATCGACGCGTCCGAGCGCAGCGTGGCGTTGGCGACCGGGGGCACGGTCGGCTACGACTACCTGGTCTACGCAGTGGGCAGTGGCAGCGCCGACCCGCGCGTGCGGGGAGCAGCCGAGTTCGCCTACCCAATTGCCAGCCTGGAGGAGGCGGAGCGGCTGCGGCCAGTCGTCGATGCAGCGCCAGCAGCGGCCGCGATGACGGTTGTCGGAGCCGGTCCGACCGGCATCGAGACCGCCGCCGAACTGGCCGAGGAGGGCCACGCCGTGACCCTGGTCTGCGGCGAGATGCTCGGCCCCTACCTTCACCCTAGAGGTCGGCGCTCGGTTGCCAAGCGGCTGGGCAAACTCGGTGTGACCGTGCTCGAAGGCCCCGACGCGAAGGTGACAGCTGTGACTCGCGATGTCGTGCAGCTCAGTGGCGGCCGCGAGCTGCCGAGCAAGGTGACCATCTGGACCGCCGGATTCGGCGTGCCGGATCTGGCCGGCCGCAGCGGGCTGAGCACCGACGCCTTGGGCCGTCTGCTCACGGACGAGACGCTGACGAGCGTGGACGACGTGCGCATCGTCGCGGCCGGTGATTCGGCCGCACCGTCGGACCTGCCGTTTCGGATGAGCTGCCAGGCCGCGCTTCCTCTGGGCGCACATGCCGCCGACACGGTGCTCAGCCGGATCGCGGGTGAGCAACCTGCGCCCATCAACCTGGGATTCATCGGCCAGTGCATCAGCCTGGGTCGTCGCGCTGGCATCTTCCAGTTCGCCTACAAGGACGACACCGCGAAGGGATTCTACCTTGGCGGCCGCCCTGGCGCGCAGCTCAAGGAGGCAGTTTGCAAGCACACCGTCAAGCAACTCGTGGACGAGACACGCAAGCCCGGTTCGCACAACTGGGCCAAGGATGACAAGCGCCGGCAGTTGCTGCAGGCCAAGCGTGGCGAGGTGCCGGCCTCCGCTGAACGATCGGCCTAGCTGTGCGGCTGGCGGACGCCTATGACAGTGCGTCTTCGGCTTTCTGTCATAGGCGTTCGTAGGGGGCGCCCTGGTCACCGCAGCTGGAGCAGGCCGACGTCTTCCACGTCAGGGCCACCACCCGACACGACACCGTCGTCACCCGCTGGGCGATCGACCACCCCGTCCAGGACCTGCTTGACGGTCTGCCCCCGCCTGCACCTCAACTCATCCGCGATGGCGGGCACTCGCTGACCGGACCAGCTCAGTTCGACCATCCGTGCCCGCAACACCAGATCACGCGGCGCCTTGCGCGCCCGCGCCAGCCGACGCACGACTTGTTCCTCGTTCTCGTCACGGCTCGGCCGTGCCCGTAACACCACCGTCCAGCACCCACACCCGAGCACCGGACCCACCCCGCCATCAGGACATATACCCGGCGAAAGAGGAATCCGGCATCAGGAGCGCGGAGCGATCCCCTTCACGGTGAGGGACAGCTTGTCCCGGGATGTCGTGCCGTCGGTGATCCACCAGTGCGTGGGGTCCTCGCCGTACCCGCAGAACAACCCGTCGGACGCCCAGTTGAGGATCAGTTCGTCCTTGCCGTCGGCGTCGAAGTCGTCGGCTCCGGCCGGGCGGGCGTGCCGGCATTCCGCGGATCCCTTGTCACCTTCGCGCAGGACACGGGTGCGCTTGACGCCGTCCATGAGGGTGGCGTCTTCGTATGTGGCGACCAGGATGCCGTCGCGGCCGTCGCCGTCTGGGTCGGCGGCGCTGAAACCGCCGGGCCCGTAGTCGGTGCCCTTCCCCTCGGGTACCTTGGGCAGCCGGTACTTGACGGGTTTGCCGCCGCTGCCGGGGTACACGTCGAGCGATCCGTCGACTTCGGGCGGCTCCGTCCCCGCGTCGGGCTCGTCGTTGCGGCTGCCGTCGTCCCCGTCGGCCACATCGCGCAGTCCGTCGCCGTCGAAGTCGCCGAACGCGTGCGCGTTGCCGGGGCGCAGCCGCTTGCCGCTGGCGGACAGGCCGTTGCCGGTCCGTGCCGGGTAGAGGGTGTTGCCGGACTGTTCGCCGTCGCTCAGGTCGTGGACCAGCAGGGAGGTCGCGTGCGGCTTGCCGGACGGGGCGACGTCATCCACGACGAGGTCGCTCTCTTGCGGCACCGACAGGCTGGTATCGGTGCGGGTCGGCGCACCGGACCGTGTGAACGGGCCGTACAGCACCACCAGGGGCGACTTGCCCTCGGACAACTCGGTCCTCGCGTGGGCCGCGAGGTCTTGGTGCCCGTCCCCGTCAAAGTCGCCGCGCACCACCTGATCAAGGCCCAGCTTTGACGCGCTCTGCGGCAGCCGAACCGGCGTCGCCGTGCCGCCTGCCTTGGGCCCGCTGGGCCCGCCCCAGGCCACGTACGGGGCGGTGCGGTGGTCGTCCGCCCCCTTGTTCGGCACCTTTTTGTCCCTGACGGTCGTGGAGGGGCGGTGGCCGAGCCTGTCCGTGTGCGCAGACTGACCGACCAGGAGGGGCAGAAGCTGCAGCAGATCGTGCGCCGTGGCAGTACCAGCACGGTGCGCTACCGGCGCCTTGGCGCCGCGGGCCGCCTTCTCCCACTGCTGGCTCGTGGGCAGGCGAAGTGCAACGTCCAGGACCCCGGGATAGAGCGCACCACCCCGGTCTCCCGCTACCAGTCGGGGGTGAGCCCGTACGGCGTGTTCGACCTGTGCGGGAACACCTGGGAATGGTGCGGCACCGAAACCGAGCCCGGCCGGCACGAGTTGAAGGGCAGCGCGTTCACGTCCCCCTTCACGCGCGCGGCGCCGACGCCACCATGTCCGACAACGACACCGGTTTCCGCTGCGTCAGCGCGGGCCCGGGGGACAAGCGCCCCGCTGAGCCCGCACCGCGTAGCAGCTAGCCCTCAGTGCCCTCCGCACTCGCCTGCCTCGTGCGGGCTTGAGTGACCGCGGAGGCGGGCCGGTGTTGGGGAGGGGACGCGCGCGCGAGTCTCCGGGGAGGGAACGAGGGATCCCGGCATGTCGTCGTGGCACGAAAGAATCTGTACGATGCGTGCGCCCATGGGCTCTTGTCGGGAAACGTCCCGCGGGGGCCCTTCTTCTCACCGCGGGGGATGCATATGCGCATACGCACTTCGGTCGCCGCTCTGTCCGGCGCCCTGGTTCTCTCTTCGGCTCTGGTGTTTCCCGCCGCCGCGCATGCGCACGCGGGGCCTATGACCAGTGAAGACGACACGACGATCACGAAGGTCGTCGTCAACGGGGGCAAGGACATCGTCCTCGGCACCTCCGCCAAGAAGTCGTTCACCGCCACGGTGACCGCGGCCGACCCGGACGGCGTCACCGGCGGCTGGGTCGCCCTGTGGCACGGCACCTCCTTCGACGACCAGGGCAGGGACGGCGCTTTGTTTCCCGCCGAGGAGGGATCGGGCTCATGCGTGGCAGCCGATGCCCAGACGTCGACGTGCACGGTCCACTTCACCGTGGATCCGAAGATTGACATGACCACGAACTCCTATGCGGGCACCTGGCACGCGTACGCCATCGCGTACGGCCGCCCGAGCGGTTCCGTCAGCGACGGATACGCCGGCTCCGTGCACATCAAGCGCAACACCACGCTGACCGCGGATGCCTCGCCCGAGCCGGTGGTCCATGGCCGGACCATCACGGTCAAGGGCACGCTCACCCGCGCCAACTGGGAGACCCATGCGTACGCGGGCCTGAGCAACGTGTCGGTGAAGCTCCAGTACCGCAAGTCGGGCACCCGCACGTACACGACCCTCAAGACCGTCACCAGCGGCTCCGGTGGAGCGGTGACGGCCACCACGACCGCGACGAGCGACGGGTACTACCGCTTCTCCTACGCGGGTACCACTGCCACCGACGCCGCGACGTCTGCCAGCGACTTCGTCGACGTCCAGTAGGAACCCGGGACCCGCTTCCGGGACCAGGGACAGGGGAGCGGGGAACCCCGCCGTCGAGATCAGTCTCGGTCTCCCGGATGCGGGGTTCCCGTCGCGTACGAGTTCTCCCCGCCCTCCTTGAGGATGCCCACCGGTCGTCCCCTGGGGCAGATCGCGTTGACCCGCAATGGCGTCTGAGAATCGCGATCGATCCGCGTGCGATTCGTCGACGATTCGCGTTCGTTTCGCGCGCGATTCTCGTGCAGAACTGCGTCAAGGGCGGTCGCCTGCCTCGGACATGCAGGCGCAGCGGCCGGGGCGCTGCTCGGTGGCGGTGGTGGTGTCAGCGACGGTCACGACGAGCTGCTGCAGCTTCCCGCCGAATGACAGTCGGCCCGTGGGGATGTCACCGCTGCTGTAGATAGGTCTGCTGATGCTCGTCGCTGCTGGCCAGCGGCGTGAAGGGGGTGGGTGGGGCGCGGGGAAAGCCGCCTCGATCATGACGTGATGTGACTCAACATCAGATAGAGACGGCCGCTGCGGCAACGGTAGACCACGAAGGCCACGACTTTGCGTTCGGGGGCCTGTTGGTCTCGTTGTCCGGCTGCTTCGCCCGTTCCGAGACCCAGGAGGCGTTCGCGCGGATGACCCGGGGCATGCGACCTGCCACGCCCGAAGGCGGGCACCGGCGCGAAGGCCGTTCGAGCCGGTTCGGCCCGCACGGCGTCGCGGTGACGGACATGATCCTCGTCTGCGGCGGCCGGGACCATCTGACCGACTGGCAGGTGGAGGTGAACCACGCCATCAAGGAGATCGGCTTGAGCTTCAACACCGACGCCGTACTCGCCGACGGACCCGGACCGGCGACCGCCGGCGCCACCCCGAACCCCCGGGCCACTGAGGCAGACCTGCCGGAGACGACGACGCTCCCTCACGCAACAGCCGTGGGGGAGCGTCGTCGTTGACCGCGCCGCGTAGGTCAGGCCGGGGCGGGCTGCAGAGCGGCGAGCGGTGGCCTCTCTCCACCGCGCTCACCTTAGAGGTCGTTTTCTCCCAGTGTTTCATCCCGGAATTAACTGTTTCATCACGGTCTTCGGGTCGCGCCGGGAGATGGTGTTCTCGCCGGTGAGGCGGCGGGCCATGAGGTCGGTCATGACGAGGTGGATCATGGCTTCGGAGCGGGCGGGGAGGGCCTCGTAGTCGCGGGCCAGCCGGCGGTGGAGCATGAGCCAGCCGTAGGTCCGCTCGACCGCCCAGCGTTTCGGGATCGGGGTGAATCCTCTGGTTCCGGGGGTGCGAGTGGTGATCTCCATGTCGATGCCGAGGGTGGCTGCGTACTCGACGAGGTGCTGGCGGTAGCCGCCGTCCACCCACACCTTCCGGGTGCCCGGATGCCCGGCGGCGACTGCCCTGGCGGAGTGCCGGTTGTATCTGGGACAATCCGGGCGCGTTCTGTCAGATCCAGTGATCGGCTGCGACTGCTGTGACCCTGTGGTGGCGCGAGACCGTCTGGAGGACGTGCTGCTGTGGCTTCCCCGTGGTGCTCGGGCTGACCTCGGCAGGCTCGTTGCAAGGTTGGACGCCGAGTTCGACCGCAATGCCGTCTCCCTCAGCTCTCACCTCGTGCTGGCAACTCCGTTCAGTGCTTGCGGATATTGGCGCCGGCGATTCATGGAGAACTGAGGGTCTGGCGGTTCCTCGCCGCTCAGGCTCGGCCTCGACGCGATGCCGGGAGAAGCCCAGCACCTGGGCGACTGCGGCCCTAAGGTTGTCGTAGCGGACCTTCCAATCGGTACCCCGCCCAGCACGCTGAGAGCGTGGACGTGGCCCTCGAAGAACGCCTCCTGACCCGCCGAGGCGAAGATGCTTCTCTGCACTTCAATCGGCCGGGGGGTCCTTGCCGTGTCGGCGGAGCGCCCAACGCCTTCCCTGCTGGGTCGAGCTTCGCGCCCTCGGGTTCGCTTCCCCTGCCGGCACCTCAGCTTGACGGCGAGCGGGGAAAGCGGTCGCCGAGGACGAAGGCGGCGGGCCAGGTCTCGCTCAGTACCTTGCTGAGCAGGGGGTGGCTGGACTCCAGAACCTCGCTGCGGCGGACCGAGCCGTCCTCGTTGATCCGTTGGCTGCCGAGGACGACGGGGGCGCGCAGGACGTCCTCGCCCCAGGGGCCGATGGCGTTGCACAGCAGGCCTTCGAAGCGGTGGCCGGCCAGGTTGTCGTTGTGGACGCGCTGCACGAAGTCGTCGATCACAGCCGCCTGGAGGTAGACCCAGGCGAGGTAGACCACCGTGCGTCCGTCGTGCAGACGGATCGGAAGGCGGACCTTGAGGAAGTTGCCGACGCCCTCCGCGATGATGATCGCGCCCGTATCGGACTTCACGCAGCGCCTGCGCTCCTCCTCCGAGAGCTCGGCGACCAGGTGGGGCAGGGCCAGGTCGAAGCCGGGGTGCTCCGGGTCGAGGTGGCCCCCGCAGTCGCAGGCGCAGGCCGTGCCGTGGCTGTGGGCGTTGGTTTGCACGGAGTCGGGAGCGAGACCGAGCCGGACGGTCTGGTAGCTCGTCTCGCCCCCGCCCGCCGGTAGCGGAAGCAGCAGCGCATAGAGCCGCACTGCCGTGAACGTCGTGGGCTCGGGCAGTCCGAGCGCCGCCATCGCTGCCGATGCGGCCTCGTGGCGCTCACCGTTGACGCGGATCTCGGCCTGCATCGCGCCGGGGCTGCCGCCGTAGAAGACCTTGATGCCGTTGAAGAAAGGCGATTCCAGGTCCGTAGTGAACGAGTCCGCGATCCGGTGCAGCACGTTCGCTTCCAGCAGCGCGCCCTGCAGCCGCCGGTTCTCGTCGACGTCGCGTCCGAGGCCGACCGCGCCGGACGTGATCATGTGCCAGCCGGGCACGCCGCGCTCGTCGTCCGGGCCCGCGTGGTCCGCGAAGTGCTCGCGGCGGTCGAGGAGTTCCAGCAGGCAGACGCCTGCCGTCTGCACCCACGTGTTCGCTGCATCCTGTGGATCGGCGGACATCGACACGACGCAGTCCATGAAGCACGGCACGTCCGGATGGAGACCGACGTCTGGTAGCGCGACGAGGTCGTAGTGATGGCCACCTCCGTGGTGCGGCGGGGCTACGGCCACGGCCCAACCATGTGGGCTGATCAACGAGTTCCCCTTGAGCTGGGCGCCCTGCGTCACGCCGGGCGCGAACTCTTCGAGCCCGGCCCTCACCAGGGCGAGGAACTCCAGGTCGGGCAGCCGGTTCGCCGGCGGTTCCTCTTTGCGCGTACGACGTCGTATCCAGGACACCCGCGGATGGTACTGAGCCCGGCCGACCGGGCAGCGCTCGGGCTTGGGGCTCCGGAGGTTCCGGGCGCTTGGACCGGACCTCGAAGTGGAGGATGCTCGGCTGACCCTGGCGCCCCAGGAGTGGCGGCTAGCGGGTGTGGCTGAAGGCCCATATCATCGCGGAGGCATGATCGCCTAGCCAAGCGCGGTGACTCCGTCTTCCCCTCGGTCGGTTTGGGCTCGCAGGCGTTTGGCCTGCTGTTCCTTGTCGGCGATGTGCCGCAGGCTCTCCTGTAGGCCGGCGACCTCACCGAGCCACTGCATCCGTTGGGCCTCTCCCTGATCCGCCGGCGTAGCGAAGTCGTGTCGGACATTCAGCAAGACCGCCGTCGTCATCACCGCGAGGTCCGCCGGGCACAGGGTCTTGGGCCTCGCCACCGCAGGCGTCCGTCTCGCTTGACCTCTTGCGCGTCAGTCCGGCAGCCAGTGCAGCTCGTGCGCCAGGGTTTTGGCGACGGCACGGATGCGGCGGTGTAGTGGCGACTGCTCGCGTGGGAGGACCAGGTGGAACGTCAGGCTGGGCGCGCCCCGCAGCGGTCGCCAGGTGAGACCGGCCGGTTGCGCCGTGGCCGCGGCTTCTCCGGCCGGGGCGAGGGTGACCCCGTCGCGCAGGTCGCGCTGAGACATGTCGAAAGAGACTGCGGGCGTGTGAACTCGGGGGTGTGGTCGGGTGTCTCGGAACAGTGCGGACAGCTGATCGTGGATCACGGGGTTGGCCGCACGGTCCGGGAGTCGCAGCGGATACGCGGCCGCGTCGGCGATCTCGATCTCCGGGTGTTCGGCCAGCGGATGGTGCTGCGCCAGCTGGACCCCGATGCGCGCACGCCGCAGCAGGAACCGGCGCACGCCACGGCCCGGTTGTTCACCGCGGGTGATCCCGGCATCGATGCGGCCGTCGGCGACCGCGGGGGAGATTTCCGGTGTCGCCATCGGGACCGCGCCGACCTCGAGTCCGCTGTTGCCGCGAATCAGCCTGTCCGCCAGGGCCGGTGCCGTCTCGGCCCCGGCGCTGAGGCTGTATCCGATGCGCAGCGTGCCCAGTTCACCGGCCGCCGCGCTCCGGGCGGTGTCCCACGCCCGGTCCAGCGCCGCCAGCGCGGGCGGCGCGGACTCCGCCAACGCCGCACCGGCCGTGGTCAATACGACGCTACGCGTGTTGCGGACCAGCAGGGCCGTACCGAGTTCCGCCTCCAATCGGCGCATCCGGGCGCTGAGTGCGGGCTGTGCGATACCGATCCGTGCGGCCGCGCGGGTGAAGTTCAACTCCTGCGCCAGCACCAGGAAGTACCGCAGGCTCACCGTATCCGGCGCCACGTGCCCTCCCTGCCGATTGATAACGATCCGTTCTGAGTCTATCCCGTACCGGTCTTTCCCTCGACCGCACATCAAGCCCTAACCTGCACATATGACGATTGCACTGACCGCAGTACCCATCGCCGGAATCGATCGATCTGAGTGTCAATTCGGAGTCGGACCTGTCCGGCCGAACACAGGAGGTTTCCATGGCTAAGGGCTACTGGGTCAGTGTCTACCCCGCCATTTCCGACCCTGAGAGGCTGACTGCCTACGGCAAGCTGGCCCGTCCGGCAGTCCAGGCTGGGGGCGGGCGCACCCTGTCCCGTGGCGGTCGAGTCGTCGCCCACGAGGCCGGAATCACGCAACGCGTCGTTCTGATCGAGTTCGACAGCTTTGAACAGGCCGTCGCGGCATACGAGAGCGAGGCATACCAGAAGGCGCTGGTGGCCCTCCCCGACGGCGTCGAGCGCGACTTCCGCATCATCGAAGGCATCGACTGACCGGCCGGCCCAGCCATCGCTGAGCATCCGTCACCTGAAACGCACACGGTGCTGAACGACGACTCAGGAGACGAGTTCGAAGCGATGCCCCGCGTCCCAGTTCGTCATCGACGTCCTCGACGTCCTCGACGGCCTGATCCCTGTCGGCGGCTCGCCGCGCTACCCAACGTCGAGCAACTTGCCTGACTTGCCTGATACGGCGATCAAGATCTGACCTGCCACAACGGCGATTTCGGTGCGGGGTTCGCGCTGCTGGCAGCCTACCTGCTTGTGCAGTCCACCTGCGTGCTGGTGGCCGGCTTCCGCCCGCACCACTCCCCGCTGGGCATCGCCTGGACCGCCGTCACCGCGGCGCCCTCGCCGCCGACACGGCTGGACCGGCCGAGCGCAAGGCGTACCGGGTCTATGCCGTCCGCATCACAGCCGCCGAGACTCCCGAGCCATGATCAATCTCACCGATAACCACGGTTCCATTCATCCCCGAGGCCGAGATCGACGCGCTCCGCCGCCACGGCGTCGACCGCCACAACATCTACGTCGACGTCGCCAGCGGCGCGAAAGCATCCCGCCCGAAGCTCGACCTCGTCATGCAGCTGCTGCGTGAGGGCGACACGCTGAAGGTCACCCGCCTCGACCGGCTCTCCCGCTCCGTGCTGCACCTGGTGACCCTCGGCGTCGAGCTGCGCGAGCGTGGCATCGGGCTGCACGTCATCGAGCAGGGCATCGACACCGCGACCATGGAGGGCCGGGCGATGTTCGGGATGCTGTCCGTGCTCGCCGAGCTCCAGCGCGAGTTGATCGTGGCGAACACCAACGACGGGCTCGCCTCCGCGCGGGCCCGTGGCCGGGTCGGTCGGCGGGCGCCGGCCCAAGCTCACCCCCGACCAGGCCGCGCTCGGGCGTCGCTGCTGGCGAGGCCTTCGCGGGCAGCATCACCAGCTGCCCGTGACGTGAGCACATCTGCGGGCCGGTCCGATCGGGGACCGGCCCGCAGCGCTGATGGCGCCCTCGTCGTCGCTGCGCTAAAGAGTGTTTTTGTCCCGGCGGGGTTGTTTGGTTCGAGGTTCAGGTGTTGCGCCAGGTCGCGGTGGTTTCGCGGGTGAGTCTGCGGCTTATGAGGTCGATCATCGCGACGTGGATTATGGCTTCGGAGCGGTGGGGGTGGGTCTCGGCCGCCGACCTGGGTCAGATCACCCGAACCGTGAGGCGCAAGCTCAAGATGCTGCAGTATCGGCCCCAGCTGCTCGACGGCTGTCTCACCGGCACCGGCCTGGCCTTCGAGGCGTGACCCGCCTGGGGAACCTGCCACCCGAATTCGCGTTCGGTAACATCGCGTCGCCCGGGTGAGGTTTCGCCTGACGAATCGAGTGAGCCCGTGAGTGACGATGTCCTCTCTGTCATTCCGACCGACCCGCACTGGCAGCCTGAGCCAGCCGCGGCTGAGCGTGCTGCGTCGCTCGTGGAGGACCTGGCCCCCGGGCTCCCCGACGGCGTCGACGTCGAGATTGACGTCACCTGGCACGACGCACTCACCGTTGTCGACTGTGGTCAGAATCTGCAGAAGATCGGTTGTCCCCAATGTGGCGCGTCGATCGACACCGAGTGGTGGGCTGACCTCCTCGAAGCTCACTGCGACGACGGCTTCGCGACCCTCGCCGTGGTGGTCCCCTGCTGCGGCGCCGCGACCTCGCTGGACGCGCTGGAGTACGACTGGCCCTGTGGCTTTGCCCGATTCGAGATCGCCATCTGGAACCCAGAGCGCGCCTGGTTCAGCGACGAGGAACTGACCGCCATCGGGGACGCACTCGGACATCCGGTGCAGCAAGTCAGAGCCCACATCTGACGCACGTCAGCCCGCGAGGAACCCGACATCACGAGTTCAAGTTCTGTAGTACTCCAGCCGTAGATCGCGATCTTGCTGTCCTGTGCCATCGCGCCTTGAGCGGATGCCGCCGAAGTCTGACTGGAGGGCGGCTCGTGTCTTCGAAGTTGATTTCCGCTGGTCACAGCCGCTGTTGAGCGCCCGTTTGAGAGGATCGGGGCATGACGGACTCATCTATGCAGATCAATGCCCTCATCGTCGATGCCACAGACCCCGAGCGGCTCGCTGCGTTCTGGTCCGAACTGCTCGGCAGGCCGGTCGTGGGACGTATGGGCCCATACGTCTGGCTGCGGCGGGAGAACGGCCTGGGCCTGGGCTTTCAGCGAACTGCCGAACCCAAGTCGAGCAAGAACCGGATGCACTTCGACATCACCTCTCCCGATCCCGCCGCCGAGCAGCAACGGATCGAGATGCTCGGCGGGCACAGGCTGGAGCAGTACGCCGACGGCGGGTTCCTGGTGATGGCGGACCCCGAGGGCAATGAGTTCTGCATCATCCCTGAGGGCCCCTTCGAGCTCGACGACGAGGGGCGCGCGAACTACCTCGGCTGATGGTCAATCTTCCCTACGTTCCTCTCCGGGACAGGGCGAGCCCTTCGTATGGTTGGCCCACCCAGGGGCGTCGGGTGTGGCTTTCAATCTTCTGCCGCTTGTGGCTTCCATCGATTGGCCGCTCGACGCCCCACGACGACTCGGCTGCCAATTGGGAATTGCGAATGATCGCTCCGTAGGGAATCGACAGCGAGGTCGTCCGTCGGGAGGCACCAGCACCACACCGCACGGAGGCACCACATGGCCGCGATCTGGACCGGCATCGACGCAGGCAAGACCCATCACCACTGCGTCGCGATCGACGACAGCGGCCACCGGCTGCTGTCCCGACGCGTCACCAACGACGAGACCGAACTCCTCGAACTCCTGGCCGACGTCCTGGCCTTGAGCCACGAGGTGACCTGGGGCATCGACCTGGCCGACGGCAGCGCCGCCCCGGCCATCGCGATCCTCCTGAACCACGACCAGCCGGTCCACTACCTCTCCGGCCGGGCCATCCACCGCGCCTCCGAGAGCTACCGCGGCGAACAAGACCGACGCCAAAGACGCCGCAGTCATCGCCGACCAGGTCCGGATCCGGCGTGACCTGCGCCCCTTACGCGCCGGCGACGAGACCGTGACCGACCTCAAGATCCTCACAGGCCGCCGCATGGACCTGGTTGCCGACCGCACCCTAACCGTCAACCGGCTCCGGGCTCAGCTCACCGGTATTTTTCCTGGCCTGGAACGGGCCCTGGACCTCACCAACACCGGCCCGCTCACCCTGCTGACCGGATACCAGACCCCGGCCGCACTGCGTCGCCTCGGCACCAAGCGCCTGACGACCTGGCTCCGTAACCGCAACGTCCGGGGCGCCGACCAGCTCGCCGAGACAGCCCTCCAGGCCGCCGAACGCCAGCACACCAGCCCGCCCGGGGAGAAGCTGACCGCGCAGATGGTGCACACCCTGGCGAAAGAGGTGGTGGCCCTCAACCAGCACATCGCCGAGCTCGACAAGCTCATCGAGGCCCGGTTTCGCGACCACCACTGCTTCGATGTGATCACCAGCATGCCCGGCCCGGCATGATTCTCGGCGCCGAGTTCCTGGCCGCCACCGGCGGCGACATGGCCGTGTTCGGAACCCCGGACCGCCTCGCCGGCTTCGGTGGCGTCGCACCGGTCCCGCGCGACTCCGGCAAGATCAGCGGAAATCTGCGACGCCCCCAACGCTACAACCGCCGCCTCCAGCGTGTCTTCTACACCTCCGCGCTCTTCAGCATCCGCCGATGCGAGGAATCTCGCCGGTTCTACGACCGCAAACGCGCCGAGGGCAAACGACACACCCAAGCCGTCCTCGCTCTCGCGCGTCGCCGCGTCGACGTCCTGTGGGCACTACTGCGGGACGGACGATACTACGAACCCAAGCCGCCCGCAGCCTGCGCGGGCGTGGGGCCGCGGCGAACAGTGGCCGTCCTCACCGTCTGAAGCCCCGCCGCATACACCCGGACTCTCAGCTCGTTGCGGACTCTCAGGTGCCAGTGGTCAGAACCTCCACCAGGGCCTCAACAGCGACCACGGCCTTCGGGGTGGCCAGCACGAGCACCGGATCAGGGGTCTGCAACAGGAATCCGCTCCAGACCCGGAAGACGGCGCTGCCGTCCGCCCCCTCCTTTGCGAAGGAGATGCAGCCCGGCAGATATCTCGCGTCGTTGCGCCCTCTGGGCACCCAGGGCGGAGAACCGTCCGAGAACCGGAGGTAGTTGTGACTGGTGAATGGATACCACTGGCTCAACGCACTTGCCCGGGCGGCCAGCACCAGCTCCTCCTCCACAGGAGGCACCCACGAGTCCGTGCCGCGCAGCGACGCATCATAGGCTCGTGCGCATTGCATCTGCCAATCCCAGTCATCGTCCAGCGACCATTGGGCATCCTCTCCCATGTGCTGAGTCTGACCGAACTCCTGAGCGCAGGTAACCCCCAGCGAGCTCGGATTTGGCACCCTCCAACCGCTCTCGCCGCTTGACAAACCGCATTAGGAATCGATGGCACAGGACACTTGCTGGTCGGGGCCAGTCTGTGAACGGGTACGGCCGTCCGTTGATCATCGGTGTGTGAAGACAGAAGATCAGACGGCGGCCGCGGGCCACAGCATGGATCCCGGCCGCTGGCAGGAGACGTTCGAGGTCCTGATGGGCCGTATCGCGGGACGGTTCGTCCGGGTGGAACCACGGCGCCGGGCACGGGCGTTCGTGCGCGGATTGCTGTCTGACCTGCCACGCGGCTGGTTTGGCGGGGGTGACGGAGCGGACGGTGTGGCGGTGGCTGGCCGAGGGACGCGAGGGGCGGGTGGAGGCGCGGCCTCGGCAGGGCGGGTTTGTGGTGGGCGCCGCCTTGTGGGAGGTGCTCACCCAGGCCGGCGGGAACTTCGCCGAGCTGCGCCGAAGGATGCTCCGGGCGCAGGACGAGGGCGTGCTGGAACACTGGGGGGAGTTTGTGCCGTCGTTGGCGACGCTGTCCGTGCGGTGAAGGACGAGCTGCGGGCGGCCGGGTGCTTCAGGTGTCGACGGTCAGCCAATTCCCCATGTCAAACGCCAGACAATTCCCCACCCTCTCGCGTCCGGTTGCTGACGCGAGCAGTCAAGGCGGCGCTCAATCGTCCTCAGTGCCTGCACTGGCTCTCCAGGCGGCAGTGACACATCCCTCTTCCCAGTGCCACCAACCCTTCTCGTCGCCGTGTTCCAGCAGCTTGCGGATCCGCTGGATGTCTGCTTCCGGCGGGATGTCCAGCGCGACCATCCGGAACTGCTCGATGCCTTCGCCCGTGGTGCCGAGCCGGTGGAAGGTCTCCAGCACGGTCTGTCGGGCGGCAGCGGAGCCTCCGTCCTTCAGCACGATCAATCGGATGGTGCAGTTCTCCGAAGCTTGAACGGTCTCCCCGGCCCAGCGCAGGCCGTCGTCATCGACGTCCACGCGGACGACATCGCCGCTCGCGACCCCACGCACGAACCACGGAGTGTTGTCGAGACGTACCGTTCCGTCGCCGAGGTCCAGTGCCCACAGGCTCTCGACGCTCGCCGGCGGCCAGCCGTCCGCGTCCACTTCCATCCGGAAGTGGACCTTCACGTGGGCGTCGCTGATGTTCGTCACCGCGCCATCATCCACGCGGACCAGCGGGGACGGAACGGCGGGGCTGCGGGAGCGATCACTTCAGCACCGCATGGCAGCGGTCAGGTGGTCGGAGGCTTCTCGGTGGGGTTCTTGGGGCGCTTGTTCGGCCGGTAGCTGGGGCCGTTCATGATGACCTGGTGGCTGGAGTTGATCAGCCGGTCCAGCAGTGACTCGGCGACGACCGGGTTGGGGAAGAGGGGATACCAGTCGCTGGGCGCCCTGTTGCTGGTGATGATCAAGGACCGGCCCTGCCGCTCGGAGACGAGTTCGTAGAGGTCGTCGGCCTGGGATGCGGACAGCTGGCGCATGGCGAAGTCGTCGAGGATGAGCAGGTCGGGGCGGATGAGTTCGCGCATCCGCTTGTCCCAGGTGCGGTCTGCGTGGCCGCCGGCGAGCTCGGCGAGGATGCGGCTGGTCTTTGCGAAGCGGACGTTGGCGCCCTGGCGGACGGCTTGGTGGCCGAGGGCCTGGGCGACGTGTGTCTTCCCGACACCGACGGGTCCGAATAGAATTACGGACTCGCCGGAGTGGAGCCAGCGCAGGGCCGCGAGGTCGCGGATCTGGGCGGCGGGCAGCTTCGGGGAGGCGTGGAAGTCGAAGCCCTCCAGGGTGGCCTGTTGCTCGAACTTGGCTTTGCGCAGTCGGCGTTCGAGCGCGACGGACTCGCGGCGGGTGATCTCGTCGTGGCGGAGGACCTGGAGAAAGTCGAGGTGTCCGAGCTCGCCTTTCTGGGCCTGGGTGAGGCGGGCGTCGAGGGTTTCGAGCATCCGGGACAGCCGCAGGGTCTTGAGGGAATCGCGCAGGGCGGTGGTCATCACGCTCACCGGGCGGCCTCCTCGGCGTCATCGCGGCCCTGGTCGTCGTGGACACTGCCGGGTGTCTGGGTGGGGACGGTGGCGGCGAACAGGCCCTCGGGGCCGTGCAGGAAGGCCGCGGCTCCGGCGTCGCCGGTCTCGGGTTCCGGGTCGGTCTCGGTGCCGGCGACCAGGATGCCCTTGACGGTGCGGTAGGAGGGGTCGCCGACCGCGATCGCCTTTCTGCAGGCGGCCTCCAGCCGGGTGTCGCCGTACTTCTTCCGCAAGCCCAGGACCCCTTGGGCGGCGCGGAGCCGGTAGAGGGCGTTGACCTCCAGGAGCTGGTCGATCACCTCCCGGCAGGCGTCCCCGACCTGGGATGCCTGGCTGCGGCACCAGATCGGCGTCCTCATCTGGAAAGCAATCTTCTCGGGCGGGTAGTCGCCTCTGTCGGTGCGTTTGCCCTGCTCCAGGGCGGCGTGGGTCTTGACCAGCTCGCCCTCGTGGAAGATCTGCACCGTGACGGCGGTGGATCGGACGTCGACGCGGCGTCCGATCAGTTTCCAGGGCACCGAGTAGAGGGTGCGACCTACCTTGATATGGATGTCCGGGCCGACCGTTGCCTTCGACCATCTGGCCAGCACGAACGGCTCGGACGGCAGCGGAAGCAGGGCCTCGGCCTCCACTGCCTCGAACACGGACAGCGGCTTCGCACCGTCCAGCGGCCGGCACTGCCGCTGACCGGCGACGTTCCTCGCCCAGAGCAGGGCCTCGGCCTGCATGTGCTCCAGCGAGGTGAAGGTCCGCCCGCTCCAGAACGAGTCGCGGACATAGGGCATGGGCCGCTCCACCCTGGGCTTGTCCTTCGGCTTCGCAGCACGGGCCGGGTCCACCAACGTGCCGTAGTAGGAGGCGAGTTCGGCGTACGACTTGTTGATCTGTGGGTCGTAGAGGTCCGGCTTGTCCACCCCAGTCTTCAGGTTGTCCGGCACCAGACGCCGCGGAACACCGCCGAAGAAGCCGAAGGCTTCCGCGTGCGCTTCCGTCCAGGCGTGCTGGTCCATGTGTGCCACCGGGCGGACGAACATGTGCCGCGAGGCGGGCAGCACCATCACGAACGCCCAGATCCGGTGCCGTTTCCCGGTCGCCGGGTTGATCCACTGCCCCAGGAAACCGTAGTCGATCTGGGCCTTCGAGCCCGGCTCGACGTTCTCCCGCAGCACCGTGACCTTCGAGCGGGCCGCCTCCTCAGGCAGGTTCTCGTGCACCCAGCGGCGGAACGTCGACAGCGACACCATCAACTTGCCCTCGTCCCTGAGCCGTTGGTGGATCGTGGTGACCGTCGTGGCCTCCAGCAGGCTCTTGACGTAGTCCCGGTGCGGCTCGATCTCTGCCCACCTCACCTGGTTCAGCCTCCGGCTGGCCAGCTCCGGGAACCAGCTCTTGAGCAGCTTGGCCCGGTCCACCTCGCTCATCGACGGCCCTCCCGGAGCGATCCCGGTCGTCTCCGCCGGCGCCAGGTACTTCCTGATCGTCTTGCGGTCCACCCCCAGCGAGGCGGACACCTGGCTCTTGGACCGGCCCGCGTACCAGTGCACGTAGATCTCGACGATGTCGACCACGGTGAAGTTTCTCCTTGCCATCCGGTGCGTCCGTCGGCCTCTCGGCTCGCAGATCGAGGGACCTCGACGGCTCCGAGAGGCCAGGACCCTCAACCCGGGCACCGGCATGCCCATGGAGAATCCGGCGGATTCGCAAGGAAGTTCTAAAAGCTTCCCAAGCCACAAGGTTCCCGCCCCGGACACCTCCCGACGCTGCTCAGCATGCCGGATTCACCGTCCCCGGCAGCAGGGAAGACCAGGCCACGTTCATATGCAAGAACCCCGACTGCGACTTCCAGTGCAACGCCGACTGGAACGCAGCCCGGGACATCTTGCACCTGTACCGGATCGGCCACGTCATAGTGGAGGTCCCGGCCGCCGGAAGGTGCGGTCGTAAGGCGGCCAGAAGCGTCAAGCCTGTCGCCGTAAGGCAGACGGGAATCCCCTTTCCTGAGTTTGCGAAGGGAGGGGAGAACTTCAAGCCACCGGACAGCTGTTCCCGTGTTCCTGGAGGAGTACTACACACTGGGGGTGATCGCTCGCACCGCGATCGGCACCCGTGTGACGCAGGCATCGTCGAAGAGGCGGTCCTGCGGTTCCTCGCCGAGCGCCCCACCAGCGGCCGGTGTTTACGGGACGAGGAACGGGGCAACTCGGTGAACGAACCGTACGCAGAAAGAAGTTGAAGAGCAGTGACAACGTGAACGGCTGAGAAGTCGTTCCGCGCAGTGGCACAAGCCGGCTGGGCGAAAGCGTCATCTCCGGGGCACGTGCGTGCGTACCTGTGTTGCCGCCGTTGCGGATGCGAGTCGCCCACCCGCCGTACAGACGGGCACGGAGCGGGACATTGTCAGGGGCGAGGACTGAGCAGCCCGGAGCGCGTGCGGGAACTCGCCTGCGGATGAGGGCCGGTCCTGCGGGCGCAGGCGATCGCTGCCGTGAGCCGGCGTTGAACGGGATCCGGAAGAGGTACTCCCTGCTCCGTGGTCATGACCACATCTCGTGCCAGGTGGTGCAGTTTGGTGTTGGTGTTCTGGGAAGCCGTGACCAGCACCTGCCACGCCTCGTCGGGGTTCAGGCCGAACGACGCCATGAGGATTCCGCGGGCCAGATCGATGTCTGGCCGCGTTCGCAGCGCACGCCGGAGCTGGACGACCTCGGTCCGCAGGAGCCCGTCATCGTCGTCGAAGTGTCGCGAAGGCTGCCCGGCGGACGCCGTGCTGCCGGCGCGCGTGGCAGAGAAGAGGGCATAGGTGTCCGTGACGGTCAGCAGGTGTTCCGCGGCGGGGCTGGCCGCGGTGACGGTGACCGTCTTCCCGGCCGCCACCGCCTGACCACGAAGGGACAACAGTATGTTGAGCGCGGAGCAGTCCGTGAAGGACAGGCCGCTGAGGTCCAGACTGACGCCCTCGGCCGACGTCGCGAGGGCGGTACGCAGCGCGCGCCGGAGGTCCTCGCTGTCGTCAAGGCGGAACTCCCCGCTCACGGTGACGGTCACCCGGCTGCCGGCCGGTTCCGTCCGTACCAGCAGGGCCGTGAACGGCTTGTCGTGACACGGGTCCGGCATGGTCGCCTCCTCTCACACGCTCCTCTCCAGGCTCATACGCTTTCCATGACACGTCAAGCGATACGTGAATTCGCTTTCGTGTTTTTGAAGTCCTGAATGAGGGGCCGTACGCTTTGGTCATGGTGGGAGTCGATCGAGTGCCCGAGCCGCATACCGGATGGACGTTCCTGACCAGTCACGCGCGCGTATTGGCCAGCGTCGCCGACAATCACAATGCGCGGATCCGCGACATCGCGGCGCGCTGCCGGCTCACCGAGCGTGCCGTTCAGAAGATCATCTCGGATCTCGAGAGCGACGGCTACCTCTCCCACACCCGCAATGGCCGTGTGAATCAGTACAGGGTCGATCCGAGCAAGGTCATGCGTCATCCGGCCGAGGCCGGCCTGACCGTGGCCGCCCTGCTGTCGATGCTGGTCAGGGACGAGGCCGAACGCCAGAGCAGCGGCGATCAGGCCGCTTCCGAAGCCTGAGCGGACACACATTTCCGGGAAGCGGCCGACCGTGGCGAATCCTCCACCGGGTCCGGCGGGTAGCCGCGCGCGCCATCCTCCGGGTTCGTCGCCGACCGGCGCGGGTACCCGGCAGCCACTGCTGACCGGCCGCGCCGGGGCGAACCCGCGCGCATTCGAGCGCAAGCAGGACGGCGCGATCAAGATCCTGATGCAGCCGTAGCCGGGCGGATCAGCGAAGCCCGGCGCTGTCGACGTCGAGGTTCCGCCGCCTCTTGGGGGCGATCCGGTCCGGACGGCCGTCCGTTACGGACGAGCACCACGGTCAGCATCGACCCGACGGCGGGGGGCGACCTTCCACAGTCCGGGATGGGACCACGCGGAGCACGAGGGCCGGAAGCACGGTCGTGGCGACCCCCTCACCCGCACCGATCAGGACGAGTGGCCGGCTGACGCGGGCTCACAAGGGCGTAGTGGACCTGCGGGTAGGGGAGAAGCGTGCCGAGCAGGGTACGCCCCAAAGCGGTGCCCAGCACGGACCGGGCCGGCCGCGCCGCCAGCTACAGCGGCACTTGTGCCGCCGGGGCCCCACATGCCTCGGCCCGCAGCGTCGTCGTAAGGGGAAACCACAGCGAATGGCCGAAAATCCTCGCCGACGACTCACCCGCCGACCTCGCGCCGAAGGACCGCGGCATCCCCGTACCGCGAGGCTTGGCGCGGTGCCGCGTCACAGGTACTGCGGGCGCCATTCGAAGAGCAGGATTGTCGCATCGTCCCGCAGTTGGTTGCGCTGGTAGTCGAGGATGGGTGGATGAGCAGCCGCAACACTTCGGCCGGGCGCTGTCCGGCGGCGTTGGAACGGATGATGAAATCCGTGAACCGGTCGAGGCCGAACTCCGCACCGGCCGCGTCGCGAGCCTCCACGACACCGTCGGTGTAGAGCAGGACGCAGTCACCCGGTTCCAGCGTCGTCTCGTGGACCTTCCGGGCTGCCGGGGCGAGTGGACCGGCCAGGCCGATCGGCGGCTGCGGCGGGCTGTCCAGCGCCCCGGCGAGCACCTGCTCGCCGCGGATCAGCAGCGGTGGGGGATGACCGCAATTGACCCAACGCAGCACCCCGGTCTCCCCGTCGAGCCGACACAGCACGCCGGTGCAGAACTGGTCGGGCAGCCACTCGGCGAGCGCCTGGTCGACGGAGCCCACGACGTCGGCCAGGTCGTGCCCGCCGCGGCGGGCGTTGCGAGCCGCCGCCATGGCGACCGACGTGGTCAGGCCGGCGGTCAGGTCGTGCCCCATGGCGTCGAGGATCATGGTGTGCAGCACGTTCTTGACCACCGAGTGGTCGAAGGCATCCCCTGCGATGTCGTACGCCGGTTCCAGGACCGCGGTCGAGACGCACCTGATGCTGCCGATCGTGCGCGGTGGCAGGAAGGCCCGCAGCATCTCGGCGGGCAGAGCCATGGTCGCGGTGCGGGTACGGGCGGCGAGCCAGTCGCTGTAGGCACGCTTGGAGGTGATCAGCATGGCGAACAGGTGGGCCAGTATCCGGCTGCGGCGCATCCGCACCCCGTCGAGCGAGGCGGTCCGCACCGCCAGGACGCCCAGCCGCTCCGCACCGTCGACCAAAGGCATCCAAACGATCAGGTCGTCGTCGGCCTCGGCCACCCGCGGCGACAATGTGCGGTACGCCCAGCCGGCCGACGAGCCCTCCACGGGCAGCGGCTCCAAGGCCTCGTCGAGGGGGATCAGCAGCCCTTGTTGCAGATCGGCGAGGTAGATCAGCGCGGTGCGCAGACCGAGGGCCGAGGCGCACCGGTTCGCCAGGCCGGGCAGTTCAACGGGTAGGGCCGTCTGCGCCTCGATGATCAGATCTTCCAGCCGATGTTCGTCGATGGCGGTGTCGGGACCAGAGGACGCGTGCGGTGGGTCCGACACTGGCATCACCCTTCCGGGCCCAGTCTCACAACGCTCCCGTGCTCTCTCATGTCAGGCACGATCGCGGCGAGGGCGAGACGGTGGCCAGGGCGGTCCCAACACACGGGTAGGCCACTCGGGGAAGGCGCTCCTCACCCCGCGATGGGGCGGCCACCGTGCTCTTGATCGCCCGGTGCACGCCCATAGCGTGTCGCTGCTCCTCTTCGGGATGGACGCCTGAGCCGGGGGGCGGCGGTGCGTGCTCGGCGGTCCCGCGTCGAGGCCGCCTTGGCCCAGCGCCTGGGGAAGCCCACGCCGCCAGCGTGGCCTTGCCCGGCGCGCCGCGGCGGAGCTGAGCGGTGCGACCGCCGGCGCCGGGTCCTAGGCTGCAGCCATGACCGAGATCCAGGCCCCGATGCCCCACGACGCCTTCGAGCTGCTGCTGGCCGGAAACCGACGCTTTGTGACGGGCTCCCCCGAACACCCGAACCAGGACGCCACCCGGCGCGCAGAGATCGCGCCTGCACAGCAGCCCTTCGCCGTGTTGTTCGGTTGTTCCGACTCCCGGCTGGCCGCCGAGATCATTTTCGATCGCGGCCTGGGCGACCTGTTCGTGGTGCGCACCGCGGGCCACGTCCTGGGTGCGGAGGTGCTGGGCAGCATCGAGTACGGCGTGGACGTGCTGGGCTGTCCGCTGGTCGTGGTGCTCGGTCATGACTCGTGCGGTGCGGTCGGTGCAGCGTGCGCCGCGTTGGAGGACGGCATGGCACCGGCCGGATACGTCCGGGATGTCGTCGAGCGGGTGACCCCCAGCGTGCTGGCGGCGCGGGCTGCCGGACACGTGGAGCCGGAGGAGATCCTCGCCGAGCACATAAGGCACACCGTCGACCTGCTGCTGGACCGCTCCCGGGTGCTGGCCGACAAGGTAGCCGCCGGCCAGGCCGCCGTGGTGGGCCTGTGCTATCGCCTGGCCGACGGCAGTGCACAGCTCGTCGCAGCCCGCGGTCTGGATGCGGCGGTCCCCGCCGTGTCCTGACCGTCCCGGCGGTGGCTGCTCAGCATGATGTGCCGGTCGGAGGGCCCAAGTACGGCGTCGGTGCTGGTCACTCGGTGGGCCGGGGCCCTGCGGCGCGGCGGAGCCGGTTGGCGATCGCAAGTCCCAGCCCCTCCTCCGCGGGCAAGGAGGCGACGATGAGGTCGCAGCCCCGCTGGTCGAGCTCGCGCAGGAACCTGTACAACCCGCGCGCGTAGGCGGCTGGCGAACCGGGGACCGGCACCACGGCGTGCGCCTTCACCGGGGCGTCGGTGAAGGACGGGGGAAGAAGAACGCCCACCTGGTGTCCCAGCTCCTGCGCGAGGTCCGCTTCGGCGACGACCTTCTCGGGCTCGACGAGGACGACCCGTGCACGCGGCGCGTAGTGGGACGGATGCTGGCCGGGCACTCGAACGCGGCTGGTCGAGGGGACCGCGAGCGGGTATCCCAGCACCGCTTCGAGGTCCTCGTGCGTCACCCCGCCGGGCCGCAGGATGCTCGGGATCTCGCCCGTGGCGTCGACGATGGTCGACTCGACGCCGACCTCGCAGGGACCGCCGTCCAGCACGAAGTCGACGGCATCACCGAGCTCGGCACGGACGTGGTTCGCGGTGGTGGGGCTGACCTGGCCGAAGCGGTTGGCGGACGGGGCCGTGACACCGCCGCCGAAGGCCGCGAGCAGCGCGAGTGCGACGGGGTGGTCGGGCACGCGCACGGCCACCGTCTGAAGGCGACCAGTGGCTTCGAGGGGCACCCGGCGACCGCGCCGCAGGACCAGTGTGAGGGGCCCTGGCCAGAAGCGTTCGGCCAACAGGCGCGCCGTCGCCGGCACGTCCTCGACCCAGTCGTCCAGGTGCTCCGCGCCGTCAAGGTGGACGATCAGCGGGTGGGAGGGCGGACGCCCCTTGACCTGAAAGATGCGCGAGACAGCGGCGGGATCCTCGGCGTTGGCACCCAAACCGTAGACGGTTTCGGTCGGGAAGGCCACGAGGCCTCCGGCGCGGAGCACACCTGCTGCCTTCTCGATGTCACTCGTCCTTGTCATCACGCTTCCCATCCTCTCGCTGTCCTGCCCCCACATCCCGTGGTCTCGTCGGCGCCTAACGACGGCACCAAGGCCGACGGCACGGCGTGAGCCCGGACACGCAAGCCGTCCCAGTGGCGCGAAGGACCACCACCGGGTCAGCTCCGCGCAGCGTAGAGGCCCTACAGCTCCACGGACTTGAGCATCTTCAGCAGCAAGTCGCTGTTGTCGATCGGTCGGCGCACCGCAGGCATCGCCGCTGGGCCGGACGCTGCTGAATTGGGCCGTGACGACCGATCACAAGGTGATCGGTCAGCTGTACATGGTGACGGCGTTCTGCTTCTTCCTCCTGGGCGGCCTGCTGGGCCTCATGATGCGCGCGGAACTCGCCCGGCCGGGACTGCAGTTCGTGAGTGAGAGCGGCTACAACCAACTCTTCACCATCCACGGCACGATCATGATGTTGCTGTTCGGGACGCCGATGTTCGCCGGCTTCACGAATGCCGTGATGCCATTGCAGATCGGTGCCCCGGACGTGGCCTTTCCGCGGCTGAACGCCTTGTCGTACTGGATGTACCTGTTCGGTGGCCTGATGGTCGTCTCCGGCTTCCTGGTGCCGGGCGGCGCGGCCGCCTTCGGCTGGTTCGCGTACGCGCCGCTGAACAGCGCGTACCACTCCCCGGGCGCGGGCGGTGATCTGTGGGTGATGGGGCTGGTGGTGACCGATCTGTCCACCACCCTCGGCGCGGTCAACTTCATCGCCACCACCCTGTGCCTGCGTGCCCCTGGCATGACGATGTTCCGGATGCCGATGTTCACCTGGAATGTGCTGTTCACCTCGATCCTGATCCTGCCGGCCTTCCCGGTGCTCACGGCCGCGCTGCTCGTACTGGAGGCGGACCGCAAGTTCGGCGCCCAGGTCTTCGACGCGGCGGACGGCGGGGCGATTCTGTGGCAGCACCTGTTCTGGTTCTTCGGGCACCCGGAGGTCTACATCGTCGCGTTGCCGTTCTTCGGCATCGTCTCGGAGATCATCCCGGTGTTCTCCCGCAAGCCGCTCTTCGGCTATCTGCCGATGATCGGCGCGACGATCACCATCACCATCCTGTCCGCCGTGGTGTGGGCGCACCACATGTTCGCCACCGGCGCCGTGCTGCTGTTCTTCTCCCTGATGTCGTGCCTCATCGCGGTGCCGACGGGAATCAAGTTCTTCGCCTGGATCGGCACCATGCACAACGGGTCCCTGTCGTTCGAGACCCGATGCTGTGGTCTCTGGGCTTCATGGTGTCGTTCCTGCTGGGCGGGCTGAGCGGGGTGCTCATCGCCTCGCCGCCGCTCGACTTCCACGCCACCGACTCGTACTTCATCGTCGCCCACCTGCACTACGTCCTGTTCGAGACCGTGGTCTTCGCGATGTTCGCAGGATTCTCTTTCTGGTGGCCCAAGTTCACTGGCAGACTCCTGGACGAGCGGCTCGGAATGCTGCACTTCTGGCTGCTGTTCCCCGCGTTCCAGCCGACGTTCCTCGTCCAGCACTGGCTCGGCGTGGAGGGCATGCCCCGCCGGTACGCCGACTACCTGCCCGCCGACGGCTTCACCCTGCTGAAGTCCGTGTCGTCCTTCGGCTCGTTCCTGCTCGGCGTCTCGACCCTGCCGTTCCTGTACAACGTCTGGCACACCGCCAGGTACGGTGAGCGAGTCACCCTGGACGATCCCTGGGGGTACGGCCGCGCCCTGGAATGGGCGACCTCCTCACCGCCCCCGCGGCACAACTTCGTCGCGCTTCCGCGTATCCGGTCGGAGTCGCCCGCTTCCGACCTGCACCATCCGGAGATCGGCCGGCCGCTCGAGACGGGAGGGCGCCGATGAAGGCCGAGTCCGCGCTCTTCTGCGGTGTCGCCGTGTTCTTCGGCGGTTCGGCCGCCCTCTACGCCTGGTGGTCCCACGCGGACCCGGCCGGCACGGCCGCGCTCGTCGTCGCGTGCCTGATGGCCGCCGTGGTGTCCTTCTTCTGCTTCGTGCAGTACCGGCGCAAGGGGCCCCGCCCGCAGGACCGCCGTGATGCCGAAGTCGTCGATGCCGCAGGTCCGCTGGAGTTCTTCCCGCCGGAGAGCGTGTGGCCGATCCTGACGGCGCTGGGCTTCGCGCTGCTGTGCATCGGCGTGGTCTACGGGCTGTGGCTGTTCCTCATCGGTTTCGGTGTTCTGGCGCGTGGCGTCCTGGGTCTGGTGTTCCAGTACGCGCGCCGGGTTCCGGGGGAGCGGCGCTGAGCGCTGCCCTGGGGGCGCCCGGGCGAAACCTCTCGACGGGTACATGGGAGCTCTCACAGCCCCCGACGTGTTCTGCCGCACCTCTCCGCTCTCCACTCCCTCGGCGAGCCGCTCCCGCTCCGCCGCCAGCAGAGCCGTGCACAGCCGCCGGGTGAGCAGGAACGCGAGCACGGGCCCTATCACCAGCGCGACGCGGAAGATCCAGGTCAGAGTGTTGACGGACATCCGGAAACTGGCCGCGATCACGTCGTTGCCGCCCGCCAGCAGCAGGACACCGTAGAAGGTGAAGCCCGCCACGCCGAGCCCGGTACGAACGGGCCGCTCGCGCGGCCGGTCGCACAGATGGCGCTCGCGCTCCCCCTCCCGCGTCAGCCGCTGTTCGACGAAGGGGTAGGCATAGAGCACGAGAAACAGCAGCCCGGGCAGGACGACGGCGGGCAACAGCACGTTCCACATGAACGTGTGGCCGGCGACATCGGTCTCCCACGGCGGCACGAGCCGCAGCGCCCCTTCCAGGAAGCCGACATACCAGGCGGGCTGGGAGCCGGTCGAGGCCTGGTCGGGCCGGTACGGTCCGTACACCCACACGGGGTTGATCTGCGCGAGGCTGCCCAGGAGGAACAGCCACCCGGCGACCATGAGGGAGAGACCGCCGGAGGAGGCCGTGAACTGCGGGAACATGGGCTTGCCGACGGCGTTGCGGTTCGACCGGCCCGGGCCGAGCCACTGCGTGTGCTTGAGGTGGAACACCAGGATCAGATGGACGGTGACGAGCGCGATCAGCGCGCCCGGCAACAGCAGCACATGCGCGCTGTACAGCCGCGGCACGATGTCCTGGCCGGGGTTTCGGCCCCGAAGACGAAAAGGCTCACGTACGTCCCCATGACCTGCAGGGAGAGCATGATGCCCTGCGCGATACGCATACCCGTGCCGGACAGCAGGTCGTCGGGGAGCGAGTAGCCGCGAAACCCTCGGCGAGGGCGAGTACCAGCAGGGTGACGCCGATGACCCCGTTCATTCCCTCGGCCGGCGGAAGGCGCCGGTGAAGAAGATCCGCATCATGTGCACCCCGATCGCGCCGACGAACACGAGCGCCGCCCAGTGGTGCGTCTGCCGCATCAGGAGACCACCGCGCACGTCGAAGCTGATGTGCAGCGTGGAGTCGAAGGCCGCGGACATGGGCACGCCCCGCAACGGCACATACCCACCGCCGTAGATCACCTCGTGCATGTCCGGCTGGAAGAACAGCGTCAGCCACACACCGGTCAGGACGAGAACGATCAGGCTGTAGAGAGCCTGCTCCCCGAGGAGGAAGGATCAGTGGTCGGGGAACGCCTTGCGCAACAGTGCGGCGCCGCGGTCGTACATCGGAAGCCCGCTCGTCCACCGCGTCGGCGACGCGCTCGGCGGCTGGCCTTCCTCGCGGCGCCGTCACAGTGGGTCCGTGCCGTGCCCGACGGCCGAGCCGCACCCCTCACGCTTCACAGGACGCCTCCCTCCGCCCCCGTACGGACCCGTTCTCGTCACCCCTTGCCCAGCAGTGGGTGTGCAGGCTGTCCCTGCGCCGCGAAACACTCGTGCGACGTGGGCGCGGCACCCGATCGGATGACATGGCCGCCGGGCGCGCGCGGCAAAGAGCTCACCGAGAACGGTGCGGCGAGGGCAGCCGGATGCGACGCGTCCGGCGTGCGCGCGGACGGCCCTGAGCGAGTGGGCCCCCTTCACAGCTCCGCCGTATCCTTCGCCAAGGCATTCGCGAGACTGCGTGGCATGCTCAGAGGGTGGAGAGCGATCCCGCGCTCCAGGGCGACGGTGCCATACCTGAGGTACTGGCCTTGGCCAAGGTCGTCACCAGGCTGCGCGCCGAGGCCGCGGAGCTGGCAGACCTGGCCGCGACGACGGCCGTCGTGGAACGCGCCAAGGGCGTCGTCATGGCCCAGGAAGGCGTGTCGTCGGACGCGGCGTACGAGCGTCTGCGCACACGTGCCGAGCGGCGCGGACGCACCCTGTTGGAGGAGTGCTGGATCACCTTGGGCCGCATCGGCCGGGGCTCCGCCCACCCATCGGTGGAGACCGCGATCGACCCGCCGACCGGCACGACCCCGGACACCGGGCTCTCGCCGTTGACTGCCGGCACATACCTGGCCGGTAAGACGGCGGTCGGCGCGAGCCGCACGAACGTGCTGGCCGAGATCGCCGAGGCCCTTGTCGGCGCCCGCACGCCGGACGATGTGGCGGAACTGCTCCAGAGGGCGCTCGGCGGCCTCGAGCACGTGGATGCCGTCGTGATCTACAGCATGGCGGCCACCGGAAGCCTGGAACTCGTGGGGTACTCCGGGATCGACGACACCACGGCCGAGCAGTGGAGCCACGTCCCACCACTTGCCGGGTTCGCGGGCCTGGCGGCGGTCGCCCATGGGGAGGCGCTGTGGCTGGAGTATCCGGGGCAGGACGCCTCGCGCTACCTGCTCATCGCCGACCCGGCCGGGCGGTGGCCGACCCGCGCCTGGCTCCCCGTACCGGGAAAGGGGCCGGCAGCGGCCGTCGTCGGGCTCTTTCGGACCTGCCGCGCCCCGTTCGACGCGAGATCGCGGACCCTGCTGCGCCGGGCCGTGAGGCTGTGCGCCGAACCGCTCAACGCGGGCCGGGGTCGGCGTACACACGCTGTCGACCCGGTCGACCCGGTCGGCGAGGTCCCGACGGCCGAGGTCCAGCGGATCTTCGACGCCCTGACCGGACCAGCGGTCCTGCTGACCCCGCTGCGGGCACCGACCGGCGCCGTGGAGGACTTCCGCATCGACGCGGCGGCACCCGAATCGGTCGACGTGGCCGGACGCCGGGGTAAGGAACTGGTGGGCCGAAGGGTCCTGGAAACGTATCCGACCATGGCGGGCACCCCCGTCTGGAGCGGGTACCTGGCAACCCTGCTGACGGGTTCCGTCTACGAAAGCGGACCATTCAGATACCGGGAGGTACTCGCCGGTGTCCCGCTCGAGTCCACCTATGCGGTGCGGGCATCACGGCTGGGGGGCCGCCTGGTGGTGTCCTGGACCTGCCAGGACACGCGCGAACGGGAGGACCGCCGCCTCGCCGAGCTGCAGCGACTGGGCAACCTCGGCTGGGCGAACTGGAATCTGATGACAGGCCGCATCACCTGGTCGGATCAGGTCTACACCACCTTCGGCCGTGCCCCCGTCAAGGGACCCATCGCCCTGGAGGCACTGCCCGAGCACGTGGTGCCGGACGATCGGCCAGGCCTGGCCGAGGCCGTACGAAGGCTGCTCGATCACGGCATGCCCATCGACGAGCCTTTCCGCATCGCCGTCGCGAACGGGGTACGGCACCTGCGCATCGTCGCGGAGGCGCAGACGGACGCAGACGGCGCCGCCGTCGAAGTGCACGGCTTCCTCCAGGACCTCACGGCGCTGCGCGATGCCGAGATCGCCCTGGGGGAGAGCGAACGCGCCGTCCTCGTGCAGCGCGGCATGCTCCAGGCCGAACGCGCGCTCGCCGACCGGCTCCGGGAAACCCTGCTGCCGATCCCCGAGCAGTCACTGGAACTGGCCGACGTGTGCGTGAACGTCGCCTACGTCGCCGCCGACAGAGGGGTGAACGTCGGTGGCGACTGGTACAGCGCCATCGAACTTCCCGACAGGAGCGCGCTGTTCGTCGTCGGCGACGTCGCCGGTCACAGCCTCGCCGCGGTCGGCACGATGGCCCAGCTGAGGTTCACCGCGAAGGGCATGGCCGTCACAGGATCATCACTGCCCGACGTCCTTCAGCGTCTGAACGCCCTCATGCTCCATACGCCCGAGAACGAGTACGGCTCCACCGCCACCGTGGTCATGGCCTACTACAGCCCCCGGAACCGCCGTCTGACCTGGGGCAGGGCGGGCCATCTGCCGCCCTTGCTGATCCGTGGCGGTGAGGCGACGTTCCTCCCGCAGCCCGAGGGCATCCTCCTCGGCGCCTCCCGTGAGCCGTCGTACGGGCAGTCGGTGCTCGACCTGCTGCCGGAAGACCACCTCCTGCTCTACACGGACGGCCTCGTGGAGGACCCGGGCGAGGACATCGACGCCGGCCTGGAACGGTTCGCCGAGACCACGCTGCGGCTCTTGCGCGAGGGCCATGGTGAAACCCTCGCCACGTCCCTGGCCGCGATGCGGCCGCACCGCCGCGACGACATCTGTGTTCTGGACATCCACGTGCCGCGGCGCGCGGATCCGCGTCCCTGTGCCGATCAGTGAAGTCGGCGATCCAGCAGGAGGTGCGACGATGTCGCCGCTGTTCGTGACCGGCGACACCGGCCTCGGCCACCCAAGGCGTGTTCGCTCTCGATCCGCGGGACGCGCCTCACATGTTCTTGCGGGCCCGTCCCTTCATCTGCTCCCCTTTCCCCTTGATTTCCTCGGCCGTCCCGCGCACTGTCTGGCCCGCCTCACCGGCCTGCTGCCGGGTCTTTCCCGCGATGCGGTCTCCCACGCCTTTGCCGCGCAGTTCCTCGTCACCGGTGGCACGTCCGGCCGCTTCCTCGACCTTGCCCTTCGTTTCCTGAGCCTTGCCCCGGATCTTCTTTCCCTGAGCAGACATCTGGATCAGCCCCTTGTCAGAGGATTCCGGCTTTCCCAGGCCATCCGATTACCTCAGCCGGTACGCCTCAAACCCGGACTGATGCCGACTTCCGGCGCGGTGAGGACATCGGCTACACATTCCGCTCTGTCGACTACTCACCGTCGGGCATTCGGCGAACCTCACTGCCGTCCCGATCCGGCCTGTCCAGAATTCCGTGTAGCAGGGCCGCCGTCGGCGATGGAACAAATTCCCCGAAATTTTCTTCCGGAATTTCTGTGCATGTCGCGAACGTGGGTACTCGGCGCCTGATCGGCGAGCGGCAGGTGCCGTGGCCGAGGCTGATGATGGAAACAGAGGAAGCGGGTGAACGATCACGAGCGAGGATGAGCGGGAAGAGGCACGTCCCTCGTCACGAAAGGCGAAGGCGACCCCGCAGCGGGCGTCGGCGACCGAGGCCATGCGGGGAGCGGCCCAGCAGCTGGCCGAGTTGCTGGGGCGGGCTCCAGAGTCCGTTTCCGCACTGAAACCGACCGATGACGGTTGGGAGGCCGAGGTCGAGGTCGTGGAGTTGGAGCGCGTCCCCGACACGAGCAGCGTGATGGCCAGCTACAAGGTCGCTCTGGACCCCGCCGGCCAGCTGGTGGCGTACGAGCGAACACGCCGCTACACCCGCGCGCAGACCGACAGAAACAGACAGGGCCGCTGACAGCGGCTCACCGTTCGCGTGAGGAGAACAAGACCGTGACTGTGGTGCCGCAAGGCGAAGGTGGTGTGGCCGCGCCGGCGGGTGGCGGATCGGGCACCTTGTACGACGTGCTGGAACTCGTCCTGGACCGAGGCCTGGTCATCGACGTGTTCGCACGGGTGTCCCTTGTGGGCATCGAAATCCTGAAGGTCGACGCACGCGTCGTCGTCGCCAGCGTGGACTCGTATCTGCGCTTCGCCGAGGCCTGCAACCGGCTGGATCTGGAATCGGGCCGCAAGGCCCCCGCCCAGCTGACGGACGTTGTCCAGAGCGTCGAGGAAGGAGGCGCTCAAGGGAAGGCCAAAGGGGCGCTGACCGGCGCCGTCGACGCATTCGCCGAATCGCTCCACAAGGGGCGTGGGGACGACAGCGACCGCAAGCGTGAGAAGGAGCACGAGCACGCCGAACGCGGCTCGAGCCGCCGTGCCCCAAAGGACCGGGAGGAGTGAGCGAGCCCATGTCCGTGTACGTGTACGCGATCACCAAGTCCGGGCATCCACTGGACCTGGACGGTATCAAGGGCGTGGGCGAAACACCCACCGAGTTGCACTCTGTGTGCAGCGACGAGCTGTGCGCTGTCGTCAGTGAGACCCCGGAGGACCTTTCCGTCACACGCCGGGACTTGGACGCGCATCTCGGGGTCCAGGAGCACCTGTGGGCCGCGGGCACCATCCTGCCGTTGAGTTTCGGGTTCGTCGCTCCGGACGAGGACGCCGTACGGGCCGTGCTGGAGCAGCAGGCCCAGGAGTTCTCCCAGCGCCTCGATGAGCTCACCGGGCGGGCGGAGTTCAACGTCAAGGGCATCCAGAGCGAGGAGGCGGTCCTGCGCGCCATCCTCGAGGAGAACGAACAGGCCCGCGCGCTGAACGAGGCGACCCGCGAGGGTGGCGGAACACAGGAGGACCGGCTGGCGCTCGGCCAACTCGTGGCACAAGAGGTGCAGAGCCGGCAGGAGGCACTCGCCGCCGACGTCGTCGCCGCCCTGAGGCCGCTGGCAGTGGCCGAACGGCTGGCCGAGCCTTCACAGCAGTACTTCGTGAACGTGTCCTTCCTGGTGGACGGCAAACAGTCCGAGGAGTTCACCCAGGCCGCGCGGGAGTTGGCAGAGCGCTACGGGGAGGACATCGAACTGCGGGTACGGGGACCGCTGCCGCCGTACAGCTTCACCTGAGCCCGTTGCGACGGACCGCTGCGGTGACAGCACGAGTCACAAGGAGGAGGAATGGCAGGACTGGTCACCGAGATCCTGGCACTTCCATTGGCTCCCCTGCGGGGCGTCGGCTGGGTGCTGGACAAGGTCGCTCGTGCGGCTGAGGAGGAGTTCTACGACCCTGCTCCCGTACAGGAAGAACTCGTGAACCTGGAGCGCGCGCGGACGGAAGGCCGTATCGACGACGAGGAGTTCGCACGGCGCGAGGAGGAACTGTTGCACCACATGGAGGACATCAGGGCCTACCAGCTGAGGCGCGGCGGGCAAAGCGGGCTGTGAGCCGTGGGCATGGAGGAAGACAGAATCATGAACAACGCCAAGATCGGCGCGGCTGTCCTCGGCGGTTACGTGCTGGGCCGGACGAAGAAGGCAAAGCTCGCCCTGAGCCTGGGTGCACTGCTGGCCGGATCACGGATCAAGCCAGGACAGGTCGCGAAGGTCCTCCAGGAGTCCCCCTTCGTCAGCAACGTCACCAAGCAAGTGCGCAGCGAGCTGACGGGGGTCGGCAAGGAAGCCGCCAGCACTGTGCTTTCGGCGAAGGCCGACCGCCTGGCCGACGCCCTGCACGAGCGCACCGCGGGACTGCACGAGAAGGCTCACCCGGACGGTGAGCGGGACCTGGACGAAGAGAACGAAGAGGAAGAGAACGCACAAGAGGCGCGCCAGGACGAGGAATCTCCGGACGAGGGGGCCCGGAGCTCGGAACGCGAGGGCAGGGGGCGCGGGAGCCAGGGGCGCGAGAAGAGTGCGCAGCACCGCGGGTCGGATCAGAAGGACGAGCCGCGCAGGAAGAGGACGACGGCCGGCGGGAGCCGCTCGAAGAGCGGCTCGTCATGATGGAGGAGGCCGGATGATGGCTGAGGGCAAGTCGGGAGGTGCCGGCACCCTGAGCAAGGTGCGCGAGCAGGCACGGCAGAACCCCGGCGCGAACCGGCTGAAGGAAGAGCTGGAAAGCTATGTCGAGGCCCGCGTTCAGCTGATGCTCGAAGGCGTAGGCCATCGCCTGGGCGAAGGGGCGCGCAAGCTGGGTGAGGCCCACATCGGCCCCGGCCTGCTGACCAGTGCCGTCGCCAAGGGCGGCAAGAAGCTCCTCGCGGGCGCGCCGTCGGGTGAGGCGTTGACGGCGACGGCGTCCCACGCCAAGGACACGCTGCTGGACAAGGCCAAGGACGTCACCGGGAAGCGGCACGAGAAGCACCCCGACGCCGCCGGTAAGGGGCTGACCATCATCGAGGACATCGACGTGGGCGTGCCCGTACGCGAGGCCTACAACCAGTGGACGCAGTTCACGGAGTTCGAGCGGTTCGCCAAGGGTGTCAAGCATGTGGAGCAGGAGGACGACATCACGACCCACTGGGAAGTGCAGATCGCCAAGGCGAGCCGCCGCTGGCGGGGCATCATCACGGAACAGGTGCCCGACGAGCGGATCGCCTGGACCACCGAGGGCGAAAAGGCCACGACCAAGGGTGTCGTCACCTTCCACCCGCTCACGGACAACCTCACCAAGGTGCTGCTGGTCCTGGAGTACCTCCCCAAAGGCGTGGTCGAGCGCGTCGGTGGCCTGGTGCGGGCGCAGGGCCGGCGTACCCGGCTCGATCTGAAGCTCTTCCGCACCTTCGTCATGATGCGCGGCGAGGCGACTGGCGCCTGGCGCGGGGAGATCCAGGAGGGAGAGGTGGTCCGCGGGGCGGAGGAGGCCGAAGAGGGCCGCGCGGAAGAGGAAGAGGCAGAGGAAGCGAAGGTGGAGACCGGGGGCGAGGAGCCCGAGGTACGCGACGAGGAGTACGACGAGGAAGAGGAGCCCGCAGAGGACGAGGACGAGTACGAGGAGGAAGAGGAGCCCGAGGACGAGTACGAGGAGGACGAGGAACCCGAAGAGGAGGACGGGGAGGAAGAGCGAGCGGCCGACGACCGCGACGACGAGGGGGAGGGAGAAGCCCCCACGACGCGTCGGCGCCGCACATAGATCCGCGAAACGAGGTCGAGTGCGCCGTGACCGAGTCACAGTCCCCCGTCCCCAGGTCGTCGCGGGCCTTGTACCCGTACGGTCAAGAGAGCGGCGGCTCAAACCTGGCCGACATCCTTGAACGCGTCCTGGACAAGGGCATCGTGATTGTCGGAGACATCAAGATCAACCTGCTCGACATCGAGCTGCTCACCATCAAGCTCCGGCTGCTGGTCGCGTCCGTCGACAAGGCGAGGGAGATCGGCATCGACTGGTGGGAGCGCGATCCCGCCCTGTCGTCCCGCGCCGATGGCCGGCACAGCCTCCAAGAGCAGAACCAGCGGCTGCGTGCCGAGGTGGAGGAGCTGCGCAGTCAACTCGCCGAGTCCCCGCGGGAGCTGGCCGGAAGCCAGGCCGGCGGCCCGCGGGGCTCCCGCGATGCCGAGCGGGTCCGGAGGGAATCGCGGGAGTCGCACGCCGAACCACGCCGTAAGCCCCGCAAGGTTCGGGACGCCGAGGGGGCCCGGGGCGACGAGGAGCGGAGCTGAGGCCGGTGGACGAGCAGCTGTGCTACGCGTACGCGGTGTTGGGATCGCCATCCACCGCACTGGAGCGGACGGTGCTGGCCGACGTTCGCGGGGTGGCCCAGGCGCCCGTCACCCTGGTGTGTTCCGGCCCGGTGGCCGCCGGGGTCAGCGCGGTGCCTCGGGACGAGTTCTCGGAGGCGGCCCTCAAGGCGAACCTGGAGGACCTGCGGTGGCTGGAGGCGACGGCCCGGGCGCACCACCTGGTCATCGAAACACTGACCGAGCACACCACGGTCCTGCCGCTGAGGCTGGCCACCGTGTATGTCGACGAGCACCGTGTGCGGGAGATGCTGAGGGAACATGAGGCGGATTTCACCGCGCTGCTCGACCGGCTCACCGACCACGTGGAGTGGGGTGTGAAGGTGTACGCCGAGGCGCCTCCACAGCCTCCGTCCGCGCCCTCGGCCGCCGGCGATCCGGCGGACGACACGAATCCCGGACGCGCATACCTGCGCAGCCGACGGCATCAGCGGCAGGCTCGCGAGGACGTGTGGCGGCTTGCCGAGGAGGCCGTGCAGCGGACGGAGTACCAAGCCCGCGGCCTGGCGGCGCAGCACACTCGGCACCGGCCGCAGCAGGGAGGCCTGACGCAGGTGCCGGGCGAGAACGTGGCCAACGACGCCTATCTGGTGCCCCGCACTCTGGCGGAGGAGTTCCGCAGCCGGATGCTGCACGCCGCGGACGATCTGCCGGGAGTTCGTGTGGAGGTCACGGGTCCCTGGGCGCCGTATTCCTTCACCGATCCCCTCGCGCTCGACGAACACCAGGAGGGAGCCGGCCGGCGGTGAGCCAATACGGAGGGTACGAGGATCGCCCGGTCGTCCAGCCGCAAGTCGCGCTGATCGATTTGCTGGACCGGCTGCTCAGCGGCGGTGTGGTCCTCACTGGCGATCTTGTACTGTCCATTGCCGACATCGACCTGGTGAGGATCTCGCTGCGCGCTGTGATCGTCTCCATCCGCGAGCAGCTGGACGACGAGTGGGCGACGATGTATCCGCCGAGGAGCGGGGGCGGTCACCGTGACACGACGTGACGAGGGGCCGCCCGCCGACCGGCTGCGGGAGGTGGCCGAGGCCGCGAGCAGGGCGTTCTCACTGCTGCCCGCCCGGCCTGACGAGATCTCCGCGCCCACGTCCAGCCGCGGCCAGACCGCCGCACGGCGACTGCGCGCCGATCCGGACACCGTGGAACGGGACCTGGTCAAACTGGTTCTGACCATCGTCGAGCTGCTGCGCCAGCTGATGGAGCGACAGGCCCTGCACCGGGTCGATGAGGGTGACCTCACCGAGGAGCAGGAAGAACGGCTCGGTCTGACCCTGATGCTGCTCCACGACCGGATGTCCGAACTCTGCGACCACTACGGCCTCACGCTCGCCGACCTCAACATCGACCTGGGACCACTGGGGACGCTGCTTCCCCCGTGAAGGCTGCGTCGGTCGCCGTTGTGCACCCTCGTACGGCCCTGAGACGGCCCGAGGCTCGGCCTGTTGGATGGGCTCTGACGTCACAGCTCAGGATGCCGGTGGAGCACGGTCGTGCCACGCTGGGAGAGGTTGCGCCGCTCCGAGCGTTCGGTGGACGCATGGCCCTGCCACACAAGGACTCCGACATGGCCCGTGACGCCGTCCCACTCAGAACGGCCAATGCGAACCCACGGCCGTGGCACGCAGCCGCGTCGGGTACGACCGTCCTCGCAGCAGCACTGATGATCTTCGGTGTGCGGCACTGCACAAGCACGGTCTTGATCACTGACGCCAGGTAGGTGGCCCATCTGGTCGTCTTGGCCGAGTCAGGCTGCTGTGGCTACGCGTGCTGGTGGCGGCGCGGTGGTGAAGGGGCGGTTGTCGCGAAGAAGAGCCCACAGAACGGCGGCGCGGCGGCGTGCGAGGGCGATGACGGCGGCGCGGCTGGGTGCGGAAGGCATCGCTGATCTGCCGGTCGAGCTGCTTCAACCGGCACCTGTCTGTGTCAAGCGGTTCGGGCAGCCTCCGTGCTTCGGCAGTCGCGGATGAGCTGGCGACAGATCACATCCGGGCGGGACCGGGCGAGTCGTCAACCGCGGGTGATGCTCGTTCATGCCGCCCTCGTCGCAGGCAACGCCCAGGCGATTGATGAACGCCGGCTCGCTGCATGCCAGGACCCGCCGCAACTGCTCCCGCCACTGCGTGTAGTAGGCACCTGCGTCGGGTCGTTGTGCTGCCATGCCGAGATCAACGAGTGTCGGCGGGCAAGAGGTTGTACGCCGGACGGGCAGAGTCCTGACGTCGGTTGCGGCACCTGGCCGCGGGCGCCGACCGGATCAGGTGCCGGCCGGTGGGGTGGAGCGCAGGGCGAGCAACGCGATGTCGTCGGTGCTGTCGGCGCCGAGCCCCCTCAGCAGTTCGTCGCAGAAGACGTCCAGGGGCTCGCGGGCGAGGGCGGCGGCGTGCTGGCGCAGCCGGGTCAGCCCGTGGTCGAGGGATTCGCCGCGGCGCTCGATCAGTCCGTTGGCGAACAGCAACACGGTGGAATGGGCGGGCAGCTCGTCGATGGCGGTCGGGCGCCGGTGCTCGGCATCCATGCCGATCAGCAGCCCCGCGCCCGTCTCCAGAGGACTCTGCCTCCTCCTCCCGGTGCCCTCGGCGCTCTGAGGTTGAGCAGGACGACGTCACATGTAGAGCCGCGCCCTGCCTGGTCGCGGCCCGTCCGCGAGTCGGTCTCCCGCTCGCGGGCCCGCTGCGCCCCTGGCTGAGGAGTCCGCGGTCGCGGCTCCAACCCTTCGGCGTGGAGATAGGGGGTCCGACAGCAAAGATGCCCAACACTTTCCGAGTTGGGCATCAGGTCCGTGCGCGCGCTGTCCCGGTGCCCTGCCGAAGGACCCGGCCAGGCGCCGGGTTCGTTCGGGCAGGCAGGTCCTCGGATTCTCCGGCCAGGGAGGTACACCGTTGTGGGACAGTTCCGGATTCTCACCGGATTTCCCTGCGACTGCTCGACTCGACTGTACCGCTGGCCCGGCGAGGTGCGCGGGACCACCGTCGGCGGTCTTGCACCGCCTCGTGCCACCGTGCGTGGTGACGGCAGGAACCGTTCGTCTTACTGATCATTTCAGAATGAAGTGCTTGGCCAGACGGTTGTGCGCTGCGAACATGCGATCTCCACTGGGCAGTGGAGGACCCAGCACCTGATGACGCAGTGTCGGCTCTGGCGGCTCGCATAGGCTGGCCGGTCTCATCCGACGCACCGCGACGAGGATCAGCCCATGTGCAGCAGCACCAGGATCCGCCTGATAGAGCCCGCCGATGCCGCCCCGATCGCCGCGCATAGAGTGCGGGACTTCGAGGCTTTCCGGCCGTGGGAACCGGCCCAGCCGGCCGACTTCTTCACCCCGGAGGGCCAGGCGGAGCGGATCGACAGGCTGCTGGCCGGATACCGGGCCGGCGCGGCCTGGCCGGGTGTGGTACTCGCCGACGACCGGGTGATCGGGCAGGTCACCGTCGGAGGCATTCTGCCGCAGCCCCACCTTCGCCGCGGTTCCGTTGGTTACTGGATCGCCAGCGTCGCCCAAAATCAAGGGCACGCCGGGCGCGCCGTCGGGCTTGTACTCCAGGTGATGACGGACGAACTCGGGTTGCACCGCGCTGAGGCGTCCACCAATCTGGAGAATCTGCCGTCGCAACGGGTGCTGCGCCGCAACGGGTTCAGCCCGTACGGCGTCGCACACTCCTCGATCTTTCTCGACGGGAGCTGGCGGGATGGGCTGCTGTGGGAGCGGGTCCTGGGCGACTGACTGATCGTTTCACAACGAGGTCTGCAGGCGGCGGAGGCATATGAGGCTGCAGGCCAGTTCGAGCAGGCCGTGATGGAGGTCAGCACGTCTTTCGTAGCGGATGCGGAGTCGTTTGAACTGGTGAAGCCAGGCGAAGGCGCGCTGGACTACCCAGCGGACCTTGCCCAGTCCGGAGCCGTGGGCGGCATCGCGTCGGGCGATCACGGGTTTGATGCCGCGTTTCCACAGCAGGCGGCGGTACTTGTCGAAGTCATAGCCCCGGTCGGCGTACAGTCGCCGGGGCTTGCGCCGAGGGCGTCCCCGCAGGCCCCGGATCGGGGGAACCGCGTTCAGCAGGGGCAGAAGCTGGGTGACGTCGTGCCGGTTGCCGCCGGTGAGCGTGACGGCGAGCGGGGTTCCGTGCCGGTCGACGATCAGACATCCGATGGGGTTAAGCGGTCAAGCTGCGGCAGTGAGGATGGGCTCGGGGCGGGAGGGGAAGGCGATGGTTTCGTCGTAGTGGACTTGTTTGTCGAGGCAGTGGTGCAAGCACCCGATCATGCGGTTGAAGAGATTTCGCAGGGCTGAGATGTGCCGGTCGCCGGTGGTGCGTCTGCGGTCGTAGTGAGCCCTGGCGCCGACTGAGGCCGTCAGGGACGCGAACGACCAGACGTAGCCGGCAGCAGCGAGACGCTGGTTCTTGATCCGGCGGGCCCTGACGGAGACGCTCTTGCCGGATGCCCGGGTCACTGGTGCTGCTCCGGCGTAGGACTTGAGGGCCCTGGCATCGGCAAAGCGGGATCGGTCGTCTCCGATCTCAGCGAGCACACGGGCGCCGGTGAGGGAGCCGAGTCCGGGGAAGCTGGTGATGATGTCGGCGTCCGGGTGTGTCTCAAAAGCTTCCACCGCGGCTTCGGCGAGCTCCTCTGCGCTGGTGCAGGCGGCGTCCAATTTTCGGAGCAGTGTCAGGGCCTGGTGGCCCATCGCGTCTTCGACCAGCGGGAGTTGGCGCATTTGAGGGGCTCGTAGGACCGCGTGTAGGCGCGTGGCCTCGGCCTCGATCCCGCGTTGGCGTCCGGCTCTTTTCAGTGCGGCCCGCAGCTGGGTTTTGGTCAGCCGGGCGGCCCGGGCCGGAGTGGGTGCGGCTGCCAGCAGCGCGCGGGCGACGGATGAGCACAGGCCGCCGAGGATCGGCTGGACGGCGGCGAGGTAGCCGGGGAAGTATTCGTGCAGGTGGGACCGTAGTTTGTTGGCAGCCTGGGTGCGGTCCCAGACCGCGTCCTGCTGGGCGCGGGCCAAGACGGCGATGGCCTGGGCGAGTTCGGTGTCGGCAGGCAGCGTCCGGTGTGCTGCGGCGTCGGTGCGCAAGATGTTGGCGAGGACCATGGCATCGAGGTGGTCTGACTTCTTGCGTGCGACGGTGTGGCGGTCACGGTATCGGGACGCTGCCATCGGGTTGATCGCGTAGACGGGGCAGCCGGTGGCTCGCAGGCATGCCACCAGCAGTCCTCGGGACGTCTCGATGGCGGCTGGTATGCGGGTTTCGGGCGTGTCCCCGTGTTCGGCCAGGAGGTCCAGTAGTTGCTGGAGGCCGGTGGCGTCGTCAGCGATCCTGGCCCGGGCGACCAGCGTGCCGTCGGCGTCGATGAGGGCGATGTCATGGTGGTCGCTGGCCCAGTCGATACCGCAGAAGATATTCATGGGGTTGTCTCGCGTCCTTCCTGTCGGTTGCACCTCTCGCTTGCTGGTCACAGCCGTGGAGACACGCGACTCCCTAATGGAAGGGCTCTGACGGCCCGGCATCCGATTAGCCGTTCGTGACCCCAGCTACCCGCGAGGTCCTCAGTCTTTTCAGGAGCTTGAAGGCTCCCGGTGAGCTGGGAGGTGTTCCTCGCGAGCGGCTCAGACCACGAACATCCTCGCCTCGGTTGAGTACGTGCCGCCGCCACGACGCAAGGCTGGTGAACCCGTCTGATCAAAGGGCTCCGGGCCCGGTGGTGTTTCAGGCTTCACCAGCCTCGTAACTCACCATTAGGTGGTGTTTCGATCCTGCCCGGCCCCGGTCGACCGGTGAGGGACCGACGTGGTCCCCCCTTTGAGGGCCCGGATGTGCGAGCCGTCCACGGAACAGTTGTCCAAGTTCAGCAGGTTGGCGCGGCGTAGCTCGCCCAGCAGGGGGGCGTGCAGGCGGGGCCAGACACCGGCCTCGGTCCAGTCCCGTAGCCGGCGCCAGGCCGTCACACCGGAGCAGCCCACACTCTCTGCGGGAACGTCACGCCAGGCGACACCGGTCCGCAGCACATACATGACGCCAGCAAGCGCCGTTCGGTCGGGAACACGCAACCGCCCTGGATGGCGACGGCGCCGCTCGGGAGCAGGGGGCAACAGCCGAGCCACCCGCTCCCACAGGTCGTCGGGGACAAGATCACCACGCACCCCGGACACCCTGCCGACCAAGATCGCCGAGGGCAAGACCCACAGCTCAACTCGTTCTGAAACGATCAGTTAGGCGCTCAGGGTGGTGACGTGTGCGGTGGCTGCCTTGACCCCGCCTGACCGTCTCGCGGTGGCTTCGGTCGCCGCCCACCCCACACCCTCCGCAGGCATCCCTTGGAATTGATCATCTAGAGTCCGGCCACGCGCCCTCTCTGTACCCTGATTCCCCGTGAGCCCCCGCTCTGGCACGAGAATGGCACCGCCCTTTGGCTACTCGTACACGACGGCTGCGCTGAGCGCCCGCGCAAAGAACGTCCAGTCGCCGTCCGGCGGCATCTCTTCGCCGAGGTACCGGTACGAGCCGGGCGAGTCCGTGATCCACGCGGCGAGCGCACCGAGGTAGTCCTCCACGGTGCGGTTCTCCCACTCCTCGCCCCGTCGGTGAAAGTCGTCGCAGAGGCTGTGGATCATGGCGGCGAGGGACTCTCGCGTCATGACTTCCTTGAAGGGATCGGGCGCATCGTTCGGCATGGCTGGACCGTAGCGTGGTCGACCTAGTGCCGTCCGTCGATTGGTCACGGCTCCACGCCGGCTTTGCAGTCTGGCCTCATCTCGACCAGGTCGATCACAGTGCCCTGAAGGCAGTGCGAGCGGAGGTGAGTCGTGGAAGATGATGGTGCGGCCGATCCACACGTAGTCCATTCCGCGCGAGCGGAGGTGAGCCGCTGCTCGCAGCGTCGCTGCTGCCAGCGATGAATCTGCCGCGCGGTGCTCATCTTCACCGCCGCGTCCCTGTCCGCGACCGCGCAGGAGGCGTTCGGTGACACCTTCAGCGTGATCGCCCTCGCTCGGCGCTGAGGACGGGCAGGCGATCGTGGGCAGATGTGGCCCCGCCTCTCCAGCACCACTTCCTCCCCGATTCACCGTCTGGGAGACACTGGAGGCTTGCCCGTTCCCAACGCGTCGGCCTCGGGAACGGCCGTCTACAGCTGGGTCAGCTGGTCCACACGAAGCCCTCCGCGTCCGTGATGGACCTCTTACCCCTGTAGTGGTCGAGGTGCCATGTATCCGCATGGGGCGGCCGGGTACAGAAACCGCGCTGGCTGGGGTGCCACTCTCCGCAGTAGCCGGCCGCCCTACGCGCGGACAGTCCAGGCGCCGCCGCGGGCGTGACGGGGGGGCTTAGGTTCGATGTTCATCGTCGGCATTCCCTCTGGAGGCGGTACAGGCCGCGGCCGAGGATGCAGTCCGCCGCCGTGTCCGCGTCTGCGCACAGCGGGCAGAACGAGCTGTGGTCGAGCAGCGCGCGGTGGGCGCGGTCGGCGGTGCACCGGTGGCAGCTGCGGGGAACCAGTGTACTCCGTCGAGATACTCAACGTAGCGGCCCAGTGGTTCGCTGCCGCGCCCGGAAGCCATCAGCCCCGGGCCCAAGTCCTCGCCCTTCTCGCACGCGGTCGAGTAGTGCGACAAGACGAGTTATCTAGGGTGTCGATTGAGCGTCAGGTGTGTCAGGCAAGTAGCCCCATAAGTCCGTTCCTTGGAAGTATCCGACGGTTGTTCAGGCATGTGCGGGACGTCCGTGAAGCCGCCGGCCTCTCCGGTCCTTGTACGGAACGTCGGCCAGAGACTGCCCTGACTGCGGTCCGGGACGCAGTAGGCCACGCCCCCGCCACGGGCCGCGAAAAGTCCTTCCCGCGCCTGGATCTCAGTGTCACAGTGGTGGGCTGCGGACGGGGAGGCATGAATGAACGCAGGGGGCCATGGGGGCGGGGGCCACGGAGGCGGGCATGGTGGGCATGGTGGCGGCCACCACGGAGGTGGGCCCGGTGGGCATGCTGGCGGGCACCACGGGCACGAGGACGGGGGCGAACGCCCCGACGCCCCCCTCCCGCCTGAAACTGGCCACAGCAGCCCGCCCGCGGAGCCAGGCGGTTGCCTTGGCCTTCTCTTAGTCCTGCTTTGGGTAACCGGAGTTTTAGCCGGCTGCGTCGGCGCCCTCCGTATCTTCCCCAACAACGTGTGGCTCGCAGTCCCCGCCGCATTCTTCTGGTGGGTCTTGATGATCGCCCTGCTCGTAGGCGCACTGAACCTCAAGGAACGTCGCTAGGGGCGCTCCCTGCCCTCACCCGCGGGCGAAGCCCGCCCGCCCGACCCCACCCAGGTCGTCCTTTGTTGCTGCCGCTCCACAGCGGCCCCCAAGCCGCCGCACGCGCCAGCGGCGGGCTCTACTCCGACGTAGCTCGTCGCAATGGCCACAGCCATTGAAACCCCTCCACCAACAGGGCCTTGGTGTTGCCGTTGTCGGCGACCTGCCGGGCCAGGTTCTCCGCGCCTTTCGGGTCCCCGGCCTCCTCCCGTATCAGGGCAAGGCGGACCAGGGCGTCGGTCTCGCCGTGGTTGGCGGCCTGCCGGCAGAGGGCTTCGGCACCCTGCTGAGCTTCTGCCACAGGCCGTTGATGTACTCGTACAGCTCGTAAGGGCGCCGCGCCGGGAAGTGCCGCCCGGCGCGGCGCGGTGTTGGGGGAGTGAAACGGCGGTTGACGTGCGACTGTTCGCGGGGTCAGAAGTCGCCGTCGGCGACCTGGAGGACGGTCAGGCCGATGGCCCGCCAGGCCTGGACGACCTGACTGCGGTCATCGAGCACACAGACGACGTCAAATGTGTCTCGTACGTGGGCGTCGAAGAGTTCGACCTTGACGATCGAGTCCTTCCGGGAGTCCCCGGTCGGCCGCATGAACGGGCCCGCGAACGGGACGTCGACGTGCTCGGTCAGCCAGGCCTCGGTCGCCTCGCGGCAGCTGTCGGTGCGGCCTGAGAGGAACACGATCTGGTTGCCCGCCGCGTGCAGCGCCCGTACAACCTGGATGACTGGCGGGTTCGGCAGGTCCTCGTGTACCCGCGTCTCGTCGAACGGGCTGCGGCCCGTCATCAGGGCGACCGTCCCGTCGATGTCCACGAGGACCGCCTTGAGACTGCCGGGCTTCGGCTCGTATGCCCGCCCCACCGGCGCGACCGCCCGGCTTTCCTCGGGCAGCGGCAGTGGTGTGGGCTTGCCCGCCAGGTAGCGTTGGTGGAGGTCGCGGATGACCCCTTCTCCCACGGAAGCCGCGCGGGCTTCATCCCGATCAAGGCAGGTGGCAAGCGGGACGTGGGTGAAATCGTGCACGCGCAACTCGGCACCGGCCCGGTCCGCAAGGCGGGCCAGGTCGCGGGCGACGCGCTGCGGCAGATTGGTGTCATCGCAGACCACGTCATAACCGCGGCGCAGGAGATCGAGAATCGCAGCGTCCCGGGCGGCCATCACGCGCTTCTCGGTTACGCCCTTGATGTGCTCGCCGGAATCAAGCATGGCCCGCAGGTCGTCGCGGTTGACGCGGGCCCGGCCACCACGGTTTTCGGCCGTCCAGGCACGCGCCCAGGTGGTCTTGCCGCTGGCGGGCAGGCCACGGGTGAAGTGCAGAGTGGGCATCAGGAGTTGTCCTCGGTGTTGGGGTTGACGGGCCGCAGGTCGCCCTCGGGGCGCAGGGTGTGCCAGATCCGGGCCGACGGGTCACGGCCGTCCAGGAGCTGGAACAGCCAGGCGCGCAGCGGCGAACGGCTGGCAAGCGCGGCGTATTCCTTGCGCGTCCACCCTTCGGCCAGCGCGTCGAGGATGCGCCGGTGCTGAGCACTCGCCTCGGTGAGGATCGCGTCGCGCTGCGCGGTCAGGTCGGCTGCGACGTCCTTGACCCAGCCGTGAAACTCATCGGGCAGCCCGTCACAGATCTCGGCGGTGGTGTCGCCCGCGCCGAGGCGCTCCCAGACGGCCCGGGCGTTGAGGCCGGTAATGATCCGGTGCAGTGCCACGTAGTCGTCCTGCTTGATCTTGATCATGGAGTCGTCGTGGCCAGGGAAGCGCAGGACGAAGCCTTCGGCGCCCAGGCGCGGCGCAGCAGCCAGCGCCTCGGCAAGCGTTGCGAAGTCGAAGGTATCTACTCGGGGTCCGTCCCACGGGAGGTTATCCGCGGGGACGGGTGCTCCCGTCGCGAGATCGACACCGCCGAGCAGCACGAGGTCGTCCATGGTCCCGTAGTCGCAGACGATTCGGTTCTCCGGGAAGATGATCTCGAAGAGGTAGGTGACACCAGGCTTGATCGTGGCAGTGGCCGCGTAGCGCTCCTGCCAGACCTTCGTTGCGTGCAGGGCCTGGTCCGAGGCAAAGGAGCCCCGGGTGGCGATCGCGTAGCCGCCGCCAGGCACCGGGTAGAGAATGCCCAGCGAGCCGTCGAGCTTGTCAGTGACCACGACCGGGTCGTCCAGACCGAAGGTGCCCTCGGGGTGCTCTGAGTAGTTGAAGAACTTGGCGTACGGCCGGGCCAGGATCCGCCCCTGGCGGTCGATGACGAGCCCGCGGCACTGCCGGGTGACCTGGTTCCACTCGCGCTCGAACTGTGCCTTCTCGGTGTAGTTGAGGATGCGCAGCGGCAACGTGGGGTGGGTCTGCTCACGTACAAAGCCCTCGTCGAGGCAGCGCGCGAGCAGGCTGGGGTCGAACAGGTCATCTATGTGGGAAAGCATCGTCGTCTCTCCTGGCGAGGGGCAGAAGGGCTGATCATGCCTGGGCGCCTATGGGAGGCGCCTTCGGTTTTCTCAGTGCGGATCATGGCGGGCTCTCGGCTGAGCGGTCGCGTGGCGGCGAATCCTCGGAACGGCCAGCTCCCAGGAGGCGGGGTGTCCTCGTCGTAGGTTGCTGATGTCGTCGCGCAGCTCCAACGCGGCGTACTGCAACGCCTCGAACTCGACTGCCATGTGGGGTTCCTACGATGGAAGCGGATGTGGTGCGCTGCATCCCTGCCTGCCAGGTAGGACAGGCCGCGTGTGGTCAGACAGAAGCGAGCGCCGGCTCGCCGCACCGACGAGTGCCGAGAAGCGTGTGCAGCATGGTCGCGGTACGGGAGGCCTGCCCGTGGGTTCCTCATCGGTGACAGAGGCGGCCGGTGGGACTGCCCCAGGTCACTCGGCGGCCTTCGCCGGGTCGAGCGGCCCGGTCATGCCGTCCGCCTGCGGCCCCCGGGCAACAATTTCCTCGCCGGCTGCGGCTTCATCGGTGCGCTCGCCTGCGATGGTTCGCAGACCGTGGGCTACTTCTGGAGGCGCTGGGCTGGCCGCTGGTCTGGGACCAGGACGAGGAGACCGCCATCCAGTCACCGAACGGCGGTACGAAGATCACGTGGGGTGGTCCGCCGCTCATGCCGGACCCCGGCAAGGACCTGCACTTCGACCTCGCACCGGACGACGATCAGCAAGCGGAGGTCGAGCGCCTGCTCTCCCTCGGGGCGAAGCGTCTCGACTCCGCCCACGGCGGGGACGGCGCAGTGCTGCTGGCCGACCCCGACGGCAACGAGTTCCGCGTGCTCACGCGCCGGTGAAGCGGGAGCCGCGGTGGGCGGTTGCTGCTGCGAGGAGCGCAGCAGAGAGTCGGGCAGGCCCCCGTCACCCAACGAGCAGCTCAACGCGTCCCGCGAGTAGAGAGCCACACCCAACCCTGAATTAGGCAGCAGAGTCGGTCTTGCCTTCGCCGCGGTAGCTCTCGGAGGCGCGGTGGATGGCCCGGCCGGAGATGTAGTGGACCGGCTGGTCGTGGTGGAGGAGGATCGCGATGGCCAGGGCGGCGCTGCCGTCGGCCAGGTCGATGCCCCAGGTCACCTCGTGGCTCAAGGCCAGGACGTCGGCCAGGAGTTCGAGGAGTTCGGTCTCGTCGTTGGTGACGCGTCGGGACAGCAGCCGGTGGCCGCTGTCGTCGATCGCGACGCAGTGGTGATGGGTCTTGCCTGCGTCGATGCCGGCCCAGATCGCGGCCATGTGGTGCCTCCGTGCGGTGTGGTGCTGGTGCCTCCCGACGGACGACCTCGCTGTCGATTCCCTACGGAGCGATCATTCGCAATTCCTAATTGGCAGCCGAGTCGTCGTGGGGCGTCGAGCGGCCAATCGATGGAAGCCACAAGCGGCAGAAGATTGAAAGCCACGCCCGACGCCCCTGGGTGGGCCAACCATACGAAGGGCTCGCCCTGTCCCGGAGAAGAACGCAGGGAAGATTGATCGGCATGGTCCGCCCTGCCTCTGGCCCGTGTCCTGGTGGTGAAGGTGGCGTGGGGGAGTTGTCAGAGCTGGTCGACGCGCGTAGCGGAGGGTGCCGGGGCTGCGGTTTTCTCGTGTGTGTATCTCCAACCCCCCACACTTCATGGAGACTTCATGCGTTGCGCTGCCTTCGGCCTGCCCGCAACCGCGCTGTTCCTGATCGGCATAGCTGCCGCTCCCGCGCTGGCTGAGCCGCCCGCGCCCCCGTCGACGGCGACCGCCCGGAGCGAGCTGGCCGCCCTGGCCGTGGCTCCGCCGCATTCGATGGACGGCTATGCCCGCGACAAGTTCGACATCTGGTCCACTCAGCCGGACGGCTGTACCACCCGCCAGGACGTCCTCGCCCGCGACGGGAAAGACGTCCAGGACAAGCCCGGCCGCTGCCAGCCGGCAAGTGGTTCCTGGTCCTCGGTCTACGACGACACCACGGTCACCGACGTCGCCCAGGCGACCATCGACCATCGACCACATGGTCCCCCTCGCCGAGGCCTGGCGCTCGGGTGCCGACACCTGGACCGCGGATCAGCGCAAGGCCTTCGGAAACGACCTGCAAGACCCCCAGCTGCTGATCGCCTCGGAGTCCTCCAACTCCTCGAAGTCCGACAGCGGGCCGGCCGACTGGAAGCCCACCGACCACGCCTTCTGGTGCACCTACGCCAAGGACTACACCCACATCAAATCGATCTGGAAGCTGACCACTACCGGCCAGGAGAAGACGGCCCTGTCCTCCATGCTCGACACCTGCACGACCTGACACCCACGCGTCTGCCCCTGGCGGGCAACCGCAGTGACGCGACGCAGACGTCGGCCCTGGCGTGCCGGACACCGGTGCAAAAGAGCCGATGGTGCGCGGCGGTGGGGTATCGGCCCCGTTGAAACGCCGGCCGCGCACACGGCCGGCGCCGCTGATGCGGCACGCGTCGAGCAGGGCAGTGAGGCCGGCTCACGCAGAGCCGACTGCTGCCGACGCGCACGGCGACTTTGGTGTGCCGTTTTCCCTGGTGGGAGCGGTCGGCCGATTCCCGACCAGCATTCACCCAGCGCAGTGACATGCACGTGTCATACATGCCAGTCTCTGTTCACCCGCTGTACGAGCACCACCCATTCCACAGCTGTTCGGGTTGGCCCCATACCGGCCCGGCGGCGTTCCCCCCACAACAAGGAGCCTTTGTGAGCCTCCTCAATGTGCGTCATGAGCGCACCACTTTGGCCATCGCGACCGCGGTGGCGGCCGGAGCCCTGCTGTCCACGGGTCTGGCCACCAGTGCCTCCGCCCAGATCCCGGGCGAATCCGCGGCCGCGAAGCCGCTTGGTGCGGCCCCGACCTCCCTGTCGGCCGCCGCCCGCGCCACTCTGGTCCAGAGGGCGCAGGCCGGCGCCGCCACCACGGCGCAGCGAATAGGTCTGGGCGCGAAGGAGAAGCTGGTCGTCAAGGACGTCGTCAGGGACGTCGACGGCACCGTGCACACCCGCTACGAGCGCACCTATGCGGGTCTGCCCGTGCTCGGCGGCGACCTGGTCGTCCACACGGCCAAGTCCGGCAAGGCCGAGGGCGTCACCAAGGCGACCAAGTCGGCCATCAAGGTGGCCTCGCTCAAGCCGCAGATCACCGCCGCCCAGGCTAAGAAGCAGGCGGCGTCCGCCGCCAAGGCCCTCGGCTCCGCCAAGTCCGCCGCGAACGGGGCCCGCAAGGTGATCTGGGCCGGCTCCGGCAAGCCCGTCCTCGCCTACGAGACGGTCGTCGGCGGCCTGCAGGACGACGGCACCCCGAACCAGCTGCACGTCATCACCGACGCTGCCACCGGCAAGAAACTCTTCCAGTACCAGGGCGTCGAGACCGGCGTCGGCAACACCCAGTACAGCGGCAAGGTCGACCTGGCCAGCACCCAGTCCGGATCGTCGTACACCCTCACCGACGGCACGCGCGGTGGCCACAAGACCTACAACCTCGACCACGGCTCCGACGGAACCGGCAAACTGTTCTCCCAGGACAGCGACACCTGGGGCGACGGAAAGGTCTCCAACGCGGCCACCGCAGCTGCGGACGCCGCCTACGGCGCCCAGGAGACCTGGGACTTCTACAAGAAGACCTTCAACCGAAGCGGCATCAAGAACGACGGCGTCGGCGCCTATTCCCGCGTCCACTATGGCAACGCCTACGTGAACGCCTTCTGGGACGACAGCTGCTTCTGCATGACCTACGGCGACGGCACCAAGGACGCCGCCCCGCTCACCTCACTGGACGTCGCCGGCCACGAGATGAGCCACGGCGTCACCTCCAACACCGCGGGCCTGGAGTACTCCGGCGAGTCCGGCGGCCTCAACGAGGCCACCTCCGACATCTTCGGCACCGGCGTGGAGTTCTACGCCAACAACTCCACCGACGTCGGCGACTACCTCATCGGCGAGAAGATCGACATCAACGGCGACGGCAAACCACTGCGCTACATGGACAAGCCCAGCAAGGACGGCGGCTCCGCCGACTACTGGTCCGCGGACGTCGGCAACAAGGACGTGCACTACTCCTCCGGCGTCGCCAACCACTTCTTCTACCTCCTCGCCGAGGGCAGCGGCGCGAAGAAGATCAACGACGTCAGCTACGACTCGCCCACCCAGGACGGCTCCAAGGTCACCGGCATCGGCCGCGACAAGGCCCTGCAGATCTGGTACAAGGCGCTGACCACGTACTTCACCTCGAAGACCGACTACAAGGCAGCCCGCGAAGGCACCGTGAAGGCGGCAACGGACCTGTATGGCGCGGACAGCACCGAAGCCAAGACGGTCGCCGCGGCCTGGACCGCAGTCAACGTCAGCTGACCCACCGCACCAAGGGCGGCAACAGGGACTCGACCCCCTGCTGCCGCCCCCGGCGCACGCCCCGAACCACAGGCCGTCTTTCGCGGCAGACACCCAGCAGGATCGACGAGCAGCTCGGGCATCCGCGGCTCGGCGCCGGCGACCTCGCGGACGGCTTCCCATGTGCCGTATCACCGCCACCCTCAGCTCCCTGGCCCTCGGCGCCGCGGGCCTGATCGCCGCCTCGGCCGGCACCCGCCCAGGCCTCGACCTGTTCCCACGCCTGTCTGCCGCTGCCCGACTCCTCCTGCATGCCGGGCTCCTACAACCCGGACGTCACCCAGTCGACCATCCACAGCACCATCTGCGTCTCCGGCTGGACCGCCACCGTCCGCCCCCCGACCACCCACATCAACCCCCTCAAGGCCCAGGGCATCATCGACTACGGCTACACGGACACGAACATGGCCGTCTACGAGGAAGACCACCTCGTCCCCCTCGAACTCGGCGGCGCGCCCCGCGATCCCGGCAACCTGTGGCCCGAGCCCTACTCCGGCTCCCAGACCGCGCACTCCAAGGACGCAGTGGAGACGAAGCTGAAGAACCCCGTCTGCGCCGGCACCATCACCCTGTCCGCCGCCCGCAGCGCCATCAAGACCAACTGGACCACGGCCCTGCAGGTCACCGGAATCGGCTGACCCGGCCAACCGCCGGGGCTCCTCAGGCCAGACGGGGTGGCCGGGGGCCTGCGGCCCTGTCACCAGGCTGCGGCGCGCATCTCTGCGTCGTACTCGGCTTGGAGGTCCGTGTACGAGTGCAGGTATCCGCCGTACCCCCGTACAGCTTCCAGGCCGCAGCGTGCAAGCGGCGGATGTCCGCGTCGAAGTCGATGTTCTGCTGGTGCGGGCGGGCTCGGACCAGACCGTTGCCGCCCTTGAAGCCCTTCACCCTGCTGTACCGGAATGTCTGTCCCTTGTTGTCTTTGGTGAAGCCAGTCCAGGGTGGCCTGAGTGATGTCATCTATCCGGTCATTGGGTGGGTCCAGGTGGAGCTGGCCGAGGTACTGGTTCAGTCGGTCGGCAATGTCGTGCACGGCGTGTGGGGTGTTGAGGAGCTTGTCGGGCTGGTCGTCCGGCAGCCGGACGCCGCGGCGCAGACAGTCCGGTACGAAGCGACCGTGCTGCTCGCCGCCATCAACGAATGGCTGTGACCGGCACGCGACCACGTCTCAAGCCCACACCGCCCTGACCACGGCGTGGCCTGCGGTAGCCGCCCGCCCGTAGAACCCTTGGAGGCGCCTGTGATAGTCGAGGAACTCCTGCCTGACCTGCGCCTCGTCCCAGCCGGACCAGACGAGCTTGGCACTGGCGCCGTTCCACAGCTCGTCGAAAGAGACACTCGCGAGGAAGCCTGCGGCCTGTGACACCCCAGGCGGTTCCAGAATCCCCAGGGGCGGGTTGGTGGGGTCGGCATCGGCGCTGTGTGCCACGGGGCGCCCGCCGTAAATCGGCAGCTCCCAGGGCTTGCCGGCATCCGCACCGAGGAGATCGGCAGCGGCGTAGAGGTCATTGACGGCATGCCAGACCTTGTCGATCGAGACGGCGATGCCCGCTGCGTACTCGGCAGGTTGGTTCTCCCAAGCCTTCCACATGAACGCCGCAAGCCAGGTGTGGTCGTCCCGGATCTCGGATTCCGCGACGGCGCGCATGTGCATGTGGATGCTCACAGCGACGAGTCCTCGAGTTCGGCGGCCCGCCTGTCGGGCCGAACGGACAGAACTTACTCGACGGCAGTGACGGCGAGATGCCCGTCTCTTAGAGGTCCTAACAAAGGCGTCGGACGTGTCTGTAGGTGATGAGACATGTAGCGAGTCCGAGGAAGGCTTCATGGATGTCGTCCCGTCGCTCCCACCGGATGCGCAGGCGACGGAAGCCGTGCAGCCAAGCAATCGTCCGTTCGACGACATACCGGAAGATGCCCAGGCCGGAGCCGTGTGGCTCTCCGCGCTTCGCGATCACGGGACGGATGCCGCGCTGCCACAGCAGGCGCCGGTACTTGTCGTGGTCGTAGCCGCGGTCGGCGAGCAGTGCGTCGGGCAGGTGCCGGGGCCGGCCGACAACCCCTGCGGCGGACGGGATCTTGTCCAACAGGGGCAGGAGTTGGGTGACGTCGTTGCGGTTGCCGCCGGTCAGCGACACCGCGAGCGGGATGCCCTGAGCGTCGGTGACGACGTGGTGCTTGCTGCCCGGTCGTGCACGGTCGACCGGACTGGGACCGCTTTTGGGCCCCTGCGGGCCGCCCGCACATGGGAGGAGTCGATCACCGCCCGGGACCAATCCAGCTTCTTCACCGACCGCAGCTTCTTCAACAGCAGCACATGCAGCTGGTCCCACACACCGGCCTCGTTCCACGCGGCCAGGCGCCGCCAGCAGGTCATGCCCGAACCGAAGCCCAGTTCTTGCGGCAGGTACTCCTACTGGATGCCGGTGTGCAGCACGAACAGGATCCCGCACAATGCCTGCCGGTCCGGCACCCTCGGCCGTCCCTCGACCAGTTTCGGCCCCGGCTTGGGCAGCAACGGCTCGACCAGAGCCCACAGTTCATCCGACACGATCCACGGCCGCGACTGACGATTCCCCACGACCAGACCAACGAGCGGATAAGCCAGCAGTCACATGATCAACCACTTCTGTTAGGACTTCTTAACGCCGGAATGCCCGGCCCGGTGCTGTCAGGACGCCCTCCGACACCCGAGCGCCGTGTGTCGTCGAGATCGACCACTGCGGACAGGTACACATCCGTGCGGGACTTTCGCAACAGGCCCTAGATGAACACCACCCTGTCGTCTTCCTGGGAGTACGACGGAAGCTCGGAGTCGTCGTAGTCGGCCGAGCAGGAAGCCGAGCCGCCGGCACACCTGGTCGGCGAGCCGCAGCAGCGCGGCGGTCGGACCACGAGTCAGTGCTCGCGGACTGGAACCCCCGATGGGGGTCGCTCCGGGTGAGCAGCCCTGTAACGCGCGGCGAGTTGCCCACCGCGCCGTCTCAACGCAGTCGTTTCGGCCTAGTCATTGTGTAGTGAATGGGTCCCATGGAGCAGTAGGAGTGCCATCTGCGTCCAGCCCGTACGGCCAGCGTTGTCTTGGCAAGAGCTGCTGTTCTGCTGTCCGGGACATCCATGCCGGGTGGAGCAGGGCGTCGGTTGCTCCAGCATCAGCGAGTTGCTGGATCAGGGCGCCGACGGCCTCTCCGTCTCCGGCCTCCTCCCGTATCAGGGCCAGGCGGATCAGGGCGGAGGGAGAGCCGGAGTCGGCGGCCTGTCGGTAGAGGGCTTCGGCCCCCTCTCGGTCCCCAGCCTTCATCCGCTTGTCTGCCAAGGTGATCAAGGCGTCGGTGTTGCCGGTACTGGCGGCCTTTCGGGCCAAAATCTCCACGTCACCAGCCTCAGCCCGCAGCACGGCCAAGTCGATCAGGGCATCGGTGTAACCAGCCTTGTGAGCCTCCCGATAGAGCGCCTCGGCACCCTCCCGATCCCCGGATTCCCATCGAAGTTTGGCCAGGCGGACCAGTCCATCGGGGTCGCCGGCTTTGGCGGCCTGCCCGGCCAGGGCTTCGGCGGCCTCTCCATCCCCGGCCTCTTCCCGCATCACGGCCAGGCGGAGCAGTATATCGGGGTCGCCGGCTTTGGCGGCCTGCAGAGCCAGGGCTTCGGCGGTTTCCGGTTCCCCGGCAACCTCGCGCGCCACGGCCAGCATGAGCAGGGCGGCGTCGTTACCGGCGTCGGAGGCCTGCCGGGCCAGGGCTTCGGCAGTTTCTCGTTCGCCAGCCTCCTCCCTCATCAGGGACAGGCGGACGAGGCCCTCGGGGTAGTCTGCGTCGGCGGCCTGCTGGACCAGGGCTTCGGCGGCCTCTCCGTCTCCGCCCATCTCCCGCAGCACGGCCAGGTGGACTAGGCCCTCGGAGTCGCCGGCGTCGGCAGCTTGCTGGTAGAGAGTCTCTGCTCTCTCCAGGCTCCCAGCCGCCTCCCACAGCATCCCCAGGCGCACCAGGGCGATGGAGCTGCCCGCCTCCGCTGCTCGCAAGCGGAGGTAGTGGGCCCATTGGAGGCGGTGCCGGGTCTCTGCTGCCTGGGCGAGGCTATCGAGATCTTTGGGGTGGGTGAGGTGGCGGTGGGCGGCATGCCAAAAGGAGGCGGGCGGACACAGTAGGCGGCGGGTTTTGCGGCCGCGCTGTTCCAGGTAGTCGGCGAGCCGGAACACCGGGCCCTGTGCCGTGAGGGGGCCGGTGGAGGGCAGCGAGGGGCCAGGCGGGCGTCGTTTGGGGCGGGGGCTGACACGGTGCAGGGGGGCTTGCTTGCCGTGGACGAGGTGCGCAAGTTCAGCGAAGGCAGCCTCTGCCCAGTCGTTCGCGAGTTGGTCGTAGTCACTGTCAGTGAGGTAGTCGATGGCGGCGTCGGTGAGGAAGGCCTGTTGCAGGTGGATGCCGACGCCGAGGCGGCGCGCGTCCATAGCCGCTTCCAGTACGGCTCTGGCGGCTGGTGTGCCGTGCTCGTAGCGGTGCACAAGCTCGGGTGCTCCGGCGAGGTCCTGGGGCAGACGTCCGTTGGTGCGCGTACGGGCGAGAGCGTCGGCCAGCAGCCAGTCTCCGTCAGCGGCAAGAGCGTCGGCAGCGGCCAGAGCTGGGCCGTCGAAGGCTTCGGGAACACTCACAGTCCGACTGGTCAGCAGTTCCCGAACCCGGCTGTGCGGATCCGGTGTTCCGGGCGCGGGCAGAGAGGTGTACTGGCTGGCGTATTCAGGCCAGAGGGTTCCCAGAACCAATACCGGTCCGCGCTCGGGCTGGGTGAGAAGGGCGTGCACGGCGGCCGCGATCTGCTCACCGACCTTCGGGTCACCGAGGTAGTGCTGGGCCTCGTTCAGCCACACTACCGTCCGCGGCTGGACGCGATGCAGGTCCTCCAACGCGGCCTCGGCCCGGGTGGGGTCGAAGGGATGCCACAGCCGCCAACTCCTCTCAGCCAGCGGTTGGACAGCCTCCCAACACGCCCTCGTCTTCCCTGTCGATGAGGAGCCGACCAGGACCAGCATCCGACTGCGGCCCTCTGTGCAATCCCGCACGGCGTCCGCGAGCACACGGTCGTGCTCACGGAGCACGTAGGCGGGCAACACCCGCCGCTCAGGCGAGCGGGAACCGCGTCCGTCAGAGATAGGGCCAGCCGGATGCACCTCCAGATCGTGCGGCTCCCACATGCTGATCGACCTGCCCGGCACCGGTCCCGACATCGCTGGGGAGTTGACTTCCTGCACCGCACTGCGTCGCAGTTCCAGCAGTTCGTCCACCGGAAGCTTCAGTACGTGGACCAGCGCGGAAACCGTTTCTGCCGAAGGCACAGGCGCGTTCGGATTGAACGCCTCCGACACCGTCGTACGCCCCAGCTGCACCCGGGCCGCCAACTGGGACTTGTTCAGCCGGGAGCGGGCCAGTCCGTCGCTCAACCTCTTATGCAGCTCGGCACGGGCCCAACTGTGCTCAACCTGCTCATCAGCCACTTGTGCATGCCCCCAGACGCCGGTGTGTTCGCCGGTGTTCATCTTCCTACCGGCGAACCCCGGCGCAGACCAATTCCGCGACCGTCGGCCACATCAACACCCCACGAACTACTGGAGCTTGCTGTGTCCCCTCTCACTGTCATCCTGCTCACGACCGCACTGGTCGTCGTGGTCGCGCTGCTGGCCGCCGCCGGCGCGGCCAAACTCGCCCGCATCGAGGGCGCCACCTACCCCGCTGCGCTCAGGCACGCGGCGACCACGTTCGCAGCTGTGCTCACTCTCGCGGCCGCCGTGACGGCCGCCCTTGCCGCCGTGTCCGCCTGAGTCTGGGCAAACCAATTCAGTGCGGACACGCGCAGAGAGGCGCACTGGCTGGAAGCTATGGCCACGGTCACCACTGCTCGCCTCCCTACCCGTCACTCGTCGTCGGACTGCAGCTTGGGAAGCGTGGGCACACCATCGGGAGACCGGCCGGCGGCATTCCGGCCCCCGGCCTGAGGACTCTGCTGCTTCGTTCAGGGTTAGGTGTGGCCCTCTACTCGCGGGACGCGTTGAGCTGCTCGTTGGGTGACGGGGCCTGCCCGACTCTCTGCTGCGCCCGGTCGCAGCAGCAACCGCCTACCGCGGCTCCCGCTTCACCGGCGCGTGAGCACGCGGAACTCGTTGCCGTCGGGGTCGGCCAGCAGCACTGCGCCGTCCCCGCCGTGGGCGGAGTCGAGACGCTTCGCCCCGAGGGAGAGCAGGCGCTCGACCTCCGCTTGCTGATCGTCGTCCGGTGCGAGGTCGAAGTGCAGGTCCTTGCCGGGGTCCGGCATGAGCGGCGGACCACCCCACGTGATCTTCGTACCGCCGTTCGGTGACTGGATGGCGGTCTCCTCGTCCTGGTCCCAGGCCAGCGGCCAGCCCAGCGCCTCGCTCCAGAAGTAGCCCACGGTCTGCGAGCCATCGCAGGCGAGCGCACCGATGAAGCCGCAGCCGGCGAGGAAATTGTTGCCCGGCTCGATGACACAGAACTCGTTGCCCTCGGGGTCGGCGAGTACCACATGGGACGCGTCCGGTCCCTGGCCGACGTCAGCGTGCTGCGCACCGAAGTCGAGCGCTCTGGCCACGGTCTCCTGCTGGTCCTCCAGGGAGGAGCTGGTCAGGTCGAAGTGCAGCCGGTTCTGGGCGGCCTTCTGCGTTTGGGAGGGACGGAAGCCGAGGCGGTAGCCGGCGTCATTCCCGGACAGCAGGGCGACGCCATCGTAAGGATCGCCGGCCCTCTCCAAGCCCAGGACGCCGGACCAGAAATGCGCTAGGCGCTCGGGCTGGTGCGCGTCGAAGGAGATTGCGAAGAGTCGGCTGCTCATTGCGCCACGCATCCTCGGTCCGTTGAGTGCCAACGGTCGGCAGGGCGCCGTGTCAGCGCCTCGAACGAGGATCCTATGAGCGGGCCAGCCCCAGTTGCAGCCGAATATTCCGCGGCCCCGGAGCCGGAGCTGCACCATTCGGGGTTCGGGCTGCCAGCTGGTGGCTGAGGCGCGTGAGTCTGCTGGTCCGGGGCGTGTAGGAGGGTTGGCCGGGATTCCAGTGGGCGTCGAGGCGGATGACGTTGACGGCGGTGGCTGAGAAGGCGTGGTGGAGGTCGCCGGAAAGCTCGTCCACCTCCATCACGGCGACCACTCCGGATTCGGCGTCGAACTCACCCCCTGGAACACCGGCACCTCCTACCTGGGCAACCTCACCGGGTAGCGCACGTCGTCCCTCGTCACCGAACGCGGAAAGCGCCAGGAGGCGGAGACGGCTCAGGCCGCGCGGAAGGTCGGCGGCTGGCTTGACCGCTTCCGTGATGGGGATTCTTGAAAACGGCTCTGTCCGCAGTTCCGTGAATCCCCAGGTCAGCGAAGTGAGCGAGGGATCGTTTCGGCAGAGTATGTCCCGGCATGGCGAGCAAGACGGTCGAGGCCGTGCTGTTTCCCGGGATCGATGTGCGAGTGGAGCGCGTCAGCGACTCTTCCGACGTCCTGGTGGTGGAGGCGTTGTCCACCGCTCGCCCGGGCCGGTGCCCGTACTGCCGGAAACAGGCAAGGCGCACGCACAGTTCGTATCAACGCGACCTGAATGAAAGGCCGTTGGGCCCTCACCGGATCATAGTCCGGCTGCGCGTCCACCGATACTTCTGTGACCGGAAGAGCTGTTCCCGCAAGACGTTCGTCGAGCAGGTGCCGGGCCTGTCCGAGCGGCACCGTCGCTCCAGCACCGGGCTGACAGGCTGTCTGCGGTCCATCGCGATCGAGCTCGGCGGACGTCCGGCCGCGCGGTTGTGCCGCCGCCTGCGGCTGGTCGCGGGCCGTACCCGGCTGCTCAGGCTGCTGACGGCGCCGACGGTGCCGGACCGCGCGCCGCGGGTGGTGGGGGTGGACGAGTTTGCCTTCCGCAAGGGCTGCACCTACGGCACCGTGCTGGTCGACGTCGAGGCCGGCCGGGTCGTGGACGTGCTGCCCGACCGCACTTCCGAGACATTCGCGACCTGGCTCACCGAGCATCCCGGCGTCGAGATCATCTGCCGGGGCCGGGCCGCTGCCTACACCAAGGCGGTCAAGGAAGCTGCCCCCAATGCCCTCGAAGTCGCGGATCGCTGGCACCTGCTGCAGAACCTGTCCGCCGCGGGGGAGAAGACCTGCCACCAGCACCGCGACTGCCTGCGCAAACGTGCCGAGGAGGAGACAGTGACCGAGGTGCCGGAGGCGGCCCCGATGCTGTTACCGCCCGCGGAACTGCCCCGCACCCAGATCATCGAACGCACCCGCCACCGCTACGAGGACATCCACCGCCTGCTGGAGAAACGCTGGACGATCAGCGCCATCGCCCGCCGGCTGAACCTCGACCGCAAGACCGTGCGCCGCTTTCGCGACGCCGACCTCGACGAGCTGCTGGCCTCCGCCCGCGACCGCCGCCCCAACGGCGTCCTGGAGCCCTTCAAGGCATACCTCAACGCTCGCTTCACCGAGGCGCAAGGCCAGGTCAGCGGCACCCGGCTGTTCCTGGAGATCCAGGCTCGCGGCTACCGCGGCAGCCGCCAGGTCGTCCGCAAACACCTCGCCGCCCTCCGCGCGGGCACCGCCGAACCGGTCCGGGCCGACATCCCGAGCCCCCGCAAGATCACCTCGTGGATCATGCGGCCTCGGGAGACGCTCACCGAAAGCCAGGACGAGCGCCTCCTTCAAGTCCGGCTCGCCTGCCCGGACATCACCCGGGCCTGCGACCTCGCCCGGGCCTTCGCAGATCTGGTGCGTCACCGGCGCGGATACCTGCTGCTGGAGTGGATCCGGCAGGCCGAGCAGGACGCACCGAAGCCTATGAAGGGCTTCGCCGGCTTCCTCCGCCAGGACCTCGACGCGGTGACCGCCGGCCTGACCCTGCCCTGGAGCTCCGGGGTCGTTGAAGGAAACGTGAACCGGGTGAAGACACTGAAGCGGGCTATGTATGGCCGAGCCTCGTTCGCCCTCCTCCGGACCCGGATTCTCACCCAGCCATGAGGGCTGCGACCCACGCTCGCCTCATGCGACGAGCCTGGTGGCAAAGGCCGCTATCAGAGTGTCCGCCCTCAGCAGCAGCTCAGGGTTGGAAGTTCCCGCCACGCGGACAGAAACCTCATCGCCACTCACGGCCTTGGCAAGGTGCACTTCGAGGTGATGGTCCGATCCGATGAGTGGATAGCTGTACCAACGATCCGGGTGCTCATCATCGGTGGCCTCAAGGCCGAGTTCGACCGCCTGCCAGTCGGTGCCATCGAAGTCATAGTTGGCGTAACGCGCCAAGAGAGCCAAGAAGGGCTGGACGTTCTCGTTCCAGATCCAGCCCTCTACCCCGCGTTCCCGGTCGCTCTCTACCATCCTGTCAGAGTGCCACATGCGGCACGTTCGTTCCCTGCCATATGTCCGTTCACGGAACTGCGGACAGAGCCTTGAAAACGACCAAGGCAACTCCTTACCTCGCTTGCTCCGGATCTCAACGAACTGGGGAACAGCGAGCCGCAGCCCTCGATGAGCCGGGACCGCCCGCTCGTTCAGTGTTCGGGCCGTTGCCGAGTCGGCATTCGTCGGTACGGAAGTGCTCAGAACTGGTGCCGCGGGCGGCGGCCGAGACCTACGATTCCGCCACCGGCAAGCGACGGGGGCAGTGTGGGCGGCGGGTGGTGGCGACAGCGTGCCTGGGGGACGCTGTCTCTGGGAGCATGCGCATGGCTGGTGGTCGAAACGGCTTCTGGGCTGCTGCCCGACCTGTACAAGGAGACCTTCGGCGACAGCGGATGGCCGCTGTTTGCGGGGGCCGCGCTGATCCTCGTGGTCGCGGCGGCTATCGCGGTCCGGCAGATGCGCAGGCAGCAAGGCATGGACGCTCCGACCGAGCGTCGTCGTGTTCGGCCTGAACAAGCTCGACGGCGCTGGCAAGGACGACCGCACCGACTCCGCATGGACGGTGCCCGTCTTCGGCGACGACAAGGACGAGCCCGGCTACAGCAGCGGTGACACGTTCGCCGAGCGCGCCAAGACGCAGGCCTGGCGCTGGAACCTCGACTACGTCGAGGACACCCACGGCAACGCCTCCACGTACTGGTACGCGGCCGAGCACAACAACTACGACAAGCTCGGCGACGACAACACCGGCACTGATTACGTCCGCGGCGGGTACCTGAAGGAGATCCGCTACGGCCAGCGCGCCGACAAGCTGTTCTCCGCATCCCCGGCCGCCTCGGACAAGGTCGTCTTCAGCTATGACGAGCGGTGCCTGGCCTCCGGCGACGGCTGCGACAAGCTGACGAAGGACACCCGGGACAACTGGCCGGACGTGCCGTTTGACGCGATCTGCAAGGATGGCGACAAGTGCGACGGCAACGTCGGACCGAGCTTCTTCACCCGTAAGCGGCTCACCACCATCACCACCTACGCGTGGAACGCGGCCGCCTCCACCCCCGCCTTCGAGCCGGTGGACGCGTGGGCGCTCAAGCAGCTCTACCTCGACCCCGGCGACACGGGTGACTCCACCGACCAGTCGCTGTGGCTGGATGAGATCAAGCACACCGGCAAGCGCGGCACCGACCTCTCCCTGGACCCGGTCACGTTCAGCCACGTCATGATGCCCAACCGGGTCGACGGCAAGAGCGATGACATCCTGCCGCTGAACAAGCCCAGGCTGAAGACGGTCACCTCCGAGACCGGCGCGCAGACCATCGTCTCGTACCTGGACGCCGACTGCACCGCCAGCGGCACCAAGCCCAAGGTGGACGAGAACACCAAGCGCTGCTACCCCGTGTACTGGTCGCCCAACGGCGAGAAGGACCCGCGGCTCGACTGGTTCCAGAAGTACCCTGTCAGCTCCGTCTCCACCAGCGACCCCCAGGGCGGCTCGGAAGACGTCCAGCACTCCTACCTGTACGCCGGTGGTGGTGCCTGGCACTACGACGAGGACCCGATGACTCCCGCCAAGGAGCGCACCTGGTCCGTCTGGCGCGGCTACCAGCAGGTCACCCACCTCACTGGAGTCTCCACGGGCACGCAGAGCAAGGAGACCACGGTCTACCTGCGCGGCATGAACGGCGACCGCGTTCTCGGCCCGGACGGCAAGACCCCCGACCCCGACAAGCGCAAGACGGTCAAGGTCTCCGGGATCAAGGCCGACGAGATCACCGACTCCGAGCCCTACGTCGGCTTCACCCGCGAAACGGTCACCTACAACGGCGCGACCGAGGTCGGCGGCAGCATCAGCGACCCGTGGTCGAAGCGGACCGCGACGCAGCACAAGTCCTACGCGGACACCGAGGCGTACTACGTCCGCACCGCCGCCACCCACACGCGCACCAACATCACCAGCAAGCTCACCCCCACCGACCGCACCCGTACGGTCAAGTCCACCTACGACGACTTCGGCATGGCCGAGACGGTCGAGGACGAGGGCGACGACGCGGTCAAGGGCGACGAGAAGTGCACCCGCACCTGGTACGCCCGCAACGACGACAAGGGCATCAACTCCCTCACCTCCCGGACCCGCACCGTCGCCAAACCGTGCACGACCGCGGACTCGGCGCTCGATCTGCCCGCGGACGTGAAAACGCCGGGCGATGTCATCTCCGACACCGCTGTGGTCTACGACGACACGACGGACCCGACCTGGTCGGCGACGCAGAAGCCCACCAAGCGCGACGCCACCTGGACGGGCCGCGCCAAGGGCTACGGCAGCGCCGACGCCCCGCTCTGGCAGAAGGTGTCCACGACGTCGTACGACACCCTCGGGCGTCCGACGACCGTCAAGGACACTCACGACCTCGCGGTGGCCTCGACCTCCTACGTGCCCGAGGACACAGGGCCGCTGACCGCGACGTCGGTTGAGAACGCCAAGAAGTTCAAGACGACCTCGACCCTGGACTTTGCCACCGGCGCGGCGCTGAAGGTCACCGACCCCAATGGCAAGGTCACCGAAAGCGAGTACGACAGCCTGGGCCGTGTCACCAAGGTCTGGCTGCCCAACCGCATCCGGCTGATGGACAAGAGCCCGAACTACGTCTACGACTACCACCTCACCAGCAGTGGCAAGGAAATGTCGTGGGTGTCCACCGGGGTTCTCAGTGACAACGGCTCCGGCTACAACACCTCCTACGAGTTCTACGACTCCCTGCTGCGTTCACGCCAGACCCAGACCCCGACCCCGCAAAAGGGCCGACTGCTCTCCCTGACGCGCTACGACACGCGCGGCCTGGCGGTCAGCCAGCAGGCCGACATCTGGGACAGCACCTCGCTGCCCAGCTCCACACCCCAGGAGATCGAGGGCGGCGCCGCCCCGATCCAGACGGACACCACCTACGACGGCGCCAGCCGGCCCACCAAGGCGGTGACGAAGGTCCACGGCGTCACCCGCTGGAGCACCGACACCACCTACACCGGCGACACCGTCGCGACCACTGCTCCCGCCGGCGGCCAGGCCGTCGCACAGGTCACCGATGCGCTCGGCCGACTCACCCAGCGCCGCGAATACGCAGGCCCGCAGCCGACCGGCACCGACTACACGACGACCGACTACACCTACACGGCCGCCAGTCAGCAGAAGACCGTCACCGGCCCCGACAAGACCAAGTGGTCTTACACCTACGACCTCTTCGGCCGACAGGTCAGCTCGAGCGACCCGGACAAGGGCAAGGCCGCAACCGAGTACAACGACCTCGACCAGGTCGTCAGCACCACGCCGAACGACGACGCGACCAAGAAGCTGCTGTTCGGCTACGACCAGCTGGGCCGCAAGACGGGTCTGTGGCAGAAGGAGGAGACGGACGCCAACAAGCTCGCAGCCTGGAGCTTCGACGAGCTCGCCAAGGGGCAGCAGGACACCGCCACCCGCTACGTCGGCGGTGTGAAGGGCAAGGCCTACACCCAGAAGGTCACCGCCTACGACGCCATGTACCACGTGACGGGCAGCGATCTGCTCCTGCCCGACGACGAGCCCCTGGTCACCGACAAATACGTCAAGAACAAGCTGTCCTTCACCACCGGCTACAACCTCGACGGTTCGATCAGCCAGTATTCCGCACCGGCCGTTGGGGGCCTACCGTCCGAAGGCATCTCCTACACCTTCAACGCCCTCGGGGGGCAGCTCACCGCCAAGGGAACCACCGGCTACCTGCAGGGCGCCGAGTTCTCCCCCGAAGGGGATCTGCGCCAGCTCACATTGGGCATGGACGGCGCGTCCTCGGCGAAGAAGGCGTACCTCAACTGGGACTACGAAGAAGGCACTCGTCGCCTGACCCGATCCTTCGTCACCGATGACGTGCACGGCTACATGCCGCAGGAGCTGAAGTTCACCCAGGACGACGCGGGCAACGTCACCTCGATCTTCGACGGCTCTACCCAGGGTGGCATGGCCAAGGCCGATTACCAGTGCTTCGCCTATGACGGCGACCGCCGCATGACCGAGGCCTGGACTCCGAAGACCGCGGACTGCGCGGCCTCAGGCCGCACGGTGTCCAACCTCGACGGGGCGGCCCCGTACTGGACCTCGTACACCTACACGGACGCTGGCCAGCGCAAGACGGAGATCCAGCACACCACGTCGGGTGACAAGAGCACGGCGTACACCTACGACGACACCACGGACAACAAGCCGCACACGCTGGACAAGACGACTGGTACCCGCACCGGCAGCTACACCTACGACAAGAGCGGCAACACCATTGCCCGCCCCGGCCCATGGTGTCGACCGGGTCGGCGCCGCCGTCCCGGACTGCCTGCCGGATCCCCCCAGACTCAGCCCGCGCACCGTCACACCAGCGGTGGAGACCGTGCTCGCGTTCGTGAACACGCGTGCGGACGGGTCCGGGTGCCTGGCGGGTGGCCAAGTCGCGGGGCAGGAAACAACGCAACCTAGATGATCGATTCCAAGGGTTGGTGGTCGTAGCGATTCCGGACCGGAGGGGTGGCACGGCCCCGTAGGCTGAGCCCCCGTCCGCACTGTCTGGGGGAGTAATGACCAGTAGGTTCACCGAGTTGGTTGTCGATTGCCACGATCCGGAGCGGCTCGCGGCCTTCTGGTGCGCGGTACTGGGCTTCAAGGTGATCGACCGGAGCGAGGGCAAGGTCGAGATCGGTTCCTGGGAGCCGACCGTCGAGGAGGTTCGGGCCCGCCAGATGCCGCCCACCCTGCTCTTCATCCAGGTGCCCGAGGGCAAGACCGTGAAGAACCGGCTCCACCTGGACGTCAGCCCGATCGACGGCAGTACCGACGACGAGGTGGCCAGGCTGCTTGGCCTTGGCGCCGCCAAGGTGGACGTGGGCCAGGGTCCTGGCCGGAGCTGGGTGGTCATGGCCGATCCCGAGGGCAACGAGTTCGACGTCGTGCGCTCCCTGGCACCATCCAATTAGATGATCACTCCCAAGAGTTAGCTGTATGAGGCCAGGACGTTGGTGACGGTCTGCCTGAGTGTTGTCGCGGGTGGTTGTCCGTCGAGGGCGGTGTGGGGTCGGTGGTAGTTGTAGTGGATGTTCCACACCGCCAGCGCCTGGGCTCGCTGTGTTTCGGAGGTCCAGGTGTGCGCGTACAGGAACTCTTCTGCCAGGTTCCGGTTGTACCGTTCCACTTTCCCGTTGTGCCGGGGCGTGTACGGTCGGATCCGTTGGTGCCGTGAGCCGAGTAGGGCGCGGGTGAATGCGTCGGCGCGGTAGCAGGCACCATTGTCGGTGACGAGCCGTTCGATGCGGGTGATGCCGTGTGCGGCAAACCACGCCCTGGCTCGGTGCAGGAATGCAATCGCCGTCGAGGCTTTCTCATCCGGCAAGGGCTCGGTGTAGGCGAGGCGGGTGTGCCCGTCGATTGTGGAGTGTAGGTACACGTACCCTCCACGGCCGGTCTTCTTTTTGTTCCGGCTGACTGCCCGGGAGTGGTCGCTGTCTCGGCCGTGGGCTCGCCATCCGCCGCCGTCAGGTATCCGTCCGACCTTCTTCACGTCGGTGTGCACCATGTGTCCCGGCCGGCGAGCGGTGATTGTGCGTGGTTTCCGAGTGGTGTGGCCGTCGGGGTCGATGAATCGGCGTCTGCTCAGACCGAGATGGGCGAGGTGCCGGGTGACGGTGCGACGGCTCACAGTGGGCCCGGTTTGGCTGAGTTCGAAGGCGATTCGTCCTGCGGACCACTTGTGGGTTCGGCGCATCTGCTCGATCCGCTCCACTACCTCGCCCGGTGTGGCTGTGGGTTGACGGTGGGGTGTGGAGGACCGGTCGTGCAGGCCGAGCTCACCATGACGACGGTACCGGTTGGCCCACTTGGACGCGCATGCCCTGGAGATGCCCATCTCCGCAGCAACGTGGGCGATCGGACGTGACACGCATCGCTCGACGAGTCGCCTGCGGCCCTCAATGGAGAGGGGTGCGTTGGCATGGGTGCCCATCAGATGGCGGCGAGGTTGTTGAGCAGGCGCCCCAGCTCTGCCGGCGCCTGAATGTGGACCAGGTGACCCTGGCCGGGGAGTTCGTGGACTCCGGCATGCGCGACGTGCTGCCGCACGAGGTCGAACGACGTTCCGTAGGGGGCCGTTCCGCGATTACGCTGGCCGATGATCAGGTCGACTTGATCTGCCTGTCGCGCCATCACATCCGGAGGCGGCGCCGCGTTGAGCGCGCTGAGTTCGGCGTACAGCGGTCCGCTCAAGCGGCGCAAGATCGCCCAACCGTCATGATCGGTCCGAAGATCGTCGACATGCGCAGCGGAGAAGCCGGAGATCTGCCGATTGACGATCTCGACGCAGCGATCCCAGTCCGCCGTCTCCGCCGCGTTCTTCAGGTCCGGCAGCGCATGGCGTCCGAACGGCTGCATCACCGGCTCATAGGCGATCACCTGGGGAATCGGGCGCTCGTTGGCGGCCAGCAAGGTGATCATGCCGCCGTAGCTCCAACCGAAGAGAGCCCTCGCGCTGTCGAACTCGTCAAGGACCACGCCGAGGTCCTCAACCTCTGTCCGCAGCGAGTACGAGTTGGTCAACGGCCCCGAGGAAGCACGTCCCCGACGGTTCACGACTACCACTGAGGGCCAAGCGTCGATGGCGCCCGCAACACGGCGCCACGTATGCGCATCACTCATCACGCCCGGAACGACGACGAGGCCCGGAGTGTCCGGCTCGCCGTACACATCGACCGTGACCCAGCTGTCCCCGCCGACCGACAGCTTCTTCTGAATCGTTCGCTCCATAAATCTATTATGGAGCGAACGATCTACAATGCAAGCGTGACCGAACGCAACCGTGGACGCCCCCGAGCCTTCGACCGCGACCGTGCGGTCCTTGACGCCGCTCGCCTCTTCTGGCGACGCGGCTACTCCGGCACCTCGACCCGCACCCTGACCGCGGCCCTCGGGCTTTCCACCTCCAGCCTCTACGCCGCCTTCGGCAGCAAGGCCGGACTGTTCGAGGAAGCGGTGCGGACCTACGCCGAGCGTTACCGCGAGATCTACCAGCAGGCAGTTGCCGAGAACGACATCCAGATGGTCATCGAACGCATCCTCACCGACTCGGTCCACGAGTTCACCCAGCCAAGCGACACGCACCCCGGATGTCTCATCAGCAGCGCCGTGATGACCGACAGCACGAGCACGCTCGATACCAGCGCCTACATCGCCGAGCTGCACAGCTCGAACGAGCAGGCCCTCCTCGTGCGCATCGAACGAGCGATCCAGGACGGGGAACTAGCCGCGGGCACCAACGCAGCAGTCCTGACCGCGCTCATCCAATCCGTCTGGCACGGATTGTCGGTGCGATCCAACGTCGACACGGCTCGCGAGGACCTGCTCGCGACGGCGCAACTTGCTCACCAGCTGATCTGCCAACAACTCACGTCACCAACGTCCTGACCCGCAACAACTAGTGTTCGGCGAGTTTGTCGATGCGCTTGCGGAGGAGGTCGGCGTGGCCGTTGTGCCGTGCGTATTCCTCGATCATGTGGGTGAGGATGTAGCGGAGTGAGAAGATGTCGTCTCGGTACTGCGCGGTGACGTCGGGGGATTGGGCGGCATCCACGATGTCGCGGGATCGGGCGCACTCCTCGTGCCAGATTGCGAACGCCTCGGACGGGTCTGCGGTGTCGACGGCGAAAGCGCCGCCGTCGCTTCGGGGCCAGTGCACATCGCTGTGCTCGCCGTTCAACACGTTGCGGAACCAGGTCCGCTCGACGTCGGCCATGTGCCGGACGAGGCCGAGCAGTGACAAGCCCGAGGGCTGCACGGCTTTTTCCCTGAGCTGCTCGGCTGTGAGCCCTGCACATGCCATGGCCAGCGTGTCACGCTGGCGCTGCAGGAAGCCGGTCAGCGTGGCGTGCTCATCGGCCACCCGCGGAGGTTCGGTCCTCTCCGGGTTGTCCATCGGGCCATCATGACAGCGAGGGGCGCACGGCAGTGGGATCTCTGCGGCTGACCTGCGCCGCCGACGACCGGCTGCCGCTCGGCGGTTCGCTCGAGCCTTCGGAGTGTGGGGGCCGGTCTTGGCATGCGTCCTGTGGTGGGCTCCCGCCCCCGCCCCGCCGTCGGCCGACGCTGTGGTGCACGGCCCTGGGAGCGGCTTCCCCCTTTGCGCCCGGGAGACGCGGCACGGGGCCGTGGAGCGCCGCATCCTCGCCCCACCCGTCCCGGGTCTGGCAGCCCCGGGGACGCGAGGTCTGCTCGGGGGTGACCGGTACGAGGTTCTGGCCGGCTGGGACCGGGGTGAGGTGTTCACCGTGTCCCGCAACGCTCAGGGTGAGATCGATGGGATCGTCGCGAACCATGGCCTCGATGTGCGCGCCGGCGGCACGATCGCCCTGTACGCCTCGTCCCCGGCTTGGCACGGGCTGGGCCAGGTCATTCCCGGCGGTACCACGGACATCGACACCGTGCTGAGCGAGGGCGGTCTCGACTTCACCGTCACCACTGTGCCCGCGTTGCACCGGTGGAGCGGTGAACTCCGCGAGCACGCCGACCAGTTCCACACCGTCCGTGAGGACACCGGCGCGCCGCTCGGCGTCGTCGGCCGCCGATACCAGCCGATCCAGAACCGGCAGGGCTTCGAGTTCCTTCAGGAGCTGGTGGGGCGCTTCGATGTGGTGTGGGAGTCGGCGGGGGTGATTCGGGGCGGGCGCCATCTCCATCCGCCTGCCGGAGTCCGTGACTGTCGACGCTGACGGCATCAACGTCGTGATCGTTCCGTACGTGGCCGTGATGAACGACCACTCCGGGCAGGGGCAGTTCCAGTGCGTCGTCACCCCGTGGCGGCCCGTCTGCGCCAGCACCGAGCGCTTCGCCGTCCGAGTGCAGTACTTCGAGCACATTTGCTGCCGAAGAGACCGCGCTCGGCCCCTCCCTGGTTATCTAGCGTTATCGGGGGTCCGCCCAGGTCAAGTGGGGACAAGCGATCAGGCAGGTGAGGCATGTTGCCGTCAGGGGCTGGGGATGGGGTGTCCTGTGCGACGCACGGCACACCCCAGCATGAGGCCTGTGGCCGTTGGGCTACGAGGTGAGCTGGTTCAGGAGCCAGGTGACGGTGGCGCGGACGGTTCCGGAGACGACACCGCCGAGGGTGGCGCTAGCCAGGGCCAGGCGCTCGCGGCGTGTTAGGCGCGTTCGGGACATGGGACCTCCACATGTTGTGGTCAGCGGGTGGGTCGCCGGTTGGCTCGCTGTCCACGTTCGACCCCGCACGAAGATCAACTCTCAGTTGCGCCAAGACGCCAACCGGAGCTGCTGGTCGAGCTGTTCAGCCCATGCCGGGCGCGGGCGCCGGGGATGATGGTGCGATGAGTCGCGACACGGGGGGCGGTCCGGTGAAGCGGCCGCGGGCGCTGGAGCGGGCGCGGGTGGGATGGCCGAGCTCTCTGCAGGAGCTAAAGGACCTGCTGTACGAGGTGTACCTGGCGGCGGGCACGCCGAGCCTGGATGAGATCGCCGCGGACATCGCCAAGAACGACCGTCTGCCGGGTTCGCCGAGCCGGGATACCGTCCGTCGTTGCATCAGCGATCCGGTCCTTCCGCCCGGCCAGGCCGATGTGGTTGCTGTGTCCGTGGTGCTGGCCCGCCGTGCTGCGTGGGATCAGCGGGATCTGGCTGGGCGAGTGCGCGAGCTCTGGGTCGCGGCACGGATGGCCAGGGGTGCGGGGCGACCGATCGGTGAGTTCGACGACCGGCTAGTGCTGGATGATCTGGAGGTTCACCGGGCCCTTCACGCCGGTGACGGCCGCGAGCGGCTCGGTGCCCTGCCGGCTTACGTCCCACGGGAATTCGACGCACGTCTGGACACAGTGGTCGCTACCGCGGCGGCAGGGCAGAGCGGCATCGCGGTCCTGGTCGGGGGATCGTCGACGGGCAAGACCCGCGCGCTGTGGGAAGCCGCCAGGAAGCTGCCGGACGCCTGGCGGCTGTGGCATCCCATTACCCCCACCCGCCCCGATGCGGCCTTGGCCGAACTGCCCGACATCGCCCCTAGGACCGTGGTGTGGCTGAACGAGGCCCAGCACTACCTGGGCCCGGACCCGATCGGGGAAGAGGTCGCCGCGGGCCTGCGGAACCTGCTGCGCGACCCGGCGCGAGGCCCCGTGCTGGTGCTGGCCACGCTGTGGCCCGGGCACTGGCAGAGTCTGACCACCCGCACCACCGTGGACCGGCATGCCCAGGCACGGGAGCTGCTGAGCGGGCACAAGATCGACGTGCCGGAGGCGTTCACTCACGCCGACCTAGTCGCGCTCACGGAAACGGCCGGCACCGATTCCCGGCTCAAGGAGGCTGCCGAATACGCCCACGCCGCCCAGATCACCCAGTACTTGGCCGGAGTACCGGTCCTGACAGACCGCTACCACAGCGCCACGGGCGCCACCCGGGCTGTCATCCACGCGGCCATGGACGTCCGCCGGCTCGGCGCCGCCCCCTACATCTCGCTGGCCTGGCTGGCCGGCGCCGCCCCCGGCTACCTCACCGAGGCCGAGTGGAACGCCACTGGCAACGAGTGGCTGGCCCAGGCCCTCGACTACGTCACCCAGGGATGCAACGGCATCCCCGGCATTCTCACCCCCGTCAAGACCACCACCCCTCGCAATCCGCGCAACGGGCGCAACCGCCGCTCGGCGGACGTCTCTAGCCTTGCTGCCGGGCAGCCGGCCCGGGACATGCCCGGGCCGCATTACCAGCTGGCCGACTACCTCGACCAGTACGGCCGCCTCCACCGCGCCGATCAGATCCCCCCGATCGACTTCTGGACCGCAGCAGCTAACCATGCCCACCCCGCCGACCTAACTGCGCTGAGTAACGCCGCTTCGCAACGCGGCTTGCACCGCGATGCCGCCCAACTCCGCAAGCGCGCCGTCCACAGTGACCCCCGGGCCGCAGCGCAGCTGCTGCGACAGCTCCACCGCTTGTGTTCTACCGACCGCCGCCCAGCCCAGTGGGTCGTGGACCATGTCTCCCTTGACGACGAGCCGGACACGGTGGTGCAGCTGCTGGCAGCGCTTTGGGACGTCGGGACCAGCCAGCAGTTCACCGACTTACTCGCCCGCGACCCGGCCGCCCACGTCACCGTGGACGACGCCCGCGCAGTAGGTCGGCTACTGAAGGCATTGTCGGAGGTCGCCGCCCATGAGCAGGCCGCCGCTCTAGCCGAACGTGCCGCACGCCACGCCCCTCTCGACGACCCAAGCGGCGTGGCCTTTCTAATGGAGACGATGCGGGAGATCGGATGCCATGAACAGGTCGCTGTGATTCTGACAGGCGACCCGGCCGCCCACGTCACCGTGGACGACGCCTACGGAGTAGGTCGGCTGCTGAAGGCATTGTCGGAGGTCGCCGCCCATGAGCAGGCCGCCGCTCTAGCCGAACGTGCCGCACGCCACGCCCCTCTTGACGACCGGCACGATGCGATCCGGCTCCTGGAGAGCATGCGAGAGGTCGGAGCCTACGAGCAGGCCGCGGCCCTCGCAGAACGTGCCGCACGCTACGCCCCTCTCGACAGCAAAGGTGCCGCATCCTTCATGCTGAAGAGTCTGCAGAAGTCGGGGGCCTACAGGCAGGCTGCCAGGCTCGCCGAACGGGCCGCCGCCCAAGGCGCCCTCGACAACCCGGCCGACGTCACCTGGTTGCTGGACAGGCTGCTGAGGTCCAAGTCCTATGAGCAGACCGCCGCGTTGCTGGCGCATGACCCGGCCGCCCACGTCACCCTCGACGATCACTACGCCTTAATCAAATTACTGAAAAAGCTTAGGGAAGCTGGGGCGCATGAACAGGCCGCAGCTCTCGAGGTACGGGTCGCCACCCACATCATCGTCGGCATCGCGCACATCATGTCCCCACTGGAGGAGAGACTGAGGAAAAGTGGAGTCCTTGAGCAGGTCACCACGCTGTTGGCGCATGACCCAGAACCTCACGTCGCCCTCCGCCACCCTTTCGCGATGCGCGACCTGCTAGAAGAGTTGGGAAAGCTTCAATACCACGAGCAAATCGAGGCCCTCACCGACTGGGCTGTTTCCCACATCAACCTCGACAGGCCGAGCGCCGTAGCCTGGTTCCTGGTGCACCTGTGTGAGGTGGGGGCTCACGACCACGCCGTTGCTCTAGCCGAACGGGCCGCACGCCACCCCATCTCCGACGACTGGGAGGGCGTAGCCCGGCTGCTGAAACACATGTGGCATATCCAGGCACACGAGCAGGCCACCGCTCTTGCCCAGCGAGCCGCCGCCCACCTCGCCCTCCACCACCCGTATGACGTTTCCAGCCTCCTGGCGAGGCTATGGGAGACGGGATGCCGCGAACTAGCCGCCGTCGTCGCGACCGGGGCTGCCGGCCATATCGCCGCCGACAGCACGGGCGCTGTGTCCGTCCTGCTGGACCGAATGGCCCGTGTTGCTGCGCGAGAGGAAGCAGCAGCCCTCGCCGAGCGGACCGCACCGTACGCCGGGCTCGAGGACCCGAAGGCCGTAACTTGGTTGCTTAAGAGACTTTCGGAGTCGGGCTACCACCAGCAGATGACCGTGTTATTGGCACGCGATCCGGCCTCACACGCTGCCCTTCATGACTCGCATGCCGTCTACGAACTATGGGTGAGACTGCAAGAAGTCGGGGCCCATGAACAGGCCACCCGCCTGGTCGAGCGGCTCCCTGCCGCAGGACACTTCGACTTGTACATCCAAATGATCAACCACGCGCAGCGGTTCATGTACGGACGTGAGCCAGATGGAAGCCCCGCCGCTCCATGGACCTGGGAGGACCTGGAGTGATCCCACCGGTGTTCGCAGGTCTCAATTGCGGCGTCGGGGATAAATCGAACCGTGGTTATCGCTGGGATTGATCCCAGACGCGGGATTGATGGAGCACTGCAGTTACCAGCGCCAGGGCAGCGGACCAGAGCTTGTCCAGGCCGCCGCCCCGACCACGGCCGCGTTTTCCCTTGACCACGCTCGCTACCGGCCGCCGTCAGACCGCGGACAAGGGGGTCTTGTGCACGCTGCTCGCTCGATCACCGCCCACCGAAGGGCGGTCCGAAGCGAAGGAGTCACTGCGATGACCACGCACCGACCACCGGCCGGCGGCCGGCGCGCCCGCCCCGGCCATGGGCCCGACCAGCATCGGGCAAGCCGCCGCGGCCTCCTGCGGTTCGCACTTGGGAGGCCACTGTGGAACCCACTTTGGTGCCCGGCATCGAGCAGGACGGAGAAAGCCAAGGTCACCACGCAGATTCGGGCGCGTGCCGCGTTGTCACGACCCTCTTCTCTCCTCCTGAACTTGCAAGTGATGTCCGTGGAGGAGGAGATCATCGGGTCCGGGGGCCGGATGCCCTCTGCGGCCGGATGCGGCCGGCGCCCGGCAGGTGGCCGTGCGCGACAGGCGAGGAAGGGGCGGGGCTGATGGCGGGGAAGCGGAAGACGAACCCGGCGGGGTCGACGAACAACCTGCGCGGCGACGTGCTGCGCGTGCTCGGTGTGCTGAAGGTCGCGACCGTCGAACAGATCCAGCAGATCTCAGCCCCGCACATGAGCTACCGGCACACCGACAAGGCCAAGCCCTCGGAGCGGAAGCAGGCCCGCACCGCCTCGCATCTCGGGGCGCTCTCCGATCTGCGCAAGCACGGCCTGGTGGAGAACGGCGGGAGGACCTCGGGCGGGGACACCCTGCGCAACCTCACGCCCATGGGCCTGAAGGCCGCCTCTTACGAGCTGGGGCGGCCGGTGGGGGAGATGGGCGGCCCGGCCCGTGGCGCGGGCCGCAGCGGCGCCTCCCACCCGATGGCGGTCAACGACGCCCTCTTCGCGCTGATGCGCCCGAAGCCGGACCCGGCCCTGCTCGATGGCGAGCCGGCCGAAGCCCTCGCCGCCGCGCAGGCCGCGGTTGGTTTTACCGCCGGGAGCCATCAGCGTTTGTTGGTCACCGCTGGAAACGCTCCGTCAGCCGCAAAAGACCTGTCGCTGAATTCTGGGAGCGCGCCGGTACTTGCCTCCGGCCGTCTCGTCTGCTGGTCGGCTCGGAGCAAGTGATCATGGCTCCGGACTCCAGAATCTCTGACCCCATCCGCAAGCTGGCCGTCAGGGTAGGTCCGGAGCGCCGCAGGTGTGACCCCGCGATCGCTGGCGACGCCGCGTACCTCGCTGTCCGCCGACCTCACCACTGAAACCGACTACCCGAGAGGACCCAACAGCTGATGTCCATATGGCCTTCGATTGTTGCCGTACTCGGTACCCTCGCCGGTGCCCTGACCGCCGGACTCCTCCAGCACCGTTCGGCACGCACCGCGCGCGCAGAGGAGCGCGCCGACGGCCACCGCCAGGACCAGCTCGGTGCCGTCACCGACTTCGCGGCCGCCCTGGACGCGCACCGCTCGGCGATGTTCCATCGGGAGCGTCTGGCGCTGGCCGAGGCAGGCACCGAGCACCAACTGGAGGCCCAGACGAGGTCCCACGACACCCGGGCGGCAATCACCGCGCCCCACATCCGCCTTCAGGTCCTGGTCCCCGAGCTGGCCGGCCCCGCCCAGCAGGCCGCAGATGCCACGTACGCGCTGCGCAAGGCCATCGACCGGACCGAGCTGGATGCCCGGCGGCATGCGGCCAAGGAAGCATCGGTCGCCTTCATCGCCGCGGCCGCCACGCTGCTGAGCCCCAACAACCGCTGACTGAGGGCGACCACTGCCAGCGTCCTGGCCGTCCGGTCGTGCCAGCCCCATACGCCCTACAACACTCGCGCGTTCCCGTGGCGGGTGTTCCTATTTCTCACCGACATTCAGGACGTCGGTGATCGTGAAGCGTTCCTGAAAGCCGCAAACAAGCGTCCTTGGAGATGACCTACGCAGCCACGCGGTCGACGTGCCGGACGGGTTGGGCACCATCGCCTCCTACGCGACCGAGGTGGCGCTGCCCGCGACGGGCACGTGGTCCAACCCCGGCAAGGGCGGCGCCCAGGCGGACATCGTCATCACCGAGCCCGAGGACGGGGTGCCGCTGCTGTTCGTGGAGATCGACAACTGTTACGAGTCCGCGCAGGAACTCGCGGCGAAGGTCGACAAGTACATGCGGTTCTGCCACGGAGGGTGAAGGACGCCGATGGCAAGGAGCGGCCGATGTGGCGCACCCGCTGGTGGGTGCCCGACGGACGGCACGGCGATCAGCCGCACCCGCTGCTGCTGCTCGTCTTCAACCGCGTCGGCCTGCGCACCCCCAACACGGTCGTCGCGCAGCTGGCTGAGCTGACCGAACGGCACGGCAGGGCACGGCCCACGACGGCTTCCACATGTACGACGGCAAGCTGCCCATCGTGGTCACCGGCATGAAGCAGCTGAAGGAGCACGGCCCGGCCGGGGTGATCCTCCGGCGCTTCGGCCGCACGGAGAACCAGACGCTCCTGGAGGCGATCGGCAACCCCCGCCGTGAAGCCCACGACGCCCGCCAACAGGCCAACTACGAAGCCCGCGAGCGGGAGTACAAGGAGCAGCTGCGCCGTGCGGCCGAGCAGCAGCGGGCCGAGCGGGAGGCCCGCCGTCCGGTGTGCGCCGGCTGCGGCACGCGGTTTACCGACGAACGGTGGAAGGCCATCGAGCCCGCAGGATGGGGCACCCCACGGGCCATCACCACCGAACGCCAAGCCGAGCACACCGAGCCCGAGCAGAAGGCCAGCGGCACCTGGCTCTCGCGCTTCCGCAGCTGACGCAGACAGGCCCTGGGTTGTCGGTGGCAGCTGCAAGGCTGAACGGATGGACCGTGATGACGAGCAGCTGCTGCGCCGCCGGGTCTACGGTGGCGACCATGACCACCCGGCCCGCGGCCAGACGGGCGCTACCGAGCTGGTCGGCGGGCCGCTGGACGGCCCGCTGCTCGACATCACCGGCTGGACGCAGGATGAAGTCGACACCGACGTCGCGCTCTCCACAGAGCTGGGGCAGTTTGGCGTCGGCGGCCGGGCGATGTATGACCCGCGCCCCGGAGACCCGGCCCGCTTCTACTGGACCGGTGACACTCCCTGACCGCCCCGGCCGACGCGCCCCGCGATCCCGCCAAGGGCACGCTGGGAGGCGTGACCAGGGCACCGATCGTTGTGCACCGCCCTTCCCGTACAGGCGGCCGGAAGGTCACCGTGCACCGCCACGGTCGGGACGACTTGCGGATTTTGTGATGGCGGCTACTCGTGCTGACCGGGTTCAGTGGGCTCGTCCGGCTCCGGGCCAGGAAGGTCACCCGATTCCGGCTCCCCGGACCCGCGGCGACGGACGGCATCCACGGTCTTGCGGATGGCAACGATGATCTCGGGCAGTTGCTTGAGTGTCTGAAGGAGCAGTGTCAGCCCCAGGCCAACCGCTCCGAAGAAGCCGATGAGGCTGAGGTTGATGTGGTCCCAGTTCACAGTGTTCGACCCCTCCTTCAGTGGCTCTGGATCGACCAGGTGATCAAGGCCAGGAACGCACTTCCCACCGTTGAGGCCAAACCGCGTACGGCGCTGAACATCGCGGCACGACCGAGCCGCCGAGCGGTGCTGCTGTTGCCCTGCTGCATGATCAACTCCCAACTGTGCCCGGCCTGTTGCCGGGGGCAGGAGCAAGAATCCGCAGGAACTGGCTGCCCGTCCGGAAAGGCGGGCGGATTGGATGAAGACGTCCTAAGCTGCTGGTCGGCGGGCGTGCCCGCAGTGCCCGCACCGGGCACAGACAGGCCCGGGCAACAGTGAGGAGGCCTTCATCGCCACAGGGGACGCCCTCAAGCTGTACGACGAGATGTGCAAGCTGAGAGATCGGGCGAAGAAGGGCAGAGGCAAGGCTGGTAAGGCGTTCTCGCAGCGCGCGATCGCAAAAGCGCTCAGCGAGCCGCCCTATTCGATCACGTTTCGGGCCCAAAACCTCAGTGAATGGCTCCCGAAAGTGGCGGCGGACGCCGAGGTTCCTCAAAACGCGGACGTGGTGTGGGTACTGGTTCGGCTGTGGTCCGATTGGGCGGCAGAGAAGCCGGACGAGCTTTTCTGGCGAAACCTCGTGGAGCGCGCTCAGGCAGATCGGGCCGAGCGTGCGGCTGCGGCGCGGTCCGCGACCCAGACGAGCAGGCGGGGCGGTAAGACGGCCCTCGTGGACGAGGGCCGCGCCCAGCTGGAGGCGTACCTCGCCGATGTCTGCAGCCGCGTAGAGGCTCCCGGACCCTACGTTGCCCAGTCGGTGGTGAGCTGGCACGAAGGGCGGCCCGCCGACCGTTCGACGGCCCAGCCGGCGAGCGCCGCCGTCTTCACCACCGCGCCGCTCGTGGTGGTGCTCGGTGATCCTGGTGGCGGAAAGACCGCGCTTCTACGACGTCACGAGCTCGACGTCTGCCGCCAGTGGAGGGACGGAGTCCGGTCTGCCGCGCTGCCGGTCTACGTTCCGGCCACGTTGCTCAGCCAAGAGCCGCTCGCGGCGCCGCTCTACGCCGACCCGCCGGCGCCCGGCTCTCACTGGCTGGTCCTGCTCGACGGCCTCGACGAGATCACTAACGCGCAGGCACGCCGTAAGGCGCTGCGGGACATCGTCCGGTGGGTCGCGGAACGGCGAGAGACCCACCGCCTTGTGGTCACCACGCGATACCTGTCCAAGCAGGAGCAGAACGATCTGAAGGAGGCGGCGCCCGTCTGCTTAGAGCTCTTGCGGTTCGAGTCAGGTGACGTCCGGGAGCTGGCTGCGGCGTGGCTCGGTCCGGATCAAGTCGACGGCCTCATGGCTGCGGTCGCCGAGGCACGTCTCGACGACCTGGTCAAGCTGCCCATGATCGGTGCCATTCTCTGCGAATTGCACCGGGTCCACCCCGACCGGCCTCTGGGCAGCACCCGCGGGGATATCTACGACGCGTTCATCACCGAGCTGATGGCGACCACGCCACGCACCGATACCCTGCCGGAGCATCACGCGGGCAAGCAAGGCGACTCCAGGGCACCGGCCTGGCAAAGCCCGGCAGTGGAGAAGCACGTCCTCGAGCTGAGCACGCTGCCGCCCGCGGACGTTCGTGCCTTGCTGGCGACGGTGGCCGCCACTCGCCGACAGGGAAGCGGACCCGTCCGGCCGGTTTTGGACGTCCTGCTGGAGCGGGACTGCATCAAGCCGCGCGGCGCCGTGCCGGTCAAGTGGTGGAGAGAGCAGCTCATCGCCTGCTTCCGGCGTAGCGGGGTGCTCCAGCAGCAGGGGGCGGAGCTGGAGTTCGCGCATCGCACGTACGAGGAGTTCTTGGCCGCCTGGACTCTCGGTGATCCACGCGAGGGAGGCTTGGCGGAGCTGCGGCGCGTCCTCGGCAGCCACCGGCGCCGGCACTGGCCGTGGCGGCCCGCTCCTGGTTACCGCGCCGTGGGCGGCTGGGGCCGGCGGATGTGGGCGGCTGCCGAGGGTGAGAACATGTCTTACCTCGGCTTCCTCATGGACCGGCTCACTGACGCCGCAGCGGCGGATCTCGGCGAGCTGCCGTCATCTTCCGGCATCAGCGGCTGCACGTTCCTTGCCGCACAAAAGCGGCTCGGCACCTACCTCCCGGTCGAGGTGCAGGCCCAAGCGGTGGAGAAACTCCAGCGGCACATCAAGATCGGTCGACAGGCCCGGCTCGGGACCTCGATCGACATCGACGCGGTGAATCAGCTGGATCCGCACTCTGTGCCGATGGCCGAGGCTCTCGCCGCACTGGCGATCGACGACTCCCGGGTCGATGCGGCCAGTGCGCTGCTCGCCTTCGCCGAGAGCCGGGCCGAGGGGCTGGTGGCATTGCGGGAACTGGCCCGCTCGCCGAGGCTGACCAGTCTGCAGGGCCAGGTGGCGGCGGCGACGGCGATTTTCCGCGACGGCGACGACAGCGGCCTCGACCTGATCGTGGACCTGGCGTCCAATCCAGGGCTGGACCCCGACGTCCGGCTCGGCATCGCATGGCAGCTCAGCAAGCTTCACCGGCAACGCGGCCTCGACCTCCTCACCAGCTGGATCGACACCCGGGCCGGGGGCGACTTCTGGTTCAAGGCGGCGCTTACCGTGGTCGAGATCGACGAGGCATACGGCGTCGCGTGGTTGAACGCCATCGCCGATGATCCCGCCTGTCCGGCCAAGACACGGATCAACGCAGCCTATGTGGCCGCGCTCAACAGAGATCCACGGGGGGCGGAGGTCCTCCTGCGCTTCGCCCGCGATCCTGACGTGGAAGAAGACCTGCGCGTGGCGGCGGTGTACTTCGTGGCCAAGGTCGGCCATCCGTCAGCCATGGTGGTGCGCGACGAGCTGGCCCAGGACCCGAACCTGACACCCGGGGGCCGTAAGTTGCTACGCCGACTGGTCCCAGCCGAGTAGCTCTGTTCGCTGCCGCGTGCCACGAGCGCTGGAAGGCCGCACAGCAGGACGGCTGACCCCGACGACAGCGGGGCCGGGACAGGATCACCCTGCCCGGCCTCGCGGCTCGTCCGTTCGCGGCTATGTCCATCGCATGCCGATCGCGGAGAGTTGCTCGATGCGCTCGGTGGTGAGCGTCGCGGCCCGCGAGCGTTGGTTGTTGATCCATGCTCCGAGCTTGATCTCCCGCTCCTCCCGCTCCTCCCGCTGCTCCCGGTCCTGGCCGTCACCGTCTTCGCCACCGCCACCCACGATGATCTGTTCGGTGTGTTTTCTGGGTACGCGCAGGTGTCCTTCGCGTTGGTAGTACTGGCGGGCGGCTGCGACGTTGAGGGACCATTTGTCGGCTTGGCTACGCCGCGGTTTCGGCTTTTCGTCCTCGCCAGCGGGTGTCATGCCGAGGATGTGTTCGCACATCCATTGCTGCACAGCGGTGAGCTCGTCGAAGCCGAGGCGTTGGGTGTGTACCCACCGTCCGAGGTCTTCGCCTTGGTGTAGGACGTCGCCTGGCGCGGTCGGCAGTGTGCCGTCGGCTTCGAGGTGCTGGCGGGTGAGGTGGAAGCGGCGTTGCCATTCCACCGGCCAGGCCGGGCACCACGACGGGTCGATGTTCTCCAGTTGTCAACGGTCACGTAATTCCTCAGGGCAAACGTCACGTAATTCCCCAGGCAGTGGGCGCTGGTTCCGCGGTTCCCGGCCGCCGTCATGGTTCCCATCGGTCGGTAGGGGGCGCCGGCCTGAGAAGCTGTCTCAAGTCAGCGTCAGCTACTTACCAGGAGAAGGTTGTGGGTCGTGACGACCAGTCAGCAAGCAGTTCGACGGCGCTGTCGTCGGAGCGGATCGCTGAGGTCGACGGGGTCATCTTTCACATCACACGGTGGGCGAGGGACCGTGAAGACATCGTCGGTCTGCTCCTCGTCGGATCATGTGCTCGCAACGCCGCACGACCCGACTCCGACATCGACATCGTCCTGCTCACTACGGACGAGCCCCGATACCTTGACGACGCCGCCTGGGCGAACTGATCCGCACCCAGGCGTGGGGACCGGTCACCGAACGACGCTACTCCACCGCCTCCGGCCTGGAGGTCGAGGTCGGCATCGGCTCTCCGGCCTGGGCGAGGACGGACCCCGTCGATCCGGGGACGCGCCGCGTGGTGACCGACGGCGCCCGCGTGCTGCACGACCCGACAGGCGTTCTGGCCGATCTGCTCGCCGCTTGTTAGTCGACCGGGGGCCCTCATCCAGACCGGCACCGAGTCCTACCGCTACCAAGCCGCCGTCGCCCAGCCTCCGGCTCACACCGCTGATCGGCGGCAATGGGCCGCACCGACCCATCGGGATACTGAGTCGCATGATGATGAACGCCACCGACGCGCTGACCGTGATCAGGACCCTCGAAACCGCGGGCATCGAGGTCTGGCTCGGTGACGGTGGGTGGGGCGTCGACGCCCTCCTCGGCGAGCAGACCCGCCCGCACAAGGACGTCGACCTGATCGCCCGGGTGGACCAGGCCCAGGACCTGGTCGCCGCTCTTCGACCGCTCGGATACACCGTCACCGAGGGCCGCCTCGCCTCCTGTTTCGTCCTCGGCGACCAGGACGGCAGGAGCGTGGACGTCCACCCGGTCGTCTTCGACGAAGAGGGCAACGGCGACTACACCATGGACAACGGCGAGATCTGGGTCTACGAGGCGGCCTGGTTCAACGCCACCGGAACGATCAACGGCGAAGCGGTCCGCTGCCTCACCGCCCGGGGGCAGGTGCTCTGCCACACCGGCTACACACTCGACGACGAGGACCGGCGGGACATGGCAGCCCTCCATCAGCGATTCGGCGTCGAACTCCTTCCCGAACAATGCTGACGGACCCGCCGGATGCCCGTCCACGACCGCCGTCCCCATGGGGACACGTGACCACGAGGGTGGGGAATTACGTGACGCTGATCATGCAGATCGTGGGGAATTACGTGACCGCTGACACACCTACGCCGAAGGCATCCGCGAGCATATCCAGGCCGCTCAGCAACGCCAGCAGCCCACCATCCTTCGACCCGCCGACACACGGGCCGCCTCCGCAGCACTGTGCGCAGAACTCGAGCTGGCCAGGAAGGAGATCCGGACCCTGCGGGAGACAGAGAACGGATGCGGCAGGCCATCAGGCACCAGCTCGGACAGCAACTCGATGCCCTCGGCAACACGCACCTGACCCAATGCGTCGACGAACTCACCCGGGACAACCATCGGCTCGAAGACCAACTCCGGCAGACCGCCCACGAAAACCACGCCTTCCGAGCCCGTCTCACGACCCTGGAAGCAGACCTGGTCGCAGCGCGAACCAGCCTTCGACGACTGATCCGAGAGGAGAACACAAGCCGCTGAACGAGAACGCCACACGTCGCAGTTTGCATCGGAATATGTGATTCGTGCGACGCTGGTCCGCACGCTATGCCCAATCCACGCCCAGCTCCCGAAGCGCGGTGCCCGTGATCATTCTTCCGGACGGAGGGTGGCGGGTTGAGCTGACGTGATCAGTCGGTGTTGGCTGGACGAAGCGATGCAGTGCTCCGGCACAGGGCAGTGTCGGTGGGGCGCCGGACTCGCGCTGATGTGCGGTTTTGTCACGCGGCAGGCCAGGTTGGTCAGATGATGTCATCTCTGATGCTTGCGGCCCGGTTAATTCGCTGCGGGTGTGGCGGGCGCCGGGTACGGTGGTGTCACCGACGCGGGGTGGAGCAGCTCGGTAGCTCGCTGGGCTCATAACCCAGAGGTCGCGTGGTTCAAATCCCGCCCCCGCTACGAGCGAAGGGTCCGGCAGCAGCCGGGCCCTTCCCCCGTTTTCATCGGCTGCTGGCACCCTGGGGCTGGGCGAGGGCTCCAACTCAGGCCCATTCGATGCCCAGCTCCCGGAGCGCGGCGCGCTGCGGGTCACCCAGCTTGTCCCGCCGCTGTTTGGTGTTACTCATAAACACCCCCAGCCGGACCGGCGTAGCCTCGCCCAGCACCATGATCTCCTCTGTGTGGCTCCTGGGGACGCGGTGGTGGCCCTCGCGAGTGATGTATTGGGCGAGGGCTTGCATGCCTCGCTGGAAGGCCACTGACGCCTTCCCGGCGCCCTTCGTCGCATGCCCGGCCGCCGGGGCGGGAGACGGCGGCTCAGCGGGCTTGAAGCCCAGCATGGTCAGTCGTTCCTGCTGTTCGGTGGTCAGCTGTGCCCAGGTGCTCGCCTCCCGTTGCCGTGTGAGCCACTTGCCCAGGTCGTCACCGTCCATCATCACGCCGGGGGCGATGTCGGGCAGGCTGCCGTCGGCGTCGACCAGGTCCGCGAGGACGCGGTAGTGGCGTTGCCAGTCGAGTGGCCATGGGCAGTTCCAGTCCGGGTCGATCGCCTCCAGTTGCTTCGCGCGCTGCGCCGCCCGCTTCGGGTCTTTCCCGAGGCCGCCTTTGCGGCGGAGGTTGGCCATGTGCTGCCCGATGGGCACCATCGCTTCGTCCTCGCCCCAGACTGTGTCCTGTCGTGGTGCGAGGTGCCCGGTGGCCCGGTGGTAGGAGCGGAGCGCGGCGAGCTTGCTCTCCCATGCCTCCTCGCCGGGCTCCCAGACCATCCCGGCCTCGGGAGCGTCCAGCAGGGTCTTGCGCCGCTCCTCCAGTTCCCCGGCCCGCAGCGCCTTGCGCTGCTGGTGCACCCACCGCCCCAGCGGGAAGTCCTTCGTGACGCCGACTTCGGTCTCCGTGTCGTACGGGACGGCGTACAGGCCGGTGATTTCGTTCTCGGCCCGCCAGCGGATGAGGGCTTGGTAGCCCTCGAGCCACACCAGCGACTCCGGCCGGTACACCCGCGTGCGCAGGAAGGCCGCGATCGTGGCGGCGTCCCGGGGAGAGGAGAAGTGGAGCAGCGCGGACTCGGCAGCGGCGTCGGTGCCGTCCTGCTCCTGGTCCTCGCTGTCGCCTTTGCCGCCGGCCCCGACGATCCGCCCGTCCTCATCGCGCCGGACATGGACCTTGCGCTGTCCGCTGGTGAGGGCACGGGAGGCGAGCTGTTCCACGAGTCGTTCATCATGCGAGCGCAGGCCCTGCAAAACGGCTACAAGAGGGCGGAACGAGGCGCTGGCGACCATGTCGGTCGGGTCCTCGCCGGGATCCAGGAAGACCGGCACGATGATCCGCGCGACCTTGGTGGAGCCGTCCTTGTTGAGCCTGAGTGCGCGGCCGATGTTCTGGACGATCTCCACCTGGGAGCCGCGGGTGTCGGCGAAGCACACGGCTTCCACGCCCCGCTCGCCGGTGATGTCGACGCCTTCCCCGAGGACGCGACAGCTGGCGAGGAACGCCCGGTGCACCCGCCGGCTGTTGGCGTCGATCCCGTTGGCGAATTGCCGCAGGACCTCGCGCCGCTCGCTGACGACGTGGTCGCCGCACAGCCACGCCGCCCACACCCGGTCCGGCGGGACATGGCGGTCGGCCTCCAGCTCGTAGAACTCCGCATCGATCGACGACTTCGGCAGTTTCCCTGCCTTCGCCAGGTCGTCGCCGGAGGCGTCGTTGACGTACAGCTTGGCTGCCGTCTGGGGCATCTTCTCCGCGAACGCTGCGGCCTCCTCCACCTTTTGATGGAAGGTCATCACGGTGCGCAGGTTGTACGCCGCCGAGTGCTCCAGGAGCGCCGTCTGCAGGAGAGCGAGGCGCCGGCCCCGCCGCGCCTCCTCCGACTCCCCGAGGACCGGCGAGGGGTCGCGGATCTCCAGCACGTCGATCTCGAACCCGGCGAGGATGCCCCGCTCGATCGCCTCCGAGAGCCCTAGTTCGGCCAGCCACGGCCCGTAGGTCTGCGAGTCCTGGCCCATCGACGCGAGCTCTAGTTCCTGGCCTTCCGTGCCCTTCTGCGGCCGGGGTGAGGCAAGGATGCGCGGGGTCGCCGTGAGGTAGAGCCGGAAGTCCGCCGGGATGCGGGCGTTGTCGTGGATCGCCGCCCATGGCCTGCCAAGATCACCCGCTGTGCCGTGGGCCTCATCCACGATGGCGAGGTCGAAGCCTGCCATCTGCTGGCCATACAGCCGCTCCCCGCCCGCCAGAGCGGCCTCCAGCGGCCCGCGAACCTTCCGCTGGCCCATCGGTGCGTCGATGTCCTCGCGGTCCACCAGCGAGGCATATGTGGCGAACATGATGACCGGCCCGTGCCCGGCCCACAGGGCGAGTTGGATCGGGTTGGTGGTGGTGCGCACCCCCAGCTCGTTCAGCACCGGATCGTTCTCCAGCGAGCACACCGCGACCATCGGGGCCCGGTGGCCCACCAGGCGCCACGCCTGGGCGGTCTGCACGAGCAGGTCCAGCGTCGGGACCGTGACGAGGATCCGGCCGCCTGAGAAGCACTCCAGCGCGCACGCGGCAGCGGTGATCGTCTTCCCCGATCCGGTCGCTGACACGATCGTGCCCCGTGCACCCTGCGGAGGCACAGACGATCTTGCAGGGAATCCGACCCACTTGCGGAAGCTCGACTTTTGATCGACCTGGTGTTCTCTGAGCTGAATCAAAAGAGTTCTCCCGGTTCAGGAAGGACCTGTTCGGCGGAAGTGATCCGGTACCCCACACGCTCGTAGAGACCCCCCTTGCCGCCGTGGACCGCCCCCGCTCTGATGGCTGCTTCGTCAGGCGATGCAGCCATCAGGTGCACGACCGGGATCGGCATGTCCGGGCGGCAGAATCCGCCGGCGGGCCGCGCGTCGATCCGGAAGACGCGATGCCGCGAGACCTCCGGGGCGGCGACACCCGACCGCTCAGCCTCTGCCATATCTTTCACCAGCCTCCGCAAGCGCCGCTCTTCATAACGGACGGCACGCAAGTCACGAGAGGACACGTACATAGGCATCCGATCCGACTCCATCAGACCGGAGATCCGCTCCCACTGAAGGCGCCGCAGCTCTGCAATGAACAGCTCACTCAGATGGTGAGGTTCCGCCGGGGCCATGATCGCGTTCCCGGCACGCTCCTGGGCCAGGCGCACCTGCGTGGCCACCTGACACCGATCGAGCCCCGATGCTTTCGAGACCACACCCAGCCGGGCGAGTTCATGCGGAAGGTACTCGTAGATCAACACGCACCCACCTTCCCATCGCATGTCCCTCAATATCTCCAATCCTACATGCTGCATCAGAACAAGAGACAGCACACGAAAATCACCCGAAGAGATCACCCTCGCCTGATGACGGCCATCCGTCTCGGGGTACACGGCCCGGCATCGCACCGAAGACCGAACGCATCATCTTTCTGCGGGCCGTGCGTCAGCCACACCGCCTACGCCGTGGTCGGTGTGCGCTGCGTGGACCGGCCGACAGGCGCCAGGAAGCCGGCAGGCAAGGCCCCGCCACGCTCACGTCTGAGCACCCGTCAACTCCCTCGAAGGTTCACCGACCCACAGACCCCTGTTTCCGCAGCCAGCCTGGCCCGCGCTAGCGGGCCCAGCGGTTCTGGAGGCGCAGCCGAAAGGACCGCCAGGCGGGGGAGCGCAGCGCACCCGCCCTCAGGCTGCAGCGAAGCGGAAGCCTGACAACGGGACAAAGTCCCGCAGGGCCGGGAGCGCAGCGGACGGCCCATCAATTTGATCGCGCAGCGGTCAAATTGAGCGGGTGG